>CAZFCF010000005.1:0-126866 GCA_964517685.1 uncultured Gammaproteobacteria bacterium | reverse complement strand
AGCTTTGAATCTAAAGGTTGACCCTTCCTTATTCTCTAATATTTAATTGCGAGCCACGAAGTGGCGTGACAATCCACACCACTGAAGACTTTGGTAATATGGATTGCTTCGTCCTGCTTCGCAGTTCCTCGCAATGACGGCACTTGTGCCACTGTTCTTACAATAAATTCTCCAAGCCATAAACTAATTTATTCAGCTTCATTACTTTCTCGCAGGCAATTAAAATACCTGGCATAAAACTTGATCTATCAATGGTGTCATGTTTAATGGTAAGTGTCTGCCCAAGACCACCAAAAATCACTTCCTGAGAGGCTACAAAGCCCTGTAAACGCACACTGTGTATAGGTACTCCATAATGTAATTCACCACGTGCTTTACCCTCCACAAAGCCCGCTTTGTTTTCGCCTTTGGCATTCAAGCTAATTAATTTTGCGGTTTTGATTGCGGTACCAGAAGGCGAATCTAATTTTTTGTCGTGATGTAATTCGATAATTTCATAGCGATTCATATATTTAGCTGCTTCAGCTGCAAATTTCATCATGAGGATTGCGCCGATAGCAAAGTTAGGCGCGATTATTCCACCAACATGGTTTTTGTCACAGAGCTTGCTTAACTCATTGATGTCCTCATCACTTAAACCAGTTGCACCGATTACCGGTCTCACACCATTTGCTAGAGCGAGTTTGGAGTTTTCATAAACACTATCAGGAGTAGTTAGTTCAACCAAAATATCAACATTACCACGATGTAAAACATCTGCAAGATTATCATAGAGTGTGACTCCATGTTTATCTAATTCACTAATAATTTTTGGATCAACATTCCCTAAATCACGCACAATGCCTGCAACTAATTCAAAGTCTTTTGAATGTTCTATAAAAGTATCAACGGCAGCTTTGCCCATCTTACCTAGGGCTCCTGCAACTACTACTCGTGGTCGGTTTGGCATCGATTAAATTTTAGCTTGTTTTTTACCTAGCAGTATTTCACTACTACTTAAAGATAGATCTATGTAATCTAGTTCTTTAGGATCTTTCATTTTTCTAAAAAGTACTTCTAGTTTTTTAGCTCTATTGAAAATTTTGCTATCAAGTAAACCTAGCTTGAAGACTAGGTTCTCGGTATGAATGGTTAAATTTTCTTCTCGATCGAGAATAATTTCTTTAATGGTCTCAGTGCTTTGGATACTCTTTAAATTATCTTGAATCGTGTCGCTGAGTTTTTTTAGAGTTTTCAGTTTATCCTTGCCAATCTCTTTAGAAGTTTTAATTTGCGTATAGTTTTCTTTATCAGCATAAATTTGAGAAATTATAGCTGAGTTATAGAGCTTAGCGTCTCTTGCTGAATTGATAATGATTTCAGCATTAGTATTCAGTACACGATTGCGGTAGAAAGCCCAAGGCTCTTCTTCGATGATATAAATTTTATAAGCTAACTTTGGATAAATATTAGTTCTGATTTTTACTTTGGCTACTAGAGGGCGTTTGGCTAGATAGGTAGAGATGTTTTTTGGATTGATTTGATAAAAATATCTATTCTTAATTTCAAGAGAATCAATTGCCTGCTTGATTTCAAGTGGGCTTATGAGCCTAAGTCCAGCGATACGACAGTAACTACTAAAATTATCGATTTTGTATGAAAAAATTCTGCCAACAAATACAATCGTCCCAATAAACATTAGGTAAAGAAAAATTTTAGTTAGGACTCTTAAACTCATCAGGTACTATATAAATAATATAACGCAAAAAAATGAAAGAAGTTTTTCTAGCTCTAGGTTCAAATCTCGGTAATCGAGAAGAGAATCTTCAGCAAGCTATTAATGAGCTGAAGCAGAATCCGGCAGTTAAGTTTCTCAAAAAATCTAAATGGTATGAAAATCCTGCTGTTGAAGGAGCGGGTCCGCAAGATTTTTTGAATGGCGTGATCAAAATTGAAACAAGTATAAGTCCTTATGAGTTATTAGAGTTTATAAATGCAATTGAGGCAAAGCTGGATCCAGAGAGAGAAAGTAGAGGAAGAAAAAAAGCCCGCTATCTTGATATAGATATACTGCTTTTTGGTGATGAGAATATTAACGATGAGCGTTTAGTAGTACCTCATCCACGTATGAGAGAGCGTAGTTTTGTGATGCAGCCTCTACGAGAGTTACAAGCTAGCGACTACGTCGAAGATATTGTGCAGCGTATTGATTTTAAATCTTTGCCAGATGCCCCATCTTATATAAATCAATTACTAGAATCTATTTACAAATATTTAAATGCCAAAGAAGAAATCTCTATTCGCAGAATGTATCTATCTGATCTTGATGAAGTCATGGAAATTAATGCTCATGCTTTTGGTGAAAAACATTGGTCCAAGAATTTGTTTTTGCAAGAATTGACTAATGAAAATTCTTTGTATCTAACTGTTGTCTCTGAGCAAGAGCAATCTGTGATTGGCTTTGCAGGTGGGAATTTTGTGTGTGATGAAATGCATATACTTACGCTTGCAGTACATAAAGATTTTAAATGTAAGGGAATAGCCAAGGCTTTACTCTTGGCTTTATTTGATTCAGCTTTGCGTAGTAATGCGCAAAAAGTTTTTCTGGAAGTGAAGCTCGACAATCATGCAGCAATTAAACTCTATAAGAAATTTGATTTTAAATTAAGCGGCGAGCGTAAAGCTTACTATGAAGATGGCTCCGATGCTTTGATTTATACGGTTGATGATATTAGGGATGAGGGGTTTGTAAATAAGTTGAGTGCTTTGATTTAGTTAGTCCATTGCAGAAAATGCCCCTTAATCCTTGGTTCTCACATCACAAATATAAGGTTTGTAACCTTATATTTCCGCTAAAAATAAGGTTATGAACCTTATCAGAGACAATGTATTCTTTTAAAATTTGGAAATAACACTGTAATTAGAATAATCAAGCTTTGACTGATGTCTATGTCAAAATTTAGTAAAAAGTCCTGCCAAAAAGTTACGAATTGGTGACTTTTTGGTACAATAAAGTTACAGTGCATAGAAGAATAGACAAAGAACTTTTGGTTTGGAAAAACTCCCTACATCGCAAGCCGCTTATATTACGAGGGGCTCGTCAAGTTGGCAAAACTTACAGTCTTCTCAATTTTGCTAAAAGTTTTTCTAATTATCACTACATTAATTTTGAAAAAAATAAAAAAGCACATAAAGCATTCAGTTCAAATCTTGATCCAGCTAATATTATTGATTTACTTTCCATTGAATTGGATCTAAATATAAATCAAGATGATCTTCTGATTTTTGATGAGATTCAAGCTTGCCCGAATGCATTAACTTCACTGAAATATTTTGCAGAAGATGCTCCCAAGCAAGCTGTAGTCAGTGCTGGATCACTCTTAGGATTAAGATTTAATGATGTATCTTTCCCTGTAGGGAAAGTTGACTATCTGGATTTATTTCCCATGACATTTACAGAGTTTCTACAAGCTTCTAATGAAACTAAACTTCTAAAATATATAAATAAAAATCTAACTGATATTAAAGAAATACCTGAACTAGTTCACGAAAAACTTTGGGAGAAACTAAAGATCTATTTTATTATAGGAGGCTTACCAGAAGTTGTTAATAACTACATTAATTCTAACTCTCAGATGCGAGCTAAGTTGCGCTCAGCAAGAGGGACACAGAAGAGGATTTTAGATTCCTATATTGACGACATGATGAAACATTCTGGTAAAGAAAACTCTATGCATATTGAAAGATTATGGCGTAATATTCCTGGTCAATTATCACAAACCCATAATGGCTCGGCACCTAAATTCCAATTTAAAAACATTATTCCTGGAGTTAAAAGCTATTCAAGGCTAGTAAATATAATCGATTGGCTTGAAGCTACTGGACTTATCATTAAAGTAAAAATTGCTCATCGAGCAGAACTACCATTAATAGCTTTTAGTAAGGAGAACTTCTTCAAACTTTTTATTTTTGATATTGGCATACTTGGACTACTAAGTGATTTAAGCCCAAAAGACGTCATAGATTATGATTACGGTAATTACAAAGGATACTTTGCAGAAAATTTTGTAGCTCAAGAACTTAGAGCTAGCTTAGGAATTAAGCATGATATTTATTCATGGCAGGAAGGAGAAGCTGAAATTGAATTTTTACTGAATCAATCATCATCTTTAATTCCATTAGAAGTTAAATCTGGCAACAACACTCAATCCAAAAGTTTAAAATCATTTGCGGATAGATATGCCCCTGAGCATGCCATCATAGTTAGCGGCCAAAACTACAGGTATGATAGCAAGAAAAAGATTTTTTACTATCCCTTGTATTTAGCAGGTCAACTTCACACAAAACAAAATATATTTTAGTTGACTTCCTCGTACCTTAGCTCAACTCTCCCAATATTTTTAGCTTTCAATTGATCCTTAGCAATCACTTCTTCTAAGCAGCTTTGACGTGCGCCACGTTGCCCTTGGTAATTGCTTCTGCCATATTTTTTCTTACCGTATGGATGAAGAACGGGGAAGTTACGAATGAAAATCATTTGGGCAATAGCTTTGCCGGCTTCAAGAGTAAGTGATGATTTGCCTTGGTTAGTAAGTTCAACCACACCTTCTCCCTCAAAGCCACTATCAAACAGTCCTGCAGACTCAACATAGAGCCCTAACCTTGCCCATGAGCTTTTACCTTGGAGAACACCATGTAAGTTAACCGGGAAATAAAAGAACTCTTCAGTTGTAGCTAATACAAAATCTCCTGGAGCTAAAACTATATAATCAGCTTGGAAAGTTTCAAAACTACCATCAGACTTTTGGCGTGCAAAACTATTTGCCAGATGTACATCAACGCTATTTGGTTGAATCGCTTCTTTACGTAGTCCATCTATTCTTAGTAATTTGCATAGAGTAAAAATTTTAAGCTGCCAATCAACCAAGTTGCCAGGAGCAAGAAAGATCACGTGGAAGAGATATAAAAAACTTAAAAGGGCTAAGGTTAGTAACATAATTGCTTGGTCTATTTTAGCTTAATTGAAAATTTCGGTTTTTAAATTTTGTTAAGCTTTGCGGACAAGGTTTTTAGCCCATATCAGGCGTTATCAGATCCGGTCCAAGCAAGTTACGTAATTGATCTACTTTAGAGCTTTTGCCAAGAATATCTTCAATTCGACAATTGCCTTGTCTATAAAGATCAGCCAGAGCAGCTTCAAGAGTTTGCATGCCTTCTTTACGGCCAGTTTGAATTGCTGAGTAGATTTGTGAAGTTTTACCTTCACGAATTAAGTTAGCTATTGCTGGAGTAACTATCATAATCTCCATTGCCATCGATCTACCTTTACCATCTTTGTTCGGAAGTAATGTTTGTGAGAGTACTGCTTTAAGTGAGTTACTCAATTGAATTCTAATTTGTGTTTGTTGTTCTGCTGGAAACACATCGATAAGACGATCGATAGTAGTAGCTGCAGAGCTGGTGTGTAGAGTCGCGAAAACTAAGTGACCTGTTTCCGCTGCAGTAACAGCAAGTGAAATAGTCTCAAGATCACGCATCTCACCGATGAGTATAACGTCAGGATCTTCTCTTAGAGAGGATCTCAGGGCAGCACTAAAGCTATGCGTATCGCTACCAACTTCACGTTGGTTGATAAGACTTTTCTTAGAGCTGTGCACAAACTCTATCGGATCTTCGATGGTAATAATATGCTCAGCTCTGTGAGTATTGATCCAGTCAATAATCGCTGCAAGGGTTGTAGATTTACCTGAACCTGTAGGTCCAGTAACCAAAACCAATCCACGAGGCATTTGTGCAATGTCTTTAGTCGTTGCTGGTAATTCAAGTTGATCAAGTGTTGGAATCTTTTCAGTAATAGTTCTAAGTGCAGCGCTATAACCAATTCTATCTTTATAGACATTGATTCTAAAACGCCCTACACCTGGAAGCCCATAACCAAGATCGACTTCGTAAGTAGTTTCAAGAACTTCTTGTTGATGTTTCGTTAGGAAGCTATAGCAAATTGATTTAACTTGTTCTTTATTTAGCGGAGCAAATTCAGTTCTTTGTAAATGTCCATTGATCCTTAAAATAGGAGGTTCGTTAGTTGCCAAATGTAAATCACTTGCTCCATTACTAACTACCAAACTAAGCAATTTCTCGATCATAATTTTTAATGTACCACGGATAGATTGCTTCGTCCTGCCGCGCTACGCTCGCAGTTCCTCGCAATGACTTAAGCTAGTTTTAAAGCTTTAAAGACCTTATAACTAGTCTCTAATAAAGGACTAGGATTTTTCTTTTCGCTTTGTAAAATTAAATAATTTCCTCTGAATTTAGCAATGATGTACCAATGAGTTCCATCTTTAAAAAGCATCTGGCACAGCAATCCAGTTCCAAGATCTTTTGATATTTGATTATTTCTTTGGAATAAGTCAAGCATATTCTCTTTTGGGTAACCGCTCCATTGAAAAACTGTGTCATTGAGTACTGCTCCATCTTTATCGATGCACATTGCACCAGTGATATCCAAATTAATATTCTCAAGTAAAACTTTTTCAATATTTTCTAATTTGAGGTTGATATCTATGTGACCTTCTTCGTATTCTTTTAGATATAAGTCAAATAGCGAATTGACATCTTTCTTTAATTCTGAGCCAAAAGTTTTTACTTCGCCAACACCTTCAATATCAGCAGAGTTGTTGAAGTTTTTATTTTTAAGTCGTCTTTGTGAAAAAGAACCAGAGGGAGCCGCTGCATGTTTTTTTCTTTTTAGTTCGATGTTGAGTAAAAAGCAGACAACGCAGTTTAAAGCAATCACGCCTATGATGTTCACTGAGACAAGGTTTGGGATACCTGATTCTATATCGCCAAAAGAAAATAATCTAAACTCTGGTGCAATTGGAATTAAACTTAAAATACCAAAACAAAAACCAATCACAATAAGGAACTGACTGCTAATAGTTACAATCTCTTTGATACCTGCTTTTGGAAAGCTAGCAAGTATCACTAAGAAAACTAGAGATACTTCGCCAAGAAATAAACTTACTAAAGGAATCTCTTTTATGATTCTGGTTAAAAATGGAATAGGTGTGCCTAATATTAAGGCAATCACTAATGTAGTGAGAAGGAAACTTATTCTTATGCCAGCTTTGTTTGGTCCCATTATGCTCTAAATGTAACGCCTAGTGAGCTTTCAAGCAAGAGCTTGAGCTTTTCAATTTGTTTATCGATATCTTCGCCGCTTAGAGTCTCGTTTGCAGACTGCCATTTTAACCTAAAAGTCGTGCTCTTAGAGGCCATACCCTCAGTGTTTCTCTTGTATAAACTGGTTATAGAAACCTTCTGTAAATCCTTAGAACATTCCTTCTTGATGATATCGATGATATTTTGAGCTAAAACTTCATCATTACTATCAACGGTCATGTCACGTTCGACAATCGGGTTAGTGGAAATTGGCTTGAATTTGATTTCTTGCAATTTTGGAAAAGACAATTCCATAACATAGCTTTCTTCAGGTAAGTCCCATTCTCTACATAGACTAGGATGAATTCTGCCAATATAACCAATATCTCTTTTATCTTCTTCAACTAATGCTGAGATCCCAGGATGCAGCATTGAATAAAAATTATTAGTTTCATTTATAGTTTTGAATTTAGCTCTTGAGTAAAGCTCTTCAACTATAGATTTGATAATGAAGAAATTTTCGCCAAGAGTTGAACTTTTCTGCGCAAGCCAATTGCTTTCATTCTTCACAAAAATTGTCGCAAGCTTCTGTTCTTCAATATTAGAATCCTTATGATAGTAAATTTTGCCAAGCTCAAAAAGCTTGATATCAATAGTTTTGTCATAAGCATAATTTCTGCTTGCTGCTTGAATTAAACCAGGTACTAAAGATTGTCTAAGAATTTTGTGTTCAAGTGATAGTGGATTATCCATTTCAATAGAGTCTCTTTTAGTGCTATCCAATCTTAGTTTTTGATCTAAATTAGATAGAGTGTTGCCAATAAGGCTGCTTAATTTAGCCTCGCTAAAGCCAGATGCAATAAAGCTTTGAGTGATTTTAGCCACAGCAAGTTTCTTGGATTTAGAATCAAGAACTTTACTGTCATTTACCGCTGCTGAGCTTGGTGCTTGTGGAGGAATTTTATCGTAGCCATAAATTCTCACCACTTCTTCTATAAGATCTATCTCTCTGCTGATATCTACTTGTCTATGGCTTGGTATAGAGAATTCAAAAGAGCTTGAGCTTTGGTTAATAGTTTTAATCCCTAAGTTCTCAAGTATAGTTATAACTTCTGTATCAGGAATTTCTATTCCTGAAAGTCTTTTTATTTGATTCTTATTGAGGGTGATTTTAGTTTCCTGAGTTTTTTCATCCCCAGCTACAAAAATTTCTCCAATTTTTAGTTTGAGTCCTTGTTCTTGAGAAACTTCTTGCAATAATTCAATAGCTCTTAATAAGCTGGTTCTGGACATTGCTTTATCAACGCCTCTTTCAAAGCGTTTTTTAGATTCTGATTCAACACCGGCATTACGAGCGCTTTTGCGTACTGCGGCAGAGTTGAAAATTGCAACTTCAATCACGACGTTAGTCGTAGTATCCGAAATACTTGAAGCTAAACCACCCATAACTCCAGCTAAAGAAGAAGGTCCTTTAGAGTCAGCGATTACTAAATTGATGTCATTGAGCTGGTGAGTTTTCTCTTCTAAGGTTGTGAGCTCTTCCCCAGGCTTAGCTCTGCGTAGCTCTAAATAGTCTCCGGCAACTTTATCTCTGTCATAGAAATGCATTGGTTGACCAAGTTCGAGCATTACGAAGTTACTGATGTCTACAATGTTGTTAATAGATTTTTGTCCTTGAGCATTTAAACGCTCTTGCAACCACATTGGTGATGGGGCGACTTTGACTCCTTCGATGTTCACTGTATAAAAAACTGTACAGTCTTTGCCAAGTGAGCTTTCTGCAATTTTTGGTTTGATACTTTTTACTGAAGGGTCTACTGTGTAAATTTTCTCTGCTTTAAGATCTATAGCTTTGAATTTTTTGTTAGATACTGCAGCAATCTCACGAGCTTGACCATAGACAGAGAGAGCGTCTCCGCGATTGCTTCTTGCGCCAACTTCAAAAATAAAATCAGATTTACTCTCCAGGATTTGGTTGATTGGAGTGCCAAGAGCTTTGGCATTAGTGATGTCTTTGATCGCAGAGTTCGAAGCATCTGCAAATAAATAAATACCATCACCTTGAATTTCTTTGATAGCTTGGCTGTGCTCTTCGCTGAAACCAAGTTCATCAGCCGAACAGAGCATGCCGAAACTTTCAACGCCTCTGATTTTAGATTTTTTGATTTCTAATTCTGAACCATCATGTCTATTTAAAACTTTAGAACCTATTAAAGCAACTGGAATTTTTTGTCCGACTTTAATGTTGCGCCCACCGCAAACTATTTGTAAAGTTTCCTTACCAATATTAGTCTGAGTGATTTGTAGTTTCTCTGCATCAGGGTGCTTGGTAATTTCAAGAATTTCACCAAGTACTACGCTGCTATCCAAAACAGAACCAGTAGTATGAATATCTTCAACTTCAAAGGCTTTCATAGTTAGCTCTTCAGCTAGCTTATAAGGATCAAGTCCTTCAAGGTCAACAAATTCATTTAGCCAGTTGTAGGATAATTTCATCAATGTGTATTTTAACATTAAGTCAATCTTGGAGCGTAGTTGAGCACAAATGCGTCATCGCGAGCCCTTGGAAAGGGCGTGGCGATCCAGTCTACCTGATTTTTCAATATTTCAATAAAACTTATTGCGTAATGTGATATCCATATGGATTCAGCTAAATGAAGCTTGGAGCAAATAATGCTCGTTTTGAATCACGCTTCGCGAGCTAAAGACTTTTTGAGAAGCCTTAATTCTATTAACTTCGCAACTCGCATATTTGCTTACCAAGCTTCATTTGCTTCATCTCATATTGCTATCAATATTACGCTTTCTAAGTTTTATTAAAATATAGTTAGACTAGATTTCTATCTTTCGCTGCAGTTTTGGACAGATTGACTACACTTCTCCTCTTACCCGAAATCCTCTTATAATGGAATGGTGTCTAATTTAAAAATCTTGCAAGACTGGAAACCTTATAATGAGTCGATTATATGGGAGCTTGCTGATTACTACTTCCAAAACAAAGGCACTGCTGCCTTTAGTAAAAAGGTTGGAAATGCAATACCACACAACATTAACACCAATTACCCAAATGCTTTATCAATTGCTAACTTAGTGAAAACAGCTATAGATCAGTATCCAGAGCTGAATAATTTTATGGTGCTTGAAACCGGTGCTGGTTCGGGTTATTTCTCTATGCATTTTTTACATGCATTAAAAAACTTAGGCTTGCAAGCTAAGGTTAAGCTAATCATTTCTGATTACTCGAAATTAATGATCCAAGAAATTAAAGCTAGTAATATTCTTGAAGGTTTCCTTGAAGGTAAAGATTATGAATTAGTTGTTTTGGATGTACTGAAGCCAGAAGAGGCTAAATATCTGGATGGCACAAGTTTCAAGTTTGATAATTTGCTTGCATCAATTATGAATTATGTTTTTGATACTTTGCCAGTAACGATCTTAAAGAGGAAAGCCGATGCAGAATTCGAAGAATTATATTTGCGCATTAATCAAACTAATGAAGTTAAATATGAACCTTTAGAAAACTCGCAACTACTAACAAGCTTGGTAAAAGATTTGAAATTTCATGAGTATAAAACTGGCTCTCAGTCTGAGCTTGAGAAGAAATATTACGAAGATTTTAGTGAGTTTTATCAAGATGCAGATACAGCAAGATTCATTCCTTTTCCTTATTCAGTCTTAGAAGCAGCAAATAAACTTTTAGCTTTGACATTAGACAAGGGTTTTCTTTTTAGTGGAGATATACCTCCTCTAGCAAATAGTTTTTGCCAAATAGTGGGTAATGCTGTTGCCCATGAAATTGATAATGAGTTTATTGCTTATTACTTTTCTAAAGCGGGTAAATTTTCAGTAATTCAAACTGATTCAATTCTTTCTCGAATTGTTTTGACTAATAATTTAGATACAGCGCATTTGCTTAATAAATCTTTTGAAGAAAATTTCGTCATCTACAATTTAGTGAAGCGTTATCGTGATTTGCAAGATGTTTTAGTGCGTTTTGAGTTTAAAGAATCTATGGATTGTATGAAATATATTCTTGAAGAGTTTGAGAAACTCTCTGGTCCAAACTCACTCTACACCTGGCTTTACTGGGCGACTTACCATTTAATCCTTGATGAAGATGAGAAAGCAATTGCGGCTTATAAAAAAGCGCGTAAATTAGATTACCTAGATTCTTATTCTTTGGACAGTGTCATAGCAAGGCTTGAAACTTTAAAAGCTTAACTTGATGTCAAAAATTTTTGCTAATTCTGCATAAGCTTGATCAAGATGAATCAGGAATGCTTCATCTAATAACATTTCTAAACTTAATTCTTCTGGATAAAATTTATTGATCCAAGTTTTCATTTTATTGTAGAGTGCTTCATTGTAAAAAACACTTTGTTTACAGTTTTGTATTTGTTTCTCACTCATGACCACTCTTAATCTGAGGCAAGCTGGACCACCACCATTGCGCATGCTTTCTTTAAGATCTAGATAGTAAACGTCTTTGATGGGTATCCTTGGGTTGTGAATGATTTTACTGTCGATAAAGTTTTTGACACGTAAATTCTCTTTGCATTCAAGAGGACAGAGAAGTAACATTTGTTCAGAATGATCTGGGCTTAAAATTTGTGAATTGAAAATATATGACTCAACAGCATCTTTGAGACTAATTTCACTGTCTTTGGCTTCTAGTAAAATTAAATCTTTGCTAGTGATTTTTTTGTATTTATTTTTTAGTTCTTCTAGAACTTGGTTTTGAGTTACAAAAGATTTCTCGTGATAGAAAAATAAATTTTTGTTACCGGTACTAATCACATCATTATGAAAGACCCCAGCATCAATAGCCTCTGGCAATTGTTGGGCAAATACGATAGCTTCGGGATTAAGTTCATGACTTTTAATAATCTCTTGAAAGGCTTCTAGACTTTGCCTTGCAGGATGCTTATTAGGTAAGCTTTCTAAGGTCTTTGTATTTGAATATCCATAAACAAAGAATTCAAGACCTGGTGTGCCATAGTCTTCACAAAACCTAATATGATTTGCAGCACCTTCATCTGCCATTGCAGATCTTAATGGAGTATGTAGTCTGAAGTCATTAGTAGCAAAAACTTGCCTAAAGTATTTAAAAGTATTCTGGGCTTCAATCAAACGGTGAAAATTTGTTTGTAAATTTGCTGTAGTGATATGTAACTTACTGTCCTTAGCATCTAGGCTTGGTGACACGGTTCCAGCATTTGCTGTCCACATAAATGCCGAACTGAAAATTGATTTAAAAAGTTTTGGATTTTGCTCATAGATTTTTTTTAGGACATCAGCTCTGGGACCTTCATAACCAAGAGCTTTGATTGCTTCTAGATCTGGTCGAATCTGAGGGGGAATAATTGCTTCTCTAATACCTAATTGCGCAAGGAATTTTATTTTCTCAAGACTTTGCAGCGCTGCGGCTTTGGGTCTAGATCTTTGACCTTCGTTAGTCTCTGACGCCAGATTGCCTTGAGCTAATCCCGAAAAAAGATGAGTGGGACCTGGCAAGCCATCAAAATTTATTTCGTAGTATTTATCTGGCATAGTCTTATAATAAGGCATGAAGCGAGTGCCGTCATCGCGAGCCCATGAAATGGGCGTGGCGATCCAGTACTGCTAAAATCTTTTAGATGACTGGATTCTTACGCCTTCTTCGAAGGCTCAGAATGACATCATTTGATAATGAATCTCCAAATCAAACTCCAACAAGAACACCAAGAGCTTTACAAAGATTTAGAAGTATTTCTACTAGATTTCACTAGCTTGAAAAACAAACGCGATGATGAGTTCCTGATTAAAATTACAATTAAATTTCTTGAATATACCAAGCAATTATTAGATGGTCATTTCCAAGAAGAAGAGAAAAATTTCTTTCCACAAATTTTAGACTCTAGTCCAAACTACACAGAGATTATCGAGAAATTACTAAAAGACCATCAAGAAATTGAAGCAAAGTTTGTTGAATTACAAAGTAATTTAACTGAGTTCCAAAAGTCTTATTTAACCAATGATTTGGATTATAAAAAAATTCTGTTATATCCAGCTTATAACCTCATAGCCACTATTAACCATCATGCTTTGAGGGAAGATCGAGATCTATTTACTTAACTATAGTACAATATGTATATATGTGTGGAATCGTTTCCTATATTGGCTCAAAGAACGCAAAAGATATATTACTGCAGGGTTTAAGAACTCTTGAATATCGTGGTTATGATTCTTCAGGAATTGCAGTTTTAGTTGATAATCCAGATGCTCAAGGCAGTAGGTTAGAAACTATCAAATCCGCAGGCAAAATTGCTGAGCTTGAAAGCAAGATTAATTCACTTACTACTTTAAAAACTAATGTCGGTGCAAGAACAAATGTCAGTGATGAATTTAGTTCTTTGGTCGCAGAGCGTATTGCAGAAGCTCTAAGCACTAGCACTTGTGGAATTGGGCATACTCGTTGGGCTACTCATGGCAAACCAAACAACACTAACGCTCATCCTCACAATGATTCAAACGGTGAAATTGCTCTAGTGCACAATGGCATTATAAAAAATTACTACATACTCAAAAAAGAACTTGAAAAAGATGGAGTAGAGTTTATTAGCGATACTGATAGTGAAGTTATTGCGCAGCTCTTCTCTAAATATCGCAATGAAGATATTGATGATTTAACAGCTTTAAGAAGAACAGTTAAAAGATTAGAAGGAAGTTTTTCTTTAGCAATTTTAATTTCTGCTACTCAAAGAAAAGAAAAGAAAATTTTAGTAGCTAAGAACCAGTCGCCATTGGTGATTGGTGTTGGGGACAATGAGAATTTTGTGGCAAGTGATAGTGCGTCACTTCTGCAATTTACTAAAAAAATTATCAAATTAAAAGATCAACAAATTGCTGAGATCACTGCAGGGGCGGTTAAGATTGAGGATTTCGAAGGCAATACTGCCAAGCTTGAAATAGTTCATTCAATGCAAAGTTCATCTATATTTGAGAAGGGACCTTATAAGCATTTCTTGCTTAAAGAAATCCATGAGCAGCCAGTAGTAATTAGCCATATGCTCAATGATGCAATTAAAGATCCAACAGAACCTATTAAAGGTTTTGAGAATTTTAATTTCGATTTTAGTAAAATTCGTAGAATTATTTTTGTGGCTTGCGGTTCAGCTTACCATGCAGCTTTGCTTGGTAAATATCTCATAGAACTTTGGGCAAGAATTCCAGTTGAAGTGAATGTAGCAAGTGAGTATTGCTCTTTCCCTGTATTGATTTCTAAAGATGATTTAGTTATTGGCATCAGTCAATCTGGTGAAACTGCAGATACCCTAGCTGCTATTAAGAACGCAAAAAATTCTGGCGCGCATGTTATGGCAATTACTAATAAGGCAGAGTCAGCTATTCATGATCTCTGCGAGCCTAATAATTTTGTAACTCCTGCAGGTGTTGAGGTTTCAGTAGCATCAACTAAGGCTTTCACTTCGCAAGTTCTAGCGCTTTATTTACTTGCTATAAAGATCGCAGAACAAGCTAAGCATACGGATCTTAAGAGTATTAAACAAGAGCTTAGAGAGTTGCCACTTATCATAGATCAGTGTATTGAGAGAGCTGAAACATATAAAGATCAGTTTCTAGCATATTCAGCATACCGAGATTTTCTCTTTCTGAGTCGTGGAGTAACTTACCCTATAGCATTGGAAGGAGCTCTTAAACTTAAAGAACTAAGTTATATCCATGCTACTGGTTATCCAAGTGGTGAGATGAAACACGGTCCAATAGCTATTCTTGATAAAAATGTTCCAGTACTAAGTATTGCGATTAAAGGTGAATCTGAGCTGGAACAAAACATTTACAAAAAGACTTTAAGTAATGCTGAAGAAGCTAGAGCGAGAATGTCACCAAGCTTGATTATCACTTGTGATGATAATGATGATGTAGACGATGTTTTCGATACTATAGTTCGTATTCCAACTGTGTCACAAATCTTCAGTCCAATCATTGCGACTATTCCATTACAGTTCTTGGCATATTACATTGCTGAAGACCTAGGTAAAGATGTGGATCAACCTAGAAATTTAGCTAAGTCTGTGACTGTGGAGTAAAATTTACCCTTTGGAAAGGGTAAATTTTATACGAGCTCTTGACAATATTTTAAATTCATTGCTATTATCTTCGCTCATGTATGTAACAGGATCATCAGGAAATATTAATCAGCCAGCTGCGCCAGGCAAGAAAATATCTTCAAGTAAACAAAATCTAGTTGATACTTTATGGGATGAGCAGGTATCCATGATGAGAACTGCAAGTTCGAGGCTAAGGGATTTAGGATCATTAATAAGTTCATCTAAAGCTAACAAAGTTGCAGCCGAAGAACTTCGATTGATTGAAACCCACTCTAGTTCTATTAAAAATCCTTCTTCACTTAATTCTAAAATTGTAGCTGCGGTTCTCCCTAAGGTAACTGACAATGATACATTAAACGGATTCTGGACAGCTTCGAGTCTGTGGTTTCCTAAGAATGACAAGGTAAATCAACTTTTAAGTGCAAGAGTCGCAGAATTAGACGACAAAAAAGCATAATAAGACTCTCATTTCTCATCACCTTTATAAGGATCACTCAGTGTCCCAAAGGTTTGAGTAGTTTTCTTCAAAGCTTTTAATTGATTTTCCATTGCTTTCTTGGCATCTGCATCTTTTTCTTTTTGTGATTTTGATTCAAAATTTTTGATTTGTTTATTGAGGTCTTTAAGATTACTTTGGACATCATGTTGAAGAGTGCCGTATTCAAGACTAGTGATGGTATTTTGTACAGAATTCTCTATTTTTTGACCATAGTCGCTTGATTGATTTGAACTGAGAGCCTTCATTCCCGCTTCACCAAAGTTTTTGGAAAGTTGTAGAAAATCTCGCATCAATCTCATTGAATATTTGGTTACATAAGGATTGATACCAACTCCGTTATCTTTTGAACCTACGGTCATGCTGATAATTTCAAGAGCACTACCGCCGCCTTCTTCGTAATTGGTAAGAATTCTTGCGGTAACGGAATGCTTAGGTGAAGGAAAGTCAGGGTTAGTGATCATGCACTTTACGCCAATGTTGTAGCTATTACCGAGAGGGAAAATTTTAATAACTTTACCAACGCGCACACCGTTTGCAAAAACAGGAGTGCCATTTCTCAAGCCTTCTACATTTGTGAAACTTACAATGAAAGTTTTGCGTTCGCGTTTTTCTTTGTAGTAATTCCAAATGCCAAAAGCAATAGAAGCTACTACTAATAGAACTATTAGTTTTTTGAAAATTCCTTTTAGTATCCCAAAGAGAAAATCAAGCATCAATTATTAGTCTACACTAGTAGCTTTAAAATCGGCATCAATGACATCATCACCGCCATTTGGCTGATCAGCACCTTCGCTAGCACCAGCACCTGCCTCAGCAAATTGGCTTACTGCTTTATTGAATTCCGCAATTGCATTCTGGATATCAATTTGCTTCTGTCTAAGGTCTTCAATAGAGCCGCCATCTTTGATCAAGCTTCTAAGTTTTTCAGCTTCTGAATGTAATTTCTCGCTTTCTTTTTCGATTGAGCCTGAATAAGGTTTGTCTTTATGTTCGCTGATCATTTTTTCAGCAGCATAGACAAGACTATCGGCTTTATTTTTCTCTTCAATCTCTTCTTTGAATTTCTTATCGTCTTCAGCTTTTGCTTCGGCTTCTTTAACCATTTTGTCGATCTCAGCATCTGAAAGATTCGTTGAAGCAGTAATAGAGATCTTCTGAGTTTTGCCAGTAGATTGATCTTTAGCAGATACATTCAAAATACCATTGGCATCTATATCAAAAGTAACTTCGATTTTTGGCATGCCTCTTGGCGCTGAACCGATATCATCTAAATGGAATTCACCAAGTAGTTTGTTCTCCATAGCTCTAGAACGCTCTCCTTGATAGACTTTGATATCTACTCTGGTTTGATTGTCTTCAGCGGTAGAGAAAGTTTCTGACTTCTTAGTAGGAATAGTAGTATTGCGCTCGATAAGCACAGTCATTACTCCACCAAGAGTTTCAATACCAAGGCTAAGAGGTGTTACGTCTAAAAGAACTACATCTTTAACGTCACCTGCAAGTACACCACCTTGAATCGCAGCACCTACTGCAACCACTTCATCAGGGTTTACATGTTGGTTAGGTTCTTTATTGGTAATGCCTTTTACGATTTCTTTAACGGCAGGAATACGTGTAGAACCACCCACCAAAATCACTTCATTTAAATCAGAGATTTTAATATCAGCATCTTTAATGGCTTGATTCAGAGGTCCTTTAAGTTTTTCAAATAGATCATGTGAAAGTGATTCAAATTTAGCTCTATTGATTTTTATTTCCAAATGTTTAGGACCATTAGCATCAGCAGTAATGAAAGGTAAGCTAACAGTGGTTTCTGTGATGTTTGAAAGTTCGATTTTGGCTTTCTCTGCAGCTTCAGTAAGTCTTTGTAGAGCTTGCGCATCTTTACGAAGGTCAATGCCATTTTCTTTTTTGAACTCATCAGCGATGTGATCAACTAACAGTAAATCGAAATCATCTCCACCTAAACGTGAATCACCGGCAGTAGCTTTCACTTCAAAAACGCCATCGCCTAATTCAAGAATACTTACGTCAAAAGTTCCACCACCAAGGTCAAATACTAGAATCGTAGAATCTTCTTTTCTTTCAAGACCATAAGCAAGCGCTGCTGCTGTAGGCTCGTTGATAATTCTAAGAACTTCGAGTCCTGCAATCCTACCAGCGTCTTTAGTAGCCTGTCTTTGAGAGTCATTGAAGTAAGCAGGTACTGTAATAACTGCTTGATCGATTTTTTGTCCGAGGTATGCTTCTGCATCTTCTTTAAGTTTGCGCAAAACCATTGCTGAAATTTCTTGAGGTGCATAGTCTTTGCCGTTTACTTGAATATTTACTGAGCCATTTTTACCTTCGATTGTGTCGTAAGCTAAATTGGATCTATCTTCTTTGGTTTCATCCCAAGAATGTCCAATAAGTCTCTTTGCACTATATATAGTTTGTTTTGGTTTTAAAACTCTTTGTCGTTTGGCGATTTGCCCTACGGATTTATCTTCGCCTAGGTAAACCACTGATGGAGTGGTTCTTGCGCCTTCTGCGTTAGGTATAACAGTTGGTTGACCGGCTTCCATTATTGCCATACAAGAATTTGTTGTACCTAAGTCAATACCTAATACTTTACCTTTAGTTTTACTCATGATAAGTGATTATATCAAAACCCTTGAAAATACTACCCTTTCAAGGCTTAATCCTTGATTAAAATATGAAATCTTTTGGCTAATCTTTCGATCTCTTGCTAAGATTTTTTACCTATGTCAAGAAAAGAAATTAATCAGGTAACCGTTGTTGGAAGAGTTGGAAAAGATCCAGAGCTTAAGTATTTCGAAACTGGCAACACTTTGGCAATTTTTTCGATCGCAGTTAATCGTCCAACTAAGAACAAAGAAACTGATTGGTTCGATATTAAACTCTGGGGTAAGCAAGCTGAGATTGCTGGTGAGTATGTGCGTAAAGGTTCTTTAATCGGTATTGTTGGTCAAATTGATTTTGATTCATGGAACGACAAAACTTCTGGTGAGCTGCAAGTTAAACCAGTTATCTCTGGAACAGATTTGAGACTCTTGGGAAGTAAGAGCGATAATAATCCTAATTTTGCGAATAACTAATTTAGCATTGCAAAAGCAACTGCTAGGTTCTCTTCATGGCTAATACTAATATGGACTTTCTTGAAACCAAGGTCTTGAGTAAGTTTAGTAGCCTTGTCATTTAGGATCACTTGAGGTTTACCTTTAGGGCATTTGATAATCTCAAAATCTCTAAAGCTTAAATCTTTACCAATGCCTGTGCCCAAGGCTTTTGAAATAGCTTCCTTCGCTGCAAATCTTCCAGCAATTCTATGAATTAAATTTGTTCTGTTTCGAGAGAGATGATTTATTTCTTCGATTTCTTTATCTGTAAAAATACGTTTGAGAAATTTTGCACCAAACTGCTTATAGACTTTTTCTATGCGTTTAGGGTTACAAATGTCAGTGCCGATCATATTAGCCGTTTCGTAAAGTCCCATCTGCTGCGTTACGCTCATCATGCGAAGTCATCATTGACCAGTAAGTCAACTCAGCCTTCACATTCCTCGCAAGCCTTGCATCTGGGAGCTTTCCAAAGCGGCTAACAATACCTAACTATTTATCAATGCTCCAGCAGCCTCTAAATAGTTTTCAACCGTAACATGCGGGATTGAATAAAGTGTAGCAGGTTCACTGAAATTAGTGATGTTGTTTTTGACACAAATTAATTGAATGTGTTTTTGATAGGCTTCGATCATTGGTGTACCATTGCAAGCATCGAAAGGCACCACTAGATTTTTTATTTCTGTAACTGCAATGTCTTTCAGATCAGGATAGAGATTTAGTTTGCGTGGATCAGTATAGTAATTATCAAATAGTTTATAAGACTCTGGTAAAGGAATAATTTGTGGTGAATTTTGTAGAGCTTTAAAAACAGAGGGCAAAAGACTATAACCAATTCTTTTATGAGGAGCTAATGCTTCGTTGTTTTCATGAATAAGGTTCTTGAGTAAAGGTGCATAACCACAGGGTTTCAAGAAGATACGCGATGCTAGAGATGAGATCTTGGCTTCTATTTGTTCTAGTGGATTGTAATCTTGATTAGGAGTTTTTTTACGAGAATGTTCGACTAAATCTTCATCAAGGCAACTAACTATGGCAAGTGCAGTAGCTTTATTCTCTACTGCTTTTTGGCAGGCATCCAGAAGACTGTAAGGATCATCAATTGAAAGCAGTTCTTCTGTCTTGAGAGCTTTATCTGTAAAAAATATTTCTTCGATAATATCTAAGCCATAGAAACTACGAGCCGCGTTGATGGCATTCTTAGTAGCAATGATTTGTTCTTCGTTGGCTCCCCGATCACAAACTACTGCAATACGATGTTTAACATTAGGTCGGAGAACAATTTGTTCTGCAAAAAATCTGTCCATCATAAAACCTTCTAAAACTAAAACATTCTCAGGTATGTCGGAAAATATTCCTGCACAAACTGCATATTGATTAGTAATTAGGTATTTAGATGTTTTGGCTAGCAATTTAACAATTGCGGTGGCATCGCCGTAATTACCGCCGTACTTGGCTTCTGTGGCACAGGGGATTATAAGAGCATTGCTTTGTTGGGTGATTGTAGTCATTAACAAGGATTATTCTAGATGATTCTCTAGTTAAATTTTGGGTTTTTAGATAGAATTTCTTCTGTGAATCTTGCAGGGCTCGGATATGGATATCTATCAGGTTTTACCAATTATATTTCGGGAGCTGTTTCTAGTTTAGCGAAGTCAGCAACTGATTTTTTTACTGGTGGTTCTGCTGCTAAAACTACTGCTACTGATCTTGTAACTTTGCATGATGGTGATAAGCCACGTGAAAAATGTGGAGTCTTTGCATATTTTTCTAAAGATCATAAAACTGATCTCGGTAATCAACTTTATAAAGGTTTGATTGGTATACAACATCGTGGACAAGATGCTTGTGGTATGGCATTTAAGAATGAAGTAAATGGTGTGGAAACTCATAATGGTAAGGGTTTAGTAAATGAAGTTTTTAATAAGGACAATTTGGAGAAATTTGCTGGTAATCTTGGTATTGCTCATACTTTGTACTCCACTACAGGTGTAACTTTTCAACCGATTACTATTGGTGAAGGAAGTAAAAGAATATCTCTTGCTCACAATGGTAATTTGTCAAAATTAAAACCTCTGAAAAACTTTCTAGACGAGAAGAAAATTACTTATAAGCCTCAAAGTAGTGATTCAGAAATGATGGCTAAGGCAATTTATTATTTCGTCGAGAAAGAAAATAAAGCTTTGGAACAAGCTGTTCATGAGGCTGCTAGGTTTTTTGAAGGTAGTTATTCGCTCTTGGTAATGAATAAAGAAAAGATAGTGGCTCTGAGAGATCCATTTGCAAATCGTCCTTTCTCTTTAGCTAAAGTACCTAGCAAATCTTCTTCAAAACCGGACTTTATTCTTTGTTCGGAAACATCTGCATTTAGTTCCTTCCATGCTGAATTTATTCGAGATATTGCTCCTGGAGAACTTTTAGTTATTGATAAAAATACAACTGAAGAATCATTGAAGCAACAACCTAAGATTATTTTTGAAGAAACTAGAGACGGTCTCTGTCCACTTGAATACATCTATTTAATGAAGCCAAATAGTGAGGTGCAATATAAAAATGGCTCTAAATCTATTAGTGAAATTCGTAGAGAGTTTGGTAAAAATGCTGCAAAAATTTTCAGAGAAAGATTTCCTAATAAAGTTATAGATTACGTTTTGCCAGTACCGCAAAGTGGCGTTCCTGTTGCTACTGGTTTTGCTGAAGAATTGAAAACTCCTATTAATCCAGCATTAATAAAGAATTTTCATCGTCGGACTTTTTTGGATAATGGAGATGCTGTTGAAAATAAATTTGCAGTAGTACCAGATGCTATCAAAGATAAAAAAGTTGTTCTCGTAGATGATTCTGTAATTCGCGGCAAAACTATGAAAGGTATAATTCATTTATTGAAAGCAACTAAACCAAAAGAAATTCATATAGTCAGCGCTTCTCCTCAAGTCCATTACCCTAATCATTATGGGGTTAATATAGCTAGCGCGAAAGAATTGATTGCTCCTAAATTTAAGGGGGATTTGAAAAAAATTGCTCAAGAGTTAGATGTTGATTCTATAACTTATTTGGATTTGGAAAGATTCAAAAAAGCTCTTGGTGAGAAGGAAACAGTTGATAAATCAATTTTCTCAGGTAAGTATAAATTGAAAAAATATGCAAAAACTTATATTCCACCTACTATTAGTTAAACTTACAAAAACAAAGCTGGATTAATATACTTCTTGTCTTTGGTGTTAGCAAGTAAGTAGCCAGCTGCTTCAATGTAGTTATGAACTACTTTATGCGGTATGCCAAACATGGTTGCGGGCTCGTCTAAGTTTGTAGTGTTGTTCTTCACGCAGAGTAATTCTATTTCATGTTTCCATGCTTCAATCATGGGCACACCGTTACAACAATCCATAGGCACTACTAAATTAGCAACTTGTGAAATTACAATATCATCAGCTTTTTGTCTAAGACCTAGCTGACGTGAATCGGTGTAATCAGAACTGAGAAGTTTATGTGCTGATTCAAGTGGAATGATTTGTGGTGAGTTTTGTAAGGTTTTAAGTACTGAAGCCAGGAAGCAGTTGCTGAGATATTCTGCCGCAACCTTCGGCGCAACTAAAGAAATTTTTTCTTCAGTTGCTACTGGCTCTTCTTTGGTTAATACATTTGTAAATGAACTGTAGTGCTTCGCTTGGCTTGAACGCTTTCTAATAATCGGCGCGTGCGCGCAAGGTATAAGCATCATCTGTGCTACTAAGTGAGAGATTTTAGCTTCGATTAAACCAATTGGATCATAGCCATTAGAAGCAGCATAGTTTTTTGTGCTCTCAGCATTTGGATCTTCATCTAATACTGCAAGTACTGCAAGCGCGGTTGCTCCTGCAAGCTTGGCATGTGTGCATGCCTCAAGTAGAGTATCAGGATTTTTGATTTGGACTAAATTATTTGCTTCAATTGCTTCTTTGGTATAAAAAACTTCTTGAATAATATCTAAGCCATAAACCTCGGATGCCGCTTCAATACAGGCTTCTGTTAGTGCACGCTCTTCGGGGCACGCTGCACTATCTACAATGACAGCAATTTTATGTTTAACATTGAGCCTTAAAGCAACTTGTCCTGCAAAAAATCTATCTAAGAAAAATCCTTCCACCACCGCAACATTCTGAGGTGTGTCTGTGAACATCGCACCGTTAACCACATTAGGATGAGTGATTAATAAATCAGATACTTTGGCAAGTAATTTGCAGGCAGGATTAGCATCGCCAGCAAAGCCACCGATACTAGCTCCAAGTCCGGTTGGAACTATCATGCAATTTATATTTCTGTAATCAGCCATGAAATACTTCGAAGTTTATTTAAATAAACCAGTCTCTTTGATTTTGAAAGTATCTACAAGCATGAAGAGTAAAGTCTTAGTTATGAAAAGTGAACTAAATAAACTTACACCAATACCTATAAGTAGAGTTATAGCAAAGCCTTTTACTATGCCTGTTCCAAACATAATTAGGATCAAGCAAACAATGCCGGTATTCATGTTTGAATCGAAGATACTAGAATAAGCTTTCTCGAAGCCTTCATGAACGCCAAGAAGTATAGATTTACCTTCATTCATTTCTTCTCTAGCCCTCTCGAAAATTAAAATGTTTGCATCAACTGCCATACCAATACTAAGAATGAATCCAGTTAGTCCAGCTAAAGTTAAAGTCACCATTTCTTGGAAAGCATAGAAAGAAACTAGAACGTAGATGCTAAGAGCAATTGCAGAAACAATTCCCGGTAAACGATAAACCAAGATCATAAAGAATATAACTAAAAGGAAACCAATTGCACCAGCTCTTACGCTCTTATTGATAGATTCTTGTCCAAGAGTTGCACCAATAGATCTTTCTTGAAGAATCTTAACAGGCACAGGAAGCGCACCAGCATTAAGTTGTACAGCAAGATCTTGAGCTGTGTCTGCACTGAAGTCACCAGAGATTTGTCCCGAACCACCAGTAATAGCAGTTCTAACTACAGGTGAAGAAAGCATATTGCCATCAAGGAAAATACCAAGAGGTTTCTCAATTAATCTTGCCGTCAAGTCACCAAACTTTTGTGCGGCTTGTGGTTGCAATTCAAAATTAATTACCCACATAGTAGCTCCGTCAGTACTAGCTTGAGCATGTTTAAGGTCAGCACCCGTAATTCCAGTCTCTATCCAGGTTTTAGTAGCTTCATCATATTCTTTGAATTCAAGATGAGCTGTTGCAAGTAATCTTCTTTTTACAGTTTGAGGATCAACACCGGGTACTTCAACCACAATACGATTTTTGCCTACTTGTTGTACTACTGCTTCGGCAGTTCCAGAAGCATTGACTCTATTTTCAAAAACTTTTACAAGTCCTCTCATTACATCTTGAGTAATTTCAGGTACTTGTGGTGTGGTTTGAGCTTCGAACTCAAGTTGAGAGCCACCAATTAAATCTAAACCAAGTTTCAGATGGGTGAAAATTGCTTTATCGCCAATAGTAAGAATTTTCTGTTCTTTTAAGCGGTTGTAACTAAGGTCAGTTACGTTTCTTACATAAAAAATATTCAATATTGCAATAACTGTTACTGCAATGATCGTCAAAATTTTCCAATTCTCTTTAGCCCAATTCATATTTTTAACTCGATTTAGTTCATCAAGAATTCTAACCTATTACGAAATTCTAGAGAAAATCAGCGCTAAAAACTTTATAAAATGCTGGGAATTTGGCTAAAGCTGTCTCGTAATATGCATTTGCATACTTTTTGTCATCCAAAAAACCCAAGATCGCAGAGCCTGAGCCACTCATAATGACTTTTTTGTAACCAATATCTAGTAGAGCTTGCTTAATCTCCTGTAATTGTGGATAAATTGGAAAAATTACTTCTTCAAATCTGTTGAAATAGCCAAGTTTGGCTTTTTTGAATTTTTTGACTTTCTCAGAAAGCAATTCATAAGCTTCACTAGTGTCGATGCCAAAATCTGGTTTTACTACAATTACGTGTTTGAATTTATCAAAGTCTTTTGGTAATTTGCTTTCAACAAAAACTTCCCCGCGAGATTCAGCATAGATTCTTGGTGTATCTGTTGAGATGAGACAGAAAGGTACATCGGAACCTACTTCTAGCGCGACTTCTAGTAACTCTTTGCGGCTTAAGGACCAATTGAAATTTTCTTCAAAGAATTTATTTAGCATTCTTAAAGTTGCTGCAGCATCTGCACTGCCGCCTGCTAAGCCAGCTTGAAGAGGAATATTTTTATCGATAAAAATATCAAAGTGTGCAGAAATAATAGTTGCGATGATTTGGTCTTGTGGCACTCGCGTGAAATAGGCTTCAATAGCCGTAGTCACAGAGTTGTTCATTCCTAATGCTCTAAGTTCTTCAGAGGTTGAGTCCAAGTGAATTTCAAAATCAATTTCATCTGAATCGCCGCATTCGATCTTAACTTCGAAGGTTATATGGTCTTGGAGGCTGATTGCTTGGAATACAGTAGCCAGGTCATGGTAACCATCCTCACGTTTATCGAGAATATCCAAAAATAAATTAACCTTAGCTGGCGCTCTTTCAATAAAAACAGCTTTTTTGATCACTTTTATAATATATCGTCATTGCGACATACAAAGTGGCTGTCATTGCGAACGTAGTGAAGCAATCCCCCTGCGCCCTACTGGATTTGTTTCTTCGCCTCCTTGCAATGACGATTAGCGCATGTGTAAAGATATATTTGCTATAATTTGGGGGCTATGGAAAGTGCTCTCATAAATAAACAAGATTTAGAGCATGCGCGTATATTTGATCCGAATGCAGAGAAGGATATTAAATTCACCTCAGCCCCGGCTTATATAAGTTCAGTTCCACCTTGGTCGCTTGCTAAAGAAATTGGCATTGAGCAAGGTGATCAGATTTTGGAAATCAATGGTCACAAATTTCGTGATGTCTTTGATTTTAATTTTCATTTTAATCAAAGCGATGAAATTTTACTTTTGGTTCGTAGAGATAAAGAAGAATTTGAAATTGAATTAGAGAAAGATACTGATGAAGAATTCGGTGCTGAATTCCATACTCCACTTTTTAATGGTGTGCAAGAGTGCGCTAATAAATGCCCATTCTGTTTTATTGAAAACCAACCTTTCGAGCAAACGCGTGAAACTCTTCAGTTGCGCGATGATGATTTTCGCTTGAGCTATTTGCATGGCAGCTATGTCACATTAACCAATCTTTCTTTCTCCGATCGTAAGCGTATTGAAACTCTAAGACCAGGTCCTCTCTATGTCTCTGTGCATGCTACAGAGCCTGAGGTACGTAACCTAATGCTGGGTCGCAAAAAATCTATCTCTATTATTGAAGAACTTAAATGGTTAGGTTCACTTGGAATTCCAATTCATACACAAATAGTTCTTTGTCCTGAGATGAATGATGGCAAGCATCTCTTGCAAACTATTAATGACCTTTATGCACTTAAAGATAGCCCTGTAGTTTCTGTGGCAGTGGTTCCTGTTGGACTAACTAAATATCATCGTGCAGGTTTGCGTAGATTTACTTTTGATGAAGCGCTTGATGTGCTTAATTTAGTTGAAGCTTGGGAGAAAGAAAAAGCTAAGCGTAAAAATTTTGTTTTTCTTTCTGATGAATTTTATTTGATGACTCATAGCCCAATGCCAGGCAAAGATTACTATGGCGACTATCCGCAGCTTGAAGATGGTGTGGGTATGACGAGACTCTTCTTAAATGAGATTGAAGAAGAGTTAGCTAAAGTTGATGCGGGCGTCATCCTGAGCTCGCGAAGCGAGCGTGAGGATCCAGGCTGCCCAGAACTAGGATCTAAAACATATAGCTGGATAAACGGTACTATCTCAAAACCAATAGTTGATAAGGTTGCCGCAACCATCAATGAGAAACTTGGCAAAAATATTTTAAAACCAATTTGTGTTGATTCAGAATTCTGGGGCACAACCAATGTCTCTGGTTTACTTACTGGCAATGATATTTATATTGCCCTTAAATATATTCCTAAAGAAACTTTAGGTGATGCCGTGATTATTCCTAAAGTGATGCTCAAAGATAAAGAAGATATTTTCTTAGATGACATGCATATCTCTGAACTAGAGGCTAAGCTTGGTGTGCCTTGCATTAAAGCTTGGGGTGCAGAAGAATTAATTGCTGTTATTACCGATTTGAATTAATTGATTTAATATTATTGAGTAATCTTAATAGATCGCCGAAATTGTTCATTCCAATTTCTTTCGCTCTTGTTGTATTTTTGTTTCGAGCTTCAAAAGCAATTTCTAGAACCCACCAAATAAAATTACCTCTTCCATTATCTGCAGGGTTGGCTAAGCCAAGTTTCTCATTATCAGTGAGTTGTATAGGACTTCCCGCTTTATGTGCAATGATTTTAATATTCCATTTCCCCCAAGAAATTCTGATTTAAAAGATTTATCGCCCTTATAGTTAATTATGTCTGTAATTAAGCCTCTAGGATTACCACCAAAAGAAGCAACTTGTTCAGCTAAATCCAAAGCAATTTGCCTTGCACCTAATGCCCCTCTAATACCTGCTTCTTCTTGCTCAGTAAGTTGAATTAAATGTTCTATAAAATTTGCAACTTGAGCTTCCCGGCCAATGCCTGGCTCTTTCTGTTATTTTAATCTTATAACTGTTTCTCTATAGAATTAGCGGAAATCTTATTGTCCTAGTCATAGAATTTTAGTGAAATCTGTAAGTATAAGTGGTATAATATGAGTTAATAATCAATATCACGAGGATTCACCCTTGAAAATAACCAGAAAACCACTTTCAGATCAATTTTTAAGAAGTTTCTCTTATGAATATATAAGTATTCTTGTTGGCCAAAGACAAGTAGGCAAAACTACTTTTATTCAAGATTTTCTTACTAGGGAAACAGATCAATATTTATTGATTAATTTAGATCTAGTGTCGGAGCGTGAAGCAATTACTAAAAATGGTTTGGAGAAAATCATTGAAACTTTTTTTAGAGACTCGATTATAAATTTTACTGAAATGAAATTTGTTTTTTTAGATGAATGCCAAAAGCTGCCTAATATTTTTGAAGAAATAAAAATAATTTTTGATAAATATAAGAATAGTCAGAAAATTAAATTTATTCTTTCAGGTTCATCGAGTTTAGATCTTTATATGCATTCTGCGGAATCTCTTGCTGGAAGAGTTAATTACCAAAGAGCTTTTGCTTTTAATTTAACTGAAATCTTAGATTACAATCAAATCCCAAGTTTTAAAGAAGAGTTTTGGAAGGTGTTTGATGCGGATTTTGGTTTTGAAAATATTTTAAAGTTAAACTCAAAATTTATTCCGATTGAAGACAAAAAAGTTACTGAATTAATTCAATCAATGCTTATTTATGGAACTTTACCTGATGTTGTAAAAAGTTATGGCAATAGTATCAAAGCCATTGATTATTGGAAAAATTATAAAAATACTTATATAGAAAAAGATATTAGATCCTTAGATAGAGTTGGAGAAATTAATTTATTTAATAAGGTCTTTGACTTGCTTTGCATGCAATCAGGTGGTCTTTTAGTGAAATCGAATGTTTGCTCTGATTTGGGTATGAGTCATGAAGCTCTTGAAAATTATTTATCTATTCTTTCAAATACTTTTGTAATTGATTTGGTTCAACCTTTTGTGCGTGCGCGTAAAAAGCGTTTAGTGAAAAGTCCTAAGATTTATGCTTTTGATACCGGTTTGATATTTATGGCACACGGTTTTCCTAATTTAGAACAGATTACTAATATGCAAATCATTGGTAACTATTTTGAGACCTTGGTTTATAACGAACTTAAAAAAGTTCTTTATAACAAATCACCAGCTTTGGAAATTTGCTTTTATCGCACTCATGATGAAGCTGAAATAGATTTTGTACTTGATTACAAGCGTAAAGTAATTCCTATAGAAGTTAAATGGACTTCTAATTCTAATAAACTCAATCTCACTACTCTCAAAAATTTTATTCAAGAAACTGATGACTGTGAATACGGTGTGGTGATTTACAATGGTGCTTTTCAAATTGATGAAAAAAATAAAATAGTTTTTTTCCCAATGCAGCTTTTTGCTTCGATTTAATAAAGATCTTCTAACTCATCAAGCTCTTTCGGATCTAAGCCTATGTCTTCAAGCTCTTGATCTAAATCTTGATCATCAGTGTTTGCAAAACCTGAGTCTGCATATTGCTCTTGCATATTAGGAGCTGTTCTACGCGCTGTAGGTGCAACTGAACTTTCTATTGCTGAATAATTTAATTTAGCAGCGACTGCTTTTTTGATATTAGTTTTGTTGATCTTAATTCCAAATTGATTACCAACGATAACTAAGTTACCAGAAGCAATTGCTTTGTCACCAGGTGCAACTAAAGTAAGTTGTGAATCCATGAGTAAACCAAGAGGTAAAATCCCTCCCGACTCAAGTTCGATAATTTTATGTAACGGCATTTGCACTGATTTAAACTGCGCAGTTAATTCAACTGGTAAGTCAGTTAGCAAATCTTCGCCGTGTGAATTTTCTTCGGCCATTTCTGCTGTCTCAAGATCATCATAGAACAGATTTGAGAATCTAGGATTATCTTTCCCGGGAATTTCAATGTTTATCCATAATTTTTCTAAATCTGATTTCTTCCACGTAAGATAATTTGTGTCGCTATTCTCAAAAATTATCAAATCCTCTGCCTCTAAGCTTCTTATGTCGCTTATTTTAAGTTTGCTTTTGCCAACAGTAAGATCAAATGGAACTTCAATATCTAAATTAGAAGCAATGCCTTTGAAATCTACTTTGGATTTTTCTTTATAGTTTTTTGGGCCAAGACCTGGAGGAACTCCAATTGCAAGTGAACCTACTTCTTCACCATCGAGTTCTACTGCCCAGACTAAATAGATATAAGTGCCATTAGAATTTGGGATTACAACTCGCCAATAATCTTTCCAAAAATTTTCTAGTTCAACAAAGAAATTTTCAAAAATTGATAATTCAAGCGAGCTAATATTTTGTAGCTTGAACATCCTGTCATCATCACCAAGACTGTATTTAAGTAATCCTTCGATGAGTGGTTTATTGACTCTGAATTGTCCAGCTAAGCTTGTAGAAGTGTCCCATTCAGAAACCAAACCTTTCCATGATTGATCTTTAATATCCTTAGTAACAGCTACTAATCTACTTTTACAATGAAGCCCCCAGAACTCGTTTACTAGTTCGTGGATTTTGTATTCACTCACAAACCAAGGAATTAAATCATCTAAAAGTAAAAATCTTGAGTTATTTAACTCAAGGCCAAAAACTTCGTTGGTTGTGTATGCTTCAGATCTCATTGATGGGCTCAATTACTGCTTATATTCAATATTCACTTTTATTAGTAAGATTTTTACAGTTAGATGCACTTATCATCTATATAACCTAGATTGATTTACATTTGCTTAACTAACGCTAAGGGTAAATTGAAAATATAAAGTTAAACGAATGATTCTGAATCACTACGAAAAAGGAATTAAGACAAACCCCGTAGTACTTTTTATACACGGTAGTGCTAGCGATGCTTCAGTTTGGCTGAATGAATTAAATATTGTTTCTTCCCAAGGTTACTATTGTCTCTCGCTTGATCTACGTGGTCATGGTGAAACTAGGCTTAAAGAACAACCAAAAGAATTTGTAAAAATTGATATTGATTCACATCTTGATGATGTTAAAGAAACTTTGATTCACCTAGGAATTTTCCCTACAAGAAAAGTAATTATCGTTACTCATAGTTTCGGGGGCATAGTTGGAGTTAATTTAGCAGAGCACTATCCTGAGTTCGTTGATAAATTAATTTTGGCAGCAATACCTCCTAAGCTTGTCTGGCCAGTTAAAGGTTTCTTGCAAGCCTTACTTGGCAAGCCACTTACCTTTATTCAAGCGCATTTGGACTTCTTTCAACAAACACCTCTAAGAGCACGCTACAGATCATCAATCATGACTAATGCACATGTTTTACAAGAAATTTTTCAACATGTGAAAACTTGGACTGCTTTCCGTAAATTGCCAAAAATAAAAACCAAAATTTATTTTGCTGCAGGAAGATTTGATTTTGTGGCTCCAGCTCATTTGGTTTATAGATTGCATATGGCAACGCCTGGTTCGGAGTTTGAACTTTTCAAATGGTCAGGTCATGCTTTGATTGAAGATGAACCAGAGAAATTTAAACGTTGGCTGCTTGAATGTATAACTGCCAACAAAGAAATCCAAACAGTATAATCAAGAAGAGAAAGAAACTTAATTTGATTTCTACGAGGAATCGATAGAGCCCTCTAAAGAAGGCATTTTGGTAATAAACTTTTTTGTAGATTCTTCCTAATTCTAGAGTTTGATTAAAATCTGGTCTGGTAATAATCAGTGTATGCAAAGGTTTGAGAGGATCTTCATAGAGCAAAATTGCTTGCTGACCTAGACCTGGTTCGATTTTAAATTCATTAATAGTTTTTTCTGGGTTGAAACTGGCTCTAGAAAAATACTTGAGTATAAATTCAAAATTCACTGGATGAGCAATTGAATTACCGTAATAACAAGGTTCATAATTGTCTATCCCCGATCTGGTGCTGGCAATAAAATCAGAACAAACTAAAATGCCATTTTGTTTTAGCAGCTTTAGTAAATTATTAATAGCTTTGAGCGCGCCATAGGAGTAAACTACGGTTACTTCTTTCTGTCCCCGAAAGCACTGTTCAAGCACTTCGAGATGATCTTCTTTTACTTCAGCTTCAATATCAATTTTACGAAATTCGATTTTCTTGGGAAGTTTCTTCAAGAACTTCTGTGCTTTAAGGTGACGATTCTTTTTCAAAAATTCTTCTGGGTCTACTGTTAGATTGATATATTTCTCAAAGAAAGTATTTTTTGAATGAGCAAGAACTCTTGCTGGAAACTGGTCCAGAACATAATTTGCGATGATTAAATCAAAAGAGTTTTCATAATCTTTTATAGGATTAAGAATATCGAGCTGGAGAAATTGAATTCGATCTTGATATTTTTCAAGTCGTTTAGATTCCTGTAACTCAATTAAAGTCTTGTTGGAGAAGTCGCTGATGTAATACTTAAGCTTGCTAGAGAGGGCTGAGCCGCTCTTCTCACAAATTAAATCAAAGGCTTCTATGAAGTTCTTGGCAAACTCACCATAACCAGCACCAACCTCGAGTACAGTAATAGTTTCTGTATCTTTATAAGATAGTTTTAGATTCTCGATGAATAAAAGTGCTTTTTTGAAAGCTTCAACTGAGTTGGAGACTCCAGAATAAGGTATTTCGCCTTTAGACCAGGCTTGAATACCTCTATTTAAAAAATAATCTTTATGTAAATCCCAAATAGGAGAACGATCGAAACGATAAAATTCGCCGAATGCTTTAGACTCTAAGTCCATTAATAAATATGGCTTCCTAACAAAAAGCCCCTTTGCAGGGGCTCTTTAATAGCTTTTAGATTAAGTTATAACCTTCTTCAAAACCACTCATATCTTGGTCTGTAACTATTTCGTAGAGACCTACGGTAGTTGCAGTTACAAGTCTGAAAGGTAGTTTAACTAACCAAACCAGTCCGCCGCCAATTCTACAAGGTACACAAGTAGTGTCGCCATGTACAGTTGATTTAGGTTCTGATTTGTATTTGCATTTACCATCTGCTAGAACAGGTCCTGCAGTGAAGATAGCTATTAATGCTGTTACTATTGCTTTTTTCATATCACACATGAGTATAAGGCTTTGGCTTATCTTTGTAAACCCCTTAATAGAGATTTAAAGACAATTAAGTAGACATGATAGAATCCTCCCTGTTTGTAAATTCTATTATCTATTTTGCAGGCGCTGTGTATGGAAATTTTTAAAGAAATATCTGTTTTTGCAATAGTCTCATTGATTGGAGGGACTTGCTTATTACTCTGGGGCCTAGATTTAATGAGCGCAAGCTTAAGCAAAGCTTTTGGTTCTAGTTTAAGAGGAGCATTAGAAAAAGCTACTCAGAATAATTTCGTTGGTGTTGTAATTGGGACGATCATTACCGGTATTACTCAAAGCAGTACAGCAGTTACCGTCATTATGGTTTCTTTTGTACAGTCACAATTAATGACCTTTGAAAGAACTATTCCAATTATCTTTGGAGCAAATATTGGTACAACTTTCACTGCTCAGATTATTGCTTTTAATGTTACGAAATGGGCTTTGCTAATTTTTGTAATTGGTTTTCTCTGGGAGCTTTTAGCTAAAAGATCTAAAACTAAAAATCTTGCCGGTGTAGTCATCGGTCTAGGATTGCTTTTCCTGGGTTTGGACATTATGACCAACTCTATGACTAGTTTTAAAGATTCTGAGTATTTTAAATCTTTGATATTAAGTCTAGAAAATGTACCTTATGGAATTTTCGTTGGCGCAGTTTTTACAGCTTTGATTCATTCAAGCGGCGCTGCAATTGGTGTAATTCAGGGTCTCGCTATGCAAGATTTGATTTCACTTGAAGCGGCTTTCCCTTTTATACTTGGTGCAAATATAGGTACCTGTGTTACTGCAGTTATAGCTGGGCTAAAGTCTCCTGCAGCCGCGAAAAGAGTTGCCATGGCACATATAATTTTTAATATATTGGGTGCAGTAATTTTTGCTTTCTTTGTGCCACAGTTTATCAAATTCCTATATCTATTTAGTCCAGCTAATGACATTCCAAGAGTAATTGCAAATGCACAGACTGTTTATAACTTAGCTTCAGTAATTATTTTCTATCCATTTATTAAAGGCTTAGCTCGGCTCTGTGAGTGGCTTGTACCTGATGATAAAAATAACGTCCAAAGAAGAAAGTATTTTTTTTCTAGCATTAAAGATTTGCAAGATACTCCAGATTTACTTTTGGTTCAATCGATGGATGCGATTAGAGCTTATAAAAATGTAGTTAAAGAGATGCTTTGGTTATCAAGAGACTATTTCGTAAGGCAAGAAAAATCAAAGTTAGAATCCTTCGTGAAATTAAGAGAGTACCAAAAAGAATTTAGAGGAGAGATTTTAGATTTCTTGAATGAGACAATGAAGTTGAGATTGAGTTATAAACTTGTTTCTCAAGCCTTGGATCAAGTGAGCTTGGTAAATGAGATTGAGCATGTTGCCTATAAATTAGAAGCTTCATTGGAGGTTATGCAATCTCGCACGCCAAAGTTTGATGAGAAATTTGGTGACCTTGAAGAGTACTTTAAGAGAATCGTTAAATATTTTTCTAAATCTTGTAACGCGGTTCTGAATAACTCACCCGAAGAGGCAAAAAGAATTTTTGATAATCTAATTAATTTAAAAGAAACAGAAGAGCAACTCCGTGAACGTTCTGTGGATAATTTGCGCGAAGATCATCCTGGTTATGAAGAAGAGAAGCAAAACCTTTGGGTGCTAGAGTTCTCTCGTAGTGTGAATGCTACTTCTAAGAGAATTTGTCAGATTATTATTGATCAGAAAATTAGATATCATAGAGAAGAGGGTACGGCGTCTGTGATTGCTTAAAAGCAAATGCCGTCATCCTGAGGAGCGAAGCGACGTAAGGATCCAGTCTACCAAAAGTTTTTTAGCAAGCTGGATCCTCACGCCCACTACGTGGGCTCAGGATGACGAGATCTACCACCCAAGAGTAATAGAAATTGGACAGTGGTCGGAGCCTTCTACTTCACTATGCACTTCAGCAGCTTTGAGATAAGGTAGTACAGCTTCACTTACGTAGAAGTAGTCAATTCTCCAGCCCACGTTCCTTGCACGCGCTGCGGTTCGAAAACTCCACCAGGTATAAACATCTGTTTTACCTGGATGGAAGTGTCTTAAAGTATCGGTGAAACCCTGCTCCTCAAGCCAGTCTAAGTAAACTTTCTCTATAGCCATGAAGCCAGAAGTATTAGTGTTTTCTTTTGGTCTAGCTAGATCGATGTCGTAATGAGCAGTATTGTAATCGCCAGTGACTATGATGTATGGAGTTTCTTTCTTGAGCTGTTCTAAGTAAATCAAAAATGCTTCATAGAATTCTAATTTAAATTTCAGTCTTTCAGTACTAGCTCCACCATTTGGAAAATAAATATTGAGAAGTACAAATTCTTTATCGCTATCAAGTTTGTGCCAAGATTCTATGATTCTGCCCTCTGAATTGAAGTCTTTGAGCTGTTTTTGTAGGTCACTTAGTTTTAGTTTATCCTTGGCATATTCAATAGTAGTATCTGATTTGCCAGCATTAATTTGAGTGATTTGCTTAGGCAGAGTTTTGGCTTGATTAAATCTTTCAGTTTTAAAACCAAAAGAAATATCTGCTGGAAGGAATTCATCTTTGAAATAATTTGCAACTCCACTATAACCTTTTCTTTCTGCGCTGCATAAATGAAAATGCGGATAAGAGATACATTGATGGAAACCGTCCTCTAGTTGGTCGTTTTGGACTTTAGCTTCTTGCATGCAAACTATGTCAAAGCCACTCTGCTCCATCCATTTGAAGAAGCCTTTCTTGCTTACTGCTCTTAAGCCATTGACGTTCCAGGATGCGATTTTGATTTCGGGCATTTTATAAATATATCCTAAGACAAGGTGATCCATTTATAAAAAGGAATCAATTTTATTTGACCATATTCAGTCTTGAAATTTTCTTCTCTATTGTAAGTAATGATCAATCCTTCTTTTAATTTGGTAGTTTGCATTGCAGACTCCAATGCTTGAACTTCTCTGGTATAAACTTCTTTGTCTTTGAGGTCAGAATAACAGGCTTGAATTAAAGCTTTAATTCTGTAATTTTCAGTGATAACAAAATCTACTTCTTGCTCTTCTTTGTAATAATATATATCTTTATAACGACGTTTAAGTTCGATAAATATTACATTTTCAAAAAGTTTTCCTAGATCATTTGTTGCTGAGCTGCAGTTTGCATTGCGTAGTCCGGTATCAATTGCATAAAATTTACGCGAGTCACGTTTCTGTACTTTGAGATTGTAATGATAGCGAGATATATTTAAAATCAAGAAAGCATCTTCCAGATATTGAGTAAGTTCTGACACAGTATCTGTAGGAATCTCCAAAGCCTTTTTGATTGAATAGCTTGAATGTGGAGAGCTAATGTTTGTAAGGTAGTAATTGACTAATAGATTTAAATTATGTGTGGAGCGTATTTCATAACGATTTACGATATCTTTGTAAATAATATCTTGTAAATATTCACGAAGTAATTCTCTTCTTTTATAAGTGTCTTCAATGGTGATTAATTCAGGGAAGGCTCCTTCTAGAAGATAGTTCTGTAGATGTGCATTTAGTAAGTCTGGGTTTAGTCTCTCATTATTTCGAGCTTTAATTTCTAAATATTCTGAGAATGATAACGGATAAATAGTTTTACCAACTGATCTGCCTGTCAGTGTGCTTGAGATTTCTTTACTTAGAAGTTTAGCTGAACTGCCGGTAACAATGATTTTAAATTCTTCTAAATCAACATACTTTCTTACCCAACGTTGCCATTGATCAATATTTTGTATCTCATCCAAGATGATTAATTTAGGTTTAGTTAAAAGACGTTCATTATAGATTGTTATTAAATTATCCAGTTCATCAGTAGAATTGAATTTAATAAAATATGGATCTTCGAAATTCATATATAGAAATGAAGAAGGGGCTAAGTTATTAGCTTGAATAAATTTTTCAGCAGTTTCAAAGGTATAAAAAGTTTTACCACTTCGCCGTACTCCAATTAGAGCAAGTACATGTTTGGTTTCAAAATTGTAATTTAAATTTTTGCGATTAAATTTTTTTGCGAGTATATCTTTGGCCCAATTTTGCCATTGATCAAAAACTATTCTTAGCTCGGCTAAATCACTCACTTTTAATATTCTACCACTATAGTGGTAGAATAAGCCCTAAATTCAACCATTATAGTGGTTGAAAATCTAAAGTATTCTACCACTATAGTGGTAGAATACTTTAGTAAATGCTTAGACTTTAGTAGGCTGGATTCCCAACCCTGCGGGTTGAGAATGACGTACTTTATCTACGATGGCGTCGCCTATTTCAGTAGTCGAAGCATTACCACCAAGATCTGCTGTCATAATTCCCTGATCAAGAACTGCTTTAATTGAATTTTCAATAATCGCAGCTTCTTTATCCATGTTGAAACTGTAGCGTAACATCATAGCTGCAGAAAGCATCATTGCCATTGGGTTTGCAAGTCCTTTGCCAGCGATGTCTGGCGCTGAACCATGGACAGGTTCATAGAGTCCTGGTAATTTACCATCACCTAAAGATGCGCTTGGTAGTAAACCAATGCTACCTGTAAGCATACTTGCTTCATCAGAAAGAATATCGCCAAATAAATTTTCAGTAACAATTACATCGAATTGTTTTGGATTTTTGATTAATTGCATTGCTGCGTTATCAACGTACATATGACTAAGCTCTACGTCGGGATAGGACTTAGATACTTCAGTAACTACATCACGCCAGAGTTGCGAGACGTCAAGTACATTTGCTTTATCAACTGAGCAAAGTCTCTTGCTGCGTTTTTGTGCAAGTTTAAAAGCGACATGAGAGATTCTTTCGATCTCTTCTTTACTGTAGATCATAGTATTTAAGCCGATCTTGCCATCATTTTGGCTAGGCTTACCGAAATATACACCGCCAGTTAATTCTCTTACCACGACAATGTCAGTACCTTTAACTATTTCTGTTTTAAGTGAAGACAAATGAGCTAGCGAATCAAATACCACTGCTGGTCTAATATTTGCAAAAGTTTCTAATTCTTTACGCAGGGCAAGTAAACCAGTTTCAGGTCTTTGCTCTCTTGGTAGAGAGTCGTATTTAGGTCCACCAATAGCTGCCATTAATACCGCATCAACTTCTTTTACTTGTTTGCGAGTTGCATCTGGAAATGGACTGCCAGTTTTATCAATGGCAACTCCTCCGAGATCAAGTTCAATATATTCAAAATCTGGTGCAAGTAACTGTAGAACTCTGAGAGTTTCTTTGGTTACTTCAGGACCTATGCCATCACCGGGTATTAAAGCAATTTTTTTATGCATGCCTTCTATTCTAGCAATAGAGAGGGTTCTAAGATTTTTGTAATTTTATTTTTAGTTTTAGCTTCTTTCTCACAGATTTCAGCAACTGCTTTAGCTAATTTATAAGGGTTGTGGCGAACCAAATTTCCTTTTTGAATTAAATTAGTTGGATAAACTTTAACATCAAGATTTCTTAGTTCTGAGTAATCGATCTCTACAGGATATTGATTATCGATCTCATATTTTTCTAATTGTTTTTTATCAGGGACACCATTGTTTACTATTACATAGTCAATCATCTTGCGAAGATCTTTACAGTATTCTTTAGTGTGTTCTTGAATAGCTTTCACATGATCAGAAGCCTTATAGTCATTAGTTTCTCCAGGCTGAGTCATCACGTTACAAATATAAATTTTGATGGCATTAGATTTAGCAATGGCTTTAACCAATTCTGGAACTAAAAGATTTGGAATTATAGAAGTGTATAAACTTCCTGGACCAAGAATAATAATTTCAGCTTCATTGATGCTGGTAATTACATCTGGAAGTATTGTAGGCATTGGCTTCTGGCAAGAAAGTTTTTTGATACGACCTTCAGCCTTAGGTATGTTTGATTCTCCTTCAATAATCCTGCCATCTTCTAATTCCGCAACTAAGAACATTGGATCATTACTGATAGGAAGCACACTGCCTCTAGCTTTTAGAATTTTGCAAGCTTGTTTAACAGCATCTGCCATATTGTTACTGCCACCAAGTTCTACCAATGCAGTTAAAAATAAATTGCCGAAACTATGATGTTTAAGATCTTCTGGAGCATCGTCATCAAAGCGATATTGGAATAATTGAGTGATAACTTCTTCATCATGAGAAAGTGCTGCGATACAGTTACGAATATCTCCAGGAGGAACAATCTTTAGTGACTCTCTTAATCTGCCACTGCTACCACCATCATCAGCTACTGTTACTACGGCAGTAATGTTACTTGTATAGATTTTAATGCCCTTAAGCATGTTTGATAAGCCAGTTCCACCGCCGATGGCAACAATCTTGATGCCTTTGTTTTCCATGTGCGCGCGATCTAAAGTTTCAAATAGTGAACTTTCATCTGGTGCAACTAAACTAAGAACTCGTTTGTTGGCTCTGAAAAAACCATAGAGAAGTAGGAAGCAACCAATAGTAATTGCGATGATGCCGCTTGCTGTAGGAGGTACATTGTCTGCGATATAAGAAAGTACATTCCAGATCCCTTGAGCTATAAGTGTCACGGGGTGAGCTTTTATAACCAAGGCAACTCCAAATGTCAGAGTAAGAATTCCAAAAATTGTAAAAAATATCCAACGCTTTAAGCCAGGAAGAGTATATTTGCGAATGTTGCGTTTGATTTTATCCATGTGATTCAGCTATTAGTGGCTGTAATGTATCTGAAAAGATCAATATGATCTACTTCCAACTCAAGATTTCTACTATCACTTAGCTGAGGAAGTTTTTTCTGAAGGTCTTCAAAAATACTTTGTGCAAAGTAAACAGATCTATGTTTTCCACCTGTGCATTTGAAAGCAAAAGTGAGAGTTGCAGAGTCATCACGATTTTTGTTGCCGACAAAATCAGAGATGAAGTCTTCTATGAGTTTAATGACTCTAGTTAACCTACCTTGTGTTCCTGGATCTTTCTCAAAAAATTCTATTATTTTTGTTTCTAATCCGTGAAATTCCTTTAATTCAGGAATCCAAAATGGATTTGCTAGATCGCGTAAGCTAAAAAGGAAATCATGATGCGGTGCTGCTTCACCGATTTCTTCATAAAATTTATGTCCATAAGAGATAATGCGAATTTTCATTTATAGCTTTACTCTTTTATCATACGCTATATAAGAGTTTGCGTCTTTAACTAGAATCCCAAATATTCTCTTGACCTTAAGTCAAAAGCCAAAAATAAATTTATATTAAGTTCAATGCAGCATAAGTACTAGCAGCCACAGAGTCCTTCGCTTCTTCGCGAGCTTTGAAGTAATCTTTAGCTCTATCAACTGGCACTAACTCTAAACCATCAATAATTCCACCGTCGCATTTGCGATTGATTTTTACTACGCCGGTGTCGGTATCAAGCTCTGCGCCACTTGCATCTATAAGTTTATTGATATCTTCTTCTTGCAAGTTTGCGGAATAGAAATCATAGATGAGTGAACTGTTTCCGGCAGAGGCTGAAACATTCTGAGCAAGAAGTTTTGCTTCTAATCTTTCATTATCTTTTTCTTCGATACCAAGTTCATGTGCAGCAGTTAATGCCGCGGCTTTAGAGGAACTTCCGATCTCTTCATTGATTGTTAGATTATAAGCTCTTCCTGGGAATTCATAAGTTTGTCCAAGTTTCCATTTGTCTTTCAGAGGCGCTCTGTTAGCGCGATTGATAACTAAGTATTTGCCTTGAGGCACGTTAAATTTATTGGGGCTTGAACTGAAAAAGAATGAGCCGATTTTGCGTGGGATATAAGTGATGTATCCCCACAAGCCTTTTCCAGTGCTCTTCCCACCAGCAATATCTACTTGAGGAATTAAAATTGATACTCTTGGTCCATCGATATAGTTCCAGCCTGTGGGTGTGACTGGTGCTTCTAATGTGGAGGTCTTGGCATGCAAGCCTTTAAGAGCTTCTCCAGTAGCAGTCTTGGTAGGATGATTTGGAAATAGAGTACTAGAAGCCTCATGCTGAGAGCCTGGCCACTGGGGTGGCTGTACATTTGTACTTGGCTTTAGTATCTGTATTGACATTTAAATAATATAATATCATAAATTTTGCTTGATTTTATCTAGAAAAGTGAATTGTAAAGACGCGGCCCCAATTTAAAAAAGTTTCAACTTGTAGCCAATAAAACAAGCAATTAAACAAGCGACTACTGAGATCACTGCATAGATTCCCATTTCTAAAAATTTGCCCGACTTGCAGCCTTGTAATAGTTCTAAGCTAAATGCACTGAAAGTTGTAAGACCACCTAAGAATCCAGTGTTTACCAAATGGAGGTGGTGAGGTGGAGTTGAGTTTGAGAATTTTTGATAAGCAAGTCCAATTAAAAATGAACCCACGATGTTCACTATAAAAATAGGAAAGGGTAGTGCAAGCACTGCAAAGTATCTAAGTAAGGCTCCTGCAGAAGCACCGATAATTATTGCGATACAGTCTAGAAAAATTTGTGGCATTGATTTAGATTTTATATCATATATAAAAGAATGACGTCGGGGGACATAGTGAACAAAATTAATACCAGGGCTATTGGGCAAGTTAAAGAAGAATACGCTTGTGAATATCTAGTGAATCAAGGATATAAAATTCTTGAACGAAATTGGCATTGGTCGAATCGGGGTGAGATAGATATTATTGCTGTAGATCCAAAGCGTTTCGGTGAAGAGTATTTGATTTTCGTGGAAGTGAAATTTAGGACAGAGTCGATGACAATGAGTTTATCCGCGGTCGATCAGAAAAAAATTGCTCAATTGAAATTACTTGCTAAAGCCTTTTTGCAAAGTAGAAAACTGCTACAAAGCAAGGTCAATATTAGTTTTGATTTCATCGCTATTAATGGCACAGAGATCGAACATATAAAAAATATTGTTGATTGAAAAAAATCTTATGATAACTTCTAAGCTAAATGACTGATTTTCCGTTTAGATAATTGCCGCTTTCGCTTTGTATATAAGGATTTAATCTCTTGTTAAATCATAATTGCTCAAATTCTTATGAGAGGATATGGGATAATTTAAAGCAATCAATGAAAAAAGCTTTTTCATTACTTCTAATAGTTCTGATTTCTTTTTGCCAAATTGCAAAAGCAAATAACCACGTTACAAAACTTGAACTTAGAGTAGATGGAATCCAAAATCAATTGAAGAATTTAAAATCTAGAATTGAAAGTTACGAAGAGACTCAAGATCCAACTTTACTAAAAGCAATTTTTAGAGAACAAAAAACTCTTCTCAATAGAGCAAGTTCCAACTATAGAAAATATAAAAAAATCTTAGGTGCAGATTTAGCTGCTGAATTACAAGAGACGCGCAACCTTCTTCTTGAAGCTAGAAAAAACTATCTTGACTCCTTAAAGCAAAGCCAGCAAGGTGGCACTATTGCTGAGTTCCAAACTAATCCTAGTTATTGGGATGTTTATAATTCACTTGCAAGTGATTTAGATAAATTGAATCGTGCAGTAGATGAGATTGAATTTGCAGGTTTGATTAGTTCTACTACTGCAGGTGTCTACGGCAAAGTTTATGTGATCTCTGGTAATTGTATGCCAACGATTTCAGAAAATTCTGATTGTGGTACTGTAACAAGTTCTGCTACTAAAGTAGTGATTCGCAAACCAGTTAAATATGGGGATTTAAATTCTGAAAATAGTTCTGAATTAGTTAGCACAAGCATGTCTAACGAAGAAGGATTTTTCTTTATTGCTCTAGAGCCTGGCTTATATAGCGTACTTGCTCTGGACGGTGAGACGGAATATTGTAATAGTATGGATGGTGATGGTTATGCATGTTTGGTTGAAGTGAAAGAGTCTGAACCAACTGAATTTGACATCAATATCGATAAAGCTGTCTATTAACCAAAAGCTTAAACTTTAAGAGTTTATATCAAAATTTTAGTTCTTAATACGTTGTTAACTTAGAGTCGGAATGACTTAAGTATCATGCTTAAAACGAAGGCTATTAATAGAGATAGGGACTTATTGATTAACTTCTATTTACTGCTGGCAACTATTTTACTTTTGGGAATGGGTGGTATGAACCAAAATGCTGTATTGTTTCCTGAGAATGTTGGTCAAATTGAAACTATAAATTACTGATTTCAGCTCATTAAGTCAGTGAATTTTTTGAATAGGTGGTCACTATCGTGCGGTCCTGGACTTGCTTCTGGGTGGTATTGCACTGAGAAAACATTGTTTCGGCTTTTGAGTTTAATGCCAGCAATAGTATCGTCATTAATATTTAAATGAGTGATTTCAATATTTTCGGGTAAGCCATCTTTGCTAACAGCAAAGCCATGATTATGAGAAGCGATTTCGATTTTACTTGTTTCCAAATTCTTGATAGGTTGGTTGGCACCACGGTGACCAAATTTAAGTTTGAAAGTTGAGCCGCCACTTGCAAGAGAAAGAATCTGATGTCCAAGACAAATTCCAAATATTGGTTTGTGGAATTTGTCTATTAAAGTTTTGACAGTAGTTATTGCATAACCTACAGCAGCAGGATCACCAGGACCATTGCTAAGAAATACTCCATCTGGGCTTTGCTCTAGGATGTAATCTGCAGGAGTATTTGCTGGGACTACTTCAACATCACATCCTGAGTTAATAAGTTTGTTGATGATGTTTTGTTTGATACCAAAATCAAAAGCAATCACTTTAAATCTTTTTGAATTTACTAGATCTTTTTTACCATCGCTTGCATAAGCATCTGATCCAGTAGACTCACCTTTGTATTTCTTTTGACAACTAATTGTTGAACTTAGATCCAAGCCATTCATGGATGGATACTTTTTAAGCTCTTCCATTAATGCTGAATGATCTTTAGTTTCATCACAAGAAATTACTGCTTTCATGGCACCCTTATCTCTAATGTGTTTGGTAAGAGCCCTGGTGTCTATATTACAAATACCAGTTATATTATGTTTTTTGAGAAATTCATCAAGACTTTCCTCAGCACGAAAGTTACTAGTAACAGGACTGTTACTTTTGATGACTATACCTTTAGCAAAGCTGCGTTCTTCAACGCTTGATTCGTAGTCTTGGGAATTGCAACCGTAATTGCCGATCTCTGGATAAGTAAAAGTGATAATTTGTTCTGCATAACTTGGATCAGTAATTATTTCCTGATAGCCAGTCATTGCGGTATTGAAAACTATTTCACCAAAGCTGGTTTTCTTAGCTCCTAAAGCTTCTCCGGTAAATTCTCTGCCGTCTTCAAGTACTAATTTGGCTTGTTGCATCAATTTACAGATTCTAACATACTGATGCGGCCATTCTCACTTAAAAATCAATGTATGTGAGCCATCTTCATTTTCAGTTTTCGTGAAATTTACCACACTTGGTTTTGTTTTTTCTGCTTGAATTTCTTTGAGAGTTTTTAAACCCTTTGGATTATTGGTCAGAACTGGTTCAGATGGTAATGTTTTTGTTCCAAACAATCCATCATGAACTTCTACCTTATCATCTGAAATGATATTTAATTTGCTGCCTGCTTGTGAGGATTGTATAGAGATTACATCTGTGCCTGTTCTAAAAATAGTAGGTCTATAAATTATAGTTGACAGTCGCGCTCCACCATCATGACCATGCACTGTAATGGGTGTTTTATCAGTTAAATCAAGAAAAATATTATCACCGGCATTATCTTCTTTCGGTAAGAGAAACCCACTTCTCAGCAATCCCCCTTGTCCATCAATTTCTATACTACTGAAACCTACAGGATGATGCTTAGGGTTTCTCAATACAATATCATCTATCTGTTTTTTGCCTCCTTGAATAACTAGCACTTGCCCAGGCTTAGGAGTAATTGTTTTTGAAATAGCATTTGTAGTAATAACTTTTTCTGGATCATAAAAACCTCCAAGATGGACTTGTCCATAGGTTTCAAACTGATCCCTTTGTTCTTTATCTACCGGTTCATATATTGCAGCGGAAATTTTTACATCACCATTTTTTTGTGGTTCAACTAGTACTTTATTAAAGCCTTTTATTTCAACTTTATCTGGTGTTACATTTATACTTGGTTTAACCATGATGAAATCTGGTTTTTTTTCGAAAATACCGCCAAAACTAGATTCTTTAAAAATCTGCATAACTATATAAAGTAAAAAGCTTTTTAATTTTTATATTGCTGCAAGCTGTTCAAATACTCTTTTGCGATTGGTAAAACATTAGTATATTTGGATTTATTAGCATCACCTTGCTCCATATTTGTAATGGCAAGCTTAACTCCAGTTATTTGATGGTCAATCACTTGTTGTTGCAAACCTTTGCTTTGAGAATTATTACCGAGAAAATTTATAACTCTCATAAATCTATCTATTTGATTCCTATAAGCATTCTCATCACCTTCATATAATGTATGTAAATTCGATATGCTGTTTACTAAAGTATGTTTTGCTAATATTTTAGATTGAGTAACTAAGCTATGCTCATGGATTATCCCCTGCTCTGCGGCATCTAGAGCTGATTTCAAGCCTGCATGTTCAACTCCTAGGTCCTTATATAAATCAAGAATTTTTTGATATTCTGTTTTGTTTGATATGAAATCTGAGTCATTAAGTTCGGAGCTTTCACCCTTAATAAAACTCTTATAATGTCCATAATGATCGTTAGAAACATCTTCTAATAATAGCCATAGTGATCCATGCTCATCATCATTCATGGCTCTAGGTAGATTTTCTTTTAATCCTTCTAGAAAACCTGTAAATTTTTCTTTATCAACGATACTTATGCCAATTAATCCAGGTTTGAAAAATACTTCAACTAGATCACCTCTTTCTTGCCAGCCTTCTTTCTCATGATGCTCTTGAACTTTTGATAGATTTCCATAATCTAAACCTATACTTTGTAAGTATTGAGAATATCTGAGAATTTCATTCTCAAAAACACCTTTAGCAACATCTTCATCTCTTTCAGCTTGTTCATCAATTAATCCAAGCTCAAGCTTTTCAGCTATCTTTGGTAAACTTTTAGAATCATTAAAATCTTCGTGGCTTCTCCATAAATCCCAAGCTCTATTTAGAATTTTTAGTTGTGATAGAGCTTCAGTTCCTGATTGCAATTGACCTATAACTAAACCATTGAACTTTTGTTGCTGAGTATTTATGGTATCTGGGCTGGAACTAAACTCTATACTTTTAATACAGCTATCAAGAGCTTTAGCAACTTCATCTGGCAAGCGTTGAAAACCTAGCCTAGTAAGTTCCTGTTGTAATCTTTTTGCTAGTACTGTTTGTAATTGCATATAAATTTAAACTGGATCCAAATACTCAATTAACATTGTAATTTTTCCTTCTTTATAATTGTTTCCAGAAGTGATTAAAGCTTTAGTATGTGCTTCGTCTATACCTTTAACTAAAGTTACTTGGACTAAATTAGCTGCAGCTTTAAGAAAAGGTTTACCTAATTTGTTATCGTTTCTATAAATTTGAACTCCCATTAAAGGATTTCCGTCAGTCCCTATTACTTCACCATGTACGCTAGCTTTACCCAATTCTTCTAAGTCTTTTAAAAAATTCATTCCTTGTCGGTTCGTTGCTCTAAAACTTAAACCACTTGTTATATCGTGATTAACCTGCCAGCCGAATTCTGTTTTTGTCATTGAAGGCCAATAATTACTAACTTCAATATTACCTTCTAGCATTTCTTCATGTAAACGATTAAGCATCCTACTTTCATCTGGATTTAACTCCAAATCTTTAGCAGCTTGTTTTGTTGAAATAGGGTCATAAACTATTTGCAAAGCATTTAATTCGATTCGAGTTTCCCCATCTCGGCTTGTAATAGCTAAGTTCTTTATTGTTCTTGGATTTTTTGCTGCGTGTTCAATAAGTCCGTGATATTCTCTCATGTAAGTGGTTACAGCTAGCGCTAAACTTCTACCGGGAGTAGTACCTAATAGATTAGCTGTAGAATGCATTGGAATTGTTTTCCCACCAATTACTAAACAGGCTTTCCCACTTTGGATTAATTTACTAATTTCACCAAATTGCCCTGACCACCGCATAGCTAGATTTGCGGTTGTTCTAATTGTTATTTGAGAGTCATTCACATTGGTTTTCATTACTAGAGTTTCCTTTGTTTTGATATTTACTGTTAAAAATAGCTCTGTATCCTTGAGATGCCGTTATACTGGCTGCTTGATTAGCTTTTCTTCTAATATCTAAATTTGTATCAGGGTATTTCCCTGTTTCTAAAAAGCCATTGAAAAAATCAGCTAATTGATCTTCTTGTTCATTTAAATTATCCAAATATAATTTCATTACTGAATAAGCCTTTTATGTATAAAGCCTTCATGGTTAATATTTTGATTGGAAATTTCTTTATCAGACTGGATTGCCATCCCACGCTACGCTCTGGACAGGCTTGCTGCGCTCCTCGCAATGATGGGGCTAAGCTCGGTTTCGTTCGATACTTCGTATAATCTGCTCTTGGCTGACATTAGTAACGGCTTCTACTTTTCCGATATTGGATTTTGGCACAATAAATTTATTAACACCACGGTCATTCTTTTTATCGTATTTAAAGGACTTAAGCATGTCTTGAGTAGAAATATCTTTTGGAATTTTATATTCCAAACCAAGTCTTTGCATAAGATCCAACACATCTTGAGTTTGGTTGGGTTTGAAGTAATGCAACTCTTCTGCCATATAGCAAGCACAAGCAATACCGATGGCTACAGCTTCACCATGAGAGAATTTTTGGTACTTAGTTATTTCCTCAAGAGCATGCGCGTAGGTGTGACCTAAGTTGAGATGGGCTCTAATGCCTTGTTCGGTCTCATCTTCAGATACAATGCCTGCTTTAATTACTAAGCAGTGATTAATAATTTGGTTGAGAGTTTCAGAATCTTTTTCTAAAATATCATCGACATGAGCGCAAATAAAATCAAAGAATGAATCTCCCAATTCCTCATCCCATTTGGCTCCTAGAAGAGTGTATTTAACTAACTCCCCAAGACCACTTTTGAATTCTTGATTAGGTAAGGTTCTTAAATTGTTCACGTCAATATGCACCATGTGTGGTTGATAAAAAGAACCGATTAGATTTTTACCTTCAGGGACATTGATGCCAGTTTTCCCGCCTACTGATGAATCAATCATTGAAAGCAGAGTTGTGGGTATTTGTATAAAATGAATTCCACGATAATAGGTCGAAGCTGCAAAGCCAGTAATGTCTCCAACAACTCCACCACCTAAAGCTACTACTGTATCTTTACGGTTGAAATTTAAACTAAGTAATTTTTGTAGAATTAATTGAAAAGTAAAGAAGTGTTTAGCATCTTCTCCATCATCAATGATCATAGTAGTAACTAAATAGTTCTGTTCTAGCTTCTCTTGGATGATCTTTAGATAGTGCTTGGCGATTGGTTCCTGAGAGACTATGAGAACTTGTTTGCCTGGTTCAAGGTTGTCGAAATTTAAGCGGTCAAGATCTTTGTAGTAAATCTTATAACTAAAATTAGTTCTTTTGATTTTAATCGTTTGTTCTTGGATTTTAGGTTTTTTGAAACCGAGGATTCTCATGATCTCAAGGCTGATTAAATTGATAGATTTTTCGGCAGTGTCGATTTGGTAATGGCTATCAAAGTATGCTGATTTACGTTCTTCCCAAAGCTTCTCTAAGACTTCGATTTGGTCTTTGCTTTGAGTAAGTAGAGGACGATTCTTACGACGCTTAACTCTACTGTAAAGTTCTTTAGGATCAGCAATGAGAGTTATAAGTATAGAGTTACTTTTTATTAGTGCCCTATTCTCGTCGTCAACAATAGCTCCTCCACCAAGTGAAAGAATGAGATCTTCACCTTCAAGTACTTCTTTGATAATCTCTTTTTCTAGAGCTCTAAAATAGGTTTCACCTTTTTCTTTGAAAATATTAGTTATGGACATACCAGCGCGCTCTTCAATAAGAGAGTCTGTATCTATGAGAGTTTTTTTTAATTGATGTGCAAGATACTTGCCAACAGTAGTTTTGCCGGAACCCATTAGTCCAGTTAGTGCAATATTGCTGTTTTCTTTATTTAACTTATCCTTAACCATGAAAAAAATAACTTCAAAATTCTACCAAATCTGTCCTGAAGGACTAGGTTATTAAGATGAATTTTAAAAATTAATTCTAGCAGCTTACTGAGCAAGCCGATAGAACAAGATGACGCACAAGATTTGCTCTAGAAGGAGATAAAATGTTAGACCTCGGTACAAAAAAAGCTTTATTCTCATTCGGACTTGGTTCATCTAATAAAATGACCGGTTTGATGAAAAACCTAGATTACTTGCCACAAAAACCTTCATACATGCTGAAGCTTTTGAAAATGGTTTATTCATTAACTGGCTCCAGTGATGAAGTAATTGTAGAAATTATTAAAGATAGAGAACTTCTATCAAGATTATTAGATGTACCAGCAATCAAAAATCATTATGGAACTTTTGATAAAAATGATTTAAAAAATGCACTTGCTACAGTAGAAAAGAATTTTTTGCAAAGCTCACTTGAGATTGATTTTGCTAAGAAATTTCATAAAGGTTTAAGTAAAAAATTAGATCTTGCCAGAGTTGATAAATGGAAGCAAAGTGTAAAAGCAGCCATTATTGCTAAATCAGTAGCGAAGTGGGTTAATTACAGTGATCCAGAATTTGCTTTCTTTGGAGCTTTACTTTCAGCTTTACCACAATTGGTTCTGGATGCTAACGAACCAGGATCTAAAGAAAAAATAGACGAGAAGCTAAGTCAAGGAATGACTACTAAAGAAGCAGAGCTGATTGTTTACGGATTTGATCATACTGAGTTTGGTGTTAGATTATTTAAATATCTAGGATTGCCAGTTGAATTACAAGAATTAGCAATTGTTGATTACAATGCAGATTTAGTAAAAGCTAAATATGCCGAGCTTGCTCAAGTAGTAAGTTTTTCTAAATTCATCGCTTCTTGTTTCAGTGATAAAACTCAAAGTCCAAGCAGCATTTGGAATGGATCACAAAAAGCAATTGAAGCTTTAGATTTAAAAATTACTCCTGAAGAGTGGGGCAATAAAATTAGCTTGCTTTTCGTTAAGTCAGTTGAATTTGAAATGTCTGTGATGTCTTAGACTCGTCATCCTGAGCCCTCGAAGAGGGCGTGAGGATCCAGAACTCAGTGATATACTAGTGTCATGAACACTGCTATATCCGAGAAATCTAAGTTACACGATATCCATTTCGGTACTGATGGTTGGCGAGCTTTAATTGCTAAAGAGTTCACGTATAAGAACCTTGAGATCTTCTTAAATGGTTTGGCAATGTATTTGCTTGAGAACTATGGTTCTAATAAACCTATAGTTATTGGTTACGATGCAAGATTTCTTGCAGATAAATTTGCGGACTTTGCTGCTGAGACTTTAAACTCTTGGGGCATTAATGCGCTTACCATTGATCATCCAGTGCCTACGCCGGTGATTGCTTTTGCTGCTGAGAAATATGGTAGCTGTGGAGCCTTGATGTTCACTGCAAGTCATAACCCGCCTGAGTATATGGGAATCAAATATATTCCTGAATATGCAGGTCCTGCTTCAGTTGCAATTACTGACAAGATTCTAGAGAAGGTAGAGCTAGCTGCTGCTGGGAAATTTACAAAGCCTGCAACTAGCTCTGCTAAGAAGGAAGTAATTAATCCACGCGAAGAATACTTCGCAAAAATTAGAACTCTTGTGAATTTTGATGCAATTAAAAAAGCTAATCAAAACAAAAAAACAAAACTGATTTATGATCCGCTTTTTGGTTGTGGTCGTAACTATACTAATGTACTTCTTAAAGAAGCTGGATTTGATGTAGAAACTTTGCATGATTTGCGTGACCCGACTTTCGGCGGCTCACTTCCAGATCCAACTGAAAAGCGTCTCACTGAGCTGAAAGCAAGGATACTGGAAACTGGCGCTGCTCTTGGTGCTGCAAATGATGGTGACTCAGATAGATTTGCTTTCTTTGATGAAGCTGGAAATTTTTATCCAGCAAATAAATCGCTTTCAATTATTCTGAAGTATTTAATCGAAGAGCGTAAGTTTAAAGGAGTAGTAGCTCGCACTGTGGCAACTACGCATTTATTAGATGTAGTAGCACGTAAGTTCGATGTGAAGGTAATTGAAACTGCTGTAGGTTTTAAATGGCTCTGTGAAATTATGCGCTCACAAGATACTATTCTTTGCGCTGAAGAATCAGGTGGTATGAGCATTCTAGGGCATATCCCTGAGAAGGATGGCATTCTTGCGATTTTACTTCTGGCTGAAGTAATGGCTATTACTGGTAAGAAACTTTCTACTTTATGGCAAGAAGTTCAAGAATTTGCTGGTGTGAATTTCTACTATGATCGTTTAGATTTACATCTAGATGATAAAGCTGGCTTTATGGCTAAGTTTGATAATCCAGCACTTAAAGATATTGCTGGCTTCAAAGTTCTTAGTGTTGATAAAACAGAAGGTGCAAAAATCTACTTAGATAATGGCTCTTGGTTCTTAGCTCGTCCTAGTGGTACTGAGGCTATGTGCAGAGTGTATTTCGAAGGAAATGATAAAGCTCAATTAGATAAACTTGTGGCTGCTGTTAGAGATTTGATTTAGTCAAATGCTGTCATTTGCGAGCATCGAAGCAATCCACACTACTTAATAGTATTAGATTATGAAGCTCAAATATTATAAAGAAACAGATTCCCTCTATATTGATTTATCTGAGAAAAAAAGTTCAGAATCTAAAGAAGTTTCTCCAGGAATAATTATTGATTATGATCCAAAAGGAGATATTGTTGGAATTGATATCGATAAGGCTAGTAAGAAAATTGATTTATCAATTTTAGAAGCATCTTCACTTCCTTTAATTAATTTTTCAGTAACAAAAGGTTAGAGTTTTTAAGTAAAACCAATTGACATTATTTACTCATTTGCAAATTTTATAAGCTTTTCATGAAAATCTTTATCGCGAGGATCAAGAGTGATTTTTCTTTCGTTTTTATTTATACATGATTCAATAAAGTTAGCTACTGCTTCAAGCTTATCATCAGGAATCTCATAAATTTTCCTTTCTAGACCAGCTCTTAGAAAAACAAGCTCATTATCTTCCATGAAATTATTATATCATTGTAGTGTGATCAAAACATCTAATCCTATTTTAAACAAAGCCCTTGAAGGTAAGCGCATTAGCGAGGCTGAAGCGATAGATCTTTTCCATAATGCATCCATTCTTGACTTAGCTTATGTAGCTAATGAAATCAAAAGTAAATTTCATCCTGCTGAAGAACCGACTACTTATGTAGTCCAGAGAAATATCAATTATTCAAACGTATGTACTGCGTATTGCACCTTCTGTGCTTTCTATACAAGTCCAGAAGATAAAAATCCAAACAACCCTGCTTATGTACTTGATTATGAAACACAATTGAAACCTAAGATACAAGAACTGATTGCGATTAATGGTACAGAAATTCTTCTACAAGGCGGTCATAATCCGGCTTTGGGGATTGATTACTATGTAGATTTATTTCAAAGAATCAAAAAAGATTTTCCGGGAATCACTTTGCATGCTTTAAGTCCATCAGAGATTGAGCATATTACTGAGAAGAGAATTACTGATCCGGAAAAATATGGCAATGGTATGGTGCGGGCAAATATTGTGGTTCCAACTCTTGAGCAAATCAAAGAGACTCTTATAACTTTAAAAGCTGCGGGCATGGATTCACTTCCTGGTGCTGGAGCAGAGATGTTAGTAGAGCGAGTGCGTAAAATTATTGCGCCACTTAAAATCACTTCGCAGCGTTGGCTTGATATTATGGAAACCGCTCATAGTATAGGTTTCAGAGCTTCTGCAACTATGATGTATGGTCATGTGGAAACTTATGAAGATAGAGTAGAACATTTCAGAGCTTTACGTGAACTGCAAGATCGTACTCATGGCTTTACTGCTTTTGTAACTTGGAATTTCCAAAGAGGCGATACACCGCTGGGCAAGATTATGGACTCAATGGAAGCTCAAGGCAAACTTCCTGATTACAATAGAGATTCTTCAGGTGAAGATTATTTGCGTACCACTGCGATTGCAAGAATTTTCTTAGACAATTTTAAAAACTTCCAAGCAAGTTGGGTGACTCAAGGACATCAGCTTGGACAAGTTTCACTTGCCTTCGGCTGTAATGATCTTGGTGGCAATATGATGGAAGAGAATGTAGTTTCTGCTGCTCATACTACTCATAAAGCTAGCGTTAATGAGATGCGCTACTATATCGAAGCCGCTGGTAAAACCCCGGCACAGAGAGACACTCAATACAATCTCGTGTAATTTGATACACTAGATTCTAATGGTTTACCAAGGCACAATTTTAAAATACTCACAGTTTCTATCAGTTGATAATAGAACTCCAGTTATTAGTTTGCATGAAGGCAATACACCACTAGTACCAGCGCCGCATATTGCAGAAATGTGTGGAGTGCCTGGGTTAAAAGTTTATTTGAAGATAGAAGGTTTGAATCCAACAGGATCATTTAAAGATCGCGGTATGACTATGGCTGTTTCGAAAGCTGTGGAGAAAGGTGCTACTAAGATCATCTGTGCAAGTACTGGTAACACTAGTGCTGCAGCTGCTGCTTATGCTGCGCGCGCGCGCGCTTTGGGTTATGAGATGGATTGCTTTGTGATTATTCCTGCTGGCTATGTAGCATTAGGTAAACTTTCGCAAGCAATGATTTATGGCGCCAAAGTAATCCAGATCAAAGGCAATTTTGATGCAGCTTTGAAGATAGTGATGTCTCTTTCTGAAAACTATCCAATAGAACTGGTTAACTCAGTTAATCCCTATAGACTCGAAGGTCAGAAAACTGCAGCTTATGAAATCTGTGATGAATTAAATGCAGCTCCAAATTATTTATGTATACCTGTGGGTAACGCGGGTAACATTACTGCTTACTGGGATGGTTTCAAGGACTACGTTCCAAACGTTAGTTCAAGACCAAAGATGTATGGTTTCCAAGCAGAAGGTGCAGCGCCAATAGTTAAAGGTCATGTGATTGAAAATCCAGAGACAATCGGAACTGCGATTAGAATTGGTAACCCTGCAAGCTGGAAAAAAGCAGAAGCTGCTAGAGATGAGTCAGGTGGCTTGATTGACTCAGTGACTGATGAAGAGATTCTTGCTGCTTATAAATTAATTCATCAAAGCGAAGGTATGGCATGTGAGCCTGCGTCTGCTGCAAGTGTTGCCGGACTTTTGAAAGCTGCTAAGCAAGGCAAAATTATGCATGAAAGCACGGCAGTATGTGTGCTTACTGGTAATGGTCTTAAAGATCCAACCACGGCAATTAATTTAGTGAGCGGTGAAGAAGCACAGGTCTTTGAGCCTGAGACTACTCAGATTGCTGAAGCCTTAGGACTTCTTGGACAAGCTCTTAAATAAACAATAAAATCGCGGCAAGCATGAGTCTGTAAACCACAAAGCCAATCAGTGATTTAGTCTTAAGAAACTTAATCATAAAGTCAATTGCAAAATATCCAGAAACAAAACTTAGAATAAAACCAACACCAAGTATATTTAGAGAATCAAGATCCACTCCTGCTTCCATTAGATCTTTCATTGCAAGTAATCCTGCAGCAGTAATAGCAGGTAAACCAACCAAGAAAGCTAATCTTGCAGAGTCGGCTTTTTGGATGCCTGTAAACAAAGCACCAGTAATCGTTGATCCTGAGCGCGACATACCAGGAAATAAAGCAAGTGTTTGCATTAGACCTATAAAGAACATTGAAAGAAAATTTGATTGGAAAATATTTTTGTGCTCGGTTAACTTTCTTGAATAGTTTTCAGCCACAAGCATTAAAATCCCACCGAAAGCTAAAGTGAAAGCAATAAATTTAGTGCTTCTAAGTAAGGCACTCTCAGAAAAAAAATCTTTGAAAAGAAAACCAATGAGCATTACTGGAATTGTGGCAACTATAATCTCCAATGCAAGTTTGCGATAAGGAGAAGTTGTATTAGACGCAGCAGCATCCTTTTTGCCAAATGAAACTAATCCTAAAATCATTTCTAAAATATCTTTTCGGAAATAAATTAGTGCGGCAAATAAAGTGCCTAGATGCAAAAACGCATCCACTGCTAAGCCTGGATCTGTAAAACCAAATAATTTAGGTGCTAGTGCCAAGTGACCTGAACTGCTAATAGGCAGAAATTCTGTGATGCCTTGGATGATTGCGAGTAATGAGATGGTGATTAGGTCCATGATTATATTCTATTTCATATTTTCAGTAACTACTTTTTCTTTAAAAAGATCTAAATACTCCCAAAGTTCAAAAATTCTATTGCGTTCTTTCCCCGTCTTTTCCTGAAATAAATTAAGTTCCATAAAATCTCCTGCAATGTTGCTGGCTGTCTGAAAAGATACATTAAGCAGCTTTGCAATTTCATGTATATTTACAACCGGTTTAGTGAATAATTTTACAAGTAAATCACGAGCCAATTTTTGACGAACTTTGCCTAAGCTATTAATTATGCGCTCTTCATAATCTTTTCTAAGTTCTATTATTTTTTTCAAAACAGTTTTGGAATCTTTTGCCGTAATAATTACTCCTTCCAAAAAAAACTTTAGCCAATAGTCCATATTGTTTTGGGTGCGAACATAAGTTAAAGCGTCATAGTAATCAGATCTATATTCTTCAAAGTAAGCAGATAAATAAAGAGCAGGTTTTGTCAGCAATCCAAAATTAATTAAATAAAGAGTAATTAGTAATCTACCAGTTCTGCCATTGCCATCAAGGAATGGATGAATAGTTTCAAATTGATAATGAGAAATAGCAGCTTTAATTAGATGTGGAATATTAAAATCTTCATTGTGCCAAAACTTTTCTAAGTCTGAAAGTAGCTCAGGCAGATCACCAGGATGTGGTGGCACAAAGTAAGCACTTTTTAAAGTTGCTCCTCCAATCCAATTTTGTGATTTCCGTACTTCACCTGGTAATTTGTTTTTGCCTCTAACTCCCGAAAGTAAAATTTTGTGAGATCCTTTAAGAAGCCGCATTGATAAGGGGATATTTTCCAGTTCTTTTGTAGACCAATTAAGAGCTTCAATGTAATTTATTACTTCGCCTCTATCATCTTTACGCTCTAAAGTTATATCCTCTTCATTTGCAAAAACTTCACTTATTTCAGTTTTAGTCCCTTCAATTTTTGATGAGCTGGTGGCTTCTTTTGCGATGTGCATTTGTAGAAAGAAATCTATGTCAGGGACTAATTGTGCAAAGGCATTTAATTCACCAAGATGTATTAAAGCTTCTTCTAGTAATGTAGAGATTTTGGAATCACTCCACTTAAATGTATTTTTATTGAGCAAGCTTGGATAAAAACTTTGATATCCATTTTGTTTTTTGTAAATTCCTGCTTGATATTTGAGTTCATCCATAAAAATACCCGTGCTAACTTTGAATAAGGCTCTAGTTTATTCAAGGTTAACTGATATTGCTTGAATAATAAGTCTCGTTATTCTAAATATACCATATTTCCTAGAATAAGTATCTTGGTCTATTCTAATTAGTATTAAATTGCCTTAATTTACTGAATCAAATCCGGTCTTCTCTCTCTAGTCAGTTTAATAGCCTGCTCTAAGCGCCAGAGGAAGATTTTTTTGTGATCGCCTGATTCGATTACTGGAGGTACTGAGAGACCTCTGAAATCTGCTGGGCGGGTGTATTGTGGGAACTCAAGTAGTTTGATTTTATAGAGTTTGTCTTTGGATTCAATGCCAGTGCTGCCGAGAAAATCATTGAGTTCTTTTTTAGTTACTCCAAGCTTTTCAAATTCGTCGAGTATATTTATCTCACTAAAGCTCTCATGATCTTTACTATCGAAGTCACCAAGTACGCCTTCGCGTAATCTTAGAACAGAGTCAATGATAGTTAATGCTGGTAATTCACCACCAGTTAAAACATAATCACCAACTGAGATCTCTTGAGTAGCAAGATTTCTAATTCTTTGATCGAAACCTTCATAACGCCCGCAAAGAATTATTAGATTGTCTTTCTGTGCATACTGGGTAGCGAGTTCTTGAGACCAAGGTTTGCCAGATGGGCTAGTGATGATGATTTCGTAATTTCTTTTCTCGGGATGTTTGAGTTTGCCATCTTTTAAATCTTCTAGGTTGAGACCTGGCAATTGGGCATCTCTTAATACTGCTTCAATGCAATCGAAATGTGGCTGTGGCATTAAGAGCATTCCAGGTCCACCACCATAGGGTGTATCATCGACTTTCTTGTGCTTATCTAAGCTGTAATTGCGTGGATTGTGAACAAAGAGTTTAAAAAGCTCACTGGTTTGGGCAATGCCAAGCACGCTTGCAGAGAGATATTGCTCGATCAAATTAGGAAAGAGAGTTAGTACATCTATTCTCATAAGGTGAATTTATGCCTGAAATATTTAGCGTTAAAAGCCGCTTGAGCAAGCTCATTGAGCTTATCCTTGTCGATGGTGTTTTTGAAATCTACTTTGCTAAAACTAGTGGTCAAAACTTCTGTAGTGAATTTTTTCTTAGTAACTCTTTCTAGATGTGCTTTTATCAGTTGAATGCTTTGCTCAGGATTTGTTTTGAGTAAGTTTTGCACAACAGCTTCTTCTCTTAGAAACTTTTCCACGAGTTCTGGATGCTGATCATGAAATTCTTTACGCACTACAAGTAAAGTAGTTGGGTAAGAATTAACTTTGTCTAAAATTTGGTTATAAGTAGTAAAGCCTTTGTCTTCAAGCACTGTACCCCAAGGCTCTGAAACCAAGGCAGCATCGATGTTTCCAATGAAGAAGGCAGTTTCAAGTTCGGCTGGATTTACTGCGATGAATTCTATATCATCAGCGAATTTCAAATTGCCTAATTTCTCTGCTGGAATTTTACCGGCTTTAATGTCGTCAACGAGCATGCGAGCTAGCAGGTCCTGAGTATTGCCAAATTGTGGCACCGCAATTTTTCTAATAATAAAATGCTCTGGATCACTAGTAAATTTTTTAGACAGTACTAAACTATTAGCGCCATAACAACTTACCGAAAGAATTTCTAAATCTATCTTCTTTGCCAGTGCATTAATAAAAGGACCAGGTCCGATATAAGCGATGTCTAAGTTCTTCGAGATTAAACTGCTAAGTAAAAAACCTCCAGCGGTGAAATGATAAGGCTCAATTCTCGTGAAGGTTTTAGATTCAAGTCCTACCAGTGGTACTGCGTGAGTAATATTCAGCAAGTATCCGAGCCTAACTTGGTTAGCTTTTGTTTCAGTAGGTTTGGAACAGCTAGAAAGGATGAAGCATAGTATTAATGCTGTCATTCTGAGCCATCGAAGATGGCGTGAGAATCCAGTCAACCAGAATCCTTTGGACTGGATCATTACGTCGCTTCGCTCCTCATGATGACTAAGCTACAGTTTCTTTGTTGTAATGATTCCAAGTCTTAATACCGTAAGCTTTGATAGTAACGATAGAACCTTTTTTACCAGTAACGCCACCTCTAACTAGAAGTAATCTTTTCTCAGCATCGTATTTGAATACTTTTGCTTTGCTTATAGTTACCGGATGATTACCCATCATCGCAGGCATTCTCTTACCGCGGTAAACACGTCCTGGAGTTGTACCAGCACTAAGTGAACCGATGATACGTTTTGATTTAGAACCATGGCTTCTTCTACCAACAGTCATGTTGTGAAGTTTAATACCACCTTGGAAACCTTTACCAATTGATGTACCTCTGATATCTACTTTCTTAAGGTCTTTGAAAAATTCTTCTAAGTTAAGAGCTTCGCCTACTGCTACGCCTTCAACTGCTTCGTGACATCTAAACTCTTTGAGGTTTCTGAATAGAGGAAGATTTTTCTTCTCTAAATTCATACGCTCAGGTTTAGTCATTCTGTGTGTTTTAGTTGTAAATGAACCAACTTGAACAGCACTGTAACCGTCTTTCTCTTTAGTTCTAACTTCTGTAACTACGTTCTCAGCCAGTTGAATAATAGTAACTGGAACTACGTCTCCCTCTTCATCGAAGACTTGGGTCATACCAACTTTAGTACCCCATACACCTAGATCTTGAACTTTTGCAGCCATTTGCTTTCTTCCTCCTTCGTCATTGCTTCGGAGGACAGGCCTTTCCAAAGTTGACGCATTCTATGTCATTAAGTATTTAAACTTAAACTAACTAAGCACAGTACTCTGGAGAGAGCCTTCATGCTTAATAAGCATTATGTATATTAGCATTTGAAATATTCAGAAAAGCTAAAGGTTAGGCGCCGACTGCCCCTGCGCGATTCATGGCAGCTAGAGTTTCAATTCTTCTCTTAGACTCCGCATTGGCTTTGGTTTTGATCATAGTCACCATACCATCCATTTCTTCACGGGAAGTGAGGTTGATTTTGATACCCTCTGCGGATTTTAAATCTAAATCTAAACTACTTTGCAGACCTACTCTAAAGAGTTGATCTGCTTTCTCCAATGTTTTCATCGGTTCGACAAAATATGAGCCAGTGAAGTTAATGGCTTTAGGATTATCAACACCTTGCCCTTTAAGAGTTTCACCGATCAGTATGCCTAAACGTTTGAAATAATCTAAGTATAGGTTTTTGAAGAAATTATTTGCTGTAGTTGTCGTTGATGGCTTTAATGCCTCTCCAATCTCTATGTCAGAGAATTGCTCAAGTGGTTTTTGAGATTCTAATTGTGTTATTGCAATTTCTGCTTCTTCAAGATCAATTCCTGTATTTAAAGCCTTAAGTGTTGTTTTATCTGCTGGTTTATTATAGAAGTTAACCAGATCTCTAATATTAATCAAAATATTTTTTATACTACGAGCTTCTGCTGAACTACCAGAAAATAAAGTTTCAGGTGATTTAGTTTTAACTAACTCTTCTCTTTCTTTAGAGTCAAGCAATTTACCATCTTGTACAAATGGAATATCAAATGGACTGAGGTATTTTGCATCAGGAGATACTTCCCAGTGCCCAAGTTCTAAGTTGGCATCTTTGAGATCATCGAAGCCCACTCCATTAAAGCCTTTGGCAATGCCCATGTTAAAGCCAGTTCCACAAACTACTCCTACTGAAGAATCACCTATCTTCAGGCCTTCTGTATGCGAGCAAGCAAGTGTGACTGTGTCATTTAAAATACTGCCATTAACTTTAAAAGGTGAAGCAATAGTTCCTCTTTCTGAACGGAAGGAAAAACCAGTAGTCCTATTCCTAAGTTTTTTAGTAAACAGCATGCTTGGATTAAAGAAATTAACTGCTCCTCTTCCATCTCCTGAATCAAATGGAACATTTGCCATGTAGTATTCGCCATCTTTACCTTCTCTAGCTTTTGCTTTGGTATTGTCTCCCATATTGGCAGGAGGATTATGAGCATCAAAACCAGCAACACCAATATCTACATCAAAGTTTTCTTGATTGAATCCGTCTGCATAGTCACCAACAAATTCTATGATTTGTGCTAAGGTTCTGAAATTTCCATAGTTATCTTTGGCATCTTGAATTTGCTGTTGAATGGTAGTTTCCCCATTTGCTTTTTTGAATTTAGGTAATTCAAAGATTGATACTTCATTGTTAGCTTTTAAGCCAGTAATTCCAATTTGGATGCCACTGCCACCAATTTGAGCAGCGACTGCTAATGAAGAAGGTTCCTTATTATTGTCTTTATCTTGAAGCTTGGCATGTTCGAATCCAACAAAGCCTAGTGACTTATTCTCTATGGTTGATTTAAAATCTTGTGCAGTCTTAATTTCGTATACAGCGTTGTTACTTTTAATATCCATAATGATGAGTTATAACATCACTAAGATAATAAAATCAACCCTATCTTTGAAATTTAATGTCTTTTACTTGAGCAACAAACTGCATATAAACTTTTTGTACGGCTTCAGGTAAATCGATAAGTGCATAGTTTTTAGAGTTTACAAACATAAGCACCTGTTTGCCTTTGCCGACTATATCACCGTGAAGGTCTACTATTCTATGTTCTAAAGTTACAAATTTACGATTGTAATCTGAGATTTTAATTTCTACACTTACTTCATCAAACTCTTTGATCTCTTTAAGAAATTTATGATCAATACTACGAGTAAGAATCAAAAACTCAGATGTCTTTGGATCGAAGTCAGGCATTGCGTTCATAAAGAATAGTTCACGTGTTTTGCCAACCCAGAGTAAGTACATTGCAAAGTAAATATTTCCTACAGAGTTAGTGTCTTGATAAGTAGGAATAAAGCTATGTACAAACCAACCGTCTTTGATGTAACAACCTTTGATGTTAACCGGACTTGCTCCTGGTGGGAGTTCTGTGAGGTTGATACTTCTGATTGCTTCAGTGTTTGCTGGGCTATCTAAACTTACAGTGCCGCCAGAGTTAGGAGCTAATAATTTAGGATTAACGGCTGTAGTGTTAATTGGTTCTGCTGGGTTGCCAAGAATGATGTCTTGTTTTGCAAACATGAACCAACCATATATAAATGGAACTGAGGCACCAAAAGCCATGATAGTGAAGTTCTCACCAAAGTAACCAATGCCAAAAGCTGCCAAGCTACAAAGTGCAGTAGCAAAGAGTTTGAGAGCCGAGAAAATTTGCTCTCTATTTGGATTTGCAATATTTCTGTAAAAGACTACAGCATAAATTGTAAAGAATGCTGCAAAGAATGCCAGGTAGTATTCAAGTTCTATGCGGAAGAATTTTTCTAAGCTTGGATCAAACTTACTAATAAACTTTCCTATCTCTGTGAAATGTAAAGTACAGATCGCAGTGGTGATACAGAGTAAGAATCCAGGTATTGGAGAGCTCATGAATTTGATTGGAATAAATGAGAAAACTATACTCTTAGAATCTTTAATCAAATGTTCTGCATACCATTTGTAAGCTATATAACCACTATCAAAAGTAGTCAGAGCTGAAAGTCCAATAAAAAGTAAATAGAATGCTAGTAAGTAAGCTGATCTCATATCCGTACTAAGCACAGTGGTTATCACTGTCTTAAATGAATAGAGTAAATCGCTTGGTTCAATATTAGTAGTTAATGGGAGTACTAACTCTGGTAGGAAATCAAAGCCTTGTTCAAAGCAGGCAATGGCAATCATGCCATCAGCCATAAGGATGCCCCAGAACAGTGTGCCACCAATAATATAAGCCATTGTTGGTGAGAGATTTTCTTTTTTGATCTGAATTACTCTTTGCCAGTTTTGTAAGTCTAACCAAGGACCACAAAGGAAACCTAGGAAAATAGGAACCCAAAACATAAGTTCAGAGAGTCCTGAATTGAAAGTATATAAAGGATTGAAATTCCAGAATGGATCAAGCCAAGACCAGAAGTTTTTATTGATAGCGATCTGTGCCGTTACGCCAAAGTCATTGGTGGAGACGGCTGCAGAGAACAGTGATTTGAGATTGAATATCTCTGAATTAATTAAAACTAGAAGGGAAGTAAGTATTAGAAAGCCACAAATGGCATGGCTATATTTGATTTTCTGTATTGGAAACTCTTCGCCTAAGAATATAGTTGCTCCAAAAAATACACCTGCAACTAAGATTGAAAGAATCCCTAAAGGTAAAGTTACATATTTGAAACATGCATAAAGAGTGAGAGTTATCGCAAGAAACTGATAGAAAAGAAATCCTAGTTTGAAATTTTTAGCTTTATCAAGGAATTTATTTTCGAAATCATTAGCATTAGAATATTTTTTTGCAATCCAGCCATTGATTACACCAAATAAAGTAAGCCCAATTGCATCTATAGTTGCAAATATAATTAGAGCTTTAAAGCCAAACTGAATAGCAACTTGTACTGAGAAAAATAAACCAATTCCCCAAGTCCAAGCTAAGGCTACTGAATTGCCCCAAAGAAAAGTTGAACCAAAGTTTTTGAATCCAGATTTAAAATCAAAGTCTTGCATCTAGTACATATTTTACTACAGTGCCGTCATTGGGAAGTATTGAAAACAAATGCCGTCATTGCGAGGAGTGAAACGACGTGGCAATCCATTTACTTAGATTTCAGTGGTGTGGATTGCTTCGCTTCGCTCGCAATGACGGCGCCTGCTTCTCGTTAAAATCAAGCACCAAAAAGTGGCAACTTCTCAAAATCAATAGAACCATCATCGCTAATGGCTTGCTTGAAATTCATGTCCATGGATTTTTTGCTGCCACCAAGATTCTTAGTACGGGTCATCTGTAATTGGTTGTTAATGGTTTTAGCTCTATCGATGACTGATTTAGGTAGACCAGCAAGGCGGGCTACTTCGACTCCATAGCTTTTGTCTGCTGAACCTGGTGCCACTTTGTGAAGAAACTCAATCTTAGACTTAGCATTAGGGCTATCATTCTCAGCAACTAGCACCTGAAAATTCTTGATGCAAGGAAATAAATATTCTAAGTTTGCAAGCTCATGATAGTGAGTTGCAAATATAGTTCGAGCTTTAGTAGTTTTAGCAAGATGCTCTACGATAGACCAAGCAATTGCAACGCCATCGTAAGTGCTAGTGCCTCTGCCGATTTCATCGAGCACTATGAAACTTCTTTCACTCATGCCATTAAGTATGCTTGCAGTTTCAGTCATCTCCACCATGAAAGTAGATTGTCCAGAAGCTAGATTATCACTGGCTCCTATGCGGGTGAAGATTCTATCAACTAAACCAATTTTTGCAAAACTAGCAGGTACAAAAGATCCAGTTTGAGCAAGCAAAATTATCAAAGCATTTTGGCGCATGTAAGTACTTTTACCAGCCATGTTTGGACCTGTAAGAATATTGATTTTGCAATCTTGATTTAGCTCAAGATCATTTGGCACAAATTCTCCAAGCTTTAGTTTCTTTTCTATTACTGGATGTCTACCGTCTTGGATATTGAGATCTAATGAGTCATTGATCTCAGGACAAGTATAGTTATTTTCTACGGCAAGAGTTGTAAGTGAAAGTAGGGCATCTAGAGTTGCGATATATTGAGCTAGATTTTTGATGGTATGAGCTTTAGAGGCAAGTATAGTTCTCAATTCTGAGAAAATTTTATACTCAAGACCATTGCGTCTTGATTCTGCATGAGTAATTTTCTCTTCAAATTCTTTTAGTTCAGGAGTCACCGCACGCACTGTGTTCATCATGGTTTGCTTGATGACATAATCTTCTGGAAGTTTAGTTTCATTGATTCTTGAAGTCTCAATGAAATAGCCGTGCATCTTGTTGTAAGTAACTTTAAGATTTCTGATGCCTGATTTTTGCCTTTCATCTTCTTCGAAATTTTTCATCCAAGTTTCAGAATCTTCTACTAAAGAAATATAATCATCAAGTTCTTGACTGTAACCAGGTTTGACTATATGACCTTCGGTAATAGTTAAAGCTGGATCCTCAAGAATCGCTCTATCAACTGCACTGATGTAATCCAAAACATCATCAGGAATGAGTTTCAGGCTGCTTAGCAGTGGTGAGCTGATTTCTTTTAAAAGTAATGAGATTTGAGTACTTGCAATTAGTGAGAGTTTTAGATTAACTAATTCGCGAGGACTGATTAATTCGCTGATTGATCTACTGGCAAGGCGATCAATATCATAAGTAGTTTTGAGAATCTTGCGTAATTCTTGGCAGAGTTGCGGTTTAGATATCAGTTCTTTGATTGTGTTTTGCCTAGCTTGAATTAAACTGATGTCCAGTAAAGGCTGTTCTAGCCAGGATTTGAGCTTACGGCGTCCAGGCTTAGAACAAGTATGATCGATAGTCGAAAAGAAGGAATCTGAGCTTGCGCCAGAAATACTAGTGAATAATTCCAGATTGCGTCTGGTGCTGGCATCCAGCATCATAAACTCACTGACTTGATAAGTTTTGATTACATCAAAATTCTTAGAACAGTTATTTGCAAACTCAGTACCTTGAGTCTCTTTGAGGTACTCTATAATTGCACCAGCAGCCATTAAGCCATAGCCTTTGGAATCAGCTCCGAGACTCTCTTTTAAGAGTTTATCTACGCTATTAATTTCAAATACAGAACTAAGATTTTGTTTTGCAAGATCGATAGCGAAATTCGATTCAGCAAACGCACTAAAAAAAGCAGTTTGTGAATATTCATTGATATCAAATTTAAATTTATCTTCGGCAACTATTTGCCCAGCTTCGCGTTTGCCTTTTATGCTTGGGATGAGGATTTCGGAAGGATTGATGCGCGCTAATTCTTGTTCTAGGTATTCTGCTTTAAATTCGCTAACATAAAATTCACCAGTAGAAATATCTGTGTAAGCAATGCCGACATTTTCTAGATTGCCGCTTTTGCCGGTTTCTGAATAAAGCGCGAGAATAAAATTGTTTTTGAATGAATCCAAAAGATCCATGTCGTTGACTGTGCCAGGAGTGAAAATTTTGACGATCTCTCTAGGTACTAAACCTTTATGAGTTTTAGGATCTGCCATTTGCTCAGCGATATAAACTTTGAAATTTCTTTCTAGTAGTTTGTTAATGTAAGGCTTAATTGCTCTTGCCGGGACTCCTGCCATAGGAATTCTGCCACCAGGATAGTTTTGCTCAGCGCGTCCTGTAAGCGTGATTTCCAGTTCAATAGCTAAAATCTCTGCATCTTCAAAAAATGCTTCATAGAAATCTCCCATGCGAAATAGAAGAACTGCTCTGCCTTGGAGCTTCTTTCTGGCTTCCAGGTATTGCTGCATTACAGGTGTAAAGTTTTGTATTTCGAGGCTGGCGTAAGAGGTGTTCATGTTATTGCTGTCATCCTGAGCACGCATAGCGTGCGTGAGGATCCAGGTTAAATGATAGCTTTTAGTAGTCTGGATTGCCACGCCCACTGCGTGGGCTCGCAATGACGGCAAAGTCATCCAGTTTGCGCAGGGGGATTGCTTCGTCGCCTTCGGCTCCTCGCAATGACATTGCCACAAAAGAAAAATACCTCGATTCGACCAAACCGAGGTATTTTTCAAAATAACTTTAAATCCAAAACCAAACAACATCAATCGTGGAGCAGATTTTACTTGCTATAACCACCTGAGAGTATTTGAATTTAAGTATGTAATTATAATAGCACTAATTAATTAAGAATTCATATTTTTTTAATTAAATCTTATTAAGCTATCTTCAGCCAAGACTAATAATTTTTAAGAAAACTCTGGGAGTATTTTATTTTAAAATTAAACCTTGTGGTTGTTCAAACTGAAAGTAAAAATATAGCGCAAATTAAAAAGCTACTTGATGAATACAAAAATTCTTTAAAGGCAAAAGGCACTCTAGCTGAGTGGAATGATAGCTTACTCATGAAGACTAGAGACAAGTTTAGAAATTTGTCCAGAGAAACTAGAGGTGCTTGGACCTTGGATTTTTATGAGGCTTTACAAAAGATCAATAAAGAGAGTTTAAAACGAGAATTCGAATAAAAACAAAAAGACCCGCGAAAGCGGGTCTTTTTGTTGGTACTTACTTGTAACCTAGAGATTATGAGGAAGTTCTTTCTTCCGCTGCTTTGAAAGAATTCTCAGCAGTGTCCGCAAATTCAAGAACTTCTCCAAGTCCTTTTAATTTGTTTTCATATTTAGAAATTAGACTATCTAATTCCTTTCTGGTTCTGTAGAGAGTTCCTAATTCGCGTGCATATTTTTTGAACTCATCAACGATATTTTCCATTTATTTTATCTCCAACGTCAGGCGTGCGTACCGCAGGTAATTTTTTAATCGGCTTAATCGCTGTAAACCTTAAGTTGATCTTTTGGTTTTTTTAGTCCTTATGAGATATATTTTATAAATACTAATTCAATAATTGCAAGTACTTTCTTTCTAAACCCCTAAAGATCAACTGTTTAGGGGAGGGGGTTTCATGGGGTCTCAATAGTTTACAAACTAAACACAGACTTCTCAGCTTCAATTGCTGGTGGTACAAATTTAGCTCTATATTTTTCAATTTCAATATCTAATGCTTCACGACTAAAACCGCAGCCTTTAGTATCAGAGCAAGCGATCTTATCCCCGCGTTTAAGAGTTTTGTACATCATGAGTTTATTACACTGAGGGCAATGTTCGTCGATTGGTGGGTACCAGAACACGGTTTCACACTTATTTTCAGACCAGGCATTACAACCAAAGAAAATTTTACCGAAACGAGATTTTTTCTCTACGATTTCTCCATGACAACCTTCGCGCGGACAGTGGATACCAGTCTTCTTTTGTATAGGTGAAGTGTATTTGCAATCTTCTGTAGTACAAGCGATGTAGTCACCATAGCGACCGTATTTGATTACAAGTGATTGATGATCACATCTAGGACATTTCTCATCTGCTATTGGTCTATCTGGTGGAGCCGGTTTACCTTCTTTAGTAAGGTTAACCGTTGCTTTACAATCAGGGTAACGAGAGCAACCTAAGAAAGGTCCATTGCGACTGCTTTTTAGAAGCATCTTTGCGCCACAAGTTGGGCAATCATGATCTGTTTCAATTGGAATATATTCAATTTCATCAGATGCTTTTTTAACGACATCAATAAAACCTTGATCTAAACTTTCTTCTGCTTTTTTTTCTGCTTTAGCTTTAGCTTCCTCTTCAGGACTTGGGTTTTTCTTAGCGCGTTTTTTTGGTTTACTAAGATCGCGCTGTGCCCAATCTTTACCTAAGTAGAATTTTTTGAGCATCTCAACCCAATCTTGATTTGCTTCAGCAACTTCATCAAGTGAACTTTCCATTTCTGAAGTAAAGTCAGCGTTAATGTATTTGCCAAAGTGATCGACAAGAAGTTTGTTAACCTGCATACCAAGCTTGGTTGGAGCCATAGCAGTACTGTTAGGTAATTTTTCTACATACTTACGATCTTGAATAGTTGCAATAGTCGGCGCGTAGGTAGATGGTCTGCCGATGCCCAGTTCCTCAAGTGTTTTGACAAGACTTGCTTCATTAAAGCGTGGAGGTCCTTCAGTAAAGTGTTGTGCAGGACTGATTTCGTTTACTTTGATCTCATCGCCTACTTTAATATCAAGTGGAAATTTAGATTCAGCTTCTTCGGTTTCTTGATCTTCATTTATTTCTTTATCGCCACCGTAAACAGCAGAGTAACCAGCAAAAGTTTTTTTAGTTTGGCTGGCTCTGAAAAGTAGATCTTTATCCTTGGAACCAATTTCAAGAGTTTTGATTTCTAATTTCGATGGAGCCATTTGCGATGCTAGAAAACGCTGCCAGATTAGTTTATAAAGTTTGTATTGTTCATCGCTAAGATATTGCTTAATTGAGTCTGGAGTTTTATCGATGTAAGTAGGTCTAATAGCCTCGTGAGCATCTTGCTCTTTTTGTTTTTTTACTTTGCCATAAACGTTTGGAGTTTCAGGATAGTACTCTGCTCCCCATTTTTCTAGAATAAATTCTTTTGCATCTGCTTGAGCTTCATCTGCGATTCTCAAACTATCAGTACGCATATAGGTTATAAGACCGACTTGATCATTAGTGCCGAACTTCACACCTTCATATAAGGTTTGTGCAACTTGCATTGTACGCTTCACACCAAAGCCCAGTGCATTACTTGCAGCACGTTGTAAGGTTGAGGTTTTGAAAGGCGGTTGAGCTTTTTTACTTGTGGGTTTAGTTGCAAGGCTGCTTACAAGTAAAGTAGATGAATTGATACGCTCATTGATTTTTTTTACTTCAACTTCAGAACCAATTACTATACTCTTTTCTTCGTCACGTTCTTTAAGTGGAGAAACAATTCTCTTCGAACCAACTTGAACAAGACTCACTATAAAAGAAGGAGCTTGTTTTGCTCTTTCAACTTCAGCAGCAATTGACCAATATTCTTCAGGGATAAATTTTTGGATTTCTTCTTCACGCTCGCAAATTAATCTAACGGCTACAGACTGCACTCTACCAGCACTTCTGCCGCCAACTTTACGCCAGAGTATAGGACTGATTTTATAACCCACAAGACGATCAAGAATTCTTCTTGCTTGTTGTGCATTAACTAATGATTGATTAATTTCTCTTGGATGTGCAACTGCATTCCGTACTGCATCTGGAGTGATTTGATTGAAAGTGATTCGAGAAATATTTTTTTCTTTGCAATTTAAAATCTGTGATAAATGCCAGGCAATAGCCTCTCCTTCACGGTCAGGGTCGCTTGCTAGATAGACATGCTCAGCTTTCTTGGCACAAGTATTTAATTCATCAATGACCTTCTGTTTGCCGGTCATAATCTCATAAGTAGGATCGAAGTTATGCTTAACATCAATTCCCAGTCCTTTTGCAGGCAGGTCACGAATATGACCAATACTGGATTTGATTAAAAAGTCTTTGCCTAGTATTTTCGTAAGAGTTTTAGATTTAGCAGGAGACTCAACTATTACTAAGTATTTGAAATCAGTTTCTTTTTTATCAGTTTTAGTTTTTTCAGTGGTCGCCATTTCAGATTTTAAGAATAAGTATTCTTCCTTCCGCATTTTACTCCATGGGGGCTTTTTGTTGGATTAAGCAGGCTATCTCAAGCTTTTTTTATAAATTTCTTAAAAGAGTGCGCGGGTTATCCCGGTAAATTTAAATAGAGCTATACAAATTGACTCTTGCCAAGGTAATATTAATACATATTAGCTTCAGGCAGATGAATTAAGACTTTTAACATACTGGCCAAACTTAAAATAGTTGGCCGTATGTCAAGAAAAAATCCAATGAAGGAGTCAGCATAACTAGCACATCTACAACTCAACAACAAGCAGGACTTGCAACTACGAAGAATCGTGTAGCAGCGCATTTGAATCAATCACGCTTGCCAAGTGAACTTCCAGTTAATAAAAAACCAAAGGGATTTATTGGTGTTGATGAACCTGGTTTGCTTGAAATGCATTCACCAGTTCCTTTACCTGCTGGAGATCCTAAGTTAGAGCCGGATCTAATGAGAAAAGATTTTACGAATTTAGTTCAAGGCAGTAAGCTTGCGACTCAATTAACGAAGGGTACAGCAGTGGCTGGTGGTTTCGTTAAACAAGCTCAAGAAGCTTCGGCAGATATATTTCAACATATTGGTAGCTTAGGTAAAAATCTTGCACAGAAAGCTACAACTAATAAAACTGCAACTACTGTGATTGCTGCCTTGGGAGCAGTTTATGCAGGAATTTTATCAATTCAAAATTTAGTCAGCGGTGTTGAAAAATTCTCTAATCCAAAAGCAGATGAAAATGTTTCTTGGGTAGTCTATGGTCTACAAGCCTTACTCCAAGGTGGTCTTGCCTTAGGACTTGCTGCTCCGTTTCTTGGTATGAAGAGTTTATTTAACCAAGTTATTAATGGTCAAAACATTGTACAGATGCGCTTGATAATGGGAGCAGTGCTTGCGCCAGTAATGTTAGGTATAGGGATAAAAGTTGCTCAAGGAGTTTCTATTTTAAATAAATTACCGTTTATTGGACAACCATTAGGACAAATTTTCAGAACAGTTTCTAAAGCTACTAGAGAGGTTACTATTAGTCCAGAAGCAACAGCTCATAATCAATTAGGAGCACAAGCGCCTGGTATGGCTAACTATGCTTCCGCAGTTTAAACATCGTCATCCTGAGCCCGCGCAGGGAGATTGCTTCGCTACGCTCGCAATGACGAGATTTTATTAAACCAATAACTCATCAACAAGCTGATTAATAATCTGTGGTGAAGCCTTACCTTCAGTGCGTTTCATAACTTGCCCCACAAAGAAACCTTTTACTTTTGGATTGCCAGCTTTAAACTGTTCAAGTTGTTTTGGATTTTCATTAATCACTGCTTGAACGATTTCTTTAATTGCTCCAGTGTCAGTAATTTGTGCAAGTCCTTTATCTGAGATAAGTCTTTTAACAGAGATGCCGCTAACTAATAACTCACCGATGATATCGTTCTTAGCGATGTTGTCAGAAATTATTCCTTCTTCAATAAGTTTGATCATCTCTGCAAGTAATTCAGGACTTAGTTTAGTTTGTTCAAGAGTTAATTTGTTCTCGTTTAGGTAAGCTGTAACTGAGCCATTGAGCCAGTTTGCAGCTTTACTTGCATTTGCGCCACTGGCAACAACTTTCTCGAAAAATATTGTGCTTTCATAATCTTCCGTAAGAATTAAAGCTGCCTCATGGTTTAAACCAAATTCTTGAGTGTAACGACTTTGTTTTTGTTGTGGAAGTTCTGGAAGAGCAGCTCTAGTTGTATCAATTTTTTGCTGCGCCACAATTAAAGGAAGTAAATCCGGTTCAGGGAAGTATCTGTAATCTTGAGCATCCTCTTTCGATCTCATAGAGAAGGTTTTACCGGAGGTCTCTTCGAATAGCCTTGTCTCTTGGACGACTTTTCCGCCTTGATCAAGAATCTCTTCTTGGCGTTTATATTCATATTCAATTGCTCTTGCAATAGATCTAAAACTATTTACGTTTTTGATTTCTGCTCTTGTGCCGTAACCTTCACCAGGTTTATTGATAGAAATATTCACATCGCATCTCATTGAACCTTCTTGCATATTGCCATCACAAACTCCTAGGTAAAGAAGAATTTTACGCAGCTCTCTAACATACTCCACAGCCTCATCTGCAGAATTAATATCAGGCGCTGAAACTATCTCTATAAGCGGTGTTCCGGCACGATTGAGGTCTACTAGTGAGTAATCAGAACCATGTAATCTCTCTGCGCCAGCATGAACTAATTTGCCGGCATCTTCTTCCATGTGAATTCTAATTATGTTCACATCTTTATTAGTGATACTAAGTTTGCCATGCTCGCAAAGTGGACGATCATACTGACTTACTTGATAACCCTTAGGTAGGTCAGGATAGAAATAATGTTTGCGATCGAATTTAGAATCAAGATTAATAGTGCAACCTAAGGCAAGACCAGCTTGAATAGCAAAGTCTACGGCTTTTTGATTTAGCACAGGAAGCACACCTGGGTAACCCATACACACTGGGCAAGTATGAGCGTTAGGTGGAGCTCCAAATTCAGTAGAACAATTACAAAAAAGCTTAGAGTCAGTGCGCAATTGAGCGTGAACTTCAAGGCCGATTACGATTTGGTATTTTTGTGCAGTAATTGTAGTCATGTTTAATATTATACTTGCTGGCTAAATACTGTAGAATTACATAGAATGTTAGGAATCTTTATTACTGCCGGATATCCAAGTGCTGATGCGACTAGTAAGGCTTTGCAGATTCTTAATGATGCTGAAGTTGATTTGATAGAACTCGGTGTGCCTTTTTCTGATCCTCTTGCTGATGGTCCTGTCATTCAAAAAGCTAGTCATGAAGCTTTAAAGCAAGGCATGAATTTAGATAAAGTTTTTGATTTAGTAAATATAGTCAAATCTTCTACGAAAATAATCACTCCCGGCAAAGGCTTGGATAATTTGATTTTGTTTTCTTACTACAATCCTTTGTTTGTTTATGGTTTTGATAAGTTAGTAAATCAATGCCTTAAATCAGGTGTGCGTGGGGTCTTGATCCCTGATCTGCCCGTAGATGAAGCGGCAAGTTTGTCTGAAAAATTTAAAGAAGCTAATTTGGATTTGATTTTACTGGCTGCCATTACTAGTAATGAAGAACGTTTACAGAAAATTATTGACTACGCTGGTTCATGGATTTATTTAGTAAGTAGAGTGGGTATTACTGGCTCGGATAAAGAGATTTCGAATCATAAAGCAGAAGATTCTGCAGAGATTGACTTATGTTCTAATGTTTTAAAATATCTCAAGAAGCACACTAACAAGCCTATTGCGCTTGGCTTTGGTATTGATTCAGGTGATAAAGTTGCTTCAGCATTAAATGCAGGTGCTGATATTGCAATAGTCGGTTCGAAAGCAATTAGAGTTATGGAAGAAGATAGCACTAAGGACTTAAGTAAGTTTAGAGAATTTATTAGTGAACTGAAATCTGCTGCTGCAAGCACTTTAGTGAAATAGTTATGTCCATTGAGTTTGGTGATTTTAATTTAATAGATTATCAGCCTAAATATCAACAAGAATTGATTGCTTTTTTGGATCGTAGTTATAAATCGATTGGTTACACAAATTTGGAGTTAGATACTTTGGATGATGATTTATTGAATATTCCAGAAGTATATAAGTTGCCTTCTTGTTTTAAACTATTACTGGATGGTGAGCGTATAGTTGGTTCGGTGGCAGTGAAAGTGGATATCGAGGCGCGTGAAGCTGAGCTAAAAAGAGTCTTCGTTGATGAAAAGTACCAAGGATTGGGTCTCGGTAAAAAGCTATCCCTGTGGGCGTTTGACTATGCTAAGTCTCAGGATTGTGAGTTAATGCATATTTGGTCTGGGACTTTATGTGAGTTTGCGCATGGACTTTATGAAAGATTAGGCGCAAAAAATATGCAAACCACTCGTTTTACTGGTGGACAAGATGATTGTTACGAATACTATTTCCTGAAAGATTTAAACTAGTTGTTAATCAGGGAATGATAAAATTACTATAGTTGAAATAACTAGCTGTAATCTGGTAATTGAATATTGATTTTCTCTTAACGTCATTGCGAGCCGCATAGCGGCGTGGCAATCCAGTTAAATAAATCTCCAATCATGGGGGCGTAATAGCTTTGACAGAGGTAAGAGATTATAAAACGCAAGTCAAGGTAGCTTAGGTCCTAGTTAAAACCAAAGCAAAACATAAGTGCAGAATTTGAATCTGAAGCAGTTGCAGTAAACCACGCAAATTTATTTGCGGTTGCTGCCTAGTCCCGACAAACTGAGGACTACTTACTCACTACTTAACGGCTAACCGGTTAAGATGTGAAGCACTAACAGGTCAGTGCGCAAGCTAAAGTTTGATAAGTTTACTTTAGTAAGCAAAGATCATAAGCTTAGAACCCGTTGAGTGTCTGTGCTCGTGAGAACGGTAAAATTTCAGATCCATAGACTAAGCTTGTAGTGGTTTATTTTTGAATACTTTTGGACGCGATGGGCAGTTCGTCGCCGCCTCCACCATTCTCTATTAAATAAAAACTATACTTTTCGTTACTTAGTACTTTGATATTTTCATTTTCTGCTTTAACAATAGATTTATTGGGATTAGAAACCCAATAAATCTATCGAGTAATGAATTTATATCAAAATTAGACATTGTAATTATATGAAATGATGCCTACAATTAGAAATTTGGATTCAATCAACTATGTATATTGATTTTCAGAAATCAAATGATAATATTAAAACCCATGTTTGATTGGAGTAAGTTATTCCAAATTTCTGTATCTAATATAACTCTATTATTTGAGTCTATATCTAAATTTGATTGGAGAGATGTAGGATCTGTCTCAGGCATTCTCTTAGGTATTAAAGAAATTGCCATACATGGTCAAGAGTTTAAAAATTGGATTTATGAATTAATAAATTTTTCAAAAGGAAGATCAATTCATGATATCGATGAAATTGAAAAAATAAAATCAGAAATTAAAGACAATAGAGATGATTGGTTTGTTGAAAATGGTTCAACTAGAGTAATAATAAGGAATGCTTTTGACTATAATTCATATTTATCAGAAAAAGCTCACAAAAAATATTGTTGGGAAAGAACTGAAATAAAAGATACTTATCCTAATGGAGTAGAATTTTACAGCTGGATCGAATACGCAATGCTGGATCCAGAAAAATGTAAAATTTCTTTATTGAAAAGCAACATTAGGCCTAGCAAGAAAGTTAAAAAAGAACCTAATCTTATACCTATCAAAGTTTTTAGAGTCGGTAGAATTCCTTATAGCGAAATAGTAAAAATTAAATGGAATGGAGATGAATACTATACTGAACCTCACTTTTTTTGCAAATTTAACAACTTAAGGACACCTTATGAGGAGTATGTATATTATGCTATTCCAGCAAAAGGTATTGGCGACTATCACCATATTAGTGATTTCAAACCTATTACAAGAGGAATATTAAGATTCAAAACTAATTATTCAGGCTTTACCATAGATGAACATGAATGTAGAATTTTGCAACATACGTATTCAGCGGAGTTAAATCAATACAATTAATTACTTTCAACTCATGTAATGTGGGCAACCATTGCAACTCCGCACCATTCCTGCATCATTCGGTGTTAAACCTAAGCTGGATCTGAGTTGAAAGTAGTAAACCTTGGTTAATATTCAATTTACTTTTAGCAAACTTATTAGAATTAAGTATTCATGAGGGTCATAGATCAAAGCTTAAGAAGTCCTAATCTCAATCAAATTCTTTTCAAAATGAAAAATTCATCGAGAGAAAAAGTTGATTTTCTTGCTATTAGTTTTACTTCTCAGTTTTTAGAAGATGGTCAAATATTTCTCCAGAAGAGAATCAATCTTGAGAATCCTCTCGTTGGATGGATGAAAGCTTTTGATAAACGGATTAAGGATTTGCGTACACAAGGTATCAGTGGTGCTATTAAACCTTGGGGGTTGGACGTGAGTTTACTTAGCTTTAGCTTTGATTTGATAAATCTATATATCAGCCACAGTCTTCCTAAAGAACTTTTAGTAAAAATTTTCAATAAAGATGTATTCTATTCAACTCGTTATGAAATTGTTATCGCAAGTATTTTCCTAAATAGCGAATATTGCGTTCAATGGGTTGAATGTGACAATCATTTGAAAAAAATTCCTGAATTCCAAGCTATCAAAGAAGGTGAAATATTTTTAGTAGAAGCGAAATCAAAGGGTTACAGAACATCTGTCGACTTTGAGAAACCATATTTAGCAAGACTAAATATCCAACAGTATCTTCAAGAAGCTATTACAAAAAATCAAGAAAAGAAATACCCATTCTTAATTTTCTTTGATGTGAATTTGCCTTTTACTATATTGGATGATGATCAAAAAACAAAGTTTATGGAACGTGTTGTAAACTCCATTCGTGGCTTAAAAGCTGATCACGAAGGTAAACATTCTTTTGATTATGCATATATTTCTAACTGGTCTTGGCATTATCATCCAGGAGATATCACTAATTCACAGAAAAAAATCACATGCCCCATTAGGCCGCAAAAATCATTTAATCCAATTGCCCAAAGTTCAATAGATATCATTGAATCTACTATAAGAAACTACGGATCAATGGAATTTAGATCAAGAATTATGGATGCGTTGAAACAATGGGAGCCTCATGGATCGCCTTGTTAGAGATGTTGTTGTATCTCATCTAAGTATGTTTCGAAAAAAGGATTTCGTTCAAGATTACTTCCAAGCTTAGAATTAATACTTTCATTCTTAGAATGAGCAATGGTATTAATTGAAGCTCTATCACGAAAGTGATCAAGCCATAAGCGTTTTGTTAGAACGACATTGACATCAGGGTCTCGACTTCCATATCCAATTACAAAAACCGTTTCTGAGTCAGAAATAATTTCTGAGAATTGTTTGTAGCAAAAACTAGGATAACTTTGCCCTAGACCAATCATTGCTAATTTAAATGTATTGCCCGTCCATAGAGAATGCTGTGCTTCGTAACCTTCCATATAAGTCAGACCAGTTACTCCTTTGATGAAATTCTTTTGCAATGCTTCAATAACTTCCGTTTCATTATTTAAAAAAACTTTTCTGAAACCATATCTAAGATTCTGTATACATCTCTTTGTATGATCTATTGGTATTGATGGGCCTCTATACCAATGATTTAATTCATCATTACTAGAAACTATATTAAATGCTCCATGGAGTTTATATAAATTTACTGAATCAGTTAATTCTGAATCAAAGACATCTGAAAAGCCAATGCATTTAAAATCTTTTGTAGGAAGTCCTATTGTGTGTGGAAAGAAGTCATTAAGCTTGATTCCTTCATCTTTTAAAATTTTCTCAATTACTTGATCAAAATTGAGGTCAAAAATATGAATCTCATACTCTAACTTCAGTAAATATCTAATCAACTTTATAAATTGGCAGCTTCTATCTGTAATGGTTTTAAAAGTTAAATACTGTTTGCATAAAGTGGTACTAAGTAGATTGAAACTGTCATCAATAACAGTGTGTGATGGCATCTGTAAATATTGATATCGACTCAAGCTTCCTATATGTCTTATGACATCTGCTACTAATTCGAAATCCCACGTACCATTCTGTTCAAATTCAATTAACCAATCTAAGTAATTACGATCAGTCTCACTTTCAAAGTTATACTTTGCTTTAAATTCTTTGAATTTTTCTCTAAGATCTTTTGAAAAGTCTTTAGTTAATTTCTGTTCGGCTAAAGAGTATGAAAAACCGGCTCCAAGGACAAAACTTGCTAATTTTTTCGGAGATGCTTTGTCCATTAAGATAATTTTATCTTACTCAATAGTTGAATAGACATCAGAACAAAGTAAATCAAGCAATAATTAGGTCTTAAATGATTATGCAATTATCATCTGAAGCAATTTGCTGGATATTTAATATAGCTAATTGTGTTTTGATTCTAAGTTTAATAATAGGCTTAATTGCTTTTTTAAAAGCTAATCATAGATATGAGTTTATTAGTCTTGTACTGGGCTTTATATCAACAGCTTTTTTAATGTGGTCTGGAGGTCTTAAAGAAGAATTTTCTAATCGAGATATTAAAGCTGCTAATGAACGCGCGATAATGGCAGAAAAAACTGCTATTGAGACAACGTCAAAATTTCAAGAGATGAAGTCAGGTTTTGATATCGCAAGTGAAAATGTTAGCCAAGCTAAAGAAATTGCAAGTGAAGCAACTTTAAAGCTACGTCAAGTTAAATCAGATTTTGATATTGCAAATAAAAATCTTGAACAAGCTCAAAAAGTCGCAACTGAAGCAACTTTAAAATTAGAAAAATTTAGACTGCCTAGAACTTTGAATTCTGAACAACAGAAGAATATATCTTTGAAATTAAAACCTTACGCTGGTACGCAATTTGATTTTGCAGTAAATCTGGATCCTGAATGTCAAGAATTGTTAGCCCAAATCGAAACAATTCTTCTTGATGCAGGCTGGATTGGACTTGAGTGGAAAGTTGATGACGATAATCCAGTAAAATTTACTTATCATAGAGATGGTAAGCCTGAAGCTGGAGTTATTTCTCAAAATGGTTTAATAATTCAAATGCACAAAGATAAAGTACAAGAATTGCTACCACGAGTAAAAATTCTTGGTAATGAATTAAATGCAGCAGGTATTAAAAATATTAGAGTAGAGTTTGGAAGTGGATTTAAAAATATAAATACAGAAGCAGTACATATATTGATTGGCAAAAAGCTATAAGTACTAAGTGACTAGCCTATAGCATTTATTTGTTTGAGATTAAGTAGTTTTAGATTTTCTGATATGCGTATGGCGCCAACTAGGTCTCCACCATTTTTTACTCTTAGAATTTGGCTCTATGACTAGGTTTTAGAGCTTGAAAATATAGACTACCATTTAGAATTTCCCGCTTTTAACTTTAGTTAATAGGTTTTTAACCATCTGGTGGTATACCATCCTAGTAGTATGCTATAATACTAGCAATATAGTGAATCATATAGTTGTTAAAGCTACAGCAAAGTTTTTAAAAGATACCAAAAAGCTTTTAACTGCTGAAGAATTGGAAGAGCTGTATGATTACTTGTCAGAAAATCCAAATGCTGGTCCAATAATACAAGCGACAGGAGGTGTCAGGAAATTACGTTGGAGCGCTAAGTCCTCAGGTCGAGGCAAAAGTGGAGGTTTGAGAATCCTCTATCATTATTCCAATAATATTCTTGTAATCCTGTTGGGTGCCTTCTCAAAATCAGTAGCGGAGAATATTACAGAAGCAGACAAAAATACTTTACGGAAAATATTACCAACATTAATAGAACAATTTATGGAGGATTTATGAAAACAAAAGCAAAACCAATCAAGCAAAAATCATTAGGAGCAGAGTTAATTGAATCTATTGAAGAAGCTATTAAAAATCCTTCAAGTGTTAAAACTGTAAGATCTGGAATTGATGTTAAGAAAGTTAGGCAAAATCTCAATATGACTCAAAAAGCTTTTGCAGAAACTTATGGTTTTGGATTAGAGACCGTAAGGAAATGGGAACAGGGAATCAATTCTCCTGATAGAAGTGTGGTCTCATATCTTCTTTGTATTCAAAAAGCTCCTAAAGTAATTAGTAAGTTAATAGAACCTGAACTTAAAAAACAGGCATAGTATTAGTTTGAAACAATGAATGTTGAAATATTTAAAGCCAAAGCGTTTGCAAAAACTATAGAAGGTGGCAATCCTGCAGGAATAGTATTGAATGCTGATTCATTAACAATAGAAGAAAAGAAACAGATTGCTAAAGAGATAGGTTTTTCAGAAACTGCATTCATTCAAAAATCAAATAAAGCGGACTTTAAAGTAGAATTTTTTACACCTGTAGAAGAAGTAGATCTATGTGGTCATGCAACAATTGCAAGTTTCTCTTGTATGTTTCAAAAAGAAATTCTTAAACCTGGCAAATACTCTCAAGAAACTAAAGCTGGAATTTTAGAGATTGAGATTGATAATGAAGGTTTTGTTTTTATGGATCAGAAGCTTCCAGAATTTAGCGAAACAATAACAATAAAAGAGATTACAGAAGCATTGATTATAGACCAAACACAGTTAATCCAAGGCTTAATGCCACAGGTAGTTTCAACTGGTCTTAGAGATATTATAATTGGTCTAAATACAAGAAAAGATTTACTATCTTTAAAACCAAACTTTGAGAAAATACAATCTTTAAGTAAGAAATACAATGCAGTTGGTCTTCATGTTTTTACTTTAGAAACTATAGATATGGTTTCAATTGCACATTCTCGTAATTTTGCACCTTTGTATGGAGTTAATGAAGAGTCTGCAACTGGTACCGCGAATGGTGCTTTAGCTTGCTATCTTTTTCAAAATGGATTAATTAATAGTTCGCAAAATATTGTTATTGAGCAAGGCTATTCAATGAATATGCCTTCAGAAATTTTTGTGGGATTAGAAATAAATAACCGTAAGATTTCACGAGTTCAAGTTGGTGGTAAAGCCATGTTTTAACCCATGAGGTGGACAACATTATGCACTAGGTCTCTATCATTATCATTTAAAATATATTGTAGTGGATTCATCGAAACCTCAAAAAGAAGTCGTCATAGTTGCTGGAGCTAATGGTTCTGGTAAGACAACTTTTGCTAAAGAATTTTTAGATGTGACTAAATATGAATTTCTTAATGCAGATGAAATTGCTAAAGAATTAAATCCACAAGATCCAGTCAAAGTAAGGATTACAGCAGGTAGAGAGTTAATAAAAAAGATTGATGAGTCTCTTAAACAAGAGAAAAGTTTTGTAATTGAATCAACTTTGTCGGGTTCATTTTTAGAAAAATATATAAGGCAATTAAAAGCTAATAATTATGAAATGAGTTTGATTTTTATTTATTTAGGTTCCGAAGATTTATGTATTGAAAGAATCAAATCCAGAGTACTTCAAGGAGGTCATAATATACCTGATGAAGATGTAAGAAGAAGATTTAATCGAGGCTTAAGTAAATTTGAAAATCGCTATAAATCAATGGTTGATTATTATTCAGTCTGCTTTAACGATGCGCTTTATAATTTCCAAATCGTCAAATCATTCGATATTCAAGAAATTGATAAAAAAACTTCTTTTATAACTAGGATTGGTCAAATTGCGATGCAAAAAGAAAAAGAGAAAAATCATAAGCTTGGAATCCCTGCTGCTTTTAGCAAAGATGGAAAGATTTACTATGAGCTTGCTGATGGAACGATTACAGAGATAAGCCCATTTGAAAGTTAAACTAAGTTCTAGGCAACATTACGTACTAGCCCTCTGCTATTTTAGGTATTTTCGCTCATTACTTCTCGATGTCTGAAATTATTATCCAGATCTAGCATCTTGTACAATCATTAGTGTTAAGATAATTCATTGATATTCTCCAGAGGTTCTATTATTGATAGGCTTAACACCTACAGACTTAAATACTGCGCTGCTTCAATATAATATTAGTTATGCTAATACTAATCGACTAGGAGAGCCTAATGAGCTCCAAGCTTTTTGGAGAGAAGCCTACGCCAAGATCTTAGACTTACAAAAAGTCATTCAAGCAAAACTTCCAAGATTAGAAAAAGAGCGTAACAAGAACCCAGATAATTTTAGAGTTTGGGAAGTTGTAGTAACTGTTAATCAGTTTCTTCGTGAACTAGAAGGAAGGCCAAGTGCTGTTAGGAAAGATGGTGACGAGCTGAAAGTTGCAGCAATTATTGCTGAGATAAGATCAGCTGAAGAAATCCTGCAGAGAATAGAAGCAGAAGAACCAGTCTCAATTCAAACGGAAAACAACGTTCCATCCCTTCCAAAAAATGGAGGAGCAACAGACTCTAGTAGAGCACTGGCTAGAATCCCGAAAGAACAAACAAGCTCAGAGCAAGCAGAAAAGAAAAAAGAAACCAGCAAAGTAGAACTACCTGATTTAGAGGAGCCTGAGCATCCTGGTTTCTTCGGTAGAGTGTCGAGAATAAAGTCATCTACTCTCAATGCTAGTGTTGGAGCTTGGCCTAAAGACGATGCATATAAGGTTATTCAGAAACCTGAACTGCCAGCTGAGAATATTACCATCTCTGAAAATGGCATCTTAGTTGATATGCCAGTAAATAATGAAGTGTTTGGAGAGGACATCTCTATTCCTTGCCCGCCTGGCTATGATATAGATGCTATTCGATTCTGCACTGGTGAAGGTGGAACTTGCCCAGTTAATCTAACAAGCAATTCTCAAAGAATCTACAAAGTACAGCGACCTCAAGAGCGACCTAGCCTCAGTAAGATCGAATACACCGTTAAACCTAGCCAAGAACTTCCAGAAGACTCAAGAACTAAACTAAGTGAAACTTTTAATGAAAAAATAAATCTCCCAGTAAAAGATTCACAAATTAAAGCAGCTAAAAAAGTTGCTAAAAAGGTTTTACTTATTTCAGGAAAAGTAGCAGAATCACTAAGCTTCCCGGAGCAACTAAACAGCGAGCAGTATAGAGAGCTTTGTTTGATACTTTGTAATGAATTAAGACACGCAGAGATTCCTTCATACATCTCGGAAAATTTTGAGTTTACTCCAGATCCCTATGGCAATGATGCCATCAAGTCTCACCCAAGAAACTATTCAGTGGTTTACTTCGATGAACGAAACCAAGCTCACGAAATATTTCCACAAGTCTTAAACAGAAGTTTCCATCAAGCTAAACGCGGTAATATAGCTTGGGGAGTAGGTTTGGCAGGCTTTGCTTTAAGTATTCCAGATACAAGGCACCAGCTAGCTGAAGAAAGTAAATTACAAATACCTAAACCCAAGGACTTTGTTGATGATATTACTTTCTTTAAATACTTCTGTTCAAGAATAGAAGCTATTCAATCTAGCTGGACAAGAGTTCTAGAACGTGGTGATCCAGCAGAAATATTTACTGACTTTGCTATTCTTAATCAATTACACCACCGTGAAGACTTTCAGTCTAGCTCCAATGAATCTAGTTTCAGATATGCTGAAGGAGTTACAAGTAGATATGGTAAAAATAGAACCGTTGAGTCAAAAAACTATCAAAGCTTAAAACTAAACACCGCTCAAAGAAAAGCTATTAATGAACTAGAACAAAGAGACCTAAATCAATCCACCAAAGAACTAAAAGCAGCTCTTGAAGCCAGCCCAGAACTTAGAGCCAAATTTAGAAACTTTATTTTAAATCTCCAACGCATTGATACTAAAGATCCTAGCGTCATCAGTAGAATATTTCCAAACTGGCTAGGCAGCGGAACACATGGTGATTTGATGCCATTGATTTTTTGTAGTGAGGATCTTAAAACAGCACCTTATAGTGAATTAGCTCGTATTCCAAGAATGGCTATTCTAGATAGCCCCACACATATGGAAAGAAATAACATGTTCAAAGAAAACTTTGTTGAAATTGCCTTTCAGATGGCTGAAGCTCTTGAAGCCAGGTCACAATCAATTGAGCGTGATGCTCTAATAGAAGAAGCAATGCAATTAATAGAGGAATTCTTTACTATTGATGTTCATGACATTAATCCGTATGGATTTGACTATTATGAACAAGATGGCTCAACTGTTACTTCAGCTGAAGATCCACGTAAAGTATATAGAAAAATATCTCTTATAGCCAGGTTAAAACCAAAACTACTGGAAGATTTCTTGGTTAACTGGGCTTTTGATGATACTCTCTTTGCAAAGTTCAACAGCAAAAGCTCTGAATATCCTACTAGTCTCGGAGAACTAATCCTTGAAAAGAACCCTGCTCCAAGCGTGTTTCGTACAGAAGGAAAGAAAATCCAGCTAACTGAACCTTTACTATCAAGAATAGTTCAAAGGTTCAAAAAAGGAATTGAAAACACAGAAAATAACAATGCTGTTCTAACTAATAATTGCTTATCGAATCTAAAAAGAATGTACAACTTAGGAATAGATACCAGCAAAATCTTTGAAAATGATGATGAAATAAACAGAGCAACGCTTCAAGCACAGCAAGAATTTTTTGACAGATTGCATGATGAAGTTAACAGTAGAGGTCCCCGAACAATTTCTACAGCTTGGTCAGACTGTTTTGATTTAGAATTGCACCCTAAAGTCGATGATAATCCCATGCCTCCTCGTTGGGTAGGATACGAAATACCAGAAGCTGATATATATAGAAGAAAACTCCGTGACTTATCAAGAAGTGATGATATTCCAAATTCACTAAGATCTAATGTAGGACTGGCTCGCTACATAGACAATTTCCGGACTATAACGGGCGACTGGAATCCAGGACTAGTCAATGAGAATGAACCTAATCAATTTAAAAAACCAAGATTAGAAGCATGGCATGCTTCAGAAATGCTCGCTTTGCTCCGGGCCACTGATGCTGCGCCACTAGCTAATTATTTCCCGGAAGCTACCTATAATCAAATACAGAGTGTTATGAAAGGCACAGCTGTGATAGCAGATAATGAGGATAGAAGGTCTGCGGCAAATTACTGCGATTGTTTGGATATATGTTTTAGTGAAGAGGAGCAAGTAGCTCTATTTAAGGAGCACGCTGCTGATACAGTAAGGTTTCTAGAAGAAGATCTAGATATTGATATCAGTGAACTTACAACAGCTTTTCATGATGTAGGAGGAGGTGAGTACAAGCAAATAAAAAAAATCTTTGCTATAGATTCTGAATTAAGAGAAGCGATAAGAGCTGATGAAAATCTCAAAACAGAAATAGAACATGAACTTCAAAGAAGAGCTCAACACTATATAAAAGATCGTCTCAAAGTTAATGTTAATATGATGCATTATTTATGTGATGATCTAGAAAAAGCAGATCAGGATAAATGGGCAAGATTTCAAGAAGATCTTAAAGCTGATACAAACTGTGAAAGAGTGATGGAAAGCTTCGCTGAAGCGTTCAAGGATACAGATCTAGAAACTAAATTACTTGATTATTTAGAAACAGTTTTGCTTGATGACTTTAATAAAAGGGCACTACGCGCGCACATAATAGGTGACAAGTTGGGTAATATTTGCCACATCTATCCAGATTCTAGGCATAAAGGAAGAGACCTCAAATCTAAGCCAGTAGCGGAAGTTCTTAAAGATGCTTTTCCAAGAATTAGTAATGAGAGTTTTTTGAGCCACGCCATTAGACATGGAAGATTCATGGGAATCATGAACTCTTCTTTAGACACTGCAATAATCAAAAATGCTAAAGAGAGATTCAAGGAAGGTAGTACTTATCATACAAGTGCTGAGATTGTTGCTGATGAGATCATAAGTACAAGAAACAGAACCAAGCCTGACCTAGAGCCGCTACAAAAATCTCGCGCACAAAGAGGAGTAGCAGGAGAGATGCCAGGAGTCATTCGCGCAGTAAGGGGTATGCATGCAGACACTCGTCCATATATACCTGGAGACGATCTTAGAAATATGAATTGGAGAGCAACAGCTAGGCATTCAACTGCTGGTAATCCTCGCTACTTCACCAATGTAGCTACTACTGATATAGACTTAAGATCCCGAGAATACATTGTGGACCTAGCTTGGTTAACGACTTACTACGGAGAGTATTCAACTAAGTTAGGTGAAAGGATTGGCATAAATAATTCAGGTCTTGTACAAAACATCTATAGAAATCTTCAAGAAAAACGAAAAGTTAACCTGGTTCTTTGTAGTGGTGGAGCACCTGTGATAGTTTTAGATCAACAAGCACTGCAATACTTTACAAGACCTGGAATCATAAAAGACAAATATGGTGAAAGATCATGCTTAGCTGATTTTATGATTAGCCTGGAGCTATTAGCCAAAATTTCATTTAATGACATGGGATGGCTAGGTAAAAAGAAACCAATCCTAAAAGGCGCTTACAAGCTTAAATATCAGAATCCTCTTATGTGGTTATGTACTAATGATCTAGGCAAAATTCAAGCAACATTAGCTCAGTGTGATTCTTGGTCTAGGCAGGGTGGTGCTCAGATTGATTGGCTTAAAGCATTTTATGCTTGATTCTAAGCAACAGTTTGGTTGGCAACTTGGGGAATCTCTTCTAAGTTATAAAAAACTTGTTGACCACGCTTTTCAGCTTGTCTTACCATCTCATCAGCTCCTTGAGAAGCTCCCCCTATTCTTAAAACTGCATCTAGCTTTTCACCTAATCTAATAGCAAGTGGATGAAAAATTTTATTGAAAATCTCATCACCAATTTTTTGAGAACCAGCTTCTTTAATTAATGGTAATGCAAACCACTCACCTAAAACAGGCATATGTCCTTTATGAAAAACTTGCAAAGCTGCTCTATTCATAGCTTCTACGTTTTTTTCGATTAATTCTGGATCATCATTTGTGCCAGATCTGTAAGGTCCTGCAATTAGTATCCATAACGGTTTATCAACTTTCATAATATTTACTCCTTAAGTTATCTCTTGAATCGAATTCTACACTTGCAAGTTACTAGAATCAATTAGTATCATTTAAGTAACTTAAAATGAGTAGAGCCACCGCCAATAGTAGTAGAAAGAAAATTTCTAAGAAATGTTGCAACAGTCCTTGCTCAATTGAAAAAGGCATGAGCATGCTTAGTGGCAAATGGAAAGCATCAATTCTCTGGCATCTGCGTAATGAACCAATGAGGTTTAATGACCTCGCAAGATTGTTCGCTGGAGCAAGTAAAAAGATGATAGACACCAGACTCAAAGAAATGGAACTTCATGGCTTGATTGATCGCAATGTACTTTCATCTAAGCCAATTGCTGTCGCTTATAGTATTACTGACTCTGGACGCTCTGCTTTAACTGTTTTAAAGATACTGAAGAAGTGGGTTGAAGAGCGGGAAGTTTAAGCAAAAACCTGGGCAACATTACGCACTAGCTCTCCACCATTTATTGCCTTCACTTTGTTAAGGATGGGAAGAGCTGCATATTGCAAAGTTTGTAAAAATTTATCTAAAGCCTGAAATAGAGGTAGATATCCTTCAACACCAGAAGTTATTTTTTTCCTTTTATTGACTATTTCACTAATACTTTTAACTAATAATTGACCGGGAGTACCAGTTGGATATTCAGGGGTACTAAGAAATAAAGTTCTAGCTGAATCTTCTATACTTTCAAAATCAAAGTTATCTCCATCCTGTATGTGATTCAAGCCAGTAACTAAAGTTTTTATTGCATTGAATAGAGGAGCTTCTCCATTTGTGGTGATATTAAATAAAGCTTTATCACTAAACGTACTATCATCGGCAGAATTAGCATCAATTTGAGAAAAAATACGAACAGCTTCGTTTAATTTAATGAGATCAAATTCTGGTTCAATTCCACGTGGCATTCTCAAGCCTTCAACCATTCTAGTACGGATCTTTAAAGCTAATTCAGAAACCTCACTTATCACTGCTTTGTGAGAAACTTGTTTAGCAGGACTATGCTTAGCTGCTGTAGAACTTTGTGTGCCTACATTAGTCTTCTGCTCTAAAACTGTTGGAGCAGTCCCTCTTTGATGATTTGCTTTAGTTAATGAGGTTCGATTAGTCTTCACAAATAGTGTATTTTAACATATATAATTACTCAAATGAACAATCTTACTACCTATGAAGTCGTTAGTTCACGAACTTTTGATGCCTCTATGGAAAAAGTCTATAAAGCTCTAAAGCAATTTATCCCAGAAAAGAATGAAGAGAACTTTGATCGTTTGGAAGAAGAGATAGCTTTGATATGTACATAAGGCAAGCCACTCTAGAAGATATTCCTATAGTCTCAAAGCTTGCTAGAGAGATCTGGCCTAGCGCGTTTCAATCAGTACTAACTAAAGAACAGATTAAGAACTTAGTGGAAAAAATATATCATCCCGAATCTTTAAAAGATGAAATCGAAAATCAAGGGCATGTTTTTTGGATCTTATATCATAATGAAAATCCAGCAGCTTATGCCTCTGCATATACTGATCCTAAAACTATTTGGCTGAAAAAAATATATGTTCATCCTGAATTACAAGGTAAGGGATATGGCAGTAAATTGATGGAGGTGGTAATCAATCAGTTCCCAGATTATTGCAATCTTTCTTTATTCGTTAACCGTGATAATTTAGCGGCACAAGAATTTTATACACGCAAGGGTTTTGTGACTATTGCCCAGAAGTCAGTAAGGATGGGCGATTTCAATTTTATAGATTTGATTATGGTAAAGAAAGTCCGTGAGGCTTTTGTAATCAATAGTAGTGAAGACTTCGATAATTTTGCTAATGAGTTTCAGAATTGTACTTTGCCAAAAAACAAATGGACTCATGAAGCGCATTTTGTAATTGCACTGTGGCTAATTTTGAGACATGGTTTAGAAGCTGCAAAATCTCTTGCAAGAGATGGGATTAAAAAATACAACGAAGCAACTGGTGTTGCAAATACAGAACTTAATGGCTATCATGAAACAATAACTATGCTGTATTTAACAGCAGTCAATAATTTTGTAAAAGACTTTGATACAAATGATGAAATTAATATTCTTTCAGCGCTGTTGAAAAGTGAAATTATTGCTCGTGAATATCCTTTGCAGTTTTATACTGCGCAAGTCCTCTTCTCTAAAGAAGCTAGATTGAATTGGGTTCAGCCGGATTTAGTTGAATTATAATTAGTCAGAAGAACTAAGCTAGTAAAGAATCATTTATTTGGAGCAGTAGATGGTGTAGCTTTAACTTCCTTAGATTCTTTCAAACAGCTAGAATTATTTAAATTTTTACCAAGATCCTGCAGAACTTGATTTGCAATATTGTTTGATTGTGACATTCTGATTTGATTTATTTCAGCGTTAAATTTCTCTAACGTATTTTGTTCTTCTAGAATAGCTTTTTTTGCTAAATCAGAAGTGTAAGAGTCTGCAAATTCTTGCAATTCACCATTGGTCATACTTTGACCATAATGCTTTTTCCAAACCTTCAACATCGTATCAACAGAAACAAGAGAACTATCTATTTGATTTACTATAGATGGATCAAATAATTCATGAATGCATGCTGCCTCTTTTGCATTAACATTTTGACTTTCAATTAAATCATCTACAATAGCTTGATTTTGCTGAATGCTAGCCTCTCTTGCTTGTGCCACTTGTGCTTGCCACATTTCTTTTAGTTTTTGTGATTCGATAATTCTATCTATATTCTCTTGTCGAGAAAATTGCTTTTTGTCTTCAGCGTAGCTAGAAGATATGGGCAATATCGCAAATAATAAAAGTACCAAAAAAAATTTCTTAGACATTGGTTTTATATTATGGCATTTTCTCTATCATTTTATAAATATTGCTTGCAACCAAATAAGCGAAGGGTAAGCAGCCAGCCATACCCAGAGAAAGCGATTAAATCCAAATAGATAAATATTACCTAAGTGGAAAATTAAAGCAGCGCACAAGCCGATGATTAGCGCACTTTGGTTAAGTAGTACCAAAGGAAAAAATAACTCAAATAAAATAGCAACCCATGATGCCAAGCATAATAGTATTCTCGGACGATCTGCCCATGCACGTAAATCTTCACTAACTGGGAAAGCAGAGAAGCGAAACAAATCCTGCAAAGCTTGTCCTGTCCACCATTCTGGATTAATGATTTTGAAACAGCCGGAAATAAAATACGATAGTATCACTTGCAAAGCTAGATATCCAAAAATATATTCTTGAAAATTTGATCCTGGCATGAAATGAATTAAGCAAAGGCAAGTCAGGATCAGTAAGCTCATGCGATCTGCGCCGCCATTATAAGGACCATCAAACCTTTTCAGGATCAGGATTCCATGGATAAATAGTAGGGCACAAACCCACGGTGTCCCAATACCAAGCATAAGTAAAATACTCAATATTATTCTTGGTAAGAATAGTCGTCGTTCATCTTCAGCTGTTTGTAAGTGCTCAATGCTTTGTTGGATAAATGCTAGAGCCAGTAATATTTCTGTTAAACGGACTGCTGTATCGAAGTTCATGATTCTGCCGCATCTCCAAAAATATTTTTTATCTCTGAAGTAAAAAGAATTTCTTTTTCTAATTCATTACCTTCTCTACTTATGAAAATTAATCTAAATTGCAAATATGGAGTCATGCTGAGATCAACTCCTCTGCGTTCAAGCTCAGTTTTAATGCGACTTATGATTTCTTGGACACAATGCTCTGAAGGATCGATGATCAGCCGTTCAGCGCAATTCATAATATAGAGTGCTTCATTCCAGCACGGATTATAAAAAATGCTTTTGAGAAAACTAATCACTGATAGTTGTTTGGGTTTGAGGTTAAACTCTTGCCACTTGCAAGATGATTCTTCTTGCGCTTCTTTTAGTAAAGTAAATTCAATACGCGGCGATGGGGCAATTCTATTAAAGAATCTCCAAGAGGGAATAAATACTGGTAAAAGTAGTTTACAAGTTTGCAGCACAAACTAATTTTAGTTGAGTTTTTAACTAATAAGATTATAAGAATTGTTTTTAATTAAAGACAACCATAAAAAGCTATCAAGTGCATTGCCGCAAACATTGTCAGAGTGTCATTTGCAGTTTTAGCATCTTTCCAAATATTCCATAATTCATCACAAACAGCAGTATTTGCTGGTCTTATAGGCGCTGCTACTGGTCCTACAGGAGGTAGTTGTCCAGTAACAGTAGTTAAAGACCCAGCATCAGGAAGTGATGAAATTGGATCAACACCCCAAGCCAACGCTTTTGGACTATTCATTAGTGCAAATGAACTTAGCAACAAACTTAATATTAATAATTTAAAATGACTTTTCATAATTTACCCCTCATTTGGTCAAAGTTTAGATAACATGGGGAGGTTAATTTGGAGTTAAGGTTAATCTTAAAACTATCAAAGAAGAACCTTTGTATTGTAAAGAATATATTTTGGATTTTTGTAAAAAAGTTAATGCGATAATTACTAAATGCAAAAGCCTTGGTGGAAATCGAAACCATTCTTAGTTACTATTACTGCCATCCTTGCTTTAGTAATTGCAGTACATCTTTATTTAGAAGTCTGGGTGAAAGACTATGTCAACAAAAAAATGGCAGACCTTGATGGCTACAGTGGTTCAATAGAGGATATTGATATTCATTTATGGAGAGGCGCTTATAAAATTGATGGTCTGAATATTTTCAAGACTAATGGTGGAATTAAAGAACCTTTCTTCTCTTCTAAAACTACAGATCTATCTATTGAATGGCGCGCACTTTTCAAAGGTGCTGTAGTGGCTGAGGTTACTTTGGATCAGCCTAATTTAAATTTTGCTATAGAGCAGACAGGAGAAGAAGCTGATTGGGGAGAGTTTATTGATTCGCTTGCTCCGTTTGAGATCAATAAATTAACAGTAAAAAATGGCAAACTATCCTATCTGGATCATTCGGTTAAGCCTGAAATAAATTTATTTATCGAGAATGTTAATGGCAAAGTTAGCAACCTCAATAATATTGATCATAAGAAAAATCCTCTACCTTCTAATCTCACTGCTACTGGTAAATCTATTGGTAATGGGAAGCTATCAGTAGATGGCAATATGAATGTTCTGACTACGCTACCAAGTTTTGATATTGATGTAAAACTTGTTGATGCCGATTTAACTGGCTTCAATGATTTTGCACGTCACTATGGTGCCATTACTTTTGAAAAAGGAACGATTGGAATTTTCTGTGAACTAGCTTCTACTAAGGGTGAACTTAAAGGCTATGTCAAACCTATTATCACTGATATTAATATTGTGAATATCAAAGATGGTATTAAAAATCCTTTCAAACTAGTTTGGGAGTCGGTTGTGTCAGTCTTCTTGGAAGTTTTAGAAAACCATCCTAAAGATCAATTCGCTATGCGTATCCCTATAGAAGGTAAGCTGGATAAGCCTCGCCAGAAAATGTGGAGCGGCTTCTTAAGTATTTTTAGTAATGCTTTTAGACGTGCTTTCCAGAAAAATGTCGATGGAACTATTAATTTCAAAGATGTTCTTGAAGAAGCTGAAGTTAAGGAAGCAAAAAAATGAACTTAAAGCAAATTATGCTTTTAGCTTTTTTGATTTTATGCAGCACTGCTGTAAATGCAGATACCATCAGTGTTACGAGCGGCAGTTCAAGCTTAGGAATTTCTAGTAATTCTAATCGTTTACGCATAACTTCTCTTGATGACACTGTTAGTTACTATGACCAAGAGCTTGGCAGATTTATCATCATCACTAATACTAGAAACAATGCAGAGCTAAGAATTGTAATCACTGACCAAAGCCACAATCCACTTAAAGTTTTTAAAGTAGCAGAATCATCTCTAATTATTCCTTACAGTATTAATGCAGTTGATTTTTATCCTAGCTATAGTAGTAATGGATCAATCAAGCCTGGGATCCTAATCATAAGCACTTCACGTGGGGATTTAATTGTGGACAGCTATAATTTGAAATCTAAATTTGTAGTTTTCAACCGTGATTATTTCAGTGGATCTAGTTATGAAACTATTCCAGTACAAGAGACCAAGCAAATTAAGGGGCTTTAAATTAAAATTATTACTAAGGAGTAATAATTATGGCTAAATATGTTGATGGTTTCGTTCTACCGGTTCCAAAAAAGAACGTCGCAGCTTATCGCAAGATGGCACAGAAAGCGGGCAAGATTTGGAAAGAATATGGCGCGCTTGAATATATTGAATGCGTTGCTGACGATGTGAAGCCTGGTAAGCATACATCTTTTCCCCAAAGCGTTAAATTGAAAACTACTGAGGTAGTTGTTTTCTCTTATATAGTTTATAAATCACGCAAACATCGTGACACTGTTAATGCAAAGGTTATGAAGGATCCACGCATACAAAATATGTGTGATCCAAATGATATGCCTTTTGATGGCAAGCGTATGTTCTGGGGTGGTTTTAAATTTATCGTCGAACTTTAAATCAAACTAAGCTAGACCATATTCTATTTAATTTTTCGAGTTTAGCATTATAAGCTTGATATCTATCACCATAGATTGATTTCAAATCAGTGTGAGAAATTGGTCTTTTAGTAGATACTCTCAAAATATTTTCTAAATCTAATCCTAGTCTCTGCATACTATGGTACAGATATGGGTAAAAATCATCTTGATCTGTTTGATCGATACGATTATAAATTCTTTCAATTAAAGATTTAACTTGCTCATATTCTTCATTAGCTTTAATTAATTGACTTAGATAATATTTATCCTCTCCCGTCAAGACCTTCTCTAGCTGTGCGGGCTCTAGAGCAATTCGTATCGTAGCAAAAAGATTTTTACCCTCTGCTATGAATGGAACTTTAACTTCAAAAGCTAATCCTAATTGCTTATTGTTTTGATGAAGTTCAACCGTTTTATTAAAGGTAGCTTAAACAATGCTTTTAGAGAGATGATTCTTTTCTATTTCATCAAACTTTTCCTTAATTGGAGCGATACCGGGCTTGTTTGAAAATTTTTCTTATTGATAGTTACTTTCTCTGTGCCATTGGAGATTGTATGGTTTATGGCTTTTCCTAATTCTTTAAAGGGCTACTCATCTTGCTGCTATATGATGAACGTCCAATTTCTAGAGGTGATGGAATTGGATTAATTACACTATCTGTTACTAAATTAGTGAATAAGCCGCCAAGTGTAGCGGCGGCTGTTGCAATTGGGGTTACAATCAAAGTTTTCTTTGCCCATGAAACGAACGGATTAGGATGGACATACTGAGCAATACCATTTTTAGCCATAATAAAGCCTAAGCTATACAAAGAATTTTATTTTAAATTTTTGATACTTGTATCTAAAGTTTTATTTTTCTATTTAACTTTAGTTCTACAGAGTCACCATCATCTGCTGGTTGTGCTGCAGGTACTTCTCTAGTTACCTCTTTAATAACAGTAGTTGGTGCTGCTGTTGGGCTATCTTTTTTACCTATTGCTAAGTAGATACCTACCATAACTAAAATTGTTAGGAGAGCTATTATAATTCCATTGCTATTCATATTTAATTCCTTTGTACTCTAATTATACAACTGTAAGCGAGAGGTTGGAATACTTTACGAACAAAAGGTTTGTCAGCCTAATCTTTGAAACTGATGTAATCCAGCTATATATCCTGGCGTTCTGGCAACATTTTTAATTCCTTTTTTACTTTCTTGTTGTTGGTCTTGATGTTGAGCAAAATGAAATCTCATTTGTTGGTTGCAATAATCATTTTGAGCTGCTCTTAAATCTCTCAGAGGTCCTCTATGTCGGTCATAAGAGTTTGGTGCATCATTTATTCCAGGATTTGGATTGGCTAAAACTTCTCCAGATTCACGCGCTCTGGCAGGAGTAATAGGAATTTCTGGAGTTGAATCAGATTTAATATTCAGCGAGTTAACTAAAATTCTTGCTTGACCAGAGTTTGGTCCAGAGCCTTGTATGCCTGCATAAGCTATTAATGTGCCGTCTGAAATTGCTAAAACATCCTCTCCATTATTTCGTAATATGATCTGCCCCGAACTAATTGATTCTGTATTTTCTAAATCACCAACTGTTTTATCCGCTAAGGTTTTAACATCTGAATTACCTTTTATAAAATTAATTTCTGGTGAGTTTGATTGGATTTTTAAAGTTAACGCAGCGCGATCAAAATTCAATACTTGTACTGTAAACTTCGGATCATTTACTATATATGCCAGAGGAAGATATTGTTTAATAGAGAAGCCAGTTCTAATAGGAGCTGTAGTTTCAGAAGGATTAGATAAATTTTCAGGAATTTCCATAGCTATTGATTATACCAAATTTATCTTGAATTGGAACGCCTAATGCTCTCACTGAGATGTTTGTATTGGACTGCAACAGGATTTAGTGTATAGGTGAATTTATTACTATATAGGTAATTTATAGTGATTGGTTCTAATAATGAAAGTTCTTGTTTGAAAATCTTTTCATATTTTTTAGGGACTTTTTTTATTTCCCCATTAAGTAATAAAAATACTTGATCGTATTCTTCAATCTCCTTAAATATATCTCTGCGAATTTTTTTCTTGTTAATATCGTCAGAAATAAAATAGTCAATGCTCAATTCTTCAATCCAAAAATAATCTAGATCAGGTTGGAAATTTTTCAAGTTAGCAAGAAGCATACGATTATGACTAACGATTAAAGTTTTCTTTTCTTTGATTTGATATTTCTCTGCAAAGATAGAAGCGATTTTTTGTTGAGGAATATTGGTTGTAACCCCTTTGTTTACTAAGTCCGGGAAGAAGTTATATAGAAATCTCATTGAGAAAGTTGCAAGCAAGGTTATTGAGCAAATAATGATAAAGATTTTTTTTGTTTTAGGAAAATCACCTTCAATATTACTGAACAGTAATAAAGGTATAAGAAAAAATACAGGTACTAACCAACGGTAATTAAAATAGTTTCCTTGGAAGAGTATTGTAATAAATATAGGCAAGGCAAATGCTGTCATAGTAAGGCTTGAAAGAAAAGGATCCCATCTCTTTTTAAATTTATTGAAGAACAATATATAAATGATGGCAATAGCAACTACGAAACTAGGAAAGTATCTGAATATAAACATGCCAATATCGGTAAGGGTGATTGCCGCTCCACCTAATTCTGATTTGTTTACAGCATGTGAGAAAGATGAAAACTTATTGTTTGAAAGCCAAAGTAAATGCGGCATTGACGTGATTAATGCAATTAAAATACTTAATGGCATTTTAGGGTTGAATAATTTCGCTCGGTAATCTTTGAAAAATAAACTAACTAAAGCTAAAGGTAGAACTAAGAGTAAAAAATTATATTTCGCAAGAAAGCCGAGCGCCACTACAAAACCAAAAATACAGTAATTTAAGTAGATTGGTTTTTCCATGATCTTCAGGAAGTAATAAAAACATAAAACACTAATGAAAGCAAGTAAGGTTGTATGTGTTAGATCTCTGTGTAATTCATAGCTATAAGCGGGAAATAAAACTAAGCTGAAAACTGCACAAGGAATATACTTTGGATCAATTAGCTTTTTGCAAATTTTGTAAAAATAAAATAGGAAAAAATAAAATAGAATGTATTTTAGTAAATTTATACTCAAAGCTCCATCCTGGAAAATTTTATTGAAAACAATTAATAACCAGGTAAATAGAGGTGGTTGGGAACTGTAACCCAATTCAAAATTCAAGCTATTAATAAATTGTTCTGCCTCGTCACTATTGAGAGTATTAGAGCTAATAACTCTAATCAATAAAAAAATTAGACAGTAAAAAAATATTCCTAAATAAGCTTTTTGATTACTGTTCATGTTCTAAAGCTATAATTTAGAATATGGATTCTATAACTGTCAACAATCAAATCTTTGAAGCAGCTAAAATTCAAACTTCTCATGCTTCAATATTGATAATTAAAGGCAAGCAAGGCTTTCTGGGTTGTGGCTACTTCGATGTGGATACAGCTAATAGACTTAATGAACCAGTGGCGATAGTAACGGGAGTTAAAACTTACGATGATATGCTCAAAGCCAATGTTGTTAAGGTTAGTGATGCTGCTTTAGAATTGGGGGTTCAGCCAGGTATGAGTGGTGAAGAGGCTTTGTTGTTATTAAGCTAATAGATTGTATTTAAATAATTTTCTTAATTTCTTTACTATACTGGTCTGCAAGCCTAGTAGGCTTCGGTATTCTATAGCCATCGCAGCCCATCTTGATTATGGTTAAGGCAGTGAGTTGATCTATTAAATGTCCATCAAAAATATATAAATCCGGATTGAGCTTGTGCTCTTGAATTAATTCTAAATAGATTGGAGTTTCTCTAAAGCTCAGGAAACCTGGTATATAAGGGACTTTCAGCTCGCCTATATCCTTGAAAGAGTTTTTTATAATAACTTGGCTTGCAAGTTGGTACGGCTTTGGCTTCTTGAGGGTTATCGAAGTTGAGTGTAATCATTAGTTTATCAGTTTGCTAAAAAAGATTCTTTTGCTGAAATTGTCATATACATCCTCATTATAACGATAATTTCTGTTGGAATAAGTTGCAAGAAAATAAATTTAACAGCAATAATTTGAGTACGAATGATATGCTTGCGATATGGAAATAAAAGGAAAATAAAAGGAAAAATAAATGAAAAAAATAATAGCAATAGTACTTTCACTTTTTATATGTAGTCCAGTTTTAGCTCAAGTTTTTAGTAACTCGATTCGTGGAACTGCTTATGAGAAGTCGACTGTAGACATTAGAGGAAAAAAACTTACTTCACAAGGCAACCCAGCTCAAGTAGACTTTGTATCTAACAATGGTCAAAGATATTCTTTGCCAGTGATTAATAGAGTCAACAAAGAAACTGACAGGGTAGTAGTTGTAATGCCAGCTTTCCCAGATCTAGATGCAACTGTACTCCAAGGTAGATTAGAAGTTAGTGGTGGTGGAACATCAAGTTCTTCACCAGAAATTTTCCCACTAATTTTGGTAAAAAGACCAGCAGGAGTAATCTTTGATGATGGAAACACTGCAGGTTCACCAACAGTAGATAACAGTGGTGTGATTGGTGGTGCTCAAGGCCCTGCAGGTCCACAAGGTCCCACAGGAGCAACTGGAGCAACTGGTGCGCAAGGCCCAGGGGGTTCTAGTGGAGCAACAGGCTCTCAAGGTCCAGCAGGAGCACCAGGCGCGCAAGGCCCAGTTGGAGCAACCGGCGCACAAGGTCCAGCAGGAGCAGTGGGTGCTACTGGAGCAACAGGCGCGCAAGGTCCCGTTGGTGCAACGGGTGCACAAGGTCCAGTTGGTCCACAAGGTCCAGCAGTAGATTCAAATGGAATTACTCACTTACCTAATCTTGTTTTAGCAGGAAAGACAGGTGAGCTTTTGAATATCAATGGTAGTCTTGCAGTTAAAGAAGATTTCAATGTTAATGGTCTAGTAACTTTAAATGGTACAAATTTAAATTTACCAAATGGAATGACTGTTAATGGAAGAGTTGCATTTATGCCATCTACAAGTGTTGAACTTGATACTTTATCAAACACACTTATACCAAATGAAAGATATGTGGATGTAAGTGATACTAACGTAATTGTTATTAGTAACAACAACGCTAATACTGACGTTATCACTGAACTTAGAGGTGGTATTACTGGTCAATTAGTAACATTTACTATGGATCCATTAAGTACAAACACCGTAACGATAATTGATAATGATACTAATACAGCTGATCATATCAATTTACAAGAAGGACTTGGTTCACCAGATGGAACGATAGTATTTACAGCGGGAGATACACTTCAACTGATAAATATTAATGGTTCTTGGTTCCAACTAAGTATCTCTAATAACGGTAACTAATAAAAAATAGATACTAAGATCAAAAAAAGAGTTCTGGCAGTCGATGTTAGAGCTCTTTTTTTTATTGGTTTGAATTATTATGGATTAGTTCTAATTCTTTCAATGTACATGTTGTAGCTTTCACCACCAAAACCAAATTCAATTTCACCTGTACCTGATCCAGCATCTCCTAGAGCTTGAGTTTTTATAGTATAAGTTCCTGCAGGTATTTCACCAGCGCCATTACCACATTTAAGAATTACTACGTGAGGTGCTCCATAATTTTCAGCTGATGTATTAAGAGCCGCAACATTTAGTATAGGACCGTATGAAGTTCCATTGAAAGTAAAACGAATTTTAGAGAAAAATGATTTATTATTGGCTGTAACTATATAAGTACCTGAAAGTGTAACTTTAACTAAATCACCAGTTTGTAACACTACATTGGCTACAGACATTGCCGTAACATCAGCATAACTGCCAGATGAAAATTCTTGGCTTGTAGAGCTTGATGCCGAGTAGTAATCTACCAAACTTGCATTGAGAGCTTGCCAAGTTGCACTTCCAGATGCATTACTTTTAAGAACTTTATTAGTACCTGCGTTTGCTGGAATTAAAATACCACCATTAAATTTAGCAGTAGAGTTAGTTGCAAATAGTGCAGTACCATTGATAGTAGGAGCTTGCATAGTTCCTAAGAATTTATTTGCAGTAATATTTCCTGCAGCAAAATTACCACTTGCATCTCTTTGAACTAAGGTATTAATAGTGTTGCTTGCAGTAGCTTCGTTGATAGTGGTCTGTAAGCTTGTGATGTTTGCTGTGTTAGTAACGATATCTGCTGTGTTAGTAGCAATGTTTGCAGTATTGGTAGCGATGTTAGATGTATTTGTGTTGATTGAACTAGTGTGAGAAGAAATAGTAGAACTATTACTATCAATATTACCGGCTAGTTTTTCAAATGCTACATATAAAGTGTCTTGATTAGAAATTGCTCCCGCTTGAGCTGAGAAATCTCCTAGAAGTTTTTTGCCAGTGATGGTTCCACTTGAAATTACAGTAGCACCTTGAGTACCAGTAACATCTCCACTAAGGTTTCCGGTAAAGCTTGTTGCAGTACTCGCGTTAACTGCATTAGTAGCGTTAAGAGCAGAACCAGCAGCAGTTGCGAAGTCAGCAGCAGTAGCGAAGTCTGCAAGTAAAGCAAGATCAGCAACGTTAGCAGTGGTTGCATTTTCAGCGTTCACAGCGAAAGTCGCAGTAGAAGCGTTAACCGCATTAGTAGCATTTGTTGCAGTGCCAGCAGTAGTAGCAAAGTCAGCAAGAAGAGCTAAGTCAGCAACATTAGCAGTAGTAGCGTTTTCAGTGTTCGCAGCGAATGTCGCAGTAGAAGCGTTAACCGCATTAGTAGCGTTAGTTGCAGTGCCAGCAGCAGTTGCAAAGTCAGCAGCAGTCGCGTAATCAGCTAGTAAAGCAAGATCAGCAACGTTAGCAGTGGTAGCATTTTCAGCGTTCACAGCAAAAGTTGCAGTAGAAGCATTAACCGCGTTAGTAGCATTTGTTGCTGTACCTGCAGTAGTAGCGAAGTCAGCTAGTAAAGCAAGATCAGCAACGTTAGCAGTGGTTGCATTGTCAGTATCTTTAGCAAATTGAGCAACATTGGCGGTAATAGCGTTGTTAGCAAAACCAGAGTTAGTCGCGAAATCTGCCCATATAGCTAAATCAGCAACGTTAGCAGTAGTAGCGTTTTCAGCATTCACAGCGAAAGTTGCTAAATCAGCTGTGTTAGCAGTAGTAGCGTTTTCAGCATTCACAGCGAAGGTTGCTAAATCAGCTGTGTTAGCAGTAGTAGCGTTGTCTGTGTTGGTAGCGAAATCTGCAAGTAAAGCTAAGTCCGCAACATCAGCATTAGTAGCGCTTACAGCATTACCGTTTAGTGCACCATTGAAAGTTGCTGCACTAATTGAACCTGCATTGAGAATATCAAATGAATTTAAATCTAGATTTTGACTTGCGATATGGTTACCTAAATTATCTCCAGTAACTACTAGAGAGTTTATATCTTGCCAACTAGCTTTACCATTAGCATCAGAACTTAAAACATAACCAGCCATTGCTCCAGTTGGAATTAAAATTTCACCAACTAAAGTTGTATTAGAGAGTAAACCATTTTCAATTTCTAAATTTTCAAATCTGCCGTTGTTTAAACTAGCTACGCTTCCAGCAGGTCCTTGTGGTCCCATTGGTCCTTGAGTACCTGCAGCTCCTTGTGGGCCAGCGGGTCCTTGTGCTCCAGGCAGTCCTTGAGGTCCAGCAGGTCCAACACCAGCTTCCTCATTAATTCTGATTCTGCTATTGTTAGCTGTGAAATAAAGACCAGTACCATCGTATTCAAATAAACCATTTTCAGGTTGCTCAAGAAGTGCATTAGGATTAAGTTTAAATGTTGTGCCATCGTTACCACCGTCTACACTATTTGTAATAAGTTTTTTTTGTGTAATAGTTCCTTTTGCAATCGGAACTAGGATTTTATATTTGCCATCGTCTTTGATAACTTGCGTTACTGCTTTCTTGTTTGGGTTTGCTTCAAATGAAACTTTACGGAAGAAGAAATCCAATTGGCAATCACCAAAATCATTATCAGCACATCCAGATTTATTAGGAACTAATGCAGGTGAATCTAAATCTGATGGATCAAGTTGTCTATCTGGTTTGTTGAAAGCTTCTAAAGTTAAAGCATAAGTGTTAACGTTATTTCCAGCAGTGTCAAAAACATCAACTTGCATGTTGTTAGTGCCATTTTTCATTGCCTTTGAATTAAGTGAAAGAGTTAACTGACTGTTTACTAGATTTTTAGCAATAGTTGTATTTTGACTGCTAATAAACTCTCTAGAGCCATCAGTTTTAACTAGAAATAAATCTGTTTTGAAACTATTACTGCTATTTGCAACTTGAAGATTAGTTGCATTGATCTTCAAATGTAATTGAGGATTAGCGCTTAGATCCACCACCTTATCGTCGTGAACTATTGCGAGTACCACATTGAGGTCATCCCCTGAAACTATAGTTAATTCATCAAAGACGATATTTTTAGCTGCTGATACCGGCGGCGTAAATAAAAAAATGGCTAGTATTAGGCTGAGGTGTTTCTTCATGTTTCGACTTTAAAAAACGGAAATTATAATCGAATTAAGGACTTAGTTATAGGATAAAAAAGTCTATATAACAAATTCCACTGCGAGGCTTATTTAGCCTACGCCTTCTAGCTTATTTGAATTAGAAAGGGTTAAATAAATTAGTTTTAATACTGACTAGGGAGATCAACTAAACTGAAAAATTTAGGTGAATAACCTCAGCACTAGGTGAACAGCCTATAGGTGTTTTCCTTGAGGTAATTCCGCTTATAATTCCGCTGATAATTTATTGCTTAAATTAATTACGCCATTTTGATAAAAATCCTTTGAATAAATTTTTATCATATTGATTCATGGGTCTACCAGAATCGCGGAATTCTTGTAAGTAAGTTGAAAATCTTTGAACCTCAGGTTTATTCGCAAATTGTGGATTGTTAATTACATTATCCATTCTTTTTGAATATATATTTGCTTCCCATGGTCTTAATTCTTGTTTGCTTAATCTATACATTGCCTCACCCAATGTCTGAGCATCAGAATTATTTGATAAAACTAACTTTGCAATTGCTTGTTCAGGGCTTCCGGCAAAAAGTCCATCAATCGCATCCTTAGCTGATTTGAGGACTTTGGGATTTTCTAAATCTGGATTGAAAATTTGCTTAGCTGTATCTTCATTAAAAATCAAGCCTGCACCTTCTTCGATTACTTTTCCAAGGAAATTGTGACTCTTTTGTATTCTCATTGCTTCAGCCATTTTAGGATCAGCTTTTATATCTGCTTTTACTTCATCGTGTGCAAATTTATCTTCTTCATTGCCTTTGATCATTGTTAAAAATCTATCTGTAGGGACTTGCTTCCTGTCGTCAAAATGATTGTAAACATCTTTTGGGTTTTGGATTTTAGAAGTCATTTTATCTCCTTCTTTACAAGCCCATCCTAGATTGCCATTGGAGTCTTTAGATTTTGCTGAAATTCCTATATAAGTTTTTTTTGCATTTGGATCTTCTGAATCTTTGAAAATAGCATATTTGTTATTGCCCTGTCCCGCGACACCTGCGTATTTTAAATTTTTATTTCCTGCATCAATTTTTATTGATCCATTTGTAACTGTTTGTTTTTGAGTTGGTTCAGTTCGTTTTTGAATTTCTTTTTGGATTTGATCGGCGTTTGTTAATTTGAAAGATTGGCTCATGTTATCGCGCTCGATCGCAAAACCTTTAGCTTCCTTTGTGCCAATTAACCATTCCTTAGAGCCTTTATCAGTTTTAACCGTCACTGAATCATAGTTGCGAAATTCTCCAGATTTGATATTGCCAAAATTTTTAGGATCAAGATCTATCGAACCTTTCACTGCAATAGTATTTTTGTTTGCATTTGAATTTGTGTTGTTTGCCGCTTGTTGATTGCTTTTGCTGTGATCAACGTGTGAAATCTTACCCGGCAGAGTATAACTAGGAACTAATTTTATAGAGGGATCTTTAAACCTCTCTTTTTCCATTTGTAATAATTTTTCACCAAGCTTTGGATCATTAGGATCAGGCAATTCCTGTATTCGCGGCGGCGGTATTTGCACGCGCGGCAATTCAACTGGTGGTAATTCCCATTGCATTATGAAGTTAAGTTAACAAGCCTTAGTTAACTAGTGGTTAATAAACTATCTAATTCTTTCTTCGATATATCTTTAATAGTTTTATCTCCGTAGTAAGGAAAGGTCGCCGTATAAGTTTGAGTTGGGTCATCAAATTTTATAACCACAGAATTTCTATCAGAGACTAGAAGTTTTTTTAATTGATTCATGCGGTCAGTTCTAATAGCTGCTTTAATTTTTTCTCTATTTGAACTTGTAAGAAGTTGCTCTGCTGGTATTTTAAGTTCTAAATTAGAACCATAATTAAGATTAAGTACTTTGCCATCTGCTTCTGGTTTAAGAGAAATAGTATTTTCTTCATTTACTTGACTGAAACGATTTGTAACAGTAAAAATACCACCGGAAGCATCTGTAGCAAAAGTAAAATTGAGATCACCTTGAAGAAATTTTTTTACTTCTTCAAGAGCAACTTCTTTAAACTTGTCTTGAATTGTTCTTTGTAAGGCTTCTGGTAAGTCATTAGAAGTAAGTTTGATATGATAGAGTTCTCTTAAATAACAAAGATCAACTCCAACAAGTTTATCTTCATCACTATATATTAGACCAATACTGTAATCTGAATCGCCTCTGTTATCACAAGTAATAGCCGGATGTTCGCTTACTAATCTTAGTATTAATTGATTTTCTACTTGTCTTAGTGATTTAACAGTAGTCTCGGGTAATAAATCTTTTTTGAAACGTTCTTCTAAAGTTGGAATAGAGGTATTTATAATAGCTTGTAATTTCTCCTTAAAATTTGGATCTATATTAGTGTACGCTTTATTAGTATTGCTTTTACAGTTTGTAATTCTTATAGGAGTTCCATCCTTGTCATGTGTGACTGTAATTACTGTTGACTCAGAGATTTTTTTGCTCGTGTCATTTCCGGAGCTTGAATGTTGATCAGTAACTTTTTGATTATCTTTTCCACCAGGAAGATTTGCAAGTACTGTAAATGAATTATCAGATATCCGAATAGCAGTTTCTGGAATTAAGTTATAGTTACGACCAAATCCTACTTCTTTTGCTAAATCTTTTGGATCAGTTTTTTTAGTAGTTTTCTTAGATTTTGTAGCTTCTCCTGTATTGGATCCTCTTTTAGATGTGGTTTTCTTTTTGTTTACTTTTGGTACAGTTGAATTATTAGTAATGCTTGTAGAAGCTTTTGATATGGTCATAAAAAAGATTCTAATGAAGGCAATATAAGCTTGTCAAGGTATTTGCCGGGAAATCATTGTTAATGTAGAAATGCAAATTTTATTTTCAAAAGCTTTTCTGTAGTAATTTATGAAATAAATTTCTGAAGGAAAAAAAATCTCTCTTCCTTCTTTATTGAATGTATGTAATCCTCTTGTCCTATTACAAGTTCTTTTATAAAAGGCAAGATTGTTTCGAGATCGAGTTTTTCGGTTAATTCATTTACAGCCTCGTTTAATAACCGCATAAGTATAAGTGAGTCATCAATTAATTCAGAACATGGTTCACGTCCAAAATTATAAGTACAAGAAATTAGCTTTTCCTTTTTCTCAATTTTGTGATTCTCAAATTGAATATTGAGTTTAAAGTTTCCAGCTTCTTCTCTGTTGATTGTAATATTAATTTCTTTAAAGTTCATTTTAATATCAAAGTCTTGCTTTCCTCTATGCTTATTGAGTTCAATGATGATTTTGTTTAAAAGCAGACCGGAAAATAATTTTTTGAAATAATAAACTTGCTCTTCATTTAAATCACTTAAATTTGCTGACTTTATTTTTTGCTCTTCCTTCAGGTCTTTTAAATCTGCTGGTTTGGGTTGAACAATCGGTGCTTGATGTAAAGTTTTTGGTCTTGTCTTTATCGCAGCTATTCTATTAGAAAAATAAAAACCCAGTCTAGAGTTTTGACCTGGCCTGCTTTCCTTAGATACATTAATATCGCCGGGGAAAATATCTGGAGCAGTATATTGGTGAATCCGAATCATTGTTAAGACAAACTAAATTATTACACAAATATAAAGATCGGTAAATATTTACTTGTAGAATCAAAATCATAAAAGCCATAGATATAGTCTTAATCCCACCAGAGCCTTTTTTAAATTATGCTTTGGAACTTAATCAGGAATTGATAAATTCGGAATTGGTTCTTGATGAAAAATTTGCGATACCGCATCTTTCGCTTGCCATGGCAGTTATAGACGAGGCGTACGAAAAAGAAATTTCGCAAAAACTTCAAGAACTTGCTGAACAGTATGAAAGTATTGAACTGAATTTAGATCACGTTTTCAAAAATCAATCAGCAGAGCATGGACTTGTTAGTGGTTTGGGTTTTGCTAAGAGTGCAGAGTTGATGAATTTGCATAGAGCGGCAATGGCAGTTCTGGAGCCTTATGCTATGCAAGTAGATGCAAATGACAAAACAATATTTGCTAACCCAGAAGAGATAAATTATTCAGCTCCTGCTGCTTGGGTGCTAAATTTTTCCAAATCACATGCATATGAAAATTTTGATCCGCATATAACTATTGGTATGGGCACATTAGATGATTTGCCAGATATGGAAATTAGTTTTTTTGATTTGGCTTTTTATCATTTGGGCAAATTTTGTACTTGCCGTAAGTTAATTAGTCAGTATCCTTTTAAAGACATGCCGGAAGACATATAGTAGAATCATTTCTAAATTATGATGAAAAAATATATTTTAGTTTTACTCTTATTGCTTTTTAGCTTTTCGTTAACAGTAAAAGCTGAGGAAGGTACCTCAACTGGAACTGCTTCTTTGAGTTTTAATAACAAAAGTTTTACCGAAGGTCTTTCTTCTGGTTTTCTTTCTGATGATGAAGAATATTACATGATAGCTATAATCGATGCCAGCGCTAGTGATGAAGAAAGTAGCACAGCTCAATTTATTGCAGCTACCTTATATATTCCAAAAGATCTTTTAGTTGCAGGTACTCATGAGCTGCTCATATTAAAACCAACCAAGGAATCCAATAATGCAACTTCATGTAGCGATGAAACTAAAAAATTCACTTTACCAAGTAATGACAAAGTTTATTTAGTTCTTGCGGATACTAGTTTAAGTATTAATTCTAGTTTCTTTACAATCAAGGGTGTGGTTGCTAGTGAGGATGATGGTTCTGGAACTGTAACTTTTAATTCAATTGAGACTGTTTCTAGTTTGGCTACTACTGTTGAAGGTAGTTTTGAGATTCATACTACTAACAGTAAGTACTCTGCACAAGTTCCTAGCTCTGCGATATTTAGCTGTCAAAAAGCTTTAAAGCAAACTAAAGTTAAAATTACTAAAAATGTAGGCACTTCAGATGCTACAGCAAGTTTCACTTCATTTATTTTTACTGATACCGATACTGATATTCCAGATGAACTTGAATTTTTAGGTTTGCCAACTAGAGGCTTTCATATCAAAAAGTAAAATCTCGGCATTATTACCATTACTGAAATTTAACAGCTCGTCATCTAGAGCAAGTCCATCACCTTGCTCTAGATCGATGTTATTGACTGTAATTGAGCCTCGGGCAACTTGTACCCAAGCTTTTCTGCCAGCTGGGATTTTATGTTCTATAGTTTCATCTTCGTTTAGTAAAGCTGCATAAATATCTACATCTTGGTTGATTGTGATTGAATCTTCACGGGCAGCTTGAGATGCAATTAATTTTAATTTACCGCGCTTCTCATCATCTGAGAAATATTTTTGTTCATAGCTTGGAGTTATACTTTTTTCTGCTGTTAAGAACCATATTTGCAGAAGGTGTACAGGCTCAGTATCTGATGGATTAAATTCACTATGAGTTATACCAGTTCCTGCGCTCATTCGTTGTATGTCACCGGGTTTGATTATTGAACCATTACCCATGCTGTCTTTGTGTTCAAGGCTGCCTTGGAGTATATAAGTAACTATTTCCATATCGCGATGTGGATGTGTGCCAAAGCCTTTGCTGGGCTGTACTACATCTTCATTGATTACGCGCAAAGTTTCAAAACCCATATGATTTTCATCATAGTATTCGGCAAAAGAAAAACTAAAATTACTTTGCAGCCAACCATGATCGGCATGACCACGCTCGTTTGCTCGTCTAATTTGAACAGAAGTTTTGGAATTCATTTACTGATAATTATAGCTAACAATAGAAATTAATTTTCGAGTTTGGCTGCAATGATAGTTTTGTCGTCATTTATGCTAACAAAGCCTATATCTTGATCTTTTCTATTTTCTCTTTTATTTTTGAAAAATTCTAAAGTCGCACGAATCAGAGCTTCAGGATCAGTTTTCTTAATTTCGGGATCAGTTCTATCTTTAAGATTTAAAATTGTATTTTTAAGTCTTGTCAATTGAGTATCATCCTCAGCTATGCCATCATCGCAGATTATAAATGCTGCAATTTCGCTTTTGGGAAGAGCTAGAGAACTTGTAGTCATTGATATATCATTTTTTGGTTTTGCTGTAGTTGTTGTATTTTCACCTTCATCTATAACATCTATTTGCTGAGCTTGAGGATCTATATGAGAAAGTGTACCTTTAAGAGAAACTAGAGAACCATCTTTCTTGATTATGATTATTGGAGAATTGCCTTGAGAAACAAAACTCATATATTCACCTTGGTCCAAAGCAAAAGACAAAGTAGTATTGCCTTTAAGATTAGTATCTTTAAAAGAACCATTGAACTGTTCTTTGGTTCTATCTTGAGCTATTTTTGCAACCATTCTAGATTTATCAAACAATAAATCAAATATTTCTTTTGGTTTATCACATAAATCCCGGAAAAATTGTCTGGCGCTTTCTTGTTGTGTTTCTTGATTTGGGTAGGCTCTTACTTTGTTTGCTTTAGATGTTGGATAACGTTGATCTGGAATAAGACTTCCATGATCATCTACCTTATAACCAGCTTTAGCGCCCAAAAACAAATTAACTAAAGGTTCATTCATTGCGTAATCTATTTTGAAAAATTGTTTTAAATTTGTTTGGTTAATGTCTCTTGTTTCTTTTTTATTAGCATCAATGTTTCTTATTGAAAAAGGAATGTATTTTTGTAAGTCTGTTGAATTTCCAATAATTAATTTTGCTAAATCATAAATAGTCAAAGATTCTATTCTGTCGAAAAAACTAGGGTCTAAATTATTAATGGGAATTTTTGGAGCTGCTTCAAGAGCAGGTTCAACTTCATTTACTGCTGTTGAAGAACAAAATTCTCCAGTATATTCTTGATTTTCAGCGCTGAGATAATTATAAGACACTCCATCTCCAAAAGCTGCAATTAATTGAGAAGAGGAATCTCCAATCTTATGATTATTAGAATTGACACCAGGTGTATGTTTGCCCATAAAAGATACACTTGCAATTTTGTAATTAGTTCCTGATGTTTTAGTTATAGTTTTAGTTTCTATTTTCCCATTACCACTTGCTAACAAATCAATTTGTTGTTGATCATAGAAATATTTCAATAAAGCAAACTGAGCTTGAGTACTACTCTGGTCACTAAAACAACTTTCAAAATTTTTGATAAACTCTTTACCGTTAACAGTTCCCTTGGGACAAAGTTTAATTACCGATTCTAAATAGATTGAAAATTTTTTGCATTCCGCTTCTACGAGTTGTCCTAATCTTTGAGGTTGTTCAAGTAGTAGATATAAACGACTGCCTTTATAGAAAGGACTTTTAAATTTAATTTCTCTTGGTTCTTGGTCTTCGAAAGGATTTTGAGGTTGATTTGGAGTGGGAGGAGTCTCTATACTTGCAACCGCAGGTATTACATTTGCTATTCTTTTAAATTCTTCTTTTAGTGATTGAAGATCTGCAGCGGCATTCGGATAAATAATTCGATTAGACATTGATTCAGATTGCAAAAAGGCAATCTAAAAATATTAAAATAATAAGCACTTACCTGTCAAGCGTTATTTTGAAAAGCCCTGAAATTAAGCTACTTTAGCCCCATAATCAAACCAAGCATTTCTTATTGAAGATAAATTTGGTGTTGGTGGATCGCTTACAGGTGGAGTTTGATTTGTTGGAGGAATTGCACCACGATTAGGTGGTAATTTACAGCCAGGCCCATTACAGCCACCGCCGCCACCTTGAGCCCCTCCCTGAGCACCATTGCAGCCGCCTCCGCCTTTGCCCATTCGAGCTAAGGCTCTATCTAATTTCTTTTGCCATCTTGCAGCTTTGCGAGGATTTTTTGCTTTGGCAATTTTATCCTGGATTCTTTTTAATCTTTTTTCTTTAGAAGGTTTATTGGCACGATTTTTTTTGCCAGCTTTTCCAGCTCTTTCGGCTTTCTTAGCTGCTTTTGTTTCGTGCTTTTCAGCTTTGCGTTCTTGCTTAGCTTCCCTGCGTTCTTGTCTTCGCTCCCAGCGATCTTCGCGATCTATTCTCATAATAACCCTTTAGGTCTAATGAACTAGAACACGAGTAAGTTAAGGGTTGGTTAATCCGAGTAAAGGCGCCATTCCGTGAGCTGCTTCGTCAAATCAGCCAAAGACGCGGGTTCTAGCTTCGTATTGCAAATAGCAATCTTCAACAGATCCTAATTCAATAGATTGCATTCCTGATTGTTTCAATTGTTCAAAAACTTTCAACCAGAAATGAAAGTAACTTTCGTAATCATGTTTAAGCCAAAAACCTAAAATGTTTTTTTGCATATCACAATCTATGCCAAAACCAATGTAGATGGTATTTTTACCCAAGGCATAATTAAAATCTATTGCTTCAAAATGTACTGCATAGTAATTTTTGGCAAATTTATTTTCAGTCCAGGGATCAAGTGAATCACTGTTATAAACATTCAAACCATTCACTAAGGTTTGAACTTCTCTAAACAAATCTTTTAATGCACTTTCCTTTAAATCAACAAGTAAACTCTGAACTATAGTTCTAGTTTCGCCTAGATCTTGAAATGAAGATCTAGCCTGTTCAATATAATCATTGTCTCTATTCGTTGCCATTTTACTCCCCTATAAATAGATAAGCCCTTATCTATTTTTATTGTACAACAAATTATTTATTTTTACAAAAATTTAAGATTCCAAGATTGTTTGACTAGAAATGATTTGAGTTCTAATTAATTGCTAGAATTATTTTATGACTAATAAAGAGATTTTGACTAACGAGGTTGAGGAATCTTTTAAGGCTTTTGTTTTAGCTCAAGATTTTCCTTGTGTTATGGCTAAAGCAGCTATTAAACAAAGTAAAGTGAAAATTTTAGTTCTTGAATATATGAATGCAAATGATCATAATCAGGAAATTTTAGATGCTTTATATCAATTTATTGATAACTATAGGAAGACTAAAGAAACTTATCAAAGCTTTGTTGTGATTTTTACTAAAACTAAAATTCAAGATGAAGATCATTTTGAGGATTTATTCTGGAAAAAATTACAAGCTCTTTATGACATTGATTCTAGGAGTTATCCCTATGATGGACGTGTGAGTTCAGATCCAAGCTCCGCTAATTTTAGTTTCAGTTTGAAAGAAGAAGCATTTTTTGTAGTTGGATTAAGTCCCGCTAGTGGCCGCTTAGCTAGGCGTTTTGAATATCCCACAATGGTATTTAATCTCCATGAACAATTTGCTATTCTTCGTGAGCAAAGAAAATTTGAAAATATCCGTGATGTTATAAGAACTAAAGATGAAGAGTTAAATGGATCAGTTAATAAAATGTTGGCAGACTTTGGTAATAAAACTGAAGCTCTACAATATACTGGAAAGCAATATGATAGTAATTGGAAATGTCCGTTAGTTATTAAACAAGGAAGTATTTAGATGTCGATCATTGAACCACGCAGCGGCACTGCATTTAAACTATTTCAAGGTCAGAAATTAAAAGTCATTGATATACAAGGCGAGCAAGTTTCTGATTTGATTTGTTATAACGCAAATGATATTAAAGAACATCTTTCATCGGGTAGAACTTTTGATTATGAAGAAACTTTGTTTCTGAGTAAAGGAAATAAATTTTATTCCAATCGCAGCAATATCATGTTTGAAATTATTGAAGATACAGTTGGCAGACATGATTTTTTATTAACACCTTGTAGTGCAGAAACTTTTAAAATTATTTATGGACATTCTAATCCGCATCATGGCTGCCATGGTAATCTCTGTATGGCTTTGAAAGACTATGGTATTGGACCTGACGATATTCCTACTACTTTCAATATATTTATGAACGTAGTGATTAATGAAGACGGAAAAATAAAAGTACAGGCACCTTTAAGTAAAGCAAATGACTACATTGTTATTGAAGCTAGGATGGATTTGATTCTAGGGTTAACAGCTTGCTCTGCCGAACAATCTAATAATTTTTCTTTTAAACCTATTGGATTCGAAATTTGCTAACATCATCGAAATGAAAAAATTTATTGTTTTAGTTTTAGCGTTTTTATTTGCAAGTTTTAATCCGGTTTTTGCTGATGGCAAAGCCAATGTCAAAATCGGCAAAACACATTTGATTGCTGACTCTGATAAAGGTCACAATGTAACTGTTTCTAAATCTGGTACTTCTCTCAATATTGCAATCACTGCACAAAAATTAGTTATCAGTATGCATCCTTCAACTAATACTGTCGTTAGTTCAATGACTTTTGCTGTCCCTGAAGGTGATTTTGAAAGTGGCACTACTTATGATTTAGGACCAGTGAACGAAGGTCAATCTAATGCCTTGGTTACAGCTGCTTATACTAAAGGCAGTATTGGTGGTGGTGTATCAAGTACAACGGGTTCAATTGTAACTGGTACTTTGAAAGTTACTAGCTACAACTCTGATACTGGTGTGTTGAAAGCTACATTGACTGCAAAGATGTCACCATCAACGATTACAACTATTAAAAATGGATCTACTACTACAAAAGATACTGATAAACCAGTTGCGATTGTAATTAAGATGAATGTAACTCTTAACTAACTCTGAAAGTCGAATGGGCGGATTTTCAGTGGACCTGCAGAGACTGTGACATTCTTTAAAACTGCTTTTGTACTTCTTGTAGATAGTTTTAAAGTACCAAAGAGAATATTTTTGGCTAAGCCAAGAGGCAGCGTGACAGGTTTAAGCATTAGCTTTGTTAAACCTATTAAGAAAAAAACTAATACTAAACTTTTGACTCTCACACCAATTAACTAATATCGGCTAAAGAGAAATTTCCTAAAGTCTTAGAAAAGAAAAACCCCAGAATCGTTAGACTCTGGGGTTTTTAAATACTTAGCTATTTGCTAGAGATTTAGTATCTACTTCTAGATCTTTCTCTACCGCCGCCGCCGCCGCTTCTATCACGATCTCTATTGAAACCGCCGCCACCGCCGCCGCCACCAGGACCACGACTGAACGAGCTTCTAGGACCGCCGCCGCCACCTTGTTGGTTGTCTCTTGCAAAGTCTATTTTAAACTTTCTACCTTTGTATTCTGTTTCATTGAAGGCTTCTTTTGCTGCTGCTGAAGCTTCTTCTGATGAAAATGTAATGAAACCAAAACCTTTTCCCTCGATAACTTTGCAGTCTGTTACTTCGCCTGCTTTACCAAAGAACTCTTTTAATTCTTCGCTAGTTACTGAGTAGTCTAAGTTTCCTACATATAATTTATTCGTTTGTGACATTTTTTTCTCCTGATTAAGAAAATTATTTAAGCGGAGAAAAAAAAGTATCTCGTTTCAACAATTTTCATAAAAGATTATACGTGATTTAGATTGAAAAATACAGGTTAATTGTTATTTAAAACCAGAATTACCGGGGCCGCGTCTTTACAATTCACTTTTCCAGATAAGATTTTGCACTTTCCTTTAAATTCTTGAGGGATGGCGACGGGGTGTTATTTTGAAAAGTGAATTGTAAAGACGCGGCCCCAATGATAGAATAGGTTCTTTGCGCTCAGTTTACGATACTTCCTACCATAAAGATAGTTGCGGTTTTGGCTTAATGGCAAGTCTGGACCAGAAAGCGTCGCATTGGCTTGTTAAGACATCTATATACTCATTAACTAGATTATCCCATCGGGGTGCAGTTGCGCAGGATGGCAAGACCGGAGATGGCTGTGGGATCTTGGTTGCTAAGCCTGATAAATTTTTTCGTAATTTAGCAAAAGACGCCAAAGTCAATCTTGCTAAGAACTATGCTGTTGCTGTTCTTTTCCTGAATCAGAATAGATCTCTTGCGTCAAGTGCAATTGCGCGCCTAACTAAAGAGTTGCGTGAGTTGAAACTTGAGCTTGCTTGGGAGAGAGTAGTTCCTATTGACCCTAGTGCTTGTGGTGAAGATGCTTCTCACACTTTGCCTGTGATTGTGCAGGTCTTTGTTAATGCGCCTGATAATCTTGATGAAGATGAATTCGAAAGAAAACTATTTGTCGCTAGAAGAAAGACAGAGCTTGCTTTAGAAGAAAAGGATTCCTCTTTCTATATAGCCAGCTTTTCATCTAAATTAGTTTCTTACAAAGGCATGATTATGCCAAACTATCTAACTGTCTTTTATCCAGATTTAATTGATGAAAGATTTGAGTCCGCTCTTTGTCTTTATCACCAAAGATTTTCTACTAATACTTTCCCGGAATGGCGTCTGGCTCAGCCTTTCAGGTTGCTTGCTCACAATGGAGAAATTAATACTGTAAACGGTAATCGTAATTGGTCTAGTTCACGTGAGTCTAAATATTCTACGCCACTGATTCCAAACTTCCAAGAACTTTTACCACTAGTTTCTAAAGATGGTTCTGATTCTATGAGCCTCGATAATATTCTTGAAAGTCTCATTGTAACTGGTGTTAACTTGTTGCAAGCAATTAGAATTCTGGTACCACCTGCTTGGCAAAATGCCAAATTTATGGATCCAGATTTGCGTGCCATGTATGAATTTTATTCTCTCTATATGGATCCTTGGGATGGTCCTGCTGGATTGGTTCTTACTGATGGTAACTATGCAGCTTGTGCAATGGATCGTAATGGTTTGCGTCCAGCGCGCTATGTAATCACTAAAGATCGTCATATAACTATCGCGTCTGAAATCGGTGTCTATGACTATGCCCCAGAAGATGTTGTTTCTAAAGGTAAACTAAAGCCAGGTGAAATGATTGCCGTAGATCTAAAAGATGGCGCTTTGCTGAGCAATGATGAGATCAATGACAAGCTCAAATCAATCAGTCCTTACCAAGAATGGTTGAAGCGTTACACTAAGTATCTAAAGCAAGTACCTGAGGAGGAAGAACCTGGTTGTGATCCGATTTTTGATCATGAACTTACTATCTATGAAAAGCAATTCCAGCTTACGATTGAAGAGCGTGATCAAATTCTCAAATCAATTGCCGAAACTGGTCAAGAAGCTTTAGGTTCTATGGGAGATGATACTCCGCTTGCAGTTCTCTCTGAAGAAATACGTCCGCTCTATGAATATTTTAGGCAACAATTCGCTCAAGTAACTAACCCCCCTATAGACCCTATTCGCGAGAGTATGGTGATGTCGCTCAAAACCTGCTTGGGTAAAGAGTTTAATCCTTTTGTGGAATCATCACACAATGCAACGAGAATTGAAATTGAATCTCCCGTTCTTTCAAGATTGATGTTTAAATCTCTCTTGCAGCCAGATGATACTAACTATGCTTATGAAACTATCGATCTAACTTATCCAAAAGATAGTGATTTGCAAAGTGCAGTTTTGAATATTTGCGAGCAAGCTGAGCAAGCAGTTATTAATGGTAAAGTTTTTCTAATACTTACTGACAGAAGATTGCGTCGTAATCGTATTCCGATTCATGCACTGCTTGCTACTGGTGCAATTCATTCTAGACTTTGTGAAAAAGGTTTACGCTGTGATGCAAATATAATTATTGAAACAGCGACGGCAAGAGATCCACATCATTTCGCGGCGCTGATTGGTTTTGGTGCTACGGCAATTTATCCATACCTTGCATATCAAACTTTGTATGATCTAGTGAAACGTAATCACATCATTTGTACTAATACTGTCGAACTGATGCAAAGTTACAGAACTGCCATAGATAAAGGTTTGTACAAGATACTGTCAAAAATGGGAATCTCCACTATTAATAGTTATAGAGGTGCGCAACTTTTTGAAATCATCGGTCTGCATGAAGAGATAGTTGAAATTTGTTTTCCTGGCACTGTAAGTCGCATTCAGGGAGCTACTTTCAAAGACTTAGATACTGATATGCGCATTCTTTCTGCTGAAGCTTGGAATTCTAATCAAGCTTTAAGACCTGGTGGACTTTTGAAGTTCTATCCTCATGCCGAGTACCATGCTTTCAATCCTGACGTAGTAACTACTCTTCAGGTAGCAGCAAGAACTGGTGACTATAGTGAATATAAAAAATTCTCCAGCCTGGTACAAAACAGACCCTATACGGCTTTGAGAGATATGCTTGGGCTTAAGCCTAACAGAAGTTCTATTTCCATAGATGAAGTGGAGCCGGTTGAAACTATACTTAAGAGATTTTGTTCTGCGGCAATGTCTGTAGGAGCGCTCTCTCCAGAAGCGCATGAAGCTTTAGCCATTGCCATGAACCGCATTGGTGCAAGTTCTGTATCTGGTGAAGGTGGCGAAGATTCTATTCGTTACGGCACAGAAAAAAATTCTAATATCAAGCAAGTAGCTTCAGGTCGCTTTGGGGTTACTCCAGAATATCTGGTTAATTGTGATGGCTTGCAGATTAAAATCGCTCAAGGAGCTAAACCTGGAGAAGGTGGTCAATTACCAGGTTATAAAGTAAATGAATTAATTGCTCGCTTGCGTTACACCAAGCCCGGCACTACTTTGATTTCACCACCACCACATCATGATATTTATTCAATTGAAGATTTGGCACAATTGATATTCGATCTTAAGCAGGTTAATCCTAAAGCTGATGTCTCAGTGAAGCTAGTTGCTGAAGCTGGGGTCGGTACTGTAGCTGCTGGTGTAGCGAAGAGCTACGCCGACTCTATTACTATTTCTGGTCACGATGGTGGGACTGGAGCTAGTCCAATTACTTCTATAAGATATGCAGGAGCTCCATGGGAATTGGGTTTGACTGAAGCTCATCAAGTTCTGCGTTCTAATAATTTACGCGATAAAGTTAAATTACAAACAGATGGTGGGTTGAAAACTGGATATGATGTGGTCAAAGCTGCAATTCTTGGTGCAGAGTCTTTTGGTTTTGGAACTACACTTTTAATTACACTAGGTTGTAAGTATTTAAAGATTTGTCACTTGAATAATTGTGCAACTGGCGTAGCTACCCAAAATCCAATTCTTAGAGATAAGCATTTCAAAGGCTTACCAGAACTTGCTGAAACTTATTTACGTTTCGTTGCTCAAGAAATAAGAGAAATTTTGTCTTACTTAGGTGTTAAAGAGCTAAGAGATATTATCGGTCAAACTGAGCTATTAGAGAGACTTCCAGCTAGAACTGAAAAACAAAAAAATCTTTCTTTAGATGTTTTGCTTACTGAGCTTGACTCTAGTATGGGTAAGCCGAACTATGCACTACAAAGTAGAAATCCTCCTAATGATAAAGCTGAATTAGCAGAAAAAATGCTTGCTGAGGCATTGCCATTTATTGAGCGTAAAGAGAAGCAGAGTTTTAATTATCAAATCAAAAACCAACATCGTTCTATAGGTGCCAGAGTCTCTGGTGAGATCGCACGTAAATTTGGTGATAAGGGACTTGCAAGCGAGATTACGTTTAATTTCAAAGGCATTGCTGGACAGAGTTTTGGAGCTTGGAATATCAATGGACTTAATTTAATTCTTGAAGGCGATGCAAATGACTATGTCGGTAAAGGAATGAACGGCGGCAAGATCGTAATTTATCCAGCACCTAATAGTAAGTTCGAAACTCAAGTCACTCCAATTGCTGGTAACACTTGTTTATACGGTGCTACTGGTGGCAAGTTCTTTGCTGCTGGTATTGTAGGTGAACGTTTTGCGGTAAGAAATTCTGGCGCCCGAGCTGTAGTAGAAGGTCTAGGAGATCACGGTTGTGAATATATGACTGCAGGTTTAGTGGTTTCGCTTGGTAAAGTCGGTTTGAACTTTGGTGCAGGAATGACTGGTGGACTGGCTTTTGTTCTTGATGATGAGGATTTATTAGTGCAAAATTACAATCCTGAATTAATTGAACTGCTAAGAATTGACTTGCCTGAAATGAGTAGAGCAACTGCTCTTTTGAAAAATACTATTGAAGAATTTGTTGCTGAAACTCAAAGTGCATGGGCAAAAAATATTTTAAATAATTTTACGGATAGATTAAAAAGTTTTTGGTTAGTGAAACCTAAGACACTAAGCTTGGAGATAATAAATGAATACGAAACTCAATCAGTTTCTAGAATTGCCTAGGCAAGATCCAGAGAAACTTAGCGCAACAGATAGAGTAAATCATTACCAAGAAATTTATGGTCACTATGAGTCAGAGAAAGCTCAAGATCAAGCTGCGCGTTGTTTAGATTGTGGAGTGCCTTATTGTAAATGGAAATGTCCTGTAGCTAATCACATTCCAGAATGGCTCAAGTTAGTGCAAAATGGTAATCTCTTTGAGGCTGCTGAGCTTTCAAATCTTACTAATACTCTTCCAGAAATCTGTGGGCGCGTTTGCCCGCAAGACCGTCTCTGTGAGGGAGCTTGCACACTTAATGAAGATTTTGGTGCCGTGACAATTGGTAGTATAGAAAAATACATCACCGACGAAGCTTTTAAATTAGGTTGGAGACCAACCATCAATCCAATGCGCTATGAAACTGGTTTTCAAGTGGCGATAATTGGAGCAGGTCCCGCTGGATTAGGTTGCGCAGATATTCTTACCCGTAATGGTATTAAGGCAGTTGTCTATGACAAGCATCCAGAAATTGGTGGCTTACTTACTTTTGGCATTCCATCTTTTAAGTTAGAGAAATCAGTAATTAAACGCCGCCGTCAAATTATGGAAGAGATGGGTATTGAATTTGTACTTAATACAGAAATCGGCAAAGATATTCAAATCGAAGAATTAGTAGAGAAGTATGATGCGATTTTCTTAGGCATGGGTACTTATAAGGCTGTTGAAGAGAGACTTTTAGAGACTAAGGTTGAAGGCGTTTATCAAGCCTTGGATTATTTGATCGGCAATATTAATCATGAATTGGGAAATGTCATTGCGAGCGAAGCGAAGCAATCCCCCTGCGTAAAGGAGATTGCCACGCCATCTTCGATGGCTCGCAATGACACTCCTTATGTAAATTTAAAAAACAAGGCAGTAGTAGTACTAGGCGGCGGCGACACCGCTATGGACTGCACCAGGACTGCTATTCGCCAAGGTGCTAAAAGCGTGACTTGTATTTATCGTAGAGATGAAATCAATATGCCAGGTTCACGCAAAGAAGTTGCTAATGCAAAAGAAGAAGAAATCAAATTTCTTTGGAATAAACAGCCAGCAGAAATTATTCAGGAGGCTGGTAAAGTAAAAAGTTTACGAGTACTTACAACTCAGCTTGGCGAGCCAGATACGCAAGGTAGAAGAAAGCCAGAAATTGTAAATGGTTCTGATGAACTTATTCCTTGTGATGCCGTGATTATGGCTTTTGGTTTTAGACCAAATCCTCCAGAGTGGTTTACTAAGCTTGGAGTAGAGCTTGAAGAAAATGGTAGAGTGAAAGTTTCTAAAAATCGTGAAAATCAATTCCAAACATCTAATCCAAAAGTTTTTGCTGGTGGTGATATGGTGCGCGGTTCAGACCTGGTAGTAACTGCAGTCTTTGAAGGGCGCGAAGCTGGACATAGCATTGTTAAACAGTTGCAGAAAGCACTTGTGTGAAAATATCAACTTTGGTGATTAAGCTAAAGTCGTCTGTTGAATGTCATCAAACTAACATAGCCGGTAAATAAAATAGCTTTTTGCCATCATGTTCTTCAATCTTAAGTAGGTTTTTGTTGAAAACAAAAGCTTTATCGATTTTGTTTTTACTCATATATGAATTTAAAACTTCCAAATCTTCAGCTCTAAGTTTCTCTCGATATTTGACTTCAATAAAATCTAAATCCTTACGACGGAAGATCTTGGTACCACAAGCAAAGTCAATTTCTTTCGAGCCTTTGCGGTGGAAGGCTATATATTCATAATTTTCTTTCAAACGCTGATGGCAATAGTTTTCCACAAGATGCCCCATAATATTATCAATCAATGGATTGTGTAAATCCAAAGAGAGAATGGCAGAAGTAAAATTAGGGCTGAGAGCATATATTTTCTTTTTAGCTCTGTTAGATTCTCTAATTGATTTGCTAATAGTACTGATACTATCTAGGATAAAACTAGATCTAAGTATTTGAAAATATTTAGAGGCGGTGATCTCACTTAATCCAATTTCTGAACATAAATTTTTTAATTCATAGATAGAGCCGGTATCTTGTAGCAAACTTAAAGCAAAAATTTTGAATTCTTCAATTTTATCAATATCATAAACTTTAGGTATATCTTGTTCTAAAACTCTATTAAGTATGGATTTTTCAATGTATTTGTAACGTTTTGTCCTATCTGCAAATGATATTAATTCTGGGAATTGTCCATATAAAATAAATTCTTCAAATTCTCTCTGATACTCATCAATAAAGAGTTTCAGCTCAGCTAATTTCGATTGGGATTCAAGTAAGCGATATATTTGTTCAAATGAAAACTCTGGGAAAGTCCTATCTTGATATTTGATTTGTAAGTATTCTTGAAAATTTAATGGAGGAATATAAAATTCATCAATTCTGCCAGCAAGAGATTCCTGATCTTTGTTAATGAGTTTTAAAGCAAAAGATCCAGAGACTATAAATTTGATATTTTTGTTTTTATCGTAGTATTTTTTAAGAATGTCCTGCCAATTATTTATATATTGAATCTCATCAAAAAAAATATATACCCTTTGTTCTAACTCTTTAGGATTGATTTCTAAAACTTCTTTAAAATAGCAGTCTAAAATTTCTAACAAATGGTTACTGCTATCATGGTAAAGATTTTCTTCAAAAGACATATACAGTAGAGTCTTCAAATCTTGTTTAGTGTTTTTAAGTTCTTGTATTTGATAGTCTATTAATTGATTTAAAAGAGTACTTTTGCCCGTTCGTCTCAAACCAACAATGGAGCAAATTTGCCTGTCTTGTAAAGCAAGCTTTAACTTACTAAATTGACTGCGTTGAGGCCACTTTGCTTCCTCTACTTTAAAACTTTCATTTCTCCACCAGGGATTTTCGTCAATTATGTCGTTTAATATAGACATATATGTATTATACCTAAAATTAGTTTTTAGACATAGACCTCTATGTCTAAAGTTGATAATTAAGCATAGTCAAAGTGTCTAAATATCAATAAATACCATGATTTAGCTATAGTTTTGGTAAATTTTGTTAGCTTGATAAAACTACGTGATTTTGCTAAAGCTGCGATATAAGAAATTCCACAAATGCATACAAAGTACTATAGTTTGTATGCATTATTTTCGAGATGCATACAAACTATTTTAAGGCTGAGAATATACAGCCGGTTGATAAGTTTACCTAACTATTCCCTCAGGATTACGGCTCAAAACCTACTTTATTTCCGCACCAGGCGTCAATATCGGCAAAGCACTAATATTTTTCGCACCAAGCATCTCTACTAAGTACTCTAGTGATTTGATGATATTTCTTTGTTGGGTGTCTGAAATTTGATCTAATTCTTGAATAAGCTTTTCTTGAAGAGGTACAGGAGCTCTTTTACCAACTTTCCTACCTTCTTCAGTAATATTGACCATTACTTGTCTGCGGTCAGTTTTAGATCTTTCTCTAAGTACTAAACCTTTACTTTCTAACCTATCGATAATACCAACCATGGTACTAGCGCTTAAGTGTACTTCTTCAGCAATCTTAGCAATAGTAATAGGTGCATTATTATGAACAGCAAGCAGTGAAAGGATTTGAGGTGAAGTTAAATTAGCTTCAGTTGAAAGTCTTTTTGAATTAAGATCGATAGCTCTTATAATTTTTCTCAATTGAGTCAAAATTTGTAGCGATAGTTCCTTATGAAAATTAGAATTTTTTTTCAGTTTAGTAGTCATAATAAATAATTTGAAAGAAAATAATTAAGCGAATTGCCTAATTTAATTAAATAGTAGCATAGTGGATTCCAGGTAAGTATTAGTAACTATCAATAAATTTAAAAAATTCGTTTGTATTCAAATAATTTCTGGTATAATATTTTATAGCGAAATTAATATAAAAAGGAGATTGAAAATGAATTTAGCACTAATTTTTGGCTTATTTTTTCCAAGAGTAGCAGCAATTTTAGTATGGGTCTTTACTGGAAGTATGCTAGTCGGTAACTGGCTTTTAGCATTATTGGGATTTATATTCCTGCCTTACACTTTACTTGCAGTAATGGCTGCACATTATTGGTTTGCAGGTGGAATGAACCTAGTTTCAACTTTACTAGTTATTATGGGTTTAATGGCTGATTTAGGACTTTTTGGAGTCTACAGAAGACACGCAATTAAATAATAAGGTAGTTGATTGCCAATTTTATCTTGCAATGGCTAAATTTTATAGTTCATGTCATACATGAAGTGCTAAGATTTAGCTTCTATGCAAGAAATAAAAATTTTAGTGATTGAAGATAATCCAAGTGATGCTGATCTTCTATTAGAGATTTTCGATCATTCAAATGACATTCAAGTTTATGGTGATTATGAGATCCAATATGGTTGGGTCAAATCCATAGAGGAAGCAATGGAAAGATTAGAAGAATACAAACCTGATATTGTTTTCTGTGATCTTGATTTAGGAGAGACTACAGGAATAAATACTTTAAATACTGTAAGAAAATTTTTACCGAAAGCTCCTATCATAGTGACTACAGGTTATTTAAATAGAAAGCTTTGGTATCAAGCTTTAGAAAATGGTGCCGACGATTTTGTTCTCAAAAACTCAATCAACCCACAATTAATTTTGAAAACTATTTTCTACTCTTTAGCTAGATCTGGAAACCCTAAGGTACAAGAGCTAGCTAAGGGATAGAAACCTACTTAATGGTTCTGTTTTGATTCATCTTTCATTTCGTCGATTTCATGACCAACTTCATCAGTTGCCTCATCTATTTCATCGCCGAGTTTTTGAATAACACTTTTATTTGCTTCTTTCTTATTCTCATTAGATTGATATGCAAAGTAAATTGCTAATGCTGCAACTACTATTAAAGCAATAGTTAGTATTGTATTTTTACTCATCGTTTTCTCCTTTTTTGTTTTTGATATTGTTCTTAACCTCTTCCTCAATTTCTAAGGAAGTTTTCTGAACAATATTCAAAAGTTGGTTAACGCCAGAATTTAGATTTTTCAATTGATTTTTTTCTAATTCATGTAGTTCGTTAATAATGTTTTGCTCAAAGCTTATTGGGGCTGATTTCGATAATTCATATCCTTTATCAGTTGCTTTGGTTTTTACTTTTCTTCTATCAAACTTAGATCTCTGTCTTTCAATTAAGCCAAGATTTTCTAATTTATTCAAAATACTTATAAGTGAAGAAGAACTTAATTGCATTAACTCAGCAAGGTCAATCACTGTCGCGTTTTCATTCTTGATAATGAAATTCAAAGTATTTATTTGTGTATTAGTTATATTAAATTCAGTTTTAGTTTTTTTCTTTTTGATTGTGAAAATCTTTAATATCTGTTTGAGATTAGAAATAATGTTTTGTTCCGCAGCGTCTAATTGCTCAAGGGCTTGCACCCGATTGGATGGAAGTTTATAAATTTTATGATTTGCTGACATGCAAATATTATAGCAATAAAACATTCAACAAGAAAGATATCAAATTAAATATTTTCAATATAAATAATTTGTATTCTAATTAAATTGCTTTGTAACTGCTAGAATCAAGAGAGAAGCTCCCATAAATGCTTAGTAAAACCTTAGTTCTAAAATTATCTATATTTGTTGTCATTCTTACCTTAGTTTTGATTTTAGGATCGAAATATATCAAAGAATTTCTTGTTTCTGTAAAGCTTTCAAAGATATTTTCAGCTCCAGTAGTTGTCCATAATATTAATTTTGATCTAGAAAAAATACATACTCTAAAAAGCGTAAAAATTGGTGCCCTAGAGATAGGGGAAGGTGATACCAAGTTCTTTTTAAGAGATATTTTTATTCATAATATAAAGCCTAATCCTAATTCTGCCTATAAATGTGTTGATGGAATTATGGAAGTTGAGAATATTTTTGTAAAAAAAGATTTAGGCTCTAACTGTAATTCTACGTTGAAGTTTAAATGCATTTCTTTAGGAAAGACTCCAGAGTTTTTTACTATTCATATTCCTGATTTAAAAGTCAATGTTAATAAAGAAAGTGCTGCAAGCTCTACCTTAGATATTAATGTTCATAAAAAGAAAAGTGCAGAATTAAATTTTCATGGCATGCTGAATGAAGCAGATTTGAAAAGTATTATGAAGTGCTTGGGGAATGAGTTTGACGGCAACTATCAAGCTCGAGTTCCGCATTTTGATATTAGAATGTTTTTCCATGATAAGACCTATGAACTCTCCGGTAGAGGAAATTTCATACTTACTGGTGATAGAGAAAAAATCTATGCCGAAATCAAAAATTTTATCGATGGTATTAAGAGTATTGATTTTAGAAATAAAGCTAAGAAAGAACTGAATCGAGTCGAAGGTATTTTTGACTTAGATAAAGAAAAGGCTACTCTTAGTAAAGTTCGTTTTGATTCAGAATATTTCAATGCCTATGGTGAAGGGAAAATGTTTTATAACAATAAGATAGATATGTTTTTTAGCGTAAATTTAATTGAAAACTTTATGCCTTTTAAAATTAAAGTAATGAATCAAGTTTTACCCTCTGGGCAACTGCCTATTAAAGTTGCAGGCACTCAAATACGCCCTAAAATTAGATTTAGTATCAGCAATATGCAAAAAACCTATATACCGCCTGTATTTCAAGCAATTGAGCAGAGAACAAAAAGACTTTTAAAAAGCGCCTTACAAAACATTAGAATTTTCAATTATTAAGAATCACTGTTTTGTAAATGATTTGTGTTAAAATGATTTATATTGAAATTAAATAGCATTTTAACAAAGGTTAAGACCTATAACACAAGGAGCAGAAAATGAAAAACAAAAAACTAATTGGAATAAGCATGGCAGTGGTAATTGCAGCAGGCTTTAGCGGAGTTAAAGCAGCAGTTACAAACGATAGACATATCGTGGATATCCTCGAATCAAAGTATGAAAAATACCCATACCTTGGTAACAACATATCTTTCAAAGTTCAAGATGGTGTTGTGACCTTGGTTGGTGAAGTAGATAACGCTGAAGAAAAGCAGAAAGCAGAAATGATAGCTGATAATATCGATGGCGTAAAAGAAGTAGAGAGTGGCATTACAGTTGATTATGATACAGCTGGTAATTTGGCAGAATACAAACGAACAGTTACTAAAGAAGGCAGAATTGAAGCAAATCAAGAGATCAAAAAAGATTTAGACAGAGCTATATTCTTTAGTACTAAATTGCGTTCAGAGTTTATTGATACCAGCGTGGATAATAATGGTGTAGCGACGCTTACAGGTCACGTAGATAGCTCTTATGAAAAGGACTTAGCTACTGAGAAAGCTATGCGAGCTGGTGCAATTGACGTTAATAACCAATTAGAGGTTAGACCAAGCTGTTGTGGTGGTAGTGGTTTAGGTACTGCTAAAGCTTGTAAGATCTAAGAGCTTATCCGCAAAGTCCCATCTGCGGCGTTACGCTCACCCCTCGGAGAATCCTCATTGACGATTAGTCAACTCCGGCTCCTCGGGGATTCGCAAGCCTTGCATCTGGGAGCTTTTCGAATAGCTCTAATAAATGGGTTTAAAGGTTCTCCCAAGCCCTCTAATGAAAGGTAGCTCATAGTCGAGCTACCTTCTCTTTTGAAGCCCTTCAGGGTTTTCAAAGAACTCTACTTTAAAACAAAATTAAAATTCGTGTTATCTGGCAATGATCTTTACGTATAGATCAATTGTGTGATTTAATTAAAAGTCCTAAAAAAGATCATGTTTTTCCGTTAGCGTTTAAATGAATATTGCCACCACACCGAATATAAATTCGCGTATAAATATTTCAGCAAATATTCAAACTCCTTGTGCAAACAAAAATTCTTCTTCTGAGGCGAAATTAAATAATTCTCAAACAAAAGAAACAGAAACTTCAACAGTAGTTGATAGTCCTAAAACAAATTTATCTGATCAATACCAAGCAACTATAGAATGGATTGCATCGAGAGGATCAGTTACTAGAGCTCTTCTTGATTTTTTTGGTGATGAAGTTCCTTCTTTATTAGCTCAATCAACTCGCAATATATATAGTTTTGCTGAAGCTGCTTTTCAAGCTGGAATTAACTTGGCTAGTATTTTTGTTTTCCCTTATACAGCTTCGATCATGGGGAAAATTTCTAGCAATCTATTTCTGAATAGCGCTGAGCAAAGGCATTTCAAGCATTATATGCTTTTTAATATTCATGAACTTGATGATAAAGAAGCATTTGACGATGCTGTTAATAGAATTAAGGTCAAAGAGATAGAAGATAGTTATTTCATGGAAAACTTCTTAGGTAAGACTGATAAAAATGTCGATCTAAGAAATAAAAAAATCAGTTCTATTGAAAAATTCATTGGGACTTTGATCTTTGATGATGATAAAGTCAAGCGCCTAAAAAGTTTTAAAAAATCAATTCTCATTCTTCAGAGTTTTATTGAAAGTGGTGTTTGGGGTGGTTTATATTTTTTCAACCGCCTTTTCAGAAAATATATTTTAGGGCAAGACAGGTTTACTGGAACTATTGCTTATGCTTCTAATAAACAAAGTAAACAATTGGGAGATAGTCAGGGATTGAATTTGTGGCAAAAGCTTGGCTTCCTAACAGCCTTCCTAAGTGGTCCCTTGCTAAATATATTTGCTTTAAACAAATTCGAAGACAAAAAACTTTTGGCAAAAAGCCCATGGCTTAATAACCTTCGAAAAGAGTGGGATATGGAACATGGTACTTATCCGAAACTTGGGTTGATGTATTCTTACTCACTTATTCCTCAAGTGCTTAGTTGTATTTCTGGTTCTCAAGGTAGAAATGAATTAATAGAAAATTTACTGACATACTCTGCAACCATAATCTCTTGGTTAGTTGGTACTCAGGTAACCACGGGTCTACTTGCTCAAAGAGCTGATAAAGCTCTTGCAGATAAATTTAATGTAGATAGAGGTATTCTTGTTGAACACAAACATCTTCATAGCCCACTTCCTGATCCGGCTAAGCTAGACCATATTTTTGACAAGACTAAAGGTAATGATGAACTAGAATTTGCTGCAAGAAAAGAGCACACCAAAGTCTTTAGTCAGGGATCTTTGCTACATTCTGGATTAATGTTTGTGATGCAAATTTTAATTAACCAAATAACTAAATTTAGAGTTCAAAGTCAATTAAAAAATATTAAAGCCGTTGCTGCTTAAGCTGGTCATCCCCTTTCGCAGCAACTCTATTATGAAAAATTACGCTATCATAAGTTTGTTGTAACCCTATTGCCTTAATGATAAGAGTCCTTTTTATAATTTTGCTTTTATTAACTTGCTCACTTGAGAGTAAGGCAATTCTTTCTGATGATTACACTAGTTTGGATGCGGAATTTATTGAGCCACCAGAAAAATTATTACCAGCTTTGAATGCCAGAGTGAATTTTTCTTTTAAGGATACTAAGCTATCACAAATTCTTTTGCTGCTAGCTAAAGTTGGTGAATTCAATATTGTGATGCCAAATAAATACGATAAAGAAATTACTATTGTTATCAATGAACAACGAGTTAAAGATGCTATCGCAGATGTGTGTAAATTAGCTGAAGTTAACTATGAATTTAAAGGCAGCTCTTTAGTTATTTATAAATCTGATATTTCGGGTTTGGATTTTGCGGCTTTACCAGTTGCTTATTTCAAAGCTAATAGCTTTGCAGATCATTTAAATCAGCATTTATTCCATCAAATCATTGTTACTCAAGACATGAATAATCTGAGACCTTATGCGGTTGCAGATCCAGCGAAAAATTCTGTAGTAGTTTTTGGTTCGGAAGAACATATAAAAGCTGCAACAAGATTTGTAGAAGAAATGGATATTGCTCCAAAAGTAAAAATTTATACTCCAAAGAATCTTTCAACCAAAGAGATTCGCAAAATTCTACAAGTTTATTTCAGCGATAATTTTTTAATCGATATTAAGCGAATTGAAGAGAATGACCTTTTGATCAAGGGTAGCTCAAAAGTTGTCGACGAAGCCGTAAAGCTGATCTCCTCATTGGATAAGCCTTTAACCAATATAACTATGCTTATGGAAGTATATGTGATTAAGAATAATCATGAAGATATTTTTAAACATAGTTTTGGTACAGATATAGCTAATCATTTAGGGAAGCATTTCCAAAATAGCAATAATACTAATATTGATCTCTTGAGCTTGTTTGATAAAAAAGATACTTTAATTCTTGAGCTGCAAAATAGTATTCCAGTACAAGCTTTAGGCTTATCAATTATTGGTGAGAGAAGCATTATAGATCCTGATAAGGTTGCAATAACTGTTTTTAATGAAACTCTAAGTGGAGTAATTGATCAGAACTCTGTATTTAAAGTCCTAACTGAAGATGATTTGAAAACATACAAAGACTTCAAGAACTTTATTACGAAGAAAAATGGAACAGTTCTTCTTAATTTTAAAATTGAAAATTAAGTTTCCGTCGCGAAAAACATGCTATTATCTGTTGCATGCAAGTCGGTGGACTAAAACCTCTAAATAGACGTGATTCTGGTATAGGCGGAGTAAAGGTCTTAGCAACTCCTGAAACCAAAGGTAAAAGGACAAAGCAACTCCCAT
>CAZFCF010000004.1:48517-176321 GCA_964517685.1 uncultured Gammaproteobacteria bacterium | reverse complement strand
TAGTTTGTACATCACTTTTACTAGCTGATCTTTTTGAAATTTTCATTCCTGGAAATAGTTCTTTAAACCAAGTACTTTCAACAACTGTTAAAAAATCCAGTCCATGTTTATCTGCCAAAGCTTGGTTATGACTTATGCAGACGAAAGTAGCATTCGGATTATGACCTAATATAAATGCAGGCATGGCTACTGAAAAGCATATTGATTTTAGGCTTCTCGGTGGGACATTGATAATCATCCTACTTTCGGTGCCATTCATTATGTCCATAACACATTTAGTAAAGAGATCTAAATGCCAATTATGGTGATATTCTTTACTACCAGTTATTTGATAAAAAACCTTTTCAAGAAATGAACCGAAATCCTGTCTTAGAGCAGCATATAGAGCTTCTGTTTTATCTATTTTTCTTTTTATTTGTTTTAACATTTTTTGTATTCTCCTTTAAAAATCTCATAAGAATTTTGCTATCTTCTTCCGAAATATTTTCGATCATTTTTTCTTTTTCAGCTTCAGTTGCATCTGCATTTTGCATTAGCTGAAAAACAAAAAACAAAGCTCTAAGCTCACCTTGTACGGCTTTATTCATAAGTTGCTTGACCATAGCTTGCTTCTTGGTAATAATGACTTGCTTACTACCTTCTCGCAAAGAAATACGTTCATTTAGCTCTTCTGCAAGAAGCGTAGCGGTATTTTTGCTATGTTTAGGTCTACCTCTGGGATTCCCTGACTGACCAGGTTTGAACCGAGTTTCCTTTGGTGTTTTTCCATAACCAACTTCATATTCATCCTTACTCATGAGTCTCTCCTTTTAACTCGTTAAAAGTCTTGCCAGAGGTTTGATGAATAGCATCTAAGCCAGTTAAGTTTTGAAAACGTTCGATAGCTGTATCAACGTAAATAGGATCAATCTCAATGCCATAACAAACCCTGCCAACTTTATTAGCAGCAATTAAAGTAGATCCGCTGCCAAGAAAACAATCTAAGACAATATCCTTACGCTTAGTAACATCAAGAATGGCATCAGCAAGCATTATCACAGGCTTAACAGTGGGATGCATCTCTAAATCATCACGGTTCCTGCCAAAGCCATTAACACCAGCATAGTTCCAGACATTAGTACGATACCTACCTGTTGAACCTAGTTGAACATTGTTGATATGAGGCTTTGAGCCATTTTTAAATACAAAAGCAAATTCATGTTGACTGCGGTATAAGCTACCCATTCCACCGTTATCTTTCACCCAAACACAAGTATTTTTATGTTCAGAAAAATACTTTGCTGCAACTTCTTCTAGTGCCTGGCTATGTCTCCAGTCCATGAAAATATAAGCTAAAGCACCATCATGGGCATACTCAATTGAACAAGAAATAAATTGTGATAGGAACTCTTTGAATTCTTCTGATTTCATTTCCCCACTAGCCATCTTAAATTCTCGATGTTTAATGGAGCCTAGACCTCCAACATTGCCATTAATTTTGACGTTGTAAGGTGGATCGGTAAAAATCATCTGAGCTTTTTTATCACCCATTAGCAATGTATAAATTTCTGGATCAGTTGAATCTCCACAAATAATTCTATGATCTCCCAAAAGCCACATATCCATTGGTTTTGTAATAGGTTTTCGTTCAGGAATTATTGGAGGGACTTCATCTTCTAAGCAAGAGCTATCATCAGAGATTCCTTCTATTAATAAATCTATTTCTGTTGTTGAGAAACCCGTTAACTCTAACTCACCAAGATCTAAATCAAGAGACAGTTCTTTTAACTCTAAGGCAAGAAAATCTTCATTCCATTTGCCATTTTCAGTTAGCTTGTTATCAGCGATTCTGTATAATCTTTTTTGCTTCTTAGTAAGATGATCTAAAACAATAACTGGTACTTCTTTTAGATCAAGATGTTTGGCAGCAGCTAATCTGGTATGCCCTGCAAGAATTACTTTCTTTTCGTCAACTATTATAGGATTAATATTGCCAACATTGTCTATACAGACCGCAACCTCCTGTAAGTGTTTATCAGTCAGTATTCTAGGGTTTTTGTCATAAGGTATTAGCTCAGATGGACTGAGGTATTGAATGAATATTTGGGTGTTTTTAAAATTGCTCACAGCAGTCTCCTTTGAAAATAACTAATTCAACACGAATTAATTTTGATTTCTAAAGAGGCTGCTCCTAATCACCAGTGCGTTTGGTGCTGCCGATTTCTTTATATGCTTAAAGCCTAACATGTACATTAATTAGAGGCAAGAGATTTTTTATTTATTTAAAAAATTTTATTTTCTATATTTTAGTAAAAGCTTTGAAAGAAAATGTTCTTCATTTTATTTAGTTGTGAATTAACTATTTAAATAGTTAATTGCTATAACCCTTATCAAAAGTGAGGTGTAGTAATGATAAAAACTAATTCAAATGTACAACTGGATGATCTAATGAAACTAGAAATTTTGGTTTCTAGTTTAGTGAAAAGAAATCAAATATCGAAATTTACTCGGTATAAAAATTATTCAAGAGAGAAAATTAAATCTAAGATCGTGCCTATTTGGCTTGAATGGTTGAAGATGGGGAAGCTTGGTAATCGACCTGTTGGAATAAGAGGACTTGAAATTTACGATTACTACTTTGGATTATTCCTCAAGTTATTACCCGATAAAGCCAAATACCCAATAGTATCTCTTGATAATTTCAGGGAAGTGCTTAGCCTTATACCAGTAGAACGATATTCTACAAGACGTAATGTTTATGATGCTTTGATGAGCATAACCAAATACTTGGTTGCTATAGATGAATTTGATAAAGAAGAACGTGAAAACATCAAAAAAATAAAACCTAAGAGATTTTTGCCAGCTAGACGACCTTGCCTAACTCAAGATCAATTTGAAGAAGTTTTGAAGAAAGCTGATGTTTTTACCTATGGGAATAAAGCCTATGATCGTCTATTGAATAAAACTCTACTGCTGTTTATGGCTAATACTGGATTGAGAGTTTCGGAAGTAGCCAAATTAAGTTTTAAGGATGTAGATCTTGAAGCTCGAATTGTATATGTGTGGCTTGGCAAAATGAACAAAAATAGGAGAGTGGGCATTACTGGCGAATGTCTTAAAGCTCTTCAAGAGTACTTACCAAGTAGGTTAGAGTTTTCTGACAGAAGTAGTTTCTTTGTAAATGGAATAGGTGGTCATTTAAATAAACATACTATTCATCAAAAACTAGAGCGATTGTCACATGGCTTAGACTTCAAAGTTACACCTCATATGCTTAGACGTTATTTTGTAACTAGCAATGTTGCACGAGGAAGACAGTTAGTATATTTACAAATAGCTTGTGGTCATGCAGATATTACAACTACACGTAATTATTGTCAGACAAGTGAAGATGAGGTTTTAGAAGCCATGTTAGATTGGTAATTTTGAATTAGGTATTCGAATACCTAATTGCTGATTTTGCTAAAATTATTAGCAATGTTATTTACTAGAGAGCAGTTTGCAAAGGGCTTAGAGCCTTTTTGTGAGGAAATACAACTCATTTCTGGTGATTCAAAAGAGAATTTTGAACCGGCTAGTCAGAGAATGATTAATTTTTACTACCTATGTTTTCAAATTGCTGAAGAGAAATATTACAAAGAAAATCCACCAAAGCCGAAAGAGCCAAAAATTATAGATCCTCAAGCTATTTTGGCTAGTAAAGTAGAAATTGCCGAAGAGCCAGATAGTCGAATTAGAGGGAAAGAGATTATTTTCATGTCTGAAAGATTTGATCCAGTTCTCAAGAGTAGGGCAACAGCGACTCCTTTAAAGGAAAAGCTTAGATTTAATATCAGAAACAATATCCATACGAAGCTTAATTTCAAAGGTGTAATTTATACTGATGCCTCTTTTATGGATGAGTGTGTTGCCAGCGTTTTGATAGCAGCTGGAGAGGAGCATTTCAACCGAAAAGTATCAATAGTTTGTGCTAATAAACAAGTTAAAGATATGCTGAAGTATGTCATTGATGGTAGGAAAGAATTTTATATTAGCTTAGGCTGTTTATCATAAAATTAATTAGCATTAACTACTTTTTTACTTCCTTTTTTATCCAAGAAAACTACTTTACTTTGTTTCCTAGAAACTTGCTGAACTCGTAGTTCAATATCAAGACCTTTCATAGTTTTACTTAGCTCATCTAAAGAAAATTTAGCAATATTAGAATCTATAGCTTCAATATTTAATTTGAATTCTCTAGGATTCTTGGCTGTATCAACAATGGCAAGTACAAAAACAAGTTTTTTATCAAAAAGACTTATGAATGTTTCTCTATCTATGCTATTTACCTGTTTACTAATCTTTGAGAAATAAGGATCTGTACTTCCTGATGTTCGTTCTAATTCGCTATAAATTTCATTAATATAGCTTTTGTCAGAATTCATATCATTTAGTATCCTTGAAGCAGCAATTTGAACTTGAGAGCAGGCATCACGCATAGTATTACTAAAACCCGCCTTAACATGATACAAATAGAGGCAATCATCATCCCATTTTAATACATCACATGGCTCAATATTATTAGGAGTGATTTTGTCTAAAACCAAAGTTTGAGAATCATCCACATAGCTTGCATTGTAAGAATTTTCATTTTGGTTGCCATAATCCCATTCTTTATTAAGACCATTATCAGAGTGTTTTACGATAAAACTTTGACAATGTTGATTTAGTTTAGTAATAAAATCGTTTTTTATTCTGTACCAATTATTATCAACGAAAAAATACTTTTCATTATTTAAAGTGATTTCACCAAAAATATGTTTGAAAATTGAATCTATTGTCTTTGCTGAATTAACATTTTCACTGCTATATGAATTGATAGCTAATGAAGTTATAAGGTCACTAAATTGATCAATATCCTGAGGTGAATTTTCAAAGTTTTTGATTTGTTTAAACAATATATCTATATTGTCCAGCTTGTCTTCATCTTTAAATTCAAACTCATTAAAAAAATTCTTTTTCCCCTTAGTAACAATATATTTATCAGCCGTTAAATAGCTTTCAAAATCACGATGGCATAATCCAAAATCATCACCATCTTCAGGATTAGAGTATCTTGACCATAGTTGTTCTATAAGTTTTTTTTCTAAGCTTTCTATTAACTGTGGCTTCTGTTTTTTTATAATTTTTTCGACACTATTTATACAGATAGGTTCCAGATCAGGATTATTGTCTGGATTCTCTAGAACATATTCACAGCCACTAATGATGATAGAAAGATGTTCAAGCGTTATTGATCTATTAATTTTGAAAGAGGCTTTAGCTAAGCAAGTCGTTTCTCTTTTTAAATCATCATCTGTAAAACCAAATTTACTTTTCAGTATTTCCTTATTAATACTGGTTTTAAGCTCTTGATAAATTTTGCCGAAACCATCATTTTCAAAGAAGTTGAGATTTTTTCTAAAGTGCTTTGTTGTACCTAAGATACCACCAATTACACTTTTTTCTTTGACAGACTTTAAAATTTTATCTTCAGGCTTTATTAATCTAGAAAGTATATCTACACCAAAATCCTCGTCAATTATCTCAGAGATTGCATGATAACCAAGACCACCTGCTGCTATATAAATATTGCAGTTTTTGTTACTCTCTATAATCATAACGAAGCTTTCGTTCCATCCTTGATTCAATTTCAGTATATTTTGATTCTCTTCAACCACTGAAGTTAAGAACTCTTTCCATGCAGGATTAGAAGGAGTTTTCCTATAAAATATTTTGATTTGATGATTATCATCTATCTTTTCGGTCTTCAAAGTTTGTTGAATATAATTTTTACTAATAATATGGCTGCTAATGCAAAGTACTTTATCTTCAGCTTGAGACAATATTTTGCAATCAGGATTAACTTTATAAATAGCTATTTCTAATTTATCTTTGTCTTTCATTTGATCATTTCTCTCCAACCTTCATAGAGCATAACCATTGCTAAAGTATCTAGTTCGCAGTATTTCAAGAGTGCTTGAGTTAGTTCTTGCCTCTCAATGTCGTTCATCTCTGTAAATTGCATTCTGGCATAAGCCATCATTGCAGCTCCACCATTCCGCAGTTCAGTATCAGTTGTAAGAAAATCTAATTCTTCTAGCTGATCATATTCATACTCTGAAAATAATTTAGGTAACATTTCGTAAGGATCTTTTACGATATCGTTATCGACTGTAATCCAAGTATGATCTTTAAAATTTGAACTTTTAATACCATTTGTTGAGCCATAAATTGGTTGTGAATATTTCTCCTGGAGATACTTTGAAGAATTTAAGATTGCAGGCAATACATATTTTAGTGAATTAGAACCTTGAGTATATGGGTCATAATAGTATTTTTTAGTAAGATCTAATAAATCAACCATACATCTTGAACCTTCCCAGAGAGCAGAACTTGAGCCTGTAGATTTTGTAATTGATTGAATAAAATCACAAAGTTCTTTAGAATCTTCTAGTTCAGAACCATGCTTTTGAATTTGCCAGTAAATATCATTCAAGACAGTATTTTCATGATTTGAATATCTAAAAATAGTACCTTGGTCTTGCTCTAATGCTTTTTTCAAAGCTCTTATAAATTGAAAATTAGGAAACCTTCCAATCTCAGTATTAATGAATTGATTAGCATGTTCTATCGTTCCATCTTCGTAGACTTTATGATGAGAGAATTGAAAAGCAATTTGTTCATAAGGTTTTTTACCTTTATTAAACGGAATAGCAACTCTAGTAGTTTCGAAATCTATAAAATGAAATGGGAATTTCCATTTACTCATTTCTGCTTTAATACCACGTATATCAAGGTGAGGGGAAATATCATTATTCTGAGCTTTTTCTACTTGCAACCATTGTCTCTGATATCTTTCTAATCCAGGAGTGAAATTTTTAGACTTACTTTTAGGTTCAAAATCACTGATGACAAAGTCTTTCATTTTGATTTTCCCTGAGTTTAAAAATTTATCTAGAGATCTATTGTCCCAAATATTCAATACATTTTGTTTTTCAAAATCCTCATCATTCCAATTAAATTTTCCTTCCCAGCATTCTTTAAAACCATTTTTCAAACCGTCTTTTTCTTCGTCTGGAGTACATTTGAATTCACATTTCTTGCATTCTTTTGTGGGACAAACTATTGCTTTACTATCTTCTTTGTATATAGTCGATAAATATTTAACATATTCATCAAAAGTAAATTCTTGAATACCATGAGTAATTTTTGTTGAATAAACAACTTTTAAAGGCTCTTGGACATTGATTTTAGTCAGAATCTTAGTACAGAGATTTTCGTTAGAAGTAACCACAGCCTTCGTACGTCCATTACGATCTTTTACAACTTTAAAGTACTGATTCAGGCTATCAATTGTAGGTGTAGAGTTCTTATCAACAAGCATTAGATAGGGTATTACAGTGGAATTCGGATAAGCTTTACTTAAAACATAATTTTGAAAAGCAACATCATATAGATAAGGTTTCCATTCTGAATCAATGCCTCCTCTTTGTCCGATGAATTTGTCTTCAGATGCATCGTAAGATTTAGATTTAACTTCAATCAGTTCCAGAAAATTACCTTGCTTGACTAATATATCTATTCTTATAAAAAGGTCACCGTAGCGAATTGCCGGTTCATAAATAATTACATTGTCTTGTTTCAAAAGTTCACGAGTTTGTCTTTCAGCTTCTTCATAATCAAGAGTCTCAATTTCATGCCCTCCTGGATGATAAAACTTTGCTAATTCACCAACTTGAAAACCTCCTTCTGCCAAAGCTTCGAGAAAAGAATCTTCTAACTTAGTATTTTTGTACTCATGTTTATTTGTGTAATAAAGCTTAGTTGGACATTCAAGTCCTAATTTAAAGCGAGATTTAGTAATATAGCGAGGTTTATGATTCATATTGATTAACCTTTGATGTTCCTTAATTGTTCTTGAGCTGAAACTTTATCAATGATTAATTTCATTGCTTTTTCCATATCTGAATTTTCAGAATAATCTGCTTTTGTTACAAAGGATGCGCGATTCTCTTTTATTAGTTGCTCTGCCTTAGCCTTGGCTCCTTTTTTATTTCCTGTGTAAACTGCAATAGAATGCCCACCGAGTTGCTTGACTAACTTCATACAAGGTATATCTGTCTCTCCGTCCCCAATAAAAACCATATTTTCAAATGGTACTGGGCGTTCTGAATCGGGTACGAATTTATTGATTTTTGAATTGTCATGTATATCTAAACTACCTTTATTTATGCGAAATAAATATTGAGTTTTAGTAGTGTAATTTACTGCCAAAGCTGGCCAATAAGCAACTTCATTTTCATCATACATAAATCCTGAAGCATAAATTTTTTGAAATTTATTTGCGATAGGGCTACCCTGGATCATTTCTTTAATTCCAGAAGAAATAACATAGTGGGTCAGTTTAATGTTTTTGTTTTTTGCATATTCATTGACCCTATCAAACCAAGTATCAACTCCGTTAAATAAAGTTATATTTTTTCCAAAATTTTCAAAGTCTTTTCTTCTAACAGCTGTTTTTGAATGTCGAGCCATTTCTAGCATCAGCTGCATATAGGCAAGGATCTCATCAGCATCTTGCTCTTTTGCTAATTTCTTGGCATCAGCCCAAAATTGTTTTGGCTTAATTTGTATTTTCGGGATAAAGTTGTATTCTTGCATATTGCCTGGTGCTAATGTCCCATCAAAGTCATATGCTATTGCCATTGTTATTAATTTCTTTGCCATTTCTTTTCTCTTTTTATTAAATAACTCTTTTTACTTCAGATTCTAATTCTCTCCACTTGGGTACGTGTGAAGTCATTAGTGCTTTAAAGAGTCGACCATGATTTTTTAAACGTAAATGTAATAGCTCATGAACGATTACAAAGTCTTGAAATTGATGATCCTGTTCATTCAAATCTCTTGCGAGAGTGACCACTCCTTTAGCAGAACAAGAACCCCATTTGCGAGTCATATTTTGTATCCGCACTAATTTAGGATTAAGCTTGAGTTTAATACTCCAGCTACTTACTCGTCTTTTTAGAATGGTTGCAGAATCAGCTATTGGAATTTTCTTTTTCATCTAGTATTACTCCCATAATCAAATCAACAATTCTCGTACGTTCTTCCTTTGGTAGAGCTAATAAAGGTCTATAAAGATTTGCACGTAGCTGCCTATGTTCATCTGGATTTACAGCTACATTAGGAAAACGAGTCAGCTGTGTTTCAACTTCGTGTGCAAGATCTTTGGCTGTTAAGTTTGCATTTTTAAGAACTACTTCATTTTGCAAGGTCCAGGAAATAGCAAATGCTTTTGGTGATAAGCCGCTATCCTTCGCTGCCTTCATTGCTCTTTCTTTTTCAGTTGCAAGAGCTGCCAATAAATCCATTGCTGCTAAACCCGTAGTTTGTCTATTTTCTAAATCCTTTAAGATACGCTCTGCACGCTCTTTTAAAGGGAGGAGAATAGGTGCTGTATTTGCATCATTATCAATTTCATGCTGTAGCCCTCTAACAAGGTTGAAAACCTTGCCTTCATCTGAACCTTTTTCCTCACGCAGTGTTTCTAATGTATTTAGATCAAAAGTAACACTTTTAGTAAGGCGTCCAAGTCCTTCTTGCGTAGCATTTGTTTCTATTAACTTTTTGGTTTTATATGCAAGATCAGCAATAAATCCAATTTTCTCTGCATAAGCATTACGTACTGTTGCATAAAGTTTAGTTAACTGCTTATAACTGTTAATATAATCACGTAAATCTGGTGATGGAGAGAGAATCTCCCATAAACATTCAATATCTTTATAAGCATCAAAAAAAGCCTTTCTTGACTGTGGTGTAAGAAATCTGCCATATACAATTTCCTCTAATCGCTCATCAGCTCCAATGCCATCTTCTGTACGTAGGTACTCTGTCTGAGCATGAGTAATTTTTTCTTTAAAATCATTCAATAACACATCAAGGTCTTCAATAACTCCACTTATTTCAGATGAGTCAAATTGTAATGCTTTCTTTAAATTACGCAACACGCTCACAAAGTCAATAACTAAACCTATTCGTTTTCTAACATTGTTGGCATCTACGTAAGGACGATTGACTCGTGCTAAAGCTTGTAGCAATACATGGTCCCTCATTGGTTTGTCAAGATAGAGACAATATAATAAAGGTGCATCATATCCGGTTAATAATTTATCAGTGACGACTAAAATTTTAGGATTTTCATTTGGTTTTTTAAATAGAAGGCGAACATCCTCTTCTCGGTCTTCACTAAGTTGAAGCTTAGCTACCAATGGACGGTCAATACTATCAGCAGTATTTTGTGTATAAATAGCTTCAGTCCATTCTGGTGGTAAATGTTTGTCTAAAGCTTGTTTGTATTTAGCACAAGCTTCTCGATTTACTGCTACTAAAAAGGCTTTATAACCTAATGGCAAAACAGTTTCTTTCAGATGAGTTGCAACAAAGTTGGCAACTTGGTTAATGTGCTCATCAGAAGTTAAAAAAGTTCTAATACCAACTGCTCTGTCAAGCACGCGATTCAGTTCCTCAATATCGGTTATTCCTTCTGATGATGCTAATTCAAAAAATTCTTTATCTAATTGTTCAGCCGGTAAAGTCATCTGGCTTGGTGCAAGTACGTGTTTGATTGGCAAAGTAGTTTCATCTTCTATAGATTCTTTAATTGAATATTTATCAAGGTAGCCTTTTTCGTCTTGTGCACCAAAAATTTTAAAGGTTCCTTCTCCCTGCGTGGTTTTGGCAATAGGAGTACCTGTGAAACCTATAATCGTTGAGTTTGGTACAGCAGCCATCATATAAGTACCAAAATCTTTAGCAACTGAGCGATGAGCTTCGTCAATAAAAACAAATACATTATCGCGTGAACAGCTATCTTTTCGGATAGCTTCAAATTTATGGATCATTGCAATAATTAACCCTCTGAAATCTGCATCTAAGAGATTTTGAAGATCCTCTTTTGAAGAGGCACGCTTGATTGCAATATCATGTCGCTGCATCTCTCCTAGTAAACGCTCCACCCATCCTTTCAATTGACCTTCTAGTTCAGTCCTATCAACCACTAAAATCACAGTGGCACTTTTAAAGCGTTCCTTCTGTTTAAGAATAAGTTTTGCAGATGTTAGTAATGTAAAGGTTTTACCAGAGCCCTGAGTGTGCCACACTAATCCACGATTTTTATCGATATCAGCACAACGAGTAATAATTGCATCTATAGCTTTCTGCTGGTGTTGGCGTAAAATTGATTTTCGCGTTTCGCTATCTTGGACATAAAACAAAATCCAATGTTGTAGTGTACGAAGAAAATCGGTACGCTCAAAAAAAGACTGGACTGCAAAACGATAAGCTTCATCTGGAGTTTGTTTCCAGCGTGCCATATCTCTTCTGGTTGCATTCCAGGTAACGCCATACCAGTAATCTAGTAAATGAGTAACATTGAAGATTTGAGGTACTCCAATTAGTTCGGGGGTTTCTTGTTCATATCTACGTAACTGTTTAATAGCTCGTTCAATAGCATCGCCATCTTTAGGATTCTTGTGTTCTACAATGCATACTGCAACACCATTTACAAGAAACATTACATCTGCACGATTGCCTTTGCGTGCTGGCGGTTTAATTTTCCACTCCCAAGTCACATGAAATGAATTTGAATTGATGTCATTAAAGTCAATTAACGTAATATGTCGATGACGTTTTTCTATTTCGTCATACCATTGTCGTTCGCCACGTAACCAAGAAAGTATGTCTCGATTACCTTCTATGCTTGCTGGGATTACTTCTAAAGTTTCAACTATAGAATTAGCAGTGTCTTTGTTTAACCATGGATTGAATAGAAGTAATTTAGCATTTACTTCGTCACGTAAAAACATGCCATCTTCTCCACCTCGCATTTGTCTTGCAGCTTCTGGTGTAAGTGAAGTCCATCCAATCTCTACAGCATGATGAACCATAGGAAACTGTACAGAACCAGCTTCAGTAATATTAAGATTACTCATGTCATCACCATTTCTTTTTGTGAAATCATTGATAGATCAAGATCTGTCACACGAACTTCACCTGTCATTAATTTATTCAGTATCGATTTAAAAAGTTCTTCTAACATACTTTTCTTTTCTTCATGAAGTTTTATCTTTTTATTGATTACGTTAATAATTTCAATAATTTCACGTTGTTCATTTAAAGATGGGGGGATAGGAATAGGGAATGAATCAATCGTCCCAGTATTCAGATTATATTTTCCATCAGCGGCAGGCGTTGCTCGACCAGCAATGAGATCAATACCACATTGAGAACTAAAAAAATATGCAATAAATAGTGGTTCTATTTTTTCTTTTTTTAAGCGTGCTCGGATTAAGTATGAAGCAAATAAAGTATTTCCAAGTTCACCCATATAAACAGCACAGGAACCCAATCGCTCCAGCACTCCATTAGTACGTATAAATATTAGATCTCCATTTTCTAATTGATATTTCTTGGCATCACATGGAGCTAAATCACAATATTTTAAATCATTTGAATTGACTCGTCCTGATTCTATATTAGGTATGCGAAGAACAGGATAGTTACTAATATTTGTAGTACATCTAATAGATGTGCCGTATTGTAGCCATTCTCTAACTGTACTAAAATTATCTACTTTCCAGCTTTCTGGCACAAGTCCTATTTCAGTTTCTTTTTGAGGTTCATTGTGTAAACCATAAGTAAATAGAGTTTGCATGGTAGAAATTTTCAACTCTTTCGTCAAGGCAATTTGATTGTTGTTTTTCTTTATTGCATCTTGAATCTTTGCAAGTACATAGGTAATAGATTTCTGTTCAACTAAATTAGGACAAGGTACATTTAATGCTGCAAGTCTACTGCGAGAGAGATTAGGAATTGTAGTTTTATTTCCAGCACCTTCAAAAATACCAAGCTGTGTAAAAGCTGATTGTAAAAAATAAACATAAAATCGTGGTTCAATATTTGCTTTTAGTGGTCTTAGACAATGTAGATGATTTTGAAATGAAATAGTTTCAATTTCACCATTCCAGATGGCAGCTCGTCCAATTTCACCACCTTCACAGACAAGTAAATCACCGGCACAAAGTTTTTTCCCTTTCAATTCATGAGGTGGAATTGACATTTCATCTAATGTTGTAAGATCAATCTCATCCCAAAAAACATTTGAAGTTCTTAGAAAAGGAGTTTTTTCTATACCATTACGTGCTGCGGCTGACATAGTTTTACCAGCACTAATTTCAAATAGTTCACCTAAAGGTTGCCAATTCCATCCTTTGTTTATCATACATTTACCAACATTTGAATTAATTCCGCATCAATCTCTTTTGCTTGGTCATCAAGCTTAACAATTTCAGTGATGATTTCTTTTATAGAGCGATGATGAGCATCGTCTGTTTGTCCTATCCAACGACTGGGGCTTAGATTATAATCAGCTTCCTCAATTTTTGTACGTTCAATAACAGCAATTTCACCCTCTACTAGTTCTCCTCTTAAATAGCTCGTTGCAATATCTTTTATAAATTTCTCAGGAATATAATTCTTAGGTCTTCCTTTTTTTACTTTTTTACTGGCATTAAAAAGAATAATTTTATTTTTACGCGCAATTGGTTTGCGCTTGTTGAGAAATATAATTATGCCAGCAGCAGTAGTGTTATAAAACAAGTTGTCAGGTAGTAGAATTACACCATCAATTAAGTCTTTATCTACAAACCATTTACGTATAGTACGTTCCTTATCTTCATTTTTAGAGCCTGAACCTCGTGTTACAGCGCCTGTATCTAGTACTACGGCTGCGCGCCCTCTGTCATTCATGCAAGCGAATGTATGTTGCAGCCAAGCCCAATCTCCTTTGCCATTTGCGACCCCACCGGTTGTACGGAAACGATCATAAGGATCATTTGCAAATATATCTGCATTGAATGGTTGGTTCCACATTGGATTGGCAACTACAATATCAAAAGTTCTAAGTTTTCCATCACCAGAGCGAAATTTAGGATTAATCATTGTATCGCCACGTGCAATTTCAATATCCATGTCGTGAATAATGCCATTCATTTTAGCTACAGCGTAGCTCTCTGCTTGTAATTCTTGTCCCGTAAGCTTAAGAGGCACTTTATTTAGAGGATCAAGCTCCTTAGATACCAATTGAAGTTTTATTAGCAATCCAGCCGAGCCGCAAGCATAGTCATGACACTCTTCGCCAGGCTTAGGACGCATAATATGAGCAATGAGAAGACCTACTTCCGTCGGTGTGAAAAATTCTCCAGCACTTTGACCAGAACCTTCTGCAAATTTGCGTAGTAAATATTCGTATGCTCGTCCAAGAAAATCTGGTTCAACATCAGCAAGTCCAAGCCGATAGCGCGGATCGGAAAATATCTCAACAACACCACGCAATTTCCCTGGATTTATATCTCGTTCACCATTTCGCTCGGATGCAAAATCTACTACATCAAGTACTCCTGCAAGTTCAGGGTTTTGTTTAACAACAGCACGCACAGCTTTAGTTAGATGTTCTCCTATATCTTTAGGCTTATCTTCTTCATTTGACCATTCGTAAGTTTCACGTCCACTAATAACATTCCAGCGCGCCACAGGTGATAAATAGAATCGTAATAATGAGTGATCACTTTCTGCAATCTCTAATGCAGTATCACGATCTTCGTAATCTTCAGCCAAGCGATTAATTTCATCATCAAAAACATCTGATAGTCGTTTAAGAAATAGCAAAGGCAATAAATAGTCTTTAAATTTCGCAGCATCCTTTTCCCCTCTAATAGAACAAGCCGCATCCCATAACATTTGCTCCATTGATTTTGTTGAAGGAGCGGTAGTCGTACCACCGCGCCTGCGACGAGTAATATCAGCAGCAGATTTATCTATTCCTGATTCAATATCAGCTTCTTGTGCAAGTTTCGCAATAACTTCTCGTGCTGCTTTTTGTGGAGCGGTATCCCCTCCTTCCCAGCGATTGACAGTTGCAAAAGAAACTCCAAGTTTCTCGGCCAATTGTTCTTGTGTTAAATCCAGCTTGGCCCGAATTGATCTTAAAATTGATGAAACTTTATCCGATTGAATACTTGCGATGTTTGTCATGTTTGTTATATGATTATAGCATATTGTAGGGTTTTAAGGCTAAATACGTAAAAATACAATCAAAAGCGACTTACCTGTCATGCCATGACATGACAGGCAGTAATCTTGAAATCACTTGATTCGATCCTTTAATAGAGCTATCCTTTTGCTTGGAGTTAGCAATAACTCTGGGGTTTTATCGCCTCACCGATAGCGGTCACAGAGATGTCTGACCGTTTAATACGACGTCTCCCGGTTTTTAACCGGGAGATTGTGGTGTATGTCCAGAGTCTTCGGACTTAAAGACTACAGTAGTCGTCTATCGGCGATTGATAAACTCCCGGTTACTTTTTATAAAGTAACTAAAAAATCTCTCCATTTGGAGGGATTTTTTCTTTAAAGGAGTTAATCAAGTACGTGCGCAATATTTTTGATCAATATTCACAACCAGAAAACAAACTAACTCATGCTTTAGTTTCTTGTCTAAATGAAGATGATCATCTGCTTAATGACTTCATGAAAGTATTTGTGAGTTTAGAACCCACAAAGAAGAGCAAATTAATCGTCTCAGAACAAGGTTTACCTGACGGTAATTCATATTCTGAATTTGAATCAGAAACAAGAGGTTTGCCAGATGCATTGATCTATCCAACAGATGGAGACTGGATTGTAGTTATTGAAAATAAAATCTCTTGCGAGTTAACTCTTGATCAACTAGATCGGCATTATAAAACAATCAAAAAATATAGCTTTAACAAAATCTATGGTTTAACTATAACTACTAAAAAATATAATCTTGAAAACTCAGATTGGAAGCATTGTTATTGGACTGATATCTATAGCTGGGCTCAAAAACATAAATCAAAGTCTAAGTGGGCTTGCTGTTTAGTTGAATATATGGAGGTATTAGAAATGCAATTAGCTGACAATGAATATTTGAAAGAGGGGACATTGACTACGTTTACAGGAGTGCCATTTGTTCCTAATCATCCTTATAACTATCCTGAAGCCAAAAGAATTTTAAATTTACTAATTAGTAACCTTAAGCAACATACGGAATTGGAACGCGAATTAAACCTCAATCTTCAACATCCTGGCAGAAATGCAATAAGTAGTGGTCGTAGCGTTTGGGATTATATACCCGTAAAATCTATCGATCCTAATTTACGTTTCAATCAACTGATTCATTTTTCAATATCAATAGGTGAGGAGATGATGTATTGTGGAATGGTTTTGCCAGATAAACTAGGTTCGGTTGAACGTAAGAAAATAAAAAATCTAGGATATGACAGTTTCAAAGAAGTGATTAAAACTGTTGCTAAGAAAGTTGATGAAAATTTTAATGAACTAGATGGCTGTATACCTTTTTTACAATTAGTCCAAAGACGTTGGTATAAAAGTATGAAATCCCCTTGTATTGATGACGCTAAGCTTGAATTTGATTTAAGAACTGCCTATGACGATTTACATGGTAACGATAATCAAGCTATTAAAACTCAAGAAGAATGGCTGAAAGCTTGTTATAGTGCCTTTTGTGACAAAGAGTCTAATATACAAATATCGTTAGGAGTGAAGTTCCTTTATGATAGATGCTCACAAATAAATACTTCTGAAGCAGAAGGTTTATGTATAAAAGCTTGGTTAGCTTGTCAGGATTTTTCAAGCAAAATATTGGGGTATGACAATTAATGAAAGAAACAGAATGGGTTGAAACAATAGCTGAACAGTTAAGGCAAGTATTTAGTAACGAAACTGAATTTTTAATAGAGACTCAACGCAAATTACCTTATGCTTATGAAATTCTTTCTTATAAAAAAGACTGGACTGTTCATAAATCCCATACCTGCTCGTATGTAACAGACCTACTAATCTCGGAAGTGGGAGAAGAAATAAAACCTAGAATAGTAATTGAAGCTAAAGTTTTAAGCGTAACAACACACGACGCAATTACATACAGTCAAAAAGCAACTATGCATAAATCTATCCATCCTTACCTTCGTTATGGAATTATGCTTGGCAGTCGTGGATCAGCTCCTTTGCCAGGTAGGCTGTTTAGACATGGAAGCGATTTTGATTTTATGATTAATTTTGCCAAATATGAACTGTCTCAAGACGAACTACATGATTTTATTGAATTAATTAAGCGTGAATTTTTGACTTCAAAAAGAATGGAAGAAATGTTGTTTAACTCAAGATTGTCTGATCGTAAGAAATATTGGATCTTCGAAAAAAGATTAAAAGCGTGGGAATCACCTTCTGGGAAATAAACTAAACCTAATATAGTTAGTTTTAAACTTTTTACTGCGTTAATACGCATTGAAACAAAATTGTAAACAACTCGTCATTTGTATTGGAGTACTATTGTTCTAAGGGTAAAATTGACCAAAAACCAAACAATCAGCTTAAAAAAACTTTTGCAAACTATTGTTTTGCTTGTTTTTGCAACCACTTGGCTTAATTCAGCGAGTGCTTCTTTCGTATGTGTTTGTTCTGACGGTCATACCTCTGTGGAAAATATTTATTCAAGTGAATGTCATCAAATAGAGTTTCAAAATCATAGTGATGATATTCAAATTAACTTACAACATGATTGTGAAGATACTTTACTGCTAAGTAATGGTATTAATTCTAGCTCTACTCACTTTGAGAATATAAAGCAGCAAGAAACACAACTTGTAACTAATTTCATACAGCCTATAAAAGTTTCTATAAACCAAAGCCAAGTTTATTTATCTACCCCATACATTCGAACTGACAATAAGCCCAGAATATTTACTGATTCAATTCGTCTAATTATATAAACCTTTATTTATCCCGTATTCAGGAAGCTCACTCTAACGAACAGTGAGTTGATAAAGGAAAATTTAATTGCTAACAATTCTTATAAGGTTATTTCCAGCGACATCATGTAAAGTAATTTTTTTACTATTCATCTTGTTTTGTACTTGCAATGCAGCTTTGGCAAATACTAATGGCAAAGAATTAATACTAAGCTTTATCACTGCTAAAGAATTAGCTGTCAAAAACAACAAAGAGATCCAAGCTAAAGTATCAACTTTACCAATTACTCAAACTAACTTAATTATCGCCAAGTATAGACCAAACCCTATAATTGCCTCTCAAAATGAATTGGTGACAGGTGGTTCATTGCACCCTATTCAAATGGCTTTACCACTTGAACTTGGTAAGAAAAGATTTTATAGACAAGAAGTAGCTAAAGAAGAAATTGCTAAAACTGAACTTGAAATTAATAAATTAATTTGGGAAACGCATATTAAAGTGCATCCTTACTATACCAGCGTAGTTGTATTGCAAGATTTATTAGTATTAGCTGAAGACAGAAGAAAGTTTTATCAAGATTTGTATAATATAGCCAAAGACAGATATGAGGCTGGAGATGCTGCCAAACTAGATTTGGATAGATCATATTTAGAAGTTGTTGCCAGTGAAAACTATGTAAATGAAATTGAAGCTAAATTAGCTCAAGCAAGAATCAGTCTTACTCAACTTTTAGGTTTAAGTCCTAAACAGCAAATAGCTTTAGATGTAAAACAAGAAGATCTTAAGCCTACAGAAATCCTTTCTACAAAAGCTGAAATGCTTAGCTATGTAAATGGAGCTTTAGCTAAAAGGCTTGAAGTTGCAATTCTAGAAAAGGATTATGGTATCAAAAGAGCACAACTTAAACAGTCTCAGTGGGAGAAAATTCCTAATTTAGTTGTGGAAGGAGGCGCAGTACACCCAAGTGTTGGAGATGATAATTGGGGTCCATATGTGGCTATGCAAGCGGAGCTTCCTATTTTTAATCGCAGGCAAGGTGAAATCAAAAGAGCAAAAGCTGAACTTGAATATCTCGATAGAGAGAAGGATAGGTTAGATTTATCTATAAAATCTGAAATTGAAAATGCCTTTGTTAACTTTCAAACTCGTGAAAAACAGTTAAGAAGATTTGAGCAAAATGCTTTAAGTCAATCGCAAAGTATCTTGGAATCAATTCAATTTGGATATAAGCAAGGTCAACTTACTTTAACGGATATATTAAATGCTGAACAAAAAAATCGTGAAATTAAAGAAAATTATTTGCAAAGTATATTGAATTATCAGATTGCCTTTGCTGATTTGGAATATGCACTAGGAGCGGAATTGGACGGTCTAATTAAAGAGGATTAAATATGAGAAAAGTTTGTTTATTAGTAATTTATATAAGTCTAATTTTACCGATTCTAGCTCATGGTGATGATGTCGGCTTTCAAATCAAAAAAGAAACTTTGCCAGTAGATAAAGTCGCCAATGAAGCTTTAAATATTCAGACAGCTATTGTTGAAGAATTAGTGATTGATGATGCCGTTAGAACTACAGGTGAAATTGAAGAAATACCAGAAAATCATTTTGATGTTAATTCACCAGTTCAAGGGAAAGTTATATCAATTTCAGTATCACTAGGAGACCAAGTTAGAGCAGGTCAAACGCTTGCAGTAATTCAAAGTACGGATGTTGCAGGATTGCAAGCTGATATTGATCAATTGGGGGCAGAGCTAGAGCTTGCCAAAAGTAATTTCAATCGTAGTAAATTGCTTTTAGAAAAAGGTATTATACCAGAAAAAGACTTTCAGGCTGCTAAAGCCATGCTTGCAAGCCAAGAAGCTAAATTAAAAGCATCTACTAGTAATATAAAAATTCTTACTCAAGGTTCCTATGGCAAGGAAGATGGTACTTTCTATCTTAAAGCTCAAAAAAGTGGAACTATAGTTGAAAAGAAAATTACATTAGGGCAAATTATTAGTCCTAATGATTTACTATTTCATGGGATTGATTTAAATACTGTTTGGGCTAGTGCTGATGTTTACGAAAAAGATATAGCTAAAGTAAAACAAGGTCAAAAAGTTACTGCTACTCTAGATGGCATTTCTGATAAGGTTTTCACTGCTCAATTAAGTTTTATCGATTCAGTTTTAAACAAAGACAGTAGAACACTTGCAGTCAAAGCTGTAATTAATAATTCTGATGGCTTATTTAAACCTGGTCAATTTTTGCAATTAACTATTCATACAGGTGCAAAAAGAAATTCAGTAATTATTCCTAGAACTGCTTTAGTCGAAATGGATAAAAGTGATGTCGAAGGTAAGCATAAACATTTAGTTTATTTGAAGATCGATAATAAATATGTACCAAGAGAAATTGAAGTACAAAGCCATGATTCAAATACAGTAGAAGTCATTTCTGGACTTAAAGCTGGAGAAGAGTTAGTAACCCAAGGAGCTTATCAACTGCAATATGGCGAAGGCGAGGAGGAAGAACATCATCATGAAAAGACTTCCAGTAATATAAATCTTCAAGCTTATTTTATGCCATTGATGATTTTGGCAGTTATAGTCTCGCTAGTCGCAGGATATTTATTCGGTAAAAGAAAGAAGAAACATGATTAACAATTTAATTAAATGGTCTTTAAACAGTAGACTCCTTGTTATTATCCTGGGACTGATTTTATTTGTTTTTGGTTCTTTTTACACTTACCAAACTCCTGTTGATGTACTTCCTGAATTTGCTCCACCTCAAGTAGTAATACAAACCGAAGCACCTGGGCTAGCTCCTGAAGAGGTAGAAGCTTTGGTAACTATTCCTATAGAAAGTGCTTTAAATGGTACTAGCAGAGTACAAACTGTTAGAAGTAGCTCCATTGAAGGTCTGTCATTTATTACAGTAATTTTCAAATGGGGTACTGATATTTATACAGCAAGGCAACTGATCAATGAAAAAATTCAATCAGTAGCAAGTTTATTACCAAGATCAGTGAAGACTCCTGTAATGTCTCCTATTACATCTCCAATTGGGTCTGTGTACTATTTTGCTTTAACTGCCAAAACTACTTCTCTGATGGATTTACGCTCTTTTGCTGATTGGGAAATTAGAAACAAATTACTCTCAATTCCTGGTATAGCAAGAGTTGCAAGCTATGGTGGAGATCTCAAACAATATCAAATTCTGGTTAATCCTAATCAGCTAGCGAAATATAACGTAGGTCTCAATCAAATAGTTGCAGCAGCAGAAAACGCAAACGTAATAGTGGGAGGCGGCTATTTAATTCAAAATGATAGGGAGTATTTAATTAGAGGGCTGGGTCGGATTAATTCAATTACAGAACTTGAAGATTCAGTAGTGACTGTAAATAATGATGCTCCAGTTTTCCTCAAGGATATAGCTAAAATACGGATAGGACCAGCTTTCAAAAGAAGCCAAGGTAGTGTGGATGGCAAAGAAGCAGTAGTTGTAGTTATCAATAAACAGCCTGGAGTTAACACCTTAGAAGTAGTAGAAAAGATTACTGCTGCAATTGAAGGTATCAAAAAATCTCTACCAAAAGATGTTGAAATTACTCCTACCTATAACCAAGCTGATTTTATCAATGTATCAATTAAAAATATTGTTTCTGCAATTTTTGAAGGTTCAATTCTGGTGATTATTATACTGGTATTGTTCCTTGGTAACTGGCGTACTAGTGTTATTAGCCTTACTGCTATTCCTGTGTCAATCATAATAGCCATCATAGTTTTAAGAGCTTTTGGTCAGACGGTTAATGCTATGACTTTAGGAGGATTAGCAATAGCTGTTGGTGAGATAGTAGATGATGCAATTATAGATGTGGAGAATGTTTACAAGAGACTTAGAGAAAATAAACTTAGTGCGAGTCCCAGACCTGTTTTTGATGTGATTTTTGATGCTTCTATTGAAGTTCGTAGTTCTGTTGTCTATGGGACTTTTATTATTACCATAGTCTTCGCTCCAGTGCTTTTCTTAGGAGGTCTTGCTGGACAAATATTCAAACCTTTAGCCTTGTCATATATCATTGCTATTTTTGCTTCTTTGTTTGCAGCTTTAACTTTAACTCCAGCAATGTGCTTTTATTTACTTTCTAAAGGAGTTGATTTACATGACCATGAACCTAAAGTTGTTACTTGGCTTAAAGGAAAATATACAAAACTTTTAGACAATGTTTTACAGAAACCCAAAAAGATTTTTATAAGCTCTATTGCTTTATTTTTAATTGCAGTAATTACTTTCTTTAATTTGGGGCTTACTTTCTTACCTGAATTAGGCGAAGAGAATTTAATTGTTATGGCTTTTAATCCACCTGGAAGTAGCCTAAAATCCACTCAAAATGTGGCTTTGGCATTAGAAAAAGTATTTAAGAAATATCCAGAAGTAATTAGAGTTGGTAATAGAGCAGGTAGATCAGAAAATGATGATGAACCTATTACATCTAATATTAGTCATTTTGATATTACTCTTAAGCCTGGGATTCCCAAGGACCAAAAAGATAAATTAATGGAATCTATCAAAGAAGATTTTGAAAAAGTACCAGGAATGATAGCTTTAGTTAGATCTTTTATTTCTGAAGCTATAGAACAAGTTACAACTGGGCAACGGGCTCCTATTGTGTTTAAGCTCTATGGTAATGATTTGAAAGTTCTAAAAGAATATGCAACAAAAGTAGCTAAAACTCTAAAACAGGTTCCTACTCTAACAGAAGTGCAGCTCGAACCGATAGTAGATATACCCCAGATTCATGTTCAGATTAAACGCAATGTAGCTGCTAGGTATGGTTTAAGCGTAGGAAATCTTTCTAAAACTATTCAAGTGGCTTTTAATGGAATAGCTACTAGTCAAAAAGTAGTAGAAGGACAGAAAGCTTTTGACATCTATGTTTGGTTTGAAAAAGAATACAGGAATAATCTTGAAGTTATCAAAAACACTTTAATAGATACCCCTAAGGGTATAAAAATTCCTCTAGGGCAAGTTGCGGAAGTCAAGGAAAGAGTTGGTCCTAATATTATAAATAGAGAAAATGTTTCAAGGCGTATGGTTATTTTAGTTAATGCTAAAAAGTCTGATATGTCTAAATCTGTAGACAAGGGACTGACATTAATTAATAAACAAATAACCCTGCCAGAAGGATACTTGCTTGATGTTGAGGGAGAATACAAACAGCAAAAAGAAACTAGTCAAACATTATCAATTCTCGGGGTCTTAGTTTTGATAGCAATTTTTATTATTCTAGCCTTTGCGTTTAAATCATTCAGAATAGCGACTATCATAATGGCTAATTTGCCTCTGGCTCTTGTTGGAGGAATCTTGGCGATTGCTATTAGTGGTGAAGTTGTCAGTATTGCTAGCCTAATAGGCTTCATTACACTGTTTGGGCTTTCTACTAGAAATTCAATACTATTGGTTCATAGGTTTGTAGATATAGAAGAAGAGAATCCTAATCTTAGTATCGATGAAGTTATTAAACAAGGTTCTTCAGACAGGCTTGCTCCAATACTGATGACAGCACTTACAGCAGCATTTGCAATGTTACCTCTAGCTTTGTTTCCTGGAGCTGGCAGAGAAATAGAACATCCGCTTGCCATCGTTATTCTAGGGGGTTTGTTTAGTGCTACAGCTCTAACTCTACTTGCTATTCCTGTGGCTTATAAGTACTGGAGTAAAAAAGAGTTAGTTAAATCATGAATAATGTAATTTTAAACGAAGAAATTTTTACTACTATTGCTATAACTGGTTTTATCATAGCTTTTCTTCATGCTGCGATTCCAACTCATTGGCTGCCTTTTGTGGTGGTTGGGCGTGCTCAACTTTGGAATACTTCAAAGATTTTATTTATTACAACTATTGCTGCTATTGGTCATGTGGCTTTTACTACCTTATTAGGAGTATTAATGGTTTGGTTAGGAATGGTATTTAATGAGCAATTGAATCATGTAGTTTCTAAGCTTGCAGGATTTATATTTATTGCTTTTGGTATTTTTTACATCATTAAACATTTTCGAGGTGCTGGTCATACGCACTATCATTTTGCAAATGGACATCTACATGAGCATCATCATGAAGGTTGTAATATAGAAAACCAAATTGAGCCTAGAGCTAAAACATCTGATTGGCTAGCAATTAGTAGTTTGTTTACTTTATTAGTATTTTCTCCTTGTGAAAGTTTTTTACCAATTTTCTTTACTGGTATTAAATATGGTTGGTTTGGTTTTGCTTTATTAAGTTTAGTTCTATCTTTAGGAACAGTAATAGGAATGGTAGTTTTCACTTGGCTTACACTTTTGGGAATAGAAAAATTTAAATTAGTTGCATTTGAGAAATACGAGGCTATCATTCTGGGCGGTATTCTCTGTATTTTAGGGATTTTAATTATTATTGTGGAGCATTAAATTATGAGTAACTCGTGTTGTGAAATTGAACCTAAGCCAGAAACTAAAGATTCTTGTTGTGATGATGAACATGGCGGTAATCATTTTTTACCAGTAATTGTTTCTGGTATATTTACTGGAATTTTACTGTTAGCTCAATGGCAAAATCTTTTGTCTCAGGTTGGAATAATATCCATTGCTTCAATAGCAATTATTTCTGGAGCTTGGTTTATTTTCCCAAAGGCTATTAAAGCACTAACTAGATTATCACTTGATATGAATGTATTAATGAGCGTTGCCGTAATTGGCGCTGCTTGTATCAACGAGTGGCAAGAAGCCGCAACAGTTGTTTTTCTTTTCTCTTTATCTGAATTGCTAGAATCTTTAAGTGTTACTCGTGCACGTAGAGCAATTCAATCATTATTAGAACTCTCTCCTGATACAGCTTTGATCATAAATGGTAATGAACTTAAAGAAGTAGCTGTTGAAGAAATTAAAATTGGAGATATTATTGCCGTAAAATCTGGAACTCGAATAGCTTTGGATGGAGAAATTATTAAAGGCAGTTCGACTGTAAATCAAGCTCCTATAACTGGTGAGTCAATGCCAGTAGAAAAGAAAATTGGCGATACTGTATTTGCTGGAACTATTAATAATGAAGGTTCGCTTGAAATAAAAGTAACAAAAATTTACAGTGAAACGACTTTGTCACGCATTATTCATTTAGTAGAAGAAGCTCAGTCACAAAAAGCACCAACACAGCAATTCATTGATAAATTTGCACGTTATTACACTCCTACTGTATTTGTTGTAGCTTTATTGGTATGGTTTATTCCTACCTTAATGCTTGGTATGGACTGGTCTACATGGACTTATAGAGCTTTAGTTTTATTAGTTATTGCTTGTCCGTGTGCTTTAGTAATTTCAACCCCTGTTTCGATAGTATCTGGCTTAACAGCAATGGCTAAGCGAGGTGTATTAATTAAAGGTGGCGCATATTTAGAAGCTATTGGTAAATTAAAAGCTTTGGCTGTAGATAAAACAGGAACAATTACTGAAGGTAAACCAAAAGTAGTCGAAGTTATACCATTTAGTTCTAAATCTATTACTGAGATTCTAAGTATTGCTGCTGCTATTGATTTACATTCAGAACATCCCTTAGCTCAAGCTGTCATGGCTTATGCTCGCAAGCAGGCTGTAGAATTTGGTCGTAGCGAAAATTATCAGGCACAAATTGGAAAAGGTGCTCAAGCTGAAATTAATGGACATCATTATTTTTTAGGAAATCATCGTTTCACTCATGAGCTTGCTGTTTGTTCAGAAACTCTTGAGCAAAAACTTGCCGAAATTGAAGCTAAGGCACAATCTCTTGTGGTAGTAGGTCATAAGCCACATGCTGACTGCAAAGGAGAAGTTTTAGGAATAATTGTCATTGCTGATAGTATTCGTCAAGAAGCGCAAGCTGCTATTCAATCACTTCATAAAGTTGGAATACAAAAAGTAATAATGCTTAGTGGTGACAATCAACGTACTGTAAATGCAATTTCAAAACAAGTTGGCATTGATGAAGCGCAAGGTGATTTATTACCAGAGCAAAAAATTGAACAAGTTCGTAAATTAATGGAACAATATCATTATGTTGGAATGATTGGCGACGGTGTTAATGATGCACCTGCTATGGCTGCTGCAAGCCTGGGAATTGCAATGGGTGGAATCGGTACAGATACTGCAATAGAGACAGCCGATATCACTCTAATGAAAGATGATTTAGGTAAAGTTGCAGAAGCCATTCATTTAGGTCGCCGTACCTTGGGAGTTATTCAAATAAATATAGGCTTTGCTTTAATAGTTAAAGCTGTTTTTCTTATACTTGCTTTATTGGGTCATACTAGCTTGTGGCTAGCCATCTTGGCGGATACTGGTACAACCCTGATTGTGATTGCTAATGCTTTGAGTTTACTAAAAGGAAAGTCTACAAATGCTGTTAAATAAACGTATACCTGTGTCATTCTTTTTTCAAAAAATACAAGTTGAATTGTTCATTATTGTAATTTATTCAATTGGATTGGGTTTGTTAGATCAGTATAATTTTTTAGGTGCTATAAAGATTCCTTTGGCAATAGCAACCATCCTTGGTACAGCAATATCATTATTATTGGCTTTTAGAACAAGCCAAGCTTATGAGCGTTGGTGGGAAGCTAGAATTATCTGGGGAGCCATTGTAAATGATTCAAGAACTTTAATAAGACAAGTTCAAGAGTTTTATAAAGGCTCGGAGGATTTTATCAAAAACTTTACTTATAGGCAGATAGCCTGGTGCTATTGCTTAGGAGAAAAATTACGTAATTTATCAAGTAAAGAAACTTTAGAGAAATATTTTACTACTGAAGTAATACTTGAGTTGCAGAAATTCAATAATTTACCAAACTCACTTCTTGTTTTGCATACACAAGAAGTAAAGTCCGCCTATGAGAAGCAATCGATAAGTGATTTCCAGCAAATTCAGATTGATGACACTATTGCTAGACTTTGTGACTCAATGGGTAGAAGTGAGAGAATTAAAACTACAATTTTCCCAAGAACTTATAGTTCACTGTTGCATTTTTTGATTTATGTTTTTGCTACTATTCTTCCTTTTGGTTTAGATCATTCTGTTTGTTTCAATCATCATCCTGTGCTAATTGAGACTTGCATAATAGTGATAATTACAACCATATTTATGTTAATTGAAAAAATAGCTATTCATATGCAAGATCCATTTGAAAATAAACCTGTTGATATTCCTGTAACTTCAATTGCACAAAAAATAGAAATAGACCTTTTACAAACAATTAAAAGTGATAAAATTCCTCAGATTAATGAGACTAAACTTTATTATGAAATGTAATAATTAATGGAAATGCAAACTCAAGAACATTGGCAAAACGTTTATCAGAGCAAGAAACCTGATGAGGTCAGTTGGTATGAAGAATTTCCAGCGGTATCATTTGATCTTATAAAAGCAACTAATATAGAAAGGGATAAGCCAATTATTGATATAGGTGGGGGAGCTTCGATTTTAGTTGATAAGTTATTAGATGAAGGCTTCCGAGACTTAAGCGTCCTAGACATCTCAGAAAGATCATTACAGTATGCCAAAAACAGGCTTGGTAAGCAAGCAAATAATGTAAATTGGATTGTTGCAGATGTTACAGAATATAAATTTAAGCAGACTTATAATCTTTGGCACGATAGAGCGGTATTTCATTTTTTAACAGAAGCATCAACAAGAGAAAAATACAAACAAGCTTTAAATCAAGTATTAGTTCCTGGCGCTTATTTAATTTTGGCGACTTTTGCCTTGGATGGACCAAGTAAATGTAGTGGGCTTGAAGTTGAACGCTACGATGCAAATAAACTTCAAATTGAATTAGGTAGCAATTTTTCTCTATTACAAAGCATTGATACTAGCCACGTAACCCCTTGGAACTCAAAGCAGAAATTTACTTATGGCTTATTCAAAAAAGGTACTTAGGCGGTCTGTTTAGTGCTAGGCTTTTAACTTTACTTGCTATTCCAGTGGCTTATAAATATTGGGGCAAAAAGATAAAATAGTAGTAATTAAAAATGTTTATCACTTCGACAATTAAATTAATAGCAATCTCCTGTATTATTGCTTTTTCATCTTGGCTTGCTAGCAAGAAACCCGAACTTGCAGGTTTCATTATTGCAATGCCGATCAGCTCTATGATTGCTTTAGCTATTTCTTACTTTGATTACAAAGATAGCTCCGCAAGTATTACTTTTGCCAAAAGTATATTAATAGCAGTCCCAGTATCTTGGTTATTCTTTATTCCATTTTTTCTGGCTGAACGTTTTGGATTTGGGTTTTGGATTGCCTATGTAACTGGTCTGCTATTGCTTGTGGTTGGTTACTTTATCCATAAGTCTTTGATGGGGTTGTTATAAATTTATGTTAGTTAGTAAATTATTGATCAAAAGGAGAAATTTCAATGAGTAAGTCTGAGAATATTTTTGAGATAGTCCCCCATTTTGTTCATAAGCATTTTCTTTGGATTGTTGTATTTGTTTATACGGCTAGTGTAGTAGCTCCTCAACTTGGCTTAGAAATACGAGAACTATCTTTCGGGAATTTAATTTGGCTTGATAAAAGTGAGGTCAAATTATCCTTACCGCTTATTATGCTTTCTTTTTTGCTTTTCAATGCAGGAATTGGAGCTAAAACTAGTGAATTAAAGGGTTTACTAAATCATCCATCTTCTTTGTTAATAGGGTTAGCAGGGAATATTTTTATACCAATAGCGTTTATATATCTAATTAAAAATTTAATGGGCTTCTGGCACAATGTAGATGAAGCTCAAAATATTTTAGTTGGTCTGGCGATTCTAGCTTCAATGCCTATCGCAAGTTCTTCGACTGCATGGACCCAAAATACAGAAGGTAATCTAGGATTAAGTTTAGGACTGGTGAATTTTTCTACAATACTCAGTCCTTTGACTACACCATTAATTCTGCATTCTGTAGGTTTTATGACTTTAGGTGACTATTCGGAGGATTTGCATGAACTTGCCGATCATGGAACAGGAGCCTTTATCGCTTTCTCAATTATTTTTCCATCAATACTTGGTATCGCTCTACATTTACTCTTAGGAGAAAAGAAAGTTAATCAAATCAAACCCTATTTAAAGTTCATTAATACAGTTATTCTAATATTGTTGATTTACTCTAATGCAGCTATCTCATTACCACAAGCATTTGCTAACCCAGATCTAGACTTTCATTTCATTATAATTGTCATAACTCTAACAATGTGCACAACATTATTTTTTGCAGGTTGGCTAGTTTCTAAATTACTTCATTCTGGTAAGGCAGAGCAAACTTCTTTAGTTTTTGCTTTAGGAATGAATAATAACGGTGGTGGTTTAGTGCTGGCTTCAATGGCTCTTGCTGATCATCCTCTAATATTGCTGCCAATCATTTTTTATAATCTAGCTCAGCACGTAATAGCCAGTATAGTAAGTGCAAAAATAATCAAATTCAAAGATTAGTTCATTATTTAAAGAAATAAGTTTCTTCTATATTATCAAGGTAGAAGGTTTAATGTGAACCTTCATGGTACTGATTGCCATGCCAATGACCGCCGCCTCTAGGTCTTTGTGGTTCTGCTTGTTGTCCAGAATCTGAATCTGGACTAGGGCCATGATTATGACCTTCATGACCTGGCTGTTGCGGAACTGAAGGTTCAGGCTCAATAGGTTTCTGTTGAGGTGGATTAATAAGAGAATTAATTCGAGAATTTAAATAATTAGATTCTTCAAGTTTATATTTACCTTGCGCGTCTGGTGAAGACTTGAGATTGTTATAAGCATCTGTAAGTGATTTGATGGTGTCTGGATCAGCACCAATATTCTGGAGCTTTGCAATATTTTTCTCCAAGTCAAACATATTTCTATTCAGTTTTTCTAGATCTTGTCCTGTGACTTTTTGGTTTTCATCACGGTGTGCATCAATTGCATTATCAATAATTCCTTTAAGCTCAGTAATAGGTTTATCGGTATCGGCAACGGCTGCCTTTAAAGCTACTGTATCTAATCCATTATTCATTTTCTCTAAATCAGAAATTCTACTATCAAGGTAAACATTTTTTAGGTCTTTATTGCTATCAAGTAAAGTATTGAAATCACTTCTTAATTTACTTGGATCTATCTTGTCACCATTGCGTAATCCATCCAGTCTTGCGGTAATCTCATTTAATTTACCAAGGGACTCATTGTTTTTAGAAAAATCAAAGTCTTTAAATTCCGCTATATCTTTTCTAAGGCTTTCCGCTTCGCGATAATTTTTGATACCTCCATGATTGCTTACATCATACATTTGAGTATCGTGAGCATTATCTAATTTATCTTTAATGCGTTGGTCTGTAACATTCTCCCAGTCACCACTAAATTTGCCATTTTCATCTATTTTTCTTTGTCCATATCTGGTGTCACCTGGTCCATTTAAATCCGATTTAAAGCCAAGATATCCTTGTCCATCTTTTTTATAAGCTATAAAAGTATTGCCTGTAAGATTAAACTCTCCATCTTTACTCTTTCCGAGAGCATCTATTTGACCATCGAGTAAGTGTTGAGAAGTCTCACTTAAATCTCTACTCTTATTATCATCTTGAACGCCTCTACCTGCTGTAGGAATTTTAAGTGTTGAGTTATTTTCTCCACTTGGATCAATTTGTCCTATTACAAGCGAAGCAGGATTTGGAATTACAGTTCCACCTGGTAGGCGGATACTGGCAAATGACCCCCATGCTTGATTAGGATCTGAAGAATTTTTAGTATTTGGATTTAAGGGTTGTGAGGAATTGTTTGTGCCTGGTATTTGAAAAGCAAGAGCAGGATTACCATTGTCTCTTTCAGTAACAACGTTATCCTCTTTAGGAGAATTAGGATTTACTGAGCTTTTCTTTTCAGGTTCAACAGTACGAGTTTGCCTTTCGTAGTCATAATCAAACCCTGTGTAATTACCTGCTACTTCGGCCATAAAAAAAATATTGTCCTTTTAATTAAAAAGAAATCCCTGAAGTTAATTATCAATATAGAAATTAAGTTCTGATTAAGGCTGAAATAACCCAAAAAAAATAAAGAGTGTCGTTAGCATTATTCTGCTTACTCTACGACACTCTTATAACTAATTTTTGTAACTTAAGGTGTATTTAAATTCCGTGGATTTTGAATTACATTATCTCTTGCACTTTGGTCAACACTGGGATTATTTGCTGGACTATTAGCGCCCGAGTTGGGCTGACCAGCAGCTCCAGTTCTATCTCCACTGTTAGTGCCACCACAGCCTTTACTACCGCAGCCACAGCCACCAGCACTAGTCCATGCAGCTTGACTTGTGCCAGCAGATGCAGTTTGGTTATTAGCCTGAGAAGCTAAAGGATTGTTAGCAAGTGAGCCTGGAAGTAATGGTTGAGAAAGTGGATTTGCATTACTTAAAATATTACCGCTTCCTAAAATCCTACCTATATTTGGTGCTACTGAAGGTATTAATAGAGGTTTTTGTGCATATGTATCAAATTTTGAAGTTGTGTTTGTAAGGGTTTTGTTTATCATAGTAGTTTTTTCTAACAAATTAGAATTAACTTCTAGTAAGGAAAAACTTTAGAGTGCAACTAGACTTATATTTTACTTGACTCTATACCTGAGTTTAGAGTTTAGACTTCTATTAGAAATAGGTCATATAGATGAAAATCGGAGAACTAGCAAAAAAAACAAAAGTCAGTGTTGAGACCATTCGTTTCTATGAAAAAGAAGGAGTAATTCCTCAAGCTAAGAGAACTGCAAGTGGTTATCGAATCTATGAGCAAGAAACAATAGACTTAATTTTATTTATTAAACACGCCCAAAGCTGGGACTTCTCTTTAGATAAAATTAAAAAACTCCTTGATATCAAAAACAATAAAAAATCGAAAGGACTTAGAGTCAAACTTGTACTCGAAGAAGAAATACATGAGATTGATAATAAACTTATATCCTTGAGTAGTATAAAAAACTATTTATTGCGATTAAATGAATCATGTTCAGGAGAAATGCTTGCACCAGAATGTCCAATTTTAAACAATCTTCAAAAAGACAATAGAATTAAGGATACGAAAAATTAAATGCAAAAAATTGTTTTAATAATTTTATTCATCCTTTTGTTTATTCAAAATGCAAGAGCACAGGAATCTTTAACAGAAGAACAAGCTTTAAAGATTGCTCTTTCTAAGAATCCAGATTTGCAAATAGTTCTAAAGGAAATTGGACTTGCAGAAGCGGATTTAAAACAAGCACAAATCTTAGACAATCCAATCATATTTGGGGATTTTGCTTTTTATAATCTTCCAGACTCCTTTAAGCCTACTATAGGGATGCAAAAAAATATCACTGATCTAATTTTAAGACCACTTAAAACCAAGGTTGCTAAGGGCAAGCTTGCGCAAATTCAAAATGAAGTTGAATTTTCAATTATCAATCTCATCTTGGATGTTAGGACTGATTACTATAATTATTTATTTGCAACACAAAATTATAAATTACATAAAGATCTTCTATTAGCTGCGGAAATCGAATCTGAGTTTGCAATTGAGCAAAAAAAAGTAGGCAATATTAACGATAAAGATTTTAACGAACATCAAATAGTTTTGACTAAGGCTAAAACAGAATTTGCTGAGGCTGGTAAAAATTATCAAATTGCTAAAGCCGAATTAATCAGAGCGTTAGGTTTAAATTCTTCTGACTTTAATTACAATGAAAGTTTGATGAGTTTAGAAAATCTGCCTAATGAAGAAATAGAAGAAGCAGAATTAGATAAAATCGCACTAACAAATAGGACAGATTTAATAGCTCAAAAAGAAGAAATTAAAGCATTAGAAGGTTCTAATAAATTAGCTAAGCTTAAAATTATTCCGCCTATTACTTTAGGAGTAGAATTTCATAATGAACCTGATGGATCAGCCTGGGCCCCACTCATTCAAACTGAATTACCGATATTTAATAGGAATCAAGCTGAAAGAGAAAAATTTAAGACGTTTTTAGAGCAAAGTAACAGTAAAATGGAAGCAAAGATTTTGGATATAAAAACTCAGATCAAGATTGCGCATGCACATCTTATTACTGATCGTAATATCACTGAATCATATTCCAAGCTTTTAATAGAACAAAACAAAAACTTACTTGAATTTACTGAACTGAAATATAACTATATGCTAGCTGATATTTATGATTTATTAGAAAACAAGACTATAGTAATCAATTCTGAAATTGCAAGATTAGAATCTCTAAAAAATTACTGGATCAGTAGAGCTTATTTAGAAAGAACTATAGGCATGGGCTTATTAAAGGAGCAAGCAAAATGAAATTTTACAAAATTAATAACTTAATTCTCATAATCTTAATTACCAACTTTTCTATAATTTCTTCGATTAATGCTAAAGCGGAACTATCATATACACCAGTCATTACTCCCAATGGTTCTACGGCAGAGTGGACTATGGAAGAAGGCTATAAAGTTTTTAGACTTGAAGTCAATGAATGTCAGCATGAAATTTCTCCGGGCATGATTATCAGAGCTTGGTGCTATAACGGGCATACACCAGGCCCTACTATTGAAGCTATTGAGGGAGATAAAGTTAAAATACTTGTAACTAATAAACTTCCTGAAGTTACAGCCGTACATTGGCATGGAATGTTTTTACCAAATGGTATGGATGGAGTTTCTGGTCTAAACCAAAAACCAATTAAACCTGGCGAAACTTTTTTATATGAATTCACTTTAAAACAGAATGGAACCTTTATGTATCATTCGCATGCTGATGAAATGGTACAAATAGGATTAGGGACTATGGGATTTTTTATAATTCATCCACGTAATCTAGAGAACCCAAAAATTGATAAAGATTTTGCAATCATGCTTAGTGAGTGGTATGTAGAGCCTGGTACAGAACGTCCTAACCCAAATGTGATGACTGATTTTAACGTTTTTACTTTTAATAGTAGAGCTTTTCCAGGAACAGATCCATTATTTGTGGAAAAGGGTGATCGTGTGAGAATTCGTTTTGGCAATATAGCTCAGGAATCACATCCGATTCACTTACATGGTTATAGTTTTAAAATTACAGCAACAGATGGCGGTAAAGTTCCTGTCGCAGCACAATGGCCAGAGACGACAGTTTCAGTTTTTCCTGGTCAAACTCGGACAATCGAATTTGTAGCAGACGTACCTGGTGATTGGGCAATGCATTGTCATCGTAGACATCATCCAATGAATGCAATGGATCATAGTATTACTAATGTCATTGGTGTTGATCAAAGCAAATTAGAATCAAAAGTTGCTGAGTTATTACCAAACACCATGTTAATGGGTTCTACGGGTATGCATGAAATGTTAGAGATGCCAATGCCTGGTCCCGCTAATACTTTACCGATGATGGGAGGGAAAGGTCCTTTTGGGCCTGTGGGCATGGGAGGAATGTTTACTATTTTGAAAGTTCGAGAGAAGGGTAAAACTACTGAATGGTATCAACATCCTCAAGACACGGTAGCAAGTCCAGTTACAACAAATTTATTGCCTAGTTCAAAACCAATTGATAAAGATACTAAATCAATTCCCGAACCGATTAATCAAACTAAACCTATGGTTGAAATGAACCATAATCAAATGCACTAATATTTTGAACTAATGTAAAAAAACAGCCTAGAGTAGTCTAGGCTGTTTCATATTTTTAAGTTCTAAGATTAACCACAATTGCAGGGATTGCATTTGCATACTTTGCAATTACAATTAGCAGCGTTTACTTTTGCAATGTTGCCTATCAATAGCGCTAATCCTAAAGTAGCTGGTAATATCAATTTTTTCATTGTTATTCTCCTTTTTTGATTTAATTGATTTATAATTCTATTATTCACTCTCAAGTTAACTTGAGAGTCAACACTTTTAGGAAATATTTTTCAAAATGTTTAAAGATCAACAAAACTATTTACAAATTGGAGAACTTTCCAAACAATCAGAAATTGCAGTAAGTGCTCTTCGTTACTATCAGGAAGTTGGGTTATTAGAGCCAATTTATATATCAGAAACAAAATATCGTTATTATCAATTTAGTGATATTGCTTTAGCTAAGTTTATTAGAAAGTCTCAAAGATTAGGTTTTAGCCTTGATGAAATAAAACAGATTCTAAATGAACGTTATAAAGGAAGATCTCCATGTCCAAAAGTAAGAACTTTGGCAAAATGTAAAATTGACAAACTCCATGAACAAATTGACGAACTTAAAAAGCTTGAAAAAGAACTTAAGGATTATATTATAGAAGCTGGTGCTGAACTTGAATCTGGATCTACCGACAAGCGCATTTGCGGTTTAATTGATAAAGCTAATGTTTAATATTTATGCAAATTTTTAATCAGTTCTTAAAGTAGAAGTGATTAGGTTGTTAATAAAACTCTGGAGAACTTATGGTAGTTAATAACTTTATTCAACCTTATTATGGTGCATCTTATGGGATGAATCCTTATGCAGGATATAGCCCATATGGTATGAGCAATCCATATAGCGCAAGTCCTTATGGCATGAATGGTTCATACGGTGGTTTACCTAACACTGGTTATAGTCCTTATGGTTATAATCCAATGCAATCTACTTATGCTGGAATACAAAGTCTAGCTAATGGAGCAAATATGATAGTACAAGCTTTAGCATCACTAAGAAATAACCGTAGTAACGATGGAGCTACTCAAGGTTCAGCAAATCAAAATAAAGCAACACAAGCAAAAGCGGCTGATGATCAATGGCAGAAATGTGGTTGCAGTAAAAGTTAATTTTAATGCAGTTCTCTTATAACAGTAATTAATCAGGGAGAGTAATCAAAAATCTTGGAACTCTAAGATTGTGCTTTAGATGAGCTGCAATTGAATACTTGAAATTATAAGGAATAAAAAAAGAGCCTAGAATATTCTAGACTCTTTTTTTTATCAACTAATGTTCAAATCTTCATTTAGAAGTTTCTATTATCAATTGTTTGATTTTGGATTGTTCTATCATTATTTGCCTGGGCAAGCCCATTTTGTGAAGAGTTACCAAATTGAGATACTGAATTGCTATCAGACTTTCCTGAGGCTCCACAACCAGGATTGCCGCAAGCGCAGCCACCAGCACCAGTCCAAGCTTTTTCGCTTTGCCCCTTACCAGCTATATTGTTAACTTGACCTCCAGGGGGCAAAACACCTCCTCTATTAACACCAAAATTAGCTGCTAATTGATTTGTATTTGTTGGTCCATTTATTGAAGGGTTGTTTCCTAAGACTCGAGTCAAAGGAGTTGAGGTAGGTGCGGCAGATGGTTTTAGTAATTGTGCATAGGGATTATATTGTTCTTTAATTCTGTCTTTAATCATAGTAGGTAGTTATAACAAAACAAGATTACTTTTTGGTTAACAAAATAGACCGGATATTTATAAGTTTTAAATTACTAAAAATCATTCTTTCTACAATATACATAACAGAGAATTTTGCTCAAAATTGTTGATCTAAAATTCCCTGTTATCTCTCTTAGGGAATTTACTTCTAAAACCCTTACAAACACCAGGGCTTAAGTACGTAAAGACTCATAAAAATCACTAGAAATTCAAAGATTCCCTGCAAATACCCAGTATAATAGGGAATCAGCATAAGAGTGCTAGTCTGCCCATTGCGAATGTCCACCGCCACTATAACTGTGTGATTGTTTTTCAATCACGAAATTGAATAAAAAGCCCGCAAACGCGGGCTTTTTACTTTGTAGAGACACTAGAGAGCTAGGCATTCGAGAGCAAATAAGGCTGATTGAGGTAAAGCTCTCTTTTGGCAAAAAGGTAAGGTATGGCTGCACTACGACTAGATTTTTAGTGATTTATGCGTTTTATACATAAAATATAGGGTATAATCCTATGTATAATGTATGAAACACAAAACAATAGGTCGAAAATCAGCCCAGTTTCTTGAAGTTTTATCAGAAAACAATATTGATTTTTTTGATGTAAGCTATGCTTCTCAGATCACAAACTCTAGTCTTGAAATAACTAGAGATTTTTTAAATGAATTAGTTAGTAGAGGTTTACTACTTAGAATCAAGCCAGGTAAATTTTATGTCATTCCTTATGATCGAGATGCAGAAACTTATATGCCAAATTGGCATTTAATAGCAGGTCATTTAGTGAGTGGTAAAAATTATATTGGCTATTATAGTGCTCTTGATATTTATGAATTAATTACTCAGCCATCTCTTCTAGAGCAGGTTGTAGTCAATCAAAGTTTAACTAAATCAGAGATAAAAGTTAAAGACATTAAATTCAAGTTTATTTATCACAATGCAAAGCATTTTTTTGGTTTTGAAAATATATGGATTGATGATTACCATCAAGTAAAAGTTAGTAGTTTGGAGAAGACATTTATTGATTGTATTTTTAAACCTGAATATGCTGGAGGGGTCATAGAAATCACTAAAGCAATCTATAAAGCTAAAGATAAAGTCGATTGGAATAAACTAAAAAAATACATTGACCGTTTCGATTCAAAAGCAGTAAATAAGCGGCTTGGCTTTATTCTGGAGCTTCTTGAAATTCAACCTAAAGTCCAAGGATATTTACTTAAAAATATTGGTCAATCACACACTTTGCTCGATCCAACTATTTCCGATCAAGGAATATTTATATCTAAATGGAAGCTGTATGCGAATATTGATAGAGAAATTTTATTGAATTCCCTTTATACATAAATATGATTCCACAAGCTGAGTTACAAAAGATCGCTAATAAAAAGAAAGTACGTGATAAGCAGATTGAGAAAGATTATATTCTTTCGTGGATACTTCATGGCATGAGTAAAAAATCCTTCTTGAAAAATAACTTAGTCTTCAAAGGTGGAACTGCTTTGAAGAAGTTTTATTTTCAGGATTATAGGTTCTCTGAAGATCTTGATTTTACTCTTGTTGATAGTGGTATCAATCCAGAAGAAATTATCGATAATTTCAAACAGACATTTTTATTTGTAAAACAAAAATCTAATATCAGTCTTGAAATTAAAAATCATGAACTTAGTAAGCATGGAGACTTGCAATTTTTCATAGATTATGTCGGTCCGTTAAGAGGTGGAATCGGTAGTAGAGATGTAAAAGTGGACGTTACTTATAATGAGATTGTTATCAATGAAACTCAATTATTACCTATGTTTTATGAATATAGTGATCTATTAAATACTAAAACAATATTGCCAGTCTATTCTTTAAAGGAAGTATTTATAGAAAAGCTTTGTGCTTTGATTGGTAGAACACAACCTAGAGATCTTTATGATTTATGGTATCTCTTGGAAAATCAAGACCTTGTTATTGAAGAAGAATGGAATAATTTTTTGCAAAAAGCAAAATCTAAAAATATAAAAGAGCCAAATATTCTAAAAACCTTAGATCACAAAGAAACAACCTTAGAAAAAATGTGGAATCAATTTTTGGCTCATCAAATGCATGATCTTCCTTACTTTGAAGAAGTTATGAGATCGATGAAACGATATTTTAGATAGAAGGAGAATTCTAAACATATCTAGTTGTAAAAATTTTCTAACTAGATTTGAATCCCTAATTTAAACTGCTTTTCAAGAGTAATTAAAGACTCAGCATTCCCCATAGCATCATCCACTGGACAGTGAGTATGAGAAGTTCTACGTAGATGTTTAAAATTCTTCCAGACATCTCTAACAATTCCTTTATACAGCGAGCCTAAATTAGTAGAGCTATGCCCAAAAGGATTCTGACCAAGTAAATTATGAAAATAGTAATTTATATATTGCCAATCGAAACCATTATTGTCAGAGATAAACATTGGTCTATCTCCACCAAATTCTTCAATCCAATTTGCAAAATCTTGCATAACTTTTTTAGCATCACCAATTGATTCATGTGATGATTTAATAATGTCCACTCTATAATGATCGTTTACTTTGCCATCCAAGCCATTGAGTTGACCATAGAAACTGATATCCAGCGACTCTTTAACAACTACTGCGCCGAAATGAGTCATCTCTCCAACTCCTGGAGCTTGACCACTTGCTTCAATATCTACCATGATATAAACCACTTATTACACTCCATTATATTTCACCATTAACTACTACTCCCCATTTTCTATCATTAAGACCTCTGATTGGTAATTGTGGAATCATTGGAATTAAAGAATTAGTCATAGGTAAATCTTTGAGAATTTGATTTGTAATTCTAGGACTAATCTTAAGTAAGTCTAGTAAATAACCTATTCTACGACATGTACCAATATTACCAAAATGAATTGCTGATTTGATTAAATTTCTTAAAAATTTTTTGTCCAGTTTTCTGTCCATTATCCAACTATATACTTCTGGAATAGTTGCAAATCTTTCATAATCATAGATAGCATCTACGATAGTTCTGGTAAGTGAGCTGATGAATATTTCGATATTACCTGAACTATCCTTAACGCTAAATGACACTGTATCGCCTAAGCGATTCTTATTCACTTTAATGAAATTAAAAATTACGTTACCAATTTTTTTACGTCCAGAAAGCTGAGTGTTGTAAACAGCAAGTTGGTTTGGGATTTGTGTACTTAGCTTATGAAAATTAAATGCAGCTAAACCGGTGATTTGATAATCAGTATTTATTTCTTTCATTAAAACTGCAAGTAAGTAATATTCCGAAGGAGTCCAAGCTTGAGAAGGTGTAATCTCCGGTAAAAGATACAAGCCGCGCATCATTTTAATAGCCACTCCACTTTTACTCATTTTAGTTAAAAGATTCGCCTCTTGTTTAGGGCTGATAGCAAGTACTTTTAATAAATCACCAGTGCGAATGATTCTTTGCTTGTTTAACTGTGACCAAGCCAAAACTCTTGTTTCCAAAGGAGTTAAATTAATTCCTTGTTCCCTCATTCTATTTTATTATATTCCCTAATTTACGGAATAAAGTAAAATGAAGTGAGAAATTAATAAGTAAGGCTGTAAGATTTTTGCAGAAAGCTCATATCTTAGGAGTTTTCTTGAAATAAAGCACATTAACGCTTTCGCGTTTTAATATAACAGCGTTAACTAGGTAAAGCTAATTTAAAATTAAACTATGCTCCTCAACAAAAAAATACCAGTAAGCTTCTTTTTCCAAAAAGTAAGAAAAGAATTTCTGATCATCATTGTTTATTCAACAGCGCTTTGTTTACTAGATCAATATCAAACTCTCAAAGAAACAGAAATCCCTTTAGCAATACCGTCAATTCTCGGTACAGTCATTTCCTTATTACTTGCATTTAGAACTGCTCAAGCATATGACCGTTGGTGGGAAGCACGGATTATTTGGGGCGCAATCGTTAATGACTCAAGAACTTTAATAAGACAAGTCCAAGAGTTCTATAAGAAGACTGTTGATCAAGATGACTTTATAGAAGGCTTCGTTTATAGGCAAATTGCTTGGTGTTACTGTCTTGGAGAAAAGTTACGTGGCTCTCCAAAAAAGGAAACGTTAGAAAAGTATTTTGATAGCAAACAAATACTTGAGATGCAGAAGTATAACAATCTACCAAATCATATTCTTAGTTTGCATGCCTCGGAATTGAAGAAGGCATATGAGAATCAATTACTGAATGACTTTCAGCAAATTCAAATCGATAACACCATTATGAGACTTTGTGATTCTATGGGTAAGAGTGAGAGAATAAAAACCACAGTCTTTCCTAGAACATATAGTGCTGTGGTACATTTTTTAATTTATGTTTTTGCTACCATTCTTCCTTTTGGTTTAAATAGAAATCTTGTCTCTAATAGGCACCCTCTTTTAGTTGAAATCGCTTTAGTAGTTTTAATTACATCTATGTTTCTTTTGATTGAAAGAATATCCGCTTTTATGCAAGATCCTTTTGAAAATAAACCTACCGATATATCAGTTACTACTATTGCTGAAAAAATTGAAGTGGATCTTTTGCAAATGATAGGAAAAGATCCCTCCATGCCGGTTAAAGACAATGATTTATATTATGAAATGTAAAATTGCTTTGAGTTATCGCTGCAAAACAAACAATCTTTCTCCACACTCCAAGCACTCAAATCCAAAGTTCAGCTTTATCCATTCCAAAGTCTCTCTCTGATAGAAGAAAACATGAGTCTTATCGTTTTTGTAATACCAGGTTTGGAAATCAATCTCTGAATGATAGATTTCAGTCATACCAAGCAAACAAGCACCAGGTTTTAAAAGTTTATGTAGTAGTTGAAATTCCTTTGCAGGGTTGTGAAAGTGTTCTACCACTTCACAGCAAGCAATGTAATCGTAATTAGTTTCAAGTAGCTGGGGATGATTCTGAAAGAATGGGTCATATTGTTTTATTGAGAAATGATTTTCTTTCAATATCTCTGATACCACAGACCTTGGTCCTGAACCGAAATCCAAGCCACTATCGTTTGCAGTGAATCTGCTTAGTATTGCATCAGTGAGAGGTTGGACAAAGCTTCTATGACCTATGTCAAAAACATCGTCGTTGTGCAATTCGTATCTTTCTTTTTCTTGATCTTTATTTGGTAAAGAACCTTGATGGCGGAAAATTCCTAAGCAGTTTTCGCATATATAAAATTCTTCTTTGTAAAACTCTGAAGCCGCTTGCTTACATAAGGGACATTGAGTCTTAAGAACTTCATTTAAAGCAGTATCATACATTAGCATTATCAATTAATGTACATATCTCTGTATCATTAGTACAAGTATTTTGCTTGCAATCAGGATCGATCAAATTACTCTTTAGATCATTTTCAAGTTTTTCTAATTCGATGATTTGTTTTTTTAAATCTTGTATTTTGTTTTCTGCTATTTCTCTTACCAATGGGCAAGGCGATTTGCCTTGATTATGCTCGCTCAAGATTTGTTTGATTTCATCCAAGCTGAAACCTAGTCTTTGAGCTTTTTTGATGAAATTTACTAAATTAATATCACTTACTTGGTAATAACGATATTTAGATTCTGATAAATGATGTGGTTTTAATAGCCCTAGCTCTTGGTAATAGCGAATTGCACTCACTGAAATCCCAGATTTCTTTGCTAGCGCACCGATTTGTATGTAATTTTCTTTGTTTTCAGACATTTTCAAAACTTTTTCTGAAAAGGTGTTGACTCTCAAGTCGACTTTAGAGTGAATAATAGCACTTAGATAGGTATTAAAACAAAGGAGATCAAAATGAATAAAATCATGTCACTAGTACTAGTAGGTTTTGCTTTAATTACAGGTACTACCATTGCAGCTCAAGCAGGCTCTTGTGGCTGTAAAACTTGTGAATGCAAGCAATGCAATTGCAACTAGTAATTAGATAAATTCAATAAAGCCTGGAAACCCTCTAGGCTTTATTTTTTACTTTATTCACTAATTCCTTGCCCTCTATAAAGGATTGTATATTTGAAAAAGTCGTTGCTGCAAGATTGCTAATGGCTTCATGCGTGAAAAAGCCTTGGTGACTGGTAATGAGGACATTGGGAAAAGTCAGTAACCTAGCTAAGACTTCATCTTGAATAATCCAGTTAGAAAAATCTTGATGAAATATATGCTGCTCTTCTTCATAAACATCCAAACCTAAATATCCAATTTTGCCAGTTTTAAGAGCATCAATCACGGCTTGAGTATCAATGATCCCACCACGACTAGTGTTGATCAGCATCACACCTGATTTCATTTGTGCAATTCTCTTCTCATTGATTAAATGATGAGTAGAGTCATTTAAAGGACAATGCAAGCTTATGACATCTGCTTGAGCAAGAAGCTCTTCTAAGCTTACTTTTTTTACATTCTCAATTTCAGGTGCGTAGGGGTCATAGCCTAAAACCTGCATCCCGAAGCCGTTTAAAATCTTGGCTGTAACTTGACCGATATTCCCTAAACCAATTACGCCTGCTACTTTGCCATGCATGTCAAATCCGAGTAACCCTTCAATAGTAAAGTTAGCTTCCTTGGTGCGGCTATGTGCTTTGCAAATTTTACGATTTAGTGAAAGCATCATTGCTACTGCATGTTCAGCAATAGCGTAAGGTGAATAAGTTGGCACGCGAACAATTTCTATACCTAATTCATTTGCAGCTTCTATATCTACATTATTAAAACCAGCACATCTCAGAGCTACTAGTTTTACCTTTTTCTCTGCAAGTTTTTCTAAAACCTTACGCGATAAATTATCATGGATGAAACAACAAACCACAGCTCCTTCAGTAACTAAGCGTGTAGTGTTCTCCTCTAGAGTGGTATTTATAAACTCAAGCTCAAAATTATATTTTTCATTTTCTTTCTTGAAAAACTCTTTATCGTAATCTCTACTGTCAAAAACTATTAATTGCATCTTAAATGAAGTTAGCATACATGAAATTTTGATATGCTTAGTATTAACGCATCATGCTCAAGCAAACCAATAAATCCATCGCAGAAGCCTACGATATCAATAAGTTCAAGGAACGTGCCTATAAGGCTATAGACATACTAATCAAATATTTTAATGACGCTCAATCTACACAAATCCCTGTCCTTAATTGGCAAAGTCCTGAAGATTCAATTGCAAGCTGGAAACCTTCTAAATATTTTTATGCTGAGAATAAAGAAAACCAATTAGAAATGCTTTTAGAGAAGTTCATCGCAGAATCTAATCATTTGCATTCACCGAATTATGCAGGGCATCAAGTTTCTGTAGCTTTACCAACAGCTGCGATTGCTGAGTTTGTATATTCTTTCATCAATAATCCATCGACCATCTATGAGATGAGTCCCGCGAGTTATGGTATTGAGCAAGCAATAGTTTGCTGGATGGCAGATAAACTTTATATTGATAGAGAGACTGCTGGTGCGGTTTTGACATCTGGTGGCTCGCTTGGCAATCTGACAGCCTTACTTGCAGCCAGACAAGTAAAAGCTCCTTATGATGTTTGGAATGAGGGAGTGACTGATAAACTTGCGCTTATTGTTTCTGACCAAAACCATTATTCTATTTCAAGAGCAGCGCATATTATGGGACTTGGTAATAAATCAATTTACACAGTCAAATCAGATGCACAATTTAAAATGTCAGTTGCTGATTTAGAAAAGGTTTATCAGCAAACTCAGAAAGATGGCAAAACTGTTATCGCTGTTTGTGCCAGTGCTTGTTCCACTGCTACCGGTACTTATGATCCAATAAATGAGATCGCAGATTTTTGTGAGGCAAATAAATTATGGTTGCATGTTGATGGCGCGCATGGCGCTTCAGTAGCGCTTTCTGACAGATACAAACATTTAATCAAAGGTATTAATAGAGCTGATTCTGTAGTTTGGGATGCACATAAAATGATGATGATTCCGAGTTTGATAACTGCAGTTATTTATAAAAAGCGTTCAGAATCCTATGCGGCTTTTTCACAGCAAGCAAGTTATCTTTTAAATGAAAATTCTATTGAAAGAGATACTTGTAATAGAACTATAGAATGTACTAAACCAAGTATGGCAATAAAGTTATATCTCTCACTTGCTATTCATGGAGAAGAATTTTTTGCTGAATATATTGATTACACTCATGATCTTGCAAAAGAATTTGCGGCTTTAATCAAGTCACAGAGTGACTTTGAGCTGGCATTAGAACCACAAAGTAATATAGTTTGTTTTCGATATCTAAAAGCAGGTCTTAATGATGAAGCACTTGATTCGTTACAAACTTCTATCAGAGAAAGAATTATTAAGTCAGGAGAATTTTACTTAGTACAAACTAAATTACTTGGAAAAACTTATTTAAGAGTTTCCTTAATGAATCCATTAACTACCATTGATAATTTATTGGGTTTGTTGGAGTTAATTCGTCTTTGATTAGAGCTTGGACAAGCTGATTATCCTTCAATTTCTTTAACTACATTAATAACTTTCTCTCTAACAAAGGGTTTGAGAATATAGTAGATTGCACCTTCTTGAATGCATTGAGCGATTAGTTTCTCTTCTCCAAAAGTTGAGCACATAATTACCTGTGCAGCAGGATCGTGATTAATGATTTGTATTAAAGCATCTCTACCACTTAGTTCTGGCATATTAATATCCATAAAAACTAAATCTGGTTTAGTAGCTTTATAAAACTCTACACCTTCTTTGCCGTTTCTTGCTTCACCCACTATTAGTTTACCCATGCTTCCAAGAATCTCTCCAAGTCTAGTTCTCATAAATTCTGAATCATCAACTAATAAAACTTTTTTCATAAAATTACAACATGGTGTAGTAATAACTCATATCTTCTTTATTTACCGTACTCATAAAGCCCTTCATCAGATGAATATTTATTAATAGTTCACTTAGTTTAGAACTTACATTACTAATACCGGAATTAATAAGTTCATTAGAGCTGCTTTGCATTACTACTGATTCTTCAATTAAGCACGAAATATTTCCAATTGAAGCAGAAGTTTTAACTAACATTTCTGTGGTTGATTTCAACTCGTCTTTAATTGAAATAACTTTTTCACCAATCATGTTAGTTGAATCGCTAGTTTTTGTAGCCAAGTCTTTGACCTCCTTGGCAACTATAGCAAAGCCATCACCGGCCTCTCCTGCTCTATTGGCTTCTATAGCGGCATTGAGTGCCAAAATATTGGTTTGATTGGCGATATTAGAAACTACATCAATAACTTTACTGATCTCTGTACTCCAGTTCTTGATATTGCCAACTAGTTCATTGGTTTTGTGTGAATCATTGAGTGTCGATAAAGTTGTGTCCCTAGTATTTCCTAGAATTTTTTTGGTACTTTCTACCATGTCATTTACAGTATCGTTAATGTTATGAATTTGTATTTTAACTTCTTCAGATAAGGCAATAACACCTCTCTCCATTACTAGGTTGAATAATTCCATTTCGGCTTGAGTCTTTGCCATTACTTTCATTTCTTCTTGTTGTCTTCCTACAGCATAGATTAAAAATATTAGTTCGAAAATCACCCAGCCTGCATGCTCCATCCAGCGCCATTCTTCGACGTTAATAATTCCAAATACTGATTGAGGATAATATAGTCCTCTGATAATGTGATCAAGTGTTGTTACTGCAGCAGCAGTATAGAGAACATTTTTGTCACGGTAAAGTGCTAAGAATGCTAGTGAACCAAATATATGGAAATGACTTTCAATTCTTCCACCTGTTAAATGAATTAATAATGCCGAGAAAAGCATTTGTGAGATAGCTATAGTCAGTCTGGTGACTGCTTCTCCACGTTTAATGAAAAATAAAGCACATGGTAGTAAACAAATAACTCCACCTAGAAATATTGCTGCATAAACATGTAGATGAACTGAGCTTTGAACTCCTATCCAGGTTTGAGGTGATAGATATAATGCTGTCAGGATTGATGCTAACCATTCTACAAATAACAGAATTATAAAAGCCAAATCTGTTTTGTAATAGATTTTATTTTTATAACCAATAAGAACTTCTTGACTTCTTTTAGCAATATCTCTTTTTACTCTTGTTTCTTTCTTTTCCACTTTTTAGATCAATTCCTTTTCTACCTTATGCTCAGAGCCTTCTAAGGGTAATAATTTCCCTTCTGTTAATAATGAAATTCTCAAATATTGTAGAAAAAAATCTACAAATTCTATTGAACTCATATCTTCGGTTTTGTATAAAAGTTCTTCGAGTTTTAATGCTGAAAAATCTCTATTGTCACGCAGTTGAATTTCACAATGCGAGTAAACTTTTTGTTTGAAACGAGCATTGGCTGAGCTTATATCTATGCTCGCGCTAAAACGCTCATTAGGTAAGTCTTTGATTAAAGCTGCTAGCTCAGGATGATTGTCATAAATATCAACCATATCTAAAGGTATAGTTGTAAGTACTATGGCTTTAGGATTGTGCTGTAGCTTATATAGAATCTTATTGAATTCTTCTATACGATAATTATTCTCTACTTGATTAGTAGTTAATGAGTCTTTTAATATTTCAAAAACATTTTCTATGTATATTAGATAACTTTGATTATCGTTTATTAATGAGAGCACCTCATTCATTTTGTCTGGCGATAATATAAGCGTATTGCCATTAATGTAAATAAATTTTCTTTTTAGTTCTTTTGCAAGCAGTTCAGCAAAATATATTTTCTCAATCTCAGCTTTTCCAGTAATTAAAAGCATTCTACTTTTTAGTTTCTGTGCTTGATTGGCGAAAGTTGCATAGTTAGCCTCAAGAATTTGCAAGAGAGAGTGGGATACCGATTGATCATAAATTTTGATAATTTGGTCTCTGACTTTGTATTCTTCTAATAAATTTTGATTCTCTTCTGTATCTTTTATTAAAGCTAATTCTTCTTTGCTGAAGTTAAATCTTTCTGTAAGTGCTTCGATGAAGATATTTTTTAATTCTAGATATGATTTAAGTAAATGCTCAAGCTTTTCTCTATTAATAGAAAATTCAGGATTTTTGATTTTTATTGCTAAAGTTTGTGCGGCATTGTTTCCTAGAAGCTTATTTGAGAGTGCCTTGCACAATAAGTCCCAAATTTCTTTGCTATATTTTTCTTGAGTAAATATATGCATCATCTTCTCAAGGATTAAATCATAAATATCTAAATCATCTTTAGTTAGGTTTTCAGTGGCTAAGAATTTCAGAAACAAATTATTTATGAATGAGTAAAATCCCTCTTCTTCACAAGCATCTTCTATGGTTAAGATTGCTTTATTACGAATATATAAGCTTTGTTGACTATCAAGGCAAATATTAGCAAAAGTAGCAATTAAATCATTCTTGTCTTCAAGGTGCGTTAATGCAGTCAATATACTGCTTTTGATACTGTCCATATCAGTAATTTTTTTTATTGCACTAAGTTCATTAAGTAAGAATTTTTTAGCTTCTTCTGGATTTAGTTTAATAATGGCAATAGCAGTCTCTTCATAAAATAAATTTAGTACACGATATTGACCCCATTTAGCAGCAGTGTTCTTAAGTAATTGTGTAAGCACCTCATAACTGCTTTCATGCTCGAAAGCAAGTACGGCTTTGATTACTTCAACTGTAATCGAACCTAATTTATTTGGTGGTTCTTGTAGATATTCTGCAAGCCTTGCAAAAGCTCTCTCTTGCTGCCTTTCATTTTGAGTCTTGATCCAGTTTACCCAAGCATTAATGCTTACATGATTAAAACCATAAAAAACTTTATATAGAGGTTGGTCATTTACGCCGTTGAATAAACGATTTAAACTTTCTTGTAATTTTGTTTTTAAGAATACTGAGATTTTTTCGTAATGAATAGCGCAATACCAGGCAGTCAGAGCGATCATTAATAAGCTGATAACAATGTTAAAGCTAGTAATACCTAGTGTAAAAAATGATTTACTAATGTACATCTCCCCCCACTTATTCTTCTTATGCCCATTATCTTGATAGAAGCCGGTATAAAAGGGAACATTATATTTAAATCAATGCAATTAACTACTGAAAATTTTCTTGCAAAATTGGATGATCTTGCTACTATTTCACCAGTTGCTGTTGAATTAATTCATAAGCTAGGAGATATCGAGACACCTAGGCAGGAAATAGTTAAACTCACTGAAAGCGATGAAGTGATTTATGCAAATTTATTTAAATATATTAAATCTGCGAACTTTTCTTTCCATGTGCATCCTGCAAGTACCCAGCATGCAATAGAAATCCTTGGACAGCATGGTTTGCGCGATTTGATTTTTGTAGTTACCGCAAGAAAAATTTTTATAAATTTAGAATTATGGCAAAAAAGTCTATTGAGTGCATTTTTTGCTAAAGCAATTGCTGAGCGTCATGATTATGATCCGAGATATGCGAGCGATATTTATATAGCTACGCTAATGTGTAATTTTGGACAAATGATTTTTAAAACATTCTATTTGCAGCAATATTCTGAAATAAAGCCGGATATTTCGTATTTAGAATTACTCTCAGAAGAGAAAAGAATCTTTGGTATTAGTAGTTTAGATTTATCCTGTGAAATTGCTAAGGCTTATAAAATGCCAACTGCTATTATTCAGCTTATTGCAAGTCAGGGATTGCCTTTGATTGATCCTGATTTTTCACAAGTGAATACCATCATTTATACAGCTCTATCAATTGTCAATGCTGAATGTCTTGATTACCATGATATCGAAGAAACTATTGATAGAAATTTACTCAAAGTACATAAGCTGGAGGCTTTGGAGTTTAATTCTTGGTTGATTTTCGAATGTAAGAAAATGGCTGAGGCTTTTAACGGAACATAAGCAAGAATGAAGGATGAGCAGATACTAGAACAGTTTCTAAGTGAAACTCAAAGCAATATAACTGCTTTTGACTCTGAATTATTACTATTAGAAAAAGAACCCAGCAAGCTAGAACTCTTACAATCAGCCTATAGACGCATGCATACGATTAAAGGTATGGCTGGTTATTTTCCTTTCCCAGATTTACAAAACTTAGTGCATAACACTGAAAATACTTTTAGCTCATTAATGGAGCTGAATGAAATAGAACGTACCAAATCTATTGTTGGAAATAAGCTAATAGATTCATTTTTTGCAGTATCTGATGATCTGAAAAAGCAATTGGAAGATATTCGTGTAAAGAATAGCCCTAAGTCTAAAGCTAAGCTGAGTCCTTTACAAATGAAGGCTTTAGAGAGTTTGAATACTACTAAGACTGAAGTTGATATTGAGCCAAATGCAATTACAATCGATATAAATGTTTTGGAGTCTTTGAATTCATTAAGCTCTGAATTGGTCTTACTTAAAAATCAACTAGAAGCAAAAATTAAAGAACCAGAATTAAATAGAACTGATTTGGAATCTATTGCATTTAAGATTGAAATCCTTACTCAGAAGATGAATAAGAAAATGTTGCAAGTAAGAATGCAGCGTTTATCTACTATTAGTAATAAATTAAAAAAAATAGTAAGAGATATTGCACATCAGTGTAATAAACAAGTTGATTTCACAATTGAAGGTGAGAATATTGAAATTGATCGTAATATTCTAGATTTAATTAGAGATCCTTTGATCCATATTTTGCGTAATGCTATTGATCATGGAATTGAAGATGCCGAGACCAGAGCTAGTCTGGGAAAGGGTCCTATTGCTCATATAAAACTCAAAGCAGCTTTTCATAAGAATCGTATCTTCTTACATATTAGTGATGATGGTAGGGGAATTTCAATTGAAGGTATTAAACAAAAAGCTATAGAAAAGAAATTGATTAATGAAACTAAACTAGAACAGATATCTAATAAGGAAATTATGGAATTAATTTTTCTTCCTGGCTTTAGTACTAGTGAACAAGTTACTAAAGTTTCCGGGCGCGGAATTGGTATGGATGTAGTTAAAACCAATATAAATAAATTAAATAGCACTATTGAAATTATTAGTGAAGAAAATAAGGGTACTGAGTTCGTTATCAAACTCCCATTAACACTAGCAGTGGAGTCTGCTTTAATAGTTACAATTAATGAAACTGACTATTTAATTCCAGCCAGTTCTATTAAAGAAGTTGGCAAAATTGCTAGAGAGCAAGTGAGTTCTGAGAAGCAAATTGATGTGCGAGGTAAAACTTTGCCTTTGATTTGTAGCTCACAATTGCTGTATGGTATACCCTGTGAAAGCAATTCTTACTATATTGATTTTGTAGTTATTGATTTGTTAGGCACTACTTATGCTTTTGCTGTTAATGCAATTAAGAATTTGCAAAATATCGTATTTAAATCTCTGCCGGAAATTAATGATCGTTTAGATTATTTTGCAGGAGCAACTATTATGCCAGATGGCTCAGTAGGATTGATTCTTAACATGGAGAAGATATATAAAGAGCCGAAGATGGTGAAATCTTATCAACTTATGGTTAAGGCTAATATTAGGCAAAGAAAAGTTGTAGAAGAGATTCAGCCAGAAACAGTTCTAAGTTTTAAATTGGCAGATCAAATATTTGCCATTGATTATAATCTTGTGAAGGAAATTGCCATAGGTAAAAAAGTAACTAATATTCCTGGATCAGAATTGAGTGGAGTATTTAATTTAAGAAATAATCTTATTCCTGTTAAAAAGATTTCTCAAAACGATAATACTTTAATTGTTCTAGACTCGCCTCAAGAAGGCTTATTGTCTATAACTGTAGATGAAATGGGTAAAATTATGAGCTTTAGTCAAGCAGTTAAAGAAGATATTAAATTGTTTCCTATTGCGTATTTGTGATCTTTGCTAAATGCTTCCAAATCTCAACCATCGCAAAAGTATCAAGCTTGCAATATTCAAGTAAGTTATTTTTGATAGTTTTAATTTCTTCTAGATCTTCGATGTCTCTTAAGCCTACAAAAGCTCTTGAAGCAAAGGCACCATCTGAGATTGCAAGATCGCTATGTTTTAATTCAGGTACTAGAGCAGGTAGAACTTTTTTAATTGAATAACTGCCATGCATTTCAGGATGATAGTAATCGCGTCTCTGGAAAATTAACATTAGATCAAACAGTCTCTGGCAAAGCTCTTCAATAGTGGATTTCAGCTCTGGAAAATATTCGGCAAGTTTCTGAAGAATACCAGCTTCGAAGCTGCGGTTGTAAACTACTATGCTTCCTGATTTAGGTAGGTCTATAAGAAGCTGAGTTATAAAAGCTTTGCGTGGATCTTGATTTGCTTCTGCAAGAAATTCTTTATGCTCTAATTTAGCATCTGGTGTCACCAAAATATGTAATGAATATTGAAAAGGTGTTTGCTCATAAGGTCTAGCGCCAGCGTATTGAGGTATAGCATCTTGATAAGTTTCAAAATCTAAAAATGCTAGCGGGAATTTTAGTTTAGAAAGTTCTTTATTAATGGCTTCTTTGTTAATGCTAGTTTGGTTCTGGACGTAACTTTCGATTTGCTGAAGGTGGGTAGCACTAATCTGCGCGCGACTAGATTTAGTTAGTGGTATATCTTCAAGCCTGATGTAGCCTTGTTTGTAGAGTGACCAATCTTTACCTCTAGCATGACTTAGATTAAAGACAGAGACCTCAGGTATATGAGCCCAGCAATAATCTTTAAAATCACACTCATAAGGTTTACTACAATGAGGTCCAATGTCGATTTGTGGTTCATCATCATCTAGGGCTTGATTCATTTCCTTTATTAAATGTGGTATATGCTTAGCCTTGGTATGCATTAGTGAAGTTAAATCTTCTATAGTGAAAAGCTTTGAGAGATTGAGTTTGACGCCATCATAAATATATTCATTGTTGATGTGTACAATGCAAGCTTTAGTTACTTTATAACCAAGACCTTGAAGTATATAAGTTTGGAAAGCCAAATCATCTAAGTAAATTTCTTTGGTGCCTGTGGAGCTTTTCACTTCATAGATTTCTAGACCATCAGGACTTTGGATTAGAATATCAATCACGGCTAAATTACCATTGTAATCAAAGGTGGCTTCGTAAATAGTGATGCTTGAATTTTCTGCTAATAGAGTTTTTGTTGCGCGAATCATTCCCGTGAAATCTTCGAGATTGAATGGAATTTCTGTGCCATTAGGAAAAAGCTCTTGAGCTAGTTTACCGACTTCAATACCTTGAGCAAATATTGCTTGCCTTGCGGCTGTAGCTTTAGATGCAAGCTCTGGTTTGTTCTTAACTAGCCATAAGGCTTTGTGGCATTGAAGACCTTTTAGGTATTGGGATTTGGAGAGAGACATTGAGTTCTTTATAATTCTAATCTTGCTTATTCATAAGGGGAGGTGAATGGGACATAAAATGGGACGGAGTTATGGCTAATTACCTCCCATTATGTTTTTGTTAATTTCAGTTGGAGATATTTTCCATCAACTCATTCTTGTTTTGCAAAATTAATAGAGGAAAATATAGTTTGAACTAAGTGCAAGCACGTAATTTGAATTACCTAAGTGCTTGCACGTAAAATAGATCTAGATTGGGTTTGAAGCCATATGAAGTGATAAAATTTTTATATGCCAAGAGAAGTTTTTCTTTATCCCTTCTCGCTTAAAAAATCAACTAATGAAAATATTTATGGTTTGGTTTTTTGTACGCATGATTTATTGGGTTTAGATAAATTTATTGCAAAAGCTTGGAAAAGAAATAATCTTAATGGTGAGGCTAATTTTAATATAGAAAGAGATTATATAAATAGCAATAAAGATCAATTGAATTTAAATTTTCAATTGCAGCCAAAAAAACTTGATTTGTTTTATCAAACTATTGATGATGGATTCTCAAGGCATTTAAAATTAACAAATGAATATTTAAGTTAAGTTACAAGAGTGGCTGTATGCCATCACAGGCTAAGAGCTATGTGGACACTTTGATTAAACAAGGTAGAATAAAAAAAGAAGGCAATGGATCTATAAGTTATAATTCCGCAATTAAGGCGAAAAATTTAACTTTTTACACTAAAGTAAATGGCTGAATCAAGCATAGAATGGACTGAAGTAACTTGGAATCCTGTAACGGGTTGTAATAAGATTTCGTCTGGTTGTAAGCATTGCTATGCAGAGATCATGGCAAGAAGGTTACAAGCTATGGGTCTTGAGAAATATAAAAACGGTTTTCAAATTACCATTCATGAAGATGCACTAAAACAGCCTTATGAATGGAAACGTAGCAAAGTTATATTTGTTAATTCTATGAGTGATTTATTTCATAAAGAAGTGCCTTTAAGTTTTATTAAAAAAGTTTTTAAGGTAATGAATGAAAATCCACAACATACATTTCAGGTACTAACTAAACGTTCTGATAGATTGAAAGAGATAGCAAGTGAATTAACTTGGACGAGCAATATATGGATGGGGGTTTCAGTTGAAAATCAAGATGTAGTTTATCGAATAAAAGATTTAGTTGATACCTCGGCTAAAGTGAAATTTTTATCAATAGAACCATTATTAGGGTCAGTAAGAATACCTCATCTTAAGAAACTCAATTGGATTATTGTCGGTGGAGAATCAGGTCCAGGTGCAAGACCAATGGAAATAGATTGGGTTCTGGATATAAAGGATCAATGTCAGGAAAAAAACATTCCTTTCTTCTTTAAGCAATGGGGCGGCACAAATAAAAAGAAAACAGGTCGTTTGCTTGAAGGTAAAACTTGGGATGCAATGCCTGAAAGAGTTTTAGTATCCTCTAATTAGCCCTTAAAACTACGACCCCTTTAGTTCTATCAATTTCTAATTTAAAGTTTTGGATTATATTCTGTCCGATGATTCCTGCTGAGCCATCATAAGGATCATCAGAGAGAACCCCTACTCTAATATTGTTGATAGCAACGCCGGCGATTTTGAAATCAGCGTAGATTATTGGAACAGAAATTGTCCCACCAGCTGTTTGGTAAACGCCAGTAGCGCCAGTGAAAACCTTTAGCTGATTCTCTCTCAAGAATTTCTTATACACATGTGATTCAGTAGCTCCTGTATCAATGAGAAATAATCCTGTAACTCCTTCGAAAGTAGCAGGAATATAAACGCAATTATGAGCGTAGCTAAGAGGCATGGTGACTTTAAGTTCTTCAAAGTATTTTGCATAAGTTGGATCCATTTTTTCACCAGTTATTTCTGAAATTAACTTTGCGGCATCTGCACCTGAATATGGTTCCAAGGCAATTCTTTTCTTTAAAGCCATTACGGCTAATTCATCACCATTCATTTCTTTTGCTTTAAGTCCATAGTGATACCAAATATAAGTTGATTCGGGATTGGCTTTTGCAGCTTTTTGCCAGATTTCAAGAGCTTTTTGATTTTCCTTTTGGAATGAATGATAGACAGCAAGATTGTTCCAGGCAGCAACATCAGCTTTGTCATATTCAAGGCATTGATTTAGTTGTTTATATGTTTCGGAATATTTCCCTACAGCATATAGAAGCCTGGCATAGAGTCGTAAATAGTCACAATTCTTTGGTTCTAACTTTATAGCTTTCTTGATGTAGTCTATTCCAGCTTTTTCATTGTACTCACCAATTACACCTGCGGCATGATAGTAGTAATTAGGATTTTTAGGATCTTTTTCTATGGCTTTTTTTAGATAGAACTCTGCTTCACCAGCGCGATTGAGAGAGATAAGTAAGCGGTAAGCACTGTAATAATATTCAGCTTTGGGATTGTCTTTAATTGCTAATCCTAAATAGATTTCTGATTTTTTATAGTTACGAGCTTTAAGTAAGTCAAGAGATTTCTTATAGAAGATTTCGGCTCTTAGAGCATTTTCTCTTTTAGTTTTTATAAATGTATATATTCCAAATCCTATAGTGGCGATGATTAGGGTGGAAATTATGGCGTAGCGTTTGAGGAAGGGGAGCATCACAAACTACACCCAAATGCTTGCCCTTCTTCTCCTGGCATGCGCCCAGTTTTTAAGTAATTTGAAATTAATGTCTTGCCTTTATTATCACCTTCATGTCCGCGTGAACCGGTGATGCCGCCATGATAAACCAGTGTGCCATTGCTTTTGAAGAGCAGAACTTCACCTGAAGTATTGGTCATAAATTTTTTTGCTTCTTCATTATCATCATCTACATAAATAATTGCACCCGGTAGTGATTCTGCTTTGGTCCATAAATCACTTTTAAGCCAAACATCGTCTTTGCTTTTTGGTTTGCTAAAAATCACTATAGTATGAAGTTTCTGATGAAAGCTGGTTAAAAGTTTATTCAACTCAGCCACTGAAGCTCTACTGCATGGACAATGAGGATGAACAAATATTAGAAGAGTATCTAATCTTGGATCAAGTTTTAATTTGGAATTATTAGGCCAAGATTCTATGCCCGTAACTTCTGAGTTTGCTTTAAATTGATAATGCAACAGGATTGAAAATCCATAACCAATTGCACTTAGCCATAAAATTACTATTAATGAAAGTATTAAATTCTTTTTATTCATTAACGCTTAAATACTGCTCTTTTAATCAGATTGTAATCTACCAAGATAATGTAACCCTATAATTCCTAAACATCAACCAGAAATACTAACTTTATAACAAGAAATCAAAGTTATAATTCTATTATTAATCAAAAAGTTAATGAATAAATGGCTATATTATAGTCAGATTTTTGCAAAAAATTTAAATATTCAAATGACAAGCCAAAAAGACATTCAGAAAAGAGCTCAGGAGATTTTTGCAGCTAAGCAAAAAATCATCTACGAAAAAACTGATCGTATTTTTGCATATTTAATGATTGTGCAATGGCTAGCTGGAATAGTTTTTGCTTTAGTAATTTCTCCTAGAACTTGGATAGGAACAACTAGTTACCTTCATCTTCATGTTTATATGGCAATTTTTCTAGGATTTGCAGTAGCAATTTTGCCAGTAATACTTGCTTTCGCTAAGCCAGGTCTGAACATTACTAAGTATGTAGTTGCTACAGCGCAGATGTTCTTTTCGATTTTACTAATTCATTTGACTGGAGGGAGAATTGAAACTCACTTTCATGTTTTTGGTTCACTAGCATTTTTAGCCTTTTATAGAGACTGGAAAGTTTTAGTTTTAGCGTCAGCTGTTGTTGCTATAGATCACTTTCTTCGTGGCATTTGGTTTCCAGAATCTGTTTTTGGAATTTTTGTACCAAGTAAATGGAGATGGTTAGAACATGTTGCCTGGGTGGTTTTCGAAAATATATTCCTCTTTAAACTTATTAAGGAGAATGTTCAGGACATGAAAGCAAGTTCTCTTATACAAGCTGAGCTTGAAAGACAGAAAAAAGATTTAGTGGAAGCTAATACCAGATTGGAAGAGTTTGCTTATATTAGTGCGCATGATATGAAATCCCCTCTTATAAGCATCAACAATATGATTGATATTTTAGAAAAAAAAGACGCGATCAAAGACGGCTTCAAAAAACAATTTAATCTTGTGAAAAGCTCTGTCAATCAAGCTCGTAATACTCTTAATAGTTTAAATAAAGTTATCTCATTTAGAAAAACTTTAAATTTAGAAAAAGAAAAAATACTCTTCAAAGATATTTTAAATGATGTAAAAAGCAGTCTGGCAGAGGCAATTGAAAATAGTCAGGCTGGATTTGAAAGTGATTTTTCACAATGTCCACAAATTGAGTATCCTAAAATACACATTACTAGCATTATGCAGAATTTAATTAGTAATTCTATGAAGTATAGAAGAAATGGAATAAAACCAATTATAAAAATTCAAACCAAAAGAGAAGGGAATCGAATATACTTAATTGTAGAAGATAATGGTATGGGAATAGATCTGAAATTAAATGGGGATAAGCTTTTTGGACTTTTTCAACGTTTTAATCTTGAAATTGAAGGAACTGGTATTGGTCTACATTTAGTTAATTCAATTGTGCGATCTTATGGTGGATCAATAGAGCTTACTAGTGAGATTAATAAGGGCACAAGATTTGAAATTTTATTGAGTGACGGGGATAATAATTTAAAGGAAGAAAATAATGACAAAAGTAACGACGAAAGTTTTATTCTTGATAGATAACGATGAGTCTTTTAATTATATTAATCAAGAGATTTTAGAAGAATTGGATACAACACTTGAAATCAGAGTTTGTTCTAGTGGTGTAGAAGCGCTAGATTTAATTAAAAAGGAAGGCTGTCCTAATTTGATTTTTTTAGATGTTAATATGCCTGGCTTTGATGGTTTTGATTTTCTAAAACAATTCGAAGAAGTAATCACTTGTAATACACCGGTAATAATGCTTACCAGTTCAGCTAGAAAAGAAGATCAAGAAAGAGTCAAAGAGTTTAAATCAGTAATTGATTACATTGAGAAACCTTTTGATCTTCAAGATACTAAGTTGCTTTTTGAAAAGATATTAAGTAAAGTTGTTTAATTAGAGTGACTGCATCAGTTTTTTTAATCTAAACTAATATCCTTTTTAAAACCTTCGAAAATTACAGTGATATTTTTATCTGCAGCATTTTGCGTAAATTCAAGCAGAACTTGTTCTATATCACTATCCATGAATAAAGTTTTGCTTGCGTCAATCTCTACTATTGTGTTTACGGGGATATCATTAAGAAGTTTTGTAAATTTATATTTGTGTAAGAAGTGTACACTTTCTGCTAAGACCATATATTTAGTAGAACCTTTGTCTTCTATTCTAAATGCAGGAGCTTGATAAGTTTTGGCAACTATAAATAGCATCGATACTATCAAGCCAATCACAACTCCAATTAAAAGATCGGTAACTAGAATCGCTATTACTGTCACTATCGAAGGAATAAATTGATCGAAGCCACTTTTGTATTCTTTGATAAAAACTTTAGGGCTAGCAAGTTTATAACCCGTATAAATTAAAATTGCAGCTAAACCTGTGAGTGGAATGTAATTTAAATATTGATTAAAGAAGAGTAGCCCAGCCAGAATCAAGGTGCCATGGGTTATCGTTGATAATTGGGTTCTAGCGCCTGCGGATGCATTTACTGAGCCTCTAATCAAAACTGAAGTTATTGGTAAGCCCCCTAAAAATCCAGAAAAAATATTGCCAATGCCTTGAGATATTAGTTCTTTATTGACTGAACTTTTACGCTTTAGAGAGTCTAATCGATCAATTGCTTCAAGTGAAAGTAGAGTTTCGATTGATGCTACGAGTGCAATGCGAAGCCCTATAATATAAATTGTTGATTGGGTAATCATCTCGAATGCAGGTCTTTTAGTATTCTCCATAAGGGAAGACCAACCACTAATATTTGGAATACTAACGAAATGATCAGGAGTTAAGTCGCTTGCTCCATAGTTTTGATAGAGTAAAGTTGCTACAGTGCTGATGACGACTACAAATACAGATCCTGGTATAAATTTTAGTTTCGGAACTATATATAAATCCCAAAGAAATAAAAGCATCAAAGAAGAGATTCCAGTCATTGCAATAATTGGGTGGATCTTTTTTAAAGAATGTAGCATCGTATCAAAGGTATTATTCTCTTGGATACCAATTAAAGATGCAGAATCACTAATATCTTCATGTGTAAGATGAAATTCCTCCACCCCCATAACTTCTACGTCATAACCCAGAAGATGGGGTAATTGTTTGAAAATTAAAATTAAGCCTATGGCGGCAAGAGTTCCATTGATAACGCAGAGAGGAAAATATTTGGAAATAATACCTGTTCTTAGATAACCTAAGATGATTTGAAATATTCCAGCCACGATTATAGCTAAGGCAAAAGCCTCATAGGAACCGAGTTCTTCGATACCAGAAAGTGTAATGGCTGTAAGTCCAGCGGTTGGTCCACTGACACTTAGAGGTGATCTACTGATGAGGCCAACAATAATGCCACCAACTATGCCAGAAATTAATCCAGAAAGTAATGGCGCCCCTGAAGCATGAGCAATACCAAGGCATAAAGGAACGGCTACGAAGAAAACAACAATACCTGCTGGTATGTCGTATTTAAAATTTTGCATAAATGAAGTTTGCATCTCCATTCATTATAACTTGAGATAAATTAATCATATGAATCAAGCTTGGCTACAACTTCTTAGCCACCACCTAGTTCATTAGAATTTGGTACTGCAGCTGCAGGTGACGTATCGTTAATTTGCTTAAACCAATCATTGATTCTATTAATATCTGTTGCATCAACTAAACCATTACGGTCAATATCAAGTTCTCTATTCTTTAAAATATCTTTTATTGCAGTGTCTTGACTCGCATTTCCCGTTGATCTATCTTTGAGTCCCATCTTTAAGAAATCAAAATCTGTTTTATTGACAGTGCCATCACCATCAGCATCAACAGTTTTCCAATTAATTGCATTATCCATTTGTTCCGTAGCACGTACGGATTCCTTTGTACGAACTGCAGTTCTAAGGGACGTAATGTCGTTGCTGTCTAAACGTCCATTAGTGTTGGTATCTAAAGCATTGTTTTTAATAAGATTGCCTATATTGGTTCTTATTTTTTCATTACTTGCCTCAGAATATGGACTAGCCATACTCTTGAAATTTGTTCCAACTTTACCTTTAGAGTAGGCTTCAATCATATCTATATCTTTGTTTGTTACTAGACCGTCTTCATCGACATCTGGAGTATTGTTTTGAAGAATTGTAGAGATTTTTGTTTGTTGATTTTGATTTCTAATAAATGTTGTTAATTTATCAAGATCAACACCATGTTTTTTATCCTTATTATTAACATTTGAATCAAAGTTTGGATGGTTGCGAAGTGCTACTAATTTATTTTTCATATCTTCAGGATTAGCTCCTGGAGCTATTTGTAGTAAACCTGTACCAAGTTTTCCTTCTTTGAAATAGGCATTCATTAATTTGATATCGGTTTCATTAGTTTGACCGTTACCATCGATATCTGCAGCTCCACTTGCAACTAGATCGTCAAGTTCTTTATTAATTCTTCCGTCCTGAGAAGCAGCAATGAAAGGTTTCATAGAGCGTATTTCGGCATCGTTTATATGTCCATCTTGATTACTATCTAATTTTTTAGTATCAATTAAATTTTGTATTTTGTTGCCCATGCTTTCTCCAGTGCTTCCTGCGGGAGCTTTTGGATTAGCATATTGTTTTAAATCATTTCCGCGCTTACCATTAGCATAAGCATCTATCAGATCACCGTCATAGTTTGTTGTGCGACCATCTCCATCAATATCTAAAAATCCACCATCAACAAGATCTCTATTATAAAGATCTATTTTTTTTCTAGCTTCTTCAACGCCTTGCTTCGCTACATTAATTCGTGTTTGAGCGGCTTGTGGTCCCTCCTTGTTTAATTTACTTGCTTTGCGAGCTTCACGCTTCGCAACTTTCATATCATGATTTTTATGAATTTTAGACATTAAATACCCCTTAGGTCCGTTTGAATCCAGATAATATATTTAGGTTATCCCTCTATTAAAAAAGAAGAAAAATCGGCTGAGTGGTTTAGGTGAGTTTGTTTAAAACACAAAAAATATGAGAAAAATCTTTGATTTTTTGAGTTAAGGCTATAGAATTAAGCTACTAACCTGAGGAGAAGTATGAAAAAAGAGATTAAGACCAAAGATGATGTAATAAAGCTGTGTAATGCAAACGACGTGAAGTTCTTGAGATTACAGTTTTGTGATATTCATGGTCATGTAAAAAATATGTCAGTGCCTATAGGTCAGTTGGACAAAGCACTTGATAACAAAGTTATGTTAGATGGTTCATCTATACGTGGTTTCAGAACTATTGAAACTTCGGATATGTACTTTAGACCAGATATAAATACATTTAGAGTTCTTCCATGGAGACCGCGGGAAGGTGCTGTTGCAAGATTTATTTGTGATATCTATAATCCAGATGGCACGCCTTTTGATGGTTGTCCAAGAAACAACTTAAAGCGTATGCTCACAAAAGCTCATGACATGGGCTATACCTTCAACCTCGGACCCGAGTGTGAGTTCTTCTTGTTTGAATTAAATGAAGAAGGTTTCCCAACTACTAAGCTCTCAGATCATGGTGGTTACTACGATGTAGAGCCAAGTGACCGTGGTTCAGATGTTCGTAGAGATATCATTTTAACTCTTGAGCAATTAGGTTTTGAGATTGAAGCAAGTCACCATGAAGTTGCGCCTGCACAACATGAGATTGATTTTAAATATGCGGAAGCTTTAACAGCTGCTGATAATGTAATCACTCTTAAGTGGGCTGCAAAAACTTTGGCAAATGAATATGGTCTTTATGCAACATTCATGCCTAAGCCGCTTTTCGGTGTTAATGGTAGTGGCATGCATGCCAACATGTCTTTAAGCGATACCAAAGGTCACAATACTTTCTTTGATGATTCTAAGGCTGATGGTATTTCAGATACAATGAAATATTTTACTGCTGGAATCTTGAAACATGTGCCTGCATTTACAGCAATTACTAATCCACTTGTAAATAGTTATAAGAGACTAGTCCCAGGTTATGAAGCGCCTGTGTATATTGCTTGGTCTAAACTCAATCGAAGTGCACTTATTAGAGTTCCTGCTTCTCGTGGACCTAGTACTCGTGTTGAACTCCGCTCACCAGATCCAAGTTGCAATCCATATTTAGCTTTTGCAGTAATGCTTGAAGCGGGACTTGATGGAATCAAAAATAAACTTGAACCACCTGCTGAAGTAAACGAAAACATTTACCAAATCGAAATGAAGACTCGTGAAGAGCGTGATATTCATTCACTTCCAGGTGATTTGAATGAAGCACTTCAAAATATGGAGAAATCAGATCTTGTAAGAGAAGCTCTTGGTGACCATATTTATACTCACTATATTCAAACTAAATACAGAGAGTATCAAGAGTACAGAGCACATGTTTCTAATTGGGAGCTAGAGCGCTACCTAGATCATTTCTAAGAGAAACCTAATTGCAAAGTCCCATCTGCTGCATTACGCTCGTCCCTCAGTCGCTCATTTACGTTAAGTAAACTCCGCTTCCTCAGTCCTCGCAAGCCTTGCATCTGGGAGCTTTTCAATTGGTTTCTGTAAGGTATTAAGGTCAAATGTCGTCATCGCGAGGAGCGAAGCGACGTGGCGATCCAGTTACGCCAGGAATTCTGTGCCTTCTATATCCTTATTAGTACCTGAAATATAACTCGGTATAGCTTCAATATTGCCTGAGCAAAGTATCGTTACTGGAATATGATTCTCAGTGCAAAGTTGTGCTGCTTGAATTTTGCTACGCATGCCGCCAGTACCCACTCCTGAATTGCTCCCACCTGCAAGGTTAAGAACACTTTCATCAATTTTCTTTACTTGCTTGATAGGTTTAGCATCTGAAAATTTATTTGGATCTTTATCATATAGTCCACTAACATCACTGAGGATAATTAATTTCTCTGCGTCAATTAATGTAGCAATGCGGGCTGCAAGAGTATCATTGTCACCATACATCAGTTCTTTACTAGTTACTGTATCGTTGGCATTGATGATAGGGATGATATCGATCTCAAACATTTTCTCTAGTGTATGTTTGATAGTAGTATGACCTTCTTCTTCGTCTAAGCTAGTGTGGGTTACTAGAACCTGCCCAGCATAAGCATCGTAGTGTTTGAAAATATTTTGGTAAGCATTCATGAGTTCAACTTGACCAATTGCAGTAATAGCTTGTTTGTAGCTAGTGAGATCTTTAGTCTCTGTATCTTTCTGCTCAAGGAATCTTTCGATATGTTCTTTAGCAAGCTTGGCTCTGCCTAAACCCATAGCACCAGAACTAACGATTGCTACTTTGTAACCCATCTCGCGCAGATCAGCAGTTGCTGCAGCAAGTTTGTTTATAACTTTGTAATTAATACCTTTATCGGAACCTTTGGTGATTGAGGTAGTTCCAATCTTGAGAATTATTATTCGATAGTTTTTGTAAGGGACCATTTTAAGTGTTCGTCGTCATTGCGAGGAGTGAAACGACGAAGCAATCCCCCTGCGCAAACTGGATTGCCACGACCTCTTCGAGGTCTCGCAATGACAGCTTAGGACTCAGTATATCATTTCAAGAATAACTAGCTTTATGCATTCATATTTACTTTAACTTGTAATAAGTAGATTTACCTTGACCGAATCTTTCTATAATTCCTAAGTCTAGTAATTTTTTAAAGTCAAGACTGCGAGTAGCTTTTGCTCTGTCTGTGATCTGGGAATATAGTTTGTCATTGATATAGCCATGATCTTCAATATATTTGATTAGCTTTTTATGATAGCTTGCAAGCTGAGTTTCTGGATCAATGGATAATTTGTTTAGTTCTTTGCTTACACGCAAGAGTTCATCAATTAAACCGTCAGTGAAATATTCTAGCCATTCAGTAAAATCTACTTTATCTTTCGCATCATAGTAATTACCAAGTACACCAACTTTTTGAAAATATTTATTTACATTTTTGTTGTAGTAATTCTCAAAGCTAAATAGATTGAAAGTATTTAAACCTAAATTAGCAAGTAAATGTTTGGTCATTAATCTTGTGCTACGTCCATTGCCATCAATGAAGGGATGAATAATGACTAGTTGCTTATGAAAGATTCCACTCAAAATCAAAAAATCAGTTTTAGATTTATGTTGGTTGATATAGTCAATCAGTTCATCCATCAGCTTCTTAATATCATCATGATCTGGAGGCCAGTAGATAGTTTGACCTGTTTTTGGATTGTTTACAAAGACAGGCTCTTTACGAATTTTGCCTAAGTTGTTTTTAGGAAGAAGTTCTTCCATTACAATTTTTTGGATTTCTAAAATGAGTTTAAGGTCGATTAAATCTTTTTGTGCCTTTGGTAATTTTTTTAAATATTCAAGGGCATTGTTGTAATTTAAAACTTCTTTTTCTGTGTCTCTAATATTTATTGGAGTACTTTTTAAAATCTTCTTTACTTCTGTAAGTGGTAAAGGATTACCTTCTATAGAAGTAGAAGAGTGAGATGAATTTGCATTTGCAGTTTTTTCCAGTTCTAATAAAACTGTTTTTGGGAAGCTTTTGTAGTTAAGTTCAGTCTTTAGAACTTCAATATGCTTGATATTTTCTAAAAGTTTATAGCTAATAGTGTATTTTGGCTTAAACACTAGCTTATTATACCATTTTTTGCCAAAAATTAGACGAAAATTAGACGAAAATTAGGCGAATAATTCTTTTAAATATGAACTCTAATAACTCCTTCGTCAGAATAACCAGAACCTAGGTCTGTCAGAGTTACAGGTATATCAACTGTAGATCCTTTTCCATACTGGTTGCGAAACTTATTGCGTTTTTGTAACTTGACTTTTATATAGTCAGCATCTGCTACAGCCGAGATGGATTGTAAATTATTAGGTCCAAAGCTAATTAAATTGTAGAACTCAGAAGTGGTTGATAAAGCAAAGTTCAAGACCTCACCTTCACTAATTGCGGTTTTGTTAACTAGAAATTTAGCTAAAGTAAATTTATCTTTTTTTAGAGAGTTAATTTCAACTAGCGGACTGTTCTCATCACTGCGATTAAGTGTAAAAGTTTGCTGATTATCATCTAATGGATCAATGGGTTTGGTTTTGTCTTTGATTGCAATGCTTGCCGACATTGAGCCTTTGCCGTTGCTATTGTCAGTTACAGTTAGCTTCGTAGTGAATGATTCTATGGAATCAAATATATGTGAAACAGTTTTACCAGTTGCGTCAATTACTCCATCATTGTTAAAATCCCATTGATAGAGATTGATAGTGCCATCTGAATCTGTACTTAGGCTCGCATCAAAACTTACAGTTTCACCGATTACTGGCTCTGTTGGACTAAAGCTGAAACTGGCACTAGGTTTTTGGTTTGCAGGAGCAGGTGTTGGGCTAGGACCGGGACTACTAGGCGGGCTTGGGCTAGGTGGTGGAGTTGGAGTCGGCGCTGGAGTTGATGGTGGATTTGGTGTCGGACTTGGTTCAGGTTCTGGACTTGGATCTTCAGATGGTGATTCTGGATCAACACTTGGATCAGGAGCCGGTGTTGGATTAGCTGCAGAACTATGTGTTAAGTCCCAGGCATAAATTAAAGTACCAGCTTTCAGTAATGGTTCATAGTTGTTTAATTTAGCTTGGCTTTCGAAGCCATATTCATAGTCTTTGGCAATAATTATGTCGCTAAAGCCATCTCCCTCTAAGTCAGTAATTACTGGCACACCAGAAGAGCTTTCCCATTTAGAACCTGTAGGTTTGAGACTACCTGTAGATCCAAGAACTAAAGTATTGGAATCACTACGCGGATTTAAATCTATAGGACTGCGATCCTTATTTAAGGCAAAAATCCCAGCACTATCTATTAGGCTAGAACCATTATAGAAAGAGCGTCCTAGTCCGGCAAAGGAGAATAATAAGTCATCTTGATTGTCGTTATTAATATCACTGACTAAAATAGTTTCAATTCGGCTTTCAAAATTTGCCCTGCGTAAACCTGGACCTAATACAGTTAGAGGCCAGTTACTTAAGTTATCTCCACTTTTGTTAACAGCAAAAAATCTACCTAGATTGAATCCATAATTATTGGTAAATAAAATATCTTTTTCACCATTGCCATCAATATCACTAAAAGAAAAACTGCTTTCAGGAGCTTCTTGAATGAGTTTAACTAAATTACCATTGTGATCAAAAATAGTTGCTTGGTTGTAATAAGACATGCTGCTTGCTGTTCTAGTTATAATTGAGCCGGCTTTGCAAACAACTTCATCAAAGCCATCGTTATCAAGATCTTCAACCTCGATATTGTCCAGAGTAATAATATTGCTGGCGATGTTAACTGGCCAGCCTGAAACAGGGCTGCCATCAGGGTTAATAGCTGAGAGCTTAGTATAAGCAAAGTCTCCAATATGGTAAATAATTTCTAGATCTAAATCATTATCTAAGTTGCCTAAAGCAAAGAAACCTGTACTGGCTTGAGCATTTATTATTATATTTTTTTCGATAGTTCCAGTTCTGGCATCTACTATAAGCAGTGATTTCTTAGTACTGTCATTGCTTGAAATGATGCTAATGATTTCTATATTCTGATCATTATCAATATCTGCTAATTTCATTTTATTTAAATATGAATTTTGAATGACAACTGGGAAATTAGTTTTTTCAGTACCACTTGCGTTTAATGAATGAATTAATAAAGAAGTGCCAGCTAAAGTATCATAGAAAATTTCACCTTTGTCATCATTATCAACATCCATTCCAACTAAGTTCTTTGGGTACATAATGGTCTTGCTCCAAAGCACTTGGCTATTAGCTTTCCAGGCTTTTAAAGTAGAGCGGTAACCATTATCAATATCGAAGTTTGGAGCTATGGCGATTAATTCTTTTGCTTGGTCCTCGTCGATATTAATAGCAATGGGAGTTAGTTGTGGGTTGGTGATGAGCGCGTCTAATCTATTAGAGAAATAAATAGGAAATCCTTGTTTAAGTTTGGAGTCTATATAGAAATTTACTGGCTCTGACTCTGCACTGTGGTTACTTGCATATTCAATAACTAGTTTAATACTGTAAACTTCATCTGGATTCAGTCTCGTGCTATCTAGTTTAGCTATTTCTTCATTGACGAATGTTTGACCGATTTTGGATGAATCTATTGTTATAGCTTCTTCATGCCAGTTTGTATTTGTTCCTATTCTATATAGAACTTTGAAATTAGTTATTTCTGTAGAATTAAAACTTCCTCTTATAGATAAAGGATCATGAGGATTGGTGATATCGCCTGGTAAAGGGTGAGTGAGTTTGAAATTCTCTACTTGGGTTGATTCGGTCACTGTGCTGCTTTGACCTAAAATATCAATTACAGTTAATCTAAAATAGATTTCAGAGTTCTGGGCTTGTGTTGTATCAAAGTTAGCAGTTGCACTTGTGCCCTGTGAACTAATGTTAGGAATTGATTTCCATTCAATTAAGTCTTGAGACCATTCTAAGCTAATACTTGTAATGTTGTTTCCATTAGGAGATTTTCCTGCAAGAAAATTAATAGGATAAGTACCGCTAATTGGATTTGCTAGATCAATAATTTTTGCGAGAGGATAGCTTGTGTTAATAGCTAAAGCTCCGTTGGCATTAACGATGCCGCTACCGATTTTTGTTTGGTTGTTTTGGGTGAAGGCTTTACTTGTGTTAACTAAGGTGTTTTGAACTTCATCGGGATTAAATTCTGGGTGTTTCGATTTTACTAAAGCTGCTACTCCTGCTACATGTGGTGCTGCCATTGAGGTTCCTGCTAAGCGAGCATAGAAATAAGGACTAGAGTAAGGATCAGTAATTTTATACTGGGGTCTTGTTCTCATTATCTCCGAGTCAAGGCTAATAGTGGACAGTATATTAGCGGCACTTGCATCATTGCTATCACCGCCACCTGGAGCTGCGATGTCGACGACACTGCCATAGTTTGAGAAACCTGATCTAATCTTGTTGTAGCCAACTGAACCTACGGTAATAACTGAATCATAACTAGCTGGAATAGTATCAGCTGCATCGGCGTTGCTATTGCCGGCTGCAACTACACTAATAATTCCTGCTTCTTTGGCTTGGTTAAAAGTATCTTCCAGTAATTGACTAACACCGCTGCCACCATAGGAATTGTTAGTAATCATTGATTCTATATTTGGATTAGTTAAATAAAGATCAATAGTATATTGAAGACCTTGAGCAATAGTACTTAGATAGCCTGATCCACTGGCATTGAGTATTTTGATTGGTAGTATTTGTGCTTGTGGTGCAATACCGGCTATGCCAATTTGGTTATTAGCTACAGCTGCAATAGTTCCAGCTACGTGAGTACCATGCCCTGAATCATCGATAGGAGCATAATCTCCATTGACGAAATCTCTGCCAAACATTCCAGCAATAACTTCATTACTGTCAATAATTTTGTTGTGGTTAAGATCGGCATCGTCAAGATTGACTTTGCCATCAAAATTAACATCACTTATTAGAGCGGGATTAACCCAAATGTTATTCCAAAGATCAGGATGATTATAATCAACTCCTGTATCAATGATGGTTACGATGACTCCTGCGCCTTGAGTTTGATCCCAGACTTGCTGAGCTTCAACTTGCTCGAGCCCCCAAGCTTCAGAATAAGGCAAGGACCAAGCACTACCATTGGTATTTGAAAAATAATCATTAGTAGTATCTAATTTGATTTTAAAATCAGGTTCAGCATATTCAATACTTGGGTCACGATTTAATTCATGTAAAATTCTTTTTTGTTCAAGGCAGTTTTGAGAATCTATTTTGACTAAGAAAATATCTTCTAATTGATATTTAGCACGCAATGATCTAAGTTTGCTAAGACGCAAAGCCTGTCTTTGTTTGTATTTAGCTGCTACTGGCGATGATTTTATGTTGCTGTCTGTAAAAAGTTTTTTGACTTTTTTTGCATAATGCTTATGTTTCTTTCTTAGGAAGTCGAAGACTTCCTTTTCTGTTAGAGCTAAAGAACTTGTTGAATTTGCAAAAAGAGTTTTTGTTTTTAGTTGAGAGACTTGTGAACTTTTAAATTTAACGATTATTTCTTTGCTGTCATTTTCTAAGCAAGCAAAGTTGGAGTTTGAATCTTCTGTTGAATTTTTAAATTGAGTTGTTAAACCGGTATTCGGATCATATTCTTTTGTAATACTGCCATTCTGGGATTTGATTTTAAGATCTTCAGCAAAGACTATTTGATTGCCACTAATAAGTAGGCAAAATAAGAAGGAAATTGAAAAAAACTTTTTATTTATTTTAAGAGCCACCCGTATCTCACAGATCAATCGCGAACACCTTAGGTAATGTGCCCTATGGGTTTCAAAGCGAGATCGGTCATTTGGTCTAATTTGTATTGCAAATGCCTTCATTGCTTAACTTATGACTGCGTGGGAATATTTTATTTATGGCTGAAAAAGTAACGATTGTAGATGGAAAACCTAATGTACCTAATAACCCAATAATTTTATTTATTGAAGGTGATGGCACTGGCCCCGATATTTGGCGTGCATCGCAAACTGTCTTCGATGCAGCAGTAGAAAAAGCCTATGATGGCAAACGCAAAATTGAATGGAAAGAGATTCTTGCTGGTGAAAAAGCTTTTAATCAAACAGGTGAGTGGTTACCACAAGCAACTTTAGATGCTGTTAAAGAATATTCTTTAGCGATTAAAGGTCCTCTTACTACTCCAGTTGGTGGTGGTATTAGATCTCTGAATGTGGCTCTAAGACAGATTTTTGATCTATATGCATGTGTGCGTCCGGTTAAGTGGTATGAAGGCGTGCCAAGTCCAATGAAGCGCCCTGAGCTTCTTGATATTGTTCTGTTCCGTGAGAATACAGAAGATGTTTATTCTGGTTTTGATTATCAAGCAGGTTCTGCTGAAGCTAAATCTATTATTGATGCAGTTAACAAAATCAATCCTAAGAAACAACTCGGCAATGCTGATACAACTGGTATCGGTATCAAACCTATTTCTAAAGAGGGTTCTAAGAGATTAATTAGAGCTGCTATTGAGTATGCAATTAAGAATGGACGCAAGAAAGTTCACATAGTGCACAAAGGTAACATCATGAAATTCACTGAAGGTGCATTCCGTGACTGGGGTTATGAATTAGTTAAAGAAGAGTTCTCTGATGTTGCAATCACTGAACAAGAAATTTGGGATGGAGCAAGTGCTGGTGACAAAATAGTAGTAGGCGATCGTATCGCTGATAGTACTTTCCAACAGTTACTTCTAAGACCTGATGAATACCAAGTTCTAGCAACTACTAACCTTAATGGTGATTATATTTCCGATGCTGCTGCTGCTCAAGTTGGTGGTTTAGGAATTGCTCCTGGTGCTAATATCGGTGCTAATCAAGCTGTATTCGAAGCAACTCATGGTACTGCACCTAAGTATGCTGGTCTGGATAAAGTGAATCCAGGTTCAGTAATTCTTTCTGGTGTCATGATGTTTGAATTCATGGGCTGGGATGAAGCAGCTAGATTAATTGAAAAAGGCTTAGAGAGAGCAATTGCTAAGAAGACTGTTACATACGATTTCGAGCGTCAAATGGAAGGTGCAAAACTTCTTAAGTGCTCAGAATTTGGACAGGCGATTATTGAAAATATGCCAGTAAAAGTTTAGGCTTATACTTTTTCTGCTAAAACTTTTGCTACTTCTGGAGATACTTCTACTTTCTTGGCTTTCTTTGATGGGGCTATAGGAGCTTGTTTTTTCGGCGGACCTTCAAGTGTATATCTGTTACCTTGTGTATCTGTGAACGCAATAGAATTAGCATCAGGTCTAACCCAATAAATTGCCTTATTTGGTTTTGCATCATCAGTATCTTGGATCTGTAAAGAATTTACCAGAGATTTATTTGTTTCATCAAACTTTTCAAATTTTGGGTTCTTTATAATATCTGTTTTTAGCATTAATAGCTGCGGCATATTGGTATTATCAGCTTCTCTGTCTAGCTTGATTGTTACTGATTCTTTTTCTATTGCCTGAGATGCTTTGTATTTTGTGTCATTAATGAGGACCGCTGATCCAGGAGACAGTTTTGCAATTGTTTTGAAATTATCAGCCAAAGCTTGCCAAATTCCATCAAATAAAGTTGTGAAAAAACTTGTTTGAGATGCATGTAAGTCTTTTTTAGCTTCAGCCTGTGATGCTTTGGTGCTTCCTTTTACTGCTTTAAATTCTTCAATAAGAGTTTTAGCTGTTCTGAAACCTTCGATAGGAATATTAGGAATTGCTTGATTCGCTTTATTTGTAAACGCCATGGAATATTATCCTAGCGTAATTTACTTAAGAAAATCAAGTGCCCGAGTAATATGGATTTGTATGTCGGACTTCGTCCTCCTCGCAATGACGATTTTAATCTTCGAGTTAGTACCTAGCCAATGTTTTGCACGACGGCACCGTTCTATATCATGATTCCGACACTAACCGGATTATGATCAGACAATAGACCATCTTTCGGTTTGCGGTTCAAGTATTTTAAAGTTTTTGGATATACCGGGAAGTAACGCTTGCAGTCATAGTTCTTATAAACTTTTTTGATTTTTTGATCTACGCAAGCAGTGTTAGTTGTATCCAAAATTGGTTTAACAAAGAGCCAGTCAATCTTGAATATTGCAAGCCAAAGATCTCTATTGAATCTGTAAGTTGAAATGAAACCTTTGAAACCACTTCTCTCATTAGAGTTTGCAAGGTTACCACCTTTACCATTGAAGGTATAGTCTTTACTACCAGAAAAGTCAAATTTATTTTTATCAGTAAACTCAAAATCATGAACTATATCGAACAGTTCATAGTTACGGTTTCTCATAATTATTGGAATGCTCACTACGGTTGGGTTACGATACTTTCTTGCAAAAGATGTTAGATATAAGCCTGGACTAATAATGTAGCTATATGGAGTGAAGACACCTCCTACAATTCTTGCAACTGTCTGTGGGTCACCTACAGTACGAACTACGATTTTCTTAGCTGATGTCGGTTCACCACTATTTTCGAAGTTATTAAAATCAGCACCAAGAATTATAGGATTCTTTATATCTTTGATTTCTTCTAGTAAGGCTTTAAGTTGTCTTTCTCTGAACCTTGCCATACTTCTGTTCTCTAAGTGAGTACTTACTACAGTTACTGTTTCATTATTTGGTAAGAGGATATCAGCAATAACCGCTACGCGAGAACCATGTCTTAATTCGGTGACTATAGTTTCATCAAAAATTATTTTTGCTCCTTTACGTCTAATCTTCTCTACGGGTCCAATTTTATGATTTTCATCATCATACCAATGGTAATAATCTGGTAAGCGGACTACACGAGCATTCTTAATTGGGAATTTAGAGACTACGGCGTTACCATGTAGTCCTTTATATCTGTTTCTATCCAAATCAGGAGCAGTTAGTATTTTAGGATCTGCTTCGATGAATTCAACTGCATATGCATAATTACCACCAACCAATTTAGCAAATTCTTCTACTACGTTTTTGTATTGAGTCCTTGGAAGTCCGATGTCCACTTCATTTAAGAGGAAAATATCAGTTTCTTTGAAAATCTCAACATCTTTTTTTACTTTTTCGATATCTTTTTCATCTAAGTCTGCTTTTAAATCATTTTTGACAAAGTCGTCGTTTTTAGAAAATAGTCTGCTGATTCTTTCGAGGTTGTATCCTCTATCAATATTCCAATGAGTAACTCGGAAGTATTTTTTAGAAGTTTTGCTATCGGTTTTAAGGCTACCTTGATGTATATTTTTCTGTGCTATTAAAGTGTTTAAAAGTGTTTCGTAACGCTTTTGGAATTCAGTATTCGGCGCATCATGTGTTGATAAGAAGTGAATCTCATTGTAATTCAAGTAATGTAAATTCTCTACAGAAGGTACTACTATTATTGGATGTGGCTCTTCGGCAAATGCAGCATTTGTAGATGCGAGCATTAATAAGAGAGCTAAGACTTTTAATTTTTTATAAACCATTTTTACCAACCATATAAACTAAATGTGGATTTCTCTTTACGAGGCATGAAATACCCTTGAAGTATAGCAATTTTATTTGGTCTTGAAATCATTTGTACTTTGCCAGTTGAGTCAATTAATGCAGAAAAACCACAATTCCCTGCAAGAATAAGATCCTTTTTATTCTCAACTGCTCTAAAGACCGCTACGGCAAGAAATTGTTTCTTGAGTAAGTTACCTTTGAGAAAACTTTTGAACCAAGAAAGATCATTGAGATTAATAATAACCTCAGCATCTTTTGCTACTTGATCTCTAATTAGATCTGGAAATAAAAGTTCAAAACAAATTGAATAAGCAATATTAAGCCCTAAAGTTTTTATTGGATCTTGACTATCAGTTTCACGGGCAAATCCATTACCTACTGTAGATTCCGCTAGCTGTTTGAGTTCTAGAGGTAAATAATCAATGATTGGAGTGTATTCTCCAAAAGGAACTAAATTACGTTTATGATATTCATAAATTAAAATCTCTTCAAGCTCTCTTGTTGAGCGCTGTCTAAGATCTAAGTCATAATTCTCTGAATCGTTATATTCATTGTTGCTGAAATCTAAAGTTTCACCTTGATCGAAGTTAATATATGTATCCTCATCTTGTTTAATTGCTTTAGGTCCAATCTTGGAAGTGTTTTCTTGGGCTATTCTAAATTCAACTGTTTCAACACTGTTGTAGATTTTTTCATCTTTCTCTGTGTAAGTACCATATATAAAAACATCAGTTAAATTAGAAAGATCTTTGAAAACAGTTTCCATATATAAATCTTTATTGAGAATTGGCACTGAACCTTCAGACCAAATTAAGAGATTTTTCACTCCCTTAGCTTTCTGTGAAAGCTCGTACTGGACAGCGATTAACTGATTTATGTTTTTGTTTTTTGATCTAGTAGCTGCAGTTGAGTAATCAGCTTGTACCACTGCAAAAGTTTTGAGTTTCTCTCTATTGTTGGCAATTAATTTTTTGTTTGCGGTAATTTGAAATATTCCATAGATCAAAATGAAAAAAGTAAGTATAACAAAGATGATTGAATACTTTAGATTCTCTGTTGGATTTTGAATTCCAAAAAATGGTTTTTTGATATTCAGATTATTTCTAGAAGTAGAGAAGGTAGCGCTTTTTAAACCAGAAAGTTTTTGAATATTGAAAAAATTTGATAGAAAGAGATTGATCAAAATTATAAAATACTCAAGCCCTACAGCTCCGACAGCATTAGCGATTTGAATGAGAACTTTGTTTTGATATTGGCTATAAACTAGTAAATTAATCGGTATTGAAAATATCCCCAAATCCGGTCCTAGATTGGTTAAGAACTTGTGTTCGATTGCTACCCAGATGAAAGCCAGAATGATCATATCAATCAAGTCGAGTTCATTGGATCTGTGATCTGCGCGGAATTGATAGAAGACTTTGGTAATGAAAACGAATGGTATTAAAATCACGCTATGAAACACTGCAGGTAAAATCCATGCAGCACCTGTGATGGCTATACTCTGATCCATTGAAAAGCCATGCCAGGTTAATGGATGTAAGCCAATTAACCAAGAAAAAGAAATCAAGTTATATACGAAGAGAAATAAAAGTGATTCAAAAGTTATTGAGAAATATGAATCAGAACTTTTAATTAGAATCAGAAGTGGGACGATGGCAAGCCACGCATAAAATTCAAAACCTATAAAAGGTAGTGTCGTTGCGAACATTAATCCAAATACCAAAGCGAACAGGTACCTTTTTAAAGGATCGCTGACCAATAAAGAAATAAATTGATTAATGCTGTAGAACACTATTCAAATTTATTATATTAGTGTTTACTGATAAGACGAGGTATGATTATCTGAAGTGGACCAAAAGCCTGTGAAAATTTTAGGAATTGACCCTGGTACGGCTAGGTTGGGCTATGCGCTTATAGATTTTCATCAAGCGACCCAAGCAGTTCAATTAAAGGCTTGTGGTGTGATTTCCACTCACAAGGACTATAGCGACGCTCTAAGACTCAAGGAAATTAGAGAAGATTTGGAAAAAATTATTAATGAATATAAGCCAGATATTTTGTCGGTTGAAAAAATATTTTTTTTCAAAAATCTGAAAACTGTTATTTCGGTAGCTCAAGCCAGAGGAGTGATCTTAGAAATTGGAGCAAGCTTTGGGATGCAAATTCATGAATATACTCCTTTAGAAATGAAAAAAATTATCACAGGTTCAGGTACTGCTTCCAAAGATGAAGTTGCTGAATATATTCATCGTTACTTAAAACTCGAAAAGAAAATTACTCCAGACGATGCGGTCGATGCTGTAGGTCTTGCAATTTGTTTTGTTAGAAATGATGCCAGTCTGTTGCGAGTGCGAAGCAGAGCTTAACGGGTTTTTAAAAGCGCTTAAGAGATCAGCGGTACTAAATTAAGATTCTGAGTATTCATCTCAAAGCGTTTGCCATGGATCTCAATCTCAAACTTGCTTTGGTTGTTTTGCATGGCAATGTCACGCATCTCCATAATCGCTGAACGCTCAGATGGATCTATATTCATGTCATCTAAATTTATTTTTTTGTCGTTAACATTTTTTTGAAAAACATCAAAAAAACCTTGACCTTTATCTGGAGTTATTGCATGAATAAATTCTTTGGCAATTGTTACGCCAACTTTACCTATCACTTCTCCTGCCATTAAACTTAAATAATTCATCTGCTTTTAAAATCCTTTCTTATAATTTTTGTTGTATCGCTGCCAATTGTTGATTGATTGCTGCAAGCTGGTCACCTACTGACTCTTTCAGTTCTTGCATGTAACCTGTTTGCCTTGCACTTTGCTCTACTTGAGTAAGAGTGGCTTGTTGCTCCATGATTTGTTGTGAATCCATAGTATCGTAAGGGCTTTGGTTCTGAAGTTGTACCATAAGAATCTTCAAGAACATATCAGGGTCAAAACTGCCAGCTGTGCTGCTTGCATTTGGATCTTGAGTATCGTAAACTGCTTTATCGATTATACCTGGATTTATAATTCCATCAATTGCCATAATTTTTTCTCTCTTACTTTAGTATTCCTCCAAGAGCCTCTTGGAAACTAGTCTTAATATGCGATTCTTTATCTCTGAGCCAGCTAGGCATGCTATGCAAATATTTTTCTTTTTGCTCGTCTCTAGCTTCATTAGAAGAATTGTGTTGCTGCTGTTGATTTGAATTTGAATTTGTTGATTCAGTGGTAGAAACTTTAATCTCAGTATCAAATCCCTTTGCTCTTAAAGAAGTTTGTAATTCATTGAGGCGATGTTCTACTGTATCCAAACTCTCTTGGCTACTGAATTCCATCTTGATCTCTAACTTATCACCTTGCCTTGCTATTGAGAGTTTAACTTCTCCCATATCACCAGGTGTAAGTTTCATTAAAATCTCTTCGCGTTTGCCAGAATCGATTTTCACTATTCTGTCAGTAAGAAACTTTGTAAGTTTATTTACATTCACTGTTTCTTTAATAACCGTTGTATTGTTGTCGACTGAGTCACTGCTCTTTGTTTTTGAACTCAATTCATTTAGCATAAACCTGTCATTATCATGGTTTGCTGAGTTAGCATCTTGATCTTGAGTATCATTGAAATTTTCTTCAGCTTTGGCACCTTGCAAAACTTCAATAGAACCATCATCAGTTATTGAATGTGAGCTGGCTTCTTCAGATTTATTAATGCCTGTTGTGTTGTCCAAGTATTTATCAATAAATTTTTCTAATTTATCATCAAGTAATAAATTTAACTCTGGTTCAGAACTATTTGTATCTGGCTCTACAGTTTGAAGGTTAAGTTGCTTTGTAAGTTCTGCAAGCTTAGCTTCTAAGGCATTGATTTGTTCAAGAGTATCTGAGAGTTTGAGTATGTCTTGAATAGCGCCTTCTGAACCAAGATCAATATTGGCAATATCTTTGATTAGAGATTCTGATCTATCCGCTAATTTATCGCCTAGGTTTGCAAGGATGGTAGCGTTGGTAGTATCTGTGTTGAAATTTAAACTTAGATCGATGCTAGCTGTTTCAGTTTCTGGGTTTGCCTGCATGACAGGAGCTGGCTGCATACCCATTAATAAAAGATCTATAGCACTATTTAAATCTTCAAGTTTGTTTTTGAAGCTATTAGGCTTTTTGTAATCTTTAGGTTGAAGATTTTCTTCTTCGTTTTGTAATTCATCTTCGAAGTTATTTTTTGAATAATCTGTTTCAGGATCTCTTCTCTTCTCAATACTTTGCTTTGAAGAAATATTAGAATCATGAGAATCTTTTATTTCTAAATCAGGTTTTTTAACAGTGTTCTGAGAGTCAGTGTTGATGCTATTTTCATTAAAGACAAAATTATTCAAGCTCCCGAGAGGATTCATCATACTTCTTCTTGAGCCCGATGCCTGTTATTAACTAAATCGTCTAATAGTTTGTTTTCTTCGTCTTGCACATCTTTCTGGTATAGTTCAAAAGCTTTAGATTGGAGCTTTTCCATAGTTTTGAATTTTTTTGAATAGTCTATGAAACGTTTTTTTTCGAACTCAAGAGCCTTAAGTCTCTTTGCTAGCCTTGCTTTCTCTTTTGATTTCTCATAAGTTATCATCTTGTTAAAAGTCTCTTTACTCAAATGATCTACAAGTGAGAATCCTTGCTGAGCATTCTCTACCATGCCTTGATAAACTTGATCTTGCTTATCATCTAAAACTGCAATTGCTTGTTCAGTTTCGTTATAAGATTTAGAAGCTTGCATGAGTCTGGCTTCCTGTGAGTCTTTTAGTATCTCTCTATATCTGAGAACTGCTTGTAGTCTGAATTTGAATTTCTTTGGCATTAAATTTTGCTTTCTGCTTTAGGACCTTGTTCATTATTGGAGTATCAAAGTCTAGATAAACCGATTGTTTGGGCTAGGTCTTAGTTAAACACTAGGGTTTATGACTGAGATCAGGGTTTTATAGTTATGATTCGCTTGTGAGGCTTATGGAGATTGGCTTTGAGGCGTTTTTGTGAAATTATAAAAATTAAATTCAGTTGTATTTGGGGCGCTGCGGATAGACTAGTCTCGTGGTATTATTTTCTGGTCTATGAGCATTTTTGCTTGTGGAAAAGCCACATTTATGGCTCAGTGGATTTAATCCCGGGTAGCTCAGTGCTACGGGAGCGTAAATGAAGCTGATAAACGTCGGACTCAACAGAGAGTAGCGACCGAAACAAAAAGAGACAATCGGCAAACGATTGCAAGTAGAATAAATGCCACATTCCCGGGTAGCTCAGTGGTAGAGCAATCGGCTGTTAACCGATCGGTCGCTGGTTCGAGCCCAGCCCCGGGAGCCATTTTGGACTCTTAGTCCAAACTAACATGCAATCAAAGGGTTTGATCCAGTCATAGACGAGATCAGACCCTTTTAATTTTAAGTTCTGAAGTGCAAAACCAATTAAAAGCCTTTTTTGTTCAAGTTCAGAACTTGCGAATAATTTACTAGCATTACTTGCTACATATAGGATTTGTTCAACTTTTGCATAGTATTCTTCATCGGCCTTCTGTAAATGATCCATTTTGTTAGTAAGCTCAGCTTGTTTTACTCTATAGTCAGCATTTCGTTTTTGATATTCTTCGGCTGTTATAAGACCATCAAGCTTATCTAAATACATTTTGTCTATTCTTTGAGCATATTTTAAATGTTCTCTTTGATAATGATTGAATTGATCCTTATAGAAGATGTTTTTATCATCTTGAATCTTTTTAACAGTAGTTTTGATTTTTGTAACTATATAATCAGGTGTTTCGATACTTTTGAAAGCATTCTTAATTTGTTCTGTTAGATCTTCTTCTCTAATATATTTAGCTCCATGCTTGCCATGGTATTCAGTGCATTTGTAATAAATGTATTTCCCTTTCTTACGTTCAGGAGAAACAGCAGAGCCACATTCTGCACAAGTAATTAATCCTCTATAAACAAAAGGCAAGCCTGCAAACTTATGTCCAGTCTTTTTACCATAATTAGCTTTAACAGTTTGAACAAGACTATAAGTAGCTGGTGAGATTATAGTTTCATATTTGTGGACGTAATCTATGCCATTAAATTCCATGACCCCATGATAGAACTTACATTTAAGAATGCGGTCTATCATTCCTTTGCTTAGATCAACTTCAAATTCTTTCTTAACCATGCTTCTAACTTGAAGCATTGAATAGATACCAGTAGAGTACCATTCAAACATTGCTTTCACTATTTTTGCTTTGATGCCATCGGGTTCTATAAATTTCTTTTTTGTATCTAAAGCAATGTTTCTATAGCCATAAGGTGCTTTAGCAGGCCACTCACCATTACTCAGTTTATGATTAGCTGAATTAGTAGCATCTTCTCTCAGCCTATTAATGTATTGTTTGCCTAAGAATACTTTTAAATCCCAGTCTTGAATATCTCTACCAACGGTATTTTTATTAATGATTAATCGGTCTTCAACGAAATGTAATTCAATATCATGATTGCTCATTAACTCATCAATTAAAACTGCATCTCTGAAATTCCTAGTTATACGATCTACTCTAAAAGCAATGATATATTTTATATCCTTATTCTCTTTTACATATTCAATCATCTCTGAAAATTTTGTTCTGATTTTTTGATCAGCACTTTCACTGAATACGAATTCTTTGTCAATCTCAAAGCCTTTCTCTGAGCCATAGCTACGTAACCTTGGTAATTGCATTTCTCGGAGAGATAGCCCTTCTTGTTCTTGCTTGTTAGTAGAAACTCTAGCTAATATAACTGCTTTCATAAAGCAACATTATAGTTGAGAATATCTTTTTTTAAATCGAAACTATCTTTTCGTAATTTAATTTCATACTTCAGTAATTTAAGTTCACTCACGAATGAAATTTGTAAGTTTTAAATACTTAATATGGCAATATGAGAATATGGGTCGAGATACCAAGCAAATAACCACTCTGGAAGAGCATTTGACTCACTATTATGGTTATGAGCATACTGCTGAAGAAGTAGAAGAATCATTAGATAGACTAACAAAATTTGTGTCAGTTCTCTTAGATGTTGATAAGCAACAAACGCAAAAGCAGCTTGCTGAGAGCAATCTAGCTATTGCGGAATTTGAATACTCAAAAGTCCTAAATGCTTCTGTAACTGATATGAAAGATCATAACAGTAGTAAATTTCATACTGGGTAATTACTTATATCTATGATTTGTAATTTAAGCTATCTTGAAATTGTTGGTCTGTTGTCATAAATAAACAAATTGCTTCAAAGAAAGCAATAACACCCGGAATAAAAGTCCAGCAGAATAAAAGATACAGAATCCCAATTTTTTGTCCTAAATAAAATTTATGGATTCCCAATCCACCGAGAATAAGAGCAAGCAAGCCCGCAAGAGTCCTATCTTTCATGGGTCTTTGATTAGAATTGCAATATGGACAAGTAGTAGTCTCTCTCTTAATGGTTTTATGGCAAATGTAACAAGGTCTTTCAAGTTTTGGAGTATTAATTTCTCTTTGTATTTCAAACCCACACGCTGAACATCTATTCCAGTGAGATTCCATTGGAGCGTTGCATGCAGGACATTTCTTTTCTTCCATTGTTTATTTCCTTTTTAGTTATTCAGCTTTACCCCATAGAGTGGGTCTAATAGTTTGGCTGTAATAAGAAACTTTATTTACTTGCCAGCCTTTAAAACGGCTTTGTTCAATTTGATATATGTAAAAGTTCTTTATTTTGTCTTGAACTTCTTTGCAAGTGATTTTATAGAAAATCTCATTCTGTCCTATTTCACCTTCTGAAACCTCTGGACATGTATATCCTTTAGAAGTTATTAGTTCTCTAAAGTTATTGAATGGCTCCTTATCTGCTAACGCTGGTAATAAGCAAAGCATTAGAAATGCTAATAAATATTGTTTCGATGTTTTCATAAAAATTCCTTTTTGGATTAACTATCACCATGGACTCCTAATGCTTTGTCTTGTAGGCTTTTCAGCTGTTATAGACCAATCATTGTTTGAGGTCTTAGATATTTGATACCTATAGTAATTACCGTTACGATTACAGTTACTCATGACTTCATCACAGCAACTAATACGATAGGCAGTTTCTTTGGGATTAACAGTTCCTTCGTATAAATGAGGACAAGTATATCCACGAGACTTAAGCAAAGCTTTAAACCCAGTGAAATTTTCCTCTTTAGCAATTGACGGTAAATTGATCAGGCAATAAACCAATAGCAGCACTTTAAAGTACATAATTACTCCTTTGATTGTTTACTTATAAAACTACTTTAATAAAAAAATAGCTGGAGGTTAGTAAATCGTCACAAGACGATTGCAGCATCTTTAGCCCGAAGGCTTGGACATAATGCCGCCCTCCAGCCAACAAAAATGTGTGCTGCAAAGCGACATCTGTTTTACGGTGCAGACGTCCAAACCGCTTGTGATGAGGTTACTAATCCTCAGAGCAGTACTAAGTTAATATTGCTCCGCCATATATTCTAACCAAGTTTTTAGATGTTTGCTTAAAAACCCCTATAATTAATTTTTAAGATGTATAGAATTAGCTCATTGATTGCTTTACAGATCATGTGCTTTGGCGTGTGTTTGCTTGCCAGCGCTAATCAATGCCGAGAGTATGGCAATACTATCAATTGTGGTAATAAAGAAATTTATCGTAAGGTCGGTAATCGTATTTTTGGACCAAATGGATCTCAATTTGTAATCCAGGGAAATCGAATTTCTCAGGTTGGTAATAAAACTGTTTATACCAAAATGGATAATAGGGTTATGCGCAACGATGGAGTATCTTTCACTAAACAAGGTAGTTATATCCGAAGTAATAAAGGTGAGCAGTATGTGAAACAAGGGAGCTTGGTTTCTAGTACTAATAAGCAAGATCCAATTATTGATTTCTTTTTGAATCAGCCTTAATTGTCAGCGCGTATAATATGGGTAAATGTGTTTCGGTGATGATATGAATATAAATTCTTTAATTGGTCTTATAGGTGTTTCAACAGGATTTATTACAGCCATTGTTAATTTACGTAATCACTTAGAGACTAAATCAAAGATTGAAATAGTTAATAAGTCTTTGATTCTTTTTAAAATCAAAGAAGATTTTGATGTAACACAACTTGATTTGAAAAAATTAGAAGAGGAAAATATTGATTTGTTGGGATTGCGTTTGGAATTAGTTCTTGCTAATCGTAATAATCAGCCTGGGTCTATATTAAAACCTAAGTTATTTGTATATTCTAAAGTAGATATAAAAACAATTTCAATAAAGCCTAAAAGTTTATATTATGCAGGTGAACAAACTATTGATATGCGTTACGTTGGTTTAATAAGTAGAGAAAAATATATAGAAAGAGACCGCCATCTAAAAATATTGGGAAATGACTTTTTAACTGAAATGATAGATTACGAAATTACAGAGCCTAAAGATATACTATGGTTTTTAACAAATATGAAAGATCTATCTTTTGCAATTGAAATTCAAGATTCTAAAGGCAAAAGTAAAGTTATTCAAATTAAGGATTCAGAAATTAATACTTAATTGAACTAAAACTATCTTTCAGTAACTTAATTTTATCGAGAGTTTAAGAAGAGAAAACAAGAGCATGGAAAACTCCCTGATAATGCTGAATGAAGAATCAAGTTCAGATTTAATCAATACCTCTTACGAACTGGCCTTAACGTGTTTTAATAAGGCCGATATACATAGAGTCCCGCAAGAAAAAAGACTATATGAAATTTGGCGTAATGCTGGTACATAGATTATAGATAAATTAGACTTTAGTTTCTATAATGCAATAAAGAATTTAAGATACATGCCTGCTACTTCAGAGGAATTTATCAAGAGTAGTGAATTTCTTGGTGGTGGTCGTGTAGAAGTTTGGGAAAAGATCCAAGAAAAGTTTATTGAATCTAATCCAGATGTTTTATTAGGTGAGAATCAAATAAATCAGGTTATAGATACAGGTGCTATTGGTGTTGGTAAATCCTTTGGTAGTATCATTTTGAATGCTTTATATTCACTGTATTTTACTAAGTGTTTTGATGATGTTAGAAAGCTATTTGGATTAGATGCTTCAACATGGTTAGTTTGTATGGTTATGTCAGATGGTCAATTGGCTACTGAGTTATCACTTTACAGACCTATTCGAGAATTGTTTATATCAATGCCCTTTGTAGCTCAGGGTAAGCATATTATTTACGATACTAAAAAAGAATCTGAATTAGTTTTAGAAGGCAATATGATTCTTACACCGCAGGTAGCAGGTTCTTCCGGTGCAAGAAAAGCACTTGCAACATTTTTTGCTGGATTAGATGAATCGAATCACCAGCCAGTGATTAGAAGATCTAAGAAGTCAGAGCAGGGGGAACAGGTATATGATCAAGCAAGATTGAACTATGATACGTTTCTTGAAAGAACTCAATCTAGATTTGCCAAGAAAGCTTTTAGTATTTATAAAGTAGTAGTAGCAGGATCAGCTAGACGTAACGACAGCATGGTTAATAAGCTGATGCGAGAAATTAGGGAAAACAAAATTCCTAATGTAAAGATCTATGAGAATAAACAATACGATATAAGACCAGCTCATTTATATTCAGGTAAGGTTTTTGATTTTTGTATGGGTGATGAAAAGTATTCACCGCACGTTATTAGGGATGATGAAGAAATTACCGCTGATATGAAAATAGAAAAAGTCCCAGTTGAATATAAATCTGGTGCTTTAATGAACCCTACTAAATGTCAGCGTGATGTAATCGGTAGGCCTACGGATGCAATAGATTCATTCATTGGTAATAATGAAGCAGTAGTAGAAGCTTTTAAAGAATCAGTTAAATCAATAGTATTTAAGAACAATGTAGTTTTAGGCATTGATGCTGATAAAGATCAATATCTAGTTATCAATGAGGAGAATCTACCTAGTTTAGAGTTTAGACAAAATACGCCACATTGGATACATTTAGACTTATCGAAATCAGGTTGTGCGACTGGAATATCAATGTGTTATATAAGCCACGTTGAGAAATTAGGTAATGCACTTAAAGCGCATTTTAGATATCCATTGTGTGCTTCAGTGATACCCGATAATGGGTTGGAAATCAGGAATGAAAAGCTAAGAAAGTTTATTTATGTGCTTAGAGATACCTATAAGTATTGGATAGCTGGAATTTCGTTTGATAGTTTTAATTCAATTGAATCAATTCAAGAGCTTAACGATAATGGTTTTTGTGCTGCTGAAATAAGTACTGCGAAGGATATTGAATAATTACTCAGAAATGGGTAAGCAAAATTTAGCTATAAACAAGTTCCATCATATTAATCTCATAAATTACACAAAGACCAGCAACTATATCGTATCTAGGAACCACTTGATTTAATTCAACACGGGATAAAGTTGATTGAGAAACACGAACCCCTAGCTTACGTAGCTGCTTACAAGCATCTACCGCAGATATTTTTCTATCTTGTCTTTCTCTTTTAAAGGTTCTTCCAAGTCCTCTCTTTATATTTACTTCGTGCATAGGGACAATTGTCCTATGAATTTACCCATTTATGGGTAGAAAATTTGTTTAGTATTAAAATTATATGCATAAAGAAAAAACTTTTAATTTACTGCTAGGCTCTGGTTTTTCAAAAGCATTGGCTGGAATCAAAACTGGAATTGAACTTTCAAATGAATTTTTTGATTCTTTCTTAGAGTCTAAAGAATCTTTATCCTATATATTGGCTGATCATAATCATATAGAATACCTTTCGTTAGGTACTAGTGATAGTAGATTTTTTCAGGAAGATTCAATTCGTGAATTCGCCTGGGAAATGATTCAATTACCTTTCAATAAGGCAATGATAAGTATTGATCAATCATCATATGAACAATATGTTAAAGATGAAATTAAAAGAGTAGTAAGCCATAAAATTAAAACTGCATTTAATTATGAATATTGCGTAATGATTCTGAAAAATTATCTAAGTGCCGCATATGTTTTTAATACGGCAATTAATGAAACTACAAAATTAGAAATTCAAAAAACTTTAAGAACTATAGAAAAGAAAGTTTTTGATACCACTGCTTATAATGTCTCCATTAATGAAAAGGCTAAAGGAGATTTCCTGACTTTTTTAAGGTATTTAAGATTTAATGGATATACTATAAATGTTTTTGACCTTAATCATGACGAAATTTTTGAAAATATTATCAAAGAAGATTCTTGCTTTAAGTCCCAATATCAAGACTTCTTTGATCACAAGGATGTTATTAAGCTATATAAGAATGAAGAGTATTCTGGATATAAATTCAATTATGAGCTACCTAGAAAAGAAATTAACCATTATAAACTTCATGGTGATTTCAAAATACTTTGGGATGAATATTGTGGTTGGCTCAAATTAAATAATATAGAGAAATGGGAATTCTATGATAACCGTAAATGGTTTAGGCCTAGTCTTCTTTATGAGGGCAATTCTAAAGCCGCTACTATTTTTAGCCATAGATATCATAGTTTTGGATTCATCAATTTAACAAAATACATGAGACCTGCTAATCCCTTAATGATTGTAGGATATGGTTTTAGTGATAATCATATAAACTCTTTAATAGAATCAATTTATGCTGATTTAACTCCTGACTTTATGAGAGAAAATAAAGTAACAATGTACTTGCCCATGGGTATTAGCGAAGAAATTTATAATCAATGTGTCGTATCTTCATATAGTTTTAAATGCAATTATGACCAAAGTGAAATATTATTACGTCAGGATTCTGAAAATTTTGAAAGTGGTTTTTTGGTTGATTTCAAGCATTGGATTAAAAATTATGAACGTTTAATTGGGTGATGATAATTGGAAGCTGAAAAAAAAATAGTTGTATATTTGGATATTTTAGGGTTTAAGCAATTAGAGCTTAGTACAAAAATTAAAATACTGGAATATATACCTAATTCAATTCAGTTTGATATTGAAAGAACGGATGTTCCATTACAGCATCAAAAACAACCTTTGGATTGTACTGTTTACATTGTTTCTGATTCAATTATTATTACTCTTGAAGATTTAGATAAATGGCAAAATCTTTTTGATAGATTGGTTCAGCTTCAATATGATTTATTTGTAAGATTCTCAATATTAATTAGAGGGGCAATAACTTATGGTGAAGTAATAGAATATTTTCAGACTTCTCCTTTACAGTTACGAGTTGTTGGTAAAGCTTATGAAAAGGCATATGAACTATCAGAAGGATCTTTAAAGCCTAGTATTCCTGTTATCCAAATTGATCAAGATTGTATGAAATCTTACCCAAAATCCAAAACTAATGGTCAAATTATTCATTTTTTTTCTCCAGATTTATTAGTTAATAATGATTGTATAGAAAGAGAAGTTGTCGATAGTGATGGTTATAACAGTCGTATATCCGATTTTGGATCTTTATTAGGATTAAATTGGATCCGTAGATCTCTAATTAAAGATGCTGCTGGTTCTTTGAATTTACTCATACCCGATAACTTAATAGATGGCAGTGTCGATATTCCTTTAGAGGAAATTAAAGAATGTGATTTAACATCATTAATTCAAAAAATAAAATTCACAGAAGAATTGAATTTTATTCATTCTTACATTGCATTATTAAATGATTTTTTTACTTCCAAAGATTCTGTAAAAATTAAATATCGTTGGGTTATACGTGAGACTCTTAAATGTTTATGCTGGCATATGAGTAGTTGGGAAAATTTATATGAAAATGATGCGGAGAATTTTTATCAAAATTCTCCAAAAAATTACTTATATTGCTTTTTATTGGAGCTTTTAATACGAAAATCGCTTCATGTGTTGAATGATAAAACTTCTATAATAAAATAAAAAGAGGAGAAGGGATTCGAACCCTCGATAGACCATAGACCTATTACGTTGTTTCAAAACGTCGCTATAAACCACTCAGCCACTCCTCTAACTTAATTATAAAGTGTTAGAAGTTTAACAAACGCTTGATTCCATTTTATTTATAGTGCTTTCAAATTCTTTTATAAATTTATCGACTGATTCTTTATTAGAATCTATCCATAGTTTAAAGAATTTCGCCCAAGCTTTTGAATTAACGGTTTTTATATAAGCAAAAAAATCTTTATAAACTTCTCTATTTATCGGCTGGTTTGCATAGTCTCTCATATAAACTTGCTTAGTTTGATCCCAGCAAGAAGACTCTGGAGGCATTTCATTCATTAACTGCCAGATTAAAGTTTCTGGTGAACATTTACCTGGAAGAATAAGTACATTTTTTAAACGAATAAATCTTTTCTGATCACCATCAAGGATATAAATAGTTTGTTTGTTAATTTTTTTTAAATCCTTAGATGCAGCGATATGGTTTAATGATCCAGCGGATAATTTTGCAGAGAGTATATTAACTCTGGATTTTAAGTTTTTAGGAAGTATTGTGTTTAAAAAAGTCTTTGCTTCATCATCCTCACATATAGCAAAAGTTTGAGGATATGCTTTCTTAAACGGTGTAGCAGTCATATCGGCACAAATTTCCCCAAAAGAATATTTAGGTAAATAAGTCAATGATCCCCTTGATTTTGTAAGATATATAATTTCAGTACAATCCTTATATTTAGTTTGAATACCAAGTTTCAAAACTTCTAATGAATGGGTTGTAACTATGATTTGTAAATCCAGTTTGCTTGAATAAGCATATAAACACTCTATAAGCTTTTCCTCTGCTAATGGATGTAAAGTGGCTTCAATTTCGTCAATTAGTAAAATACCTCCAGAATAAAGACTTCCTAGTTCACTCTTGAGAGACTTAAAAGACAAAATAGCAGTTAAAATTTGGCTTACATTGTCCTGCCCTGCTGATAGCCCATGAGAATCATACTTCTCCGTTCTTCCACCAATCATTTTTTTGTTTGGAGTTTCAACATTTTCTAGGCTGAACTCATCATTTAAATTTAATAAGATTTTTTTATGCTGTTCATTAAAGAATTTAATATCATCTTCAGACATATTTTCTATAGGGTTTATTTGAATTTCTGATTCTTCATGTTCACCAAGAGGTACAAGGCGCTTCAAACCTAAATAGATTACTGGTAAATTGTAGTTTCCTTCACCTTTGAGGCGAGTTTTACCAGTTACTAATCTAGGAGTACCTGCACCAGATTCATCTCCTTTCCTTATATAACCTTTTACTGGAAGTTCTTTATTGCCATGTGTATTTGTTAGAGCTATGGCATATTCTATTTCTTCTACGGCATCAAATTTAGTAAAATTATGAATTTCACTAAATTTAGTTGCGAACTCCTTGCCAATCAGAGTTTTATGCTTGACTCTTTTGTCTTCTCTAAATACAAATGGCTGACCAATTAAACCGAGAAGGGAAGTTTTTGAAGTTCCATTTGTTCCTGCGATAAAAGTAATCTTGCTACCAAAAGAAAATTCTAGATTTTCAATATCTCTAAATTTTGCTATCTTTAGTTTGTCTATAATCAAGGGTAATTTCTCAAGGACTATCTCTCTATGATAACTGAACTCACTCAATATAGACCGTAAGCGGTATTTACTTAATTGCTAGAAATTGTTTCAAAGTTAGTGAGTTAACCTCAAATTCCAGCTCCCTGTTGCTGAACATGTCAACAAGGGGGAGCCATTAAAAAAAAGAAAAGGACTCACATTTTGTGGGTCCTTTTCTTTTTGGTGCTTGAGTGGGTCAGAACCTTCCGACCGTCATTAGTTAACTGTGTAAAAAAGATGCGACGGTCGGAAGGTTCGTTGGTTGTGTGTGCAGTGCGATTGGTGGGGTAGGTTGATCCCACCTCGGGAGTCATTTTATTATTGAAGTCAAAATTCCTATAGACCTTTGCTCTAACAAGGATATTTATAGTGGTATTGAAGATGTTCAGAATAATGAGCTTCTTGAGCTTGTTGGGTTTGATGTTACTGCTCTTGACTATAAGTGAGCGTTAAATAATTTGATCCTAATGACTAGAAGAATTCAGTATTGAAAGATTAATTTTTCCGTTTACCGTCGATAGAATGTTTGGTTTGCCCTTTTTTAATTCTTTGCTTAGCCTTCTTGTAGGCTTCGTCTGAGAAAACTGGACTATTATGATTCAGAACATGCTTTTTTGAAACTAAATTTTTGAGTTTTTCTGCAGCATTGTTTTCATCTAGTTTTCTTAGTTCTATATTCTTGAAAATTCTTATTTCATTATTTAATTCGTTATATCTATCAGCTGAAGCCCTATGTAAAAGAGCTTTATTTAATGGATCCACGAAAGTAATCACTGAAGTTAGTGACCCTAGTAAAGTTATGCTTATTAAGGCAAAAACTTTATTATCAAGTGAAATACCAACTAGGACAGACACTAGAATTGATATTAAACCCAAGCTTTGATGTACCTTTGACCACCATTCGTATTCAATATACTGAGATTTCATTGAATGTTCAACATCCTCTAAGATTCTTTCTGCTTCTTTTTCAATTTCTTCCATAAGGGTTATTATATTGGGAACCTGCTTCCAAAAAGTTCTTTTAATTTAGAGTATGCTGATACAAAATTTCCTTGATCAAAGTATATTTCAGCTAAGCGTGCTAATTGATAAGCATCTTGAAATTTTTTAACTGCTTGTTCTACAGTCCCATACCTTAGACCGTGAATATAATCTCTTCTATAACTTGTTGGATCCTGCACCGCATATTGAACTAATAAACAACCATTTTCAAAAAAATGTCTAATTACTTGTGGTGATAGTTTTGTTATAGTAGCATTGGAAAAAATTTGAGTAGCCAACAATTCCAAATAAATAGATTTAAGAAATTTATCCGATTCTCTATTCCATTCTTTAAGAACTTTTATCGTTGGTAAAAGATTGTAATGGTGCCTATTTTGATCTTCTCTTAAAATATGATTTGAGTGTCCTATTGGATCTGAAGTAATCCATGTTCCGTTTGTTGAATCTGGGATTACTAATTTGCCTGTAGGGATTTGAAATGCAGGTACTGCATCAATAGTGTATTCAGTAAAACTAATAGTAACTGCTTGTCCATTCCGACTTACTTTGGTTTTTGGATAAGACTCTTTGATCTTATTCCTAAATTTATCTAACAGGTAAGTGTGCTTACTTGGACTGTATTCTTCTTTGGCTAAAACGAAGACAATATCAACATCCACAGATGTAAGAGGTGTTATGGTTGTATTTCTTGCATAGGAACCTATAACAAATGAATTGATGTAATCAATTTTACTCCTGAGATTGGATTGTATGTTCTCGATACTTTTATTAATTTGCTGTATTTGATTGCCATTTAAACTAACTTGATTCGCGAGCTTATCCAGTGGATTGCTTAGTGGTAGTCTAAATGAAGTTGATTGATAAAACATTTTGTCTCCTGATTTTTTGCGACTCTGGCTATCCTCTCGGCGGATATGGATCATGTCCATGTGATCTACGGTCCTGAATCTCACCATTTTTCTTTTGAATTACAAGCTCCAGTCCTAAACTTTTACTAAAATTAGTACCTTGCTTTATAGCATCAGCCTTATTTTCAAATTTGCCTACATTACCATTTTGGCCCGCAATGTGATTTTTCCAACCCGAGCCATCTGGACTAATCCAAAGTTGCTTGCCATGATTCTTGTGATTTGTCATACTTAATTTATACCATATTTAACCTATTTTTTACTCGAATATGTTATAATTTGTAACAATAAGGAATAGATAGTAATATCAAATATATGAATGAAAAGAGCACCAACAATACGATTGGGGATAAATTATACAATCTCCGCAAGAAAAAAGGGCTAAGTTCTAAAGAAGTGGCTACAGCTCTAGGTTTTGCTTCGCATAAATCTATTATAGATATTGAATTCGGGCGTAAGAAAGTTACTGAACTAGAGATGCAAAAATTAGCTCAGCTTTATGGAGTCTCAATACAAGATCTTTTTGTTACGCAAGCTAGTGCCGTTCCTAGTTTCAAGGCTTTGTTTAGAGCAGAGCTTGCTGTGCAAGCTGAAGTGCTGGAGCGAAAGGTTGCAGAATTATATCCAGATGTAAAACTTTATTTCGATCTTATTGAAGAAGTTTATCCTAATAGTCTTTTGGATCAAAGCCACAGTCACTGGATGAAGAATAATTATCCGAGTCCGATAAATAAAACTGAAGCTATTAGTCAAGGTGAGGCTCTTGCTGATCAACTACGCAAGGGACTTGGCTTAGGAGAATCACCGATCACCAATATTCTAATGGTTTGCGAGCTACTCAATATAGTAGTCTTTTTTACTGATCTTCAGCTCGATGATATTTCTGGATTATATTGCGAGTACAACAATATTCCTCTGATATTAATTAACTCTAGAAATAGTGCGGTGAGAAATAGATTCTCAGTAGCACATGAGATCTGTCATTTCTTGGTGGATAATTCATATCTGAGTAAAGCTCCAGAGTTGACAGCAGAATTTGAACCATTTGAAGAGAAGAACAATCGTAACTATAGAGAAGTTAGGGCTAATGCTTTTGCAGCTTCATTCTTAATGCCGGAAGATGGACTAAAGTTTTTCCTCAAACATTTCCTTGGTAAGAGTAGCAAATCAATAGCTCTACATGACATGGTCCATATAGCTCATAACTATGGCGTAAGTTTTGATACTGCATGCTACAGACTTAAGAACCTTGATCTTATTACTGATGCATCTTACGAAGAAATGAAATCACACAAACCTAGTGTCGGTATCATTAGAGAAAAGCTTTATGGTAAGGCTGAAGTGAAGACAACGGAAGAATTCTCTAATCATAATTTCACTTCAAGATTAAAGAATGTTGCTATTGATGCCTACGGGCAAGGCAAGCTTAGTATTGGTAAACTCTGCGAAATTTTTAAGTGTCCAGTTGTTGATCAAAAGAAACTATTAAATGAGTTGCAAATCAAGACTCCTAAAATAGTCTCTCTTAATAGACCTAATCCTCTCCTGTGAGTAAGAAAGTAATAATCTCTGACACCAATATCATCATCTATCTTGGTGTGGGAGAGGCTTTTGCGAAATTTTGCTTAGAGTTCGAAGTTTGTATTACTGAAGATGTTGCAGAAGAAATTAATAATGGCAGAGCTGCCAAAACAGAAGCTAAGGATATTTTCTATAAGCAATATCAACAAGGTAAAGTTACAATCATTCACCTTAATGAAGCTCAGAAAGAGTTGCGTGATGAGCTTATGCAGCGTAAGACCAAAATCGGTAAAGGTGAATCTTCGTCCATAGCTGTAGTCTATGATGAATCTAGGTATATCTTTGCGACTAATGACTTTAGAGCTATTGATGTGGCTAATGATTTACTTGGTCCTGGGCAAGTAGTATGCTGTGAGGATATTCTAGAAGTTATGTCTAAAAAGAAATTACTCTCAAAGGCTGAGATAGAAGTAATAAGAGAAATAATGAATAATTAAATTCTAATTCCACTCCAGACTAATCAAACATTTTCTTTCTTCAGCCAAGCCATTGCAATATTGTCTACAAGCTCGTTATGCAAAGTAGCTCTTTTTACCAGGATGCCCTCTTTTTGAAAACCAAATTTCTCATAGAGGGCAACAGCATTTAAATTTGCTGCCGCAATAAGCTCAACTCTAATAACAGATTTGTCTTGATTAACTTTATTGAAGAATCTTTCAAGTAAATTCCTTGCAATTCCCTGTCCTTGATAATTTGGATGAACACCTATCGCCATATTTGAAAGTACATGATCAAACAGTTTCAAGTTGAATTTATAGGCATAAACAAAACCTATTAATTCTTGATCTTTATATGCTCCGACAATAACTCCATAATTATTTGATTTTTCTATAACTTGCTCAAAATGCTCTAAAGTACATTCCTCGGGTAACATGCCAAGAGTATTAGAAGCCGCTGCTACAACCTGATATAAATCCTTTAAAGCTTTTGCGTCTTTGATAGTTGAATAATTTATTTGCATAAAGTTTTTCTCAGAGTGTTCTTGATATTAATTATAAAAACACCGTATGCTCCACCCCAAATACTTCAGCGAATTTCTTTGCAGTTTTAGGAGTGATTTTTCTTCTGCCTTTGATGATGTCATTAATCTTCGCTGATGTGAGATCCATTTCTTTAGCTAGTTCCGCTTGAGTCATACCTTTAACATCTAGGAAAGTTTCAATTAGTTCATGTCCATCAAATTCGGATTTTGGATTCCAATTGGTTTTGTCTTCTTTTGGAAGGCTATGTTCTACTAATCTCAAAACTTCAACAGGTTTGATTTTGCCTTTAACGTATTGTTCTAAGCATGAACTGAGTGTGCCTAAAAACTCCATATTTATTTTTCTTTGACTTCCTGCCATATCTTTACACCTCAAGGATTGTATTCATGTTTGCTGACTTCAAGGATATCAATTACTTTCTTGTGTTTGTAATCAACAACTTCCCAATTCATTATATACCCAAATTATACCCTTTTTGTACCCTAAATAGCCTAAGATCTAATTAAGAATAGTTTTAATTCTCTAATAATCCTCTCTCTTTGGATAAAACACATCAATAATCTTACAATCAGTAATTGCTTTCCCAGAATGACTTGCATGAGGAACTATTACTGCAAGATCTCCTGGACCCAGAGTTCTAGTTTCACCATTAATAGTAAGTTCAAATTTACCCTCAGTGATATTACTAATTTGTTCATGTATATGGCTATGTTGTGGCAATATTGAACCTGCTTTTGCAGTCCAATAAACTGTGGTCATATGCTCACCATGAACTGTTTGTGCAAAAAATCCAGGAATAATTTCCTGTAGTTCAATTTGTGAGAAATCTATAAATGAAGTACTCATATAATTTTTGTTATCAGTATTTTACTTAATATACAAAACCACTCCAGCAATCATCAGGCATAAACTAATGATGCGATTTAGATCAAGAGGAATACGTGTGGCACCCAAGGCGCCTGTATTATCAAGGATTGCAGAAGCGATCAACTGACCTAATAAGACAAAGAAAACAGCACGACCAACACCAAATTTTGGGATTATCCAGCTGGCAGAAAGTATATAAAATACAAAGAAGAGACCACCCAGATAAAAATATAGAGGCAGCTTTGGTATCACAAACTTTGGAAATCCTTGCACAGCAAAAATTATAAACATAGTTATTGATGCAACAGCGACTAAAATGATCGCTGCTAAAACAGGACTTTTGAGTGCAGCTCCTAGGCGTGCATTTAGGGCAGCCATTATTGGGATCCCAAATCCAGCTATTAACATGATTGCAGCATATATTACTTGGTTATTCATTCTTCTTCTAATCATCTATCTAATACTCTGCTTTGTCTAGCTTACTCATAAGTAACCAATCTATACTCACACTCAAAGTCAAAGCATTCAGGTTCTGTAGATTTCTGTAGATGAATATATTTATTTCCGAAGAGATTTATTTCTAAAACTTTTTCAACTTCAAATAAATTGTCTTTGTGTGGTTGGATCCAATTCTTAATCTGTGACTTGGCTTTGTGCTTTGCTTCATTTTCGTTGTTTGCAACTACTAAAATATTTTTATGCAATTCAGTGAATTCATTAATATCATAGCCACCTAAATTTACGAAATAAAGTTTCTCAGTATGCTCTGCGCGAAAGTCCTTAATCTCTACTTCATAACCATCGATAACTTTTACTGCGCCCCACGCATCGATGTGAAACATTTTCTTCTCACCCCACCATTCTTTTAGAAGCTGAGGGTAACAGCTTTCTATAGTTTCACCCACAACAAAGCGCATATCATGAAGTTCAATATTTGAACTTGCTGTATATCCACCGACATAAACCATAAATAAGTTCATAGAATTATTCCTTAGTCTGATTGATTATATAATTTAATTACTAAATGAGTTCAACCCTGATAATCAAAGAAGCTAACGAAAACCAATTCAGCGAAATCTGGCATATCTTTCAAGAAGTGATCAAAGATGCAGATAGCTATCCTTATCTGCCGGATATAAGTTTTGAAGAAGCTCAGAAATTATGGTTTGCTCCAAATGCTAAAGTCTACATCGCTTACCTTAATCGCGAGCCAGTTGCAACGCGTTATATAGTTCCTAATAAAGTTGGCTTAGGAAGTCATGTTGCAAATACTGGAGTGATGATTGATAGAAAATATCGTGGACAAGGTCTTGGCAAACAAATGATGGAGTTCGCTTTAGCTAAGACTAAAGAATTAGGTTATAAAGCCATTCAATTAAATTTAGTAGTGGTGACTAATAAAGCTTCAATCAAAATTTGCCAAGAATATGGATTTGAAATTATAGGCACCTTGCCAAAAGCCTTTCACTATAAGCAACAGGAGTATATTGATGCTCTTGTGATGTATAAAGCGTTAGATTAACTAAAGCTCGTTACGACCGCCACTGGTTAACTGTATAATATTCTTAAGATGCCCGTTCTCGTTGTGATACTACTACCTCTAATGGCTATTATATTTTTGCCATTAAAGAAAAGGAGTAGGGAACTTTATTACTCAATAATTTGTGCCCTTGGCTTAGTAAATATCATCATTCTAAGCTTCATGCAAACTCATTTAAGCCAAGTAGATCTTGGTTTGAATATAGTTTTTCTGGTAGATAAATATTCTTGGTTTTTTGCTTTTTTAATTAACGTGGCATGGTTGATAACAACGATTTATAGTTTTTCGTTTGTGAGTTATGATTTTCAACAAAAGGCAGGCAAATTTAATTTCTACATTGCTCTAGTTATTAGTACAGCTTTGGCGACTGGCTTTGCTGGTAATTTATTTACATTATTTGTTTTTTACTTATTGAACATACCTTTTATATATCCTTTGATTACCTTGCGAGATTCTACTCAAGCGGTAGAAGCAGGCAAATTTTATTTATGGCAGACATTGGCACCGGCTTTTCTAATTTTTTTACCAGCAATAATTATCATCTACAACTTGGAAGGTAACTTTAATTTCACAGACCCTTTGCCAAATTTGTTATCGTCAAAACCGGTCTTGGCATCGTTGGTATTAGCTATGTTTGTTGTTGGGATGTCGAAAAATTGTGTTATTCCTTTTAATACCTGGTTGCCTAGAACAATGCTTGCGCCTGCCCCTGTTAGCGCATTAATTCACTCAGTCGCGGCAGTTAAATCCGGACCCATTGCTCTAATGAAAATAGCAGTTTATGTGTATGGTTTAGATTTCTTGCAACAATTATCAAAGGAGTTTTTTTATGTGGGTTGGCTTACTTATCTTTGTGGTTTTACAGCTCTTTATGCTGCTTATAAGGCTTACAGAGTGCAGGATCTTAAGCAAAGATTTTCATATTCTACAGTTAGTCAGCTTTCGTATATAATTACTGCTATTTTAATTGCAACAAAAACAGCAATCCTTGCTGCGATGCTTCATATAATTACTCACTCAATCGCAAAAATCTGCTTATTCTTTATTGCAGGAGCATATAATTGTCTCTATCACACCATTGATGTAAGAGATATTTCGCGAATTGCGCCACGAACGAAACTATTGGTTCTTGGTATCACTGTATGTGGCTTGTCGATAGCGGGATTTCCATTCCTGGCTGGATATTTAAGTAAGGATCTCATGCTATTAGAAGAATTGCATTCAGGTAATTATGCTGCTGTAATATTTCTTTTACTTGGAAGCATCCTAAATTTTTGTTATATAGTACCTATTGTTAAAGCCGCTTTCCAAAGAGAAGGATCTCAATTTATACAATCTGAGCGAGTACCCATATCAATGCGAATCGCAATCATAGCTTGCTTTTCGTTAATGATTCTATTGTCACTTTATACGTATTATATAATTAGGGCTTTTGAAAACTTTTGAAAATTTAGCTATTTTTTCTTTTCTAATTCAGTAATTATCTCAGGGTAATATTCTTTAATACCATTTTCATAAGTCTTTACTAAGAGTTTTGCAAATGATTTAGGGCTTTTAAAATACCATCCATGGGCTGTGACAATATTTGCGCCACGTTTTTTGTCTGGGCTGTTAATGACAAAACCTTTCCTGCCAGAATTGGTAATTTTATTTCCAGACTCACTCATTATTCGTTGCATTGCTGTATCAGCCTCGATTGGCATTCCAATAAAATCTTTAAAATGATTCATGTGAAGCCAAGCAACACCGTGACGAATCATATAGTCAGCCAATCGGGTAATTTGCTGATTCTCAAAATCACCATCCATTGAACTGCTAACAATTAATGGACTACCGAAAGTAACCAAGCCAACTAAACGATCAGCCGGAAGACAATAAGTTTTTGTATATTCTAAAACTTTAGGTGCATTCTCTGCATAAAATTCATCTTGCCATTGTGTTACTTTAGTTGGATCGCTTAACTCTAAACCTTTTAGTAATCCAACCATCTGTCCTTCTTCATCTACTCTTGTTACTTTTGATTTGAGTAAAGCTTCTGCACAAGTGTATTGATTATCTTTAAAGACATTTGCAAGTTTGTTATTGCTAGGAGAAGGTGATTCTTTGAGTATTTGATAAATATTTATTATTGGAGCATGGTATAGAGCCAGATCAAAAACAACTACAGATCCTGCGCTGTGCCCAAGCAAAACAATATCATTACCTTCATTAATTTCTGCTTTAATTTTTTCAAAAAGACCAGTTACAATTTTTGTTCGATGATGAGGTTTAGCAAGCCAAACCAAGTCGTGAAGAGGGTATACCAACTGCCTTCTAAGGTTTCCAGTCATACTATAATAATAATCGTGAAAAGAATTAATCTGCCTATCTAGATTTTTAATACTTTCACCATATTGATCTCCCCAATAATAGTATTCAGGAGTGTCAATAAAATCAGTAGCACCATCTAATAAAAGAGTTCGGTTAATAATTTTACTTTGCTTGCCATATTTAAGAAGATGCTTGTGCATTTCGGTAATATCTTCAATAAAATGTTCTTTACTTTCTAGTGTATATTGGTGGGCACCATGCACATATATGATTTGCACAGGGCGCATCCCTTCTTTTATTTCTGCGTGAGACTTAGATAAACTAATTATCAAGAGAGCTGCTACAAGTATTATTCTTTTCATTTGTTACATTGTAACTAAAATTTGTTGCTTGTTGAGCTACGACCCTTAATTTCAGTAATTATCTCAGGGTAATATTCTTTAATACCATTTTCATAAGTCTTTACTAAGAGTTTTGCAAATGACTTTGGATTATGCAAATACCATTCATGAGCTGTAATAATATTCGCGCCACGTTTTATATCTGGGCTATTCATGACAAAACCTTTTCTATCAGAGCTGGTAATTTTTTCTTCTGATTCACTAAATATTCTTTTCATTTCTGTATCAGTAGCGATTGGCATGCCGATGAAATCTTTAAAATGATTCATGTGAAGCCAAGCAACACCATTAGCAACCATGTAATCAACTAATCTTGAAATTTGTTCATTCTCAAAATCACCACCCAGTGAACTACTAACAATCAGTGGACTACCAAAAGTAACCAAACCAACTAATCGATCGTTTGGCAGACAACGAGATTTTGTGTACTCTAAAATTTTAGGCGCATTTTCTACATAGAATTCATCTTGCCATTGTTTGACTTTAGTCGGATCATTCAATTCTAAATTCTTGAGTAACCCAACTAATTGCCCGTCCTCATCTATTCTTGTTACATGTGATTCTAGTAAAGCTTGCGCGCAAGTGTACTGATTGTCTTTGAAAATGTCCGCAATTTTATTATACTTAGGTGATTCTTGAAGTATCTTATAAATATTTATTATTGGAGCATGGTATAGAGCTAAATTAAAAACAACTACAGAACCCGCACTGTGCCCAAGCAAAACAACATCATTACCTTCCTGAATTTCCGTTTTAACTTTTTCAAAAAGACCATTTACAATCTTTGTTCTATGATGTGGTTTATCTAGCCAAAGCAAGTCGTGAAGCGGATACACCAACTGTCTTCTAGCGCTTCCAGTAACACTATAATAATAGTCGTGAAAAGAATTAATTTGCCTATCTAGATTTTTGATACTTTCGCCGTATTGATCTCCCCAATAATAGTATTCAGGAGTTTTAATAAAATCAGTAGTGCCATCTAATAAAAGAGTTCGGTTAATAATTTTACTTTGCTTGCCATATTTAAGAATATACTTGTGTATTTCAGTAATATCATTAATAAAAATTTCCTTGTTCTCTAATTTATATTGCTGAGCACCATGCACATACATGATTTGCACAGGGCGCATTCCTTCTTTTATTTCTGCTTGAGATTTCGCTAAGCTAATTACCAAGAGAGCTGCTACAAGTATTATTCTTTTCATTTGTTACATTGTAACCAATTCCAGCTAAAACACAGTAATAGTTTCTGAGTCATTAATGTATCTAGTACTAATGTCTGTCATAGTTACAGGAATATCAACAGTGCCGCCGTTTTGAATTTCAGGAAATTGCTCGAGAAAATCTTCATAGGGAGCAAGAACTACTTCTATGATTTTTTCTTTGCGATAAACATTAGCAGTATCATTTGGTGAAAATCTAACTAAATCTGGATACTCTGTACTGAAAACAAGTAGGCGTTTTGATGATTTATTTAAGTTGTTTAGAACTATTTGGGCTTTTTTGTTTTTGCCCAATCTTAGTAACTGAGGTTTATTGAAAGCTCCTCCTGAAGCGGTAAAGCTAGGCTCAATATTATTACCATTATTGGTATTGATTTTAAATTTTATAGTTTGAGTAGTGCCGGCGCTAACTGTAATTCTTTTGGCTTGCGCTATGCCTGTACTAAGATCGCTACTTTCTATAATTGGCTCTGTGTCACCATTATAAAAACCAGTGGTAAATTTACTTGGATCAATTGCGCCATAAGAACCGACTGAAGAACCTCCTGTGAAAACATGAAAGATTGGTTCAGCAAATACAATATATTCTCCCGGAATCAATGTTGGTAGAACAAAATTTCCTGTTCGATGTCCATCTACATCACTAGGACAAGCTACAGCTCGTTTACGTGGATTGCTGTCGTCAACTTTGAATGCAACTACATTTGCACCTCGCACACCAATGCCGCCATCAGTAAGACTACCTTCTATTCTTCCGTAGTTTTGTTTTTCATCTCCTTGAGGATAAGTATCTTTGACAATAGCAATGTCATCTTGCTGTAACTCAGCTCCATTGTTCGCTATGATAGGAAACATTATTGGAACATCATCTCTTTCATCACCGGTCTTATCCAGATAGCCTTCAAGATCCCCTCCCTGAGTGTGATCCAGACCAAACATGTGACCAACTTCATGAAGTATAGTTGTAAGAAATTCATTCCTGATAAACTCTGAGCTTTCACCGGTATTATCACCATTAAAAAAATAACCATTGAAAAAAGAATATGATTCTTTAATTCCAGTTACATCACCGTTGGTAACAGTAAAAAACGCCGGTCCGCCAAAAGCTAATATAGAATTTCTTGAGCCATCTCCGGATAATTCTTCTGTAATTGATCCGTCAGCATCCCAAACTAGTGGACTATAACCTAATGGGAAGCGAGTATCAATATAGTTTTTGTAGTTGCTTGCAGTGACATCTTTAGAAATTTTGCCACCATCTTTAGCAACGAAATTTAAGCTGGATACTTCTTGCCAGCGACTTAGCATTTCTACAGCATCGTTGAAAGCCTCATCAGCACTGATTTCTCCAATTGGTCCTGGATCAATTTTGTATTTTAAAGTTGCTGTTCCCTTTACAGCTTTGTATTTAAGAAAGACTATATGGTTTGTATTGCAATCTTTTATAAACGAGTTAGCATTGCACAAAGCTGAGAGGCTTGCCGCTGTTGTAGGCATGGTAAATAAAAACCAGATTGAAATAATCGTAAGGAATAATTGCATTTCTATAATTCTCTCATTTAATCATCATCAAGTCTTTATAGACCTCTTATTGTTGCTAAAATTAACTCTATAGGGAGAAAAATAAAATGACTAAAACAATTCCAGAAGGATACAACACTTTAACACCAAGTTTTACATTTAAAGATTCATTGAAGGCAATTGAATTTTACAAAAAAGCATTTAATGCAAAAGAAATCTGTGTATTTCCGGGTCCTTCAGGCAAAGGCATTATGCATGCAGTGATTCAGATTGGTAATTCACTTATTATGATGGGCGACGAGAATCCTAGTTCTGATTGTGGCAAAAGCGCTGAGACTATTGGTAATTCTCCTATTAGTCTTTTTGTTTATGTCGACGATGTAGATGCAGCTTTCAAACAAGCTGTTAATGCGGGTGCTACAACTACAATGCCAGTAGCTGATATGTTCTGGGGAGATCGTTGTGGCAATGTCAAAGATCCATTTGGTTATTCATGGATGATTGCTACTCACAAACAAGATCTTACGCCAGAGCAAGTTACCAAAGGTGCTGAAGAATTTTTTGCACAGATGGCTAAGAGCTAAGAGATTTCAAATTTTGTATCATTTGAGATCAAATTAATGGCATTGAAACTAAATTTGTAGTATAATTGTTTTATTATGAACAATCGTATTTTAATTTTAATTCTCTGTATTTTTATTTCTTCAACTCAAGCAGTCAAAGCTAACGCTTTTGGTCAAATCATTGGAGGAACCGTTGGTGTAGTGCTCGGTGCCCCTGTTGGTGCGATCGTAGGTTTACCGACAGGCCTTGTTAAAGGAGCCGTGGATGGCGTTACTGATCCTTTGATCCCAGCACCAAATATGCTACTTAAAATTCTTGCAGCTCCTATTGCGATTCCTCTAGGAATAATTGTTGGTGGAATTGTAGGTATGGGCAAAGGTGCAGCTCGCGGTATGGAAATGGGATATAACATCGTTAACGAGCGTGATGCCGATGGTGTTTAATCAACTAAGTCTTCATCTTTTTTGAATTCAAAACCTTCAAGACTATTGACTATCTTCTGAATGATCTTCAGCAAGTTCTAGAAAATCAAAAGTATATTCATCTTTAACTGCGAGTTTGGCTTGGGATTTAATTGGTTTAGGTAAACTTGCTTCAAAACTAGTTTGATTTAAAGCAAATCTTTCGAATTCTTTACATTCAATTTTATGAATTAAAACATTCTTTGTCCAACCAAATCTTTTGGTCATAAGGAGATAAAAATATCTTGAAGCTTGGTCCTTACATTTGCTCATTATTACTACATTCTTGGTCCAGCTAATTTCTCCAACCATTGGTTGGAGTTTTAAATCTTCATTGTATTCTAAGTAAAATTGACGCATATACCAGAGATTCTGAGTGGAAAATCCTTTAACTCCTGGTAATTCAGCTTGCAGATCTTTAGCCAATTGTTCTACTATTGATTTGCCCTAATCTACAAACTCAATTGGCAGAGAAATTAATTCTTGCTCTTTTTCACCTTTTTTGAAAAGCGTGAAGTGTAGGTGTGGTTCACTACTATTACCATTGTGACCAGATTCACAAATTTTAGTATTTGCTTTTACTGTATCTCCAACTTTAACTTGTGAACTATTTTGTTTAGGATGAGCATAGTGTTGTATCAAACCATCCTCTCCTAAAATCATAATTTCATTGACATTATCATTGCGTTTAACTGATCCGTTTGTTTTAAATTCAATATGTTGTTCATTTGCTTTATGGTCTGGATGTGAGTCAACGACTGCGATTACAGTACCATCTTTTACCGCTAAAACATCTGTCCCGATTGGCATTAAGAAATCCATTGCATGTTCATACATTCCAGAATGAGATCTTGGATCACTAATTGCAGTAAATTTATCTTTGAGTTTTGGGTCAAAGGGGTAATTAATTTTTATGATATCTTTCTTTGTATCGTCAAGTTTTGAGTTATTTGCTTTTTCTAATTTCTCAATATGCATTGATAGACACCAAGCTATAGAAGATATAAGAAATCCTGCCGTAATATTGAAAATATTTTTAAAAAGACTTTTAGATTTCATGCCAGTTAAAATTGGACCAAAAGTAAGAGGTGGTACTAAATATTTTAGAAATAGATCTTGATATTTACCAAACCAATTAATTGCTTTAGCAAGAAAGGAATCTGCTTGCTCAGAGATAGTTTTTGCTTTTAATGGTTTTTCTTCGGGGTTTATGTTTTTTACTTGAGCCTTGATATTACGAGCAGAATTACTAACTGGCCCTGAGCTGTTCGGCTGTATAGAGTTTGAGATTCTAGAAATAGAAGGATAATTCATTGATGATATGGTCCTATTGATTATATCAAGACATATCGAGGTTGGGGCCGAATTACAGCTCTACTGCTTTAGATCTAAATATATTCAGATTGATTTAGTGCATTAAAATCAAATCTTCAATCTCTTCAATAAACTCTCGTCCGGTATATTCAGTTAGGCTTTGACCGACAATGTTGAAATTACTTTTTAAATACTGAATGCAATTTTGAACAGTTTTTAGTGGCAAGCCATTTGGAGTTATAGATTTAACATATGGCATATCTACAGGATCTATAGCATCTAAATCACAGTGAATATAAACATTTGTGAATTTCGACTTTAGTTTATTAATAGTCTCAGAGAAATTATTTTCAAAATTTTCTGGATCTAGGCAAATTAATTTCTCTTGTTTTATGAAATCAATTTCTGCTTGATCCAAATCTCTGGCGCCAGCTAAGACTACTTGCTCAATCTTTAAAATTGAAAATAAATTATCAACCATTGCTTTATCACCTTCACCAACTAAGGTTCGCAATGGCATACCATTGAGATTCTTACTACGTGATGATTCGGGCGTATTTAAATCTCCATGAGCATCAAACCAAACTACTAATAAATCGTTTTGGTATTTTTGATTCAACCAAGAGACTATACTTAATTCGGCACTGCAGTCTCCGCCTAAAAGAAATATTTTTTGTGGGGATTCTTTTTCAATGATTTTCTTTGATATCAAGAAATTTTCTAGCAATACATCGTAAGAAAAAATTCCATTCTTAATCTCTGAAATATTTTGTGAGCATTCAACATTTGTGAAATTCAATTTCTTTGAAAAATTTTGGAATAAAGTCTCAGCACCAATCGCTATTGCATTATTTGCTCCGGAACCTTGATATTGAGGGAAGTATAGGTTTAAAATCATTTTCTGCTTAAATCTTCTATGCTCCTATTATTTGCATTTTTGATTGCAAATAATATTAACAGCTTAGTAAAATCCTATTATACTTATATACATGAGTACCGAATCTAAAAAAGGCAAAGTTACTACAATTGTAATCACAGCTATAGCACTTATTACCACTGCGTTTTGCATATTGGCTTATGTGCAGCCAGAAGATTACAGTGTTTCGCGTGCGATAGGTATTAAAGCTCCTGCTGCAGAAGTTTTCCCACATATAAATAAATTATCGAATTGGCATGCATGGTCACCTTGGGTAGAACTTGATCCCAAAGCTAAAATTACTTTTGCTGGACCTGAAGAAGGTGCTGGTTCTTCAATGGCTTGGGATGGCAATGACAATATGGGTAAAGGTTCTATGACCATACTTGAGAGTAAGCCAAATGAACTTGTGAAGTATCGCTTAGATTTTGTAAAACCAATGATAGATAGTAGTATGTCTAGATTTGAATTGAAAGCGGATAGCTCTGATGAAACTACTGTTGTTTGGACTATGTATGGCAAGCATCCAGGCTTTCTAAGTAAAGCTATGTGGATGGTATTTTGTAGCCATATGATAGGTAAACAATTTGATAAAGGTTTAGCTAATATGAAAGCCTTTATTGAAGCTAGTCCTGAGCCTAAATTTTAACTGGCGCTAAAACAAAATCTGCTGCTGCTTTTACATGTAGCTCGGTAGTATTGAAGAATGGCAAATTCGGTCTATCAGCTTGCTCTATGAGAAGAAATATTTCTGTGCAACCAAGAATAATTCCTTGAGCACCTTCTTTCTCTAAACGATCAACTATATCTAAATATTTTTGTTTAGATGCTTTATGAAATTTAGCTTTCACTAACTCATCGAAAATAATTCTATCTACTTCTATTTGCTCTTCTTCATTGGGCGAAAAAACTTCTATGCCATATTTTTCTTGATAGTAATCTTTGATATAAGGAAGACTCATAACAGGTTTGGTTCCTAGAATTGCAATTCTTGTTAGACCTTGTGTCTGTATGGCTTTGGCAGTGGGGTCTACGATGTGAATAAATGGAATATCAATTCTTTCCATAATCGGAGCTAAAACTTTATGAACTGTATTGGATACACAAACGATTAGATCTGCTCCACCTGCTTTAAGATCTAATACTTTTCCTTCTAAGTAAATGCTTAAATCATCCCAAAGATGATTGCGAACAAAATATTCTACATTGCCGAAATTTAGTCCTGCAATTAAGGTCTCCGCTATCTCCCAGCCACCAAGAGATTTATTGACCTCATCATTAATCATGCGATAGTACTCAGCGGTAGCTTGATTGCTCATGCCACCAAGTATGCCGATAGTTTTTTGTTTGAGGGGTCTGCTATTCATAATTAAAAGTCTACTTCTTGACTAGGATTATAGTCGTACTCATAACCTGTAAGCAAGATGCTTTGCAGGTTTACATCGTATATCAAGCAAAGAGCTGCAACTATATTTGCTTTAGCTACAGACAATCCTGATTCCATTCGTGAAAAAGTTGATGCCGGGAAATGAATCCTGAAGCGCTTTTTAAGCTCTCTTACAATTTCTTGTTTGTTGAGATTTTTGCGTTCTCTGATTCTTTTAAGAGTTCGTCCAATGTTGTGATTGATTCCGACCATCGTTCCATTGTAATTTAAAGTGACCACACTAAATGTGATATTATTTTGTTCCGTGTCCGACACCTTACTAAATAGAAGAGATTTTTTTAAAGTATCATCACTATTAGGTCTTGGTGTACTGAGTGGGCATGAAGCTAGTGAAGTACGACAAGAGCTTCCAAAGCCAGAATCGAAAAGTTTAGCTAATGCAAGTAGAACAGAAACGTCGACTCGACAAGTTTCCGAAACTTCAACTAATACAACTCCTACTGAGACTAAAACTCCTTTGACTAACCGAATGATGCACCAAATTAATCCGACTCTGAGTTCATCATTGCCTGCAATTGCTGCTGAGTTCTATGAAGCTAAAGTATTGATTGCGAATAATTTCGTGAAACATAAAAATGATTTAGATAGTACTGAAGATGCATTACGTTATGATAATGCTGATGCTTTTTCTAGACCATGGGCTGCTTTAAGTGTACATTTAGGCGCTTTATTTTCAAGACTGCCTGCTAATTATTTAGCTGCAAAGGTTACAAATCTTCCAGAACTTCAATCTAGATTCTCCAGTATGGTTGGTTACTATACTATTGTTGCTGAATGTAAATATTTACGAAATCCTATCCTGGGTATTTTGCGTGATGCTGTAAAGGCTGAGTTAGACAGTAATCCATGCCAATATAAAAATGATCCTAAAAATATTCCTCTGACTGCAATATTGAAAAATCTCCGTAAAAAAAGAGATGAGCTTGGAGGAAACGAGCAACGAGATTCGCGTGTTTCTGTTAGAGAATTAAATCTTCAAAGAACGACACTTGATCTAGTACTTTTTGCATTGAGTTTTGGATTGGGGTTAAAGTTTAATGCCAGTTTAGGAAAAACTTTTGGAGGAATTGTTGGTTCTGCATCTATATTAAGAGATATTGTTAGTAGAGAACAAGCTAAGAATACTAATCTAGATGATTTATTGAAGTTAGAGCATCGAACTAGGGCAGAGATGATTACTTGGCCTTCATTATTTACTTTTAATGCAAGCTTGCAAGCTATGATAAAGATTTTTATGCCGCAGTTATTTCCTGGAGATATTTTGGCTCAAGAAAATTTAGTAGAAATGATTGGTAATCTTTCACAAGCTGGTGTCTATTGTGTTGGCAAAGCGCCTGCACAAGCTAAATTAGAGATGATGTCCGAGCTTGGTCAATTTAAAAAACTCTGGAGAGCTATTGATTGGTATGTTAAGCCTTGAATTAAAGCGTGCCTTTATTCCTAAGATACTTTTGTTTTCAAATAATTAGCTAATTGATTGAATGTGCCTGCCCAACCTTGTTTCATATTCTCATGACTTGTATCGAACATTTTTATTTCTGCATCAGTTGCATTGAAAGGAGACCACTTCACTGTTAACTTTGTTTTATCACCAAGCTCTTCAAAAATAATTGTTGAATGGGTTTCCATAGGCCAGTCTGGCGCAAATGGATGTCTGCTCATTCCTTGATTTTCATCTGAAAATGACACAATGGAAACAATTTTGCTTGGTACAACAATTTCTCGATAAATCCATTTGCCCCACATAGTAGTGACACCTGGTATTTCCATACCATAGTGCATAACACCACCAGGACGTAGATCATTAGTGCAGTGCACTATAACTACTCCTTCAGGTCCCCACCATTTTTTTAGTTCTTCAGTTTCAGTCCAAGCTTGCCACACTGTATCTAGAGGCGCATCGAAGACTTGGCTGGTGACGAATTCGTTTTGGTTTGCGTTCATATTATTATTAATTATAGATCTAAATAGTATCTAGTGCTTTTCAGCTGTCCTTCTTGTCTCAAAACCCCCTTCTCTACTAGATCTTGAAGATCTCTTGTAGCCGTGGCTCTAGAAGTTTGAGTGATCCTAATATAATTTTCTGCACTTAAGCCTCCTTTAAATCCTTCAAGACCTTCTTTGAAAATTCTTTCAATAACTTTTTCCTGCCTTGGATTCAATATGTTGCGGTTAGCTTCATAGAATTTAGTTTTCTTGATTAAGAACTCCACTGTGCTTTGACTGTAACTTTGTGCTTCTAGTATTGTTTCAGAAAAATATTTCAGCCATGGGGTGATCTCGAGATCTTTATTTGAATATTCCAGTGCATCATAGTATTTTTTTCTATATTTCTCGATAGTCATAGATAAAGCAATTAAAGTTGGCTCGCCGAGGCATTGTGATAATGCTTTCTCTGCAAGTGCTCTTGCAATTCGTCCATTACCATCCTCAAAAGGGTGAATGGATGCAAAGTATAAATGCGTGATGCCTGCGCGAACCAATGTCGGTAAAGGCTCTTTGCCATTAGGATGTGATTGATTGAACCATTTAATAAATCCTTGCATCTCCTTATATACATCACTAGAATCTGGTGCTTCAAAGTGGACTTTAGGATTATGCAGAGCCCCTGAAATTACTTGCATTGGTTCTTCACCACTGCGATAAAGATTGGAGTTATTCATTTCTAAATTGAAGAGCATTGCATACCATTGCCATAAAGATTCATGGCTGAGTGGTTCTGAGAAATTGTGATAAAGGTCTACCATCATTTTGGCGATGCCTTGCTCAGCTAAAGGGATTTTCTTTTTATCAACTTTAAGCCCAAAGTTTTTTTTGATTGATGATTGTAAGCTATCACGATTTAAATACTCTCCTTCAATTGCAGATGTTTTAAGAGCTTCATCACAAATCAAATTGATTTTTAAATTCAATTCGTTGTCTTTATTGATGTGCTTAAATGTACCTTCTAATAATCCAGATTTGCGCAAAAAACTTAGCTCATATTGCTTTAATACGTTTTGGTTGTATTTAAAATGAGGCCAGTCTTTTTTTTGCCAATTCCAACGCATGAGTTATAAATTTCCTATTTATAACTCATATTATGCCATTTTTTGAGTTATAAATTACTTGTTTATAACTCATGATTTACTTTATTAAGGACTTAAAAGCCTAATTATAAGGCTTTTATAACGAGTAAAGACGCGGACTCAGGGCTGTGCTAACCTTTTCCTGAACCCTTCCTATGCTGCTACAAGCCAACAATATTTTTGTCCATTTTGGACCCCAACAAGTACTCAGTGATGTAAGCCTAAAAATTACACTCCAAAGTCGTATTGGACTTATTGGTGCTAATGGTGCTGGTAAATCAACTTTACTTAAATGTCTAACTGGTGAAATGGACCCACATAAGGGAACTATAAATCGCATGGCAAATATTCGTGTTAAATGTTTGACACAGAATCCAGAGCTTACAGCAGGCAATACTTTACGCCAAGAGCTTTATGGAGTTTTTACTGAACTCAATGATTATAAAGCTGAAGAAGAAGAGATCCTCAATAAGTTCAGCGACTTGAAAGAAGATGAACTTGATGCAGCTGTTGCACGTTTAACTTTCCTGCAAGAGATGCAGGAAAATCTTGATGCTAATAAACTAGATGAAAAAATTGGACGTATGGTTACTGGCTTAGGATTCAGTCTAGATGAGCTTGATCGTGATGTAGGAGATTTTAGTGGTGGTTGGCAAATGCGTATCAATTTAGCAAAGATACTTTTGCAAGAAGCAGACATAATTTTAATGGACGAGCCTACCAATCACTTAGATATAGAAGCTTGTGAATGGTTAGAAGAATTTTTACGTAACTATCCTAAAGGGATTTTAGTAGTTTCACATGATCGTCGTTTTTTAAATGCAGTAGTAACTGAGATTGCAGAATTAGAGCGTGGAGTTCTAACTATGTATTCTGGGAATTACGATCAGTATGTAGAACAGAGAACTTTAATGCGTGAGAATCTGACTGCAGCAGCAGAACGTCAGCAAAAAAGCTTGGCAAAACAAATGGCTTTCGTAGACCGCTTTAGAGCAAGTGCTACCAAAAGTACTCAAGCAAAGAGCCGTGAGAAACAACTTGCTAAAGTTGAGCGTATTGAAGCTCCAAAAGGTGAATTAAAGCGTTTACATTTTAAATTTCCTCTACCCCATCCAAGTGGTAGAGATGTACTTGAAATCAAAAAAATATCCAAATCATTTGGTGATAATAAATTATTCAAAAATATTTCAGCGCATTTAGAGTGGACTAAAGAAGAGCCACAAAGAGTTTTTATTCTTGGTGCTAATGGTTGTGGCAAAACAACTTTATTTGAAATCCTTATGGGTTCTGAAAAACCAGATAGTGGGAGCTTTACTTTTGATAACCGTGTAGTGCTTGGTTACTACGCTCAGCATCAATTACAAATCTTAGATCCAAATAAAACAGTTCTTGAGACACTTCAAGAAGCAATGCCACCAACTCCTGTAAGTGAGATTCGGGGAATTTTAGGACGCTTCCTTTTTAGTGGTGAACAAGTTGAAAAGAAAGTTGGTGTTACTAGTGGTGGAGAGAAAGCACGTTTAGCAATGGCTAAGCTAATGGTATCTGGACCTAATACTCTTTTACTCGATGAGCCGACTAATCACTTAGATACTCCCGCGGTAGAAGCTGTAGAGGATGCATTGAAGGGTTATCAAGGTACTGTGATTTGCATTTCACATGATCGTTATTTCATCCAAAATCACGCAACGCAGATTTGGGAATTTGATAATGGACATCTAATTGTTTTTAAAGGTAGCTATGACGAGTACCTAAAGAAACGTCACTCACTTTTAGAGCAGTCACGAAAGTCACTCAGTAAGAAGGGTTAATTACTTCACGACTCTTAATTTAAAAGTCATGAAGCGGGCTCTGATGATGAAACATAAATAGCGCTCCCAGATCTTTCTTATAAAACTAAAGCCCTTATGGCGATTTTGTAAGTTGATTAGAAATTCAAAGCCTAGCCATTTATAAACGCTATTTAGTTTTATGTGAGAGTACTCAATATGAAATCTAGCTTTAGAGTAATAGCTCATACTCTCTGAAGTCCCGAAGTAATCGAAGCTCTGACTACCTAGATGCCAGATATGAGTTGGATCAGTCCAAGAAGTGTAACTACTGTAGTGCGGTGTAAGTATTTCTACCAGACCGTTTGCTTTAGTAATGCGATGAACCTCTTCCATGACTTTTATGATACTGCTGACGTGTTCAATGATATTGCGTAGATGAACTTTATCAAAGGCACTTTCAGCTATTGGATAAGGAAAAATATTTAGATCATGAACTATATCTACTGCATCTAGTTTTATAAAATCGATGCCGATACTCCCAGCTATTTTATTGCCGCCACAGCCTAAATCTAAAACCTGGGTAGATGAATTCATTCATGCTAAATATTAGCAATAAATTAGAGCTTTGACTTTAAATCTCTCAAAGCCGTTCTCAGACCTTCTTCTATAGTCGGATGGTAGAAAGGATTTTCAAGCAATTCGTCTATTGTTAACTCTGCTTGATGAGCCCAAGCAAGAAGGTGTCCTAAGTGCTCAGCTATAGGTCCAATCATTTCTGCACCTAAAAGCTTGCCAGTTTTTTTCTCGGCATAGACTCTAAGTAAACCTTTGTTAACTAAGAAGACTCTGCTTCTTCCTTGATCTGCGAAATCCACTTCACCAATTACAAAGTCTATAGCTTTTTCAGTAAGTTCTTTATAAGTGCTACCAGTAGTCATAATCTGTGGATCGCTGAAAATTATAGTAAGAGGAGTTTTGCGTTTAAATTCTTTAACTTGAGGATAGTTTGCAGCATTGATTCCAGAAATTCTGCCTTCATCACTTACTTCATGCAATAGTGGTATTTGGGCATTAGCATCACCTGCAATGAAAATATTGGAACCCTGGCATTGACAGCTTTTCATGTTGAACTTGGGAATGCCTTCTTCGTCTAATTCTAAGCTGGTATTCTCGATTTTAAGAGTATCTATATTAGAAGTTCTTCCTGTCGCAACTAAAATATATTCAAAACTTTTTTCTTGTGATTTACCTTGAGAGTCTGTGTAAGTAATTTTGGCAGTTTGATTTTCTTTAGTAAGTTTTTGAATCTTCGAATTTAATTCTAGATTTAACTGCGGTGAAAAAATCTTTATTGAGGCTTCGCTAATTTTAGGATCAGAGCTTTTGCCAATTCTATGGCTTCTGCCAAAGATAGTAGTTTCTACTCCTAACCTATGTAAGGCTTGTCCGAGTTCTAAACCAATAATCCCTGTACCTATTATGGCAATTGACTTTGGTAGTTCTTCGAAATAAAAAAGCTCATCACTAGTAATGAGACGATCTCCTGCAGTTTTGAAAATCTCTGGTATCTCTGGTCTAGAGCCAACTGCAATAATAATTGCTTTAGCCTTTATGGTATCTCCGTTACTTAGCTCTAAAGTATTGCGATCTTTAAATTGAGCCTTAGCCTTAATTAAATGAGCTTGATCGTAAGCTTCGACAGTCTTTAAAACAAAACTTACAAATCTATCTCTTTCATCACGAACTCTTTTCATTACCTCTTTAGAGTTGATTTGTTTTTCACTTACATGAATACCAAAACCTTTTGCTTTATCAATATGATGAGAAGAGTCAGCAGCAGCGATGAGAAGCTTAGAAGGCATGCAACCCACGCGCGCGCAAGTAGTGCCATAACTTTCTCCTTCTATTAATGCTATTGAGTTGGTGATTTTTTTTGCTTGGCTATAAGCAGACATGCCGGCTGAACCAGTGCCAATAATTGCAATATCTACTTCTTTCTTAGTGCCCATGTATTTATTATATGATTAGAACCGAGATGCAGACGCCAGCTTTTATATATGATCCCAAGAAGATTCGCGAGAGATTGAGTCTCTATGCGAGTTTAACTAATTGTCATAAACTTTATGCACTTAAAACTTTAGAATTTCAACCGATCCTAGAAATTATTGCTGAGACTGTAGAGGGTTTTGCTGTTAGTTCTTTATTCGAAACTAAATTAGCTGCTCAGGTTTTAAAGGGGCATGGCTCTATCTATTACACGGCACCTGCAATTAGAGATGATGAAATAGAAGAAATTGCAAATTTAGCTGAGCATATAAATTTCAATTCTCTAAGCCAATTTCGTAGACTCAAAAATAAATTATCTGCTAATAACAGTATTGGTTTGAGAATCAATCCAGGAGTATCTTTGATAAAAGATGAAAGGTATGATCCCTGCAAAAAATATTCTAGATTAGGAATCGGTCTGAGTGAAGCTGTGAATTTTTTTGATAGTGATCCTGATGCTCATTTGGTTTCAGGAATTCATTTCCACAATAATTGTGATGCAAGTGATTTTAAAGATTTAGAGAAAACTGTTAATCATATAATTCATAGGCTTGGTTCTAGGCTAACGAAGTTGAAATGGATGAATCTTGGTGGAGGATATATTTTCCATGAGTCTAAGAATTTAGATTTGCTCCAGAAGCTAATCAATAAACTGCATGATGACTATGGTCTAGAGCTTTTCTTGGAACCTGGTGCTGCCATTGTTAGAGATGCTTGCATTATAGTTTCCACTGTTTTGGATATCATCAAAGTAGATGCAAAAAAGATTGTAATCTTGGATACTACTGTTAATCACATTCCTGAAGTGTTTGAATATCAGTGGCAACCAGATTTATTAGAAGCAGATAAAAATGGCAAGTATGAATATATTCTCACTGGTAATACTTGCCTTGCAGGTGATAGTTTTGGAACTTTTAATTTCCAAGAAGCTTTAGAAATTGGTTCTAAACTTACCTTTATTGATATGGGTGCTTACTCGCATGTGAAGTCAGATATGTTTAATGGAATTAATTTGCCTTCTATCTATGAATTAGATGAAACCCAAGCTTTAGTTTTAAAACGCAAATATAGCTATGAAGATTTCTTAGCCAAAAATACTTAGTCGCATCTCCACTTGTGATATGATTTGTATTCAAAACATTCGTACTGTTACTATTAATCCAGGAGAGTTATATGAAAAAATCTAACAATAAAAAAACTAAAGCTGCTGCACCAGCAAAAAATTCTAAACCGCAGAAATCACAAACTAAAAATGCAAAAATTCAAGAACTAGAAGTCAATAAAGAAAATGGCTTAGGTCAATTCTTAACTACTAATCAAGGTCTAAAAATCAATGACAACCAAAACTCTCTTAAAGCAGGTGAGCGTGGTGGTACTCTCCTTGAAGATTTTATTTTACGTGAAAAAATTACTCATTTCGATCATGAGCGTATACCGGAAAGGATTGTTCATGCTCGTGGTTCTGCAGCACATGGTGTTTTTCAAGTTTATGAGTCTATGGCTAAATATACTAGTGCTAAATTCTTGCAAGATCCTAGTCGGCAAACACCAGTCTTTGTAAGGTTTTCAACTGTCGCTGGATCTCGTGGTTCAACTGATCTTGCGCGCGATGTACGTGGCTTTGCGGTGAAGTTTTATACCGAAGAAGGTAACTATGATCTTGTTGGTAATAATATGCCAGTATTTTTTATTCAAGATGCAATTAAATTTCCAGACTTAATTCATGCTGTGAAACCAGAACCGCATAATGAAATTCCTCAGGCGGCTTCAGCTCATGATACTTTTTGGGATTTTATTTCTCTAATGCCAGAGTCCATGCATATGATTATGTGGGCAATGTCAGATAGAGCTATTCCAAGAAGCTTGCGTATGATGGAAGGTTTTGGTGTGCATACATTTCGTTTTATTAACGAAAAAGGCAAGGCTCATTTTGTGAAGTTCCATTGGAAACCGCTTCTTGGCATGCATTCAGTGATGTGGGATGAAGCTTTGAAGATCTCTGGTAAAGATCCAGATTTCCATCGCCGTGATCTTTGGGAAGCTATAGAAAATGGTGACTATCCAGAGTGGGAATTTGGAGTACAGCTTGTACCTGAAGAAGATGAGCATAAATTTGATTTTGATCTTCTAGATCCAACCAAACTTATTCCTGAGGAATTAGTGCCAGTGAAAAAAATTGGTAAATTAACTCTAAATCGTAATCCTGATAACTTCTTTGCTGAGACTGAGCAAGTAGCATTTCATCCAGGACATATTGTGCCAGGTATAGATTTCACTAATGATCCGTTATTGCAAGGACGTCTATTCTCATACACTGACACTCAGCTCAAACGTTTAGGCAGTCCTAATTTCCATGAGATTCCTATCAATCGTCCAATTAATCAAATACATAACAATCAACGTGATGGACACATGCGTCAGATGGTTAATCAAGGACGTACTAGTTATGAGCCAAACACTTTAAGCGGAGGCTCGCCAATGCAAGCCAGTGCTAAGGAAGGTGGCTTTGTTAGTCACAGCGAAAGAATAGATGCGAGTAAAGTACGTGCTCGTAGCAAAAGTTTCTTTGATCATTTTAGTCAAGCTGCACTTTTTTACAATAGTCAGTCTGAAATAGAAAAATTGCATATTGTTAAAGCTCTATGTTTTGAATTAGGTAAAGTTGAAACTGATCCTGTTAAAGAACGTATGCTATTTTTATTAGCTCAAATTGATAAGTCTTTAGCAAATCAAGTCGCTACGGGCTTAGGTATGAAAGTACCAGTTAAGCTTGATAGTCCTATGAATCAGAGCATTCCAGCTGATGGTTCTGTGAAAGATCATCAACCTCTTCCAGTTAAAGCAGCTAAGCCATCACCTGCATTAAGCATGGCAAATACTATTAAGACAGCTAAGACTCGCAAAGTAGCAGTTCTTATTGCTGATGGTTTTGTTGCAGCAGATCTTAATGGCATGGTTAGAGATTTGGAAGCAAACGGAGTGCAGGCTAAACTTGTTGCAGAGCATGGTGGCATGATTCAAAGTGATAGTGGAGAAGCTATTAAAACAGACTTTACTTTCTTGACTTCAGGTTCGGTGCTCTTCGATGCAATATTTATTCCAGGCGGTAAGAAGAGTACAGATACGCTTCTAAAAAGTCCAGGAGCCATGGTCTTTGTTAATGAGACTTATAAACATTGCAAAGCAGTTGCAGCCACAGGTACAGGAGTAGAGCTTTTACAAGCAAGCTATTGGGCTGCTGGTAAGGATCTTCTTAAGAATCCTGAAGAAGGTGTGGTTGTAAGTAAAACTTTTTCTTTAGCGATTGCTAAAACATTTGTAAATGCAATTGCAGCTCACCGTGTTTGGGCACGTGAGAAGAATGATACTATTCCAGTCTAATTTCTATCTTTGAACAGAATCAAATAGTCTACCACTGCACTAATGATGGCAATAATTGGTAAGCCTACGACTAATCCCACCAGACCAAAGATCTGGATGCTGATTAGTAAGCCAAAAATTACCATTAAAGGATGTATGCCAAACGCAGCACTCATGATCCTGGGAGCAATGATCTGATCTCGAATTATTTGCGTGTATACAAGGTAGATAGAAGCGGCAATAATGGCTTTTTGCGTACCACTTGTAGTTAGTACTATTAGGATACTAGGGACTATGGCTACCCAAGTTCCAAGTATGGGAATAAATTCGAGCATTTGTAGAGAACCTAATAAAAGTGCAAATTGATTGCCTAAGAAAATATAGGTTATTAACATTACTCCTGCCGTTAAAAGTGCAATTTGAAATTGACCTACTATCAGTCCATATAAATTAGAGTCAATCCTAGTCTTGATTTGTGCAAAATGCTTCTCTTGTTTCTTTGGGAAAATGCTAACGAATAAATTCCATAATCTTTCTCCATCTAGTAATAAATAGAAACTAATAATCATAGTTAATACAAAGCCTGTAAGGACATTAATGGATGTTTGTAATGAGCTAGATATTATTTGATAAAATCCATTCTCTCCAAAATTATTGCTCAGAAGAGAAATGAAATCTGTAAACAAATTAGTTTCTTCCGAGCTATCTAAGGTATCCATTATTTCGCGCGAGATTTGAAGCTTTTCTGCAGATAGACTGGAGTTTTCTAGAAAATTATGAATTTGAGTTTTTATATATGGTAATGATTGAGAAAGTCCTTCACTCTGTTCTGTGAAAACAGGTGAGAGGCTGCTTCCTATAACAAAAAAGAAAGTAATGATTGCAGCAAAGCTAGTAAATATTGCAAGAGCTCTTATTCTAATAAGTTTGGTTAAAAGCCTAACGGGATTACTTAGTAAGTAATTGATCATTAATCCAAAAATAAACAGTTTGACTAGGTCTTTAAATAGTAATCCTAATGCAATAAATGCTGCAAAAATAAGGAGGCTAAAGAAAATGGTTGTTACTTTGGCAGATCTTTCTTGCCAGGGGTCTTTGAAAAGCATTCTTTGATTATAATGCAGTCGTACCTCCACTTTCCACCATAACCTAGATAATTGCAACTTTGTTATAGATTATTATTATGGTTATGGTGGAAAGTGGAGGTACGACCCTGAGGCGCTGTGCTTGGTCTGGAGATAAGGACTACTATATTGAATATCATGATAAAGAATGGGGTGTTCCCGTTCATGATGATCGTTTGCATTTTGAGATGCTTTGTTTAGAAGGAGCACAGGCTGGTTTAAGTTGGCAGACTATATTACAGAAGCGTGCGCATTACAAAAAATTGTTTTGTAATTTTGATCCTGTAAAAGTTGCACGCTTAAAAGATTCTCAATTGGAAAAGTTTCTTCTTGATCCTGGTATTGTGCGTAATCGTTTAAAAGTTTTTTCTGTAAGGCAAAATGCAAAAGTTTTTTTAGCAATACAAAAAGAGTTTGGAACTTTTGATAATTATATTTGGGCTTTTGTTGAAGCTAAGCCTTTAAATAACAAATGGAAATATTCCAAAGAGGTGCCAGCTTCAACTGCTGTCAGTGACATTATTTCCAAAGATCTTAAAAAGCGAGGTATGAAGTTTGTAGGTACTACTATTATTTATGCCTATATGCAGGCGGTGGGGTTGGTCAATGATCATGTGAAGGACTGTTTTCGTTTTACATCATTGCGAGCGTCTTGTCCTACGTAGCTTTAGCGAAGTAGGAAGCGAAGCAATCTAGCTCACTTTCTTGCTATAATTAGCCTCAATATTATGACTAAAAAACTAAGAATTTTTCTAACTTCTCTTTTGCTGCTTTCATCTATTTATAGTGTTCAAGCCAAAGATAAAGAGCCAATATATCAAGAAGCTTATCAAGGTAAATCAGATGCATATATAAGAGCTTCTGAAAAGTATGCGGATAATATTTCTAAGCGCATTGCAAAGAAATGGCGCCCGTCACATATAAAAGGTATTCATGAAATATCTGTTTTGTTTATTGTCAACAAAAATGGTACAGTTAGAGACATTTCTATTGCTAGTTCTAATGCTCCTGAACAATTAAATCAAGATTCTATTGATGCAATTGTGGCGGCATCTCCATTTGATCCATTACCAGCAATATTAGGTGATGAGTTCGTGATGGAGTTTACATTTCACTACAAGCGCAACTGGAAATGATAAATCCATCCTAAAATTCTCATCTGCTGCGTGTCATTGCGAGACCTCGAAGAGGTCGTGGCAACCCCGTTTGCGCAGGGGGATTGCTTCGTCGTTTCACTCCTCGCAATGACGGCCTTATTTTAAGATCTTTGCGAAGAAATATTAATTTCCCTAATCATAGAATTAATCTCTAACTGCTTCATCTCTTCAAGCGAAATTGGCATCCTGATTGACCAGTTCTCTTTGGAAACTATGCCAGGAAGATTAATGCGTGAGTTTTTAGCTTCTAAGCTCTGAAAGCCACTCAGTGTAAGCCAATCATGAATTAATTGAATGCTGAAAATTGATGCTGAATTGCTAATTTTCACTATAGCAAGTTTTATAAGTTCAGTTAATGATTTCTCAGGCTGATCTTCAGTGCCAGGTTTATTAACACTAGTCTCATTTTGACAATAAGCAATAAACAATTTCTTCTCTTCTTCAGTTGCTTCTGAGTTCCACCACACTGCAAAGTGCGCCATATCATGAGTGGAAATTACCGCAATGGAGTTTTTGCGGTAGTCTTCAACTGGGCGCAAAGTATCGCCTTTTTTATTCTTGAGCCAACGTTGTACTTCTAAGCCGGGTATAGAAAGTTCTTTTAATACAATTGGAGAGCAATCAGGGACAGCTCCTAAATCTTCAGCACAAGGAAGCATTGAAGTATTTCCCGTGATTACCTTATACAGTACTTTGCCATGCTCTTCCCAAATGCTTTCATCGGGTGGGTCGAAGGCACCATTCTCAGAACCATTTTCAATTGGTTCTGAACTCGGGATACTCCATACCCTGAAAAGTCCAATTGCATGATCTATTCTAAACATGTCATAGAAATTCTCAGCGTATTTTAGTTTGTTTATATAGTAATCATAGTTATGTTCTGCCATGGCTTCCCAGTTATAAGTAGGCATGCCCCAGCGTTGACCCTTTTCACAGTAAGCATCTGGTGGGGCGCCAGACATATGATCTAGTTTGAAATATCCTTGATTAGCCCAAACATCAGCACTGTCATAGGAAACAAATAATGGTAAATCGCCAAAGAGAAGAATATTTTTTGCTTTGGCATAGGTTTTAACTACTCTGAACTGCTCGAAAAGCTGCCATTGCAACCATGAATAAAAGGCAATCTTCTGTGGATCAGCTTCTTGAGGATCTTGATTCCATTCGATCCAGCTTCGCTGCTTCTCATTGTCTTTCAGAGCTTTGAATAAACTATAGTCATGGATCCAGAATTTATTTTTTTCAATAAATTCATGGAATCTAGGATTCTCGCGATCAGAGTCAAGAAATATTTTCCACAGCAGATCTAGTTTAATTTTTTTAATTTCATAGTTAACATTTTGCTCTTTGAATTTTAGATCTTCTTTAATTTGTTGTATTTGATTTTTTATTCCATCATTTACATGTACTTCAACTAATTTATCTAAACTTAAGTACATAGGATCTAGTGCAAATGAGCTTTGTGAGTCATAGGGTGTGAAATTAAAACCCGTATCATTGAGTGGAAGTAATTGAATAATACTAAGACCAGTTTGCTCACACCAATCTATTAGAAGTTCTAGATCAGGAATTTCACCAATACCCATGCTGTTTTGTGAATATATTGAAAATAATGGAGTACATACTCCAGCACGTCTTTGAATGCCAATTTTTTGCCATTGATTTTTGGTGGGCGATTCTAAAAATTCATTATAGGTATATTGTTTAGTTTCTATCATTGTTTGGATTTCTTAGTTTTGACGGTATTTTTGCTAAAGGAAGCAGTTATTGATAAAACTTTTCCATCCTTAAGTGTATATTGGATTTCTAAGGATTTGGCTTTTTCATCGAACTCTACCTCTACATTATCAGGGTCGTAAATATAGGGTATGAGAAAGTCTTTTCTGAATTGAATTAGCTCCTTGTAGAGATTAAAAAGCTCTTTATGTTTTTTGACTTTACTAAGATCCCAGTTTAATTTTGAACCACTGAAAGTTTTTACCGATCCTGGATCTGGTACTTTCTTAAAGCCAAACTCAGTAAATTCTTTTTTGCGCCCTTCTCTTACTGCTTTTACTAGATCTTTGTCTCCATGGCTAATAAAGTATTGGAAAGGATTAGTTTCACCATATTCTTCACCCATAAATAACATAGGTATATATGGTGAAAGTATGAGTAAAGAAGCTGCAAGTTTCTGAGCATCATAAGAAATTAAAGTACTTAATCTATCCCCATATGGTCTATTACCAACTTGATCATGAGTTTGTATGCTTACTATGAATTTTTCACCTGGTAAGCCTGTGGCGCTATTGCCGTGATGTCTTTTTCTGAAATTTGAATATTTACCATCGTATATAAACCTATCAGTGATTGCTTTTGCCAAGTCTGCAACTTTACCGAAATCACTATAGTAGCCAAGAGTTTCTTTGGTAACTAATGCATGAACTGCATGATGAAAGTCATCAGTCCATTGAGCATCTAAGCCATAGCCACCATGCTTAGTGTTTTCAATGATTCGAGTATTGTTCAAATCACTTTCGGCAATTAAGTAAGCTGTTTTTAGTGAGTGTTTTTCTACTTCTTCTTTAAGTTCTTGAAGTATATGTTTAGCACTGAAATCATAGATACTATGGATGGCATCAAGTCTTAAAGCGTCGACATGATATTCATTTATCCAATAGAGTGCATTGCTAATAAAAAAATCACGAACATGATTGCTTTCTTTATCATCGAAGTTTATTGGCTGTCCCCAAGGTGTTGAATATTTATGTGAGAAGTATGGACCGAAGTCATTTAGATAGTTTCCTTCAGGTCCGAAGTGATTGTAAACCACATCTAAACAAACTGCTAAACCATGTTTGTGAGCTTCATTGACAAGCTGCTTGAACTTATCAGGTCCACCATAACTGTTTTGGACGGCATATAAACTTACTCCGTCATAGCCCCAATTTCTTTCTCCGGGGAATTGGGCTATTGGCATGATTTCGATACAAGTAATGCCTAACTCTTTTAGATAAGGAAGTTTAGCAATTAAAGCTGTAAAAGTTCCTTCGTCAGTAAACGTCCCTACATGTAATTCATAGATAATGTAGTCTTTTAAATTTGGATTGCGCCATTTAGTATCAGTCCACTTGAAATTATTCGGGTTGATAATAATAGTAGGACCATGCGGACCTTGGGAAAGCAGTCTAGATACGGGATCTGGACGCTTCTTCTTGCCATCTAATACGTAGAAATATTCATCGTTTTCATGAAGACCTTGCACGGTAGCTGAAAAATATCCTTGCTCATCTTTTTCTAGTTTGAAAGTTTTTCTCTTGCTTTGGATTTCTACTGATACTTTCTTGCAATAAGGTGCCCAAACTTTAAACGACACCGAATCTTTGCTCGTTAATTTAGCTCCTAGGTCGAGCTGTTTATTTACCTTTGTTTTTGATTGCACTCGTGTTTATTCTCAGATTTTTTGCTAGTTGATTTAAATCATCCATAACTACTTTATCTATGATTAAATTCTCATCGATCATCTTAAGAAAATCAAATAAAATTACTTGTGGCTCATCTATACTCAGCTCTATATCTAATTTACTTGCGATTTTGGAAATATTTAAACACTCTGGAATGGCTTTGTAATCAGCTTCTTGTGTGATACGTCTGATTCTAGTTTCTAATTCTTGCGATAGGAATTTATTTACTTCCTCTTTATCTAAATTTACACTAGAGAGTTTTGCCAAATGCATTAATTCCATTAAAGATTTTATTGTCTTAGTAGAAAATCCTGTCTTGGCTAAATTAAATATTTCTTCTTTGAATTTTTTATTAATAGCGAATTCTGAAATGAATTTCATTTCTTTTGGTACTGGAATTTTTTGACTGGTATAAAATTCGCTGATACGCTTGTTCTCTTCGTAAGCAGCTTCATACATATGGCTAACTTTCTCTAGTGCTTCTTTGGATAAAGAAGAAATAATCTTAGTTCTCTCTTCGTGAAAAAGCCCTTGTAGAGAATAATAATCTTCGCCTAAATATTGATCTATTCTTCTTAAAAGTTCCACAATATGTGACTGATAGAGCATTTCAAACAAATCTTTCCCCAAGAGTAAAGGATCACCAAATTCATTATTGAGCTGGCTGTATGGTTTTAATGAACAGCGAAAATCAAAAGCACCAAATTGTAAAACTATATAACCGAAGTCTTCTTCTTCAAGAGTAGTCTTGGAAGAAATGATGATACGACCAGTAGAAAGAGTATGATTACCAAAAGATTCTTGTCTCGGATTTATAAATCTAACTCTAAAGTTTGTGATATCAAAATCAACTCCCAGTTTATCGAAGCTGGACATAATGGCATAATGTGCGGCAACTTTTTCTAAAGTAACAGCAGCGCCTTTGGCAAAATTTTCATAAATATATTTCCCATCCTGATATTCCGGGACATTGCTCTTAGCATCAGAAAGAATTCTTAAAAACTCTTCTTCAAAAGCAGATTCCGTTTCTCCTCTAATGCTTTTAGCAAGCTCGATTGCTCGTGCTGCATATTGTATAACTTGTACGGTTTCTATGCCCGATAATTCAGTAAAGAACCATGCGCAACTTGTGTACATTAACATTGCATAGCGTTGCATTTCTAGTAACTTCATTTCAATAGAACCTTTGCAAGAAGGTTCTAGATTTTGTCCATTACTGTTAATGCTAACTTTTTTGAAAAACTCTGCTCTGCTTTCAGGGCTTCTATCTAGAACTACATCTATATATAGATCTCTTGCTAGCCATGGATCTTTAAAATATTTAGCCCCTTCTTGCTCATAGATAATTGCTAATTGGTCTCTAAGGTAATCTAGTGCATGTCTCAAGCCACTGCGCCAATGTTGGTTCCACTGCGGTGGACCGTCACCACGACAGCCACAATGTTCTTTCCATCTTTTAACTCCATGCTCGCAGCTCCAAGATGTACCTTCACCATTATCACCATCTTTAATTCGAACTTTATATGTAGGTGGATTCTCTGCTAGAAATTCAGCATAATTAGTAACTTTGAAGCCATTGTTTGCAGCTTCGACATTTAGTATGTACGCTAAAACCCTGTCAGCAAAAGCTTTATGGTGTCCATAAGTTTCACCATCGGTAGAGATACTGATTAATTGAGATGGTGGTTCTTCACTTACTACTGCAGAATTGATTTTATCCATGAGACCTGCAGCATTAGCTAAAACATTCTCAAAGCCCACAGATCTTGATATAGCTCCATCATAAAAAAATATATCAATGTATTTTTTCGGATCTTTTTTTAAGAAGCATCTATATGGATGTTGAGGATTTATATTGCCACTACTGACATCTTGCCATTCATCTGAATCTAGGCTGGATATAGCTTGAGCTTGATGTGGTTCGAGAATAATAAATTTTATTCCTTCTTCCACTAAAACTTCTAAGGTCTCTTCATTGCAAGCTGTTTCTGGAAGCCAGATTGATTCAGGTTTAACTTCAAATCTTTTTTTAAAGTCTGCAATTCCCCATTTTATTTGAGTGCTTTTATCACGACGATTTGCAAGTGGCAAAATTATATGGTTATATGCTTGAGCAATAGCATTACCATGACCATTATGTGCAGCAATGCTTTTGTGATTGGCTTCAATAATGCGCTTGTAGGTATCTGGATCTTTTTTTTCAAGCCAACTCATTAAAGTTGGTCCGAAATTAAAACTCATTTTTTCGTAGTTGTTTACTATATCTACGATGAATCCTTGATTATCTAAAACCCTAGCTATAGAGTTTGGTTTATAACATTCATGATTAATACGTTCATTCCAGTCATGATAAGGAAAAGCGCTAGGTTGTAATTCAATATCTTCAGTCCAGGGATTTTCTCTGGGAGGTTGATAGAAATGTCCATGAATACATAATTGTTTAGTAGCTGTCTTAGCGTTTAAAGATTTGGTAAATGCTTTTTTGGTTTTAGATTCTGTTGTCATGGCTTGCTTGATTCCTGGCTATTAGTGAGTATAGCAACATTTAATTGTTTCAGAATTTCTGAGACGGGCAGTTTTGAATCATTGCTAATTTTAAAAGATTCATTAGTGAATATATTTTTTACAAGACTGTTGTTAAGCAACTTTGGAAGAATTAATTGAGTGCCTTGCCAATCTATTCCACAATTTAAAATATCGCTTATCTCACTTTTAAGTTCACTAAAAAATCTAGTTGCAAGGATTATTGCAATTTGATCATTATGCTTTCTTAAGAAGGCAATAATATTATTCTTTCTCCCCCCTTCAACTTCTAAAGGAATATACTCCCCATCAAGAAATAGTTTCTTATTTCTGGTTCTGAAGTTCAGTCCAGAACTAAGAATGAAGAGTTTTAGATTTTCTTGAGTCAAGGATTTATCTATTTTTTCTAATAATTCAGATCTGAATTCGTAGTCTACAGTTCTTCTATTATCAGGATCAACTAAAGAGTAATCCCAGATCTCGTTTCCTTGATAAGTATCAACGACTCCAGGAGAGCCTATCTTACTTACTAAAGCAGATATTGAGTTTAATTTTCCGAAGTTAGAAATTTGTTCTTGGAAATCTAAGAAGCTATTGAGAAATTCTTGATCATTTAAAATTCCCATTAAGAATTTTTGTACTGCTTCTTCATATTCAGCATTTGGATTTAGCCAATTTGTATAAAGTTTAGCTTCGCGAATGGCTTTAAGAATATAATTCCAAACTCGCTGTTGGAATTCAGTGCTGTTCTCTGACCATACCCCAATTAATGTCTGATAGATAAAATATTCAGTATTCCATCTTGGCTCAAGCACATTATTGATCACGCTTTTATGTTTTTTGTTGAGCTTTGTCCATAAAGTTACTTTTTCTTTCCACTCTTCGGGAATTTCACTTAAAACATTTATTCTTGCTCTTAGATCCTCACTGCGTTTGGTGTCATGAGTGGAACTAGTCAGCATGGAATAAGGCCAGTCTCTATGCCTTGCAAGATTTTGTTTGTGAAACTCTTTCAGGCTAAGCCCAAAACTATTAGGATCTCCACCTACTTCATTTAATGAAATTAATTTGTTATAGACGTACATGGAAGTATCTTCTAAACCTTTTGCCATAACTGGTCCAGTGAGCTGTTGGAATCGTAGAAGAAAATCTCTATAGAGTTTCTCTTCTTTATGTAAAATATCTTTGAGTTTTAAAAGTAAAACATTCTCAAGGAAAGTAAAAATATCTGGATTAAGGTGGGAAGCTTTGCTTTTTGCTTTTTGGATACTGGATTTTATATATTCCTGATCTTTAGCATTAACGCTAGTATCTGTGGGGCTTATATAGCTGCGGTAGACGGGAAAGCAGGCAATTATTTCTCCGATAGCTAGAGTTAAATTATTTCTGGTAAAGTCTCTATAATATCTACTAAGTTCTGATATTGAATCAAGTTTATTTCCTAAGGCATTTATTTCTGCTGCCATGTTGAAGAAGGCAAATGATTTTTTCTTTTGATAAAGTAATTCTTCAAAGTCCATATCATAGCCAAGGAAATCTTCATATAGAGCATTAAAAGCAGCTTTGTTTTTTTCTTGCACAAAAATATCATTGAGTGAATTTAGAAAATCATAACCAACTGTGCCATTGACCTCCCATTTTGGATTTAAGACTTCATCTTTCTCAAGAATTTTTTCGATTATTAGATATATTGGTTTTGCTAATGATTTTTGTAAATCTTTAAAATATTTTTCTGGATAGTAAAGCCCATCAGGATGATCTATCCTTAAACCCTTTACTTGACCCTCTTCTATTAAAGAAAAAGCTAGTTTATGATAGTTCTCGAAGACTTCTTTATCTTCTACTCTAATGGCTGCAAGCTCATTAATATCAAAAAATCTTCTATAGTTAATTTCCTCTACCGCTACTTTCCAATGACATAGACGATAAGATTGTGCGTCAAGAATTTTATTTAAACTATTGAAGCTTTTGGGATTTCCTAGTTTACCATTTAGTTCATTTAAATTTTCTTCAATGAATTCTCTGATAACTTTTGATTTATTGAGCAATTCTATAAGTCTTTCTTTGCCAAGCTCTTTACTTTTATTCCTGGTTATAATTCTTGTTTTACTAAGTTTTATTCTTTTGGCTAATTTTTTAAATATAGAAATTATTTCTTGGTATTCATTGAACTTTTCACTAGAAATTTTTTCTTTTAATTTTGAGATTCTATGTTCAAGAATTAAAGGATAAGTATCTGGGGCTAGAGGCAATTTATTTGAATAGTAACTTGCATGAAAGCCAGTCTCTGTAAGTGAAAGTTGAATTTCTTTATTATCAATTACTCTGCCGTAATGTTCACCTAGAATTGGTAGTAAAATTTTATTTCTAATATTTGGATTAAAAGGATTCCAATCTATATCGAAGTAGTTTGTATAAATAGATGCAGGTCCATTTTCTAATATATCGAGCCACCATTTATTCTCGGCGCCTAATACGCCCATATGATTTGGAACTATGTCGATGATTTGTTCTAGATTATTTTTCTTTAGCGCAATTAAATATTCTTGAAAGTCTTTCTCTGTGCCAATTTCAGGGTTGATACAATTAGAATCAATAATATTATAGCCATGCATACTTCCTGGTATGGCTTTAAAAAAAGGTGAAGTGTAAATAGTATCTATTCCTAATTCCTTGAGATAAGGAAGTATTTTAATTAAATTTTGGAAAGTAAAATCCTTATTCAGTTGAACTCTATAAGTAGTGTTAGGAATATAGCTTATTTGCGACTTGTCAACCATAGATTAATTTGAGGTCAAATTACTTTATCACTAATGATTATACAAATATTTCGCGCTAAACGGGGATAATATAGAAATCTTTTACTCGCCAATCGAATTTTTTAATCTCTTTATGTGTTTCTTTGATTTTTTCATGGAGGTCTTCTGCGGAGCTTACTTTAATAAAAGCTGAGCCTGCAAGTAAATGTCCATGCTCTCTAAGTCTGATTTCAACATGCTCTACCCAATCTTTAGAAGCGATATGATTTTTTATTTTTTCAATAATAGGATCATCTTTGCCTTCCAGAGTTACTGCTGAGCGATCTGCTAAAGCAGCCATTGCCATTTTGAATTGTTTGAAACCATCATAAAAAATATCAAATGAAATAAGCAAAGCTGCAAGAGGATCTGCCCAGCCTGCATTGAGTCTTATTCCTATGATGCCAATGATTGCAGCAAGCGCTGACATCCAACCTGCTTTATTCATTTCAGCTTCAGTATAAAGAATTTTATCGTGCAGTTCATGTGCAAGCGGCATTTTGGAAAGGCTTAGAAAAGTAGAGATTGTTCCTATTGCAGCAAGAAGAACAATGATTAACCAGCCTTGCCAAATTTTAAAATCACCAATTGTAATGGTAGGAATAACTATTAATCCGCCTTCCAAAAGTTTGGCTATAGCCTCAAACATTAATAAGGTTCCCATCCCTAGTAACGCTGTTGCTGAAATTAGAAAAGCAATTGAAACTGCTCGATGATAGCCGTAAGGGTATTTGGCATCTGGTTTTCGCCAGCAAATTTTATTTGCAACTAAGAAAGCTATTGGTGGTATGCAACTTATGGCCGCATCCATGAGTTCGGTTTTTAGTAATTGAGAATTCCCCATTACTAAGTAGAGTAAGAAGCCGCTGATAACCGAGAAGATGATGGTCATCCAAATTAAAAAATGTGCTTTTTTATAAGTGCCTTTTAATTTGTTGTTGAATTCATATTGAGGTGCAATCTTCATTGAAATATCCTTGGATTAATAATAAATTAGAAAAAATTTAAGCGCGTTAAATTGTTTAATAACCCATTCATAACTTTTATTATGTAGTCTAACTTTGAACCCTCATATCAACTAGGAGTAACTTAATGACAAATTTCCATGCAGCAAATAATCGTTTTACTAAAAATAATTCAGCAGATCATGCTTTAGCAGAGTTGGCGGCTGCAAGTTTTCTTCGCAATGGCAATAGTCCAACGCTTAACCAAACAATTTCTGATATCCCACTTGCTGAGTCTAGATTTAGTGCTGTACGTTCAGAGCAAGCTGTAGTGTTTGATCCACGTTCTAGTAGGGCAGTAGTGGGAGAAGGTCCAACAGTACCTTCAGTAGTAACGGCTCCAGTAGTGGG
>CAZFCF010000004.1:0-48417 GCA_964517685.1 uncultured Gammaproteobacteria bacterium | reverse complement strand
AGCAGAAGGTCCAACAATACCTTCAGTAGTAACGGCTCCAGTAGTAGCAGAAGGTTCAACAATACCTTCAGTAGTAACGGCTCCAGTAGTAGCAGAAGGTCCAACAATACCTTCAGCAGTAACGGCTCCAGTAGTGGGAGAAGGTCCAACAATACCTTCAGTAGTAACAGAAAGTCCAACAGCTCCAGTAGTAGTAAATGCTTCGGTATTAGCAGATGGTCCAACCCCGATATTAAATAACAGAGATAAATATAAGGCAACTTTAGATACTGATGCCAATGGCACTGTATCAGATCAAGAAATAATGTCTTATGAATTGAATAGAAGAAAAACTAATGGTCCAGTTTTGGATCTTAGTGAGGATCAAGCTGCCCAAGCAGTTTTCACCGCAATTAATTCTTTGGATCAAAACAATGATGGAATTATTTCTTCAATTGAAACTTTAGATGCGATTTTGGCTTCGAAAGCCAACAGTAATACCAATACTTCAGATCCAAATGTGGCTATGGTTCTTGGTACTAATGATAAGTTTGCTCAGTTGCAAACTGCCCTTGCTTCAGTAAGTTCTGCTACTACAGCATCGGATAATGAAGTTGTAAATATTTTACTGGCTTTAAGAGCTGCAGGTTTAGGTCATGCTGCAGATTGGACTTCAGCTAATCATTTGAAAAATAATGCTCAAGTTGGCAAAATCTCCAATGCTGTTAATATTGCAGATAGTGACGCAAATGGCATCATTAATGATGATGAAGCTGTACTTCTACATTTGAGATCTAAGCAAGGTACTATTGATCTACCTCAAACCACTATTAATTCTATAGCTGGTAAAAATGCTAATTCATCAGCTATTCAAAATGCTTGGAGTAGAACAGATACTAACAATGATGGCATTATTTCTGATGACGAAGCAACAGCAATGCTTGCAAGATTGAGAAACAATGAGTTTGATGCTACTACTAGTACGTTCATTAATAAAATTCTTGCAACTAATATCCATACTGCTGAGTTGAGTCATATGCTAAATAGTCTGGATATTAATAAAGATGGCAGTATTAATACACAAGAATTTGCTCTTGGCTATTTAAATGTAAATAAAACTAATGTTGATTCTGTGGGACCTCTAGGTGCAGGTGCTTTAGCTTATTTGAAAGCAAAGAATCCTGATATAGCAACAGTTCAATCAATGCTTGATACTCTTGATACTAGTTCTTCTGGTTCTAAAGATGGAATTATTACTCGCAGTGATTTGGCTTCTAAGCTTGGTACTTTGTTAATTACTAATGGCAATATTGATAATGACAAAAAACGAATTTTGACATCTTTTATCGAAAGGATTGTGCCTGAAGCTAATACGCTTATTAATCAAATAGATAGAGCTCCTGATCTTACTGATTCTTTGAGGAAGCTTGGCGCAAGTCCTGATGGAGTAGTAAGCGACAAAAAAACTGGTGAACTTATTTCCATGGATTTAAATGGTTCACAGAGCTTTAGATCAATAGATGAAGCTTTATTGTCATTTATGAATCCAAATTATGCTTCCATCAAAAAAACAATTACTGATTATACGGCAGGTAAGGGTACCTTGAATGATGATTTATTAATTGTCAATGTAGTTGCAAAATTCAGACAAGGCAGGATCAATCAAGATCAATACACTATGCTAACTAGTCTGAATTCAAGTCTGCCACCAGAAAAATTGGATGCAATTAGAAAAGCTTTGGATTTCATGGATCCTTTTAATCATAGAAATATTTCTGATAGAGTTTTCAACGACAAACATCAGGATTGGATAAAGCATGCTGAAAATCTTGGTAGTAAAAATGTTAAGAAAAGAGCTGAAGCGCAGGGATATATGAAGGCTCATCCTGAATATAATTTCTATAAAGATGTTGATGATGCGCAGTATCCAAGTCCCAATGATATGTCGATTTTCAATATAGTATCTGATTATTTGAGAGATGATTTTGCTAGAACTCAAGGTTTTGGTAAAGCAATAAAGGACTTATAAGGAGCTAATATGGCTAATTCACATATACATGGTAATCAACAAACGGGTAATTCTAATCCTGGAACGAATATTGCTGGAGCTGAAAATCCAAGAATCAAAAATTTAAGAGACCAACTTGCAGCAGGGTCAGCAAATAATCAAGGTAATGGAATTGGTAATGATAGAGCTAGTTCTAGATTAGGAGAATTAGGTACAGAAATACCTCCTGCATCAGTCCCAATTAACGATTTGCCACCGGCTAATAATATTCCCTATGATAATTCTCCTCCTATAATACAAACGAGAGATTTGTATAAAGATCAGTTAGATATTGATCATGATGGTAATGTTTCTGATAATGAAATAGTAGATTATGAATTGAAAAGAAGGCAAACAAATGGAGTAGCTTTGAATTTTGGCAGTGACCAAGCGGCTTTGGATGCCATTGCTACCGTTGATGCCATAGACAAAAATGATGATGGCATTATTTCTTCGATTGAAAGTTTAAGTTCTATACTTAGTTCAAAATTGAATAAGACGGATATTTTAGAAGATAGCTTAGATGAAATGGTTCTTAAGCATGATAACCAATTCACTACGATGAAAGAGGCTTTGAAACGAATTAAACTCGATGGACCTAGTGATATTGGTACTTTGAATAATGAGATGCAGCGCATAATACTTATATTGAGAGCTGCTGGATGTGGTAATAGTATCGATTTTACTCAAGTAACTTGGATGAAAGACAATCCTCAATTAGCTAAAATGATTAACGCGATAAATATTGGCGATGCTAATTCAGATGGAGCTATTAGTGATGATGAAGCAATAAATTTATCTCTGCTTTCTCGCCAAGATATTGGGCTGGATAGAGATATGGCAAGCCGCTTGATAGCAACTAATCCTAATTATCGAACATTTTCTAAAATTATAAATTTGGTTGATTTTAAATCCGATGGAGTGATATCAGATGATGAAGCAACGCAGATAATGCAACAATTGGACGGCTTCGATGATACTACGATTGCCTATATCAAAAAAATTGTGGCAACAAATCCTAAATATGCATATTTAGGTTTAATAAGGTAAAAAATAATTTGTTACAAATCTACCAAAACATATTTTTGATTCTGCACTGCGACTGCTTTTCGAGTGGCACCGACCTTTAAATTATCAACGGCAAATATACTCATGTCGTGAGCGAGAATGCGATCACGTGCAGTTGGACTGCCGCCTCTTTGTATATGCCCTAGAACACTCACTCGAAAGTTAGGTTGGACATTTTGTTCATTCCAATATTTTTCCATTAATAAATTTGCAAGTTTATAAGCGCCACCTATTGGATGTCCTTCGGCAATGATGATGATAGTGTGACCCTTAGAACGAATGAAGTGAAGTAGTTCATCGAAGTTAATTCCTGTTTCTGGGCTCAAGACGTAAGATGCTGCAGAAGCAGTTCCTACAGCACGTGCTATATCACCACAAGACCTTCCCATAACTTCTACAATGAAGTGCATACAATGTGAATCTCCTGTATCTCTGAGTTTATCTATGGCTTCAGTTGCAGTATTGATGGCAGTATCAAAGCCAATAGTAAAGTCTGTTCCTTTCACATCATTGTCGATAGTGCCGGGAATACCAATGACCTGACCTTGCCATTCACCTTTAATTGGATCACTGAATTCCTTTAGTCCTGCATAACTACCGTCTCCGCCACAGCAAATCAGTCCAGTGATTCCAAGACTATTTAAATTTTTGGCTGCTTTTTCTCTACCTTCTTTAGTCAAGAATTCAGAAGATCTTGAAGTTTTGATTATAGTGCCGCCTCTTTGAATAATATTACAGACAGAATCGTAATTAAATAATTCAATGTGATTATTGATCAAACCAGAGTAACCTTCATAAATTGCATAAGGTTCAATGCCAAGTTCCAGGCATCTTCTAACAGATGCTCTTACAAAGGCATTCATTCCTGGTGCATCGCCACCGCTAGTCATTATTGCAATCTTCATGATTTAACCTTCTTGGTATTTTCGTTATAGAATATTTTTGTGAATACTATCTACTTTATTATTGTAGCTGTTTGTATCTATTTAATTGCATATAGACTTTATGCGGTTTGGATCTCGGCTAAAGTTTTAGCTTTTGATGAAACTAAAATTACTCCTGCTGAGCGTTTTAATGATGGTAAAGATTTTGTCCCTACTAATAGATGGATTGTATTTGGACATCATTTCGCAGCAATAGCTGGGCCAGGTCCACTCATCGGACCTACACTTGCTGCGCAGTTTGGATATTTACCTGGCACTATTTGGATTTTGATCGGGGCTGTACTTGGTGGTGCGGTTCAGGACATGATGATTTTGTTTTTCTCTGTACGTAATGATGGTCAGAGCCTTGGACAAATGGCAAAAAAGTATCTGGGTAAAGTAGGTGGTTATGCTGCGCTAGTAGGTTCATTATTAATTATCATTATTCTTATTTCTGTTTTAGGCTTAGTAGTTATTAAAGCCATGAAAAACAGTCCCTGGGCTACTTTCACGGTGATGGCAACTATTCCTATTGCAATTTTGATTGGTATCTATATGCGTCATCTTCGTCCTGGAAAAGTTTTGGAAGGTTCGCTTCTAGGTTTAGCTTTGGTCTTAGCTGCTGTGTTTGCCGGCGAGTGGGTTGCTCAGCATAATTATTTGTCGCATCTGTTTAGCATCAATGGTAAATCACTTGCAATATTTGTCATAGGTTACGGTTTTGTCGCAGCGGTTGTCCCTGTCTGGCTTTTACTTGCACCACGAGATTACCTTTCTACATTTTTAAAATTAGGAACAATTTTTCTTTTATTTATTGCAGTTATTGTTTTAGCACCTGAAATTAAAATGCCACCCATAACTAGATTTGTTGATGGTAATGGACCAGTTTTTGCAGGAAAGATTTTTCCGTTCATGTTTATTACTATTGCTTGTGGTGCCATCTCTGGTTTTCATGCTTTGGTTGCTTCCGGCACTACACCAAAACTTATAGCTAATGAAAGAGATATTAGATTTGTTGGCTATGGCAGTATGGTTTTAGAATCTTTAGTTGCCTTGATGGCAATTATTGCTGCTTGTGTTTTAGATCCAGGGGTATATTTTGCGATTAATAGTCCTACTGCTTTGATTGGTGATAATTTAAATCAAGCTTGCGCAACTATCTCGTCATGGGGTTTTCCGCTTGACCCGCAGGTGATGAAAGATCTCTCTGTGGCTATGGGTGAAAAATCTTTACTCTCGCGTACTGGTGGCGCGCCATCACTTGCAGTTGGTATGGCAAGTATTTTTTCAAAAGTCTTTGGTAATAATTTACTTGCAGTTTGGTATCATTTTGCAATTATGTTTGAAGCCGTTTTTATTCTTACTACTCTAGATGCTGGCACGCGAGTGGCAAGATTTATTTTGCAAGACTTTATGGGTGGCTTCTATGCACCTCTTGGTAAAACTTCTTCTTTTAGAGCAAATGTTTTTGCAAGTTCCCTTGTTGTTTCAGGTTGGGGATATTTTCTGTATATTGGAATAATAGACCCTAATGGTGGAGTAAATATGCTCTGGCCACTTTTTGGTATAGCAAATCAAATGCTGGCTACAATTGCACTCTGTGTCGCAACTGCAATCATGGTACAAACCAATCGTTTTAAATATTTGTGGATTACAGCAGTACCAGCATTATGCTTGGTAATCATTACCACTTCCGCTGCTTTAGAAAAACTATTTAGCTCTAATCCGCGTATTGGTTATTTAGCTGCAGCACAAGTCTCTGAGCAGATGGCACACAATCAATATATTGTTTCAGGATTGACTGCGATATTTTTAGTTATTGTTTGGACTACATTTATAAATACTGTGATCTTGGTTTGGAATAAGGCTGGTGTAAAAAATGAAATGGCTATCTAAAGTTTGGGCTTTTATACAGGAACTTACAGGCGAGAATGCTTATGAAAAATATTTGGAGCACCAAGTAAAACACCATCCCGGTCAGGCTGTTCTATCTAAAAAAGAGTTTTTTAAATTAGAGACAGAGCGTAGATGGGATGGTGTCAGACGTTGTTGTTAAGTCATTGCGAGCGTAGCGAAGCAATCTCCCTGCGCAGGACTAGATCTTTCCGTTCCAATACCCACCTTGACGATCTACAAGAGCATCATAGCCAGACCAAAATCTGAAAGGTGGAAGTAAGCCTACTACTGCATGAGTAAGTACTTTCTCGCCAGGGTTTTCGTTAATTGCTTGTCCAATACCAGGCCAAATAATTAATGAAAGTAAACCACCGACAACGGTTTTACCTGTGATGCCGCCATGTGCAATAGCAGCTTCAGCAGAATTAAAGCTAGAAGCTAAAATACCAGTAACTAGTAATGTATAAAATATCTTTTTCATAAATTTCTCCTTTATTAAAGATTGGATTAAATTAACCCTCATTAATTATAGCTTGAATCCTTTAGTCTACTTGGATGAGTAGGGTGAATAAAATACAGGTTCTGATGGACGTGCTCTTGAGGAGAATAGTAAATATTGATAGTAAGTACTTATATTGTTACTAGTTTTATGGATCTCGACACAGAAAATTTAGATAAATTAAAAGCAATTGCAGAATTGGTTGCAAGAGAAGCTGAGGTTCAACTAAGTTCGACCTTTAGTACCACGGCTGAATTTAGTTTTCTTGGTCCTACTGAATCGCAAATTAGTGCTGAGAAAATTTCTCCTCCGCAAGATAGTTTTCTTTTAGTCGTAAATTCTCAGAAAGAAGAATTAGGTTCAATTGCACTTACTATTGCCCAAGATACTTTGGTACTTCTTAAGGACTCGCAACAGCCAGAAGGTTCTCTTGAAGAATTTTTACAGCTTAGTTTTACTACAATTTTAACGCTTGTTCTAGAAAAATTTAATTTATTAAAACCGGGACTGGAATTAGGGTTCAATGATCCTACGGTAAAGAAGCTTGAACTTGCAGATGACGCTAGTCTTGAATTTAAAGAACTTTTAAAAGAGCCTGTTGCTATTGAATTTAAACTAAAAACTACTACGGTTGAGGAATTGAAAATTCATGTGGAACTAGATTCTGCTTTAGTTAGTTTTTTAATTGAAGAGTTGAGTGAAGTTCTTTTAGAATCCAACAAAAATCGAATTATTAATGCAGACGAAAAAGATAAAGATTTACAAGTAAATCAAAAGCGCAATTTCAATTTTCTTAAAGATATAAATCTGGATTTAATAGTGGAACTTGGCAGAGTACAAATGAGCTTGTGTGATGTCTTGAAACTTGCTAAAGGCTCAGCGATTGAGCTTGATAGACAATCTAATCAATCTGTAGATCTTTATGTACATAATCAATTGATTGCCAAGGGTGAGATTGTAGCTGTTGATGATTGTTTTGGTTTGCGAGTAACTGAAATACTCGGCAAGCTTGATAATGTAGTATTAAAATAGAGTGCTACTAAAATTTAATTCAGAGCGAACCAAAAGAATTTTTAATCTATCTTTGCCAATTATTATTGGCATGGTTTCCCAAAATACTCTCAACTTAGTTGATACAGCTATGGTTGGACGTCTTGGTGCTACTTCTCTTGCAGCAGTTGGTATTTCTGGGATGATGGTGTTCTTGATTCAATCATTGGTGATTGGAGTAAGCTCTGGCGTGCAAGCAATTGCAGCTCGTAAAAAAGGTGAAGGTAAATTTCACGAAATTGGTTCTGCAATTAATGGTGGTTTGATTTTTTCTTTTACCTTTGGTTTATTAGTCACTATTCTCTCTTTATTTATTTCAGAATGGCTGTTTTCTATTGTTGTAGATAATGCAGAAGTGAAAGTCTTAGCTAAAGACTATTTCGATATCAGGATGGCGGTGACAGTATTTGCAGTTGCTAATTTTGCTTTCAGAGGATTTTGGACAGCTATAGATGCTTCTAGAACTTACATGATGGCGCTCATTATTATGCATGTCGCTAATATCATTTTGAACTATTTGCTCATTTTTGGTAATTGGGGCTTCCCGGCTATGGGTGTGAAAGGCTCTTCCCTCGCAACTTCCATCTCTGTAGTTTTAGGAACTGTGATTTATTTTTGGAGTATGTTTAGGAAATCCAAAAAACTAAATTTGAATTTCAAGACACCAACCTTCTTGGAAATAAAAGTACTCAGCCAAATATCTATGATTAGTGGCTTTGAGACTATGGTTACTATGTCTAATATTGTGGCGCAATATTGGCTCATCGGTAAAATTGGCATCACTGAACTTGCAGCAATTAATATACTCATGAATATTATGCTGGTTGTATTGCTTCCGGCGATTGGTTTTGGCATTAGCCTCGCTACCCTAGCTGGGCAAGCTTTAGGTAGAGGTGATTTGGATGATTCTTATAATTGGGGATTAGATGTAGCGAAGCTGGGCTTCCTATGCTTTATAGTAGTGTCTTTGCCTATGGCGATTATGCCAGAAGCGGTCATTAAAATTTTCACCACTGATCCTGGGGTGATTCATACTGCTGCACCGATTCTTAGGATTATGGGTTTTACCATGCCACTTGAAATGATTGGCTTTATTTTTATGGATGCCTTTAAAGGAGTGGGTGATTCTAAGACTGCCTTGAAAGTATCTTTCATTATGCAGTGGATTTATTTTTCACCTATTGCTTTGATTTTAGTTTTTGTTTTTCATTGGGGACTGCTTTCTGTATGGCTTGCACAAACTAGTTATCATACGCTTCAAAGTCTATGGCTTATTTGGAAATGGAAACAAAGGAAATGGCAACAATAAGCCCGTCATTGCGAGGAGTGAAACGACGAAGCAATCCCCCTGCGCTAGATAGAATCCGGCATATAAAAGCTTGTAACATAATTAGTTAGTCTAAGTAAAACAAAAATCATAGAGGCAGCTCTGTGTATATTTCTAGCTAGTGATTCATTTAATTCTTTGCCAGGTTTAAGGCGACTCATTACTATACCTGTCCAGGATAAGGTTATATAAAGAACCAAAACTAAAATAGAAACTGAAACATGAAACCAAACAAAAGAACTATGGTTTACTAAAACTTTTTCAATTGCTTGTCTCCTAAGCTCAATGCTAAGAACTAAAGATAGATCCAATGCAAAAGCTGTAATCATCAAAGGTATGTGGATCTTTCTTTTATGTCGATTTAGTATTCCAAAGAAAACTATTAAAATGGTTATAGTAGAAATGATTAAAAACATATTTGGGATGCTTTAATTTTACAATGACCCCTGAAAGATCGGAGAAAATCAATAATGTGGCAGGTGCAAGACAACAAGGTATTGTCGTGCTTGAGGATATTCATGACCCGCATAATGCGCAGGCTGTATTTAGAACTTGTGATTGTCTTGGATTTCAACAGCTTTACGTAATCTTTGAAAGAGAAAGAACTTTTAACCCAACTAAGATTGGCAAGTTAAGTTCATCATCTGCAAATAAATGGTTAGACATTAAATTATTCACTTCAAGCGAAGAGTGTTTTAAAGAGTTGAAAACACAAGGTTACAAAATTTATGCTACTGCTCTTAGTGATAAAGCTAAATCAATTTATGAAAATGATTTTAAAGAAGAGAAGCTAGCCATGGTTCTTGGTAATGAGCATACTGGTATCTCAGATGTGGCATTTGATTATTGTGATCAGTTGATTACTATTCCAATGGTTGGTATGGTTCAAAGTTTGAATTTATCAGTAACTGCAGCAATTAGTCTTTTTGAAATTACTAGACAAAGAACAGTTAAAGGTATGGATAAGTTTGTATTAGATATAAACGCTAGAGAAAGCTTGGCTAAAGAGTTTGCGGAGAGGTAATTGCTAAGCAACTTGCGTTTCTAAATCTGGTTTTTTAGTTTTCTCTGCTATAAGTTCTTCTTCTGTTTTCTTAATTGGGTCAGGAGCTTGAGCTGTATCTTTTGAAGTATCGTTTGGCTTTTCATTTTGAACGGTTTGAGGAGGAGCTTCGTTGCCTTGAACCTTGTACTCATGTCTTTCCATATCATTGTTTTGGCTTCCATGAATAGTTTGAAATTTACCGTCTGCTCCCCAAAAGCCAAGGTAGTTTGATGAACCATCCATCTTTAACCAACCTTCCCTGCTTGTGCTTCTACCGACTATAACCATATCTTCAAAAGTTCCACCGAGTTCAGCTCGTCCATGTCTAACTCCGGCTTGAATCGTTTGTGCCGCAAAATCAGATAGAGACCCATTATGACAGCTATTAAAATTTATTGTTATTGAAGAAGCTGAAGCATTGGCGCGACCGATTTGGAACAAATGTGCATAATCATCTTTACCAATGGATGCTTTGTCTCCTCCATTGCCCATGTGAGCATGATAACCACTGCCATGTGAGTCGTAATTTAGAACTAAATTGTAATCTGCTTTAGCAGCTCGCATTTGCTCGCCGGTGAAATTTAAATAAGTTTGAGATCGGGTTTGGCAATCATTGCCTTGGATCGCTGCTGCTATTACATTAGAAGTTGATCCTTCACCAAATTGAGGTAAAGCATCTTTTAGCGCGCTAAGCTGGGCTGCCCTAAATCCATGGTTACGATTGTGAACACCATTGTAATCTACACCAGGGTCATTTACTATATGCATAACTACGGTGAATTTAGGATCAACTCCACCACCCTTCTCTCTTAGCTCAGCTGCATTTTTTTGTAAATTTTGCATGTAGTCGACACCTTTCACAGATTCCACTAATAATCTTGGGTCTAGGTTGGCTAGATTACTAATACCTCCAAATTCGGCAAGTACTGATTCTGCATTAGCTTGAATTTCTGGTTTCTCTAGTTTAAGTAGCTCTTGAAATCTTTGATTGGGATCTTGATAGCCTCTCTTGTCATTAATAAGGAAATCCAACTCGCCAGATTTTATTTGTTCCTCTGTAGGCTTATACATGGCAAAAGTAGCAAGTGAAAAAGCATCTTGTTTAAATTCAGATGCAATGCTCATATCCAAATATGGTTTGATAGCTTCATGAAGTTTATCGCCACTGCTAAAAGTGTGAGCCAGGTGATTATTTACGGTGTTCCATAATTCGTCAGAGATATTAGCTCCTGTAGGCTTGGTGTGTTGTTTTATTTCACCTTGCGCAAAATGATAGCCATTCAATCCTGGAGCAGTATTGGGGTCACCGCCATAAGAATCAGGCACGCCACCAAAGCCTCCACCGCTACCACCGCCTTCATTGCGGCCTCCCCAAGCTCGACTTAGTTGTTCATCTAGATTTGCTTGTCCACCTAAACTTTTTAAACCAGCAGCTCCACCTTGTGCTGCTGCCGTAGCTAGATATGGTGGGATTGAATTTCCAAAATTCTTTGCTGAAGCAGAAAAATCTCCTACTGCTTTAGTTGCAGTTTGAGAACTATTTTTTTCAATAAACTTTTTAAGTGTATTTTGGGGATTATTAGTATCTTCATCGGCAGCTAATAAATCAGCAGTTGATGTATTTGAATCATCCTTAGATCCAAGAGCTTTTTTGACAGCACTCTTTACGTCCTTGTCACCGCCACCAACTGGGCTGCTAACAGGTTTAATTACATTACTAGTTAATGCCATAAGTAAACTCTCCAAAACCAACATCTAAGCTACTAAGAGCTGGTGGTTTATTGTTTTCTTCTTTGCTCTCTGTTTGAGATTCTTCTTTCACTGTAGGTTTCTCTGGTTCTTTAGCTTTAGGCTCGGCTTCTGCTTTAGGTTCATTAACTTCTGCTTTAGGCTCGTTTTTAGCTTCTTCTTTTTTAAATGCTCCAATATCATTATCTCCATTAGGAGGAATTGCACCTTTGAAACCACCATTAGGAATTCTGTTGCCGCCGCCATTTCCACCGCCACCGTTTCCGCCATCGCTGCCGCCACCGCCATCATTGTCTCTTCGACTATTAGTACTTGCAACTTTTGGTGCAGTACTTTGTGGTGCGCTCATGCTTGGCATTGGCATTTGTTGAGGCATGTAAGGAAAAAGATATGGATTAAATTTAGGTCCACCACCAGTAACAGTAGCTGCTGCTATGGCAGCAGAGTTTGAATTGACATCATTAAAAATTCTTTGTGCGTTAGTATTATTCGGCACAGTTGTTGATCTAGAATCAGTAGAACTGGAAGATTTTTTTACTGGAGTGGATTTATTAATTGCAGCAGCATTACTCTGGGCTCCTTGGCCAGATACAGCAGCGGCATTTAAACTTTTGCTATCAATACCCATAGTTTGGACCTTTTGTCCCTTGTGTATGTAGTATTGGTAGCAACCATCCATTAAAACCAGGTTAAGATCCTTATGATTACGGTAAGTAGTTTTAGGATTATTCAAGCAAGCGAAGATTTTGCAGAGCGAAGCGTCGCACAGCGAGAGAAGTGCGGTGAGGGTAAAATTTATCACCCGAAACTGCACTGACTGAGCGGGTCTGAGCGATTGAATAATCTTAAACTACTTACAAAGCACTCAAATAAACACAAAACACCCCTTGATCTTCAAGGAGTTTAATCAAGTTTGGCACATGTAATTCACCAACTAAAATCGGATGAATACCTTGATCGAATTTCATAAAATTCATTGCTATGAATCTATCTCTCTCTAAGCAAAGTTGCTTTATTTTAGACTTGATTAAAAATTTCAGATCAATAACTTCTTTATCCATACCTTTGATTAAGTTTGCATGTTTTAAACTGAAAATTTCTAGATCTGGTAGAAGTTTTACTTTTTTGATTAATAGTGAGAATGGTTCCTTGTGAATGAATAATTCTTTTTCTATTTCTCTTACCATTACTTTGCACTGTCTTATGTTTTCAGAATTGGAAAGATCCAATATATTTAAAATTCGGCTTTGCTCAAGCTCAGTAGATATGCACTCTCCAGGGAAGGCACAGTATAGATATGAAAGTAAAGCAAATTTATTTAATAGCGCTTGTGATTCAGCTGGAAGAAAATTAACTTCGATACTTTCTTTCGCTAAAAGAAATTTAGTAGTAATTGCTGGGCTGAGATTATTCAGCATGAAATCATCAAAATTATAATTCTTGAATTCATTACTAAGTTCAATGGCTGAAGTACCTTCTTTAAGAGCATCTCCAATACTGCCAGATTTTTCTCTATAGAGTTTCAATAAAAAATTACTAATAGTTGTGTTGGCTTTATGAAAATTTATATTATTAATTTTTGCACCCGGGTGCAGTTCACCAATAATCAAAGCCAGAGGTTTGCTTTCACAGTTATTAGTCAATAAACTTTTGTGCCTGATTTTTAGAGGAATTAGGTTTTTGTGTGAAAGATTCAATTCTTGGACCTGAGTTTCTATCAGACGTATGCCTGCAAAAAAGCTTCCTTTACTATTGATTTCTTGTTTAAATTCCATGCCCATAATAATTAGCATCGGCATTATTGGCGTAAACACTAGCAAAATAGGCTTTTTAACCTATGTATTGACTTGATTCAAGGAAATAAGCTAGGATATTAGTTAGATTAAATCAGTTTAATTTATATGGATTAGGAAAGTGGCCTGGTTAAAGACAATTACAACACCAATTAATTGGATTTGGGGATCTGCTAATACAGCAAATACCCCTAAGCCGGATTTATTAATTGGTCCTAATATTTGGGAGACTAAAAGTAAATCTCAGTCCCTAATAAGCAGAGAAGAAAAAGAAAATTTACATCAGCCTATTGAAGCCGCAGCTAAATCTATACCTACTTGGAATGACACTATAAATTCTTTTGCTAGTAGTGTTATGAGCTTGGGCAGTCCCTTTGTAAATTCTTTAACACGTTCTAGAATAAAACACTTACTGCTAGTGGATCCTAAGGTTGAGCCATTTAATCCAAAACATATTAAAACGCCTTGCTTGGTAAGAGAAGTTACGCCTCAACTATCATCGCAAGTTATTGGTAAAAAATATTTTATAGAACCTAAGATTCCTTTTGATCAACAAAAAGAACTTGTTGTATTGGTTCATGGAGCAAGAACCACTGGCAATATTTTCGAAAACATAGTCGAGGACTTGCTTCAACAAGGTCATCCTGTGCTTGTTGGTGACATGGTTGGTTTTGGTGCTAATAAAAATATTGAACTTACTAACCAAAACCTAATCAGAGATGTTGCAGGCATGATCAGAGAAGCAAGCAGCTTAAGATCCGGAGAGCATATTTCTTTAGTTGGACATTCTCTTGGTACGGCTACTATAGTCGCTGCTTTGAAAGAAATATTTAAAGATGAAAAGTCCTTAAATAACTCACCAGAACATTTAACTAAAATCGATAAAGTAATTTTGATTTCAGCTTGGGATAAGCTTGCTAAGGTTGCCGATGATTTATTGACACAAGATCCTACGAAATTACAAAGAATTATTGATAGAGAAATTGGACATCATGATGAAGGCTTGGAAAAAGTCCTTCGTCAAAAACTCAATGACCCAGCTAGTTCTATTGAAAGTGTTCTGGGTCAAGAATTCAATACCTTTGATAATTTGAAAGACTTACTAGAGTTGAATGCAAGCAGAGCTAGTAATTCCAAAATTCAGGAATTTAAATTTATCCATGGTAAAAAAGATGAATTTGTTGGTTATCAAAGATCACTTGAATTAGATCAATTAGCAAAATCAATGAAAGTAAATTCAAGTCATGCATTAGATGAGCATGGTACTCACTTTGATCAAAGAAATAATAAGGGTGAGAGTAGTTTGCCAACAAATTTAATTATGAGTTCTTTGGCAAATCCAGTAAGAAGAAATGTAATCCCTGATATCGAAATTTTGGCAGAAGCTTTATTTGAAGAAATTGATCAATTTCCAGATAAAATATCTTTAAAATTAAAGCAAAATCCAGGGGCGGCTCGATATTATGAAGCTCTAAGTAATTTCGGCAAATCTAAATTAGCTAAAGAAAACTATAAACTTGCTGCTTGAAATACCGAAATCTCTTGATTAACTAAGAGAACTGAGGGAATATCATTAATATACGGGATTTTTAATTTAGTGGATAGTGGTGTTATAAATTGTTTGATTGGCTTTGGGATAGTTATAGGCATAGCTTGGCTAGCTGTTATAAACTATCCTATCATCGAAAGAATGTTACAAGGTCAACTTGATAAAAGTTTAGACAGAGATACAGAAGATAAATCTAATCAGCCTCTACATGAAATTTTTCTTGAGTTTGATCATGAGTCAGCCGCTGCTTGGTTGAAATGGATGGAATCTCGAGAAGACGAAGTAAAAAATCTTGCCTATCAAAAAATTTGGAATTATTTAGGCGGTGAACCAGAGACAATTGGTTCTGTTACTGGTGATGCTATAAAAGCAATAACCGCTTTTAAAAGACCTGAAACTTATCAATTGATTAAAGAGTTGGTTATTAGGGTTAGAGAAAAATTCCCGAGATTTAAGACTATAGATCTTTTTTATCAAGAAGCTGTTTCAGCTTTAGTTATAATCGACGCTTCAGAAGCAATACCTTTTCTTGCAACAGAAATGTCTAATTATGAAAAAAGAACTGATGTAGATAGAATGCAACAGTATATTCTTAAAGCTTTAGCTAAATCAGATGAATATGACTTAGTCGCGCCAATTTTTATCCGTACCATATTAGATGCAGAGATAGCTAGAGTTGTAAAAGCTGAATTAATTTTCTTATTAGAGAAGAAGGATTCTGTATTTAGAAGAAAACTTTATACTGAAATATTCAAAACTTTAATACAATCTCCGGTCACCGTAATGAGTGAAGATGATCAGCAGATCATTGAACATATTTTTCATAACTCGAAGAAGTTTTTTATCAAAGATGATTTCAATGAAGACTTATGGAATTGTATTTTAAAACTTTGTGATTTACCTAAATTAAGAACTTTATTTATAAAACTGGTCTCTAGTTTTTTGGCTAATGGTGAGGATGAATTATTACGTGAGCAAATATGCGCTTTAATTGAAAAAAGTGAACCTGCTAAATCTAGTTTTAGAGAGGCTATGGGAAAACGTTTTCAAATTACAAGTCAGGAATTGGAGACTATTAAATTACCTTATAAAAAAGAGGATTTGATTTTTGAAAAAGAAGCAACTATAACTGTTGAAAAATCAAAAAAAACAAAAAATGTTACTCATGAACTTCTTGATACTTATCATTTGCTTGACAAAGCAATTTTTAGTAATGAAATATCCAAACTTGATAGAAGTTTAGGTATGGTAAGTTTGATCCATGGAGGCTCTTCCTTAGAAAAAATATATTTATTGAGAGCCTTGGCTGCTAATACTAATATCACTTTTATTTATGTTAATTACACGCAACTAATAAAATCAAACTTTGAAGTTGCAAATTTAAAAAATTCTGTGAATAATTGCAAGCCTTGTATTGTTTACTTCGATTCTATGGAGAGCATTCTTGTTAAACCAGAGTTGGATAAAGCAGAAGCTCTACATCTCAAAGAACTTGTTAAGTCTCTCAAAGAATTAAGTCAGCTTGCTGGTGTGCATTTATTGGGTAATCTTCCTTATAATAAAGATACTTTAAAGCAGGAAAATGCAGCGTTATATACGATGGTAAATTCTACCCTCAGAGGCTATTTCAAACTCATTTTAAATATTGATAAACCAGATATGAAAGATAAAGAAAGGATTTTGCTGGCTAACCAAAATAAAATGTCTTTAGACAGAATGCAAGATGCAGAGAATTATGATGCAAAGTCTATTCTTTCGTATGCACAATCAATGTCTATGCTTGAGTTCTTATATTTCTTGACTCAATATTTTGAGTTTAGTTTATTTGCTCATGGTAAATTAATTCCCTTGAGTGACTTTGTTAACGAAAGTAAATTTGTTTTGGATCTTAGTAATCTGAAGCCAGATGTTAATCCTGTGACAATTGCTGTTTAACTTTTTTAGTAGACCTGTTTTGCTCAAGTTTCACTTTCGCAACAGGTCTACTATCTCTTGTACAATTAATCCTTATGGAAGACAAAGCGATTTATGTCAATAATCTTTTTTCAAGAATAGCTAGTAAGTATGATCTTTTGAACGATCTGATGACTTTAGCTATGCATAAAGCTTGGAAGAATCGTTTAGTTGATTTGGTTAGTGAAGGTATTAAAGATTCTAAAAATGCCAAAGTTCTTGATTTATGTACAGGCACTGGTGATATTGCGGCACTCTGGATTAAGAAACCCTATGTTTCAGAAGTAATTGCTGTTGATAGTTGTAGTGCGATGTTAGAGCAAGGATATGAAAAACTACAAAAGAAATATCAAACCAAAGTTCCTAAACTCACTATGTTACAAGCCGATGCAATGCAGTTACCTTTCCCTGATAATCATTTTGATGCCGTGACAGTTGGATTTGGTTTGCGCAACGTTAAAGATCCAGATATGGCTATTAGAGAAATTTTTAGAGTACTTAAGCCTTCAGGGTTTTTAGGATCTTTGGATCTGGGGCATCCGAGAATTCCTTTAATTAGTGGTATCTACAAAAATCTATTTTTGAAATTTATTCCAGCCCTTGGTAAGAACATCGCTCGTGACAAAGATGCCTACCAATATTTAGTAGATTCTTTGAAAACATGGCCCCCGCAACAGCAGTTTTCACAAGCACTCTATGAGTTTGGCTTCACTAGAAGTTTCTATGAAGACATCATGTTAGGTGCTATCGCAATTGTTATTGCCCAGAAATAGATTTCGCAACGGTCAGAGCTGCGAAACTCTAAGATCTTCTTTCTTCGTCAGTTGAGATTCGGTGATGTAAGCACCGACGTATTCACCATTCAGGAATTGCTTATTATGGCTTGTCCCATTAAATTTTCCATGTTTAGTGAAGTCAAATTTGTTCACTGTTTCCACATACCAATATTCAGATTTCTTTTCTAGGAAACTACTAATTTCCCAATAGAGAGAATTATCGGTATTAAAGTCTATAGCTTTACTCTCCATCAATTTCCAATCATTAGCTTTCCAGCTTGGATAAAGATTGCCATTAATGTTATTGATAGTTATTTCGGATTCAGACTCGGTCCCAATTTTGACATAAGGACAATCAGACCATACTACTTTAGTAGCCACAGTCCATTTACCTTCCAATTTGGAATGGTATTCGTCCTTGGTAGCAATTAGCTGAAAAGCCGTTGCCTCTGCCCCTCCCATTGTAAATGGAAGCACTAATCCCACCAAGTACGCAACTAGAAAAATTCCTTTGCGTATCATCTCTATGATCTATCGGCAAAACCCAAGATAGTCTAAAGAGACTATTTAGTTTTAATTTGCGATTAGCTTCTCAAACTCTTTTGGGGTCGGAGCTTCAACCTGAATATTTTTTTTGGTTATGGGATGATTAAACTTCAATGTTTGAGCATGTAGTAAGTGTCTTCCAGGAAGTATGCTCGCTTGAAACTTAGTTGCATAAACAGTATCACCAAGAATTGGATAACCAATATCAGAAAGTTGTACGCGTAATTGATGAGTTCTGCCGGTCTTTGGCATTAGTTTTACTAAAGTATATTTATCAAATTTTTTCAAGACCTCATAGTCCGTAATGGCTTGTTTGTATTTAGATTTATTATTAGCTATCTTTTCTTCATCAACTTTTGCAACTTGCCATTTTTGCATAGCGCCTCTTTTGAATTCTAAGCATAAATAATTATCAAAGCGTCCCTTCATCGCTGGCTTCCAATTGCCGTCAGCGATTGCCAAATAAGTTTTCTCGATACCTTTCTCTTTAAACATCTCATTAAATGCTTTTACAGTATTGTGATCTTTAGCAAAAATCATTAAGCCACTAGTGTCTTTATCAAGCCTATGAACTGGCTCTAATGAAAATTTATCTGCAAAAAACTTTTGTAATTCTTCTTGCAAGTTAGTGTTTTTGCCTTCAGTAGGTAGTGCCGGATATCCAGCTTCTTTGTCGTAGATTAAGATCCAATTATCTTCGAAAATTATTCTTTCCTTCTTTATAAGAAGTTTTTCTCTGGCTATGAAGTTAATTTCTTTGAATTCAATTTTGTCTTTAGTGGGATCCACTAGTTTAGAGCCGAATCTTTCAATTTTCCCATTGACTAAACAAGCTCCTTTCTCTAGTGCCCGCTTCATTTCTCGGGAGCCATAATTTTTATATTTATTTTTAAGGTATTTTAGAAGTCGCATGTACGATTTAGGGGTAGAATTTAAATAGATTCTATCAAAGACCGACAAAGGCGTTGGCAAATATGAAATCTTCAAAAGGACCAAAAATGAATAAAACTGAACAGTTCCAAGCCGGAACTAAGACTAGCTCTATGTTTCCAGAGTTTACTTTAGACGGGCTTACTTGTCACGATGCTGAATCGTGCTTCCTTCTCAGTAGAATGCAAGGTTTGCACAAGAATAAACTTATCGATGACACTCTGATGTCCTATTTAAACACTTGTAAGCGCGAAATCATCATGGAGATCCCTTTGAGATTAGATGATGGCACTATGCTTCCGGTAAAGGCATATAGAGTGCAACACAACAATGCTCGTGGTCCATTTAAAGGTGGTATTCGTTATCACCAAGATGTGGATCTAGCTGAAATTAGAACCATGGCAAATTTAATGACTTGGAAAACTGCACTCGTGGATATTCCTTTCGGTGGTGCTAAAGGTGGAATTGCAATTGATCCTAAGAAGCTTTCAGTTCATGAGTTACGTAGATTGACCAAAGCTTTGGTTGCGCATTTAGGAGAGAACATTGGTCCTCATGTGGATGTTCCTGCACCTGATGTGAACACCAATCCACAAGTGATGTCATGGATATATGATGAGTATGCTAAAACTCACTTACAGTCTTCACCACTTGCAGTAGTAACGGGCAAGCCTTTAGAGCTTGGTGGTTCAGAAGGTAGATTAGAGGCTACAGGCAGAGGTGTAATGCTGATGCTTAGAGAATATTGCAAGTACAAAAATGTTGATCCAAAAACTTTAAGAGTAGCAGTTCAAGGTTTTGGTAATGTGGGATATTTTGCTGCACTATTAATCCAAAAAGAATTGGGTTGTACTATTGTTGGTGTGAGTAATGCAATCAGCGCGATTGAATGCCAGGCAGGCATTGATGTCGAGGCTGCTAAGTCTCATCAAGACAATAACAAAGATTCATTTGCTGGTTTCCCAGGAGCAACTGATATTCCAAGAGATGATTTACTAACTATCGATTGTGATGTATTAATTCCTGCGGCACTTGAAAATGCAGTTACTAAAACTGTTGCAGAGAAAACAAATGCCAAAGTGATTATTGAAGCAGCTAATGCTCCAACGACTCCAGAGGCAAATGAAGTTTTGCATAAACGCAAAATTTTTATTGTGCCAAGTATTCTTGCAAATGCTGGCGGGGTGGTTGCTAGTTACTTCGAGTGGACACAAAATCTAACTCAGTTCTACTGGCCGTACCGTAGAGTAGTAAGAGAGCTTGATAAGCGTTTGACTAAAGTATTCTGGGATGTGATTAGAGTTGCTGAAGAACATCACATTGGTACAAGGCAAGCAGCTTACTATATTGCTCTTGAGAAAGTGGCTTCAGCGGCGTTATTGAGAGGGTTCTAAGAGCCTTTCTCTTTCTTCAAAACTGCTTGATCTTTTTTCCTTTTCTAACATCTCCCAGATCATAGTTTGGAATCTTGATCTAACTGGTGCTTCAAAAATCTTTCTATGATTTAGATTAATAGAATTGTTGAATTCAGTTTCTGAAATCAGTTTATTTGGAGATTTTATTGCAGTTCTGATCAGTTGCAAAAGTGAGCCTAGATCTCTTTTGCAGTTAATTACATCGATAGGAAGCAGCCTAAATCGATCTTTGCCAGATTCAAGCTTTGTACTACGAAATTTTTGTACACCAGATTTATTTGATTTTATTTGCAAGAGTAAGAGCTGTTTGTCCAAAGCTGCAATAGCATCTATTCCTAAAATATCCCAATAAGAACTCTTATGTGAGATTTTAAAATTATTTATCTCTCCTCTTCCTTGTAATAGAGCCAAAAGAAAATTTATTCTAGCTTCTCCCAGATCTTTAAAATTTGAAAGAATAGCTGCATGGTTGATACTAGGTATATGTGCTAACTTTACAAAAATTTTATCGATTTTTTTTGAAACCATACTAGAACTTACTTGCTCTATCCATCTGAGAACTAGCTGGAATTGGGCTTTAGTTCTGAAATTAGTAATTGCAAAATTAATTATAGGTTCAAAAAACTTTTTAGCACTTTCAAGGTCAGTATTAAATTTTATTTTTGATATATAAGGTTCTTTTCTTAGTTGCGATTCTATTAAAAACATATATTGTCTTTTTAGATATTGTTTTGTTTCCTCAGAAAAATTGTTTTTTGGAATAGCCGTTAAAGTTGTCAATGCTTTTGTTATTTCTGATATTGATTTATCTCCAATACAAAAAATTTTCTTTCTATTGCGATAATACCTTTCAATCATGGAGCCTTTTTTGGTTGATAGTAAAAACAAATCTAATAGTTCATTATTACTGCTGTTCCTGCTAATTTTACCTATGATTGTTTTACTGTTTAACCAAGATCTTATTTTTGTTTTCTCTGAACTTAAATCTACGACAGAGGTGTGATCATTTTGTTTGGTTTCGGAATTATATTTCAACAATGCTATTTTCATCCTTAATAAGTAAAAATGATTTGTATTGAGAAAAATATTTTTGCTGGGATCTTGATTAAAATATTTTTGTATTTTTTCTAATGCTTTTGTATCTAATTCATCTTTAAGTAAAACTTTGAACCACTCTTTGTAAATAATTGAATCTGGTATTCCTGTAGTCAATAAATCTTGGGATAAGTCGTAGAGTAATTTTCTTAGTTGTTTCTTGAACTGATTATTAGAGTTTTGGATATAAGTCTCCTTCTTGAAACAATTTTCTATAACATCATCAAAAATATTTCTATCGGCATAGGGTACCGTCCTTAATGTGCCAGTTAAAATCTCTGCTAAATCAGTAATAGAATGCTCTTTAGGATTGATTTTGAAAGAATTAATATTATTTAAGACCAAGTCTCTGTATTTTGAATCAGAGCTGATTTCTAAATTTATTGCAGTTGGAGCAACGTTCCTTTTAGGATCTATAGCCCAATATTTTATTTGTAAAGGTTTTTTTACAACTTGAATTTCTGCTATTTTGCCTTCCTGCTTTAAAATTTCTAAAGCTATTTGAACTCTCCAAAAATTTATGTGTTCAGTACTGAAGAACTGCATAAATTGTTTTATAAAATTTGCACGATCACTTTTTGTTTTTACTTCAGTTGGATAAGGATTTATAAATGCTGCGGCAAGAGCTCTTTGGCAGTCTATAAATTCCTCTGAAAATCTCGGCTTTAAAGTTCTAAGAACTTCTTCCTGTCGCTCACCATTAAATAAGAGTTCGTTTACTGCTGCACTGCAGCCATTAGAATTCTGTTCTGCAACACGACTTCTTACAGCAACATAGAATTGGTGCTTTGACTGAGGATCATTTTCGTATGTACGTGCTGCACTTACCACTTAATTAAATTGTATATTATTTTAATATGAAATATAGAAAATAAACTCAGATCATTGCGTGCTATTATCTTTGTTGTTTTGTTTGACAGCGTAAAGATAGTCACTAATTTAAGCCAATCAAATGCTCGCCTAAAAGAGCTTAGAGAGAGTTTGAAAAATTCTGCTTTATCGGGAGAGGAATCAGTAGAAAAAAACTTTAACTTCATCAAAGCAGAATTGCTTGCTGTTTTAAATTTTATGAATCAAATTGCTAAGTTTAAAATTGAAGATCTCGAACTTAATCCAGAGCAAACTCAAAATATTCAAACACTTGCAAAGCTGTCTTATAAAGCACTCTATGAAGCTAGAAAAAAATTAGCTGAATTAGGATCAATTAAAAATGATGATTCTTTATCAGAAAATTTTGAACATTTGGTTGATGATTTCAATTCTTTGATAGAAATTTATTCTTCTACTATAAATTTGGAATCTTTAGACTTGATGAAACTAGACAAGCCAGATATATCTTTATTAAAATATGAGCCAGATAAAATTGTTGCTGATTTTTCAAAAAAACATAGGAACCTACTGATTGCTGCTTTAATAAACTTAACTGACCGAATGGCTTTAAGATCTGAAAAAGATTTTTCATCTCAATATTCCATTCCTGAACAACGGGTTTTTCTCTCTGACTTAGATCATAATAGAGAAATTTTTTATTTACATTCTTCTCAACTTATAGAATTAAGTATGCAACTGCAAAGAGAAATTGATTTAATATCTGCAGATTTAAAAACGATAGACGATGGTGGTAAATTAGCTAAGGATGCTCCTTTTAAACAATTACTGAAATTACTTTCTGAATTGGATTGCTATATGGGGCAATCTGAAGTAATCGATGCAATTACTAATAAGTCAGATGAAGGATATAAGATTTTGACAAATCAGCTAATCCAGTCAGCGTTAACTTACCCTAATATCAAATTAAGTGATTTGACTAAAACAGTTTTAATATTGCATTGCCTAAGAATTAGACTACGTGAACATGAATCGGGGGTAGAAAGAATTCACTCACGTAAGCAAGAGTCAGAGACAGAAGTGCTCGAATTAGAGCAAATGTTAAAGTCAAATTCATTGTCTACTAATGACAAAATTTTAGTTCCTGAGAATAAAGTTTTGGATGAAGTTTTTTTTGGAATCAAACAGTATTTAGAATCTAATTCATATTTAAATTGGCTTAGAGGAGAAAATGATTCGATGAAAAACTTTTCACATGACAGTTATATCATCAATTTAATTGAAAAATTATCACAAATATTCTCTGAAAAAGATGGTATTAAGAAAGCATTGGCAGGTGAATATAAAATTGTTCAGCTTCATTCTGATCCAATATTTATTTTTATGCAAGAAATTATAGATCTTGAACGATTAATCAAATTAGATGAAGCCAAGAATAATAAAGAATTGCTTTCTATAATTAATGATATATATAAGGCGTTTAATTGCAATGCAGTCAATGAAAGAGATGCTGCTGAATTAATTTATGTTCTAGGCAAAAGTTTTGATTATCGAATCAGGAAGGGAGATTGTAAAAATTTATTACAAACTATTGCGGACAAAGAAACACAATTTCTTTCCTGGTTGCAAAATACTGTCAAAGCATATGAAAATTCAACACCCTTACATTAGTAATATTTAATAAAAAAGCCCTTGCCAAGGCGACCGCCTAGAGCTAATATATAAGTAAGAGGCATACTTAAATAAGGGTTTAATTCTCTGAGTAAAATTTAACCCCTGTTGAACAAAAGCTCTACGTGAAATCCGCATCTGCTGCGGGTTTCCGAGGCCTCTGCATGTACAATAAAAGGAGATCAGCCGTGGATAAAACAAAGGATAAAGAAATGAACAAAGAATTGAAAGACAAAAAAGAGAAGCTTAAAACGCTAGCTGCCACTCTTGTGCAGATAGACAAAAATTTTGGTAAAGGCGCGGTGATGAGATTGGGAGATAAGCCTCCTGTTCAATTAGATGTAATTCCTACGGGTGCGTTGAGTCTTGATATAGCTCTTGGTGCTGGTGGTATTCCAAGAGGAAGAGTTATAGAAATTTATGGTCCTGAATCTTCTGGTAAGACTACTCTTGCTATGAGTATTTGTGCGCAAGCACAGAAGAAAGGCGGCATTGCTGCGATCGTTGATGCGGAGCATGCATTAGATCCTGTTTATGCTAAAGCTATGGGAGTTAACACTGATGATCTTCTTGTTTCGCAGCCAGATACTGGTGAGCAAGCTTTGGAAATCACTGAACAGTTAGTACGTTCTGCTGCTGTTGATCTTATTGTCGTGGATTCTGTCGCAGCCTTGGTTCCAAGAGCTGAGATTGAAGGTGAAATGGGCGATCAATTACCTGGACTGCAAGCTAGATTAATGTCTCAGGCTTTACGTAAGCTCACTGCCATTACTGCTAAGACTGGAACCACGATTATATTTATTAATCAGTTGCGCCAAAAAATTGGTGTGATGTTTGGTTCGCCAGAAGTTACTACTGGTGGCAACTCACTTAAGTTCTATGCGAGTGTAAGAATGGATATTCGTAGAATAGAAACTCTTAAAAAAGATGGAGTTGATTTTGGTAATAGAGTAAAAGTAAAAATTGTTAAAAACAAAATTGCTCCACCATTTAAGCTTGCTGAGTTTGAAATCATCTTTGGTAAAGGGATTGATGGCGAAGGATGTATTTTCGATACTGCTGTTAATTTCGATATCATCAATAAAGCTGGTGCATGGTATAGCTATAACGGTGAAAAACTTGCACAAGGCAGAGAGAATTCTCTTGCTGTAATAGTTGCCAATCCAAAACTTCTTGAAGAAATCAACGTGAAAGTTCATGCTGAAATTGAAGCTCGTAGCGCTAATCAAACTGGAGTGAATCCTGCTGATTTTGCTGGTATGGGTGAAGTTGATGAACCAATTCCAGAAGAAGATATCAAAATTGCAGCTCTTACTGAGGAAGACGACGAAGAAGCTGTAGTCTAATTTTCGAGAACATGTCCTAAAAGAGATCCCCCACGCTCGACATGTTCTAAGCCGCCTGATCTTATTGAGATTTGGGCGGGCGATTTTAGAGCCTATTCAAAAAGCTCCCAGATGCTAGGCTTGCGAGAACTGAGGAAGCGGAGTTTATTTGAGCGAAGCGAGTCAAGAAGCTTGCTTCTTAGCGAGCAAGTGAAAAGCTTAATGCGAAGCATCACTCAATGTAAATGAGTGACCGAAGGATGAGCGTAACAACGCAGATGGGACTTTTCGGATAGGCTCGAAACTAAAGGCTGCTGGCTACTTAGCTTCAGCCTTTAGTCTTTTTAAGACTTAGATTTTTAAGGTTTGGTAGGTTGATCTTGAAAAATTGATTTTACTCGCTGCGCAAGTTCTGTTGTAAACCCACGTAAAGAAGCTAGTTCCTCCAAGCTAGCTTCTTTTATTTTTGTTATAGTTGCAAAATTTTCCAGCAAGATTTCTCTTTTCTTTGGTCCCAGTCCAGGTATATCTTCCAGTTTACTTTTAAGAGATTTTTTGCTGCGTAACTTACGATGATAAGTTATGGCAAATCTATGAGCCTCATTACGAATACGTTGTATAAGAAATAATTCTGGAGATTTACGGTCAAGAATTATTGGTTTAGTTTCATTAGGAAAGAAAACCTCTTCTTCTTTCTTGGCTAGAGAAACTACTTTTATATGAGTTAATCCTAGTTCTTGAATAACTTCATAGGCAGCACTTAATTGTCCTTTGCCCCCATCGATGATTATTAGATTTGGTAGTGCATCTGGATCAGTAACATTCTTATATCTTCTAGTAATAACTTCTTGCATAGATTTAAAATCATCATTTTGATCAACTGAAATTTTATATCTTCTATACTCGCCCTTAGCAGGCATGCCATCGATAAAGCAAACCATGCTGGCAACAGTGTTAGTACCCTGAATGTGAGAAATATCAAAACATTCTATTCGTGCTGGATCAGTGCGCATATCAAGTTCTTCTCTAAGATTTTGCAAAGCTACATTTATATTTTTGGAGGCATCTTCTAATTCTTCAAGTTTGATTTTTTCTATTACTACCCTTGCATTTCTTTTAGCGAAATGTACTTGTTCGAGCTTTGCACCTCGTTTTGGTTTATGAATTTTTATTTTCTGTCCCTTGCGCTCTGAAAGCCAATCAGTAAATAGTTCTGTAGATTCTAATTCATGACTAATTAAAATCTCAGTTGCTAATTCCGAATCAGGAATTTGTGCATAATATTGCTCAAATGCAGATTCAAACATTTCTTCGATACTTTCATGTTCTTCAAAATCTAATTGAATAGTATCGCGATTAATCAATCTTCCTGCGCGAGTTTTGAAAATTTGTACACAGGAAATTTTTCTTTCTTGATCAATTACTAGCGCAAAAACATCTTGGTTGAGTGTAGTATCTTCTGAAATAACATTCTGAGCTTCATTGAAAGTTTTGAGTGCAGTTATTCTATCTCGTGCTTTAGCAGCTTTTTCGTATTCTTGGTTATCGCTATAGCGTTGCATTTCCATAGCTAATAATTCTTCTAGATCTCTATGATTACCTTTGAGCAAGATCTCTACTTGATCAAGCATTCTTTGGTATTCTTCTTCGGAGATTAATCCCTGACAGGGTCCTAGGCATTTGCCAATAAAATAATTTAGGCAAGTTCTGTCTTTAAATGGAGGGACTCTTTTTTTGCGTAAAGGGAAGAGTTCATGTACAAGATTTAAATTTTCATACATTGCAGAAATATTTGTATAAGGTCCAAAGAATTTATTTTTTGAATTTTTACCTTTGTTACTTTCTTTAAATGCTTCGACTTCTCTTACTGGAATTAATCTTGGGAAAGGCTCATCATAAGTGATTACTAACCATGGATAATATTTATCATTAGCTTTTAACAGTACATTGTATCTAGGCTGATTTTTGAAAACTAAATTAGATTCCAGAATTAGAGCTTCCTTTTCTGTTTTGGTAATAATAGTCTCAAAGCGGATGATATGAGGAACCATGACGCCTAGCTTCGGTCTATCTCTCCAAGTATTTTTATTCCAATATGAACGTACTCTATTGCGTAGGCTCTTGGCTTTACCTATATAAATGATTTGATTTAACTTATTGAAAAAAATATAGACCCCAGGGTCCTGTGAAATTTTTTTCAAATCATCTTCGATGCTCATTAGCTATGACTATTATAATATTCAACTTAGAACAAAGTATGTCATCGCGAGCAACGAAGTTGCGTGGCGATCCATATTACTGTAATTTGTGGTAGCTGGATTGCTTCGTCGCCTTTGGCTCCTCGCAATAACGACTATGCCACAACTACTTTCGGCTTAGCTTTTGCATGCTGATGTTGATGCAAATCTTTCTGATAACTACTCTTTGCTTTCTGTTGAAGATCATTTTCGCGTTTGGAACTTTGTGCCCAGTAGGTCAAACCAAAGTCATCGGCTGCAATTGAAATATGGTTGAGCGATCTAGCAAGCTCAGGACTAACCCAACGCATTAATATATTGAGAAGTGAGGCTGTAATGCAAGTAAGTCCAACGATTTTTTTATCTCTAGCGCGAGTTGGATGCGGATCTTTATTAGAGATTAGATCGACGTCAACGACCATGCCTCCTATGTTACGCATATTTCCAAACAAGCGAGCTGCACCAGAGTCTCTGTCTTTCTTCGCAAATAAAATACCACCAATACTTCCACCCAAAAGACATAGTGCACCTAATTGTTCAGTAAATTTTTCTGGAGCATTTTTTAAGAGGAACATATCCCTAAAAATGTCATAGAAATTTTTTAAAACCAATTTACTGTTTTCCAGCATATTAGTTCCTAAAGGTTTGCCACCATTTCTATTTTGAACTAATTCGAGCATATGATTAATTCCTGAGCTTACACCGGTGGCTAAGTTGAAGTTATAGAAAGGTAATGCCCAGAATGAAACTGCAGGTATAAGTCGTGAAAGACATTCTATAGGTCTCTGCCCAACAAAGGCTTCTACCGCATTCCAAGCAAAACCAAATGGAATAAGGTATTTGGTAAACCATTCCGATTTTTCATCAATAAATTTGGCAACTTCCTTCGGGAAAATTTTATTATTACTGCCAACAACTGCCATGGTATTCATAAAGATACCTACACCATTTAATGCAAGAGTAAAGTAGTTTCTAAAATGCTGAAATCCTGGTGGTCCACCATTACAAAACTCTGTCCTAAATTTATCCCAAGAATTACGTTTGCTTTGTGTATTGGAATTATTCTCAGCTTTGAATTTATCCAAGATTGAATCTAGCTGATTAACAGTATCTCTTAAATTTGCTGTTGATAATTTTTTTGACGTGAGCGAGCTAGGCGCTGTTTCTTGCGCGCCATTTTGGGTATGGGCAATCGAGGGCCTATAAGCTTGATTTAAGCTAGGCGTTTCTATATGCATATGTTAATTTGCCTAGTTGTTTAAAACTAAGCAGTAATACATAATAACATGTTCTCTTGAGGGATAGCCCGCTTCTGTGAAAGCCTCTATTCCATTAGCTTTGAAACTAATTTCACGAATTTATTTAAATCAGATATCTTTGAGCCTTCCAATAATTGTGCTTGTCCATAGATGAGTTCAGCATAGTCAGCAATGATTGGATCATTTGGATTTGCCGCAAATGCTTCATTCAATTTTTTAATTACAGCATGATTCTTATTAAGTTCAAGACTTCTTTTCGCACTAGGCATTTGTTGTTTAGCATTGCGATAGATACGCTCCATGTTTGCGCTTATATCATTATCAGCAGTTACTAAACAACAAAGTGTGTCAACAAGTCTATGTGAATAACGAATCTCTCCAACTTTATTATCTAAGACTTCTTTTAGTTTAGCTACTAAAGCATCGGCATTTGAATCCTCTTTTTCAGTTTCACTATCTTTATCTAAGTTGACGTTACCTTTGCTAAGTGACTGGAAAGTTTTATTTTCGAAGCTTGCTCCAGACATAACTACCCATTCATCGATTGGATCAACCATGAATAGTACTTCGATATCTTTAGCCTTGAAACTCTCTAAATAAGGGGAAGTCTCAAGCTCTGCTCTAGATTCACCAGTAATGTAATAGATGCTTTTTTTAACATCTTCATTAGCAGCAGGATTAGCATCTAGGCGAGAAATATAATCCTTTAGATTTGTGTACTCAGCATTATTAGTTTTTGTAGATTCAAAAAGTAAAAGATCTAAGATCTCATTTTTGTTTGCAAAATCAGTATGCACACCTTCTTTAAGAATTTTGCCGAACTCTTTATAAAAAGAAACATACTTATCGAAATCCTTTTCTTTAAGATCTTTCAATTTAGAAAGAACTTTCTTCGTAATGTTCTTTTTGATTGCAGCAACGCGTGGGTTCTGTTGTAAAACTTCACGAGATACGTTTAATGGCAAGTCGGAAGCATCAACTACACCTTTAATGAAACGTAGATACTGCGGGAGTAGCAGCTCTGCTTCATTCGTGATAAATACTTTGTTGATATATAAACTGAGACTCTTTTGAGTTTCAGGCATAAAGAAATCAAAAGGTGCCTTAGCTGGAAAATATAATAGTGCAATGTATTCATTAGTACCTTCTGCACGGTAATGTAAGTAATCAAGTGGCTCACTAAAATCATGACTTAGATGTTTATAGAATTCTTTGTATTCTTCTTCTTTGATTTCAGATTTAGATCTAGTCCAAATTGCTTTCTGGGTATTTAAATTCTCCCAAAGAATTTCTTCTTTACCATCTTCAGTTTTTTCAGTAACTTTAAGTTTGATTGGGTATTCAATAAAGTCAGAATATTTTTTTACTATTGAGCGAATTTGCCATTCAGTAAGGTAGTCATCGTAATCCTCTCCTGCTTTGACTTTCATGCTAATAACGGTGCCTTGATGATCTAAATTAAAATCCTTTAGATCTTCTGTTTCAAGAGTTTGAATTGAGTAATCACCTTTACCCGTAGAAGTCCATTTAACGATTTGATCTTGTCCTGCTTTACGACTAGTAACCTCTATCTCATCAGCCACAATAAATCCAGAATAAAAACCTACACCGAATTTACCGATTAAATTAGAATCAAATTGTGTAGAACTTTCTTGAAGAGCTTTGACAAATTCTTTAGTGCCAGAGCGAGCAATAGTACCAAGGTTGTTGACCATGTCCTCTTCAGTCATGCCGATACCATTGTCTTGGATATAAATTTTTCTAGCATCTTGATCAAGCCAGATTTTGATTTGTAATTCTTCATCACCTTTATGAAGATCTTGGTTAGTCAAAGCATTGAATCTGAGCTTGTCTAAAGCATCAGAACTGTTAGAGATTAACTCTCTGAGGAAAATATCTTTGTTTGAATATAGCGAATTAATTACCAAGTCCAACACTTGGCTAACTTCTGCTTCAAATTTTCTAGTATGGTTTTCTTTAGTTGTAGTCATATTGGGTATTTTAGCAAGTGAATTCTTGCAAAACATTAAAAAATCACTTCAAATTCTCTAAATTAATTATTCGTTTGAATTCATAAAAACATGAATTCAAGGGTATAATTAAACTATGCTTTCTGATCTTGAATTAAGAGAAGTTTTTCACTTTTGCTTCCTTGAGCAATTGTTGAAAATCTCTGATCCAAATATTTATATTTTAAAAGGTGGAGTAAATTTACGTTTCTACTTCAAAAGCCCACGATATTCAGAGGATATGGATATTGATGTCTTGGCTGGGAGCGTAGATACGTTGAAAAAAAACGGCTATAAAATTCTTAACGATGATGGTTTTATGCGTAAGTTAAAAACTTATGGTATCCAAAATATAATTATCAATGATCCAAGCAAGGCTAAACAGACAGAAACCACTCAGAGATTTCGTTTGAGGCTTGTTAATCAAGCAGGTGATGAGCTTCCTACTAAAATAGAATTTTCTCGAAGAAAAAAAGAAATACAGACCTACTTTTCTATGACAGAAAGATTAGATATAGAGATAGGAAGAAAATATAATCGTTTGGCTTTTTTAGCTCAGCACTACGATGCCAATACTGCAATTACCCAAAAAATAGAAGCACTTGCTGGTAGAAAAGAAGTGCAAGCCAGAGATGCCTTTGATATTTTTATTTTGGATATAGGTGGTCGAGCTAGAACTTTCAGTTCAAAAGCAATCTCTGAGGAAGTTTTACTAGAGGCTCGGCAAGCTTTGCTTTCAATTGATTATAAAGATTATGAAACTAAAGTTTTAGAGTTTCTTGATGAAAAGGACAAGGTAAATTATTCTGGCCTGCAAATATGGACAGAGATACAAGAAAGAGTAATGAGTTTAATTGACAAATGAATTTTAAAATACTTAACTCAGAAGATTTTATTTTTTTTACGACAAGAGACTTTGCCTCATTAAATAAGTTAAGTATTTCTGCTGCAACTGAGCAATTAAAAAGACTTGAAGCTAAAACTCTAATCATCAAGCTTACAAGAGGAATTTGGGCAAACATTAATCATCCCTACTTTAGTCCAATTGCTGCTGCTCCTTATTTACTTAATAATGAACAAGGTTATGTTTCTTTTTTATCTGCGATGAATCGTCATGGGATGATTTCACAAATCCCTCAAAGCATTCAAATTGCAAGTACTGGTAGACCCAGAAAACTACAAAGTCCTATTGCAAACTATGAATTTATACAACTTAGTCCAAATATGTTTTTGGAGGGGATTAATTGGGCACCTACTAATTCAACAATTAGTTATCAAATTGCAAGCCCTGAAAAAGCTCTTCTAGATATGCTTTATATCTCAACTCGCAAAGGCAATAGATTCAGTTCATTACCAGAATTAGATCTTACACAAAATTTTAGTAAGAAAAAATTTATAAACCTGCTTAATAAGTGCATCCCGGATAAACGCCTTAGAACTGCGATTAAATCTAGATTTGAAAAGCTGATCTAGTACAATATATTTATACGTTATGATCCAACGCCGCCAAACCAAACAAGTACGCATCACTGATAAATTGTGGATTGGTTCTGAGCATCCTATTGCAGTGCAGTCTATGACTAATACTGCAACCCAAGATATTGAAAAAACTGCAAAGCAGATTAAAGAGTTATATTTAGCTGGTTCTAAATTAATTAGAGTTACGGTGAAAGATGATGAGGGCGCTAAAGCAGTTCCATTGATTGCAGAACGTTTGCGTGCTGAAGGTTTTGAAATCCCTATAGTTGGTGACTTTCATTACAATGGACATTTACTTCTAGCTAAGTATCCTAAATGTGCAGAGACTTTAGCCAAGTACAGAATTAATCCAGGCAATGTTGGTTACGGTGAAAAGCATGATTACAATTTCGACACGATTATTCAGATCGCTAAAGCTAACTCAAAGCCAGTAAGAATCGGTGTTAACTGGGGTTCACTAGATCAAGATTTACTTACTGAGTTTATGAATTTAAATGCGCAAGGTCTGTTGCGTCATCCTGAGGAGCGTGAAGCGGGACCTAAGGATCCACTACCTTTCAAACAAGTCATTTACCTAGCAATGAAAGAAAGTGCTTTGCGCTCTACTGAGCTTGCGATGCAAGCTGGTTTAGATGAAGATCAAATTATTGTCAGTGTGAAAATGTCTGAAGTACAAGATCTCATTAATGTTTATAAATTAGTTGCTGGTTCTTGCGACTTCCCTTTACATCTAGGTTTGACTGAAGCGGGAACTCCAGTGCAGGGTATGATCTCTAGTGCAGCTGCCATGGGTATTCTATTGCAACAAGGTATTGGTGACACTATTAGAATGTCACTCACTCCCTCCTCCGCTAAAGCTTCGGAGGGCAAGCCTTCTCCTGAAATAAACATACTCAACGAAAGGACTTTAGAAGTTAAAGCCTGTCAAGAATTATTACAAGCATTGGATATTGAACATTTCAAACCGAGTGTAACTAGTTGTCCAGGCTGTGGACGCACATCTAGTGATTATTTCCAAACTCTTGCAGAAGAAGTCAATGAAATGATTTATGAGCGTATCAATCACTGGAAAGAAATTTATCCAGGAGTTGAGAAATTAAAAATCGCGGTGATGGGCTGTATCGTTAATGGTCCCGGCGAATCTAAATATGCAGATGTTGGTATTAGTCTTCCTGGTGATAATGAAGATCCAGTAGCGCCAGTTTTTATCAATGGTAAGCACGAAACGACTCTTAAAGGTGATGATGTTAGTTTGAGGTTTAAAGAGATTGTTGAAGATTATATTTGCAAAAAATTCTCGGTTGATGTGCTCGAGCCTAATCTGCAATCTCAAAATTAGAAACCACTTCTATAACATCATCATGATCTTCAAATGTATCCATGGCTTTGATGATGGTTTTAATCATCTCTGGATCTGAAACAGTAACTGTATTTAGCGGTAAATATTCTTCCTGGCTAGATTCTATTTCTAGATTGACTTTATTTGTTTCAACTAGTTTCTCAAATTCTTTGGAGATTTTTTCTATATCATGAGGATTAACAGTGAGTAAAATCTCTTCTTCGCCGAAATCTATATCTTCATAACCAGCATCGGTAGCTAGTTCCATAATCTTCTCTTCGAGCACACCATCGAAGTTCTCAGGTTTAGTAATGCGAGTGATACCTTTCTTTTCAAACATAAAAGCAACACTGCCACTAGTTCCTAATGCACCACCAGCCTTTGAGAAAGCAGTTCTCACATCACCTGAAGTACGGTTATTGTTGTCAGTAGCACCAAACACCATCACGGCAACACCGCCTGGTAAATAGCCTTCATAAACTACTTCTTTAAGTTCAGCTTCTCCGCCTTTACCTGCACCTTTCTCAATAGCTCTTTCGATATTGTCTTTAGGCATACGCGCTGCTTTAGCTTTATCTATTGCAGCTTTGAGTTTGAAATTATAATCAGGATTGTCTCCGCCACCGGTTCTTACCGCAATAGTAATTCCTTTACCTAGTTTGGTAAATACTGCTCCACGTTTACCGTCGGTAATCGCTTTTTGTCTTTTAATTTGTGACCATTTACTGTGCCCTGACATTTCTAAACACCAGCTTTTGCATGACACATCTCAATAACAGCTTTCACACACTGAGAGATACCTTGTTCAAGTTCCGAAATTCTTGATTTACCATGCATGTAAGCGGGACTAGTAGCAATTAAATTCTTTTCGTCTTTTACAAAAGCAGTAGTCAAACAAGTTTTAGACTTCACACCAATATCCTCTAAAGCTTTATTAGGTTCTGCATCAGTACCTAAAGTCAAAACTATATTTGGATTTTTTTCAGCAAGAGCTAAAGCTACTACCGCTGGCGCTACACAAATTGCACCGATAGGTTTTCTTTGATCATAAGCTTCGTTGATAATGCGTTTTACTTCTGGATCAATACTTGCCTTCGCACCATCGAAAGCAAAGCTGCAAAGATTTTTTGCTGCACCAAAACCTCCAGGTAAAATTACCGCATCGTAGTCTTGCATTTTAACTTCGCTGAGATCTTTAATTCTGCCGCGAGAAATTCTGGAAGACTCGATCATCACATTGCGCTCTTCAGGCATTTCTTCATTCGTAATAAAATTTAAAACATGATGTTGTTTTTTATTAGGTGCCGCACATTCATACTCAGCTCCCTCCTTGTCTATTGCAAGTAAAGTCAACACAGATTCATGTATTTCAGAGCCATCTTTAGCACCACAACCCGCAAGAACTACTAATATTTTTTTAGCCATATGGCTACTAGTATAGCAATGTAATATTTGGGATAATAGTAAGTAGGCACTATGGATTTAAATAAATTTACTCGCAATGCTCAAACCGCTATTCTAAACTCCAAAGAGTTATTGAAGAGTCTTGATCATGCCATGGTCGAGCCAGAACATATAATGGCTTCAGTTTGTTTGCTTGAGGATGTAGAGAATTCTCATTTTGCAAAAGCACTTGAAAAGCTCAAAGTTGATATTTTTCAATTAAGCGACAAGATCAGAGACTACTTAAAGACTAAGCCAAGATCAAGTCCGATGATGATGGCTGGTGATCAACTCGCGATCTCTCCTAATACTCAAGAATTCTTGAATCGTTCGCTTAAAGTTGCACAAGAGATGAAAGATGATTACGTTTCACTTGAACATCTTTTGCTTGCTGGTTTTGATGATAAGGGTGAACTACCGAAAATTTATAAAAATCTAGGCATGGATAAAGATGCCACCAAAAAAGCAATCACTGAAGTGAGAAAAGGACAAAGAATTAATAACGATAACCCAGAAGCTACTTTAGATGCACTTTCTAAGTTCGGTAAAGATCTTACTGAAATCGCGGCGCAAGGTAAGCTCGATCCAGTAATTGGTCGTGATCAGGAGATTCGCCGTGTGATCCAAGTTCTATCGCGTCGCCGCAAAAATAATCCAGTTTTGGTTGGACCTCCTGGTGTTGGTAAAACCGCTATTGCAGAAGGTTTGGCACTAAGAATTATTAATAGAGATGTTCCTGAAGGTCTTAAAAACAAAAAAGTAATAGAGCTTGATATGGGCGCACTAATTGCTGGAGCTAAGTTCAGAGGTGAGTTTGAAGAAAGACTTAAAGCTGTTCTTAAAGAAGTTCAAGCTAGTGAAGGTGAAATTATTCTCTTCATTGATGAGCTGCATACTGTAGTAGGTGCAGGTGCTAGTGAAGGTTCTATGGATGCAAGTAATTTGCTTAAGCCAGCTTTGGCACGTGGTGAGTTGCATTGTGTAGGTGCTACAACTTTAGATGAATATAGAAAGTATATTGAGAAAGATTCTGCGCTTGAAAGAAGATTCCAATTAGTTTTAGTTGATGAACCTTCAGTTGAAGAAACCATATCTATACTTCGCGGGCTGAAAGAGAAATACGAAGCACATCATGGTGTGCGAATTAAAGACAATGCTATTGTCGCTGCGGCAACGCTTTCACACCGTTATATCAGTGATAGATTTCTGCCAGATAAGGCTATTGATCTTATTGATGAAGCAACAGCAATGGTGCGTGTAGAGATTGATTCAGAGCCGCAAGAATTAGATATTCTTGATCGTAAAATTATGCAACTCAAGATCGAAAGGGAAGCGCTCAATTCAGATCTTAAATCTGGTGATAATCAAGACAGTAAAGAAAGACTTACTAAGATTGAAGCTGAACTTTCAGGCTTAACTGCTGACTCTGATAAACTTCGTGAACAATGGCTTGCAGAGAAATCTTTAATCTCTAATACCAAAGAACTTAAACAAAAAATCGACAGTGTGAAGATCCAAATCGAGGATGCTGAGCGTAAAGCTGATCTGCAAAGAGCTGCAGAGCTTAAATTTGGTACTCTGCTTGAACTTGAAAAACAATTACGTAAAGAAGAGGAAGAGTCCAAACAGAAAGCTGGTAAAAATCTTTTGATCAGAGAAGAAATTGATGAAAACGAGATTGCGGAAATAGTTTCTAAATGGACACACATTCCTGTTAATAAATTACTTGCTGAAGAGTCTGAGAAATTATTGAATTTAGAAGAAGAACTTCATCATAGGGTTATAGGTCAAGATGAAGCAGTTAAAGTAGTAGCTGAAGCTGTGAAACGCTCTCGTGCAGGTCTTTCTAACCCAAATCGTCCAATAGGTTCTTTTATGTTCTTAGGTCCTACAGGTGTAGGTAAAACCGAGCTGGCTAAAGCTCTTGCTGAAGCCTTATTCGATGACGAGAATGCCATGATTCGTATCGATATGTCTGAGTATCAAGAAGAACATAGTGTTGCGCGTTTTATTGGAGCGCCTCCAGGCTATGTTGGTTATGAAGAAGGTGGTCAGCTAACCGAGGCTGTAAGACGTAAACCATATGCGGTGATTTTATTGGATGAATTTGAAAAAGCTCATCCTGATATTTCTAATTTACTTTTGCAAATTTTAGATGATGGTCATTTAACTGATGGTAGAGGTAAGAAAGTTGATTTCAAAAATGCCATTATCATTATGACGTCTAACTTTGGCAGTCAGTTCATTATTGAACAGCAATTGCATAGTGGTTTGAATATTGAAGGTGAAGAAAGGTCTGAGTCTGAATCTCAGTCAAACAGAGATGCTTCTCAAGAACGTATTAAAGAAGATATGACTGAAATGCTTAGAGAGTATTTTAGACCAGAGTTTTTGAATAGGATTGATGAGATTGTTATATTCTCGCCACTACAAATGAGCCAAATGAAGCAGATAGTTGAGATTCAGCTTACAGGTCTGAGAGCAAGGTTAAAAGACAAGAAGATCGATCTAGAGATTAGCGATTATGCTCTAGAACAGCTTGGCATAATTGGTTTTGATCCAATATTTGGAGCAAGACCTGTTAAGCGCATTATCCAACAAAGAATAGAAAATGAATTAGCTAATTTAATTTTGGCTGGCAAACTTCGCTCTAATCAGGTTATTATAATTGACTTTGATGATAAATTTACTTTTACAGTTAAGCAAAGAGAGCAAGTCTAAGAATGTCTAAGATTAATTTGCTGCCTGAACATGTTGCTAATCAAATTGCTGCAGGTGAGGTAGTAGAAGGTCCTGCTTCTATTATTAAAGAGCTTGTAGAAAATAGCATCGATGCTGGTTCTACCAAGATCTATGTTGAAGTATCTAAGAATTTTTCTAAAGTTCAGGTCAATGATAATGGACAGGGTATTGCTCCAGAAGACTTAGCCTTAGCTTTTAAGAGACATGCAACTAGTAAAATCCAAGCGCTCGAAGATATTTATAGAATCATGACTAATGGTTTTAGAGGTGAAGCACTTGCAAGTATTGCTGCTATTTCTAAACTTACTTGTATTAGTAAAAGAGAAAAAGACAAACATGCTTCTAAGATCTATATAGAAAATGGGGTTGAAACCCTCTCTGAGACTGGTGCTGCTACAGGCACTACCATGATAGTCGATGATATCTTTTTTAATACCCCTGCGCGTTTGAAATTCCTTAAGGCTAATAAAAGAGAGCGCACTGTGATTGTTGATTTGCTTCGATCTTTTGCAATAGCAAATCCGGCAATAGCTTTTACTTTGAAAATTGATGATAGAGAAGCAATGAAAGTCTCTGGCTCTGGTGAGCTAGAATCCGCTATTAGTGAGATTTTTAGCGATGAATTGCAAGATCAATTATGTAAGTTAGATCTAAGTGAGGAAGATATTTCTATTAGTGGCTTTAGTTCTGCTACTCAATTAACCAGGGCAGATAAAAGAGGTTTGTTTACTTTCTTGAACGGTAGAGTTATCCAATGTTATATTATGCGCTCAGCTATTGATGCGGTTTATAAGAAGTATCTCAGCCCGGGTAAGTATCCAGTGGTGGTTTTAAATTTAAATATACCTACAGAGAAAGTAGATGTTAATGTACATCCAACCAAGAAAGAAGTGAAATATCAAAATCCTAATTTGATTTATCGCTTGGTTGGTGATGCTGTTGCCAAGGCTCTTTCAGATTCATTCTATGCAAGCAATAGGTCTTTTCAACCAAGTCTTGAAGAGCATGCTCTACAAACTCAGGATAGTCCAAAGCAATTGTTTATCGCCACAAATATCGATTCAAGTGAAACTACTTTTAAACCAAAATTTACTAGTAAAGATTTTGACTATAAGTTTACGGATTTGCCAAGCGCGCCAAAGACTGATACTGAGAAGCTTAGTGCTAATAATCGTAGATTCGTTTCGAGATTGGGTTCAGTAGATATTTCAATTTTTGATTCTACAAGTTTGGAGACTAATATAAGTTCACTTGGATCTAAAACTAATTTTGAAATAGTGGTTAAGGATGCTAAATTTGCTAAGTCAATTCTTTTACGTGGAGACTTTATTGGTGAAAACTGGCTTAAGGATAAATATCTAAGCTTTGTTTCGGAGATGGGTAAGGAAATTCTTGAAAGAGAAATTCTAAGCCATGGCTTTAAACCTACAGGAAGTTCAACTACACTATCCAGACCAAGTTCAAGCCCAACTAAATCTAGTCTTGAAGAAATTTGGCAGCGTGATAATTATACTTGTGTCTATTGTGCCAAAGCTCTCATTCATCCAGATACAGTTAAAGAGGCTTTGAAGCTGTCTTCTAATGCAGCTTTGTTAAATACTCACTTAGCTAGTTATGATCATTATTTACCAGCATCTAAGTATCCAACTTTAAATGAAGATACTAGAAACCTTTTTAGTATTTGCCAAAGCTGTAATAAAACTAAATCGGATAGCTTGGCTACAGCTACCTGGAAACCTGAAATTAGAAATTCTTGGAAAGATTATAATGAGTCAAATCCGCTTGAGATTGCAGGGTTGAAGTTTAGTGGTCCTACCCACCGTATTCAGTATTCTTCTGATTCGGATCAGGAGGTAGATTGATAACTTTCTTTCTGTAAGACATTGCAATTTGATCAACAATATTTTTTACAGAAAGCATAAATTTTACTTCGTCATTGCGTGTAATTGGAATATGACGGTAAGAACCTAATGACATTTTGTTTAAAGCATAAGCAATAGGATCATTCTCAGAAAGAGTTTGTGGATGTGGCGTCATATAGTCATCAACTATTGAATTTTTCAGATCTACATTTTTATTAACGACTTTTTTTAGTACATCTCTCTCGGTAAAAATACCAATAGTTTTTTTAGTGCTATCAATTACAGTTACACAGCCAAAATTCTTTTCTTGAAGCAAAGAAATCACTTCAGATAATTTACTGCCGCTCGCTACTGAAACTACAGGATTGAGATCTAAACTTTTAATTGGATCTTCAATGTTAATACCAGTCTCGATCAAAGACGTGGAGTCTATGAGCTGCTCATTCATTATGTCTTGCTCTTCATTGATGAAGTCTGATTCGGTTGCTGTATTTTCACTCATGATGCTTTTACACATATTATCGCACTAGACTAGTAGTTTGGGGTATAAAAAATTTATGGCAGAAGCATTTATTGTTGATTTAGTTCGTACTCCAATGGGAAGAGGCAAGATGGGTGCTTCACTTTCTGAAATTCATCCCGCAGATTTGGGTGCTATTCCTATTCAAGCTTTAATTGAAAGAAATAAACTAGATCCGAAAAAAATTGATGATGTGATTTATGGTTGTGTAACTCCGATCGCAGAACAGGGCATGAACATCGCAAGGATAGTGGCTTTGCTCGCTCTTGATAAAGATGTACCTGGGGTGCAAATCAATCGTATGTGTAGTTCTGGTTTGCAAGCAGTAGAGATGGCTTCTCAAGCTATTAAAGCTGGCGATTACGATTTAATCATTGCTGGTGGTGTAGAACACATGGGACGAGTGCCAATGGGCATGGATGGTTTACCACTTCCTATGTCTCCTAATCAAGGCATGACTTTACCTGAAAGCTATTTGAAAAAATACGAAGTGAAATCAATGGGACAGTCTGCAGAGATGATCGCAGAAAAATATAATCTTAGTAGAAGTGAACTGGATGATTTCAGCATTAATTCACACAAGAAAGCATATAACGCACAACAGAATGGTTATTTCAAAAACGAAATCGTTCCAGTGCAAACTCCAAGCTTTGGTTTGGTAGATAAAGATGAAGGTATTAGAGCCGAGATCGATAAAAACAAAATGGCTACTTTAGCTACTCCATTTAAAGATGGTGGTGTAGTAACAGCTGCTACTGCAAGTCAAATCACTGACGGTGCTGCAGCGGTTCTAGTTGCAAGTGGTGAAGCTCTGAAAAAATATAATTTAAAAGCAAGAGCTAAGATCGTAAAAACTTTTGTGTGTGGTCTTGATCCTGAGATTCAATTAACTGGTCCTATTCCAGCTATCAAAGGGGTGCTCGAAAGAACTGGAATGTCTCTTGGAGATATTGATTTATTTGAAATCAATGAAGCTTTTGCTTCAGTAGTAATTGCAGCAGTAAATGAATTAAAAATTCCTATGGATAAAGTGAATGTGAATGGCGGAGCGATTGCACTTGGTCACCCTCTAGGATGTTCAGGAGCTAGAATCCTTACAACACTTATCAATGAGCTTGAAAGAAGAAATCTTAAGCGTGGTTTGATTACTATGTGTGTGGGTTTTGGACAGGGGATTGCGACGATTGTTGAATTAGTTTAATTTAAAACTAGTGTGTTATTAATTAATTCAAAACTGAAAGAACAACTCCAAGACGGACCTTTGTCAGATGGGCGTTTATATTACCAATATCTTAGTCTTGAAAAAGAAAATGATCGCATAGCATTATCGATTGCAAGAATTCATAGCAAAGAACATGGAAATATTTATGAGAATGGCAGAATCCCGTTTGTTAATCTTGAGAAGGGCGATGATCTTCTAATGAAGGACTATATGCAAATCATTGATTACCCAAAAACAAATCCAGCAAGAGATTTTTTTCTTTTCGTTGATAAATTAATTGATTTTGAATCTGAACTTAAAGTGAGAGGTATAGAGAATGATACTTTGACTAAGAAAATTGCTTTTTGCCTTGAAATTTGTAAGAAGGCGGCTAAGAATGCTGGTTTAGCTGCAAGGCAATTTTTTAATATGTGTAAAAAAGCTCGCAGCAATCATAATGAAGCTGCCTCAAGAGTCAAATTATATAATGCTGCTTTCCTTGGTAAATTTTTTGGATTTGATTTGCGCAAAAGACAATTTTGTAAACAATAGTATGCAACCAATTATTCCGCTATAAATGCAAAGCTCATGGAGTGAAGATATTGTGATCACCCTAAATAGATAATTTGAATCAGATATAGGATAAAAAGGTTTTATATCTCTATGCATAATACTATCTAAAAATACATGACTGTAAGCTCCAAAGGTGCTGGCAAAGAGTAAAGAAGACCATGTGGTTTTTATTTTCAAGATTTTGAAAATAAATTTGGTAAAAAATAGAGTAAGAAAAATTACAATAGTTGCTCCTATATATGTATGGAAAAATTTATGGACGAACTGAGTATCTTGCAATAAATAATAAAGCGATTCTAGATCAATGATGATCTGAGAAATTACAAATGCAATGAAATTAAATTTCTCATTAAAGATAGATTTAGTCAGTAGTCCTGGTCCAAAATGATATGGAGTAAATGGCATTTTCTCTTAGGTTATTAGAAGTTCACCAAATCTCTTCACCTAAAATTTCATTATTAGTGGATTGTGGACGATTTTCTTTAGTAATTTTATTAGACATTTGTTCAAGATTAATATCAGAACAAAATTCTTTTAGTTGGGATAAATTCTGCTCTTGAGATAAAATGATTAATTTATTGCATGAATCCATAGTCTATATTTTATAACCTTGAAAATATAATTTCGTTGATACTACAAAATCTTTTCTTAACTACATTGATTGAAAAACTAAAACAAGTCAATGAGATATTTTGTTTGTTATGACTTTAAAATATCAATTGTTTTATTAATTATCTCAAGCATTTTACTTTCTTTGAGAGAGCCAATTCTATCAACAATAATTTTTTTATCAGCAGTAAAGATTCTATTTGGTCTAATATTACTTTTTTTATGTAAGGTGCCTTCATTGAAATCATCATTATCCAAACCCAAAGCGTAGTCATCAAAAACAGCCTGACTTGTAATTTGAATTAAAATTAAATCCTCACCTTTAAGATCGACTAATACTAACGCAGGTCTTCGCTTTGCTTTACTTAAATCTGAGAAAGGAAATGGAACTACTACAACATCCCCTTTTATAAATCTGCCCAAGCTTTATCCTCCTCATCTCTAAGCCAATCTTTACTAAGAGAGGATTCCGATGCTATTAAAGTTTCAGCTTTTTCTTCAATCCATTTATTTTTCAGGAATAAAACAAAATCTTGTACTTCATGAATAATAAATTCAGGTAATTGTTGAAGTTCTTGAAATAAGGCTTCCTTGCTGTCCATAGTTTAATTATAACATTCAATGTGTAAATATAAGGAAGTGAAAAATAGCTACTTAAAATATAAATATTGAAAGATCTAATTTATATATTCTTCAAAATATTTATCAGAACAAAGAATCTTTCTTCTAAGGTTATTTTTCATAATTCCATTATCGAAATACTTTATTTTATTTAATGGATCTGTAATTAAAGGTATATCTTCTTTTCCAGAAAAGAAAATTTTAGCTGCGTGATTTTTATAATAAGGTCCATATATTTCTGAATCAAAATGTCTTTGAATAATATGATTTATATGGGAATCACGAAAACTGTAACCAATTGAAAATATAGCAGCTCCTCTGCTACCTAATTTAGAAAATTGAGAATAACAGTCTGGAAAATATTGCAGTGCATCTGTAGTAAGTATTTTACTTTTAAGACTACCTATATTAATAATTGAGGAAGTGATCTTACATTCCTTCTTGTCAACATTTTTATAAGTACCTTCTTGAAATACTTTGAGTAAGGCATTCTTAGTTTCTTCTCCATAATCAGGTCTCCCATTTTTTTTGAATGCTAAAGCTAAATGTGGACCCGCAATATAATGTTTTGGTAGATTTTTCCCTCCAAATGGCATTCCTAACAAGCTTGCAATATTCAAACTGCCATGCATTTTATAATGAAAAATATTAGATTCATTACTGTACATCAAATCTTGTCTGTAATGCATTAAATACAAAGTCGTCTTGCCAGATCCGATTGGTATATTGGGAAGACCATAAGGCTGTGATTCATATTGTCGAAAGAAATTTTCATATTTAAATTCCTTGTTAGGATCATTAAATATTGAATCAACAACTAAATCATGATTAAGGTCGAAAATATGCACTATATAGCCTTGTGTAGTTAGTTTTAAAATCATTTGTTCGAAATTTTTTCTCAGCTTTTTATGTTTCTTTTTATTAGAGACTTTTATTAATTGATTTAAGACTTCTTGATAAATCACTTCTTCTGCAGCATGAATGGATTTCTCATGTAATTTAATATCTCCTTTTTCTTTGAAAAAATATTTTGCTCTATCTTCACTATTAATTAGGAGTCTAAGGTAAGCTACTAGCTCACAACATTTCTCATAATTCCAAGGATCATTCTGTAAATCCTTGATAGTTAATTCTTTAAATGAGTCAGATAAATAGTCATTGTTTAATAATGCTTCTTGAATAGAAGTAGATATGGAAGCTAAGGAAGGCATTCCTGCAACTGCACTTGAGAAGCCAGATCCAAGTAGAATGCAAATATCTTTTGGCATTTAACTAATTTTATCAACTCTTTTGTCGGAGATAGATTTTTCTATTGGGTTAAATTAATTAACTAACTAAAGTTCCTGGAATAAGTTAGTCTAACTCACCGCTTTAAAATATAACTTAGTCAGCGTCGGCAAAATCTCTTCTTGGCTAGCTTTCGAGCAAATAGAATTTGGATCATTGGTATTAGTCCAGTCAGTCGCGACGGCTTCGATCATTCCAGCAATTGCTACTGCAGCCACATCTAAGTTAACTGCTTCAAGACCACTCTTCTCTAAGATTTGTTTTGTGCGTTTAATTAATCTTGATCTTACTGCTTCATATTTCTTTTGGAATTCAGAGTCGAGTAGCGCGAGTTCTTTGCTGAATTTTAAAATACTAGAATTGCTTTGAAAGCTTTTTAGTATTGATTTCAAATCTTTTCTAAGAGCTCTGTAAGAATTAATTCCTCTTTCATAATCTTTTTCTAAATCGGAACCATCATCAGCTACCGTGAAGAGCTCATCTTCGACTTGCTCAACTAGTGCAACGAAAACTTCTTTCTTGTCTTTGAAATATAAATAAAAAGTGCCATAGCCCAAACCCGCAGCAATGGTTATATCCTTGACCGTTGCTTTTTGAAAACCTTTTTTTTCGAAAACGTATTTTGCAATTGAAAGAATTTTTGCTTTCGTATGTTTGGATTTTTGTGTTTTCGGCTCACATTGCAGCATACAGTTGGAATTTTAGCTAATTTTAAGTGCTTACACTAAGTAAATACGTTTAAAAAGTCCTCGATGATAGAATAGTCAAGGCAAGTTCCTAATTATGATTGATCAAAAAAATACTACTCTTAGGCTCATAAATAAAGCAAAGCCTTATCAAAAACTTTTTTATATGTCTCTCTTAACCATGTTTTTAAGTGGTTTTGCGGGCATTTTACCTTCATGGTTTGTCAAAGTATCTATCGATGGTCTGGCAGCTGTAGAGAATAAGCAAAGTCTTTTTAATGTCTTGCCGACTCAACTTCTTAACTATCTTTATAGTGACAATAATTTCTTTGAGAGAATTCTCAATATAACTTTTAATCCTAGTAAGACAGGTTACTTCTATGTGGATCTCAGTGTCTTTGAGTGGGACCCTTCCAAGCTCTATATCATTCTGCCTTTGGCGATAATTGCTGTTTTTATGGTTGAAGCTTTTTTCAAGTTTCTCTATCAGTACAATTCACGTGAATTAGGTTTGCAAATCACCAGGTCCCTTAGAGATGATTTCCATAATCACATAAATAGAATTTCAATTTCTCAGCAAAGAAATTTTGATTCAGGTTCTATTGTTTCAGTGGTCTCAAGCGATTTACAGAGCTTGCAATCATGGCTTGCTGAAACAATGATGAATTTGTTTAGTGAAAGCTTCACTGCATTTTTTCTTTTCTTTTGGCTTCTATTATTGAATTGGAAGCTAACAATTATTTCTGTGATTGCTATTCCTCTGTTTGCTATTCCAGTTTTGAAATTAGGCAAAGGCATTCGTAAGTATGCAAAGAAAGGGCAAGATTTCGTTGGTTCAATCTCAAGTTTTGTTGGCGAGACAATCAAAAACCAAACTATTATCAAAGCCTTTAATCTTGAAAACTGGCGCCAGGAGCGCTTTGTAGAAGAATCTAAATCTTTGCACGGCTTGTTTAATAAATGGGCTTTCTATATGGCTTTAGTTTCCCCCGCGACTAACTTGATAGCGGCAATTGGCATTGCTACTATTTTGTTTTTTGGTTTATCACTGATTAAATCAGGCGAACTTAGTGTAGGTGAGTTCTCATCTTTCTTTGTAACTAGTATTCTTCTCTATGATCCGGTGAAGCGCTTAGGCAGAGTCTCTACTATATTCCAATCAGCGCTTGGTATTGCAGACAGAGTCTTTGGAATTCTAGATGAACCTATTCAAGAAGAATCAACAGCTAGAAATTATATCTATGATAAAAAATTCTCTGGAGCTTTCGAATTTAAAAATGTTAGCTTCGCTTATACTCCAGGAAAAAATGTTCTAGAAAATTTGAATTTAAAAGTAGAACCTAAAACTAGCATCGCTATTGTGGGTCCAAGCGGTAGTGGTAAATCTACCTTGGTGAGCCTGATGCCGCGTTTCTATGATATTAATAGTGGTGAAATTTTATTTGATGGTATTAATACAAAAGAGATGAGTTTAAAGCAACTTAGAAGACAGATTGCAATTGTTACTCAAGAGCCTTTGCTTTTCACTGGAACCATCAAGGAAAATATTTTATTAGGTTCAGCTCTTTATCATGAAAACAAAAATGCCAAAGAATTAGAGGAGAAATTATTGCAAGCAGCTAAAGATTCTTATGTTTTAGAGTTTGCTGAAAATTTACAAGATGGTTTGGATCACTATATTGGTGAGCAAGGTTCACGCTTATCTATTGGACAGAAACAAAGAATTTCTTTGGCAAGAGCTTTTATTAGTGAAGCCCCAATTATTATTCTCGATGAGCCGACTAGCGCGCTTGATAATGAGTCGCAGGACTTTATTTACAAGTCTATAGTTAAATTGATGGAAACCCGTACTGTGATTATAATTGCGCATAGATTGAGTACTATTCGTAACTGCGATAAAATTGTCTTCCTAGAGAATGGCAAGATCATTGAAGAGGGCTCGCATGATGAATTGATTTCTAAGAGCGGTGCTTATTCGACACTGTTAAATCATTAGTGGATGGATTGCTTCGCTACTCTCGCAATGACGGCATTTGCTTTATAATTACTCTATGAATACTTTTTCAAAAATTCTTTTAACCAATCTCTTATTAATCTCTGCAATCCCAGCGCAAGCTGTTATCGAAACAACAAAAACTACCACAGTAACGACTACATCTGTTACTACTGCTTGTGTGGAAGCTAAGCCTAAACTTAGTCTCAAAGCTACTACAATTAAACAAGGTGATTACATATATGTAACGGCAACTGGTTTAAAAGATTCGCCAAAGCTTTGGTTCAACTCTAGAGAGTTTCGTATGTTCGAAATTCCTTGTGATGAGAAAGATACTTGCAATAAACAAAAAACTTTTAGAGCATTACTACCTGTAGAGAATCTAACAAAGCCAGGTGCTTATTCAGTTCTAGCAAGATCAGGTGATTGGGAGCAAAGAATTCCTGTAACTATAAAAGACAACGCTAAACCAATTTCAAAAATTTGGACCAAGGGTCCTGATATAGTGCCAACTGAAAAAGAACTTAATTTAATTGGTTCAGCTTTAGGTACTAAGAGTGATGAGAAATTATGGGCTGGAAAGTTTTCATATCCATCACTTGCGCGTAAATCAAGTCCATTTGGTGTGAAACGTTCTTATAATGGCAAGCCAGTTGATAGTTATCATAAAGGTCTGGACTTTGCTGCTGCAACTGGTTCTGCGGTGCTTGCGCCTGCTGACGGTAAAGTAATTCTTACTGGGCAAGTTAAAGATGGTTTTAAATTACATGGCAATACTGTGATGTTAGATCATGGTCAAGGTGTGGTTACTATCTATATGCACTTAAGCAAGATTCTTGTTAGTGAGGGCGACACAGTTACTAAAGGTCAAAAGCTTGGTGAAGTTGGTAGTACGGGAATCGCTACTGGACCGCATTTGCATTGGGGACTTTATCTCTATGGAACTAGTACGGAGCCGGAGAACTTTATCAAAGAAGAGCTGATTTAGTTACGTCAAATGCCGTCATTGCGAGGAGGGCGAAGCCTGTCGAAGCAATCTATCTACTGAAATCTATGGTGGTGTGGATTGCCACGCCCACTGCGTGGGCTCGCA
>CAZFCF010000003.1:0-191098 GCA_964517685.1 uncultured Gammaproteobacteria bacterium | reverse complement strand
GTGCTTAATCAGAAGAGTTTTACTTCTTAAATTACACAACTTTGGTGTACATCCTTGGTGTACAACCGTACAACCTACCCGAGAAAATGGTACGCCCGACAAGACTCGAACTTGTGACCCTCTGCTTAGAAGGCAGATGCTCTATCCAGCTGAGCTACGGGCGCGTACTTTTGCTCATCGCATCTGCAGGCAGATGTCTCTTTTCACTTCGTTCGTGGCTTCGCCACTCACACGCCAGCTGAGCTACGGGCGCGTACTTTTGCTCATCGCATCTGCAGGCAGATGTCTCTTTTCACTTCGTTCGTGGCTTCGCCACTCACACGCCAGCTGAGCTACGGGCGCGTACTTTTGCTCATCGCAAAAACGTTGTTGTTTTTCAGTAAGCTGGATCGCCACGGCTACTTCGTAGCCTCGCGATGACATGCAGAATACAACGCATTTGCCATTATAACCCCCTAATTTTGCTCTAATTCGGAAATTTTCCTTTAAAAAATCATAACTTAAGTTAGCTATAATGAATAAATACATTAAAAAGGTCTCAATGAGTACTAAAGAAGATATCCAAATAGTTTTATTAACAGAAAGTGCAGTTAAACAAGTTGCGCATTTGCTTAGCAAAGAAGGCAAAGATCCAGAGAATTACGGACTCAGACTAGCTATTAAAGGTGGCGGCTGTTCTGGCTTAAGCTATGACCTGAAGTTTGATTCCAAAACTGATAAAGACTATATCCAGAACTCTGATAGTTTCAAAGTTTTTATTGACCCAAAAAGTTCTATCTATCTAAAAGGCATGACTGTAGATTTCGATGACAGCCTCATGGGTAAAGGTTTTGTTTTCAAAAATCCAAACGCTAGTAACACTTGTGGTTGCGGTGAAAGTTTTTCAGCTTTTTAATAGTTCAAATTAATGTCATTTTCATACCTAAAAATTAGCGGACCCGATGCCGAGAGCTTCCTCCAAAGACAAGCTTCAAATGAGGTTAGCAAGCTCAATGCAGATTCGGGGAATTATATCGCTCTCCTTGATCCCAAAGGCAAAATCAAATCACTTGGATACCTCATCAAAAAATCAAATCAAGAATTTTATTTAGTTACTAAGAACTCAGAACAAACAAAAAATCATTTAGAGAAGTTTGTTATTACTGAGGATGTCGTCATCGCGAGCGAACAAAGTGAGCGTGGCGATCCATCTTCTCAAGAGCTTAGCTTCGTCGCGCCTCCAGGGCTTCTTGCAATGACGGACATACACCTCGAAGACTTTGCAGAAGACGACACTCTAATCAAACTGGATCTCATAGAGAAATACGTCAGCTTCACCAAAGGCTGCTTCCCCGGTCAGGAAGTGCTTTCCAAGTTTAAGAACATTGGCATGCGTAAGCGTGAAGAACGTTCACAAAAATATACCGAAGATGCTTTAGAAACTTTTGCACGCGCGCAAGAAAGCAATCAAAGTGAAGCTTACGATCAAGCAATTGAGTTACTGCGCAAAGCGCTGCAAGAAAATCCCAAGAACGAAGATGCTTACGAATCACTGGGAGTGATACTTGCAAAGCAAGGCAAAATTACAGATGCTATTAAAGTTATGCATCAACTAGAAATGATCAATCCAAATTCAATCATGGCACAAACTAATTTATCTATCTTCTATATGAAGCTTGGTGACAAAGAAACAGCCGAAGAGCACAAAGCCAAAGGTACTATTTTGCAGTTTGATAAGGTCTTGAATAAGTAGTGGATTTATTCCAACTCTCAACTTCAGGTCTAGACTGATGTAAAAGTTTTTTTTGTTCAGGACCAGAATTCATATTTTCCACCGGCTCCTCTCGCTGACTTGGTTTCATTGGTTCAATAAAATCTTTTAGCAGTCCAAACTCATAACCATTATAGAAATTATATCTGGGAGGATAATGTCCTTGGGCATTTTGGGTTTCATAATATTCATTTTGAATTGCCGTTGCTGATTTGATTAATGCCGGTAAATGTTCAAATTGTTGATAGAGGTAATCACCAAGAGGACTATCTTGTTGGATTTCACGATTATGAATCATATTTCTTAAAATCATTTCTGTTGATCTTATAAAATTGTTAGTAGTTCTCGACTCTTTACTTAAATATTCAGAGTCGGGCCAACCACAGCGAAAATGCTGAATTACTTTCTCTAAAAAATCTTCTAATGAAGTTCTGAAAGTGTGTATTGTTTCTTTGATTCGTGCTTCTTTATCTTTCTGCTGCATTTGTAGTTTTATATTTCTTGCAAAATTTCTTACTTGGCTTAAACTTCTTTGTATCAGCATATTTATTTTTTTTAAACAATTTAGTGTAACTTAGAAATTCTAAGAGAAAACTTAAGCTAAGTAAAGAGTAAAATACGCAAATAATGCTTTTATTTCAAAATAAAAACCTAAATCTTATTTAATCAAGCTTATTTACCTTCATTTTTCTGTTAGCTTTAATAAAGTTTTTCTCCTTAAACACGAACATGAAAACAATGTGGCCACCATCTCTGAAGAAATACCTTACAACTCCTGTTGCTCTAATGGTCCTTGCAAGCCTAGGACTAGAAGCTCAAGACGTTAGTCCTAGACTACCGCCTCCTCCGGCTTTACCAGAAAACGAAACAATTATCATAGATAGACCTCCGCCACCACTCTTACCTGAAAATATAAAATCACTACACACACCTTCAAATGAAGCTTTAGAACAGGAAATTAAAAAAACTTTTGAAGCATTACAAGATAGAAGGGAGACAGGAAAATACTGGGACCTTCGAAGTGCAATAGATCTATTTAAAAAAAATTCCACACCAGAAAATTATCCACCAAAATTTGTAGAAGATTTTGACAAAAATCAATGTATAAAAATTTCTGACCTAACAAAAGAATTAAATAAATTAACTAAAGAACTTTCTGAAAATCAAAATTTAGATACCACTTTGCAGGCAGTTACAAATTATGAGAACTTGTTCAAAAAAGATTTAAATCGTAGATATAAAGAAATTTGTTTTCTATTACCAACTGATAAGGCTGATGATGAATACGAAACAAGTTTAAAAGATTTCAAAACAATCGTTTCACAATCTTTAATCAAAGAATTAACTTCTCTGAAGGACTATGGAAAAATTAATGAAGAAGTATTTCAAAAAGCCCAGAAAATTAGCATAGCCCTAAAAGGCTTATTCGATCTTAGTCATGGACATTCCATAAGTTGCATACTTCCACAGTTTTATAGAATAAGACCTTATGATTTTACTGCATACCTTGCTTTTAATCATTTCCCAGAGGTGAATCAATTTTTTCAAAAAGAAATATTGCCAGAAGCTATGAAATTGGAATCTATAACTAATGGAGATAGCAAAGAAATTGAAAAACTCATTAAGTATATTGATTCAGTATTTTTACCTTTAAATACTCGTCTGAATTGGACAAACAATACTGACGATAGTTTAAAATTCTTTGCAAATATCAATTCTCAACTATTGAATACATTTATTAGTGCAACTCTTGAACAAGATGAAACAAAGAAAGAAACAGCACTTACTAATCTAGAGAAACTAAGATCTGCTCTAAGTACATTATTTGTTAAAAGAAACCTTCGCCTCTATGATCCATTCCCAAAAGAATTAGAAGCTTTAATACAGACTAGCTTGGGTGCTTCACAGAGTGATAAAGAACTTTATTACAAAGCACTGGAGATAAGCTTGGACAATGATTCTTACAAAGAATTAAATATCAATGGAAAATCATTGGAGACAATTCGAAAAGATCTTGCCTCTGTTATCGAAGGTAGCTGCGATCAAAAAACAAAATTGAAATTAAAGAATTTTTTGGCACAAACTTTAGTAAGCGGTATAAGTAAAGAATGCTTTAATGGTAATTTCAAATTTTTTATAAAACAAGCTTCTTTGAAAATCACACAGCAGCAAAAGAGCCTAGAAAGTTTTTCAAACCCAAGAATTCCTCTTTTAGATTTGATGGAAGTAGCATTAAATCCGGATTTCATGAGTAATATTCCAAAACTACACCCCAGTAAAGCAATTGCTGCTGCATTTGATTTTTCTAAAATTGCAAAAGGACAAGAACCTAATGTTTCGCATCTAATTGAACTTAATAAACGATATTTAAAAGCTATAAATTTTCTTGAGGAAGTTTTTTGGGCTGGAAATTTACAACAAAGAAAAATCCCTGAATTTACTCCAGGAGAAAGAGTCGATAAAATCAACTTAGCTTATGCAGATTTGCAACGTGCATTGCATGCTCAATTCTCTATTGAAAATCAGCCTAATGCTGATTTTCGCAAATATATAGATGTCTTTTTTTATGGAAGAGCTTATGGACATTTCTTGGAATCTCAGCTTGTACCCGATGACGATTCTGAATTAAAACAAAATAGCCCTCAAAATTATCATTCAGTTAGAGACGGTCTTCTTCAAGCACGCATGCCTTTACCTCAAAACTTAATTGAGAATACTGCTATTAACAAGTTCCTTAAAAAGCATGAAATTAGTTTCCTGCTTGGAGCTTTAACTGCAATTCCAAATATCATTGGTCACAACATCAACTTGAAAGAACGTCTTGAAAATCGCCTGAATTTATTATTATTACGCGAGCCGTATTCAGATAATAATCTTTTATTTTCAAAAGAGATAAGAGATTTACTTATAGGTGAAGCTATCAAGTTAATTATACAAGGGAACCCCGATATTCAATTTACTTTAGATCCAAGCTCTGTTGAAACAGTAACTCGTAATTAAAATTACCAAAAATTCTAATAGTTGAGCACTTTTTTAAGCAAAAAAACTACTATAATCTTCCCTTGGTGCATAAACAGGCGCGCCAATTTTTTTACTTAAACACAATTAGCAAAAGGATATAAATGTCAGAAAAAAGAAACGTAATAGTTAGGATCGCGGGTGCAGCCGGAGATGGTATCGCTTCAACCGGCGAATTTCTTGGTAAGACTTGTTCTCGTATGGGGCTTCATGTACTTGCATACAACTCTTTCCAATCAGCAATCCGTGGTGGACATGTTTGGTTGCAAATGGCAATCGGTACAGAGAAACAACTTTGTCATGGTGAAAATCCAGAAATCGCACTTCTATTTAATAAGACTAGTCCAGCAGTACATGTGCCAGATATGAAAGCTGGCGGAATTGTTTTCTACAACGCAGGTACTATCAAAAAAGAAGAAATCGAATCACTAAGAACTGATGTTCATTTCTATGGTTTAGATTTCAAAAAAATGACTGACGAAGCTGGTCTTACTGCAGTTAGTCCAGTAATGCTTAACGTGATGCTAGCAGGCGCTCTAGTACAGGCTCTTGGCTTAGACGGAGCTGTTACTCGTGAGTTTATTCAACACAAATTCCAGAAGAAAGGTGATCAAGTTGTTGAATTGAACCAAGCAATTTTTAATTTAGGTTTTGAGTGGACAGCTAAAAACGTTCAACAAAAATCTCCACAAATGAAAGGTGATGGCAAAGCTAAAATGTTCATGACTGGCAATGATGCATTTGGATTGGGTTTAGCAGCTGGCGGTTTAAAACTATATTCTGCTTATCCAATGAGCCCAGCAACAGGAATTCTTCACTACCTAGCAACTATTGCTCATAGCGAGAAAATTATAATTAAACAAGTAGAAGATGAGCTTGCAGCAATGAACTATGTAGTTGGTGCTGGAAACGCTGGAGTGCGCGCAGCGACTGCAACAGCAAGCGGTGGCTACTGCTTGATGGTTGAAGCAGTTGGACTTTCTGCAATGATGGAAGTGCCTACAGTTTGTGTGGTTGTTTCTCGTGGTGGACCTTCAACCGGTGTTCCAACTAAACAAGAACAATCTGATATTAATTTGGCAATGGCTGGCAACGGCGATTCACCAAGATTCGTAGTAGCTCCTAAAGATCCAGAAGACGCTTTCTATCAAGCTGCTAGAGCACTTAACATGGCTGAGAAATATCAGATCCCTGTAATTATTCTTAGCGATTTCTTCTTATCAGAGCATTTCGAAACTATCGACGATTTAGATTTCACAAAAGTAACTATAGAGCGTGGAAAATATTCTACGACTTGGGAAGGTGAAGGACGTTATAAGCGTTATGAGTACACAGAAGACGGAGTCTCTCACAGAGTACGTCCAGGCGCGCCTGGTGCAATGTATGTACCATGTAGCGATGAGCACAATGAGTACGGTCATGTAATGTCAGACGTGGAAGCCGGTCTACCACACGCTCGTGAAGCACGTGTAAAAATGCATGCTAAGCGTATGAAGAAAATGGAAACTATGGTTACTGCAGGCGATGTATTGCCTCCAACTTTAGAAGGTGACACTAACGCTGAGACTACATTTATGACTTGGGGTTCTAGTTATAACTACGCTAAAGAAGCGATCAATCTTCTTGGCGCTGAAGGTATCAAAGTTAACCATTTACATTTCACGGATGTTTATCCAATTCCTCGTGCAGCAACACGTGAATTAATAAGCAAATGCAAACGTATTATTTCAGTAGAAGCTAACATGTGCAATTCACTTTGCCGTCAAGTTCTTGCTGAGACAGCATACGAAGTAACTGAGCATATTAATAGATGGGATGGCGAGCCGTTTACAGGCGAGTACATCGTGAATGAATTCAAAAAACTAGTAGCAAAAAAGTCGCTGGTTAACGCATAGGAATCAAGGAGTAAAATTATGACAACAACAGTATTAGACGCAAAAGATTTCAAAGGTGATGTACATCCAGATTGGTGCCCAGGCTGTGGCGACTTCGGTGTACTTAACTGTGTACAAAGAGCACTTGCTGAAATGGGCTTGGTACAACATCAAGTAGCAGTAATTTCTGGTATCGGCTGTTCATCTAACCTTCCAGGTTTCATCAACACTTACGGTATGCACACACTTCACGGCAGATCATTACCTAACGCTCAAGGTTTCAAACTTGCGCACCACGACATGACTGTAATTGCAGTTGGTGGTGATGGTGATGGTTACGGAATCGGTGTTGGACACTTAGTTCACGCACTTCGTCGTAACATCGACATGACTTATATAGTAATGAACAACTCTATCTATGGTCTTACTACTGGTCAAACTTCTCCTACAAGTGGTTTTGGTATGAAAACTAAATCTACTCCTTTTGGTAATCCAGAAGTACCTCTTAACCCACTTACTATGGCACTAGGTGCTGGAGCAAGTTTCGTGGCTAGAGCTTTCTCTGGTAACCCGAAGCAAGCAGTAGAGATTTACAAAGCAGCAATGCAACACAAAGGTTTCGCTTTAGTAGACACCTTTTCTCCATGTGTAACTTTCAACAAAGTTAACACTGCACAGTTCTACAGAGACAATACTTATGATCTAAATGCTGAAGGGCATGATGTGGGTAATATTGAAGCTGCCTTCAAAGTAGCTGCTCAAGATACTTATATCGGTAGCCGCATTGCAACTGGTATTTTCTACAGAAACGAGCGTCCTTGCTACGAAGAAACAGAGAAAGAAACTCTTTCTACTCCTATCTGTGATCACGTACTTGGTATTTCTCCAGAGAATGCTGTTAAGTTGAAGAATAGCTTTAAGTAAGGGCTTACCCCGGCATAACAGGAATTATACGGCATATTCCCCGTTAGTGATGTAAAAAATACGGTATAATTCATACTAGATGCTTGAAAGATCCCTAAATTTACCTCTTGATGGTCAAGAAAGTATTTTTCTTTTTGGACCAAGGGGGGTCGGCAAAAGTTATTGGCTAAGAAACAAACTTAAAGATGCTCACTATGTTGATTTACTTGATAGTGAAACCCGATTTGAATTAGCAGCAGAGCCCAACCGCCTTAGTAGATATATAGGAACAGAAAAAAATAAATGGATCATCTTAGATGAGATCCAAAAAGCTCCAGAACTTCTCAATGAAGTTCATAAACTGATCGAAGAGAGACAAAGAAAATTTATTCTCACTGGTTCTAGTGCAAGGAAACTGAGAAGAGATGGAGTAAACCTACTTGCAGGCAGAGCTCTAACTTATAAGATTTATCCTCTAACTGCTCAAGAACTCGGCAATCAATTTAATTTAGCTGAATCACTTGAATTTGGTCATATGCCGAGTATCTATGACAAAGAAAGCATGGACAAAGCTAAATACTTGGAATCATATATCAAAACCTATCTTCGCGAGGAAGTGCAGCAAGAGGGACTGTCACGCAATCTCAGTGCCTTTTCTAGATTTCTTGAAGCTGCTAGTTTTTCACAGGCTTCAACTCTAAACATGAGTGCATTAGCAAGGGACACTGCAATCAAAGCAAACACAGTAGCTGGATACTTCGATTTAATCGAAGATATGCTGGTATCATATCGAATTCCAGTATTCACTAAACGTGCCAAACGTAGATTAGTTGCACATCCTAAATTTTATTTTTTTGATACGGGAATTTACTATCATCTAAAACCAAAAAGTATTCTTGACTCACAATCAGAAACAGAAGGTGCAGGCTTAGAAACACTTATTCTGCAAGACTTACTCGCTCATAATGATTACAAAAATCTTGGCTACCAAATATTTTATTGGCGCACAGTACATGGCACTGAGGTGGATTTTATTCTTCTCGGCAAGAATAAATTACTAGCTATAGAAATCAAACATTCGCGCAAAGTGCATTCTCAAGATCTAAAAGCGCTGAAATCCTTTAAAGAAGATTACCCCGAAGCTGAGTTAATGTTGATTTACTTAGGCGATAAACAGCAAGATATTGATGAAATTAAAATTATTCCAGCTAATGATTTTTTGCTGAATATCAATTTATATCTGTAAGGATTCTAGGCAGCTATTACAAGAAAAAGAATAAAGTACATCAAAAATTTATTGTGGTTAGTTGATTTTTACGCAGAAATATGGAGTATTATTTAACAATCTATGATGTTCGTTCCAAAGTCAATCATTCCACTATTATCTATTCCATTTTTCGTTACTGGATGCCAGAATAGGCCAGATAAAAATGATGAGACTGAAAAACCTACTCCGATAGTGCAAAAAGTTGATGCTGACGTAATAGAAAAATTAAACAAGCCACCCAAAATAAATTCAGATATTTCTAGAGAAGAAGAACTTAAAAATTTTCAATTAGAAGAAAGAAAAAAGCTAATACAAGAATCTATTGATGAAGGATTGATTACTAAAGAATTAGCAGAAAAGATTTTGGCTATGCCTCTTAGTGAAAGTACAGATTTAATAATAAGTAATATACGAAATAGATATTTTGTTGTAAATGAGGCTTTTATGAATGGATATATCAGTCCAGAAAAAGCTCAGGAGCTTATGGAGGATAAGCCTCCTAAGCAAGCATATGAGGAAGTTATTGCAATAAACTGGGCAATAGGAACTGGTAGGCAAGCAGCTTATGATCAAGAAAGAAAAGGAGCATATGATTACGCTTTTGCAGAGAATCTCGAAGGTAATATGCGCTTAGAAGAATTTAGACGAATTAAAAAAAGCTTAGCGCTTGAAGGGTTCAAGCCTTTATCAGAATTGCCACCGTTAGAGAAATTTAAACCATATACAGAAAATTTTAGACTAGATACAAATGAATTGGATTCATTATTAAATGAGAATAATCCAATGCTTGAACTTAACAAAAAAAATACTTGATCAACTTAAAATTTTAGAACAAAAACGGGAACTTAAAAGAATAGATAATGAGCTTAAAGCTAATGGAAAATTGTTCTCTACCTAAGCTTCCTGAGAATATCTAGATTTTGTTGCTTGTTGAAGTACGACCCCTAGAGGAAAAGTGAATTCTCCGCAGCACTAGTCCAGAATCTCCAGCTAGTGGTATCTGCAATACCAGCATAGTCATTATTAGAAAGATCTTTTACCAAACCAGCACTCATTTGTACATAGAACTCTATGCCTTCAGGAAGTTTATCAGGCATTTGTACAAAGAGTTGGTTACCGCTAACTACTACTGTTGCACTTGATACATTCACCGAAGCTACTATACTATCGTCTGAAACCTTCTTGATAACTATAGTTCCAGCACCCTTTTGTATAGCTTCACTAAATATGAGTCTTAGTCCAGCGTATCTTTGTTGCAAGATTGAATTATGTGCCGGTGAATAATGTAAGACTGTAGGTCCAGTTGCATCTGCAGTCGTAAAATTCCAAGTAGTACTAGCAGCAATGCCGGCATAAGCATTACCTGCAAGATCATTAAAGACTCCAGAGCTAATTAATACATAGTATGAAGAAAGTTCAGCAAAATTACTTGTAGGATTAATGGTGATTGCAGCAGTACCATCTCCAGTTACAGCGCCGCCAGTCACGCTCACTGACTCGAATACATTACCATTACTGTTATAAATTACTACATTACCAGTTTGGATATCAATACTCTCAGTAAAATTCATTACCAAATTTGCCGCAACTGCTACTGAAGCATTATTATCACTCGGCGAGAAACTTGATATAGTCGGTGCTGTAGAATCCCCAACACTAGTGATATTCCAAGTACCATTATCAGTTATTCCTGCATAACTATTACCAGCAGTATCATCAAAAGCAGTGGGATCGATATTAATATAGTAAGCAGTTAGAGAACCAAAATCTGATGGTGGATTAATAGTAATTTGAGTTGTTCCATTACCACTTAGGGCACCAGAACTAACATCAATAGTTTGCACAGTACTATTGTCTGAAAGTTTTTTGATATAAATATTTCCAGTTTGAATATCTATATTACGTTCAAAGGTTATAACCAAATTAGCGCTGCTGGCAACTCCTGTAGAACCATCTGCTGGACTGAAAGACAAGGCAGCAGGACTTGATAAATCATTGTAAGCAGAGAAGCTAACAAAGGTACTCGGTGCACTTTGGTTGTTGTATTCAGTTTTAACCCAATTACCATTGCGAGCGAAGCGAGCGATTCTCACTTCATCGATACGACCATTAGTATAACTAGCAGTGTTAGCTCTACCTATATTCACATTGCCACTGTGATTAGCACTAGCTGCAGGTATTGTTCCTGAGAAACTTAAAGTCAGCAAACTACTATCAATATAGGCTTTCATCCTATTCGAGTTACCAGTGGCAGAACCATTAAAAATCATTACTACATGATGCCAGTTAGTATTGTTATTAGAGGCTGAGCCATATGCCGCACCTGAAGCACCAGTGATGGCATAATAGTTTCCATCATTGTAATACCAAGATTGCATTCTATTACTAGCATCAGAATATTTATCAACAATGGTTACATGATTACTATTAGAATTTCTCTTCGCCCAACCAGTTACAGTATATTTAGTTGCTGAATCCAGCTCATTGACATCACCGCAATCTAAATAGTCATTAGATCCATCAAAGCTATAACCATTACTACCAGAGGCAAATGCTGCTGCAACTTTATTTAGAGCAGTAGTCATACCGCCACTGCTTGTACAGTTGTAGGAGCCCGATGCACTGTTATAAATAGTTGTGCTTGGATCTTGCTGGAAGTGATAGACAGCCGCGTAACCTACATTACCATTCCAAACTGCATACTTACCATACGATGAACTTGAACTTGGTTCTGTTGCAGAACTATTACCATAATAAAGATAGTAGATGCCGTTACTTGAATTAGACAAAGTACCATTTGCTAAAAAATGTAATTCACCTGTAGTTGCCGATCTATTTACGATCACTACTTCTCTTGCTACTTGCGTTGTACCGTCTGATTTAGTTACACGCAAATCAGTACCATTAGCATTTACATTACTGTAGAAATGAGCTGGCAAACCATTCAAATCCACATATACAGGGAAGCTAGCTATGCTGCCATTAATTTGACTTTTGGCAATAGTCATTTTAGTACGATATAAAAAGCCACCGGATAACCAATCACTTGGACTTTGCGGCACAGTTGTAAAATTCCAAGTAGTGGTGGTTGCTATGCCTGCATAAGAATTACCTACACTATCTTTAATAGCATCAGATGCTATTTGAATATAAAAAGAAGTATTGTAAGCCAGGTCTGATGGATTGATAGTAAGTTGAGTAGTACCATTTCCTGTCACTGAGCCACTATTAGCAGCAATAGTTTGCACCGTAGAATTGTCAGAAGATTTTTTGATATAAATATTGCCACTTTGAGTATCAACTGTTTCATCAAAAGTAATCACTAAATTCGTATCAATAGCTACATTAGTAGAGTTGTCTGTTGGTGAGTATGAAGACACTGTAGGTCCATTGGTATCAGTATGAGTATCTGCTGAACCGATGGTATAGAAAGTGTTTGGAGCATTTTGGTTATTGTATTCAGTCTTGATCCAATTACCATTAAATGTTTTAGTCGAAACTCTCACTTCATCTGTGTTACCACTAGTATAACTACCAGCGCTAGATCTACCAATGAAAAAATTTCCTGAATGATTAGAAGTAGTTGCTGGTATAGTACCACTGTAAGAATTAGTTAGCACTGAACCATCAATGTAACTTACTGCTCTAGTAGCATTAGTACTTAAGTTACCGTTATAAATCATTACCGTATGATGCCAACTGGTATTGTTGTTAGCTGCATAGCCGTAAGTACCGGTACCAACTATGTTATAGAAGTTACCATCTGAATAATACCAGGCTTCCATTCTTGCACTACCATTGGTGAATTTTGCACCAATGACTACATGGTTACTATTTGAAGCTCTCTTGCCCCAACCGCTAAGAGTAAATTTAGAAACTGAATCTAATTCATTAACATCACCGCAATCTAAATAGTCATTAGAACCATCAAAGCTAGTACCATTGCCAGATAGACTACCGCCGCCACTTACTCTATTAGAACTTAACATAGCGCCTGCGCTGGTACAGTTATAAGAAGCTGAAGCGCTGTTATAAAGCGTAGCTGCGCTTGCAGGACTTTCATTTAAGTGCCACACTCCGACATAACCTGCAGGAGTCCAAGTATTATACTTGCCATAAGTCGCACTAGCAGAAGGTTCTGTGGCACTAGGGTTTTTGTAATAGATATAAAATATAGTATTAGATGAATTAGTTAGAGTGCCATTAGCTACGAAATGCAATTCACCTGCATTAGCAGTACGATTAAGGAAAACAACTTCGCGTGCCACTTCAGTACTACCATCTGACTTAGTGACACGCAGATCTGCACCGTTAGCAAGAATATCATTAGTGAAACTTGCAGGCATACCATTGAGGTTTACATATACAGGGAAATTTGTAACCGTACCATTTACATAGCTTGCATTAATAGTAATTGGAATTCTTCTTGTCCAAGCATCGTTGTACCAACCAGAAGTACTAAAATTCCAAGTTGTAGTATCCGAGATACCCGCATAAGAATTTCCTGAAGTGTCTTTGATTGCAGTTGCATCGATTTGGATATAGTAGCTAGTATTAAACTCAAGAGTTCCTGAAGGATCTATGGTAATTTGCGTTGTACCATTGCCAGTCACCAAGCCGCTATTAGCTACTATGGTTTCAATAGTAGAATCATCTGAAGATTTTTTGATATAAATATTTGCTGCTTGAGTATCTACTGCCTCATCAAAAGTAATAACCAAATTAGCTTCAGCTGAAACGCCGGTTAAATTATCAGCCGGAGAAAACACTGTCACCGACGGAGCTTGAAGATCTGGAATGCTGTTGACTGATCCTACTGTATAAAAACTACTTGGATAATACTGGTTATTGTATTCAGTCTTAACCCAGGATCCTGAGCGCTCGACATTGGCTACTCTAATTTCATCTAAACGACCATTTGTATAAGGACCGGCATAATCATCGCGCCCAATAAAAACGCTAGTTCCAGATAGATTTGGAGCCGCAGCTGGAATTGTTCCAGAAAAACTTAACGATAAGCCAACAGCATTATCATAAGCTTTCAACCTGTTTGCGTTACCAGTAAGATTACCATTAAAAATCATTGCAATATGATGCCAATTAGTATCATTACTAGTAGCGGTTGCCGTTGAACCAGTAGGGCTCATTATAAGTCCATAAAAAGTAGTACTAAAAAAATCAACACTTATTATACTGGTGTTGTATTTATTCAACAACGATACAAAAGCACCATTGGAGGCTCTCTTAGCCCAGCCGGTAACAGTAAATTTGGTTGCAGAATTCAAAGCTGTAATATCACCGCAAGTTAAATAATCATCAGTACCATCAAAGCTGGTACCATTACCAGCTAATTGTCCGGCAATTTTATTAGAAGAAAGCATACTACCTGCACTGGTACAGTTATAAGAAGCTGAAGCACTGTTATAGAGTGTAGCTGCACTTGCTGGACTTTCATTTAAGTGCCATACCCCAACATAACTACTTGCAGCCCAGGTATTATACTTACCGTAAGTCGCAGCAGCAGCAGGTTCTGTAGCATTTGAATTTTTGTAATAAATATAAAAAGCTGTATCTGTTGAATTAGTCAAAGCTCCATTTGCGACGAAATATAATTCACCAGCATTTTGAGTTTTATTAAGCCAAACAACTTCACGAGCTACTTCAGTAATGCCATTTGATTTGGTTACTCTTAAATCAGCACCATTTGCAAGTACATCATCAAAGAAACTAGAAGGGAAATCAGAAAGTTTTAAATATACCGGAAAATTAGTTACAGTACCGTTGACATAAGAACTATTAACAGTAACCTTGATTCTTCTAGTCCAACTATTGCTGTACCAATAGGAAGTAGTAAAATTCCAAGTAGTCGTATCATTAATACCAGCGTAACTGTTAGCTCCCGTGTCATCGAAAGCACTTGCATCTATTTGCAGATAGTAACCATTACTGCGAGCCAGATCAGCAGTAGGATTGATAGTGATTTGAGTTGTACCATTACCAGTAACTAATCCACTAGTAACATCAATAGTTTCAACAGTAGAATTGTCGGAAGATTTTTTGATATAGATGTTTCCAGTTTGAATATCTATGTTTCGATCAAAAGTAATAACCAAATTATCCGCAGTATCTGCATATATTGAATCATCAGTCGGAGAAAAACTTAAGACTACAGGATTACTGAGCGATACCGCAGAACCAACTGAATAAAAAGTACTGGGTGAAGTTTGGTTACTGTATTCAGTTTTAATCCAAGTACTAGGACGCGCTACTGCTGAAACCCTTACTTCATCATGATTACCTGTTGTAAAAATTCCATAACGCTGATCTTTAGCTATCAACAAATTTTTCCCACTCATATTTCCGCTAGTAGCAGGGATGGCACCACCATAACTCAGGCTAAGAAGATTGCCATTATTATAAAGCTGAAATCTATTTGCATTACCACTTAAATTACCATTGAAGACCATAGACACATGGTGCCAATTAGCATCATTAACAGCACCTGCATTTATGAAATTATCAGCAGCATTATTAAAATAGGCATAAAAATTGCCACTATAAAACACAGAATGTATACTGTTGTTGACATCAAGGTATTTGCTACTTAAACCAATACTGACACCCGCTACACTCTTTTTAGCCCAGCTAGTTATACTAAATTTACTAACAGAGTTTAATTCAGCAACGTCACCGCATTGCAAGAAATCATCTGTACCATCAAAACTAGTACCATTACCAGAAAGTAAACCAGTAGATTTATTAGAACTAAGCATGGAACCATTGCTTGTACAGTCATAAGAACTTGAGGCACTGTTGTACATGGTGCCAGTTGGACTTTCCTGCAAGTGCCATACTGCTGCATAGCTTGCCTGAGTCCAAGTATTATACTTGCCATAAGTTGCATTGGCAGCAGGTTCTGTGGCAGTGCCATTTCCGTAATAAAGATAGAAAGTTTCGTTTGCAGAACTAGAAAGTGTACCGTTTGCAATAAAATGCAATTCACCTGCATTACTTGTTCTATTTGCAAAAACGACTTCACGTGCTACTTGAGTAATACCATCAGACTTAGTTACGCGCAAATCAGCACCATTTGCAACTATGTCATCAAAAAAACTTGCAGGCATATGGCTCAAATTAACGTAAACCGGAAAATTTAAAACCGAACCGTTAACTTTTGAACGATTGATCTCAAGCTTTATACGTTTGGTCCATCCTGAACCTAGCCAATCGCTAGGACTAGCCTCTGCCCTATTTTCAAAAAAACACAATTGAAAACTAAAATAAATTACCAGAAAAATAAAACTTGGTACAAGAAGTCGCGAGAAAGATTTTGTTTTTTGAACTTTATTCAAGAATACCTACCCCTAGAAAACTGCACTAATTACATTAAACCACGCAAATCAAGCCGCATTCATCTAGATAAGCCGCTTCGATTAAATTTATTTTAGACTTGCCTGGTTTATTACTTGATAAGAGAGTAGTTCTGGCTACTCTTATGAATACCTCGCTCAACAACTATAAAAACAAAAATAATACTAAAAAGTACGATGAAACTTTATTACCGCATAGCAACGAAGCCGAACAAGCTTTAATCGGTTCTATATTAGTAGACTCTGAAGCATTACATAAAGTAGTAGAACATATTGAAAATCCGAACTTCTTTTATAAGACTGCACATCAAAAAATCTATCAGGGATTTCTCACTTTATCTGAACGTAATGAGAATATCGACATACTGACCCTTTCACAATACTTAAAGGACCAAGATCTTTTAAATGAAGTAGGTGGTCTGAGCTATCTTTCAGCTCTTAGTGATCATGCACCCGTAGCTGCCAACGCTCCTTATTATGCAAAGATAGTCAAAGCTAAAAATTTACTTCGTAAGATGATCATTGCCGGCAATGACATAGTTGGCTTAGGTTATCAATCAGAAGAAGATTTAGATACACTTGTCGATAAAGCCGAACAAATAGTTTTCAATCTAGCTCAATCAAAATCCAAAGATCAGCTTATTCATATCAGTGATCTTATTCACAAAAGCTGGCAAATGATCGAAGAGCGTGAAGCCAATAAAGGACAGCTTTCTGGGATCAATACTGGTTTCCATGATATGAATACTCTCACTTCAGGTTTACAAAAAAGTGATTTGATTATTCTGGCTGCAAGACCGGCGATGGGGAAAACAAGCCTTGCTCTGAACATGGCAGAAAACATTGCAGTAAATTATAAACACCCAGTTGCAATTTTTAGTTTAGAGATGTCGAAAGAACAATTAGTACAAAGATTACTTTGCAGTAGAGCAGAAGTAGATAGTACTCGAGTTAGATCAGGACAGTTGCTTGCCGAGGATTGGGCAAAACTTGGAAAAGCCATGAGTGAACTTGGTGAGGCGCCTTTATATATCGATGATTCAGCTGGAGTTACCATTATGGAACTCAGGGGGAAATGCCGCAGATTGCAAGCTCAAACTGGCGGCAAGCTTGGCTTAATAGTTGTGGACTATTTGCAGTTAATTGAAGGCAGATCTAACGATACTCGTATCAATCAAATTTCAGAAATCTCTCGTGGTCTAAAATTACTTGCTCGTGAACTTGAAGTACCGGTAATTGCTCTATCCCAGTTATCAAGGGCTGTTGAAAGCAGGCAAGACAAAAGACCAATGCTTTCTGATTTACGTGAAAGCGGGAGCATCGAGCAGGACTCGGATATCGTAATGTTCATTTATCGTGATGAATACTACAATCCAGAGAATACCGAAAGACCAGGAATCGCTGATGTGATTATTGCTAAGCAACGTTCAGGTCCAGTTGGAGTTATTGAATTACTTTTCCAAAACAATATCACTAAATTCAAAAACCCAATGAAAGGCGTGTGATTTAATCACTACGGCGGATAAAGGCTTTTAAAACTACATTATCCGCCGTAGAAGTTGGTATAATAACTACGGCGGTTAATGACTTTCAAAATTGCTTTATCCGCCGTAGAAGTATGAATCAAAAAAAAGAAATTTTAGTAGGCCGAGAAGTTGAAACAATCAAATTGCAAGAAAGCTTTGGAAAAAAACAAAGTCAACTTATCGCGATCTACGGACGAAGAAGAGTTGGGAAAAGTACTTTAATCAAACATTTTGCCTCAAAATCTAAAGCTAAATTTATTTATGTAGAAGGTTTGGAAAATCAACAAACTAAAATCCAAATTACTAAATTTGTAAGCGAGCTGTATGCTCAACTTAAAAATGAACATCTTAAATCCTATAGACCAAAAAGCTGGATTGAACTTTTTGATTATTTAACCAACGAAGTCTTCAATAAAAGCAACAAAAAAATCATCTTATGCTTAGATGAATTTCAATGGCTTGCAGCAAATCGCACTCTATTAGTAAGCTTGATTAAATCATATTGGGATAATCACTGGAAGCATCAAAATATAATGATCATACTTTGCGGATCAATAGCTTCTTTTATGATTAATAAAGTTATTAAATCCAAAGCGCTCTACGGCAGAATAGATCTTGAACTTTTAATTGAACCTTTAAATCCATCCGAAGCAGCCAGAATGCTCCCCAAAAGAGGACTTGATGAAATTATCAAATACTTACTTATATTCGGTGCCATACCCAAATACTTAGAACTAATTGATCAGAATAAATCTTTCAATCAAAATATTAATGAACTGTGTTTTTACAAAACAGGTTTCATGGTAGATGAAATTGATAAAGTTTTTTATAGTCAATTCAATGAAGCCAGAACATATAAAAGAATTATCATGGCTATTAAAGATAGACCTTTAGGCTTGCAAGAAATTGCCCAAAAACTGAAAACCAGTTCTGGTGGAAGTCTTAAAACCATTATCAAGAATCTTGTTAAAGCAAGCTTTGTATTTGAGATCAGACCATTTGGCAGTCCATACAAAACAAAACTTATCAAATATAAATTAGCTGATGAATTTTTAGCTTTCTATTTTCAATACATGGAGGCAAATATAAATATCATAAAAAAGAATTCCTCAAATAAACTTTTTGAAAAACTCTGTGAAAAGGAATGGAAACCGTGGTTGGGATATTGTTTTGAAAGATTTTCCCTCAAAAACTCTCTTTATTTAGCTTATAGAATGGGCTTTGGCGAAGAAGTTGTCGAATTTGGTCCTCTTTTTCATCGTGGAGAAAAAAATTTTCAAATAGATATGATTTATAGACGAGCTGATAAAGTTATAGTGATTTGTGAAATTAAATATAAGGATAGTCCTATTGATACGGATATCATTTCAGAATTAGAATCAAAAATTTCTAATTTTTCTGTTCCACGAGGATATAGTATCGAAAGAGCTTTAATAACCTGGAATGGTATTAGTAAAAATCTGGAAATAAGCCAATACTTACATCATCATCTTTCGATTAAAGAGATTCTAAAATAATTTTGTCTTAAGTTAGCTTTAATCAAACTAGGGGTAAAGGGATATTAAGGTTAGTTTTTTAGTACTTTAGTTTCCCCTGACTGTGCCGATTAAATTAACTAGGTCAGATTGTGGGGAAAAAACAATTATTACATTTGGTATTGTTGCTAAGCTTCTTGCTTCTCAATAGTGCTATAGCAAACCCAGAGACCATAGCGCAGAATTTTGACAAATTTAGTCTCGTTAGTGGTGATAGTATCAGCCCGGAGATTTATGTTCCTAAGGTTGATAGAGTTTTTATTGAAGGTGAAACTATTAGCAATATCAGAATTCATCTGAATGCTTTTAATTTATTGAAAAGTAGTATATATCCTCAAAGTATCAAAATAGATTTATATAAACTTTCTGGTAGTGATAAAAAGCCTCTTAGTATTACTACAAAAACAATTACAAATTTAAAAGAAGCTAAGAATCTCAATTTGAAATTAGCAGTCGGTACTTTAAGCGAAAGCACGGATATCTACTTAGATTTATATGACACTAGTGGTTTAAAAATAGGCACTTACAAAACTTTTATCCAAGTCGATTCTATGCCGATTTCACAAGAAATAGCATTAGCTAACGCAAGCTGCGCTGGTGCTGCATTTGGTGAATGTCAATTGAATTACCTTTTAAACAATATCAAATTTGAAGTTATACCAAAAAGTTCTTTAGCAACTTCAGCAAAAAAACAATTTGACGGCACTTATACAGTTTCGATTCCCATACTCAATAGCAAAAATAGAGTTCAGACCAAAAAAAATGGTAGCGGCTCTATTCAAAGCTTAATTGATAGCTCAATAATAAACTTTGTTGACGAAAGTGATGAAATGCAAGCCAGTCTATTTTGGAACAGCTTATCATCTAAGCTTGAATTAAGTTTTAAAGATTCTTTAGAAAAAGCTTTAACGATCGACCGCCAAGGCAGAATAAATATCGGTACTCAAGATGACAATGCATACTTAAGTATCAGAGCTAGTGATGAGCAAAATGCCAGTTTAAAACTTAATGCAGGTACTTTAACTACAACACCGATTAATGGTGCTTTAGAGTTCGATGGTAGCAAATTATATTTCACCAGTTCAGGTACAAGAACTGAACTAGGAGCAAGAGGACCACAAGGTCTTCAAGGTCCACAGGGACCTATTGGTTCAATGGGTTTACAAGGACCGCAAGGACCAGCTGGAGCAACAGGCCCTGCAGGATCAGGTCTTAGTGCTGGATCTATCATTTCAAATATCATCTTGAATGGTACGACTTTATTTAATTCAAGTAATATTGCACAGTTCAACGGAGAAATTCTAATTCCAGATGGAGCTTCTAACGGTTATGTTTTAACTTCAGATGCCAACGGCTCCGCTTCTTGGCAAGCAGCAGTAGGCGGTGGTGGCGATGCAACTACTATAGATTCTATCGACTCATTATCATTCTTAAGATCAGATACTACTGACAATTTCACTTCCGGTGTTTTGATTTTGAACTCAGGGACTCGCTTAGATGTAAACGGTGATCTTTCAATCGCTGATACCAACATAAGCCTAGACGGAGCTTCAACAACATTTACTCAAACCACTGGCGCAATCAATATCAATCCGGCAACTAGAGTTGGTATCAAAAAAGCAGTTCCTACAACTACACTTGATGTCAATGGAACGCTCTTTGCAAATACAGTTAACGGGACAAGCGCTAATTTTACAAATTTAATTTCTACAAACATTGCAGGTTCAGGAGCTTTAATCACTGCGCTTAACGGTTCACGTCTTAGCTCAGGGATAGTTTCAGCTGTTTACGGGGGTACTGGCGTATCTAATTCCGGAACTGTAACTTTTGGTGCAAACGATATTAGTTTTGCAGGGGATGATATCGCTTTAACAGCTACTGGACCTACTTCATTAACATTGCCTACAAGCGGCACGCTGAGCACTCTTGCAGGCACAGAAACTTTACGTAATAAAACTTTAGAGACACCAACAGTCAATGGTACTTTAGCTTCCGATGTCTATGTGAATAGTTCAATACCTACCAATACCAGCGGTGCAACTATAACAGTCGACTGGAATTTAGGAAATATCCAAACGCTTACTTTGAATCAAGTTGGTACAACAGTAAACTTTACTAACCCAACAGCAGGTTATGGGCGCTTTGCCATTTTTGTAAAACAAGATGCCACAGGCTCTAGAACTGTTACTACTTGGGATACCGATATCAAATGGCCAGGTGGCTCAGCTCCAGTGCTTTCTACAGCAGCAAATGCAGCAGATATAGTTAGCTGTATTTGGGATGGCACTAATTATTACTGTCAAATTGGCTTAGACTTTGATTAAAGCCGTGCAGCTGATAATTTCATAAACGAGAGCTGCGCGAAGATTATATTGACTAATCAATTTTAATATTATTTATATATCAAGCTATTCATTTCTTAATGGAATTAGGGTATTTTTGGTAGATACTACCAGTGATCGACAAAGCATTATTTTTAAAACTAGAAGAAATTGAGCAAAATTATAAATCTCAACAAGAAAAATTAGTAGATCCAGCTTTATTACAAAATCAAACTGAATATCAAAAACTTACTAAGACTTTAAAAAAATTATCCAAAACTGTAGATAAATTTCGCAGTTACAAAAGTTATTTAAAACAAATAGAAGAAGCAAGAGAAATTCTCAAAGACGATGAAGATGAGGAAATGAAAGAAATTGCTCGCACCGAGATGCAAGAAGCTGAAGCACAAATTCCTTTACTTGCTCAAGAACTCAGACTACATCTACTTCCTAAGGACCCGATGGATGACAAAGACATCATTATTGAAATTCGTGCTGGTGCTGGTGGTGATGAAGCTGCAATTTTTGTTGGTGATCTTTATCGCATGTATGCAAGATACTGCGACAGGCTTGGCTGGCAACATAAAATTATTGATACCAATGAATCAGAACATGGTGGTTACAAAGAGATGGTTTTTGAAATCAAGGGTGATGAAGTTTATAGCAAATTTAAATATGAATCTGGAGTACATCGTGTGCAAAGAGTCCCTGAAACCGAGTCACAGGGCAGGGTTCACACCAGTACAGTTACCGTAGCGGTACTTGCTGAAGTAGATGACGTTGAAATTGAAATCAGACCAGAAGATGTTACTTTCACTGCATGTAGGGCTGGTGGGGCTGGTGGGCAGAATGTAAATAAGGTAGAAACTGCTGTTCGTATAGAGCATAAACCAAGCGGAATAGTGGTACAGTGCAGAGAAGAGAGATCACAGTTACAAAATAGAGAAAGAGCAATGAAAATGCTTAAAGCTAAGCTCTACGAAGTTGAACGTCAGAAACAAGATCAAGAATTACGTAGCCAACGTAAAAGCCAAGTAGGCACTGGTGGGCGTGAAGAAAAAATTAGAACTTACAATTACAAAGATGACCGTGTTTCAGAACATCGTATTAATCAAAATTTTCCTTTGGCTAGAGTACTTGAAGGCGGCTTAGATGCTCTTATGGATGCATTAATCGCTTATGATCAGAAACTAAAACTTGAAGAACTTGCTGATAGCATATGACAAAAGAGTCAGATCAATTCGAAAAAGAGCTTGAGGATTTCTTCCAAGATAGAGCTCTGTTTCGCACTGCGAGCGTCTCCGATCCCACTAAAAAAATCGTTAAACAAACTCGCAACGAAGACGAAAAAATTACTTTCCTCCAAAGCCAACAAACTATGTCAGGTTGTTGCATGACTGGCTGTCATGATTGTCCTTGGGGATATAGACCTTAGCTGGAATCCCATTATTCTTTGCAATCTCAGCATAGTAGTTATAACTAGCCTTAGGAGTACGTGCAAAACTTTGATGATCTACATTTACCAAACCAAATCTAGGAGCCATTCCTAAAGCCCACTCAAAGTTATCGAGTAAACTCCAATAAAAATATCCTTTGACATTTACATTCTCAGCAATAGCTTTATGTACTGCTATTAAATGCTCATTAATAAATTTGATTCTATAACTATCATTTAAATCATTGTTGTAATCAAAATTTTGTGAAGCGAAGGGCTCTTGTTGAGCGTAACTACCAGGTTTACCATCTACATGGCAATAACCATTTTCAGTAATAAAGATTGGCTTGCCACCAAGAACTCTTTGAAGTTTTTTATCAGTAAGAACTTTATAAAGACCCTGTGGATAAATTTCCCAATTTAAACTATTAACCTTGATCTTGTCATTTGCTTTAGTTAAGTCTTGGAGTTCGCCCCAGAGAACGCTCTCTGAGCTTGGGTTTGCAGGGTCTTTAGCATTAAAGCTAAGTTTATAACTAAATCTGGTGTAGTAATTAATACCAAGAAAATCTAATGCATCTAATTCAAGACAAGATTCCAGAAAAGCAAAATTATGCATTTGATTTCTAATTATGTTTGGCAGAAGATCTAGAGATTTCCATTTCTCACCAGCATAATTACTTTGCATTTTTTGCATAACTTCATCGTAAGCTTCAAACGAATAAAAGTTCTGCGCGAAACCTACTTGGGAATTAGGATAAGCAGTTTTGATTTCTTTATAAGCTACTTGATGCGCAAGGACCATGCCTTGATAAGCTCTAAAATATTTATTGTAGTCATTAGTAAATCCAGGAGGCCAGATACCAGATTCATAACCAAAGCCTAGAAAAATATTTGGCTCATTATGAGTCATCCAGTACTTGATCTTGCTACCAAACCTGCTCACCAAGAATCTTGTAAAATTAGCAAACTCATAAGCAGTCTGTGGATTTTCCCAGCCACCTTGCTTCGCTAGCCAGTTTGGGATAGTAAAGTGAGTGATAGTTGCAAAGGGTTCAATTTTATTTGATTTAACTAATTGATCCAAAAGGTCTTCATAAAACTTAGCTGTGTTCTCATCGAACTCACCTGGACCGCGATGCAAGCGTGCCCAATTAAAAGAAAATCTATAAGCATTGTTATTTAAACCTCTAACTAACTCTAAATCCTCATGCAGATGTTGATAGTGTTCTACAGCTCTGCCTTCATTAGTCGGCTTAAGAACTTTATCTTCTCTATCGATCCATTCGGACCAATCAGAAAGTTTAGCTAGATATTCTTCTGGATGCCCTTCAATTTGAAAAGCAGCCGTTGCGGTACCCCAGAAAAATTTATTTGGAAATTTGAGGATCGCTTGGTTAGAACCCATTATTTCATTATAGTGGCAATTTGTGGTGCAGTCCTGAAAGTTACTCTTTGCTGTGTTTAAGCTTAGTTTTTAGATTTTCTATCTTACCTCTTGGATCTTGATGTAGATTGAGTTTCATTTACCTGATTAGCTTTTTTAGGTGGTGTAGGCTGTACAGCACCATCATTTATACCAAGTTGTTGCTGTATTTGTTGCACTTTTTTTCCTAATTTATTTACTGAATTAAGAATTCGAGTTAATAGAGTCCTTAATTTTATGGGCTCTCGCGTTTGAACAGATTTCCCCCTAAGCTTTTCATAAACTCCTAGAATGTATTTATCTTCCTCTTTCTGCTCTTTAGTTCTGAGATCCGGTAGTTTTTGAACCGGTGGTTTTGCTATCACAAATGGAAATTCTGATTCCGAAAGATTAATTCGTTGAGGGCGAGTATTTATATCAATATATGTATATAGATAGTTAAATACCTTTGGTTCTCTTAATAGCTTCCCTAGTGGTGTTGATGACTTTGAATCTAATATAGTTAGTAACCATTCTTCCTTAGTAAATTGTTTGATTTTTTCTTTAAAGTCAGGGCTAGATCCTAGGAAGTCATTTTCTTTTTTTGTAGAATTGTCTCTTAATAAACTCAACAACTTATTTAAATTATTTTCAGTACAACGACTCATTGCCGAAGAAGGCCCTTTAGTCAAAGCAAAAACATTACAACATTCTTTCTCTAATAGTTGAGTACTTGTTAATGTCATTTTTCTTTTTTTGTCTCTTTCTTTCCAGATCGCATTAATAGCTTGGTCGTTTAGGGAACGTAATATAGCTCTATCTGCTAGAGTCCTAATTTGCTTATATAGCTCCGGAGTTGTAGCTTCCGCACTAACCGTCTGCTGAGAACCACTGCCTACTGTTGTCGTTGTGTCTTGAGTATTTGATGTTCCATTTAGAATTGGTTGTGTTCGCATAAATACAATTTAACATAATTGACTAAGCCGGGTCAATTATTTTGCACTCCAGAATATGCATAGATGATATCTTCAACTTTGTCCGATTGTCGGGGGTGCGGTCCTAGATTTTGGACAATTTAGAGTTTTTCACCCAGCCCAGCTTGCTCTCATAAGAAACTTGAGACCATTTCTTCTCTTTATGAATAATCTTGACTATTTGACCATCTAATAATTCAAACAATTCTTGATCATTTTCATTGTCACCCGAATATGCTTTAACAGATGGTTCTATAACCACGCCATATTTTTGAATTTTTTGTTCAACACCTACAACTGCAGCAATTGATAAAGCTATAACAAACAATACTGTTATGGCAAATTGCACGGCTTGATTTTTACTAATAATTTTTCTAAATACAAAAAGCAAATTCACCACAAAAAGTACAATCAAAGCTTCAGAAAAATTCAGTAGATTATAAGTAATCAAAACTGGTTGCTTCAATTGAATCTCATCTTCAATGATACGCAAGTTACTGCGAATCTCTCTATTGCGTGGAAGCGCTTTCTTAGCCTGATACAGAGCAGCAATAGCTTTGCCATAGCTTTGGGTCTCATAGTAGTCTATGCCTTGATTAGAAAGTAGATAAGGATTTTTTGAATCTTTCATTAGCCCTTTTTCCTTTTCAATTCTTTAGAGAGTAGTTTAATTAAATTCAATGCCTTGGTTTTCAGTTCAGTAAGTTTAGCTTCAGTGAGTGAACCTTCTTGAATAGAATAATTCAGCATATCCGTTTCATTTACAAATTCTTGTATTTTAGTTTGCACTGCATCGTCAATAATATATTGCTCATTGCCTAGGAGTAAGTCTTTGACTGCTTTTGAGATATCAGGTATATCAGTTGCAGTCTTGATAGTTTTTACTGATTCGCTAAACTCTCTTGCATATTCTTCACTTGGACTTATTTCACTTTGTTTGATTTTTATAACAAGTAAAGTTATTAGATAAACTAAATTCAATACAGCAATTAAAATCAGCCAAACCACTTCATTGAATAATTTAGTTGAACGATATTTTTTGATTTGACTAGCACTAAATTGCAGAATTGTATCTGGCTCTTTATCATCCCCACTTGGTTTCGCTATCTCATCTACCTTCACACTAGGATCGTAAGTGACTTTCAGGTCAAACTCTGAATTACCACGCTCTTCATATCTGCCAGTTCTTGGATTGAAAATAACTATAGGCTTAAGTGTGATCTTTAAATCACCCTTAGCTTTGGTCGGGATCAAAGCATAATTCACAGTGCCAGAAAAATTCAAAGCATTGGCAGAGAATTTCTCTCCAACACTTTGTTTGTCTTTATAGACATTGAAAATTTTCAGTGATTGTAAACGATCAAAATTTAAATTTCTAAAATTACCATTTCCAGAAATTCTCATGCTCAAAGTCGCTGCTTCACCAGTTTTCAAGGCATTAGGTTTAAGCACATCAACTAAATCTAACTGACCGACATAACCACTAAAACCAAGTGGAGCTCCTGGAGGTAACTCACGTACATTGAGAGTAACCGAAGGTGCTGTGATAGTAATTTCTTTCTCCACAAAGAATGGACTTAGCATTCTAAATGGATCAAACTGTCTGGGATTGAAAGGTTGCTCTTCAACAACTATGCCTAAGAAATCTAATTTAGGTATAGTAAGCAAGCCAGATTGAATAGGGAAGATTGCATAGTCAAGCTCATAAACTAGGTATTCAAGACCTTTGTAGGTCTCATTATATTCTTTATGGCTAGGATCTTTTTTCTGATTAAACTTATCGAGCTTCAGTGGTGGCACATTGAGACTTCTCAAATTGCCTCTGTGATAGATTTTGAGCCTTGCATAAACTTGTTGATTCTCATATGGACTGAGGTTATCAACTTCAAGTCGCGCAAAAACTTGATTATTATTCACCAGTGAATTTGCCCCAGCTGGATTCCCCGGGCTTGCTAGAGGTGGTGCTGAATTACCACCAAAGACCCCAGGAGCTCTTGCTGCTGGCATCCTTGCAGCAAGTACAGTGATTGTAATTGGTTCAGTAGAATATTGATTAGTTCCATCAGTCATCATCACTGGTGGCAAAACAATTTTACCTGGATGTAAAGCTCGTAAAACAAAATTTACAGTTTTATTTTGTGAGCTAACTCCGTTAATAATTTGAAAGCTGGTACTACTAGAAGTAGCTACAACTTCATAATCAATAGTTCTGGATGGAAAATTTAAATCTTTAAGATTAGGATCAGTAATCGCCACACTTAAAGTAAGCTCTTCTTCCATAAATATTTCCGTAGCATCAACTGTAGAAATGATTTTTGGCTCAGCAAAAACTGGCTGAAGCAAAAACATAGCCAAAGCAAGAAGCAAAAGAGTTTTATTGAATTTTATAAATTTAGTTTTCAATGGTCTAGTTTTTCTAGAATTTTTGTTGAAGACTTACCTTCAACAAAATCCACAAGAACTATTTTACAACCAAGTTTAGAAGCAGTAGAGTACTCAGGCCATTTTTCCAAAGCCTCAGAACTATAATCACCACCCTTAGTATAAAAATCCGGCTTTACAGACTCCAAAAAATTACAAGCATCAAGTTCAGAAAAAATTACTACATAATCTACCGGCTTAAGCCCCGCAAGCAGCTCTGCTCTATCCTGTTCTGAATGTATAGGTCTAGAATCACCCTTGAGCTGCTTTACACTTTGATCTGCATTAACACCCACTATTAAAACATCAGCGAGCTCTTTAGATTTTTCCAAATATTTCAGATGACCTAAATGTAAAACATCGAAGCAACCATTAGTTGCAGAAATTTTTTTGCCAGTGCGCTTTAATTCGGCACTAAGTTTTGCAGCTTCATTTAAATTTATAACTCGGCTCATAATTTTCTTTTGAAGCATTCTTCTTTCATACAATCATTAGGTAAAGGACATTCATCTTCTGAAACCATTTTACGCCACTCTTTGCGGAAGCACTCTCTGGCTTCAACGTAATCAAAAGCGAAATCAAACATTTCTTCTTTAGTTCTATTATGCATCTCAGCTAAAGCTGGCAAAGCAAAAAACTCTTCAGTATAACCCAAAGCCAGATTCATATTAAACATACGACGGCATATTGGTAAACCTGTCTTAGAGCAAGTTTCAACTTGGGAATTCGGATTAGAATTTGTATTAGGCAGAAGTTTGAGTCGAAATTTTATTTTCGTGATATTTTTTGATCGCTTCAAGAACTGGCTTAGGTGGCTCAGATTCTTCTTTAGTATCTTCTTTAATGTGCTTAGCAACACGCGCAAGAGTGCGAGTCATCTCATAGATGTTTGCATCATGATCAGTTAAATCGCTTAAAAGGGAATGAACATTAACTTCTTGCTTCTTCATAAGCTATTAATAATAGCATCTGGCTCGCAATGACGGCATTTGACCCTAATTATAAAGGAAATCTAAATACCAAGCACGTCCTGCATCATCTCTTCAGTCTCAAGATCAATAAGCAGATCTACAGAATTAACCGCTTCATCACCAGCAAGCTCTACTAGAGTTCTGCGATTAGAAGCAAAGTTAAGTTTATTTGATCGAGTCTTACGCTCCAAATCTCTTACCACCATTCGTGTAAAGAAAATTGAACTCTGCTGATTTTTTTGAAAAGCTTCAGCAGCATCAATACGCGCAGCCTGGAGTTCAAACTCAAGTAGTTTTTTCTCAATGCGTGCTTCCTTGTAAGCATAGTAAGAAGTACGCATGCGATTAGCAACTTCATCAACAAGCATAAATAAAACAATCAAATCTGTTTTGGTAATCTCACGATTACGATCTTGCGCGCCAGTTTGTGCATCAACAATATCTCCAATAACTCTAGCTCCCACTGCGGTACCACCATTAATAAGTGAGTTATTAGAGACCGCAGCAATGGCATAGAAAGGCACAAATAAAGCTTTTGATAAGGCTTGCATCACAGCATTATTTTTTTCCAGATCATCTGAATTTGCAGAAAGCGATTTGATAATGAATTGAATTGTACGATTGCGCGCTAGAGTCGCTCTCCACAATTCAAGCAATTGTTCTTTTTCTGTTTTACTAAAAAAATTTTCACGAGAAAGCTCTTCTTTACTCGTATCTATACTTGGAAAAACAAAGTCTAAGGCTTTTTTCTCGTTCTCTTTGAGTTGCTTTCTTGCTTCTTCAATGGACTTTTTGCTTTGCTTGTTGCTTGACTTACTGTCTTGGCTTTTGCCTGTTTTTTTATCGACTTTTTCAAGTTGAGCTCCGGATTTTTGCTCTTTATTTTTTTCAAGATACTTTTTAGTACTGCTACTTTCGGATTCGACATATGAACTTTGATTCCCTTCCTTGATTAACTCCTGGTTAAGGTTAATCACCGGAGATTCCAGTTCTGCTGGCGCAGGTGCCACAATTGCCGGCTGAGGCGGGCCCATAGGCTCTTTGAGCACAGCTTCTTTTTTATGTTTTTTACCCTCTATACCTTGGTAAGTTTTACGGTGCTTTGCAAGTTCTTCTTGATAAACGTCCTTTTCTTTGCCAATACCCATAAAAGCAAAAGCTGGGTTTGTAGCAATTAAGAGTATTAAGCTAGTCAGAAAAGTTTTTTTCAAGAAAGGCACGTTGCTAATTATATAGCCTGCTAAATTAATGTTTTACTTACAGGGTATATGTGATAATAAACTTCATGTTTTCACGAGTATGGGACGTAATTTCAAGCAAAAGCCAATATCAAAGAGGTAACCACGACCAAAGAACTTCATTGGACCTTATGAGAACAAAAATGTTGCTAGCTCAAGCCGAGAGCAATCTAAAAACAAGTAAATTAACAACTGCTATTAGTGCACCTGAATTACAAACTCAGAGTACTGATTCCAAAAAACCAGTTTATATATTTATACTTACAAGAAAAAGTGATAAAGAATTCAAGAATACTATGCTGGGAACAATCTCGAATACTATACAAGAGTTTCCAGAATTTAGAGATGCCAAGATTGAAGTATTTGATGTATTTAAAAATGAGGACTGGGAAACACTATCTAGAACAGCAGAACATATTGCCTTAACAGGTAGAAATCCTGGAATAGATAATTTGAAGCATAAAGTCGTCATAAATGAAAATAAAGGGAAGTATCTCAAATTTAATGGAGCTCAACCCAACTTGGATAATAATGGAACAAAATCTCAAGAATCTTCGCCTACTAAACCACAAATCCTGATTATTCAAGATTTGACTTTAGAGAACAGAGAGTTAGAAGGTTATTTTCGAGAATATTCTAGCTTATGTGATACCTTGCGGCCTAGCAATTACAAATATATAGAGAAACCTCAATTTCTCTTTCTTGTCAAAGGAGAAGACCAAACCAAAACACACAGAGTAGGTTCTGACTCTCGTTTTGATAATGATTCTGATTTTACAGATGATGACGCAGAAGAAGACTTAGATGTCACAGAAATAGAACGAAAACTAGAGGCACAAATCAACGCAGCTTCGCAACGATTTAACAAAGTACCTAGAATAAATATTGAATCTAGAAATTTAAGAAAGACACTAGAATTATATTTTCAACAATTTATTGGTCATGAAAAAAACTATCTGATATTCCTGCTCTTCCAAAAGTCAAAAAGACTGATTCAGATGCTTCAGCTATAAAACCAGAGTTAAAAGGATATACTGCCGAGCAATTAGCAAAGTGGAAAGCAGGCATAGAGAACAATTTTGATACTATCCACGAACAAACTAGGCAAAATATTTATAGAACACAAGATCCAACAAGTACAGGAGAATGGATTTATCACATTAAGCAAAAGCTTAACGGTCTCTTTATAAGAAATACAAAAATCCATGTTGAAGGTTCATTTGGAGGACAGCTTGGCTTACAAAGCTACCCAAATGGGAGGGTTATACAAGAAGTAATGAAAGATCAATCTCCTACAAGCACTAAATCCATGATAGTAACCAAAGATGATCTACAAGCAGTCTGGTCAGCATTAGGTCTTAACGTTGTATCGATCAGTAGCACAATGCATACTAATTAAACATTCACTGCTTCTCTCGCAAGTTGTCTTAAAGTAAATTGCAAAATTCCGCCATGACGATAGTATTCAATCTCTATTGGAGTTTGTAATAAAATGCGTGCAGGAATTTTCACATCAGAACCATCTTTCTTAGTAGCTTTAATAGTTACTGCTTGATATGGTTGTAAATTATCATCAAGAGTTTCTATCTCGAAGCTCTCACTACCATCTAATCCATTATCAGCAAGAACTTTACCATTAACTTCAATTGGCAGAATACCCATCCCAATTAAGTTTGAACGGTGAATTCTTTCAAATGACTCAGCAATTACTGCTCTTACTTGCAGAAGTTTTTGACCTTTAGCAGCCCAATCACGTGAACTACCATTACCAAAAAGTTTACCTGCAAATACTACAGTGCCAAGCTTTGCAGCTTTGTATTTCATTGCTGCTTCAAATACAGTGGTGAGTTCAGCTGTATTAAAGTCTTTACCATCACCGAAATATTTAGTCTTAGGACCAGAAGATCCAGGTACAAGTAAATTACTTAAACGAATATTTGCAAAAGTACCACGAGTCATAACTCTGTCGCTACCTCTACGTGAACCATAGCTATTGAAATCGTTATCTGCTACACCTTGCTCACGAAGATACTTCGCTGCATCTGAATCTTTAGCGATGTCACCTGCAGGTGAAATATGGTCTGTAGTAATTGAATCACCAAGACTCAAAAGCACGCGTGCACCTTTGATACTAGAGATTTTATCCACACCTAAATTGAAATCATCGAAGTAAGGTGGTTTTTGGATATAAGTATTTTTTGCATCCCACTCATAAAGCTCACCAGTACCTGAGTCTATAGAATTCCACAACTCAGTTCCTGAAGAAACTTTAGAATAAATTTCTTGATAAATCTCAGGACTCATTACCTGATTGATCACAGCCTTGATCTCTTCTTTAGTAGGCCAGATGTCCGATAGTTTCACATCACCTTGAATAAAATCTTCTTTTGGATCAAAGTTCATATTGCCATTAAGTGCCATTGCTACTACTAAAGGCGGTGACATCAAGAAGTTAGCCTTGATACTTGGATGAATTCTGCCATCGAAGTTTCTGTTACCAGAAAGCACACTTGCAAAAACCTTATTAGGATTAGCTTTCACTGCTGCTTCCGCATCAGGCGATAGAGGTCCAGAATTACCTATACAAGTAGTGCAACCATAACCAACTACATTAAAGCCAAGTTTAGATAATGGTTCAAGCAAGCCTGCTCTGCGTAAGTATTCTGTTACTGCTTGTGATCCAGGTGCAAGTGAAGTTTTCACTTTAGAATTAACCTTAAGTCCTTTCTCAACTGCCTTCTTAGCCACAAGTCCTGCAGCAACGATCACTGCTGGGTTTGAAGTATTAGTACAGCTAGTAATTGCAGCGATAAGAATATCGCCGTGATAGTTAGGATCATCTTCAATACCTAAACCGTGCTTAGCAACTGGACGCTTTAAAGCTGAATCAAATTCTTTTTTAAGATCATTGAAATTAATTCTGTCTTGAGGTCTACGTGGACCTGCAATTGAAGGTTGAATATCAGATAGATTAATTTCATAGATAGCAGTGAATGATTCTTCATTACGCTCAATGCCCCAAGCATCTTGTGCTTTGAAATATTTCTCTACAGTTTCTACTTCCTCTGCCGTTCTACCAGTACGTTGTAAGTAAGCTAGCACTTCCTCATCAACAGGGAACATACCCACGGTCGCACCATACTCAGGGCACATGTTTGAAACAGTTGCACGCTCTTCAAGAGTAAGACTCTTACAGCCTTGACCATAGAATTCTACGAGTTTACCGATCACATCAATCTTACGCAAGAACTCAGTAACATATAGTGCAAGGTCAGTTGCTGTAACTGCTGCATCTAAAGTGCCTGTAAGTTTCACACCAATTACTTCTGGTGTTGGCATAGTAACTGGTTGTCCAAGCATCGCAGCTTCAGCTTCAAGTCCACCAACTCCAAAACCAAATACACCAAGACCATCGATCATGGTTGTATGTGAATCAGTTCCAACTAAAGTATCAAACATTAGCTCACCATCAAAATCTAAAACAACTTTTGCAAGATATTCCATATTCACTTGGTGAATAATTCCAAATCCTGGAGGGACGATTCTTGTCTTATCAAAGGCTTGCTGAGCCCATTTCAGGAATTTAAATCTTTCATTGTTACGCTCAAATTCAAGCTTGGCATTTACTTCAGCAGAATCTGATTTACCAAAAGAATCAACTTGTACAGAGTGATCTATAACTAAATCAAGTGGCACTAGTGGATTAATTTTCTTTGGATCAAGTCCGACTTCTTTAGCCGCATCACGCATCGCTGCCAAATCCACAAATAGTGGCACTCCAGTAAAATCCTGCAGTACTACACGCGCTGGCGAGAAAGGTACTTCACCTTGTCCAGGATTTTTAGGGTTGTAAGCGATTAAATTTTTGATATCCTCTTCACGGATTTTTTTACCGTCAAGGTTACGCAACATACCTTCAAGTACAATCTTCAAAGACCAAGGCAACTTACTGAGATCACCATAAATCTCTTGTGCTCTTTTCAGCGAGTAATAAGTTTTTTTGCCGTAACTAAGTTCTAACTTCTCTGCGAATTTGGATTTCATATCTTCTATATTAAGCCCAAGCTTTCCAAAACTAATGACTCTATACCAATTACACTAGTTAACTTTGATAAATAAACTTTGCACCCGCAGCCTTAGCAAGCTTTTTATCTAAAGTCCAAATCTTTAAATCATATTTCCAAGCGGCACTAATGATCAAAGCATCAATAAGACTAATACCTGAGCTATGCCATTTATGTTTTGCAGACTCTTCTCCAGCCTGAAGCCAAAGCTTAGTCTCAGGAATTTTTTTAAGATATGACCAATAATCATTGATCAATTTATTTTCATGACTGTTCTTTGCACCTTGAAGTAATTCTGCAAAAATCGGCTCAAGTGCAATTGCCATATCGTTTTCAAGGAGTGATTCAACTTTTGTTAGAATCTTTTCGTCCCCTCTAAATAGATCAATCCAAATTGAAGTATCAATTATTATCATCTATTACGATTTAAATTTCTAAGCTCTTCTGCTTCTAAAGTAAATTCAAGCGGACGCTTACGAATTTGGTTATGTAATTTTTTTAAATTTTCTTTCTTAACCCAATCATTCACAACCAAAATCAATGACTTAGTTAAGTTCTCACCTTTAGCTAATTTATGCATTTCGTCAAAAAGCTCTACAGGAACCATTGCAGTCAATTTACGCTTTGGTAAAGAAGGCTTTTTATTTTTTGCATTTGATTTCTCAGACATATTTAAATTATACGATAGCTCATCGTATAATTTTATTAATTCCACAGATCCAAGTAAGATTCAACATAAATCACCAGCAAAATTAACAAAATCCGTATTTCTTTTTAACTTTCTAAAAGAATCTATATTAGGACTCAGTTCCTTAAACTACAATGATAGGTATATGCTCAATCAACTCGAAAAACAAAGTTTGGCTGATAAAGAAATCAGAGGCTTTGTAAATCTTCTAAAAGATTCAGAAGAAAAAATTCTCAATTTAATGGCTCAACAACTAAGCAAGCTTGATGATAAAACTCTCAAAGCAATTGAACGCTTAACAATGGAACACGCTGACAAGACAGGTGATGAACAGGTTATAGGCAATTGGCAACAGACCAGCAAGATCGCATTGATGGAACGTATTCAAGAATGGAAAAAAAATAGCGACCTTGAAAAAGGTATGTTTTTAATTTCCCGCCTAAAAAATCCTGGACTTGAAGAAGAAAAATACAAAAGCATACTTGATAATTACGCTGCCCGCATCATGGTTAGAGTTGGCATGCAGCCGCGTTCTAAAGACGTAATCGAGGCTATCAATGAAGTACTTTTCCGTGAAGAAGCTTTTATTGGAAATCAAGTTAGCTATTACAATATCGATAATAATTTTTTACATACTGTACTTGAAACTAGAACTGGCAATCCAATTATGATGTCGACTATATATATTCTGGTTGCAAGAAGGGTTGGCATAGATATCAAAGGTGTCGGAACACCTGGACATTTCATAGTACAGTTTGAAGACAAATACTATGATCCATTTTTTGGCGGCAAAGAAATCACCAAAAATGAAATCGTACTTAGAGCCCAGGAACTGAACGTGTTCTGGCGAGATGAGTACCTCGACCCCATTGATGACGGGCAAGTCATTGCACGCTGTATCAGAAATTTAATTGCTATCTACAAGAAACTCAATCAATACGAGAAAGCTGCCGATGCAACTAGTATCCTTCGCTTAGTTTAAATATCTCTATAAAATTTTTTACAAGCTAAATAGTTTTAAAATTTAAATCTTTAACTTGCTGCACATCATCACCGGAAAGCCAAAGACCAATTTGGTTTATTGCATCTTTAATCACACTATCAATTAATTCTTTTTGGTCCTGAGGAAATCTACTTAGAACATAATCTGCTCGCCTATCTCCACCAGGATCAGGTCCTACACCAATTTTCAGACGATGGAAATCTTGCCTGTTACCAAGATTATGAATTATATCTTCTATGCCATGTTGCCCACCAGCACCGCTTTTGAAGGCAGGTTTGATTTTGCCAGTATCTAAACTGACATCATCATGAAGAACGAGCATGCTTTCATAATCAAGCTTATAGAAATTTACAATCTCACGAACCGCTTTGCCAGACTCATTCATAAAAGTCTGTGGCATTGCCAAAATCAATTTAAATTTCTTAGTAAAATTATCAAAGCTAATTTTTTTCTCATAGCTCGGTGGCGTATAAAAAGCATTGTGCTCTTGATCAGGATTAGGCACCGGCTTTTCTATTTTGATAATTTCTCGATTACGCTTTTGGTATTGAACTTCAATCTCGCGCGTAGCAATTAGTGAATGGAATTTCTTTTCTTTTTGAAGATTGAAACCATACTGTTTAGCAAACTGCTCAATAACCTCAAAGCCAATATTATGGCGAGTTCCATCATATTTAGCTCCTGGATTGCCCAGACCAACTATTAGTTTTAGGTTTTCAGTCATTTAGTATTTTCAAGCTTCATTTCGGAGAGCCTTACAATTTTATTGTACTTGCAGAAATCTGCCCCCATATTTCAGCACATTTTGCTTAAATTAACCCCCATATTTCAGCATGATTTGCCGAAATCTACCCCATGTTTTCAGCAAAAAAATTTACATGCAAAATAACATTGACACAAGTGATCTCTATTATTTATAATCAAACAGATGGATTCAACGATTTATACGGGCCCAGAAACTACTGGTTTACATTCTAATGATGGTAAATCCATCCAAAATACTCAAATTCCTACAAGAACAAATAGCGAATGTAAATGATGAAGGAAAAGCTCAGATTTATTACGATAGGGATGGGAGCACATTACAACAATTAAACGCAGCATCCCGAGATTTTAGCCCTCGCGGAAATCCTACAGATTGTGATGACGATGCCCCTAGTCCTATTGGTGAAGAAATCGATTAAGAATTAGTTACCTATCCACATCCGGCAGAATCACATCTAATGACGAGAACACCGCAACGACATCGGCTACAGGCGTACCTTCAGCAAGTTGTGGAAGGAAGCTAGTTGGGAACCAGCTTGGTGAGCGCCATTTAAGTCTATAAGGCACAGAGGTACCATCAGTAATCAAATGCACTCCAAGTTCACCACGCGGAGATTCTACACACTCGTAAGATTCACCAGCAGGAGCTTTGAAGCCAGGAAGAATTTTCTTAGCCATAAGTTCTGTAGGAGCTGCAGCTCTTTCACCCATAGCTCTAACTTTCTTAATTGCTTGAAGAATAATTTTGCAAGATTCTCTGATCTCGTCTACACGACATTTGTAACGTGCAAAAATATCGCCTTCAGTTCTAGTAACTACATTGAAATCAAATTCATTATAGAGAGAGTATGGTTTTGATTTACGAATATCATAAGCCACACCAGAAGCACGAATATTTGGACCTGTTAAACCCCAATCCAGACCGATCTTTGGATCAATCACACCGATACCTTTAGTACGCACAATTACAATCGGGTTATTAGTAACCAGATCTTCATACTCATCAGTGTAGTTTAGAAGTCTCTCGTTGATTAGGTTCTCAAGCTTGCCATACCAGCCTAGCGGCACATCAGAAAGCACACCACCGATACGCATAAAGTTAAACATCATACGTTGACCAGAAATTTCTTCTAGTAACGAAAGAATCGATTCACGATCACGGAAAGCATAGAAAGGAAATCCCATCATTGCTCCAAGGTCGAGCATAAAAATTCCCAAAGCTAATTGGTGTGAGCAAATACGATTCAACTCAGCACAAATGATTCTCAAATATTCTGCACGTTGTGGAACTTGCAAACCAGCAATTTTCTCAACAGCCATTACATAGGCATGACTATCAGACATACCTGCAAGGTAATCTACTCTATCTACTAAAGCTTGATACTGAACAAAGTTTCTGTTTTGTCCTAACCACTCCATACCTCTATGTAAGTAACCAATTATGGGCTCACATTTTTTGATGATTTCACCTTGCGTAACAATTTTTAAGCGAAGCACACCATGAGTCGATGGATGCTGCGGACCCATATTAATTACGAGTTCTTCTGTTTTTAAACCTGTTGTTATATCTTTATCAACTATTGCCATACAACTATCATTTTACATGTATTTTGGGATGGCGTCATTTTCTATCGTCATTGCGAGCGAAACGTAGTGGAGCGAAGCAATCCCATTAGCGCAGGGGGATTGCTTCACTGCGTTCGCAATGACGGAATTTGTTTTTAAATTGACGACACTTCCTTCAGATATAATAAAAACCATATTGATAACCAGCCATCAAACTCGCCTCGAACAATTTCCAAGTCTAAATATAGATTTAGTAGTATCGCCTTGGGGCTTTGGTGGTACTGATAACCTCGCTCAAGAAGGTGCTTATTCTTTACTAACAGAACAGGAAATTATCAAACGTCTTAGTTCGATCGGTATGAATGTTTTTGAAATTCAACCACCATCTCTTGGTCCTTTCCAAATTCAAGAAGAGCCAGGACGAATTAGAAATCTTGAAGCTATTTTTACAGTCAATCATTGGCTTGCCGAAACTATCAAACATTCTCTTTCCCAAAACCACATTCCAATTGTGCTTGGTGGTGATGGTTCATTAATACTTGGTAGTGTTGCTGGCTTAATAGAATTTTATGGCAAACAGAATCGCGATAAAATCGGGATTGTCTGGCTGAGTAACCATTTATCCAATAGCTCTCCTAGAGTGACTAAAAGCTGGAATGCAAACCGCATGATCTTTACAGCGCTCACTTTTGAGAATGAAGCAAAGCATCAGGATTTTATTGCCTTGATGAATTTTAGAAATTTAGGTAACCCAATTCTTTCCGAAAAGAATATAGTTCATATTGGCATTAACCATAAATCAGCTCAAGAAATTGCCGATCATAAATTTTTCACTATGGAAGAGATCGATGAAGTCGGCGTTAGGACTGTGATTCATCAAGCTATTGAACACCTGGATCACTGCGAGCATATCCATTTAATTTGGGATGTAAATTCACTTGATCTTAGTGGTGTAAGTAATTTTTCTCTTGGTCAATTAAGCTACCGTGAGGCTCTTGCGATTGCACGTGAACTAGATGTGCACCTGCGCCGCAAAAACAAACTCTGCTCAATCGATGTGGTAGAGCACTGTCCAAGCCGAGAAGCTTGGGATAGACGCGGTGAAACTGCTGAGTGGATGACCGATATAATTACAAACTTGTTCGGTGAAAATATTTTTAACGCTGCTAGAAAGTATTAAGGCGAATTTCCGGGACCACACCCCCGCCTATTAGCCTTTAAGAGCTACAAGATCAAAAAGACCATTTATATTGTCTTTCATGTAAGAAATGTTCGAAGGCTCTCTGCCATGTAATGATGCAAAAACTTGTCCTGGAGCAATAGTTTGTCCCTGAACTGATCTGATAGCTTGGATTTGACTTACTTCCCAATCTGATAAAACACCTGCTTCAGCATCATTAGTTTCTTCTACTGCAGCAGTTTGTTCTGAAGATCTAACCTGACCAAGTCTTGCTTGGGAGTTAGTAATTTTTTGATCTAGTTTGACTTCTTCTAAAGCTTTTTCGACCTGCCCTAAAGCAGTGTCAATCATGTTAATGTCGCTTACCAAGCCCTTTTCAACGCTATTTTGGCGCTTGCTTAAAAGGTCAGTTCTCAACTTCTCTAATTGAGAATGAATACTGGCCGGGTTTTGGACTTTATTGTCTTGAGTATTGAATACTTGACTCATCCCCGGTATTAGACCAGCAGGCAGTTATAAAATGGTTAAGGAATAAGTTTTAAATAAAAAATATAAAGGTATTGACAAATTCAATCCTGATAATTTATAATATTAAGTACAGGTTAAGGAGCTCTGTACATAGAAAGGACAAAGCTGCTAAAATTTGATAAAAGACCTAAAAATAAACAAGGAAACGAAGTAAATGAATACTGCGATATTGGAAAAACCGGTAGATGGTGGCGATCTTGGCGATGAACTAGATATAAAAGCTGTTGCCGCAAGCCGCAGAATTGGTAAACGCGAGAAACCAGACTACTATTCAGAAGAAGATATAAATGAATTTTTAGCTTACTTAGACAGTGCTTGGGAGACCTACGCTGATGAAGTTGAAGCGATTGGTGATGAATTTGAGAACTGGAATAACTGGTTCAAGAAAGAGAAGAAAAATCCTCCTGAAATCGATAAAAACAAAGTTTTATACCTAAGAGAAGAATTTAATACAAAACGCAGTCCACACCTTTGGAAATCTAATCCAAACCGCCCATGGGTATTGGCTTTCGGTAATAACCCTATAAACAATATAGTGGCTTCAATTTTATACAAATATCAGAATGAAACTATCTCTAAAGACGCATAGTCATCCTGAGCGAACGAAGTGAGCGTGAGGATCCAGTTCTACCCAAAAACTTAGATATAGATATCAAATATTACATGCGCTGCTCCTTATACATTCAGCACATGGCACAAAATCTCACAACTAACCTACATAAATCTCTAGCTGATCAAGTTAGAGAGCACAGCTTTGTTAAAAGTCTCGGCGATAAATTCAATGAGATAAAAGCTAAGCTGCCTCAAATGACAGATACTTCTAATGCAGAGAATGTTACTGGACTCTTCTTAATGAAGAAACGTATCTTGAAAGGGCTAAACAAGAAACGTGGCAAATGGAGACTGGCATTGGAATCTCTGGGCTGGGGCACCCTGGCAGATTTATTAGATGCTGCACTCTGCGGAGAGCAGTTGAATATCAAAGTTTAGCGATGGGCTCGCGAAAAACAAACAAAAACTCCACTCAAAAAGGTGGAGTTTTTTGTTTCTGGAGACTATTGAAATTCAGTCTCTGCTTTAGTTCTATAAACTTTATTTTCTTGGCGTGGGCGCGCAATTGCAAGAGTATCATTAGGCACATCGTCGGTAACTACCGAACCCGCTGCTACTGAACTGCGCTCACCAAGCGTAACTGGGGCAACTAATACTGAATTTGCACCCGTTGATGCGCCAGATTTAATTACAGTTTCAAACTTCTCACCACTGCGATGCTCATAGTTTGCAATGATTGTGCCGGCACCGATATTGACATTCGATTTAATTTTGCAATCACCGATATAGCTCAAATGCGCTGCAGCAGACTGATTGCCGATGGTTGAATTTTTAACCTCAACGAAACTTCCCACTTTCACAAAGTCAGAAATATCACTTCCAGCTCTAATATGCGCAAATGGACCTATTACAGAATTCTCTCCAGAAGAGCTTCTTGAGATATGTGAATGAATGACAGTTGAGTTAGCACCGATTTCAGCAGGACCATAAATACTTGCGTTAGGTCCAATCTGACAATTTTCGCCAATCACAACCTTGCGCTGCAAGAAGGTTCCAGGGAATATTGTTGTATCTCTGCCGATATCAACTTCTGGACTAATCATAGTATTGTTGGGATCAATGATAGTGACACCACTTTCCATCAGCTCACGCAAATTAGCCTCATTCATTAATTTATAGACAAGCGCCAAATCCTCTCTAGTATTGACTCCTATGATCTCATAAGGATTTTTAACTTCGATAGCTGCAGTAGAATGTCCTTGACTATAAGTCCAAGAAACTAGGTCAGTTAGATAAAGCTCTTCTTGTGAATTGTTGTTGGAGAGCTTGCTTAAGCCGGGACTTACAGTACTCCATTCCATACAATAGAAACCAGCATTGACTTCTGAAATCACTCTTTCTGCCTCAGAACAATCACGCTCTTCCTTAATTGCCATGATACTTCCATCCTTGCGAATGATCCTGCCATAGCCGTAAGGCTTTTCTAGATTGCAACTCAGGATAGTGAGATCAAGAATATGTTCATGATGATGTTCAAGCAAGCTATTTATAGTCTCTGATTTAATGAGCGGTGAATCACCATTGACGATGAGCACAGTGCCATCGTAATCACCAATTGCTTCTGAGGCACAGAGCAATGCATGACCAGTGCCAAGCTGCTCTTCCTGAATCACAGTAGTCACAGGATATGCGTGGAGAAAGGCTTCTACGTCTTTAGCTTTATAGCCACAAACTACGATAATTTCTTCGAGCTCCACTTCAGCAAGACTATCTAGAACCCACGCCAGAATTGGTTTGTCGAAAATCTTATGTAATACTTTGGGCGTCTTAGATCTAAGCCTGGTACCTCTACCAGCCGCTAAAACAACAGCTTTCACCATGAAAAGAATTATATACCGGGGTCGTACTTCAACAAGCAACAAAGGTGAAATAATATAACTTCGCCTTCAGATGTTATATAAAGCTTGTTGCTTGTTGAAGTACGACCCCACATTAAGGAATTTTAATCTCGTAAAGACTGGACGAGTTAATACTAGCTTGCTATTATAGATAGAACAAAAGAAATAAATTTTCTTGACATCTTTCCAAGTTTCTGTATCAAACTTGGTTGCAACAATTCTAGATACTAGTTTCTGACGCGTAAAACACATACTCACCGGATTTCAAATGAAATGGATCCCTTGAGTAGTGGTAATTCCACCAACCGTAACCGTGAATAGTTCAACTAAAGCTGAGGAGCTTCCATCCACCCCCGAGAAGTTTCTCAGCGTGAACTATTAAAAACCTAAAAGGTCGAAGATAAATGACACCATTAATTGGATTATTAACAGCAAGCCTTGTAGCAGGACTTAATAGAAATGACGTCACAGAAGGCCTGGCTGAAGCTTTTCCAAGTCTTGCAGTTCCAGATCTTTTTGAAGAAAATAGAAACCGTGGTTGTCAATTAGCTCAAAGAGCAGACTTAAATGTTCAAGCTGCTTGAGCATGACTTTTTTCTTCCACATGAATTGATTTTAAAGTAGGGCCTGCTATCTTAGGCTTAGTTAAAAATTCAAGTAAATCTTTTTTATTACCATTTTTTGCGATTTCAACAATTCTCTCATTTAGCTCTACGTTTTTTGTTTCAGGTTTAACTCCATTAAAATCTAATTTTTGAAGAGCCTTTTCTGCTGAGACTCTTAAATCAATTTCTTTGTTTTTATTTTCAACTAACTTATTTGTTTTTGCTTCATCCTCTCTAGAATCCGCAAAACATTGTTTTAAGAGTAAGTAAATATCTTTTGGAATAGTAATGGATTTATAACAGAGCATGCCTAAAACGTTTAATGGATTTGGATTAAACTGTTTGGACAGTTCTTCCGCTTTCAAAAAGTCTTTTTTCTTAATATCAGTTAAATCTACTCCATACATATTTGGAATAGTTGGGTCATACATTCCAAAAAATATGCCTAAACCACGACACCAAGCTTCCATTACCGGTCTAGTAACAGCTTCTAAGACGTTAGAAATTGGTTTCCATATTTTGTATGCTAAAAATTCCCAATCAGGTGTAACTCTATCTTTAGCAGAAATATTAATTAACGGACTAGAAAGAAATTCACAAGGCATTTGCATTAAAATTCTCAAAATAGTACTAACCGTGGAACCATTAAATAGTTTTGTCTGATGTGAAATTAAAGTACCAAGAGCGTCTGCACTATATTGGGCAATAGGTACAAGCATTTTTTCCCTAACACTGGTAGTAAAACATTTATCAAAATTTGCTCCCTCCGAATGCATACCAAAACCATTATGAATCATTGTAGACTCTAATCTACATAATGAAGTAAACGCCACGCTCAAAGCTGCTCGCATAGGACTTTTGGCTTTTTCAAAACCTGCAGCCATAGTAAATTTTGGTAAAAAGAATTGACCAATAAAAGAGCCAACCATAATTGAAGCCAACCAAGACTTATTAACTTTTGCATTTGAGAATTTTACATTGCCTTTCTTTCTATCAAAGTTTGGAGCTTCCCCATCTTTAGTCACTACATTTCCTTCTTTATCTAAGACAGGCTCACCTGATTCTACGCCAAGACAGGTTTCCAAGAATTTATCACAATAAGGTTTGATTTTTTCGTCAAAAAACCCTGAAGTAACTTGTGCAAAACGCATAAACAAAGGGTTCTTGTTCTCAATTGCTTCAGCAATGCCTTTTTCAAGAGGATTTGAATTTTTACTCTGAGATTTTTTATTAATACCATGCTCTTTAGTAGCACTTCGCATTATAGGAATCAAAAAGCGCGGTGGTACTTGAGAAGAAACTTCTGGAGCTAGAAAAGGCAATTTAAATAAACCAAAAAAAGTATGATTGCCATTAAACAACCTCACAAACCATGTAATAAATAGGTCATTAAAAATTCGAGAAGGACCGCTTTCTATAAAAGTTTTATAGACTACTTCTTCAAATGTTAGGTTAGCGTCTTTTTGTAAACTTTTGGCAACATCCGTTACAAAGGTTCCCGTGAGCATCTTTGCAAAAGTTTTAAAAACATCATTAAAAAGACCTATAAGCAAAAAGCGCTCCTCTTTGAGAGCAGCGCTTTTTTTAAATGAAATAAAATTGTCTAGGAAAGTTAGTTTTTCTGCAGACGTATCTTCCTTCTTAACCCCTGTTTGAATAACAGGCAAGGCTGGATTTTTTGCTGCATCAGAGTTCGCCGCAATCCCCGCTGAAGAAGTTCCACCGCCTCCAGCTGCCGGTCTATAGACCGACGAATACTCCGATAAAGGTAATGTTGTTGTTACCACCGTGTTCCGTTTTTTCTAACCGCATTTCCAAACTATAAAGTCCACCCAGGAAATTTGATTAGATCACTCAGCTTGTAATACCGAATGACACTTTAAATTATACAAATAACAGGAGATTTTTTGTTACTTGTAATACTAAAAACTTAGTTTAATTTCAAAGTTTTTAAAAATGTGTATAGATCTTATCTTCTTCCAATGGTTTCCCATTGGATAAATCAATTACTGAGGGGCTTTCAGAGAAATTCTTTACTTCTCCTATTTGAAGGAAATTCTCTGGAACTGCTTCAAAACAGCCTAATAATTCATAGTCTTCGCCACCAAAAAGAGCTTCAAATAATAATACATTTTCATCCTTAGGTATTATCCCGGAATCTATCTCAAGGTTAACCCTACTTTGGGCTGCGATCTCAAATAAAGCTTGCGCCAGACCATCGCTAGTATCCATTAAAGCGCCTCTATCTACTTGCAGAGCTAAGGCTTCGGCAATTCTTGGCTTCGGCTGCAAATGATATTGAATATCAGAACTTTCTGGACCTTGCCATTCAAGCTCAATGAAACTTTTGATTTGGCTTGGTGTGGCTTTAGAATCCTTTAGAGCAAAATATTTTTTCAGAAAAGTCCCGCTATTACCGAACTTGCCAGTCACACAAATTTTATCTCCTGGTTTAGCGTTTGCTCTGAGGAGTTGCGCTTTGTGAGTGGCTTTGCCAATGATAGTTATAGAGATGGAAGTTTCACTCGCCGCTCTGCATAAATCACCACCAATTAGTTTTGGGAAGCCAAAGTTTTTGGCACAGGCATACAAGCCACGATAAAATTCTGAAACCCAGGTTTCAAGGGCATTCTGTTCAGGTGAATCACTAATATGATCGGATAAAGATAGTCCAACTAAAAAATATAAGGGCTCGGCTGCCATCGCTGCCATATCTGAAATATTCACGGCAAGCGACTTCCAGCCAATATCATAGGGTGAAAATAGATCCGAGCTGAAGTGAGTATTCTCAACAAAATTATCTATAGAAAAGCAATAATCAGCAGCATTTAAATTGACTAAAGCCGCATCGTCACCAATAAATAAATTAGCTTCGGGAAAATTCTTTTTGATAATTTCAATTAAGTTCTTTTCACGCTGCATCTATTTAGTCTAATTGTAGCGATGATATACTGTCTTTCATGAAAGCTATCTATCCAGGCAGTTTTGATCCACCTACCCTTGGACATCTAGACATTATTCATAGAGCTAGCAAGATTTTTGACAAGCTTCTCGTCTTGGTTTCTGAGAATTTAGATAAAGCAGAAAAATTAGATGTTACTACTCGCATCAATCTTATTAAAGAAGCAACATCGGATATAAAGAATATAGAAGTAGAGTCATCTCAAGGTCTTACCGTAGATTACGCAAAGACTCATGGCTACACAGTTTTGGTTAGAGGCATACGCGGCGCCTCAGATTTCGAGATCGAACTAGAAATGTCTCAGATAAATAAAGCACTCTCAGGTATTGAAACTACCTTTCTTATGACGGATCCACAATATTCTTTTATTCGTGCTTCTAGGGTCTGGGAATTGCTTAAATTTGGCGGTGATATTAGTAATTTGGTGCCACCAAACGTAGGAAATCTTCTGCTTAAGAGCAAGTAGATTGTTTTTGAGAAGAATATAAACTACAATTAACTTTACGAGACTGGACAAATAATCAGGAGCAAATTAATAAGTGGATATTTTCGAAAAAATTGATGAAATTGGTGAATACATAGAACAAGCCCGAATGATTCCAGTCATCAACCAAAAATTATTAGATGTAGATTATCTAATGAAATCCTTGGAAGAGCTTTATGCAGCTATTCCTTCTGAAGTCAAAGAAGCAAGAGAAGTTTTAAGACAACAACAAATTAGACAACAAGAATTAGATAAGCAAGCCAATGAACTCATGGATAAAACTAAGAATGAATGTGAGCGCATGATGGCATTAGCAAAAAACGAATCTAACAAACTTGTAGACCAACACGAAATACGTTCTATGGCTGAAGAGCAAGCACGTATGATCCAAACTGATGTAATGGAACAGATTGAACAGATGCGCAATGAAGCTCTGCATGAGATTGATGAGTTACGCAAAGAAACTTTAGAAAAAGCTCGTGCTCTAGAAGACAGATCAGCACACAGAGCTAGAGAAGTGCGAATGAGCGCTGATAAATACGCTGAAGAAGTTTTAAATCACATTGACAATACTATTGGTGAAATTCTCTCAGTGAGCAAGAATGGCCGTAAGTATTTCGTCGAGCAAAGAGAGCGCGACTTAATGGATAGCGCATCGATGAATTAATATGGTTTACCATCCTTTATTAGATGTAACTCTTTTAAATGCTGGCTTACAGCTTTTTACTTCTAAGCTTCGTGAAGTCAACGAAGAATCACGTAAAAATAGGAGGACTGATGATAATTTAAATACTCATTTAGATCCAAACCTTATTAAAATTAGATGGAACCTAAAGCTCTTAAATCAAGAGAGAGCAAAGAAGGGATTAGAACCTTTTCAAACACAAGAAGAAGCAATTAGAGATTTGAATAGTGATCCAAAGAGCAAATTAAAATTTGAAGTATTACCAGATTCACAAGAATCAAAAACACTTGCTGCCTAGTTTTCAACAAGCCGAAGTTTAGAATTTAATTATTATTATCGGGACTTGGTTTTCCTGTGATTTGCTAATATAACTATTGCGTTTGCGGTACCATCTCTAGGGATGCGTATCGGCGAAGTAAAAGACCTGCGGAAGTGGCTCAGTGGTAGAGCATCTCCTTGCCAAGGAGAGGGTCGCGAGTTCGAATCTCGTCTTCCGCTCCATTTTTTATTAGTAACGCGAAAATCTTGTCTTCCGCAAGTCTCTAGAATTGCTTTCCCCCATGGAAAGATCGCATTATATCTCCAATCTTAATTTGTCCCAAAGTAGTTTTATCTAAGAGACTTTTCGGATAACCTGTTTTCTCTTCATCCTCAACGTAGTTTAACCAGTTCAAAAAATAGCAAAAGTTTTTCAACACTTGAAAACCGGTTCTATTAATTTTTTCAGATACCCATGATCTGAATTTATTGTCTGAAGTATTTGTAAAATCATATCTCACATTAGAAGCCAAGAATTCTTCTGCTAAATTAGTAAATATTTTTTCAAACCAAGAAAAAAATTCTGCTAAAGCTCCCTTAAAAGAGTCTTGCATATCATCAACCAGTCCAGAAGCAACCTCATACTGCTCTTGTGGTCCAGCATATTGCTTACGATAATCATCGGTCTCTGTTCGATCTTTATCCTCAGATCTTTTCCAAGCCACTAAGGCTTTTTGGAGTGTATCTTCATCTGCCAACATATCTTCAATTTTAATTTCAGCAAATATATCTTCAACTTCATCATTTTTACTCTCAGGAGCAAATAAAGCCATAACATCGTTTTTAGATATTGCTTTATCTGGAGAATATGTTGTTGTTTCATCATTTGCAGTTGCGAAAGCAAATCTGATTTGTTGTTGAGACTTTTCTGGATTACTCAACAAATCCTCAAGCTTGATACCATCTTGTTTTTTTAATATTTCAATTGCAGTTATAAAACTTTCAACTCTATTATTAGACACTGACATGGCTTAAAATAATAACACGAGTTTTATAGAGTTATAGCACTTTTTCCGTACTCCAAACACAATGGTCAAAATCCATTTCTTGTCTTATGAAAAGTTTAGAAATTACGAAGAAAAAAGCTTAAACAATTCTACATACTACAATAGTTATTCGTTATGACAACAGAAATATTAATAGATCTAGAAAAAGAGTTCGCGAGCTTACTCGACAAAGTTCCAAGTGGAGCTGAATTTCAAGCTGGCCAAATTATCAAAGGCAAAGTTTTGCAAATGGAAAAAGATGGTGTTTTAGTAGACATCAATTCTAAAGCAGAAGCATTTTTACCTTACCGTGAAGTTATCAATAGAGAAGATGATCAAAAAATCGAAGATGTACTTCAACTTGGTAATGAGTATGAGTTTTTTATTTTAAAAGAAGCAAATTCTAGAAACCCACTTTTACTTTCATTCAAACGTGTAGCTCAAGCAAGAGGCTGGGCTAAGCTTGAAGAAATCAAGTTAAAAGATTCAACCATCGAAGGTGAAGTTGTTTCACTTGTTAAAGGTGGCTTGGTTGTTGAAGCTCATGGCGTCAGAGGCTTCATCCCTGCATCACAACTACGTCTCAGAGGCGAGTCTAATGCTAAAGGTGCGAAGATCGAGTTCAAAATTCTTGAGCTTGATAAACGCAAAGGCAAACTTATCTGTTCACAAAAAGTTGCAATGGAAGAAGAGAAAGCTGATCTTCGCGACAAAGCAATCAACGAGCTTGAAATCGGACAAGTGGTTTCTGGAGAAGTTGTTAGAGTTGCTGAGTTCGGTGCATTCATCGACATCGGTGGCATTGACGGTTTACTTCCTGTATCAGAAATTTCTTGGCAGAGAATCGCTCACCCACGTGAAGTACTTAGCGTTGGCGAGAAAATCTCTATCAAAGTTCTTAAGATCGATAAAGCGACTAAGAAAATTTCTCTATCACTTAAACGTCTACAACCAGATCCTTGGACTGAGATTGAAGGCAAGTTTGCTGAGGGTCAAATCGTTAAAGGTAAAGTTGTTAAACTTGCTGTATTCGGCGTATTTGTTGAGATTTACCCAGGAGTAGAGGCATTGCTTCCTATCTCTGAAATCACTGATGAAGAGCAAGATGTAAGCCCAGATAAATACCTCAAACCAGGTGATGAAGTAGAAGTTCTTATTAAGAGATTCTCTCCATACGAAAGAAGAATTAGTCTTTCTATGAAGGATATCCAGAAGACACAAATGTAATCGGCATGAGCCGTCATCCTCAATCCTGAAAGGATGGGGATCCATCAAAGACTTTTAAAAGGGGGCTTAATAAGCTCTCTTTTAATTTTAAAATCTCCTTGACGTAGTTCAAGATATTGCGCTAGGATTCTTGGCTATGCAAATTAATCACACTTCAGATAAATTCAATCAAAAAGGTTTTTATTACTCCCCTGATTCTTCTTCTTCTGCTCCAACCGTCACTAGAAGAAGTGAAGAGCAAAGAAATCTTCTTAGACGATTAGCTTTAGGTGATATTTCAAACCAGAACTCAGATGGCCTAGTACTAGGATGGGAGCAATCAACTATAGCAAAATTTGGCAGAGTAGCAGGAGAAATTGAAAAACCAGAAAATTATAATGAACCTGGCCAGTGCCTAAATTTTCTACAAACAAAAGCAAATGATGATATGTTAGCAATTATTAATAATGGGTTGGATACCTGTCTTAAACTGCAGATTCCTGCAACTCACTATATTTCGGCTCTTAGTGTAATAGATGGTAATCGAAGACTAACTGGTAAAAATGAATTCTCTAAAGCAAGTGATTCATTACTAACAGCGCTCCAAGAATATCCACTAGATAAATATTATTTAAGTGAACTGGGACACTATGTTAGAGAAGCTCTTGAACTTGGTTATTCAAAGGAGCGAGTATCCGAGCATGTAAAAAAACACATGCAGTCACAAACAAGAGACGTAGCTCTTACATGAGTTACTGCCACTTAAAGAGATATTTAACTCATTCTAATTCTTATACAAACAAACAACTCTATCGAGTTTCAGTCCCTGATCGGCTTTCAAGAAAGCTGAATTGTAACGGCTAGTGCCAGGAATATCATCATCGATTATTAGTTCCACACTAAAGCCACACTCTTCTGCTTCTTGAGCGATGATCTCGGCAGTAATAATTTTATATGAACCAGCTTTAACTTTTTTGATGACATCACCAACCACATAGAAAGCCCAACGTTTAGGTTTAAGAGCCAAGTAAGCTTGCTCTAAATGCGCGCGCATAGAACTGCGATATTTATCTTCGACAGCTGTATGCAAAGTATGCTTGCGTACTAATTTAAAATCAAAGCCTAAGAACCACTCTCTGAGCCAGTTATCCCAAGCATAACTTTGCGCGGTGAAATATGGCGGGCTAGTAACAATCAAATCAATTTTCTCATTTAAAGCTATAGGCATGTCCATTGCTGAACCAAGAATTGCTTTACCAGAATGATTCACAGTACCATCTTGCAGAAGTTTTTCTGCACGCTTTATCAAACATTCTTTTAGATCTTTAAGCGGCTTAACCAGTCCATGTTTCTCACTATAGTTCTTTACATAGTTAGGAGCCATGCTGTAACTATGTGAGCAAGGCACACTAAGACTAACTTCTGATGAACCATGTAGAATGCCGATGAGCACTCCAACCCAGAACTGCGCGAATTTAGCATTTTCAGATTCAATATCAACTTCATAAATAGGCACAGTGCTGTAATCCACAGAATCCAATGTGTAATCTTTATAAATTGCTTTACGAAAAGCCAGAATTTGATTGAGAACTTCTGGATGATAAAAAATCTTTACTTCATTTGGTACTGCATTAATTTCTTTGGCAGAGATTTTTTCGAATTTCAGATCTTGCAAATATTTAATAGCTTTCTTAGTATCGAATTTAGAAACTTTAGCTGCAGTGAGCGCGTATGCTTCAGGTGCCACGTCTAAACCAATGCCAAAGCGGTTTTTAACGCAAGCCTGCAAAGCAGTTGTACCTTTACCCGAGAAAGGATCAAGAACTAAATCTTTTTCCTTAGAAAAATTTTCAATAAAATAATCGGTAAGCGCAGGTGGGAAAGAACCTGATCTAGATGCCATGCCATGAAGACTATGACCCCAGTTACGTTTTTTTTGTTTCCAAGAATCATCAAGACTATAACTGTCAGTGAAGAAACGATTTTTTTTATAAATCAAATTATCAGGATTTACTAAATCAAGTAATTCGGATTTTAAAACTTTTTTGTTTTGTTTAGCTTTAGCCACAGAATCTAAAGTCGGAATATTCTAGGAATAGTTCCCTGAGCCTGTGGCCCGGTCATTGTCTATCATTGCGGCCTATCTAAGACCTGTTGCGAAAAGCGGAGCTTGAGCAAAAACAGGTCTTTCAAAAAGAACTAAAACCGAAGGTTTTAGCAGGGTTGTTAAGAAGGGATTTATCCTTTCGCAACAACCCTAATAGAATAAACAACAATCCCCATAACTATAAAATCTATACTTTTCCTTAATAGCCTCTAGATAAATTTCTTTGGTTTTCTCTTCACCAAGAAATGCTGCAACTAAAAGAATCAAAGTCGAATCTGGCAAATGAAAATTAGTTAGCATGCCATCAATAAGTTTAAATTCATAACCTGGATAAATAAAAATATTAGTCTCATCACGCAACAAGCCAGTTTGCGCGATAGACTCTAAAGTTCTTACCGAAGTAGTACCAATGGCAATAACGCGCCGCGACTGCTTTTTAGCCTCTAAAATTTTTTGATAAACATTTTCTTGAACTTCATAATATTCAAAATGCATTTTATGATCTTTATAATCATCAACTTTAATTGGCAGGAAAGTTCCCAAACCCACATGTAAAGTGAGATCCAGAATTTCAATTCCTTTTGCTTGCAACTCTTGAATTATCTCTGGAGTAAAATGCAAACCAGCAGTGGGTGCAGCGGCGCTAGCACCACTTGAAGTATCCTTCGCGTAGACAGTTTGGTAACGCTCTTTATCAAAGCTGCCAGGCTCACGCTTCATGTAAGGAGGTATGGGCATGGAGCCATAGTTATTAACAGCTTCCTGGAAATCTTCATCAGAATTGAATTTCACAAAGATATCATCTTCATCACGAATGATCTCAATAGCTAGAGTCTCATTTATAAAATACTTACGATCAGCTTTTAGTCTTTTAGCTGGTTTAGCCAAGGCTTGCCAATAAAGCGGCGCTATTTTTTTCAAGAGCAAGATTTCAATCTTCGCTCCAGTTTCACTTGCAACTTCAAGCCTAGCTGGCATCACTTTACTGTTATTGCGCACCAAGAGATCTCCAGGCTGCAAAATAGAACTAATATCTTTAAAACTCTTATGCTGAACCTTATTTAACTTCTTATCGTAGAAAAGCATGCGTGACTCATCTCTATTTTCAAGCGGATAACTAGCAATAAGTTCTGTGGGTATTTCGAAACCCCAAGCCTCTGTATTATTTTCCAAAGGTGCCGGAGAGGGTTGGTTGTCTATATTGGGTTTATGCATTAGATTATTATTATGATCTAGTTTCGAGCCATTAATTTTGGCACTAGACTTCTTCAAATCATAGCAAGATGAAATTAAGTATCATTATTTGCACTTTTAATAGAGCTGAACAATTAGAACAGCTCTTAGATGATCTTACGACCCAATACAAAAGACTTAGACACGACGATGCTAAAGAAATAGAAATTATTCTCGTCGATAATAATTCATTTGATAATACAGGCGAAGTCGCTTATAGATTTATTGAGAACACGGGTATCTCAATTAAATTCTTTACTGAGAAAAGACTCGGTCTTTCCGCAGGACGTAATCTGGCTATTACTAAAGCTACAGGAGATCTACTTGCCTTTCTACATGATGACTTAAACCTAGATGACGACTGGCTTAAAGAAGCCTATAAACTTGCATGTAAATGCCTTGATCAAGAGATTGGTGTCTATGGTGGTAGATCAATTCCTATTTGGGAAGATAGTTTTCCAACGTGGCTTAACCTTGAACCACCACATCACATTAAGCAAGATGTTTTCACGGGACATAGCTTCGGTGATGAAGAAAGATTTTATCCATTCTCAAGTGAGTATGGCATCGCTGAATTTCCTAGCAGTGCAAATGTTTTAATTCGCAAAGAGATCTTTGACAATTGTGGCAACTTCCGTTGCGACCTAGGACCTAGTGCAGCAGGCGGTTTCAGCATGCATGATGATTATGAATTTTTTGAATATCTGATGATGCTCAAGATTCCAATTCTCTACGCTCCACAGCTTATAGTTTTCCATCCGGTTAATTCTCAGCAAATGACTTTGCAAAGTATTAGACGTTGGTATTTCAAATCTGGTAGAGCACTATTCTGGATCGCATACACCGATCGCATGAAGAGAGAACCTAATCCACTTCTAGGTATTGCACCAAAATACCGTAAACTAATTCCAAACTTTGCTAAAGCTAAAATCAGAAATGTACCGATGTACTTGTATGTAAAACTCCTTGCCCAAGGGCTTTGGTGGCTAGCTTTGCACTTAACCTTCGATCTACGCAAACGCAATTGGGTTAGCTATAAAATTTCTGAAACTCTTGGTGAAATCGACGCCGCAATTTTAGTCGATGAAAAAATTCATACTCATAGAAGATTTAGTTTTAAAGATAGGCTTGTAAAGAAAGGTATAACTGCTAAATCTACTTAGGCAACTTGCATAGTAGTGTAAGTAGGTTGCTCTTCAGTAAGATGAGCTGTATAAGTATTGTTATTAGCAAGTTCACTTGGCAGTAATCTACGTATACTTAAGTCAGTGACGGTTCTGCCATCAACACCAGGCTTATGTTCAAATGGAGCTAATTGCCAGGTTACATCATCATCTTTAAAGTTATAAATCCCGCCCTTCTGGTCAATCATCTGTCCAGCAAGTTTAGCAAATAAATTTCTCAGAGCTTTGTCGTTCTTAAACTCAACTCCCTCTTGAAAAAGAGGATTCTTTTTCATTTCGTCTTGATTAGCAATATTTCTTTGCTCAGATTTAAAAACATTTTCAAGGGATTTTTTATACTCTTTAATAGGACCTTTTAATGCACTAAGAAGCTGTGGATTAGCACCCTTCAGTCTTTCTAAAAATTGCTGTACTTCTTCATGCGAGCCACTATCTATAACACCTTGTAGATCAGCTAATAATTCTTGATTCTCTACATTAGAATCTTTAGTATCGCCAGAACTTTTAAGAGCTTTATCGCCAGAAAGTTTTCCAGCAATCGTAGCTGAAATAGTGTGAAGAGTTTTTATATTATCAGGACCTTTAGTAAGCGTTTCAATATTTTTAGCTAATATTTTTTGAGCTTCTTCAGGACTTTTACCTTCAGTACCTTTTTTAGGAAAGTCACTTAAGCCAGGATCCAACAGTAAAGCGGTTCTTAGAAGTATTGCTGTAGCATTTTGATTAGTTTGAGCTACTAATTGTTGATTTCTTATTGCAGTTTTCTGCGCAAGCTCTTTTACATTTTTACGTAGATCTTCTGATGATTGAGACTCTGGCATTTTAAAAAATAAATCAGGACCCTCAACTCCTCGCTCACTAGCGATATTCTTTTTGAACTCATCTGTAACTCGATCTAATCTAGCTCCAGCTTTGCTTGGTGAGCTTTGCTTAATTGTTAGAGGAGTATTACTATTATTACTTATAGCCATAATTAAAATTAAAGATCTCTATGAGAATGAAACAAATCGAGATTAAAGTTCAGTAAAGAGATTGAAAATTCCTATGCCGTAGCAATATCTTTAGCACCCATCAAATAAGCACTGGCAATCTCATTCATAGAATTTTGTTTATCATCACTAGTACCCTGTGATGAGGCTAGCTCTGAAGCATACATTTGATTTAACTGTCTGGTTTTTGCTTCCTCTAATGCACGAAAAGCTTTAGGTTCAGCAAGCATATGTGCCATAGCTTCTCTTTTATTCTTCTCGGATTCTAAAACATTTTTGATTTGCTCTTTCTGAGCGTTTTTAGCGTACATTTGTGCAAAAGGATCTGTAATGCCCATACTTCCCATCAAGATACCTTTGATTTTATTTTTTACGCCCGCTTCTCTACCAGAGAATATATCTGCAAGTTTCAAAGCATAAGACTCATCAATAGCTTGAGCTACCGCAATACCTGCGCTGTTTTGAAAGCTATCGCCTTCATAAAATAATTTATCTAAGAAAGTATATAAAGCTGGAGTGGCCATATATGCAGAAGTATCTGCACGTCGCATAGATTCATAGAATTGATTTATATCCACTATAACCTCTTTTGTTAGAGGTATTGAAGCGGATAGAGGTTAAGTAGCGGTTAAGATTAAATGCCGTCATTGCGAGCCCTCGAAGAGGGCGTGGCAATCCAGTCAAGGCTTGCTCAGGGGGATTGCTTCGCTTCGCTCGCAATGACATGGATCCTTACGTCGCTTCGCTCCTCAGGATGACAATTACATCGCCAAGTCAGTATTGCGAGTCAGTACTATTTGCAATTCCTGTCCTGCATTCACTGCAGCTGAATCTCCATGTGAGAATAAAGCAATTGCGCTACCGCCAATTAGAGTACCAATCACGGGCACACCAAGGGTAGCCACTGAGACGATTTTACCGGTGTCAGTACTTAGAAGGTTTTGAGTTGGCCCCATAGCCTTATCGCTGAAACCTGTTTGTGGATCAAGCAGTCCTTGCGCATTAACTACACCTTCCATAAACACCAAATCAGCGTTCAATGGAACGTAATCACCAAGCGGCGTTACCAAAGTATCTAATTTGATACCAAGCTTACCTGATCTGCTAAGCAATCTAGGTTTTTTTACTTGAGAAACTTTTCCTCTAATCCAACTATTTTTAGGGATAATTAATTTACGAAAATCTCCTGATAAATAAAAATCATTTAGTACTCTTGCTCTGAACTCTTCACCTACTATTGCTTTCTCAGCAGTAAGTGTAGTCTCAACTTCAATTCTCAAACGTGTTTCAACAGGCACTTGCGCTGTGGCACTGTTTAGCTTGAAAGGTGATGCTGCAAAATCAGAAACTTTATTCGGATCATCAGGAGTATTAGTTACCTTCGCTTCATTTGCTTCTTGTTGTTTGATAGTGGTGCGTATTTGACTATCGATACTTGCCGCGGGAATAATTTCTGTCGCCGAACTTGCGGAAGTTTGAGTAACTTCCTCAGCCATAGCTAATCCTGGAGTGCTCAGGCAAATACTAGTTGTTAAAAGAGTAACTAAGAAATTTCTAGAAATTTTCATATACATACATTATAAGTAGTAAAAACGCCCCACATAGTTCCAATCCGGACCGCACCCCCGACAATCGGACAATTAGATAGTCAACTGAAGATATTTGATTTGTCCGATTGTCGGGGGTGCGGTCCGGATTGTGGTAAAATTGATGGTATGGCTCTTGCAATTATAGGTACTTTAACTGTTGTCGCTGGTACTGTGACTTACCTTTTGATCAAGATAAATCGCGAACATGACGAGGAAAGCTCTCATGTTAACGAAAGTTCTTTCAATAAATAAACTATTTTTATTGGAAAATTAGATTTTTAAACAACTATCAAAAATAAATCCTAAAAATCTTTGTATAGCTATAGGATTTTGAACCTGTTTCCATTTTCTCGGGAATATTGGTTTAAGACCTAAAACCTTAAGGCTTAATTAACTTGCAAAAGTTAATATCAAAAGATACAAGTCTGGAGAGTTATATACTTGGAGGTATATCAAAATGGGCATCGACAAAGTAAATATTGGTGGTAGTGGTAAAGTTGGCGGATCTAGTTCGGTCAGCGGTAACCAGGGTACTGCAGGAGTAATCCAAGCTGGTAGAGATCTATTATCCAGCACTGTTGGGGCTTTATATACAGATTTCAAAAAAACTGTTGATACTGTGGCTCAAACAGGAAATGTCCTTGGAGCAATAGCGGATGCAAGCAAAGGCAGCCCTTCAAATTTAGGTAAAGTTTTAGGTTCTTAAGGTTATAGTATAGGGATATGGCAATGAATGACCAAGAGAAAAAAAGGTTTGTTGCAATCGCTCGTAGATTGAAAGATCAAAAGGGCATTACTATCAAACATTCTGAAGTAGGCTTACTACTAGGTAAACTTAAACAAGGTCATCAAGATGTTTCTAAAGTTAAAGAACAATACAAAGACATTGAAATTGTTCGTAAAGAAGCAGATACTGAACTAAAAAAAATTCAGGACATCATTAACGATCTTAACGACTACATGTCAATTTTGCATCCAACAGGTCTTATAGACTTCGGTTCTGGAACAAGTGGCAAACAACAAGTTGTTAGCCAAGGCTAAAAAAATTTTCAATCAATTACCTCCAAATTTAATTAAAGACCTACTCGAAAGAGTGGGTCTTTTTATTTCTGGTCGTCATTGCGAATCCCGTAGGGATGAAGCAATCCCCATGCGCAGACTGGATTGCCACACCCACTTCGTGGGCTCGCAATGACGGCACTTGATTAATGATGTGCGTGATTGCAGTTAGGTCCATGCACATGATGCTCGATCTCAGCTGGATCAACTTCAACATAGTCAATCTGAGTATTAGCAATCAAGAAATCCACTGCCTTACGGTTAAGCAAATCAACAGTGATGTTCTGGAATAATCTTTGGTAATCAATCTTAGAAGTATCGTAATCTTGAGGAATTTGCAAATTGTTTGCAGCTTCTTGAAGCTCATCAGGATTAACTTCTATGTTTTCTTGTTTGATTAATGAAGTTAAAAATACACTACGCTCAAGTTTTTTTCTAGCCTCTTCTTCCTCTTTAGTAATATCCATGGTTTTGATGAAATCACTAAGCTGATCATCAGACCAAGATTTTTGTTGCTGGATCATTGATAATTCATAATCAAGCTCACGTTGGATCATCAACTTAGAAAGTTTGAGATCTGATTTAGGTAGCAACTCACCCAATAAAGTTTCAAGAGAGAGACTACGTTTGTTCGCATCAGAAAGTTTTGTGATTTCCTCAGTGATTCTATCTTTCAGAGTTTTAACATCTTCCAAGCCCAAGCTCTTTGCAAACTCATCATTAATTTCTGGCTTCTGAGCCTTAGCAACTTTTTGCAATTTGATTTTGAATCTTGCATTTCTACCAGAGAGTTCAGCATCGTGATAGCCTTCTGGGAATTTAACTTCAATAGTTTTCTCTTCGTCTTTTTTCATACCAACAATTTGCTCTAAGAAATTGTCAATAAATCTTCCTGGCTCAATGATTGATTGGAAACCTTCAGCCTTCATACCAGGCTTCGGCTCATAGCTACCATCGTCTTTTTGGAACTCTCCATCGAAGTCAAACACAATCTCATCGCCCATTTCAGCCGCTGCATCAGACTCAGTGTAACTTGCATAGTTTGCTCTAATACGATCAAGAGTCTCGTTGATTTCTTTCTCGACATCAACTTTAGGAATCTTAACTGTTACTTTTGTATTTTTGAAATCTGCAAGTTTAACTTCAGGAAAAAGTTCAACTTTCGCTTCAATGATAATTTTGTCTTCTGGATCTTCAAATTCAATTCTTTCGATAGCTGGAATGTGAACAACATTTAAATTTTCTGTTTTAAAAGCTTCTTGTAAAAGTTCATTGATAAATTTATCGTTTAGAGTTTCAGCTCTAATTGCACTTGCACCAATTTGATCTTCGATCATTTTTGTTGGCGCTTTGCCTTTACGAAAACCTTTAACTGCAAAGTCTTGGCTTAAACGTTTTAAAGTTCTTGAATACGCTTCTTTTGCTCTACCTGGTTGGGTCTCAAAAGTTAGGGTAACAATATTATTTTCATCTCTTTCTGTAACTGTGACTTGCATTTTATTTTCCTTAGATATTTATTCTACTTTATTGATCTGACGATGATAGAATATTCAGATATATAGAGGCTTTTAATGAAATTATTTAATATTATTCTTAGTTTAACTTGCGCATTTGTACTTGCGAGTTGTAATCCGACTTCGGTTAATAGCCAAGCAAACTCAGTCATTATCAAGACTGACACTAAAAAAATTAGCAATAAAGAAAAAATCCCTACAATTGTCTTTTACTATGCGAACTGGTGCCCTTACTGCCAAAAGGCAAGCCCAATCGTTGAGCAGATCGAGAAAGAATACAAAGGGAAAATATATTTTTATCACGTAGATGTTGATTCTAAAGACGGCAAAGAACTTGCTAAAACTTTCAAAAATGGCCAAGATGGCGTACCGCACTTCCAGTTTTACGGTAAAGACGGCAGCATGATGGAAGAAAGAATGGGATTGTTGTCTTATGAGCTGCTTAAACAACGAATCGCAGCTAATTACAAACTTTAAGCCTATCGAAAAATCCCATCTGCGTCGTTACGCTCGTCCCTCAGTCGCTCATTTACACTGAGTAAACTCCGCTTCCTCAGTCCTCGCAAGCCTAGCATCTGGGAGCTTTTCGAAGAGGCTTCCGGCAAATGAGTATTGAAGTTACTTACGCCACTGCAACTTTATATAAAAGAAATAAATCAAACTAAAAAGCAAAGTACAAATATGAGAAAGTAAGCAGAACTTACAAACCATATGTAGAACTGAATACATGATGTAAATAAAGCACATTGCAGCGAAGCAAGAGCTAAGAAGAAGTCCATCAAGCAAAGTTACCAGACCCTTAAATTCATAAGTAGAGCTGCGTGTATTTAGGAAAGTATATAGAGTAGTCACAGTTAAAAACATTACTAAACCATAGAAAGGCACAGGGATACCCAAGAGCAAGGCATATTTAGAGAGCATCACCGAATCACAGCCATCAGTGCAATTAAAGGCTGCAAGCATATCTCCACCGAAATAGAACTTCCAATACTTATAGCTAAGAAAGGCACTATTCAAAATCAATATCAATAGAATTAGGTAAGAAGCGCCTAAAATAGCTTTTGAATTTTTGAAGGGGCTGCGCATAGTTTAAAATTATAAGTGATAGATAAATCTTATGATACAAAGAATTTTTGTTTTAGTTCTCACTGTCTTGCTTAGTCAAGGTTGTAGCCTGGCAAATATTAATGCCAAAGAAGAAGCGGTAGTACCTCTTGATGCAGGAGCTGCTGCAATAAAAGCAGAAGATATTAAAGAAGGCGATGATATCTCAAAAATTCTTGCGAGTATCACTGTCCAAGATAGTTCTGGCAAAAAGAAATCTTTTAAAAGCTTTGTAAATAACAAAGAAAGCGTAGTAATTTTTGTTAAACCTGGCTGTGTATTTTGTGAATCATTTGAAGCTGTATTAGATTCAACCAAACCAAAAATCAGACCAAACCTAATTATAGTGATGGATTCATCACATGCTGCTTTAAAAGATTTAAATGAAGCAAAGAAAAAACATCCAAATATTAAAGCTACTTGGTTGTATGACAATCAAGATAGTTTCAAGAAGACACTTGGTGTCACAGCTTTTCCTAAATTTATACATGTGAATAAAGATGGCAAATTACTTCATCTCAAAAATGGTCTTATAGTCCCTGAGAATAATGAAGAACTTAAAACTTTGCCATTTGCTGAGATCTTGCAAAAGCTCTCACTTAATACTGTTAATTGGTTAGGAACTTTATAACACTACACAAGGAGTTAATTAAAATGGTAAAAAGCATCGCTGATTTAAAGAAGCCTGAGCTCGAAGGCAAAAGAGTTTTAGTAAGAGTAGATTTCAATGTCCCTCAAGATGGCAGCCTTGCAATCACTGATGACACCAGAATAGTTGCGGCATTGCCAACTATTAAATATCTAATTCAAAACGGTGCCAGAACAATTCTTGTAACTCACTTGGGCAGACCGAAAGCACAAGCTGAAGAAAAGTATCGCTTAGATCCAATTGGCAAGAGACTTTCAGAATTACTTGGCAAGCCAGTGGCTAAACTCAATGAAGCTATTGGTGAGGTTGTTACTAATCACATCAAGCAAATGAAAAATGGCGATGTGGTTTTACTTGAGAATATTCGTTTCTATCCTGGTGAAGAAGCTAATGATCAAGCCTTTGCTAAAGAGCTTGCAAGCCTTGCTGATCTATATGTAAATGATGCCTTTGGTACTGCGCATAGAGCACATGCCAGCACTGCGGGAGTAGCTAGTTACCTTAGCCCTTCTGTAGCTGGATTCCTGATCCAGAAAGAGTTAGAGATGTTAGGTTCTAAACTAAATGAACCTGAAAGACCTTTCACTGCAATTATCGGCGGATCTAAAGTTAGCTCTAAGATTTCTGTGCTTAAGAATTTAGTACAGAAAGTAGATACCCTAATTATCGGGGGTGGTATGGCTTTTACTTTCATCAAAGCTCAAGGTGGCTCAGTTGGGCAAAGCATTTGCGAAGATAACCAAGTAGCAACTGCAAGAGAGATTATTAATTTAGCTGATCAGTTTGACACAGCAATAATTATTCCAGAAGATACTCTTTGTACTCCAGCGATTGATGCGGAGAATAATTCAATTAATATTTTTGATAAATATAAAATCAACGACAAAATCGAAACCAAGGTTGCTGATTCAATGAAGATTGAAAATAATTATCAAGGCATGGACATTGGACCAAAAACCAGAGAGAAATTTGCCAAGCTTGTATCGCAATCTAGAACAGTGGTTTGGAACGGACCCGTAGGAGTTTTTGAGTATGATGTATTCGAGAATGGTACTAAGGAAGTTGCTCAAGCTCTTGCAGAACTAAGCTCTAAAGGTGGCATCACTATAATCGGTGGTGGTGATTCAGTAGCAGCCTTAGAGAAATTCAATATTCCTCAAGAGAAATATACTCACGTTAGTACTGGTGGTGGCGCTTCACTAGAGTTTCTCGAAGGTAAAACACTCCCAGGAATTGCTTGTTTAGATGGTTTTAATAAGGATAAAGATTTAGCTCACTCAGATCCTTCTGCTAAGAAAAGTTTTGCAGAAGAATTAGCTAAACTCAGATAAGCCTGTGCTTTTTAGAATTGCCACACTTGTTGCTTCGCTTACTATAGTCAGTAAGATCTTAGGCTTAGCGCGTGATTTAGTTATTGCACATTATTTCGGTACTTCAATGCTTGCTGATGCTTTCAACATGGCATATATTTTCACTGGAAATATTTTTGTGATCTTCGGTGGTATCGGTGGACCTTTCTATAGTTCAGTAGTAGCAATACTTCCCAAACTGCAAGGTAAGCCACTTACAGCCTGGCTTTTCAGCAAGAAGCTTTTAATTAAAGCCTCTATTATTTCCGTAGTGTTTGGCATAATTTGTTTTTTTGTTAGGGTGCCAGTACTTAAAATTTTTGTTGATCCAAATCGAATTGAATATTTCAAACTCACTTTAACTAATATAGAAATCCTACTGCCGCTTATTGTCATCTGCGCGCCAATTGGCATTCTCTATGGAATTCTAAACTGCTACAAAAAATATTACGCTCCAAGTTTATCTCCAGCAATTCTCAATATCGCACTTATAGTTGCGGTATTTTTTATGGGCGATGCTTCTAGTGGACTGGCTCTTGCGCTAGGAACCAGTATTGGTGGGGTTTTGTCGTTGGTGGTAAATTTTGGTTCTTTCGCTGAAGTCAAAAAAGAAATCTTTGGCAGTCCAGAGATGAAGGGAATAGAACATGAACCGGAAGACCTCTATATCAAGGAGTACTATAAATTACTATATCCAACTTTAATGAGTACTCTTATTAGTCAATTAGTAGTACTTGCAGATAGTTTTTTCTGTAGAGGTTTACCTGAAGGTTCTTGGACGGCAATTACCCTTGCTAATCGCATTGTGCAAATGCCGCTTGGTGTCTTGGTTACAGGATTCTTAGTGCCATTATTTCCTCGTATCTCAGAGCTGGTTTTTAAAGACAATATTCCTGAAATCAAAAGACTAGTAAAAAAATCTTTAATCTCACTTACACTACTTTGTTTACCAGCAATAGTCATCGGCATGATTTGGTCTGATGAATTAATTAAAATTGTTTTCCAGCGCGGGGCTTTCGATGAAAGATCTACAGCAATGGTCAGTGGAGCATTTTTCTATCTCTGCCTTTCGATCATTCCTTATTTCGTTCGTGATACTTACACCAGAGTTTGTTACAGCTTCGGTAACAGCAAAGCTCCATTCTATGGAATGCTAGTGGCCATAGTTCTCAAGTTCGCTTTGAACAGCTTCCTTGTGCCACTCTACGGACTCAACGGCATGGCAATGGCAACAGCAATAGTTTCGGTAGTTAATGCTGGGGTTTTGTTTTGGGTGGTGAAGAGAAGTTATTTAAAGTAGGCGCCAGAATTACTATCTAGATAAGATATGTTAATATAATATCCCGATGGGCGAAGTGGCTGTAAATAGACCTGTTGCGAAAGAGAAGCTTGAGCCAAAACAGCAGGTCTCTCAAAATATATTAGGTCCTGATGGCAAAACTTATGAAGATAGGCCGGTAACTACACAAAGTTTTTCAGGAATAATAAATCCTTCAGCAGAATTTCAAAAATTTCTAACAGACTTATCATCAGCTCAACCACTCATAGAAGCATCTCCTGATGATATTTCAGCCTACGGAACTAAAAATAAAAAAGATGAAACTAGTGACCTGGTGGAAAAATTTGCTGACGAATTTTCTATAACAGCCAATGGTCTTATATTCCTTATTAATAAAGAGCCTCAACAATTTATAGATAAACATGCCAGAAAGTATTTAAATTCCCAAATTGCCAATCTAGTAGTTCCAAGATACACAGCCACTGTAAAAGGAATCATAGAAGGTGTTTATGACCAAAGCAGTCAAGTTGCACAGTACCAGCATACTTTAAAGTCAAGTGCTGATTCAGAAAAATTACTTAAAGCAGTTATAGAAATCTATAAATTAACCAAAGCTTGTCCTGATAAGGGATCTAATGCCAAGTTAATGACTTTAAATTATATTTTTTTTCTTTTCAAATTTATAAAATTTGGTGAGAAAAAAGAAAATTTATTTTCAGATGAATTTCTAGATTTTCTCATTAGTGAATACAAAACTGAAAATGATAAAGATTGCAAAGGCTTTCTAGAACAGTTTCTTGCAGCCTATAGTAAAAGAATTCCCAAAGAAGCTGCTCAGCAGTTACTTGAAAAACTAAATGGAGAATATAAACTAGCATCTAATTTTGCCCAAACATTATTTATCAAATATCCAGAACTAAGAATTTATTTTGAAGATTCAAATCCCAAATTTCAAAAAATAGGCCTACAAGAAATCCTTGAAAGAAGAGATGACTTTGCACTTAAAGCCATGAATTCAACTAATCTTCTAAGCAAAAGTGGTCGAAAAGGTAAATTAGGTTTTGAAATAGAAATGAGACTTTTAGAAGAACCTTATTATCAGGAAAGCTTTTCTTCGCTATTAAACAAGTTCAAATATTTTTGCCATCTAAAACAAGATGCCGCATTTAATCAAGTAAGAATTAAAAGTCCCGAGATGCGCGCCACATGGTGTGAATACCCAGTTAAAATGAGTCATCATCATGAATTATATTCTCATGGAAAGGGTTTCAAATTAAATGAATTTAGTTTCCCTGCTTTATTCCAAATCAATCAGGAATTTAGTTTTAATCCTAATTTTATTAGTTATGGTTCCAATCATATTCATGTGGATCAATTAAATACTGAAGCACAGGCAGCAAATTTTTCTATTATAAATTTTAGAAGAGGAAACTATAATGACGGTGGCGCACCTTATGACAAAGGCTGGGAAGTTGCTGAATTAGCCCTTGCCAAAGTTAAATATCCACAACCTATTAATAGTATTGAATCTTTATTTTTTGATACAGCTCGTTTTTATGACCAAATGCAGATTATCAATGGACTCTATGATATAGAGGTTAAGAATAAGGATATTGAAGAATTTTATTCTTTACTCAAAGAAGAAGATAAAGAACATATACAAAATACATCAAAAAACTTTTTTAATTGTAAATCTCAAGATTTACTTTCTAAGTTCTATCTTTTCATTGCTAAAAAATATCAAAGAGAGGATTTAATACCTCATATTCTAAGATCATGGAAAAATTTACAACTGCCCAATTTATCGCAGAAAGTTTATGAAAAATTATTACAATTAAACGATTCTCTTCCAGACCCAGCTGAGCAAGCTCCTATTAGTGATGAACTTTTATTGAATTTTTTGGTTCACTTTGACATAACATTAGACCAAAAGACAAAGGAAAAGCTTGCAAATTTGTTTGTAGAATCAACTAATCTTACAAACAAATTAGACATACTTTGTAAATTCATAACTAATGAAAGCGGCTTAGAGTGGAGATCTCTATTACAGGCAACTAAACAGACACTCAGCATGAAGGAATTAGTAAATAACACTTTCTACTTAAATCGCTTTAAAGCCTTATATTCAGCTGGTGTCATCAATCCCTCTGATTGGAACCTCGAATATTTAAAAACAATTTTTGAAAATGTATCCTTCTTAGACATCCCGGACAAATTTTATCAGGATTTAATATCAAACTACCCATCAGCTCAATTACTGGAATTACTTAAAACTGATGCCATCGACGAGCAAGTAAAATCTAAAATTCAATGCATGCTAATTTTAAGCCTAGCTGCTGAAGACCGCGAAGAAACACAATCAATAAATTCTCTAGAGAACAAAACATCATTAGATTCAATACAAGCTGAAAAAGTACCCTTTACCGAACTAGAGAAATTTTACTCAGAAAAAAAAGAGCATTTAAATGATAAAGAAAAATTTCTTACTTTATATCATGGCTACAATATTTACAAAAAAGAGCATGATGATGAGAACTATCCTTATCTAAATGATTTACAAAAGATTATTGCTTATAACCCTGCCCTATTATGGCAAATGGATTCTATCGACTGTAAACACCCTGCTCTACGATTTTATCTTAGAGGAGATAAGGCTATTCCATTCACACGTGCAAGTGAGGCGGCAGCATATGCACGTAATTTATTTCTAAAGATAGCAAAAATACCATATCATGTTAAATTTATTAACCTCGCAAATTCAGAAGGTTTAGAGAATCTCATATTACGCTTATCCTTACTTTTACTAAGAAAGATTCATATTTCTGAAATTTCTCTTGTACAATTTTTCAAAGATTTTTGGAATATAAACTTTATAGCCCCTGGCTTTACCATAGCTACAGGGGGACAGAGAGGATTATTGAATGATTTAGTTAAAGGGATCTCCGAGAATCATAAATTAAATTTTTCTGATTATAAAGACTTATACAAAGAAATTATTTACTATACAGCTTTAACAAATAGAAATGATCATACTTTAGAATTGCCTTTACTAAAAAAAATTATTGCTAAGAAGTTATCAGCACTTGATCTTAAAGATGAGCAAATTACTGAATTGAAGCAAATTGCTCAACAAGAATTTAGCAACTATTTTGGAGTTGACCAATTCTATTTGATTGCCACCGGTAAATTAATGCCTAAGCAGAAATTTAAACTTCAAGATGAAAATTTAAAACAATTTCTCAAAGAACTTTCATCTTATCAATTAGTAACAGAAGATTTAAATAGTTACATAGAAGAATTTGATTTTACAGAGCTAAAAAATTTCATCAAAGAAAATCAAGATATTTCAATGGACAATATTGCCGCACTAATTAGTAAATTAAAACCATCTACTAAAATAAGTTTTGCGGAAGCAGAACCTTACATTACAAGCTACGCGATACATCCAAAAGTTAGATCAGCCCTATTTAGATTGATAGATCCTCAAAGCCTCAAAACCAGAATTGAACAAGGTTATATATCAGCGAAGTGTTAAACTAAAATATTAAAAGTTCTCTCTTACTAATTATGGAAACCGATTATGAACAACAATATCCCAGAACTTACTGTTCCATTTAGAAATAAATATTTTCAACCTTACGGAATAATCAATGATCCAAAGTTAACTGAGAAATTTCCTGATCAGTGTCTACTGAAAGGTATTTTTGATCCAAGCCTTCCTCTTCCTACTTCAGCTTCAGTGCAACAAACAAATCTTCATGATCCCAAGCCCGATGGCAACCTCATAATTACAGTCATTGACCCAGATCCACATCCTTTAGAAATAACTTTAGGCGCTTTGGAACAATTTTTTAAACTCCCTGATGTAGAAGAAAAACTAAAGCAAATTAAAAAGAAAGTCTTAGTCTTATGGGCTACAAGCAAAGAAGATTTTCAAAAACTAATACCGCGCTGTAAAGAATTTTTAAAAGAATCTGGGGAATCAACAAAAAACTATTTTTTAAATTTAATCACTTGGCAAATCAATACAGGCTCTGCACAAAATTGGCTGCCGAAGCATGATACTGCCAAATCTCTTATTAAAGACTTTCAAGAACTTGGTTCTGCTGTAATCAATGACCCCAACTTACCTAATTCGCGAACTTTGTTGTTTAAGACTCTTAATTCTTCGCAGACAACTAAAGTTGATATAGCTGCTTCTCCAGCAGAGCAGCAATTTGAATGTCCAGTACGTTGGTTTAATATTCCAACTGCAGAAAAATTCAAAAAGTACTTACAGGAAAAGGTAATAGAAGGTTTTCAGACCTTAGTTTTTGGCAATATAAATTATGGTCTTACTTTAAGAGCAAAAGGATGGGGGGAGATTGGATTCAATCCCCCCAAAACAGGTAGCCGAGATTTAATTGGAGTAGAACTGCCGCTTGAAACTTTCATTGAATATATAGCTCAAAAAGAAGGTATAACTCCAGCTCCAGCTCAACCTCAACCAAAGCCATCACAGTATCTGCCTTACAATGGGGATCTTTTTGGGTAAGCGCTTAAACCAATAGTGAGAAAACAACTAAATCCCTAACAACCATCTAACCAAATCCTTTTGCTCTATCTCAGATCCTTTATAGGAGAGCTTTTGTTCTTGGCTGGTAAAGAGCAATAAAATATTGGGGCAATTTTTTAAATATTTATCAGAGACCACAAAAGGATCTAACTCTCTTTCCTGATTAGTAGAATTCAATTCTTGGCAAACTTGATACTTGGTTATTTCACCATTCCAAGTCTCAGTAATAAAATCTAACTCGCGCTTACCATCATTGGCATAGTAAATGTTTTTCAGTTGGGGATTGGATTTCAGCTTGAGAAAAACTAAATTCTCTAAATACTTAGAAAATTTATTAGTCGGTCCCTTGTAGAGATTAGCTATCCCCGTATCAATCGCATAGAACTTAGGTGAGGAGGCAGATATAGAACGGTCCGACCAAGAGAAATTTTTCAACTCAAATAAAGCAAAAGTTTTAACCAAATAATCCAGATAGAGACTAATAGTTTCTTGTTTGGTTTCAATACCCATACTTTCAAAAAATCTAATTAAGGTTTTGTAAGAAGTTATAGTGCCAAGATTTGCAAATCTATCATAGAGAAGTTTTTCTACAAGTACAGAATTACGAATTTTAAAACGATTAATAACATCATCTAAAATAACTTTGCTAATAATTCCTTTGTAATAACTTGCTTTAATTTCAGGATCAGTAATTGCTAACTGTTCTGGCAGTGCCCCGAATTCAACATAGTCATAAAATTTCTTAGCAATATCTTCTTGCTTTTGATAGAAGTCACTATCTGACTTGATTTCAAGGTCATAATAACGCAGATATTCTTCAAAAGAAAATGGCAAAATCAAGAACTCAATAAATCTTCCAGCAAGATTCGATCCAAGTTCACTCGACAGTAATTCCGAATTAGATCCAGTGATAATAATGTCCGCATTGTAATGAAGATGTAAATTTGAATCATAAATAGTACGAATAAATTTATCCCAATCTTCAACCGTTTGAATTTCATCAAAAACCAAAATTTTATATTCTTCTTTTTTGGTTCGAGCCTTGAAGTATTCAAAAATCTCAAATAGTTTTTTGGCAGTGTTGAATTCTTGTAAGTCGTAATCTTCCAAATTTAGATATAAAATATTTTCTGCTTTTACTTGCCCAGATTCAATTAACTGTTTTAATACTCGTAAGACTGAGTAAGATTTGCCAGATCGTCTAAAGCCAGAAAGAATTTTCAGAGGTTGAGATTTCAAGGCAGCAAGAATTTTGGCCTCATAGGGTCTCTCAATTCCCTTAGCTTCTAGGACCTTGAGCCTCTGCTTATTAATGATTAGATCTAGATTTTCCACTTTATAAAGAGATTTTTTTATCATTATACCCACTTTATAAAGAGATTTTTCAGCAATTAAATCTCTTTATAAAGAGATTTTTAGACAAGAAGATAGGCCTAAGTAGCGATTACATTGATAAACCGCCCCTAAATCCAACTCTTCAAGTATAATAAACCCTAGTGATTAAGCTTAAAAATGTCACTAAAACCTACGGAAATATCTGCGCTCTAGACAATGTTAATTTGGAGATCGGCGCAGGCGAGATGGCTTTAGTAGTCGGGGCTAGCGGAGCTGGCAAATCTACCTTAATGAAATTACTGTACCGCGAGGAAATCCCTGACGCTGGTCAAATAATAATCGGCAATATTGATGTCAGTTCATTGTCACACCAGAAGATTCCTTATCTAAGAAGAAGAATGGGAATTATTTTCCAGGATTTTAAATTGCTGCCGCACAAATCAGCTTTTGAAAATGTTGCTTATGCACTGAGAGGCTTAGGCGCAGAAGAGTATGAAATACAAAAAAGAGTTTCTGGTGCACTTAAATTAGTTGGACTTTTAGAAAGAGCTTTTAACTTACCTTCAGAACTTTCTGGTGGTGAGCAACAGAGAGTTGGTATTGCAAGAGCAATAGTTCAAGGACCTCCGCTGGTAATAGCAGATGAGCCTACAGGTAATTTAGATCCTGCAACTAGTATGGAGATTTTTAGATTACTAGAAAAAGTTGCAGAACGTGGAACGACAATTCTCGTGAGTACGCATAACCAACAAATCGTAGAACAGTTTGGTAAACGCGTTATTACTTTAGACAGAGGTGCCTTACTTTCTGATACAGGTTCAACTAATATTCCTGGTTACAGAAACCCAGGACAGAATCCCCAAGCGCCTTACTTGAGAACTAATCCCTAATTTTAAAATATGCGTGAGCTAAGAATACTTTGGAGAACCATTATAGAAGCCTTGAATAGTATCAAAGCTTCAGGAGTATCCAACTTCATTGTAATAAGTACTCTCTCTGTTGCACTTGCTTTACTTGGTGGTGTTTTACAACTCAATTCATCTATCAAACAAATTTCACAAAATTTAGATTCACAATTAGAATTTTCGGTTTACCTACTTGATTCAGCAGATCCACATGAAATCGCAAAGAAAATTTCCCGCATGAGCAAAGTAGATAAAGTTGAAATTATTACCAAAGATATAGCTTGGGAAAGATTTAAAACTCGATTTGATTTCAATGAAAGTGGCGACAATCCTTTGCCTAATACTTTACACATCAATATCAAACGTCCACAGGAATTGAACTCTGTGATTGAAGATGTGAAAAAACTTTCTGGCATCGAACAGATCAGTTATGCACCAGAACTCTTCAATGGCTTAGAAAGAGTCAGATCTATTCTCTTCTCATTTGGTATTTTGATCACACTTATACTTGCAGGTGGAACTATTACTATAGTTTCAAATACTATTCAATTAGTTATCAAGAGTAAATCACTTGAAATCGAGATCTTGAGATTAGTTGGAGTAGATGATTGGTTCATCAGAGGACCATTTATATTCCATGGAATTTTTTACGGAATCGTTTCGGCATTCATTGCCATAATTCCACTCGTGTTATTCCAAAACTTCATCTGGAATTCGTTCCAATCTTCTATCCGTACCATCATGCCAGTTACCTTCAATTTCAACTCAGGCAGCGAGCTTGCGATGATTTTTCTCATCATTGCTCTGACTGGAATTTTAGTTTGTGGTACCAGCTCTTACTTCACAACTGAAAGATACATTAAGACCTAAGAATATTTATGACCCTCGATTCAACTTTAATAGAAGAAACCAAAAAACTCATTAGCGAAAAAAGCTATAGCTATGATGTGTCAATTTTTATTCCTGTTTATAACGAAGAAGAAAATCTAAGACTCTTACAAGATAGATTAGATGAGGCTTTGGGCGCAACAAAGTTAAACTACGAAATTATTTACGCTGATGATGGCAGTAAAGACAAAAGCTTCCAAGTCCTTCAAGAGCTAGCAGCAAAGAACAAAAACGTAAAAGTAATTAAGTTCAGAAGAAACTATGGTCAAACCGCAGCAATGTCTGCAGGTATTGATGCAGCTAAAGGCAGGATTCTAATCCCTATGGATTCTGATCTGCAGAACGATCCAAAAGATATTCCTAAACTAGTTGAAAAAATTGAAGAAGGTTACGATGTAGTAAGTGGTTGGAGAAAAAATCGCAAAGATACTTTTATTAATCGTAAATTACCTTCGATATTTGCAAACAAGCTTATTTCCTGGCTTTCAGGCGTAGAGTTGCATGATTATGGTTGCACTCTAAAAGCTTATAAAGCTGAAGTTCTCAAAGATATAAGACTCTATGGTGAATTGCATAGATTCATTCCTATCTGTGCAAGCTGGGTAGGAGCTAGAGTTACTGAGCTTCCTGTAAGTCACCACGAAAGACAATTCGGTAAATCCAAATATGGCATCAATAGAACTTTCAAAGTTATTCTTGATTTAATTCTGATGAAGTTTTTAACCGACTATATAACTCGTCCAATTTATTTCTTTGGTGGGATTTCCTTTGTTAGTCTAGGATTGGCATTCCTTGCATTTGTGTGGGCAGTCTACCTGAAAGTATCTCAGAATATTGAATTTGATCATACTCCACTACCAATTCTTGGAGCAATGTTCTTCACTGTAGCTATTCAAATCTTCATGATGGGGATTCTAGCTGACTTAATCATGAGAACTTACCATGAGTCTCAAGACAAGAGAACTTATAGTATCCAAAGTGTGATTAATCTTTAAAAACATGAAGCTAAAAATATTTTTTCTTACACTGTGCTTCTTGTTTAGTTGTACAGGGGTATCAAGCCAAACTAATATGGATAAGAGCCTGTTCGAAAAGCTTCCAGATGCAAGGCTTGCGAGGAGTGAGGGAGCGGAGTTGACTTCTGTCAATGAGCGACTGAGGGACGAGCGTAACGCAGCAGATGGGACTTTGCGGACTGGCTCATCCAATCTTAAATCACAAGAGCCTATAAGGATCAAACTTGAATACTCCATTCCAAAAGCCCAAAAAATTAAACTCAGAGTAACTGAAATACCTCGTATCTATCCTTGGTTAGAAAGAGCTGATGACGGCAGTGTTGCGATGCCAGACCTTGAAGGCACCATAGTTTGCGAGAATGTAGAAGATCTTAAAATCTATGACGATGCAGGAAATTTTTTCATCATTCCAGAAGGCACACGCTTCTATTCCAAACTAATAGACAGCAAAGAACCAAAAAGCTTTTGGCGCAAAGGACAGATCAAGCTAGATTTCTATAAAATTTCTACAGGGAGTTATGCTTTATCTAGTTATGAAGACCAAAGTTTGGCACAGTATGATGGTAAGAATTTTATTCAACCCAAAGAAAATCTAGGCAAAAATACTGCAACTTTAGATCCTCAAGCATTAAGCTTTGATTCCAAGAAAAGTTCTAGTCGCTTCAAAGACGGTGTCAAAAATGTCTCTAGAACTGCAGGCTATGCTTTAACTGGCGCTATCTTGGCTCCTCTAGCGGTTTATAGTCTTAGTTCTAGCGTTGGTGCTGGTTTAGTCTCAGTAGGTGCAATGAGTAACCCTTATGTTATTGGTGGCATTGCAGCAGCTGGTGGCGCAATTGGTATGGTCTATGGCATAAAAAAAGAAGGCAAAAAATTCAATCTTGAACCGGGCAAAGAATTAGAGCTAGAAATCGCTAATCCATGGCTTTTGACTCAAAGCTTCGAAGAATTAAAACTGGATAAAAATACAGAAATCAGTAAAGAAAAAGTCACTGAGCAATTTGATAATGATCCTAAATTTGGTTTATTTATCAAAGAAGTAAAAACTCAGCGAGATGAATTTGGTGAAAAGTCTATTAAAATTTCTGTTGAATATATAAATCGTACTAATGAAGATTTACGTTTAAGTTCATTTAAACTTATGGACAGTACTGGTAAAGAATATGAAGCTAGCTATAAAAGTGACACTGACACAGCGTTTGGTGAGCTGCCACCTAAAGGTAAACTAGATTTATTTTTTAGTGTAGATTTCCCGAATGCAATTCACTATTTAAGAGTGATAAAACAATATAATCAAAAACCAATCTATACAACCAAAATTGTTATTGGCAAAAAAAAATGAATGCCCCACTCAAGCGAGGCATTCGTTTTTAGTTTATATCAAAGAGAGTGCTAGCGATTACGGTTAGCACCCTCTCTGTTCTCCCCTATAACTGTAAAGTTAATAGAATTGTAGTAGTGCTTAGCCTCTTAGTAAGCTCAGCGCTAGCTGCGGTGTCGCATTAGCCTGACTTAACATCGATGCTGCTGACTGTTGCAGTATTTGGTTACGCAACATCACGCTACTTTCTTTAGCTACATCCACGTCTTTCACTCGTGATCTTGATGCTGCTGCATTCTCTGCCGCTACATCTAGATATTGAACTTTAGATTCAAGTGAGTTCTGAACTGCACCTAGGTATGATCTCATTCTTGATATGTTGTTAATTACTGTATCAAGCTCAGCAAGACCACCTGATGTTGCTGTATTCACAGAACCGTTTTGTGATGCTACTCCTGATGAACCTACGCTTAATTTATCAAGCGCGAAGCCTACAGTTGTACCTTCTACTAATTGACCATACTCTGTTGCACCAGTTGCTCTTACAAATGAAATATCAATTTCTATACCTATATTTGCACTTGAACCACCATCAGCCAAGCTAATAGATGTCGTCTGACTATCATCAGCTCCTGTTTGTAAAGTGATATCAGATCCAGCTTTAATTAACGCATTACCATTGAACTTAGTTGCTGTTGCAATGTCATTAATTGTTGTAATTCTTTCATTGATTTCTCTTTGAATTGAAGCTTTCTCATCTTCTCCGTTAGTTCCATTTGTTGCTTGAACAAATAGTTCACGAATTCTTTGTAAATTGTCTTGAACTACAGAAAGCGCTCCCTCTGCGGTTTGTACTAATGATATACCATCACCAGCATTCTGCTTAGCTTTCTCTAAACCATTTACTTGTGCAGTTAGCTTTTCGCTAATGCTTAAACCTGCCGCATCGTCGCCAGCTCTATTGATTCTAAAACCAGTAGATAGCTTTTCGATAGACTTTTGCAAGTTTGCTGTGTTATTGCCTAATGCTCTTTGAGCAAATAAGCTTTGTGTGTTTGTATTGACTACGATTGGCATTTTGTTCTCCTTGTTGTTCCTGATTTATATATCGGCTATATGGACTAGATACTTTAGCTTTTTTTGATTATTTTCTAAACTATTTTTACTAGGGGATTTCTGCAAATCGCTCTATAAAAGAGTTCTAAAGAAAAAAAAGGCTTTGCCAACACATAGCAAAGCCTTTTTATCATCTGCGTCGGAAATTTATTATCCTCGTAACAAGCTAAGTGCTAGTTGCGGTGTCGCATTAGCCTGACTCAACATTGCTGCTGCTGACTGTTGCAGTATCTGATTACGCAACATCACGCTACTTTCTTTAGCTACATCCACGTCTTTCACACGTGATCTTGATGCTGCTGCATTTTCTGCTGCTACGTCTAGATATTGAACTTTAGATTCAAGTGAGTTCTGAACTGCACCTAGGTATGATCTCATTCTTGATATGTTGTTAATTACTGTATCAAGCTCAGCAAGACCACCTGATGTTGCTGTATTCACAGAACCGTTTTGTGATGCTACTCCTGATGAACCTACGCTTAATTTATCAAGCGCGAAGCCTACAGTTGTACCTTCTACTAATTGACCATACTCTGTTGCACCAGTTGCTCTTACAAATGAAATATCAATTTCTATACCTATATTTGCACTTGAACCACCATCAGCCAAGCTAATAGATGTCGTCTGACTATCATCAGCTCCTGTTTGTAAAGTGATATCAGATCCAGCTTTAATTAACGCATTACCATTGAACTTAGTTGCTGTTGCAATGTCATTAATTGTTGTAATTCTTTCATTGATTTCTCTTTGAATTGAAGCTTTCTCATCTTCTCCGTTAGTTCCATTTGTTGCTTGAACAAATAGTTCACGAATTCTTTGTAAATTGTCTTGAACTACAGAAAGCGCTCCCTCTGCAGTTTGTACTAGCGATATACCATCACCAGCATTCTGCTTTGCTTTCTCTAAACCGTTTACTTGTGCTGTTAGCTTCTCGCTAATGCTTAAACCTGCGGCATCATCTCCAGCTCTATTGATTCTAAAACCAGTTGATAGCTTTTCGATTGACTTCTGCAAGTTCATTGTATTGTTGCCTAATGCTCTTTGAGCAAACAAGCTTTGTGTATTTGTATTAACTACGATTGGCATTTAATTGTTCTCCTTAATTTAGAACTTGCAAGTTATACCAAATAACTTAGTCCTGATTACTATATCGGTCGTATGATCTAGGAACTTGAGCCTATTTTTAAATTTTTTTAATTTTCCAAACAAAAAAAGAGACCCCCGTAGGGGTCTCTTTCCATGATTAGTTTAAGAACTGCTTAACCTCTCAGTAAGCTCAGCGCTAGCTGCGGTGTCGCATTAGCCTGGGTCAGCATCGAAGCAGCTGATTGTTGCAGTATCTGGTTCTTCAACATGACACTACTTTCTTTAGCTACATCTACATCTTTCACTCTAGATCTTGATGATGATGCATTTTCTGCTGCTACATCTAGATATTGTATTTTAGACTCAAGTGAGTTCTGAACTGCACCTAGGTATGATCTCATTCTTGATATGTTGTTAATTACTGTATCAAGCTCAGCAAGACCACCTGATGTTGCTGTATTCACAGAACCGTTTTGTGATGCTACTCCTGATGAACCTACGCTTAATTTATCAAGCGCGAAGCCTACAGTTGTACCTTCTACTAATTGACCATACTCTGTTGCACCAGTTGCTCTTACAAATGAAATATCAATTTCTATACCTATATTTGCACTTGAACCACCATCAGCCAAGCTAATAGATGTCGTCTGACTATCATCAGCTCCTGTTTGTAAAGTGATATCAGATCCAGCTTTAATTAACGCATTACCATTGAACTTAGTTGCTGTTGCAATGTCATTAATTGTTGTAATTCTTTCATTGATTTCTCTTTGAATTGAAGCTTTCTCATCTTCTCCGTTAGTTCCATTTGTTGCTTGAACAAATAGTTCACGAATTCTTTGTAAATTGTCTTGAACTACAGAAAGCGCTCCCTCTGCGGTTTGTACTAATGATATACCATCACCAGCATTCTGCTTAGCTTTCTCTAAACCATTTACTTGTGCAGTTAGCTTTTCGCTAATGCTTAAACCTGCTGCATCATCTCCAGCTCTATTGATTCTAAAACCAGTAGATAGTTTTTCGATAGACTTTTGCAGATTCACTGTATTGTTGCCTAATGCTCTTTGAGCAAATAAGCTTTGTGTGTTTGTGTTGACTACGATTGGCATTTTGTTGTTCCTCCGTTTTTTAAACGTGTGTGTTGTGTACGACTTCCAATGTAGGTATCGGCCACTTAGCCTAACTTCTTTAGCCTAGATCAAAAAGTTTTTAAAAAACTTTCTTAATTGATCTTTAATAAAATCCAGAAAACTGCTTATTTTATAGGTAATTCAAGCTATTCACATTATTTCAACACAAATTAATTTTTGGAAAGGCATTTTTGGGTTAATCTTATATATAGTAAATGGCTAAAGTAAAATTAGAAAAAAGCTCAGATTTAGTAGGCAAAAAAGCCCCGGAATTCAAAGCAAAAGATCAAAACAATAAAACCAGGTCGTTAAATGACTTTACAGGATCTTATTTGCTCTTGTATTTTTATCCAAAAGATCTGACCCCAGGCTGTACGACCCAAGCATGTAATTTTAGAGATGCTGCCAAAGAGTTAAAGAAGCTTGGTATTGAAGTTGTAGGAGTTAGTTGTGATTCAGTCGAAGATCACCAAAAATTTATCAAGAAACACGATCTTAATTTTACTTTACTAGCCGATACTGATAAAGCAATAGTTACTAAATATGGTGTATGGACGGAAAAATCCATGTACGGCAGAAAATACATGGGGATACAGCGAGATTCATTTCTTATTGATCCTAAGGGCAAAATAGTTAAACACTATCTAAAAGTAAAACCCGCAAACCATATTGATGAAGTAATTAATGATTTGAAAGAGCTGAGAGTAACGGCTTGAAAATAAAAGGAGCTAATCATTCCAAATATGAATTTTAATTTTAGAATAAAAGTTTCAGACAAAGCACCCTTAGTGCTTAAAGAAAAGAAACTCAAGGTACTTGAAGCCATGGCTTATGGATTGAGTAATAAGTCTATTTCAGATAAATTAGGGATACCTGTTAAAACCATAGAAAGGATCCTCAATGAAGTAAATAAAAAATCTAACAATAAATCACAATACTTTAGCCCAAGAATTAGATTAATTCTAAGCTTAGTAGCTCTTGATCTATTTGAATATGAAACAGAAAGCAAACCAAGACTTATAACCGAGCTCAATGACAATCTCCGAAAGACTTTGATCTTATGCTGCGTTGGTTTTTCTAATAAGGCAATTGCTTCTTTATTTAAACTCAGCGAAAAAGCTATTGAACTCCGCTTCTCACAATTGTTTGACTACTTCAATATTGATACTAAGAATCAAGCACAAGAAAATCCACGTGTAGCTTTATTCATTAGTGCTTACTGTAGAGAGAATATAAAAAACGCTCAACTCAAAAGACTTTTTAAAGAGACCCAAGCAGATAGGCTTGATGCAATATTTGCTAATTCGCATGCATTTTTAGAGAGTATTGAGGATGATTTTAAGTTTATTGGCTAAATTAGAGGCATAGTGACATTCATCCGTCATTGCGAGGAGCCATAGGCGACGTGGCAATCCAGTTAAAAAATTTGCATATCTCTTCTTTTAATTAGCTATAAGTAATTTTGAAATCATTCAATCGTTCGGACCCGCTCAGTCGTGTGGTATTCGGGTGTAAATTTTACCCTCATCCACACTTCCCTCACTGTGCTACGCTTCGCTTCGCAAAATCCTCACTTGCTTGAATAATTTCAAAATTTCATTAGTCTGAGCAGCAAAATATATAAAATTTCTTTCTATTAATACTTAACTATCTTAGTTTTGCAAAAAATTTCTCAAGAATAAGCTTAGACCTCTCTTCAAGAATTCCGCCGATGACTTCTAAGTTCTTAGTACGCAGATCGAATCTAGAACCAAGTGCGCCTGCCTTAAAATCAAAAGCCGAAAAAACCACTTTCTTAATGTGGCTTTGCAAAATCGCACCAGCACACATAGAGCAAGGTTCTAAAGTTACATATAGAGTACAGTTACTTAAATTCCAATCAGCTTGGACTTTAGCAGCTTTCTCTAAAGCCAAAATCTCAGCATGAGCAAGAATTGAGTTATCAGTTTCACGAAGATTAACAGCCTCTGAAATAATCTTGCCATCTTTAACTAGCATGGCAGCAACTGGGACCTCTATTGCAGGCGCTGTGCGCTCTAGAAGTTCTAGCAAATATTCCATAAAATCTTCGTCACTAGTCATAACTTGGTTAATTATGCCACCTTCGTCTTCTGCTCGGTGGCGCGATCTCATACCGGCTCATCTCCCGAAGCAAGCTTCGGAGCATTCGCCTTTATTCGATATAAACAAAGTCCGTCATTGCGACTGCCACGCCCACTTCGTGGGCTCGCAGTGACGTGCAGCGAAGTAGGAAGCAATCCAGAATTATCCTTAGCTTTTTATAGTAGGATTAAATGATATTGATGCGTTCTACTATCAAAAACTTAAAAGAAATAATTGCACCAGTAAATGCAGATCTAAACGAATTGGATAATAGAATCCTTAACGAGATTAGTCCTGCATCTAGAGCCCTCAGTTCAATTATTCAAGAGATTTTCAAAGCAGGTGGTAAACGCGTCAGACCTGCTTTAAGTTTTTTAGTTTTCAGAGCTTTGACTATTGGGGAAAATATTTCAGCCGATATTGAAGAGAAGATATTCTTAGTCGCTGAAATCAGCGAGCTAATTCATACTGCAAGCTTGGTGCACGATGATATCATCGACAACTCGCTTATAAGACGCGGTAGAGAAACTGCAAATAGCAAATGGGATAATGCCGTCACTGTAATCAGTGGAGACTTTATGTTTGCGCGCGCTGCAGTGAATCTGGGGAAAGTCGGTATCAACGAGATCACTTGCATTTACGCGAAAGTGCTAGAAGATCTGTGCGATGGGGAAATTAGGCAAGTCGAGAAAAAATTCTCGACAGAAACTGATTGGGATTACTACTACTCGAAGACCTACAAAAAAACTGCTTCACTTTTCGAAGCAGCAACTAAATCACCAGCAATTATTGTTGGCTCAAACCCTGATTTGATCGAGGCTACAGCAAACTATGGCAAAGACCTAGGTTTAGCTTTTCAAATCATTGACGATATTTTAGATTTTACTGCTGACGAAAAAACTCTTGGTAAGCCAGCTTTCGCCGATCTTAAAGATGGGCAAATTACCATGCCCGTACTTTATACGCTTGAACATTTTCAAACTAGTGACCAAAATAAATATACAAAACTTTGTTCAATGATCGAGAAGCTCTCTTGCTCTGAGGATCCTGATGAAAAAAATATTCTGGCTAAAGAAGTTTATACATTAATGCAAGAAGCAAATGCCATCGAGAAAAGCTTTGCCCGAGCTAAAGAATATATCAATTCAGCAAGCATGGCATTGACGTCTTTACCAAATTCAATCTACAAGCAGGCTTTAATAGAGCTAGCTGAATTTATAATTAATCGCAATAATTAAATTTTGGGCTATTAGAATATTTTGCATTCTATAATCAAACCTTATGTTAATTGGCACTGGAGCTATTTCCGAAAGAAGATTTGCAGCATTATATAGAGCAGCAGATGGAACTAAAGCAGATGCTAGTGGCGACACTCAAATTCCCGCCAACAATCAAATACAATCTCTAAGACAATCTATATCTTCAGAAGAGAAATTAAACTCAAGCGAAGCTAAGGAAATAATAAGGCAATTGAGCGAAGATGAGACTTATAAAGTATTAACGGAACCTACCCAACAGAAAAAAAATTCTCGAATGCCTCCTGCACTAGAATTAGGTCTTAGACTGACTCTCATAGATAATGACTTTGATTCTGCAAATGAGACTATTGGTATATTTGATGCTATCTGTGACAAATTTCAATCTTCACCCAAAAAGCTTGAAGAGATAATGTATTTCCTACATTGGAAAAAAACGGTAGGAATGCATTGCAGATCACCTATTACTTATTTATTTGAAGCAATTGCTCTTTGGAATTCCAATTATTTAACAGAAAAAATTTCACCGCAAATAACTCCTAATCAGAAAAGACTAATAACAGAGCGTCTATACGCCCTTACAGACAAGATTAGGAATTATTCACAAATTTAATTCAACTCAGTAATCACAAACTCACTGAGTATCGCGTTAAAATCTTCTGAAAAATAATTATAAGAACTTGCAAAGGCGATTGAATCTTTGCCGCCGTAGAAGTCGGTCATCATTTCATTGATAAGTTCATCATCAAAATCTGCATATGAAGTATCAAAAACTACATTCGCTGTAACTGGACCAACTTTCTGAAGTTCTTCGATTAATTCATCTCTTCTGAAAACTAATTCTGAAATTGAATCTTTGATATAGTTTTCGCTAAGCTCTTCATAGACATTCCAATTCTTCTTAGAAAAGTTCTTTTGCTGGCCAGCGCCAACCACTGCGTAACAAATCGACTGGTTCATTCTGCCGCAGATATACAGGTCCTTAATTACAAGGATTTCTGATAGTAATTCTTCTATTTTTGAGCTTGCCATCTACACTGTAATGTAAGCAAATCAGCCTAGTTTGAAACTCGACCTAAAAAACTAGTATTTGCGTTCTAAATCAGCTAAAAGCTGGACGTTATAAAAGCCAAAAAATTGGGCATAATATTTTTAATTATTCATTTTATATTGCTTTTTACATTGAACGTAGAGCTCTGATTGTTAATTTGTTAGAATAACGTTCAACTATGTCTTTAAAATCTTATTTATTTACTTCAGAATCAGTTAGCGAAGGTCACCCGGATAAAATCTGTGATCAAATTTCTGATGCTGTCCTGGACGCAATTCTTACTGCTGATCCAAAATCACGTGTTGCATGTGAAACTTTTTGTACAACTGGACTTGTGGTAGTTGGTGGTGAAATAACTACTGAATGTTACGCACCTGTAAATGAAATCGCAAGAAATAAAATTCGCGAGATAGGCTATACAGGACACTCATCAGGGGGCTTTGATGCTGATACTTGTGCAGTGATGATTACTCTTGACCAACAGTCTCCTGATATCGCAGCTGGTGTAAGCCAAGCAAAAGAAATTAGAGATCATGTTTCTCATGACCCTGCAGATCAATTCGGTGCTGGCGACCAAGGTATCATGTTTGGTTTTGCTTGTGATGAAACACCTGAATACATGCCGCTTGCTATAACGCTTTCACACAATCTAATGCGCACACTTGCTGAGGTAAGAAAAAATGACCCAGGAGTTAAATATCTAAGACCTGATTCTAAAGCACAAGTAACTTTAGAATATGTAAACGGCAAACCAGTTAGAGTTGATACTATTCTCATCTCAACTCAACATGATCCGGTTATTAATGGCGAAAGCGACAATGAGAAGATCCAAGCAATCATTGCTAAAGATCTTAAAAGCAAAGTTGTTGACGCAGTTTTCAAAAATTATGACTTGCAATATGACGCTGATACGAAATTTCTTTTCAATCCATCTGGCAGATTTGTAGTTGGCGGACCTCAAGGTGATGCTGGACTAACTGGACGTAAAATTATCGTAGATACTTACGGTGGTTATGCAAGACATGGTGGTGGTGCCTTCTCAGGCAAAGATCCAACTAAAGTAGATCGCTCTGCGGCTTATGCAGCGCGTCATGCAGCTAAGAACATTGTGGCTGCCGGCATTGCTAGCAAATGCGAAATCCAGTTATCATATGCAATTGGTGTCGCTAGACCAACCAGCGTCCATGTAGAGGCTTTTGGTACTAGTGATATGGACGATGCAGTAATTACTGAATTAGTTAAAGAAGTTTTTGATTTCAGACCATATTCTATTATTAAAAATTTCAAACTAAGAGAAATGCCAAAACTAAGAGGCGGCAGATTTTACCAAGAGGTTGCAGCTTATGGACACTTCGGCAGACCTGATCTCAAACTCCCTTGGGAAGAGCTCGATAAGGTAAATGAACTTAAAGCTAAATTAGCTAGCTTGAAAGTTTCTGCGTAATTTATTTACGGCTCATAATTAACCAAAATACGGCTCATTTTTGCAAAGGCTAATGAGCCGAGGTTCTTAAAAGAACTTTCTTACACTTGCCTTTTTTAGATTTTTTCTTGCCGCAGAATTTGTCTTCAACCGCACTAGCTAACGCATCGTCCGCAAGAGTAGTCGGATCATCTTCGTAAGAGTAAGTGAAGATATAGACATTAGAAATAGTTTTTTCTGAAACCTTCTCTAAATCAGAATTGTAGCTAGTATAAACAGTTGTTTCCGTTAAAATATCCCCGGTAGCAAGACTAAATCCGCCTGTATGTGCTTTGAATTTTTTCAAAGCACTCTTGTCTTCTTCAGAGACTGAGGTCCATTCATACTCTGTGTAGTGATTTACAGCAAAACCTTTTTCTGAACCGATAACAGTTGGAAATCCATCTTCTAAATCTACTCTTTTGACTTCTTCAAAAAGAGGGAAACTATATTTAACCAAATATGCTTTATCAGTATTGGCTTCAACTGTGTAAGCATAATCACCAATTAAAGCGAGCGAACCAGCATAAATATATTCAGTAGACCTTGCCGGCAGAACAGTAGTAAGTAACATTACTAAAGAACTAAGTAAAAAACTTTTTTTCATAGTATCAATTCTAGACTAAAAGGGCTTACTAATGCTCCCATAGCCTAAATTCTTCAAGCGCTCTACCCAATTGAGGCCACTCTCTGTAAATTGTTACACTAGTTTTAAATAAATTAGCTAAATTTTTCAAAATTGGAGATAGTAAAAGGTGAGAATATTTTTCACGAAATTCTTTGAACTGAGCAAATTCTTTTTCAATAATATATTTTGGTTCAAAATCAAATTTGGAATAATCTCCAACAATTGCACAATGAAATTTTGATTCAAGTTTATCAATTAATTTAGCCAAAGCTGCAATTGCCATATTATGAATTGCATTTTTACCTTTCTTCTCTGGTAAGTAAGCCTGCCACAGTTTTTCGTAGTCTTGTTTAAACTTTTTGCTTCCATAATTATCATCAATTTCAGGAAGAGATTTATAAAACTCATCAACTAATTTATATCGCTCTTCAGGTAATGAAACTTGCTTACTGACTTGATCTTGACACTTAGTTATTGCTTGATGTAATTTTCTAGGCAAGCTTTTTCTGTTTGCATATGCAGCTTTTAAAGAATGCCAAATTAATTTCTTTGCAACTCGCTGCTCGAGTTCTTGACGATCAGTTTCTGTAATAGTAGTCTCTGTGAGTTTTTCTTTGGGTAATCTTTGGCAGAAAGTAGATATTTCTCCAGGAATTTCAGAAATATCATGCAACATTAATACCAGCCTAGTTTGCTTAGCAAGGTCATCGAATCGAACTTGTTGTGATTCTGTAAATTTTAATCTAGGTTCTACAATAAAAATTTCATCACATAAATTTTGTAGACCTGCTAAATGATTAGCAACAGTAGAATGTTGCTGCGGTATAAATTGAGCGCCAGTTGCTCTAAAAACTTTATCCAAATAGGGAAATAAAATTTTAATAGCCGTAAAAGCTTTTTCAGAAATTCCAAGCTCTTGCGCAGATTTGATCGGGAACTCTTGTGGACTTCCGTTAGCTTTCCAATCCACTTTATAGGCTGTTATATTGCCTGGAAACAATTTCTCTTTAAAGCTAGAAAGGTCACGAGGAGAGTCTTTGATGGTATGTGCAGATTGAACAAACATTGAGTCGATTATCTTATCATGCAATTCGGCTCACCCAAAGAGCAAATACGGCTCATCTTCTAGTCAAAATGAGCCGCATTTATCATCTTTATGAGCCGAATCAAAACCTTACTTAAGTATTACAGCAAGGACAACCACCTTTGTCTTGCCAATTTTGCATGGGATCTGGTTTATCCGCCTTAGCTTCTATTTCCTGTTTAGATGATGGGTTCTGTTGTTGAATACCGGGAAACTTGTTTGAATCTAAGGAAGCTGGCACTGCTCCTTTTTTAGGAATGAATTCTTCATTCAAAGTTTCTTCCACCACATTTTGTGCATGCGCACCAAAGCTAGCTCCCATTTTTCCACCAAGGACTGCTTTATCAAGACTACCAGTAGATAGGAATCCTGCCGCTGCTCCCGTAGAGCCGCCAATGATTGCTCCCATATTTTGTTGAAAGTAATCTCTAGTACGCGTAAAAGATGTAACTGGTTGTACCATAATAATCTCCTGTGATTTGAATAAAGGTCTATTCCAGGATTAGCATTTATAATTTAAGTTTTAGTTAAAAGAGGATAGTTCGAACCCGAACTTAATTATGCGCAAACTTAAAAATGGTGGGTAGGGCTCGCGACCGAAGGTCGCATTACTAAGGATCAACCAGCGATTCGCTGAGTTCGAACTTAATTATGCGCAAACTTAAAAATGGTGGGTAGGGCTGGGTTCGAACCAGCGAACACTTACGTGAGCAGATTTACAGTCTGCCTCCTTTAGCCACTCGGACACCTACCCATGTTTAGTAAGTCCTCAAAAAGCGTTCAAAGCCAAAGGCTTTTTTATAATAGCCTGAAACAGCCTAAATCCTCTGAAATTAACAATAATTTGAAAATTGAGACAGGTATGACGAATTTGCGAATGGTTTCTTATTCAATGAACATGTCTTCATCACTATTACCAAGAATAATGATCTCACCAGCTTGTTCAAGTGATCTAACAATACCAACAATTTTGGTTTGTACTTCTGATACATCCTTCATCAATACTGGACCCATCATCTCGATATCATCTTGCATAAGCTTAGATGCTTTCTCAGACATATTTCTAAAGAATGCCACACGAATATCTTCAGGAGCACCTTTCAGAGCAAGTCCAAGATCTCTAGAATCAACATCACGAAGCAATCTCTGAATAGATTTATCATCCAATCTAATAATGTCTTCAAATACGAACATCAAGTTACGAATATCTGTAGCAAGCGCTTGGTCAATAGTTTCCAGATCTTCAAGAATTCTCTTCTCAGTATTTCTATCAACACGGTTGAGGATTTCTGCAAGTGATTCGATACCACCAACAGTATTCTGAATTTCGTTCTGAGACATAATCCCAGCAAATCTTCTTTCCAAAATTCTTTCAACCACAGAAAGAATTTCTGGATTCGTTCTATCCATTTTTGCAAGCCTTATAGCAATGTCTGATCTAACACCTTCAGGAAGATTTTGCAAAACACTTGCAGCTTTTTCAATTTTCAAATGTGATAAAAGCAATGTTATAACTTGTGGATGTTCATGTTGGATAGTGTTTGCTATCTGCTCAGGATCTACGATACGCAAGAACTCAAAAGGTACCCTTTGAATAGTGTTCGTCATCTTGTCGATAATGTCATTAGCACCCTCATGACCATAAGCTTGCACCAACATGTTCTCAGCTAAATCTAAACTTCCACTAGCAACACCTTTTTGTATTTGTAGTGCATCATACATCTCATTTAATAAAATTTCTTGATCAGCTTCACTAACAGTACTAACCATTGAAATCTCTTTTGCAAGAGCAATTACTTCGTGATCATCATCAAAACTTCTAAGCACACCTGCAGCTGCTTCTTGATCCATAAGCACGAGCATTGCAGCGACTTTCATTCGCTTGGTCCAACTTCTTATAGAGCTTTGACTTTTACCCATGTAGTATGTTAAGCCCAGTACCCATTGTATCTAGATAAAGCAAGGGAAGGAATTAACTAGTTTTTTTAAACCATTTATTAGTTCCTTAAGGTTAAAATTAGTCCTGATTACCTAGGTCATATGATCTACAAGGAGTATTTTTTGGAATTATTTTTAAAAAGATTTTACATTACTGTCATTTTGTTATTAGGACTTTCTATTAGTTGTAATTTTGCCTTAGCAAAAGAAAGCGAGCTGGCAGAACCAGAAATGATAACTAAAATTGGAGAAGTTTTAGATGTCACTGAATCACGCAATGCAGAAGGCATTAGAGAGCAAATCGTAAAAGTCCGAATTAAAAATCATGATAGTTATGATGAATTTTTTCTGACTAATAGTGTTCCAGATTTTCAAGCCTTTGCTATTGAAGCGAAAAAAGGTCAAAAATATATTATAAATTTTGATCATGAAATGGATCAGGTCTATCTTGCTGACCATTATAGAGAGCCAGTAATAATTGCTCTTATAAGTGGATTTCTTGCTTTAGTTATTTTGTTTGGAGGAATGAAAGGCTTTAAATCTATTCTCTGTTTAGTTCTTACCGGTTATATTTTAATTACTGTCTTTATTCCAGGAATCAAAGCTGGTCAGAGTCCAATTTTACTTGCCATTATGATTTCTTCTTTCATGACAGCTCTTACAATGATTTTTATTGCAGGCTTCACCAAGAAAGCTCTTGCGGCTTCAATTGGAACCATTGGTGGTGTTACAGCTGCAGGTTTAATTGCCATTGCTGTAATTAAATTCGCACCATTGAGTGGCATGGCAAGTACTGAAGCGCAGATCATGGTAGCCAACTATGCAAATAAAGGTTTAAATTACCAAGAGATTCTTGCTGCTGGAGTTTTGATTGCTTGCTTAGGAGCAGCGATGGATGTGGCGATATCGATAGCCAGTGCGGTACAAGAACTCAACGATGCTAACAACACACAAAGTTTTAGAGAACTATTTAGCCATGCAATGAATATTGGCAAAGACATTATGGCAACTATGACTGACACTCTTATTCTTGCTTACGCAGGCGCTTCCTTACCGCTTTTCATTCTTTTTTCTGATGAACCAGGTTTACGCATTCTCAATATAGAAGTCGTGGCTACAGAGTTAACAGCTGCAGTTGTTGCTAGTATTGGTTTGTTACTTTCTATTCCTATTAGCGGACTTGTAGCTGCAGCACTGGTAAAATATTCAAAGAAAGTAGATACAAACAATGGTTGACCTCTTAGATTCGTCTGAAAATATCAAATCAATTTTTTTAATCCGACATGGTGAAACTATTGCCACCAAGAAAGGTGTTATTTGCGGGCATAGTGATGTGGCTCTTACTACTGAAGGAGTGGAACAAGCAGAAATCATGGGCACTTGGTTCTCGGATATGCATGTTGAATCGATCTTCGCGAGCCCACTTGCAAGGACAGTACAAACCGCAGATATTATTGCCAAATACACACAGCTTTCTACTTACTACAAACATAGCGGTTTAGTTGAGAAGAAAGAAGGCGAGTGGGAAGGTAAAACCTATTGGCAAATACGAGAAGAGAATTCTAAGATGTGGGAGAAATGGTCTAACGATCCTATTAACTTTGCGCCACCAGAAGGTGAGAGTGTTAAAGATTTTGTGGCACGAGTAGGCAGAGCCCAAAGCGACATTCTCAAAAATTACACTACTGGTAATAAAATAATTTTAGTAACTCATGCTGGTGTAATCAAAGCCATGATAATGAATGCACTTGAAATTCCTGTAGAGAATTTCTTCAGGATAGATATACCAGCAGCCTCAGTCTCGCGCATTGACTGGTCTGAAAGTTTTTCTACATTGAAATATAGTGGCTTGATTTTGGAAAGTTATAGTTATTCGGTGGCGTAATTCTGGGGTCGCACTCCCGCCTCTTAGCCTAAAATCAAAGTAATATTTGGGTTGCTGGGACAACCCTTTACTTTAGGCGAATTGGCGAGGGTGCGGTCCCTAAAAGCAGCCGTTTTCGGTACAAACAAACTTAGTCTCTTGGTAATCTGAATAGCAATATTTCAGTGCAGCTGTGAATTGAGCATAGCCTGCTGGATAACGCTCTAAGTCTGAGATGTAACTAGAAAATAATTTCTCATAAGTGATTTTATAACTAATATTCTGAGTGATTTTAAAAGCCTTATTCAAAACCAAAAACGCAACTGAGTTACCAGAAGGAATTGCACCATCATATAACTCAAAATTTCTTGCAGGAATTTCACTGGAGTCTTTGCAATTAAAACAAAATGCAGCTTCAGCTTCTGCCCAGAATTCTTTAAGCATGGTATCAATTAGAGCCAGAGCTTTATTCAAGTGGTCTTGATTAGATTCCAGATCATAAAGCTCTAGTAACGCCCAAGTTAGATACGAATAATCATTAATACAAGCAAGCACCTCAGACCTAGCTTTTCTATATGACTTATATAATTTCCCATCTTGATAAAGTTCTTTAAAAATAAACTCAATGATCTTTTTAGCAGAATCTAAAAATTTATTATCACCTATAGCTTTTGTACACTTGATCAAAGCCACTGCTAGCAAGGCATTCCAGTCTGTGAGGAGTTTATCATCAAGTAGAGGTCTAATTCTTTTATTACGCTCTGTAAAAAGCTTAGAAACAATAGATGCCAGTTTTTGATTTTCTAAATCACTAACTTTATCCAAAATTAAAATATTGGCACCAGTTTTTTCGTGACTAGCTTCATCGGTAAAATTACCTTCTTCGTAGCAATGAAAAAGTTTTACCGCAAGCTCATAATCTTCTGCCGAAAGAACAGCTTTAAGTTCCTCAGTAGTCCAAACATAGAACTTACCTTCTTCGCCTTCACTATCAGCATCTTCTGCGCTATAGAAAGCACCATGAGGTGAAAGCAGATCACGATTTAGATATTCAAATATTTCATTAATGACATTTTTGTAAAAAGGATTTTGGGTAGCGCTATAACACTCTGCATAAGCTGTAAGTAAAGTAGCTTGATCATAAAGCATCTTTTCGAAATGCGGTAAAAGCCATTCTGTATCAGTCGAATAACGGTGAAAGCCTTTACCAATTTGATCAAAGATACCACCCAAGCGCATCTCAGTAAGGGTCTTTTCAACCATCGCCAGTGCATGGTCATTTTTCTTACGCTTGTGGTATTCCAAAAGAAAACTAAGTATATGAGGTGAAGGAAACTTCGGCGCAGGACCAAAGCCACCAAATTTATTATCAAAGTTTTTTTCTAATTGCTCAAAAGTTATTTGATAAATCTCATCTAGCAGTTCATCATTGATCTCTATAACTTGGCTATGACCTTTATTAGATTGATTGAAAACATCTAATAGATTTTCAGCAGAAGCTAAAACTTGCTCACGTTGATTTCTCCAATGATCGGCAATTCTTGGAATTAAATCAAGCATACCCAAGGAAACCCCATTGGGAGTATGTCTTGAGTGCTTGGGCACATATGTCGCAGCATAAAAAGCTTTGCGCTCTGGAGTCAGGAAAATATTTAGAGGCCAGCCCCCTCTTTTAATAAGGATTTGGGCTAAGGTCATATATAGATTATCAATATCAGGTCTCTCTTCTCTATCAACCTTGATACAAACCAGATTCTCATTCAATACCGCAGCAACTTGAGAATCTTCAAAACACTCATGTTCCATCACATGACACCAGTGGCAAGTGGCATAGCCTATAGAAAGCATTACTGCCTTCCCTTCTCTTTGAGCTTTTTCAAATGCCTCATCACCCCAAGGAAACCAATTCACGGGATTTGCTGCATGTTGCAATAAATAAGGGCTTTGCTGGAAAATCAAACGATTCCAATCATCGCCACCATCAGGTGCCAAAGCCTTGATTTGCTCAGGACTTGGGAAATCTTTTATTAGTTTTTCAATATTTTGCATTGTAGATTAAGGTTACATTAAGAACCTTTGTATATATTCTAGCTTTTTAACCGCATTTTAAATTACAGCTGCTACTTAAATTGAGCGTACCAAATTAAAAGAAAGGAATTTGCCCTGAAAGCACAAGGTTCACAGAATTATCAACTATTTGAAGGTCGAGAGAAAAAAACTCTCTTAGAAAAATACATCCATTTTTGGACTGATGACAGAGAGGGAACCTTAGATCGTCCTGACGGCTTAATCCAGGATATAACAATTAGCAGTAGTAAAAAAGTTTCACCAAATATAACTGAAGAATACAAAAAATTTCTGCTGGATTTCGATAATAGTTCAGAGATACTAGGAGATCCTGAATATAACTATAAAGAACGCAATGAGCGCGAAGAAATTACTATGCTTAGTAACCTAATTCAAAAAAACAAAGCATCAAAGAATAATTTCGTTACTGAATAATTTTAACTAGAATAATGAAAGATTTAATTATAAGCAAAGCTTCTAAACCCAATGCTTCCTTGCATGTAAATCTCAATGATCTCATTAGTCAGAAAATAGATAAATTACTGCAAGGTCAAAACACTACTAAAACTACTAATGCCCTTGGTTTAAAAAATCACTTTAATATACCTAGTAACCATTACGAAGAAGTTTTACTGACTCTACCAATTCCAGTTAAAGTTAAAGAAATACATAAAAACAAAGGCTTAGCGGCAAAAAATTTATTAAACACTTTCAGCCACAATAAGTCAAAAGCAGAGGCAGAAAGCATTCCAACTTTACTTGCAGGTTTAGCCGATTTAATAGTTAGCAAACTGCCAGATATAAGTTTAGATGAACAATTAGATAAACTGGACTCACTTTGGGAATTAAAAAAAGATTCTCACAATGATGATGTTGAGAAACAAATTCATCAATTAGAAATAGCTCTTGCTAATGCATTGTTCGCAAATAAGAACAAAGAGCCGGGAGGAAGTCCTGGCAGGATTCTTGAATTAGAGAACAAGATCGCAGGATTAATGTCTTTGATGATCCCAATAGACTAATGTTTAAAATGACGAGTTTCAGTGAAAACCATCGCGATCCCAGCTTTATCACAAGCTTCAATTACTTCTTTATCTTTAATAGAACCACCGGGCTGAATGATAGTCGAGATGTGGTTTTGAGCAGCTAAATCTACATTATCTGCAAATGGCAAGAAACCATCAGATGCCAGCACTGCACCTCGCGTATCAAAGTCACAATGAGCTAAAGCATCAGCAGCTGATTTCACACGATTGGTTTGACCACAACCTATACCAATAGTTTTACCATCTTTAACAACGACTATTGCATTAGATTTAACATGCTTCACGATTTTCCAAGCAAGAATTAAATCAACCCAATTAGATTCCTCAACTTCAGTCTTAGTAACGGTTTTAAGTTTTTCTTTTTCTAAGAGCTTACTATTAAAATCTTGAATTAGATAGCCACCAGAAACTCTCTTAATATCAAAATTATTTGTTTGCACAAAATCACATTCAAGTAAACGTAGATTAGGCTTGCCCTTTAAGAGTTGTAAAGCTTCTGGAGAAAATTTAGGTGCAATAATCACTTCAAGAAAAATTTGTAACATTTCTTGCGCGCAAGCTTCATCAACTTCCACATTCATTGCAACAATGCCACCAAAAGCACTTACCGTATCGCAACTAAGTGCGTCCGAAAAAGCCAAGGCTGCATTTGGAGCAATTGCAACACCACAAGGATTATTGTGTTTGATAATCGCAGCGCAAGGAATTGTGGCATCATACTCATTTGCAATATCCCAAGCAGCTTCCAGATCCAGTAAATTATTAAAACTAATTTCTTTGCCATTTAATTGTTTAGCAGTTGCAAGACCAGTGAGTGATTGGTTTTCAGAAACATAGAAACCAGCCCACTGATGTGGATTCTCGCCATATCTAAGTTTTTGCTTTAATTTTAAATCCAAATTAATAGTTTCTGGAGCTTCAGCAAGCGCTTTAGCTTCAGAGCCAACTTTATAAGAAGCACCAATTGGAGTTTGTAATAATTTATCGTTTAAATATGAAGCAATCAAAGCATCATAGCTATTAGTTAATTTAAAAACTTCTATAGCCATTTTTTCACGGAAGGCTAATAAGTTGTGTTTGTCATTTTGCTCTAGCAAAGTTGCAAACTCTTGATACTGAGAGGGGTTCGATAAAACTGTTATTGATTTGAAATTCTTAGCAGCACTTCTTAGTAAAGTTGGACCACCAATATCAATATTTTCAATTGCACTCTCAAAGCTTGTATCATCCTTACTGATTACTTCTTCAAAAGGATATAGATTCACTACAACTAAATCAATCTGCTCTATATGATGAGTGCTTAACTCTTGCATATGTGAGTCTTTATCTCTTAAAGCCAAAATACCAGCCAGAACTTTAGGATGCAAAGTCTTAACTCTACCTTCAAGTAATTCAGGGAAACTTGTAAATTCAGAGACTTCAAGCACAGTGAAGCCTTTGTCTTTGATGTATTTAGCTGTACCACCAGTACTAATAAATTCGTAATCGTTTTTCTCAAGTGCTGGCAAAAGCAGATCTAAATTAGATTTGTCACATACCGATATCAATGCCTTTTTTTTCACAAACTTTGATTTTAGCATCTACCAATAAGCACATTAATAATTATTTCCTTCGTTCACGATTCGCTCACGGACACAATATTTGCTCGCCTACAAGCATTGCTTAACGTCCTTCGGGGTGGCACCCAACGGCCTTCCCCTACGGACTACAATGCTTTTGACTTGCAAATTGTGTCACGTTTCGCTGCATAAGTTCACTTCAGAAAATAATTATTAAGTGTGCTATCAGCCTTGTATTGTTAAACTGCAAATTAGTTTGTGAGATATTTTGAGGTGCTATGCGATGAAACAAATGAAGCTTGATCAGTAAATCAGCGAGCCGCGAAGTTCGCGAATATAAAGCTTTTAATAAAATTTCGATCACACGGAGTGTAATTCAAGGCGAGCTTGATTTACTTCAAGCGGAATGCAGTTGAATCCATAGAAGCCTCACTTATATCTCACAAATTAATTTGCAGTTTAGAGTTTATTTAATTCAAAAAAAGGGGGGATTGCTTCGTCGTTTCACTCCTCACAATGACATTGTCTTATACAATTACTAATACACAATGAGTGAATTTAGCCATATTCCAGTACTAGCCAAAGAGGTAATCGATGGTTTGAATATTGAAAAAAATAAAGTTTATGTAGATGGCACGCTTGGTGGTGCAGGTCATTCAAAGCTAATTTTGGAGCAGCTCTCAGGCACAGGAACTTTATTATCCTTCGATCAAGATGGCGGTGTTATTGAAAAACAAGAAGAGGAGAATCAGAAGTTTTCTAATTGGACTTTAGTGCATGATAACTTCGAAGCTATTGCTGATTACTGCAAAGAAAATGACATTAAGATCGATGGTGGTCTTTTATTAGATCTAGGTTTGAGCAGCATACAGCTTGATGATCCAGAAAGAGGTTTTAGTTTCTTCAGCGAAGGCCCGCTCGATATGCGCTTAAACCCAGATGCCCAGCTTGATGCAGAGACAGTAGTAAATAAATATAACGAGAAAGAACTTGCAGATATAATTTTTGAATATGGCGAAGAGAGAAAATCCAGACAAATAGCAAGTGCCATTGTTAGACGCAGACCAATTTCTACTTGCAATGAACTTGCAAAAATTATTGAGTCTTGCTATGCCCGTAGTTATAAGAAGAACTATTTCAAAACTCATCCAGCTACCAAAACTTTTCAAGCACTACGAATCTATGTAAACCGAGAACTTAAAGTACTTGAAGAAGTGTTAAAGCTTGACCCAGAAGTTTATATACCTGGTGCAAGGATCGCCATAATTTCCTTCCATTCACTTGAAGATAGAATCGTTAAAAATGCTTTCCGCGATAATATGCGTCTAAAAATTCTTAGCAAAAAACCTATAGAAGCCAGTGAGGAAGAGATGAAGCTAAATCCGCGTTCACGCAGTGCCAAACTCAGAATCGCCGAGGTGGTTTAAGATGTTATTGTGGCTCCAAAAAACAATATCCTAATACCAATTTCTGCGTGCTTAGCTATTGTTATAGCCGTTACCAGTTTAGTAAATATTGCTTTAAATACCACCAATACTAAACTCAGTGATTCCATAGAAATACTAGAAGACGAAAAAGGCAACCTAAGAGCTAAATATCTTTCAGAGATTGCTCTCGATAAACTGAATTCTAAAGCGGGCGAGATGGAAATGAAATATGTTTCAAGCAAAGCTTGTTATAAAATCTCTGGTGAGCAGCTCCCTAATAAAAAATTCAATAAGCCGATTAAGGCTACTGGTAAAAAACTTAGTGATGAGAAAATTTTAGTTACTGGTTACTAGAAAGGTACTTCTTGGTCTGCATAGGCATCAGTTTGAGTTGAGCTTCTAGCACCCGCAGTAGTTAATTCATCTTCATCAAAGCTACTTGCTGAAGCAGTTTTAGACCCAGCTGCAACTTCGCTCATTTTGCTTACACGGTTAGCTTCAATACAAAGAACTCTAACATTCTTGCCAGTTTTGTCAGTATATTGCTCAATTTGCAATCTACCCATCACAACCACTCTAGTTCCTTGAGTTAATTCAGGAACCATATCAGTGAAGCTGTCGCCCCACATATTAACTTTAACTGGATAAGCTTTCTCTTCTTTAGCTTTGCCATCGTAGCGCAAAGTATCCATCATAAAGCTAACTACAGAAGTGTTGTTAGGAGTAAATTTTTGTTGAGCATCTTTCTTGATAGTCCCAGAAAGCGTTACAGAAGTAAATGACATGTTTTGGAATCCCTTTTATAAATTTAGAAACTAAGCTGCTACTGGTTGTAGTGCAAAGAAACCTGCACGTAATACATCTTCTACAAGAGCTAATTGCTTTCTAATCTCAGCCAAATCTTTCTCTTCAGCTTGAATTTCAAGAACCGCTTGGTAAGAATCAATTCTTTTATTGATTTGATGAGCTAATCTTGCATTCTCACCACCGTTGTTTTTTAGAAGCTTAGCGCCATATTTGTTCAATACAACCTCAACCTCACGAATTGCTTTTTGAGCTGCGGCCTCGTCTTTCTTAGAATTTAGAATTAAAAATAGTTCGTAGTTTTTCATTAGATTGATAATTATATTAACTTTAAGTGGCGGATTGCAAGAAAATCGTCAGAACAATTCTTAAAGATCCTCAAGAACCCCTTAATTCTCTAAAAAAGACTATTTAAAGGTATTTCCAAACGTTATTAAGGCATCAGGATTATAAAAAAATAATATAATACTAAATATGGTATCAATTGCAAAAACATTAGAGAATAGACGAGGAGATTTTATTAATTCAACAACCAGGGATGGCGCTCAAACACAGCAGATCACTTTTGAAATGATGACCAAATTAGCTCCAATGATAGATCAGGCTATTGATAACAAGATTGCTAAATACACAGGGATTAAAACTTTACACAGATACCCTAAAACGGAACAAGCTGATTTGCAAGAAGTAAGAGATGGACTTCGTGACTTCGTTACAAACAAAGGAATTCACCTTATCACAAAAGGAAGATTTATAAAGCAAACTGTTATTGATGAAAATAACCCAACTATAAAAGCTTTAAATACTCTTGCAGAAAAAACGCAATTCAATGTAGCTCCCTTAAAAACATTATTATTCCAACTTCTTGCAAGCAACTTGCCGGCAAATACAAGCTTAGAAGAGTTCAATAACTTCCTTAAGCATGAAGCTGATTTTCACTTTGAACACTGCGAAGATTCCGAAATTTTTGATCTGGATGCTTTACTTGAATCCTTCCCGTCGAGACCTGACCATAGTGTAATTCAAGCTTTTGATACTGCTTTTGAATTTTTAAATAGCATTAGAAAATTTTCAAAAGTTGTTGATCCTGCTTACGCTTAGCAGAAAATTTCATACATGCTAGTATTTTTTGAGTTATGGCAAGAAATAAACGTGCAGATATAGGGATTTTTGGTGGAAGCGGACTTTATGCCTTCCTGGATAATGTTAAGGAACTTACGGTAGAAACTCCTTATGGATCGCCCTCGGATCAAGTCTTTATCGGTGAACATGGCGGTAAAACTGTAGCCTTTTTGCCAAGACATGATCGTCATCATAGAATTCCACCTCACAAAATCAATTACAGAGCTAATGTCTGGGCTTTTAAAGAGCTTGGTTGCTCAACAGTAATCTGTCCTTGCGCGGCAGGTAGTTTGCAAGCGCATGTTAAGCCAGGTGAATTTGTGATTGCAGATCAATGGGTTGATAGAACTCATTCACGTTTAGATACTTTTTTTGATGGACCAATTGCTACGCACGTAAGTCCAGCAGAGCCTTATACTCCTGAGCTCCGTAAGCTGGCAATTGCTGCAGCAAAAGAGCATGGCATTCCAGTACACGAGCGCGGCACTGTAGTAGTTATCAATGGTCCAAGATTCAGCTCCAGAGCAGAATCTGAATGGTTCCACAAAATGGGCTGGGAAGTAATCAATATGACTCAATACCCAGAAGCTCATTTAGTGCGTGAAGCTGGAATGGCTGCAGTGAATATCTCTTTAATCACTGACTACGACTCAGGTGTAGCAACTGGTGCAGCTCCAGTTAGTCACTCTGAAGTAATTAAAGTATTCGGACAGAATATCGAAAATCTTCGTAAATTACTTTTCACTTTAATTGAAAAAATTCCTAGCGATGAATTTTTTGGTGCTGATAAAGTTCTAGAGCATTCTAGGTTTTAAGTTTTGTCATTGCGAGCGAAGCGAAGCAATCTCCCCGCGCTGGATTCCTACGCACGCTTCCGCGTGCTCTGAATGACAGAATTTGCCTTAAGTCGAACCTATGTATAGTATCACGTGATAGTATCAGATGATACTATCATCCTTGGAAATTGGGTATAATTATAAGTATGAAACCCCCTTATACCATCAGTTCCAATATGATTAAGCTGATAGGACAGATTGAAAATCTGCTCGGGCAATTAAGTGGATTTTTACCAAATAATGCAAAGCCTAATATTGAACTAAGACGTAAAAATAGAGCAAGGTCTATTCAAGCCAATCTCTCAATCGAAGGGAATAGTCTAGATCTCGATCAAGTTTCTGCAATCATTGATGGCAAAAAAATTCTTGGACCGCAACAAGAAATATTAGAAATTCAAAATGCTATTAAAGCATATGAGTACATGCCGCAATTAAAGAGTAGTTCAGAGAAATCTTTACTCAAAGCTCATCAATTAATGATGCAGAATTTAATCCCTGATGCTGGCAAATATCGTCTTAAAAATGTCGGCATCTTTAAAGGCAAACAAGTTACTCATATTGGTCCACAACCAAAAATGCTGCCGAAGCTCATGGGCGATTTATTTCATTATCTCAAACATAGTGATGATCACATTTTGATAAAAAGTTCAGTCTTTCATTATGAATTTGAATTTATACATCCTTTCAGTGATGGCAATGGGCGCCTTGGACGTTTTTGGCAAAGCCTGATGCTTGCAGAATCCAATCCAATCTTTGAATATCTGCCTATCGAATCTCTCATCAAAGCCGAGCAAAAAGAATATTATAAAGTGCTTGGCAATTGCGATAAAGCAGGTGATTCAAGTTTATTTATTGAATTCATGTTAAACATCATCAAAAAAACTTTAGATGAATATTCTAAAGAATATAAAATTCCAGAAATTAGCTTTCAAGACAGAATCCAATATGCAAAACAAGCTTTGGGCAATAAAGAGTTCAGCCGCAAAGAATACAGCGAAATTCAAAAATCTATTTCCAGCGCTACAGCCAGCAGAGATCTTCTTGAAGCTTGCAAACTCAAATTAGTCAAAAAACACGGAGATAAAAATCAGACGAAGTATCAGTTTATTTAATCTATAATTGAATCATGCGCACAGCAATCATTATCCCAGCTCGCCATGCAAGTACCAGATTAACTGGTAAATTGCTTTTGGATCTTGGTGGTAAAACAATTCTTGAGCGTGTTTACGATAGAGCATCTCAAGCAACTCTTGCTGATTTGGTTTGCATTGCAACTGATAATGATGAGATTTATCAAGTTGCTAAGAAGTTCTGCTCACATACATTCATGACTTCTACCGAACATCAATCAGGTACAGATAGGCTTGCCGAGCTTGCTGGCAAAAATCACGACTGGGAGTTGATCATCAACGTACAAGGTGACGAGCCTTTTATTAATCCAGAAGATATAGATAGATTAATAGAACTTTTCAAACATGACCCTAAAATGCAGATGGCAAGCTTGTTTCATAAAGTAGCTGACTTGGATGAAATTAACAATCCTAATAATGTAAAAGTCGTTACTGATATAAATGGTTGTGCCTTATATTTTTCACGCGCTGCGATTCCTTTTGATCGTGATGCAAGTGGACAAAACTCTTATAAAAAACACATTGGTATCTATGCATATCGTCGCGAGACACTAATGATGATCTCAAACTTGCCAAGAACTAAACTAGAAAACCTAGAAAAGTTAGAGCAATTACGCGCACTTGAAAACGGCATCAAAATCAAAATACTTGAGACGAATTATAAGCCAATAGGCATCGATACTCAAGAAGATTACGAGAAAGCCTTAGAGCATTTTCAATTTAAGATGTAACTTAAGCTGCTACTTTAGAATCTCTAAGCGTATTTAGACTAGCAAGGTTATTAAATGCTGCCATTCCTGGATAGTTAGCTTGAGTACCAAGTTCTTCTTCAATTCTTAGAAGTTGGTTGTACTTAGCCACACGGTCTGATCTACATGGCGCGCCGGTTTTGATCTGACCTGCGTTAGTAGCCACAGCAAGATCTGCAATAAAAGTATCTTCAGTTTCACCAGAACGATGTGAAATTACAGAAGTATATTGGTACTTCTTAGCAAGTTCGATTGCATTAAGTGTCTCAGTTAAAGTACCGATTTGATTTACTTTAATAAGAATACTGTTAGCAGTTTTCTCTCTGATACCTCTTGCAAGTCTTGAAACATTAGTAACAAATAAATCATCACCAACTAATTGGATTTTAGAACCTAATCGTTGACTAGCTTCTGCCCAAGTTTCCCAATCTTCTTCAGCAAAACCATCTTCTATAGAAATGATTGGATATTGATTAATCCAGTTTTCATAGAAATCAACCATTTGAGAACCAGTAAGTTTTTTGCCTTCTTTTTCTAGGTTATAAGTCTTAGTTGCAGTATCAAATAATTCAGTACTTGCTGGGTCAAGCGCAAGCATAATGTCTGTGCCGGCTTTAAGACCTGTTTTCTCAATTGCAGTCAGAATTACTTCGATAGCTTCTTGATTAGCTTTTAGGCTTGGAGCAAAACCACCTTCATCACCCACACCAGTACCAAAACCAGCAGCTTTAAGTACAGATTTAAGTGAATGATAAATTTCTGTGCCCATACGCAGAGCTTCAGCAAAGTTTTTAGCGCCAACAGGCATAACCATGAACTCTTGAAGATCTACTGAATCCAACGCATGCTTACCACCGTTGAGAATATTCATCATTGGTACAGGTAAAGTTCTAGCATTTGGTCCGCCAAGGTAAGTATATAGAGGTTGTCCAAGCGAACCCGCCGCTGCACAAGCAATTGCCAAGCTCGCACCAAGGATTGCATTTGCTCCTAATTTAGATTTATTGTCAGTACCATCAACAGCTATTAAAAGATTATCGATTTCAGATTGGTTACGTGCATCAAGACCAATGATATTTTCGGCGATTCTTTCATTGACGTTGCGTACAGCTTGTAAAACGCCTTTGCCACTATAGCGGCTTTTATCATTGTCTTTAAGTTCACATGCTTCAAAAGCACCAGTACTTGCGCCACTTGGCACTGCAGCCCTACCCATAGAGCCATCTTCCAGATGAACCTCCACTTCTACGGTAGGATTTCCTCTGCTATCAAGGATTTCACGGGCTATAACGGCTTCAATTAATGTACTCATATTCTTACTTAGTATAACAAATAGCTATTAGTACTAGTACTCATGTACTATTTGAAGAAAAAATTAAGGTATTCGACCGACTTAGATCTCCATGGCGATTCCGATAAATCAAAATGTCAGTAATAAATCACCACTACGGGGATAAACGAGAGGATAGAAATCATGGCATTAGTAGTAAACACAAACACACAAAGTATCTTCGCCCAAAGGGCATTAAGAATGAATACTATGGGACTTGAGAGAAATATCGAACATTTATCTACAGGTTACAGAATCAACAGAGCAGCAGATGATGCAGCCGGCTTAAGTATCGCAAACAAGCTTACAACAACTATTCGCGGTCTTGACAAAGCTAAACAAAATGCCGCTGATGGTATTTCACTCATTCAAACATCAGAAGGTGGTTTGCAAGTTATACAAGAAAATTTACAGAGAATTAGAGAACTTGTTGTACAAGGTGTCAACGGAACTAACGGCACTAACGAGAAAGACGCTCTACAAAGAGAGATTAACGAGCGAGTTAAAGTTATCAATGATATTTCTGGATCAACAAAATTCAATGGTATCAACTTGCTTAGCAGTAACAATTCCTCATCTGCAGACTTAACTCTACAAACCGGTGCTGATGCAAGTCAGACCACTGTTTTGAGTCTACGTTCTGAGTATGCAGCTAACAATGGTATCGACATCGATATCAGTGAAGTGGCAGATGGCGGTACAACTGATTACGGTCACATCATTGAAGGCACTACTACGGGTTTTGCCTTAGATAGATTGCAAATTAGTGGTGCAAATGTTAATTCACTTAACTATGCTACTCACACAACTAACGTTGCCGCTTCGGTTGGTGATATTGATACTCTTATCGACAATATCTCTAGAATGAGATCTTACCTAGGAGCTACTCAAAATGCACTGGAGTCAAAAACTGACTACATGGACATTGCTAAAGAAAACGCCGAAGCATCTAGATCGCGTATCCAAGATGTTGACGTTGCTCAAGAAAGTAGCATCTTAGTCAAGAACCAAATCCTGCAGCAAACTGCCGCAGCGATGCTCTCGCAAGCGAACGCAACCCCACAAATAGCACTACAGCTTATTAAAGGCGGCTAAATTCGACTTATAGATTTTAACTATGCCTAGCATAGTTGATAAAAAGGGTAGAAACTGACGATTCCCTCCCCACCCCACTTAGAGAGCCCCTTACGGGGCTCTCTATTTTTTGTATTAGAATTTTCAAAATAAATAAAACAGTCCTTTTAATCTAGGACTTTGAGACTAATTAACTGCATTTAACCATGAAAATCAGTCTGGGGGCTGATTTAGATCTTAGTCCCTCGGGTGAATAGTAGATGAGTGGGATTATCAATCAACACCAATACTCAAAGTCTTTTTGCTCAAAGAGCACTGAGAGTTAACACCGATGGTTTAAAGGCAAATATCGAACATTTGTCTACAGGTTTTAGAATAAATAGAGCTGCCGATGATGCGGCAGGTTTAAGTATCAGTAATAAAATAACTACTGAATTAAAAGGCTTAGAGAAAGCTATGCAGAACGCTGGCGACGGTGTTTCAATGCTACAGACAGCTGAGGGTGGCTTAGAAGTAATCCAAGAAAACTTACAAAGAATCAGGGAATTGGTTATCCAAGGTACAAGCGGCACTTATAGCTCTAACGAAAAAGGTGCTCTACAAAGAGAAATAAACGAAAGGATTAAAATTATTTCTGATATATCTCAAGCAACTCAATTTAATGGAATTAGTTTGCTTGCAGGGACTACAGATCGAATCTTACAAACTGGAACTGTAAATGGACAAAATTCAGAAATTAAATTTGAATCTGGAGTTCAATCCCAGATCGGGATTGACATTGATATAAGCGAAGTTGCAGATGGTGGTACAACTGACTATGGTCACTTAATTGAAGGCACTTCAATTGGCTTTGCTCTAGATCGTTTATACATAAATGGTTCAAATGTTAATTCGCTTAATTATGCTACACATACAACGAATGTTGCTGTTTCAGCTAATGATTTAGATGCAATGATAGACAATATTTCCAGAATGAGATCGTATCTTGGTGCCTCACAAAATGCTCTCGAATCAAAAGTAAATTTTATTGACATTGCTCGTGAAAATTCTGAAAGTTCTAGATCTAGAATTAAAGATGTAGATGTCGCCCGTGAAAGTAGTATTCTAGTGAAGAACCAAATTTTGCAACAAACCGCTGCCGCCATGCTTACTCAAGCAAATACTACTCCACAAATAGTCTTGTCGCTATTACCAAATTAAGCCGTCTGTGACGCTTGGAGATTGTGTTTCGCTGCGTTAATATCACCTTTTAGATCTGCAGCTTTAATAGTATTGCCTGCAATCAAAGCTTCTTCATAACGGCTTTCTAAATCTTGGAGATTTCTATAGGAGTCTGCTCTACCCTTAGTTAATTTATCAGGATTGGCACTAGTAAAACTCTGTTCTGATTTCCAGAATAATGTTTCTTGTTTATAAAACTCTTCTAAAGTATTTAATGAAAGAATTTCTGAATATGAAGAATGAAATTGAGATGGATTATCAGGAGCATCACCAGTAGCTACTTTAGATTCATATGTTTTTAAAACATTTTCTGCTTCCTTTGACTTGTCCGTATAATCTTTGTAAGTATCAGTATAATGACTCATATCAATGAGTTGAGCAAAACTCTTGGAGCTTTTGGTTTGTGAAGAACCTGATGGATTGTTTAAACCGCCTGTAGAGCCAGTTGCAGCACCACCACCGATTAAATTGCTAACTCTAGCTCCATGATTATTAGCAGCAGCTAAGCTAATATTAGATGCCGCCGGGGCCTCTGCAGATTGAAACCTAGATATATTTGATTTGGCTGTTGGCGAAATGTTTACCATAGCTAGAGTTATAGTAAATAAATCAAATTAAAATCTGATTAAACAATCGAGATTTCAATGAAATTCTCATGCCTATAGTCTTTTTAGATTAGTCCTGCACACTAAATTAGCTCACTGTGCCTAGATTTCCTGAGGTTAGGCTCCAACAAATAGTCTCAATGGTTAACTGTGCTAGCCTGCAAAGTTCCGATATTTTAAGCAGGAAACAATTATGGCATTAGTAGTAAACACAAACACACAAAGTATCTTCGCCCAAAGGGCATTAAGAATGAATACTATGGGACTTGAGAGAAATATCGAACATTTATCTACAGGTTACAGAATCAACAGAGCAGCAGATGATGCAGCCGGCTTAAGTATCGCAAACAAGCTTACAACAACTATTCGCGGTCTTGACAAAGCTAAACAAAATGCCGCTGATGGTATTTCACTCATTCAAACATCAGAAGGTGGTTTGCAAGTTATACAAGAAAATTTACAGAGAATTAGAGAACTTGTTGTACAAGGTGTCAACGGAACTAACGGCACTAACGAGAAAGACGCTCTACAAAGAGAGATTAACGAGCGAGTTAAAGTTATCAATGATATTTCTGGATCAACAAAATTCAATGGTATCAACTTGCTTAGCAGTAACAATTCCTCATCTGCAGACTTAACTCTACAAACCGGTGCTGATGCAAGTCAGACCACTGTTTTGAGTCTACGTTCTGAGTATGCAGCTAACAATGGTATCGACATCGATATCAGTGAAGTGGCAGATGGCGGTACAACTGATTACGGTCACATCATTGAAGGCACTACTACGGGTTTTGCCTTAGATAGATTGCAAATTAGTGGTGCAAATGTTAATTCACTTAACTATGCTACTCACACAACTAACGTTGCCGCTTCGGTTGGTGATATTGATACTCTTATCGACAATATCTCTAGAATGAGATCTTACCTAGGAGCTACTCAAAATGCACTGGAGTCAAAAACTGACTACATGGACATTGCTAAAGAAAACGCCGAAGCATCTAGATCGCGTATCCAAGATGTTGACGTTGCTCAAGAAAGTAGTATCTTAGTCAAGAACCAAATCCTGCAGCAAACTGCCGCAGCGATGCTCTCTCAAGCGAATGCAACTCCACAAATAGCACTACAGCTTATTAAAGGTTAGAACAATTTACGATTTCGAAAGAGATTTAATACAAAAAAAAGGGAGCCCGAAAGCTCCCTTTTAGTTATTTGTATATTATCGATCTATAGATTTATAGTTCGATTGTACTAGTACCACGTCCAGGAACATGGAAGACACCTAATACTGCAGTAGCTGGAATAGTAGCTTCTACAGCAGAAGTTCTCTTACCTGTTTTCTTCTGGTTAGCAGTTTGAGCTTTTAGGTCAACTGGCACGTAAGTACCATCACTTAATACGAATCCGAATGTTCCGCCGTTACGTAGTCTCAAACCAGAAAGAGCAATTCTTCCTTTTTTGTTGACTTTAACTTTCTTAAGAACTGGACCACCACTAAGTGTTGGATTAGACACAGCTAACTCAGTAAGTGTAGCTGTACTTTCCTCACCATTAGCTGTTGCTTTAACAGTCAAGGCCGTTGATTTGCTGAAGTCAGCAATACCGATGAATTTATCATCAGTACCTGTTACAGCAATTACGCTTGAACCACCTAAAGTCAATTGGCTAGCAGTTGGCGTAAAGTCAACTCCATTCAATTTACCTTTAGCAGTTACCGTGAATACTACTGGCGCAGTTCCTCTTCTAGTAAGGATACCGATTCCAATATTCTCAGCTACAGCTCCTGTGATTACAGGCTCAACGTTTTGTTCAACTACATCTAATTCTCTTAATTGAAGAGCACCAGTTTGAGTTGAAGTAGGACCTTGAGTTACCACAATCGTTTGACTTGTGTTAGCTCTGATCGAACCGATGAAACTACCATCATCAAGTACTGGAACTGTTACTGAATCGCTATTACCTGAACCACTTGACGTTAAAGTAACAAGTGTTCCTGGCTCTAATGATCCTGGATTAACAGATATAGTAGCTTTCTTGTCTGTAGAACCAGTGATATCACTTAGTTGAACGCTGAAAGTAGTATCTTCATCAAGTAATGTGTATCCTGAATTGTCAAGTAATGACTCAACAGCACCACTCAATGTACCGTGATTACCTAGTGACTGAGCAACTTGTAATGTGTTAGTTGCAACAGTAGCACTGTTATCACCGAAGCTAGTAGCAACTACAGTTCCTGTAGTAGTATCTATCACTTTGTCAGAGAATGAGTTTGAATATTTCTCATCTTCGTTACCAGAGCTAAATACGTTACCAGCAAAGAACTCATGAGTTGTAGTATTTGTTTCTTCATTACTAATTACAGCATTGCTACCAACAGCTACTGAACCAGTACCTGTCGCAACTTCAGCCCAAACTAATATGTCTTGTGCTGATACTGGTTGAGAAGCCGCAGCTTGGTCAAGTCTTAAACCAGTAATTCTGATTTGAGTTTTTTCCAAGAATGGTCTCTTTCTTCCTGAAGCAGTACCTTCCTGTAAAGGAACGATTACTTCATTATCATCACCAGTAGTAACTACACTTGATGCACCGTCAGCAATGATAGATGTGTCTGAGAATAGAACTGCTGTTGCAGCTGTATCTAGACCAACTTCACCTGTAGCAGTACTTCCAGCAAAGCTAGTTGAAATGTGTAATTCAACATCACCTACAGTAGAAGAAGCAGATTCACCGAATATGCTTGGCACACCGTCAGTTATAGAACCAACTGGTAATGCATCAGCCACACCCTCTTCCACACATAGGTCTGGAAGGATTACTTCGTTACTTGCAGATGAGTTAACAAGTCTCTGAATTGAAGATGGTGATCCACCAAATTCAGTTAATTGAGATCCGCTTGTAGCAACTCTTCCATTTTCTGTAGTCTGAGTTGTAGAACCAGAAGCTACGAAAGATGAAATTGAGCTATCGCAGAATGAAACTGTTAACAATGTAGAACATGCAGAACCTAAGCTAACTGTACCGATAGTACCCACAAGAGTATCATCAGTAGTTGCCGCGGTACCAGCTGTATTGTAAATCGCTACATCAGCAGTAAAGCTAGTTACTCCTTCTGGAACTACAAGCGCATTAGGCTTGAAGAACAGACCAAGTAATCTCTTAGTGCTTACAGTAGTTGCACTACTATCAACAGTAATATCAATGAATGCTCTAGAGACCGTACTAGTGATGTCTTGCGTTCTAATAACAGTCGCAGTTAAACCACCAGAAACTCCAGTTGCAAGGAAGTTACCGTTAGTAGCTGTATATTTGTTTAGATCCCATCCTGTAGGAAGAGTAACTCTGATTACTGTGTTAGCACCTAAATCTTCAATTGCTTGGAAATTAGTAGTACCGTTTTCAGTTAACAGAATTGCACGAGCCTTAGGTTGGAATACAACACCATTAGGACCTCTAGTAGCTGTACCAGCAGTACCACCACAGAATAATGGAGGTAATGTAGTATCAAGTGACTTACCAGTTCCTACGATATCTGAAAGATTATCAGTAGAAGTAGTAGCACCTGTTACGCTACTCAATTGGATAGCAGATCTGCTAGCTCCTGCATCAGTTGAACTTTCGCTCATTAATGCTGGAGTACCAATTGTTCCATGAACAGGAAGAGCCGATGACGTTAGATCTAGACCAGCTGTGAAACCACCAGTAGGAAGGATTTTAGCTATAGTTAGCTTCACTCCAGCTGTTGGAAGGTTGTTACCAGTAGCAGTAGCTACAAGGTTCACACCAGTAGTCTTAGATGTAGCATCAAGAGTAATAGTAGCTTCAGGTCTGAGAGCAAGTACATCTCTTAAGCCATCAAACTTATTAGATACAGGCATAATCTCAAGAACATTTGCTTTGAGTTTAGCTGCCATTAACACGTTATTACGTGCATCAACAGTATTGTTTGCATCTTTCAAAGTAACTCCATTATCGTAGAACTCAGTTGAAGCGTTCACGTTAGTTGAAGCAACTCTGAAGTTATCAACAGTAACACCTACGTCAGCTCCATTAGTACCGTGAATTAAGAAATACGCGGTATTACCAATAGAAGCTCCTCCAGTACCATTTATCATCCTTACAGAAACTTCTGATGGATTCCAAATAGTATTAGTGTTTGCATAAGTGTCATTAGAACTTGCTAATGCAAATGAGAATGGAGTTGATCCAGAGCCATTTGCTGTGTTAACAAGATCCCACGCAGCAACACCGTTAGCGGCAGCAGCATTGATGATCATAGATCCAGGGAACATACTGATTCTGTCTGCACTTGGAGCAGCAGTACCAGTACTACTAGGTGTATCGTTACCAGCAACTACAGTATTAGTGTTAGCAACTGCATCTGTAAGACCTCTTTGAGTATCTTGAGCTCTGAAGTCAGCAGTGAATGTGTCTTTTGCTTGGTATTGTGTTACAGAAGCTGTACCATTGTAAAGAGCAAGAACTCCATATAATGTACGCTTAGTCACACCAGAAGTCGCAGGAGCGTTATCAAGAGTGTTAATTAAACCTCCTGAGAAACCTCTTACGCCAGGCAATGCACCCTCAAGAGCTTGAGTTTGACCACCTGTAGCAGCTCCAGTGTTTCTGAAACCATTAAATGCTCTAGGACTTACCATAGATACTGTTACAGCGTTAACTGCAAGAGTAGCTGTAGAAGCAGCACCTGCTGGAGTCTCTAATGCAAAAGTTACTTTGATTAAAGCGTTAGCAGCGTTAGGGAAGTTAGTAGTATTACCATCAAGTGTCAAATCACGAATTGTTGTAGCTTCTCTACCATTAAATACTTGGCTTAGAACTAAAGCTGAAGTATTGAACGGAGTTTCGTAATAAGCTCTTGCACTTGTTGTAGATTCAGCTCTTTCAGCTGCTCTGATAAGAAGTGTATCCGTATCAAGATTTGCAGTAGCTAAGCTAGATCCAGTTGAAGTGATTAATCCAGGACCAACAGTAACTGTAGTACCTGAAATTAAACCAGCAAGTATTGTGTTTGGTTGACTGTCTGGCTCAGAAGTAGTGCTTACTTCAGTACCAGTAGTAGTACCAACTTGTAAGAACTCTAATTTACCAATGTTATCTGCTTTAGTAGCAACTTTAATAGCTGTATCATCAGCTAAAACTGAGCTACCGAAAGCAGCAAGAGCCACAGCACTTGTATTAGGAGCTTTATAAGTGATGTTTAAATCACCTGTAGAACCTAAGCTAGTACCAGGATCTGCAGCAAGACCGATACCGTTAATAACGATAAGTCCACCAGCACCAGTAGTAATTTGGTTAGGTGCATCTGTTTTAGTAAAGAACTGAACAACTAAGCTACCAGCTGGGAACTCAGTGCTAGAACCAATACCAAACGTTGCATCGCCAGCAGCCTCAGTAAGAACTACTGCAGCAACAACTGCACCAGCGCCTGTTCCAGGGAAACTAGCTGTAGTAGCAGAATCAGCAGTAACGTTCAAAAGAGTTGTTCCATTGATCGTTGCTGAACCTGACGTACCATTTGCAATAGTGATAGTTGAAGTTAAATCTCTATAGCTATTAGCTACTAATTTAACGAATTCAGTACCAGTAGGTGGTACGAAAACTGCAACTCTCGGAGCTGGAACTGTAAATCCAGTTGTTGATAAACTTCCATTGTTTTGAACAGTGAAAGAGTCAAGCGCTTGGAACGCAGTACCGTCCGGTGCAAATGTAAGATCTCCGCCAACGAAACCAATTCTCAAAACTAAAGGCACAACATCTCTGTTTGCACCGTCGGCACGTGTACCGTCGTCTTGAGCTATGGTTGGAAGCACTACGCCTGAATTAAGCGTAACTGCCGCCTGGGCAGGAGCGATCGACGTCATAGTAAACGCCGTAAGTAAGAGTAAAGAAAGTAGTTTCCTTAGACTCATTGTTTCTCCTTTGTTTGTTTTTTTCACCCTATTTTTTTCCATAAAAAATTTCCTAACACTATTGGTCAAGGGACTAAGACCCAGCGTATTAGAATACAGCATTAATACTTTCAAATTTTAGGTAGGCGGTCAACTGTTTTAGCTAAGTTTTTAAAATTAAGATTTTTGTATGAATGAGTAAGACGTATATCATATTGTGTGAAATTCCTTTTGTATCAACCATTGAAAAGTTTTAGAAAAAGTTCCACCCATGGAATTAAAGAAGATTAATTTTCAAAATATAATCTATATTACGATGTTTGCATATTTCAAAGGAAAGATAATTGAGAAGAATTTAAATTGTAATACTGCAATCATTGACGTAAACAATATTGGATATTTAGTTGAAATACCCAAAACTACTTTAATCAAAATCAATCAGGGAGAGGATTACAAGATACACGTTGTGGCCATAAACAACGAAGAAGGAATTAGGCTTTTTGGATTCCTCAATAAAACAGAGAAAGAACTGTTTCAGTTGTTGATAAAAGTGTCAGGAATTGGACCTAAATCAGCGGTCAATATTCTGTCTTATTTTGAAGTAGAGCAATTTATTTCTGCAGTGATTCGTGGAGATGTAAAACTAATTGAAGAAGCTCAAGGTGTTGGCAATAAAACTGCGCAGAGAATAATTCTTGAGCTGAAAAATAAATTTAAAAATATTATCGTGAGCAAGGATAATAAAGAGGGCGATGAAAATCATTCTTATAAATCACATAATGATGTAAGTTCTATTTTGAGTAATCTTGGATTAAGTTATCTAGAGATTGATAAGAAGCTGAATGCTGCAAGAGAGCAAGAGATTCCAGATGAAGCTGAGAGTCTCATCAGATTTTGTTTGCAGAATTAATGCCGCGTCATCCTGAGCCTTCGCAGAAGGCGTCAGGATCCAGTTATTTGAAGACTGGATCGTCATCCCACGCTACGCTCTGGACAGGCTTGCTTCGCTCCTCGCAATAACGGCATTTGTTACTCCGTAAATTTCTTGACAATCGCCACAGTATTATGTCCACCAAAGCCAAGAGCTTGGACCATCGCATAGTCCACATTCATTGAGCGCGCTGTATTTGGCACATAATCCAAATCACAAGCAGGGTCTGCTTCCTTATAGTTGATAGTAGGAGGCACTTTGCCATCCTTACAAGCCATTGCACAAACCGCAAGCCCAGCAGGACCGGCAGCACCAATCAAGTGACCAGTCATAGACTTAGTCGAAGATACTGCAAGCTTTTTAGCATGTTCACCAAAAACTTTTTTGATTGCAAGAGTCTCACGCGCATCATTCAATGGAGTGCTAGTACCGTGTGCGTGGATGTAATTAATCTTCTCACGCTCATTACTCATGCCTGCACACTTCAAAGCCGCTTCAATAGCACGAGATCCACCACTACCATCTTCAGATGGAGCAGTAATATGGTAGGCATCACAACTAGCACCTACGCCAATAAGCTCAGCATATATCTTTGCACCACGTTTCTTAGCAAAGGATAATTCTTCTATAGTGAAAACAACTGCGCCTTCAGACATCACAAAACCATCACGACGTTTATCAAACGGGCAGCTCGCTTCTTCTGGAGCAGTCTCTCTACGAGAAAGTGCAGTCATATTATAGAAAGAAGAAATAGCAAGTGTGTTCAAACACGCTTCAGTACCGCCAGTCACCATAACATCAGCAAGACCATTCTTTATATAGTAGAAAGCATCCATTAAACTATCCAAACCCGATGCGCACGCAGTTGCATCTGACTTAGCTCTACCTTGCAAACCATATTTGATTGCAACATGACCTGATGCCGCATTGGGCATGAGCCTTATAATAGAACGCAAACCAAGAGCTTTAATGCCACGGGTAACTAGAGTTTGCATATCATCACAAGTAGTTTTGATACCACCGATACCAGTACCTATGAAAGTCGCTACCTGAGTGCGATCTGAACCGTACTCTTCTAATTTATCAAAATTAATTCCAGAATTTTCAATTGCATATTTCGCTGCAACCATCGCAAATTGGCTGACCTTATCCATGTCTTTTTGTAGACTACGAATTTCACGAGGATCTCCAGGAAAGTAAGTTGCCACATCAAAGTTTTTGATTTGTCCGCCAAATTTTACTGGCGGCGTGAAACCTTCATACTCATTTATATTGTCGAGCATACTAATACCGCTTTTACCAGCAAGCAAGGCTGCCCAAAATTCTTCTAAACCGATACCTACAGAGGTCACAGGACCGATACCGGTAATTACAACTCTTCTTTCTTGAATCACAACAAGAATAGTAACTGATTTTTCGCTATGCTTTCCTCAGTGTAAAGTTAATTTTAGAAATGATATAAGTGTCAAATCAGAATAAAAAATGAACCTCAGCCCACAAAAAAAAGTTTTTATAGTTTTATGGATTTTTTTCTTAGTGATTCTGGGCGTATTTGTTTTTGAGTTTTATAAGAAGTCTTTCATTGCAAACACCGTCATTGCGAGCGGCTTGTCCACCGAAGCATTAGCGAAGGTGGAAGCGAAACAATCCCCCGGCGCCATTAAAACAACAATTACCTTCTGGCAGTATTGGAGCGGCGTTGAAAAGAAACCTTTAGAAGAATTAGTAAAAAAATTCAACTCAGAAGATCACGATTTCAAAGTAAAAATGGTTAGCATTTCTATGCCCAAGAAAAAGATTTTGCTTTCGATAGTAGGTAAAGTCCCTCCAGATCTAGTTCACCTCGATGGAGATATGGTCAGTGACTTTGCTTTACGCAACGCTCTAGAACCACTTGATAATTTTTTTGATCAGGAATATTTGGATAGATTTATTCCGGTATATATAAGGATGTTGAATTTACAAGGCTCACAATTTGCGATGCCTTTGATGCCCACTTGCGAAGCCCTTCACATCAATAAAAATATTCTCGATAAATATCATTTAGCAGAACCTTCAAGCTTAGAAGATATAGTAAAAATCTTCGATCACATAAATGCCCATGGTGATGGCAGAGAAATTGCTTACTTACCAAGCTGGCCTCCTTGGGCTGGAAGCTTCTTGCCGGTTGTGTTTGGTGGGGAGTGGGGAGTGAAATCAAACGTCATTGCGAGCCCACATAGTGGGCGCGGCAATCCCCCTGCGCGAAATGGATTGCTTCGTCACTCCGTTCCTCGCAATGACGAGTGGCAAATCACCGCCTACTCCCCCGAAAACCTCGAAGCCTGGAACTGGGCAGTAGAAAACTTCGCAAGCAAAATCGACCCACAAAAACTCGCTTCATATACTGAAGGCTTTCATGCTTACCAAAGTCCGGACAATCCTTTTTACTCTGGCAAAATTGCACTTGAGAATAATGGGGTCTGGGAAAAGAATCTTGCCAAAATTTACTCACCGCAGCTAAATATCTCTGTGAGAGCGTTTCCAGGCAGAGTACCCAAAGCTACTTATGTAACGGTAGATGCGCTTGCAATTCCCAAAGGCGCGAAACACGCTCGACAAGCAGCAGAGTTCATTAAATGGTTACACAAACAAGAAAATCTAGAGTATCTAGCTTTAGCACAACAAAAATTTACACCATTAAACACACACAGCGAAAGCTTTATACAGAAACATCCAAATCAATACATAGAAATATTTATTGATCTGGCTAAAAGTCCTAATGCCAAATACTTTCCACAATTGCCTTTCAGCCAAATGTATAAGCGTGAAATTAAAGATGCTTACCTAAAAGTTATACGCCGAGAACTTAATCCAGATGAGGCTTTGAAAAGGCTACAAATTAAGATGGTATCGCTTTGATAAAATCTCTTTTACAAACCTCTGGGAAAGAGTTTTATTAGGCATTTCTTTTGGAATGAAGATAAAATCCTAAATTCAAGACTTGACATAATAAACCTATTCTCGCTTGACAAATCTATAAGGTAATCCCCATGCACCATTTACAGATACATATAATTCAACCATTAAACCTAATACTATTGTGGGTATCTAATATTAAGCTAGCTCTAATGTTTAATCACATCAGAAAGCTAGACCTGAAGATATAATTTATTTTGAATATGGCAACCCACACTAAAGAAAGATTAGATTCAGTCACCATCAGATTTTGCGGCGATAGCGGTGACGGGATGCAGTTGACTGGTAATCAGTTCACTACGACCAGTGCCTTATTCGGCAACGACATCAGCACCTATCCAAACTTCCCTGCCGAAATTAGAGCCCCTCAAGGAACGCTTGCTGGAGTTTCTGGCTTCCAAGTGAGATTCAGTTCTAATGATATTTACACACCAGGAGATGCTCTAGATGTGCTCGTTGCCATGAACCCTGCTGCAATGAAAACCAACGTTAAAGATCTCAAACAAAACGGTATTTTAATTACTAACCAAGATAGCTTCACTGCTGGAAACCTCACTAAAGCTGGCTTTAAAGAGGAAGACGATGTTCTTGCTCCATACAGAGCTAAGTACAGAGTTTACGAAGTGCCTGTAACTAAGATGACTCTTGAAGCACTGAAAGATATCGATATCATCGGCAAAGAAAAAGAACGTTGCAAAAATATGTTCGCTTTAGGTCTGATGTACTTCATCTACAACCGCGATATCACCCCAACTGTAGAGTGGTTAGAATCTAAGTTCTCTAAGAAGCCTTTGATTCTTGAAGCTAACATTGCAGCTCTTAAAGCTGGTTTGCATTTTGGTGATACTTGTGAGATGTTCCAAAACACTTACGAAGTGCCTAAGGCAACAATTAAAGCTGGTACTTACAGAAACATTACTGGCAACCAAGCACTCGCAATCGGTTTTGTTGCAGCAAGTAAAATTGCTGGAAAGCCGTTGTTCATTGGCTCTTATCCAATCACTCCAGCAACAGAAATTCTTCAAGAACTTGCAATGCTAAAACATTACAACGTAAAAACTTTCCAAGCAGAAGATGAGATCGCTGGAATTGGCTCTGCAATTGGCGCTGCGTTTGCAGGTCACGTAGCAATTACTACTACTTCTGGTCCAGGAATCGCGCTTAAATCAGAATTTATGAATTTAGCGATGATGACTGAATTACCAATAGTCATTGCTGACATCCAACGTGGTGGTCCTTCAACCGGCTTGCCGACTAAGACTGAGCAAACAGACTTACTTCAAGTAATGTTTGGTCGTAATGGTGAAAGCCCAATGCCAGTTATTGCTGCAAGCAGTCCGTCAGATTGTTTTGAAACTGCAATCGAAGCTATCAGAATTGCAGTGGAGCACATGACTCCAGTTGTGTTACTTTCTGATACTCAAATTGCAATTGGTTCTGAGCCTTGGTTACTTCCAGACATGGATAATCTTCCAAAGATTAAAGCCGAATTTCATACTGACTCTACAACTTACAAACCTTACGGTCGTAATGAGAATTTAGCTAGACCTTGGGCTATACCTGGAACACCAGGCTGCGAGCACACTCTAGGTGGTCTTGAAAAAGAAAACATCACAGGTAAAGTAAATCTTTCTCCTGAAGTTCACGAAGAGATGACAAGAATTCGTGCACAGAAAGTAGAGAACATCGCGAAGACTTATCCAGATACTAAAATCTACGGCGAGCAAGAAGGCGATCTACTTATACTCGGTTGGGGTAGCACTTATGGTTACACCAGATCAGCTATTGATGAGCTTCTTCAGCGTGGTTACAAAGTTGGGCAAGTTCATTTGCGTTACATCAATCCAATGCCAAATGATCTTGGACAAATAGCTGCTAAATTTAAACATGTAATGATCCCTGAATTAAACAGTGGTCAATTCAACATGCTATTTAGATCTAAGTTCTTAATTGATACCAAACCGGTTAATCAAGTGAACACAAAACCATTCAACGTGAGCGATTTAGTTAGCATCGCTGAAAAAATTATCGGAGGCAAATAATGAGCACAACAGTAGCACCCCAACTTTCTAAACAAGACTTCATTCCTGAAGGTGATGTGAAATGGTGTCCAGGATGTGGAGACTATTCAATTCTTTCTTCAGTACAAACCATTATGCCAACCTTAGGCGTGGCTAAAGAAGACTTAGTATTCATCTCTGGAATTGGCTGCTCAAGCAGATTTCCTTACTACATGGCTACTTATGGTTTCCACACTATTCATGGACGCGCGCCAACTGTAGCATCAGGCGTGAAGATCTCTAATCCAAAACTTTCTGTATGGATGGTAACTGGTGATGGCGATGGTTTAAGTATCGGCGGCAATCACACACTACACATGATTCGTAGAAATATGGATCTTAAAGTTCTACTTTTCAATAACCGTATTTATGGACTTACTAAAGGACAGTACTCACCAACTTCTGAGCAAGGTAAAGTTACTAAAACTTCGCTTATGGGTTCTATCGATGCTCCTTTAAATCCAGTTAGCTTTGCGCTTACTTGTGGTGCGACTTTCGTAGCCCGTACTACTGCAGCGAATCCTAAACATATGCAACAAGTACTTACTGCTGCTGCTGCGCATAAAGGTATAGCCTTCATTGAGATATTACAGAACTGTAATATTTTCAACGATGGTGCTTTTGCAAAATATCTCAACAAAGAAACTAAAGACTCTGAAAATCTATACTTAGAAGAAGGTAAACCTTTGATGTTTGATTTAGATACTAAAGGTATCTATTTAGAGAACGGCACTAATCCAGCACTTAAAGTTGGAGAGAAAGTTGGCGAAGATACTTCTAAGTTTCTTATTCATGATCCAAAGAGCATGGATACTACACTTCAATACTTAATTGCACAATTAGGCGTGGATCATCCAGAATTCCCGACTGCAATGGGTGTAATCCGTTCAGTGCGCAAACCTACTTATGATGAAGTTCTTCATGCTCAAGAAGCAGAAGCGATTAATAAGTTCGGCGAAGGCGATTTGAAGAAATTAGTTTACAGCGGTGAAACTTGGTCAGTGAGTGATAAAGAGCCGGCTAATTTGGATAGTTAAAACTTTGTTTTTCAGCTTTCGAAATCGCAGGTTTCATAATTTCAGGAAGGTCATCGAGAAGCTGCAAGCCGGCTTAAGTACTTTTGCCTCGATTGCAATGCTGTAAGTACAGCATCTGTTACTGAAAATTCACCCATATCTTTTAATGCTTGTAAGTTAGTTCTGGCCAAATGACTCGATGTCCCATTTTCACAGACACCAAAGGCAATTTCCTTGAAAAGTTCTGACTCACACTTATGAGAATTTTTTTCCAGATCATCCATAGCTATGTATTTTAATAACTCATCAACATCTCGGGCATAGCGAGAGTCAACATACTGTGCCCTGTCTATTCGCTCTATCCCTTGCTTCAAAGCAGCAAGCGCGTTTACAGGATTTGTCTCGGACATAGTTTGCCCTAACCATCTCGTAAATGCCTCCATGTTATCAGAAGAAACTGCTAATGCTACAACAAAAGGAATATTTTTTTTTAAAGGATCCTGTGCCAAGATTACTCCTTGTACATAACTTTTATCTGAGTCTTCTGGCTTCTCTCCTAATACTAAACGACTCATGGCTTTTTGTTGAGGCTCGGAGAAGCCACTAATCCGCTCATCTAGAGCTAATTTAACCCTAGCAACTACTTCTGGTGCAATTCTCATAATGAAATTACTTTACCTTAAAGTATAAAAATAAATCAAGTTCCGGAGCAAAACTTAACCATTCAAAATCGACTCAGAGACTTCTTTTAAGCCAAGTCTTTGGTCCATAGCGGTTTTTTGGATACGGCGATAAGCTGCAGATTCATCGATGTTAAATTTCTTCATCAAAACACCTTTAGCTTTTTCTACTAATTTTCTAATTTCAAGCTTGTCATTGAGACGATCTATTTCATCTTGTAGACCATACATTTCAATAGCTCTTGCCATCGCTACTTCAATAGCTGGTGGAATATCTGCCTTACGTAAAGGCTTAGTAAGATAGGCATAGACTCCCGCTTTAGATGCTTCCTCGTAAAGCTCTGGCTGACTATAAGCTGTAAGCATAATGATAGGCACACGCCTACCAAGTTGTTGTTGAATTTCTTTTGCTGCTTGTATACCATCTTTGTTTGGCATACGAATATCCATAAAAACTATATCTGGCTTATGCTCATTAATTGCTGCGATTGCTTCATTACCATCTTTAGCTTCAGCAACTACTTTATAAGTAGAAGTTTCTTCAAGCAGCTCTTTCAAATCCATACGAATAAGCGGCTCATCATCAGCAATAATGACTTTAATTAGATCTTGATCGTTCAGGGTAAACTCTTTCATCGCACTCATCTTAATCCTAAATTATAGCTCTTAAATTAGTATCTATTCGCTAAGAGTTTTTATATTAGGTATTATTAACTCCACTTTTAAGCCTTTGGTATCACCTTTATCAATATTTTCTACTATGAGCTGACCCTTAAGACTCTCTTCAGTAATGGTTTGTACAATCCCCCAACCCAAGCCTGTACTTTTCTTATAATCAAAACCATCTTTAAAACCACCACCATTATCTTCGACTCTCATGTGCAGATTCTTACCATCGTAATATAAATTAATATCAATTCTAGAAACCACACCAGCTGTATGTTCCAGTGTATTAGAAAGAATTTCATTCAAGACCAAAGCTAAATTGGTAGCCTCTTCACTGTGTATAAAAACTTTCTTTTGACAATCAAAATTCACTGCAACTTCTTCAGCACCATAAGAAGAAATTAGACCTTTAAGAATTTTCTGTACAAGAAAACCAAAATCTATATTTTCAATATCATTGGATCTTGCTAAATATTCATGCACTAAAGCAATACTATTAGTTCTATTGATCGCTTCAGTGAAAGCCTCTTCCAGCTGAGGATTGCGGCGTTTTTGCAAACTCAAAAGAGAAACCACTGTTTGTAAATTATTTTTCACTCGGTGATGAATTTCTTTTAGCAAAGTTTCCTTTACCTTCACTTCTGAATTGTCTTTAATAAGAACTACTGACATTTCACCACTAAGAGAAATATGTCTAAGAATAATGGTGCGCTGTCTGAGAGAAATTTCTTCGAGCTTAGTAATTGATAAATTTTTATCATCACCTTTAAACTTTCTCTGAAAATTTACAAAGACATCATCAAGAGGTCTACCAATTAATTGCTGAACACTCTCAGCAATTTCTGATAAAAGGTTCACAGCAAGTGGGTTTGCAAAGAAAATATTTTGCACATCACCTTGACCTCGATTAATTTTCTGAATAATCAAAGCACCTTCTCCAAAAGAAATTTGCGGGAGCTTAGCGCCACTAGTAAATTTCTCTTTAAGAGTTTTCATTAAATTATCAACCATGAAATCCCAATGTCTACCAAGAATATTTCGTGTAACAAAAATATCTCTTTCAATTGCAATTACAGCAACTGGATGCGGATCAAGTTCACTTAAAAAAATTGGATAAGCAAATTCTTGTACATTTCTATTATTAATGACCAGTCCATACTGCCCTATAATCGGCTTACCAAGCCTGAAAGCCTTATCTACAGAGATGTCCTTGTGTGGGCGCAGTTTTTCACCAGTACGCTTACTTGTAAATCTCGGAGTAAGGTAAATAGAATCTTGATTAGGATGAAAATAATTATGAATATAAACATCTTCACCATGTCTGACAAATAACCTAATATCAGCCTGTAAAAGCTCCGAAACAAATTGCAAATTTGTATCTAATGAGTTAACTAAGGTTTGCAAATCTTGAGACATGCACTTATTGCCTCACCAATTTAATAAATTTTCTTTTACCTACTTGCAGAACTTTGCCTAAATCTGTTTCGTGAGAAATTTCTTGAAAAGGATCATCCAGTTTATTGCCATCGAGTTTTACACCACCACCAGAGACAAGCCTTTTGGCGTCTGCTTTTGAGTCAGCCAATTTAGCATCTGCAATTAAATCAACAAGCCTAGCAGGACTGAGTAAAAAATACTCTGGAATATCATCAGGAATTTCTTTATTACGGAATTGGTTTATGAATTGTTCTGCCGCTGCATCTGCATCCTGCGCCGAATGATAAATTTCTACTATTTTTTTGCCAAGTTCGATTTTAAGATCACGTGGATTAAATTGCTCTGAATTTGCAAGTTTCGCTTTCACTTCTTCTATTTCAGCGATACTTGCTCTTGCAGCAAGAATATAATAATTGAGGATTAAATCATCTGGAATACTCATGGTCTTGCCAAACATCTCAGTAGGACTGTCATTCAGCGCAATATAGTTCTGAGAGGTTTTAGACATTTTCTTCACACCGTCTAGACCTACAAGCAAAGGCATGGTCAAAGCTAGCTGTGGTTTTTGTCCATAAAGACGTTGCACATCTCTACCAACCATCAAGTTAAAGGTTTGATCAGTACCACCTAGTTCTATATCAGCTTTCACTTGATAACTATCGTAAGCCATTAAGAGTGGATAAAGAATTTCATGAATATAAAGTGGATTGCCTTCATCAATACGTTTACCAAAAGCATCTTTAGCAATCATTTGGTTAACGCTAACGCGCGAAGCTAAACGAATCATATCCGTCATAGAGAATTTATCAAACCAATCTGCATTGTTTACCAGTTCAACTGTACTTAAATCAATAACTCGTTTCACTTGATCGAGATATGTTTGAGCATGCATTTCAACTGCTTCTTTAGTTAGTGGTGGTCTAGCTTCATTACGTCCCGAAGGATCTCCCACTTGAGCGGTATAACCACCAATAAGCAAGACTGCCTTATGACCGGCTTCTTGAAACTGTCTGAGCTTTTGGATACAAACCATATGACCCAAATGCAAATCAGAACTGGTTGGATCAATTCCAAGTTTTACTCTTAGTTGTCTTTTTTCTTTTGCAGCTTCTTGTAATAATTCTTTTAAAGCATTGTTGCCACCAGGCTTGATCTCATGTACACCCTGGGTTAATTCTTGTATTAATTTATCTAAATCCATTCTGAAATTTCAAGTAAAATCATACCACCTGAGATGGGTTGCGTACCGCTCGTCATTGCGAGGAGGGCAAAGCCCGACGTGGCAATCTGATTTGCGCAGGGGGATTGCTTCGTCACTACGTTCCTCGCAATGACGCCGCTATTAAACTAAGTCTTACTTGGTTGCTCAGCACCCATACTCTGCGCCTTAGTTGCTTCAAGTGGCGTTGGATCAATACCTTGTTGTTTTAAAGCTTGGTCAGTTTTAATTCCAGTGTCAACAATATTTCTGATTTGTTGTTTTAAACCTTCATCAGCAGAGCTGCCTAAGAATTTAGACCAAACTTCTTTAGCCTTATCTTTTTGATCAGTATCCCAATATACTAAACCTAATACGTAGTAGGTTTGAGTAAAGTTAGGATTCAATGCCAAAACTTTCTCATACTGCTCGCGCGCTAAACCAAGATTATTGTCTTCATGCATCAAGAGACCATAGTTATAGTTTGTCAAAACATCATTAGGATATCTTTTCAGAGCATCTTTATAAATATTGACAGCCTCTTGCTTAAAACCAAGAGCTTTGAAATTATTAGCTGCACCCAATAGCGCATTTAAATTACTAGGATCTTCTTGCAGCACTACTTGGTACTCAGCAAGAGCCTCATAAAGATTGTTTTGTGAATGCAATAAGTTGGCAAGCTTCAATCTAGTTGTAGAAGTCTTGTCTAATGCTGATGCTAAACGCAATTGCTCAACAGCTTTACGCTCTTTATCAAGATGAACTAAGAAGTCAGCATAAAGATTTCTTGCTTCCACACTGGTTGGATCTTCTCTAAGCCAGTCATTGATTGTTCTTTCAGCTTCAATGTTTTTTCCTAAAGCAATTTTGATAAAGCTAAGTTCTTTGTAGACATTCTTACCTTTCTCAAAAGCTAAATCTTTAGTAGCTCCATCTTTCACTAATTCTTCAAAATTCTGTTCAGCTTTATCTAGTTTTTGTTGTGACTTATAAGCCAAACCTAGATTGTAATTAACATTGTTCTTAATAAGCTTAGAAGTATCATCGAGCTTAGTTGCATCAGTAGTAGCCAAATGCTGTGTTAGAAGCTCATTGTAATAATTCATAGCGATATCAAGATCACCTTCTTCTTGTCTTAAAGTTGCAAGTAAAAATATTGACTCAACATCATTTGGTTTTTGTTGAAGAACTTTTTCATATTCAGCTTGAGCTAAATCAAGTTGTTTAGATTCGTGATAAATTCTTGCAAGATTAAATCTACTCTTGATGTCCTTAGGATTAAGTTCTAGAGCTTTTTTGTAGCTTTCAATTGCACCATTAGTATCACCTAAAGTTTGTTGAATATATCCTGCTACAGCATAGTTTTTAACTTCAGTAAAAACTTGCACTGCTTCTTTTTTCTGATCAGCAAACCAATAAGAATAAGCTAGAGATTTTTTCCAATCTTCATTAGTACCTTTTAGTTGCAAAGCTTTTTTGTAGTTCTCAATTGCAGATTTGTAATCCTGCTCTTGTCTTGATACATAGGCAAGATCAGCATATATATTAGGAACGTTTGGATCTACATTCTTAGCTTTCTCATAGCTTTCTTTCGCTTTATCAAATTTACCAACAGCAAGCCATGAATCACCAATGTTTTTTAGAATGCTATATTCATTTGGCGTATAGTCTAGGATGTAGTTGTACTGCTCGATTGCAGCTAAATAATTATCAGTAGATTGAAGTGAAGCTCCTAAATAACCTCGGGCTTTTAGATTATCCGGATAAGCAAGAATTACTTTGTTGAAAATTTCAATTGAATTTTTAAAATCTTTTTTCTCAAAATATAATCTACCTAAATTTGATTTTAATAAAATATTCTCTGGATCAAGGTTTGAAGCTTTAGTAAAAGAGATTACCGCATTATCAATTTCACCAATCTCTTCATAAGCTCTTCCCATTAGCAGATATAAAAGAGCATCATTTTGTTTAACTGATTCGGCTTTTTTAAAATAATCAAGAGACAGCTTAATGCCTTCTTGCCTAATTGCTCCTTCAGCACCATTGTTTAGATAAAGTAGTCCTAATTTTAAAAGCGCATCATAATCACGTGGTTGAATTTTTAAAGCTTGTTGGTAACTTTTAACAGCAGAAAGAGTATTGCCTATTTTCTCTTCATTAATAGCTGCTGAGTATCTATTAAAAAATTCTTCGTCCAGATCAATTTTTGCAGAACAAGGTAGGCAAAATGGCAGTGATAAAGGCAAAAAGCCTAGTACTGCTAAGAGTAAAAATGTTTTTAGTTTTTTTTCGAGCATTACAATTCAAAAAGCGACGCGCTAGCCACTATGATTATAATAACCTGTGACGCTCTAAGCAAAAGGCAAGTTCCCTCAAGAAGATGAAAGCTATATTATTCTACGGACCAAAAGATTTAAGGATTGAAAATATTCAAGACCCTAACATAAGTAAGGGTGAGGTTTTGGTGGAAATAAAAGCTGCACTAACTGGAGGTACTGATACTAAAACTTACCTTCAGGGTCATCCTAAATTAATCAAAAGCATTCCCTCAAGTTTCGGTTATGAATTTTCAGGAATAGTTAAAGAAACTAAAAATCCAAAATTCACTATCGGAGATAAAGTTACCGCCGCAAATACTGCTCCTTGTTATAAATGTTTTTTTTGCCGCAAAGAAGAATTTGAACTTTGTGAAAATCTAGAATTTCTCAATGGCTCATTTGCCGAACTAATAAAAATTCCTGAAAGCATTGTAGAAAATAACTTATACAAAATTCCTGAATCACTTGATTTTAAAACTGCAGCCGTTGTGCAGACTTTAGCAGTAACTTTACATGGCTTTGAGAAATCAGGAATCAAAGACAATGACATGGTTTGCGTCTATGGCATTGGTGCTATCGGTTTAACTTTTATTAAGCTTTGTAGAAAGTTACGCAAGAATATCACTATAATTGCGATTGGCAATTCTGCATTGAAAACAAAACTTGCTAAAGCCAATGGTGCTGATTTTATTTTTGATTACAAAGATCCAGAATTCACAAATAAAATAAAAGCCATCAATGGCTTTGGTGCTGATGTGGTTTTTGAAGCCGTGGGCAAACCTGAAGCTTGGTTAGATTGCATGAAGATGGTGAGACCTGGTGGTTTAATAAATTTCTTTGGTGGTTGTAAAAAAGATTCAAAAGTTGTATTTGACACTTATCAAATTCATTATCAAGAGATCAGAATGATTGGTACTTTTCATCATCGTCCACAATATATTCAGCAAGCTCTTGAATTACTTGCAAATAGCACAATTGATATAAGTGATTTAATTACAGCAGAATTTAAATTAGAAGATTTGGAAATTGCTTTGCAAGAAATGATTGAAGGGAAAATTTTAAAAGCCGTCATTGCGAGCGTAGCGAAGCAATCCCCCTGAGCAGGAATGAAAACATTTTATGCGTCTAACCTAAACGAACCATCCTGCCCTGCAATATCGATATTTCCTCTAGCCTTCCATTCAACTAGCTTAATTGCAAGCTCATCTCTTTTTTGTTTACGAATAGTAATATTGCTTTCTATCTCTTTGATTTCAGTTTCAATTTTCTCGATATCATCTTTTTTAATTTTCGGTTCTTCAAGTTTTTTGGTCAGTTCATCCAAGCGCTCTAAAGCTCTATCATCTTCCCAAGTTAGTTCTTTAATTTGTTTATGAATTTTTCTATCCAAGCGTTCGCGATTAGTTGCAACAGTCGATAAGTTACCTAGAAATTCTTTAACCTCAAATTGCCCAATAGCAACCATTAGCAATAATTCTTCTTTAGTTCTTCTAAATCCAGGTACTAATTTCTTACAATCTTTTATATAGTGTTCAATATCAAAAAGAATTTTTTTGATAGCAACATTTTTCATTTTTTTTAACTCAACACTAAAAATTTGTAAGTGTTTTTGCCAGCCTTCTGTATCCAGACTGTCCCAATAAGCTTTTAATTCAACTGGAGGTTGCTCCAGCATCATTCCTTTTGCAAAAGTAACTACTGCATGTTTAATAGCAGCCTTTGCCATCATTAGATCAAGCTCAGCTTTAAGTTCTGCTTTAGTTTTTTTTGGTTCTTCTGATGGAATTTGAGAGTGCACTAATCTCATCTTACTACAGGGGTTGCGTATCTCAACCCTCTTATGCAGCTATGGCATCCCAAGGCGTATTAGCAACACCACGATTAATTGATATAACAAAATCAGCAGCAGTTTTTAAATTATCTCTATCATTAAAATTTGAGACTAATGCTGGAGGAGGTGCTTGCCTAACCTCAACTTTAAGTAAATTTCTAATTGCAAGAAGATCTGTTTTTTCTCCTGCAGAAGCAACAACCGAATTAGCTAAACTATTTTGGATCTGCCCTAATTCTTCAAGATCAGTAGCAGAAACCATACTTTTAAGAGTTGAAATTGGTTCATTACCAGATGCAATCATCTGTGATGGAGTTTGACTGCCTTGCGGCTTAAGAGTTTCAAGAAAACCATCAACTAACTCAAGAATACTCTTTGGCAGAGGACCTTTGGTCATTTCTCTTGAGACAAATGAAACGAAATGTTTTCCTTTTTCACTACCACTATTGTAAATTTTCTGTAATTTATCATCAAGTTTTTTTCTTGCTTTAGCATCAGGATCTAAAGTTTCAATTTGCGATTGAACTACATTACTTGCAAGATTTTGATCTTTATCAGCAGAGAGTGGTTCTTGCTGAACTGCTCCTTGATTAGCTTTACCTTTCAGCTGGCTTTCACTAAGATTTTTAGCAAAATTCTCTGCTTGTTGTTTTTTAAATTCTTTATCGTTTAATTGCTTAACTGCAACTTGTTGTAATAAAACTTCACTTCTAGATTTACCAACTTCAATTCTACTCTTAAAAGTATCTGCTTGAAGGGCTTTGTCTTTCTTCAGATCATCATGAACTCTTTTAGCATCTTCATGATTTTGTGTAGCCTTATCTGCTATATCTACAAACTGATCTGCCTTAGCTCCAGGCTTCTGCGTCGCAACCTTGCTCACATCAGCAGGGCTTACTCTATTAATTGCGGGCTTTGTGTCAGCGCTCTTTGGACCATTACTAGTCGGAAAGTTAGCATTCGGGCTAACGTAAGGAGCTGCACTAAATCCACTTGTTTGACCACCAAGTACCATTAGTTCTTTTATATAGGATCTTGTTTATCTTCCGGTTAAAGTGGTTCAGTAAGTTTAAGTTTAGGAATTCTTAGACTGTGTTCTAGAAAATTTTTAATACACTCTTGAACTAAGGGTCGCCCTGTTTGCGTCGCCTCCGAGCGGCGGAGCTGGGAGGGGCGTCAAGCAATAGGGAGTGAAAGAGTGTATGAAAAATTTTCTCCAGTTATAAAGAACCATTAAGGACTAGATCCTCACGCCCTTTCAGGGCTCAGGATGACGAACGTTATAAAAATTTCAAATCACTATCATCTTGATTATTCAAGTTAGACATATCGTATTGAACACGATCATCGTTACGATTTTGTCCAATGCTATTTTTTAAAAGACCAATAGTTTCTTTCAAAGATTCTGATGTTTCAAAATCACTTTTTTCTTGTTTAAAACTTTTTATGCCAGATTCATTATTCTCTGAATCCGCTACCTGAAAGCCTTTCTGCTTCAGATCTTTAATATTAAAATTTCCAATTTTATTAATCAAGTTAGATAATCCCCTGACTTTATAGCAAATGGAAGTTAAGTCGCTGTTAAATTACAAAATAAAAGAGCCTCCTTGCGGAAGCTCTTTTATTTTTTTTGGGAGGGAGGGAGAATCGTTATGTACTAGGTCCTGAAGAATTTTTTGTAGCCTTTATTTCAGGCTTCTCTTCAGTTTGAGCTGCTGTATTTGCTTGTCCAGCTGCTGTACCCGGTTTAATTGCTGTAGCTACAGCGCCTTGTGCTGGCTGATCCTTAGCAGGATGCTCAATTGTTTCTAAAAATTTTAAATCTTCTTGCTCTTTCTCTCTAGCTTTAGTTTCTTCATCAACTCTTTTTCTTTCTTCAGCTTGAACTTCTTGCATTTCTTGTTGAGCATTTTTAACTTCAACTTTTTCTAATTCTGATTTAGCAGAAGCAATTTCACTTCTGATTTGAGAAACTTGTCCTTGAAGATTAGCCACTTCGCTCAATGCAGAATCATCTCCACCTAACGAAGCATCTCTTTGTGCCTCTCCTAACTTTTGCTGTGTTGCAGCTTGATCTACATTAAGAGAAGAGATTTGTGACGTAAAAAATTGTGTGTCTGACATGGTCGGTTTCCTTTGCTTGGAACTTAAGTAACATCTAATAGTTAAGCTCCGGTTAATAAAGCAATTAGCACTAAGATAAAATATTTATAAGCTAATGCTAGACAACCAAAAATACTCAGACATTCTCAATTCCAATATTAATGCGGTAGCATCCCTTGTGGCCACTGTAAAAGGCACTGTAGGTCCAAAAGGACTTGATGTAATGTTAGTTGATGAATTTGGTCACACTACTTGCACTAATGATGGCGTCGAAATTCTTAGCAATCTAAAAATTCTCCATCCGATTTCTAGGCTGGTTAATGAAGCACTTAAATCTCAAGAAGCTCAAGTTGGTGATGGTACTACTAGTACAGCGATTCTAATTGACGCCCTTCTAAGTAGCGCCCAAAACAAAATTAATAATGGTGCAAAAACTTCACGCTTGGTCAAAGGTATTCAAATAGCTTCAGAAAAGTTAATTAATGAATTTAGAAAAAGTTCTAAACCCATCAAAGATATAAATGATGAAAAACTCAAACAAGTAGTTTCTATTGCCGCAAGAGAAAATCAAATCATCACGGAATTAATCATTGATGCTGCTAAAAAAATTATCGACAAGAATAAAACAAATATTCTCATTAATGATAGTTACGATCTTGCAGAAGCAGTTGTTGCTACAAGCCTCTCAGAATCACGAGTTCTAGATGGCTTATTTATCAAAAAGAAAACTCATTTTAATTACTCACAAAGTTTCAATGAGCTAAGCTGCCTAATTATCGAAGGGCCTTTTGAGCCAGAACCAATGTCCAGCGAGGCTATAAGCACTGATGAAGGTGTCAAAAGATTTGAAAACAATATTCAAACGCTGCTAGACTCTGCTAAGAAAATTTCTAAATCGGGTATTAAAGCAGTTTTCACTAGTGCCTCGATGTTTCCAACTATTGAAGAATTTTTTGTGAAGTCAGGAATTTTTGTTTTAACTCATCTAAAAAAATCTGATATCGATAATTTAATTCAAGCAAGCGGCTCACAATTAACTACTAGAGCAAACTTATTAAGCTCAGAGCAAAATCTCAAAGATTATTCTGGTAGCTTAGAAAAAATTACTTACTATCCCGAGCTCGCTGGTTTTAGCTTAATTGGCAGTAAGCAATATCAAGCCACTATCATTATTAATGCTGAAACTGAAACTATCCTTGAGGAACGTAAGCGCATTACTAAAGATGCCATTCAAGCCATGATCGCAACCCTGAAGTCAGGTTACTTAATGGGTGAAGGTATTGCCGAGCTTAATCTAATTAAAAATTTACAAGAATCAAAACAAGAATTCAAAAACGACACTGAAATCTCTGCCGGCTTTGATGTGGTTATTGAATCACTTGCAGCACTATTCAAACAAATAGTTACTAATGCAGGATTTGAATTCAGTGAATTGATTACTAAACTTAGCCTTAGCCCGCAAAATACTAAGGGTATTGATCTTGATAATGGTGAATTACTTGATTTAGAAGAAGCTGGAGTTATAGATCCAACTGAAGTAAAAATATCTGCTTTTAAAATCGCCAATGAAGTTGCAGCGCAGATTTTGAAAATTAATTTGATAGTGCAAGCTAAATAGATTTTTTATTATTCGAAAATAAATACCGTCATTGCGAGCGTAGCGTGTCATTGCGAGGAAGGCAAAGCCTGACGAAGCAATCCCCGTGCGCTGACTGGATTGCCACGCCACTTCGTGGCTCGCAATGACGGCACTTACTCTAATTTGCTAAGATTGGCAGTATATGAGTAAGACTCTATTTGAGAAAGTTTGGGACGAACATGTAGTTGAGAAACTACCCGGCGATAACTATTTAGTTTTCATGGATAAAATTGTTGCCCATGAAATTACTACTCCTCAAGGCGCTATCCAAATTGATGAAGAATTTGGTGGAAGAATTTTCGATGCCAAAAGAATTTTAGCTATTAATGATCACGTAGCTCCTGCAAAAGATACAGCTACTGCAATTCAAGCTGATGTTTTACGTAAATGGGCTAAGAAACACGGTATAAGACACTTTGATATTGGTGAAAATGGTATTTGCCATGTGATCGCTCCTGAGAAAGGTTATGTACAACCAGGAATGACTCTTTGTTGTGGTGATTCACATACTTGTACTAACGGCGCCTTCGCTTGTTTTGCACTGGGTATCGGTACTACTGCAAACGCTGGTGCAATGTTATCTCAGTGTCTTTTACTTAAAAAACCTAAAGTAATGAAAATCAATGTCACTGGCAAAAGACAAGAAGGTGTTTATGCTAAAGACATTATTCTTGCAATCATCAGTAAAATAACTTTTAAAGGTGGTACTGGCTTTGTACTGGAATACACTGGTGATGGCATTAAAGACTTATCAATGGAAGAGAGAATGACCATTTGTAACATGGCTATTGAAGCTGGTGCTACAAGTGGCATGATCGAAGCGGATGAAGTAACTTTTGAATATCTACGCGATAGAGAACAAATTCCTAAAGACTCTAAAGAGTTTGATGCACTAAAAGCTAAATGGTCTAAATACAAAGCTGATCCTGATGCAAAATACGATGCAGAAGTAGAGCTTGATATCAGCAAACTTGAGCCGATGGTAACTTGGGGAATCAATCCTGGTGAGGCAGTTTCAACTCATGGAGTTATTCCTGCTGATGCTGATGCTAAAGCGCTTGAATATACTGGACTAAAGCCAGGTGATAAAGTTGAAGACTTAGAACTTGACCAAGCTTTCATTGGCAGTTGCACAAATTCAAGAATTTCTGATTTGAGAATTGCAGCTGATATTCTCAAAGGTCATAAAGTAAAAATTCCTACTATCATTACTCCAGGATCTCAAGAAGTAAAAAGACAAGCTGAACGTGAAGGCTTACATGATATTTTCCAAGATGCTGGAGCGCTTTGGACTCACGCTAGCTGTGGTCCTTGTTTAGGAATGAGTATGGGTGTAGTTGCACCTAAGAATCGTTGTATTTCTAGCACTAATAGAAATTTCCCTGGTCGCATGGGAGCCGGTTCTAGAGCGCATTTAGCAAGCCCGGCAACAGTTGCAGCTTCTGCACTTTATGGCAAAATCATTAGTGCAAAAGATTTACTGGCGATGAAATTATAATTACAAAGATGCAAAAAGAAATGCAAAAGAAAGTAATTTCCCAGTTAAAAAAAGCTGGAAAAAAAGAAATTAAAATTCCTGGCGATAAATCCATTTCTCATCGTTCTATTATTTTTGGATCAATCGCAAATGGTTTAACAGAAGTCGAACATTTCCTTACTGGTGAAGATTGTATTTGTACAATGAATGCATTTAAAGCCTTAGGCGTTGAAATCGAATTCAATGAAGCCGAGCGTGAAGTTAAAATTCACGGCAACGGTTTTGCAAATCTCAAAGAACCAAGTAAAGCCATATACCTAGGTAATTCTGGAACAGGAATGCGTTTACTCACAGGACTCTTTGCTGGACTACCTTTCACAACCACATTAATTGGAGATGAATCACTTTCTGGAAGACCAATGGGCAGAGTAATTGATCCTCTTGCTGAAATGGGCGCAATAATTAAAAGCCGTGCCAATAAAGCACCTTTAATTATCAATCCAGACGGAACCGCAAAAAAATTAAAGGCAATTGATTATGTTTCCAAGATTGCTTCCGCTCAAGTTAAATCTTGTATTTTACTTGCTGGTTTAAATGCTGATGGCGTAACCAGTGTAAGTGAGCCAGAAAAATCTCGCGATCATACTGAATTAATGATGCGAAGCTTTGGAGCTGATCTTAAAATTGATGGACTTAGAACTAGCTTAAACGGATTAAAATCAATTACTAAACTTCAAGGACAAAAAATAGAAGTGCCAGGTGATATTTCTAGCGCTGCATTCTTCTTAGTTGCTGGAGCAATATTACCGGGAGCAGAACTGAATTTAATCAATGTCGGCATCAATCCCACTAGAACTGGAATTCTTGATGTATTAAAAGCCATGAAAGTGAAATTCAAACTTACTAATAAAAGAAAAATTAATCACGAAGCTATTGCAGATATCATTGTTTATCATTCAGAAGCTCAAGCCACTACTATAGAGGGTGATTTAATTCCAAGATTGATTGATGAGATTCCGGTGATTTCAATCCTGGCGGCACAGGCTCAAGGAACTACCATCATTAAAGATGCAGCTGAATTAAAGGTAAAAGAATCCAATCGTATTGCAACTACTATTAATATGCTTAAGCATCTTGGTGTCACTGTTGAAGAAACAGAAGATGGCATGATCATTGAAGGTCGCGCAGGCAAACCCTTTGAACCGATCAAAGACTATACTGTAATCGATTCACATGGAGATCATAGATTAGCCATGAGTAGTGCAATTGCAGCCTTACATTCAACTAAAGCTATTGAAATCTTACAAACTGAGTTTGTAAATACTTCGTTTCCTGAGTTTTTTGAAATTATTGAAACTTTGTAATAGACTTAGGTCTTAATGAGTTTTGCTACGATTCATCCCTTTCTTCAAGACATTGGCGCGGCGGCAGCGCAATTGGGTCATGAATTATATATAGTCGGCGGCTATCTACGCAATAAAATCTACGCTGAATTAAACGGATTAAATTTCAATCAAAATCAAGATATAGATTTAGTTATTAACACCGATGCCATTGAATTTATTTATAAATTCCAAAAGTACCTTGAGGACAATGATCCAAATCATGTAACTTTCGATATAGTCGAAGAGTTTAAATGCTTCGGTACTATCAAAATTCAACATCCAGAATATCCTGCAAGCATGATTGAAATTGCCAGTACCCGAACAGAGATCTATCCTGAGCCCGCAGCTTTCCCAGAAGTTACTATCATTCATGATGTTAGTGCAGATTTAGTACGCCGAGATTTTACAATTAATGCCCTACTTGAATCACTGATGCCTAAAAGCTTTGGTGAGATCATAGACCATATTGGTGGAATTAGCGATATAGAGAAAAAACTCATTCGCGCTTTTCATACAGAAAGTTTTATCGATGATCCAACTCGACTCACTCGCGCTCTTAGATTTATGGTTGAATATGATTTCACTATTGAAGCAGAGACTTTAGAAAGTATGATTAGAGCTTTAGAGCATGAAGATTTTCCGCTATGGCTAAAGAAGAGAAAAAGTCGTTTTGAGATTGAAGCTAAAAAAATTCGTGATTTAGGTAAAGCAAAATTTGAACAAGCAAAAAATTTTATTGATGACTTAGTTAGCGGTTCTGAATTACTTTTAATTACTTAAAGTTACTGGGTCCACTTGAAGGTAGAGCGCACCGACTCAGCCGTCGTTTCCATATCACTAATCGGACCAGTCATTTGGAATTCAAAAAATCTATTACTAGAAGTTGGGATTAAAAAGTCTAAATTAGCCTTGGAAAGTATATTACCTAGGTTAGCCTTACCCACACCTACAGTTTGTAAAATACTCTTAGCTCTTCTTGGGATCATGCCTTTGCCTTTTACGGATAGATGATCTTTATTAAAATCCAAAAAACCACTGAGATCTAATTCAATAGCATCTGCCTTAAGAAGAACTTTTTCTGAACTTATAACTCCTTTGTCATATTTCATAGCGCTGATCAAATCGTTAAAAAGTCCTCCTTTATAAGTAATCAAAACTTGGAAAACATTATTGACATCAAAATTAGTCATGGTATTTACTGCCGTCAAAATTCTTTGCATTGATTTCAATTGGCTCAACTGGCCATTTTTAACTGACAGATTCGCGCTACCTTCGAGGTTATAGAACATTGGATCAGGTAAAATACCGACTGTCTTACCTTCAAAAGTACCACTAACGACTCCAGCTGGCACCTCATCACCCAATAGCCATATACCTTGTACAAGTTCATGAGCAGGTAATTTATCACCTTTCATTCGGAATGTAGATTCCAAGGTTTTAACATTGAAACTAGTTTTAGCAGCAAGTGTGCCATCTTTAACAACTGCCGTTAAATTATCGATATAAACAAAATCACCATTTGCTTTTAAATCTAAATCTAAGTTCTTATAAGGAATACCATTCCAGTCACCATCACTAGAACTAATATCAGCATCCAAAGGCTTATTATTGATTGAAAGCAATCCAACAGTGATTTTATTAGCCTTCAAGTCACCAATTCCATACTTCTTAGCAACAGCACTATTAATACGAATATCACAAATTGTTTGCCTAGAGACTATGTCACCACTAGTATCGCAATCGAAGTAACCTCTGCCAACACTGAGATTCATTGGCTTCAAACTAATGATTTGCGGTGCAACATAAGCTAGATCAGCATTACCAATCTTGTTAGAAATACTGAAAACTGTATAATAAGTCATTCTTGAATTTGACCAATCTTCAATCTGGAAAGTAGATTTGATTCTGGTCATTTTATTTATTTTGCTTGGACCATTTGAGAAAATAATCTTGCAATCTTCAGAAATAATTTGCTGAGGCGTAACAGTAAATTTAGCTTTAAGCTGCACCGGTACATTTTTTTGGTAGACAAGCCAATTTGAGAAGCTAAAGCTATCCACATTATCCAAATCAGCCTCAATATTATATTTCTGTTTCTGTCTATTACCAGAAATTAAAATACGAGCTGGAAGATAGCCAGTGACTGTAAGTAAGCTCTTAATGCCTTGTGGCATAAAGTTACTCAATTCATTAGCATATAGATCTCCATTGAAGCTAAGACTGAAGATTCTATCTGCTGACTTTGGTTTATCAATATGAATATTTAGATTTTTAAATACAGAAGCACCATATTTACCACTAAGATCTTCTGCATATAAATATTTATTGAAATTGATCTTACCTTTCATATTAGAAACCGGGTAAACACCATATTTGGAATCTAGGTAGTTAAAACCTACGGAATTAAAATCAATAGTACCGAAATAATCTTTATCCTTGAGAGTTAAATTAGAATTCAATGTGCCATCAGTAAAATTGATTTTTAGTTTTTTATCAAAACCAAAAATTTTAGATATTTTAGCTAAAGACAATTTTTTAGCTTGTAAAATTAAATTTGGTGCTTTCAAAGTCTCATCAACAAGGCCATCCAGGAGAACAATTGAATCATCACCAAAACTAAAAGTAAATTTAGTAAATTTCAAAACTTTATCTTTTAAAGCAAATAAACCTCTTATTTTAGATACTTTGGAAGAATCATTGAAAACCACTTCCCCCATATCAATATTGGCATGTGAAACTATGTCGATATTTTTATCCTTTCTCTTAAAAGCCAAATAAAAATCTTTTAGAACACCAGAGACCATATTAATACCATAAGATTTTTTCAAATTCTCTAAAAGCTTTAAATCATTAAAGTTACTTGCATTAAATTCTGGTGAAGCCAGTTCTAGATTGACTTCTGAAAGATTTCTATAATCCAATGAACCTCTCAATTCAACATAGTCATCACCTAGATAACCAGTTAAAGTTTTAATATTGAGATCATAGTCTTTAACTTCCATATCTGAATTTAAATTCTTAAATTCAATTGGATAATCTTCGTAATTTAAATTAACATTACGAATTTTAGTTGAAGAGTTAATTTGCACCCTTTTAAGTTTAGTTTGAGGATCTATCACTGAATTAATATGCATATTAAAATCTGTAGTTCCAGATTCAAATTTTGATTTAATCAAGAATACTTGTAATTTTGCAGCAATTGGCAAAGAAGATACTATATCAGTCAAAATCTGTAATGGAGCAGCTTTGGCAACGATTTCAAAATCAAAATTATTGTTCTTAAGATCATGACTACCCCTGAGAGATAATTTAGATGCCTCAAAAGGAAGATCAAGACTTTTAATTACTAGAACAGCATTATGATATTGAAAATTAGTTTTAAGCTGATTATTAGAACCTGCCATATCTAAATTTAATGAATAATCTGGATTAGTTAAATGAGAAGCAATTTTAAAATTACCATTTACTAAATCTGTTTTCAAAACTACAGCTAAAGTTTCATAAATAAAACCTGCTAAAGGAATTTTCAATTTATTAATTTCTACTTTTAATTTTTGCAGACTTAAGTTATGGATTCTAAAATTTAAATTTAGTATAGGATCTTTTTCCTGCCATTTAGATACAGTACCTACACAGCTAATTAAAGCCTCTCCAGCATTTAGATCCATTTTAGAGACTGTTAATAAATCCGCAGTCAAATTGCCAATAAAATCGGCAGTTACGTGATCAAAGCTTCTCAATTCATTTACTTGCAAATTGAATTTAAAATTGTTTTTTGACTTACGATTGGAATTTACCTGTGCATCAAGAGTTAAGCGAGAGCCTTCTAAATATTTAGCTGCCGCAGTAAAGTTTTTGTTATAAGCACCAAAATCAAATATAGAACTAAAAAACTGTAAATTAATCGCTTGGAAATCTACTAAATGTACATTGAGATTATTTCTATTCAATAAAAAGTTTTGATCACCTGCAAGGTTTAGATTACCCTTAACTGATATCAAATTGTCACCATTACTGGTAGTCTCAACATCAATGCTATAGAGCTTTTTATGCTTAATGGTTTTAAAAAACACTTTGACATTTTCATATTTTAATTGCGAACCACCGATATCATCACTTATATGCAAAGTAAACTGAGGGACATTAATTTCTCTAAATGAATACTTGAGCTTCGTAACAGCAGGTTTTTTGAATAGGTTTTCAAAATTCCATTTACCATTTTTATTTTTGCTAGCTGCTATAAATAAATTATCAGCAGAGAGTTCATTAATTCTTTGATTCGGATCAAATAAATTCTTTAAAGACCATTTGACTCTTAGATTCTTAGCTTTGAAAATCTCGACTGAATTTTGATCTTTTAGAATAAATATTTCAAAATATAAATCAAGATTCTTTGGATTTAAACCGAGTCTTGCATCTTTGAAACTGATAGCGCCATAGATCTTTTTATTAAAATCATTAACCGCATAGTTGGCTATTAATTCTGAGAAGTTAACTAATTTCAATACAAGAAAAAAACTTATAGTCAAAAAAACTAAGGTAGAGAAGAAATAAAGATATTTTTTAGGGACTTTAATTGAGCACCTCAAACGCTGTATAACTCAATAATACTGTACTTTTCGAATAGATTCTTAATTACTAAGATCCTATTCGAAAAGCTCCCAGATGCTAGGCTTGCGAGTCCCCGAGGAACCGGAGTTGACTGATTGTCAATGAGGATCTCCGAGGGGCGAGCGTAACAACGCAGATGGGATTTTTCGAACAGGATCTACACGAGTAAATCAGAAATAATAGTGTTACTTACCATCAAAGCCCTATCAGTTAATTTTAAACGATCATTGTCAAAAAATAAAAAACCAGCATCGATATTTTTACTAAGATTTTTTTTATTAATAAACTTAGAAATTGCTTCTGTAATTTCAAGACCCTCAGTCAAACGTAATCCCAATAAAACTTTTTCTTCTAACTTTTCTGATTCTGGTATAAGAATTGGTTCAGCTAAAGCAAAATTATATCCAAAATTGCTTTCAAGATTTTTTTCAGCAAAAGCCTCTATATACTTCGGAAGATCACGTGTATTTTTATATCTAGTTGAATCAATGTAACCATGCGCGCTTAAACCAAAGGCATAATATTCATCAGCATACCAATAGGTCAAATTGTGTTTCGCTTCATGACCAGGTTTAGACCAATTACTAATTTCATAACGATTGATACCTTGCTTACCTAATAAATCATTAGTTAATTGATACATCTCCACAATAGAATCTTCGACTGGCAAATCTGGATGATATGAGTTTTTATATATTTCACCATAAGGTGTTTTTTCTTCAATACTCAAAGCATAAGCAGAGATATGAGGTGGATCAAAACTTAATGCCTGAACTAAAGTCTTTGACCATGATTCAAGAGTTTGGCCGGGAAGACCATATATTAAATCCAAGCTCCAAGAATTAAAATTCACTGCTTGAATATTAGCGATAACTTGCAAAGTATCATCAATACTATGTCCTCGTCCAAGCTTAATTAGCAGATCAGGATCAAAAGTTTGAGCACCAATACTAATACGATTAATTCCAATAGATTTAAATTCTGCAAGCTTGGATTTATCAATAGTGCCAGGATTAGCTTCCAGAGTAACTTCTATATCATGAGCAAAGCTAAAATATTTTTTTAGAGTATTTAAAATACGCTGTAGTTGCTCAGCAGAATGCACACTTGGAGTGCCACCACCAAAAAAAATTGTTTGGATGTTATTAGATTCTGGTTTATAGCCAGCCATTCTAAAATTGATTTCAGTCACCAAGGCTTCTATGTACTCTTCTTGTCTATCTTTATTATGATCAGCAAAAGATGCAAAATCACAATAAGGACATTTAGTCTTACAAAAAGGTAAATGAATATAAATGCTTTTTGCCGACATAGCTTACAAATCAATAATCAGGTTGATTGGCTTTTCAATGCTTAATTTCTTGACTAAAGAAAAACTAGCAGTATCAATTATTCCCAGTAATTGGGTTTGAGAGCTTGGTACCAAAATAAAATCTCCAGTATTGCTAATAACCAAAGATTTAACCGCAGGGAAATCTGCTCCTAAATCATTCACCTTTAATTCATAACTTTGAGTATCTAATTTTGCTAATTTAGAATAATAAGTATCAGGACTATAACCAACTATATAAGCGGTTTTATCATCGTTCTTGAGTAACTTATAAGGAGTAAAATCCAAATCGATAATTTTATTTAAGCCACCAGTGATTACATCAAGGACCAAAATTTTACCGCCACTTTTTAAACCATCTTTGTAGCTCTTACTAATTGCCTCACATCCTAAAAGTATTTGATCTGGATAAATCGCAAAAGAGTGTGGGATAAAAAGAAACTTACTATCAAGTTTATTCAAATCAATTTCACTTGAAATGCTGTAGTCAAAAGAGTTTAATACAAAAACTTTATTTGCAGATCTCGATCTAAAAAAAACTTTATCAGGTTCAGAAGCATTACGCGACAAGACTGTAAGCTCATCACTGGCTGCCGGGATTTTCATATCCTTCATTAATTTTTTGGTTCTAGTGCTAAAAACCAATAATTGACTTGGAGATCCTGTGAGTACATAAAATACAGAATCATCATTACTAAAAGCAAAATCCACTAAAGATGCCTTAATCTCAAAATTTTTGAGATCTAAATACTCTTCTAAACCATATTCCTTCTTATCCTCAAACTTCTCAAAAGGCTTAGTTGCATCCGGCATTATTTGTTTAGGTTGTATTAGTTTATAGATTTTACTTTTATGAAAATCTGAGAAATAGATATCATTCTTATATTTTTTTATTTTTGAAATAAAAGTAAATTTTTCTTTTATAAGATATTTGGTTTTTATTTCATCTATGCTAGAACCATTTGCTGATTGAGTTCCATGCTTAAGGAAGGCTTGGTCATTAAATTCTAATAAATCAAGACTATGAGTTTTATTAGAGAAAACTGCAAAATTCATGACCTTTTGTTTATCAGCTTCAAGTCTTTGTTTAAACAAAAGTTCTCTATCTGTAGCTAACTCAACATTAGATAACTCTAAAGGCAATCTACCAATTGTCATTGCTAAATCACGTGGCAAAGTAAATTTCTTTGGGATAAGAAAAGTTTGAGAAACTTGATCTAATATAAATTGTTTTTGTATAACCTCTGGATAAAAATCTAAACTTTTAATTGTATGATCTTTTATAGGCGTATAAATCCAGCCATTACTAAACAGAAAATCTTCATTCTCTGTTTTGAGAACTAGGTTAATAGGCGGCTCTGGATATTGAACTTTAGCTTTAGGTATAAATACTAGCCACAAACGATCTTTAACTTGCATTAAATCATCAAATCTGAATTTAGCTTCAGGATAAATCTTTGTAAGTTCTGTTTTTATAGCCTCTGGCACCGCAGCAAATGCTGTGGTATTTAGCAAAAAGGACAAAACAAAAAGTATAAGCAGCCTGGGAATCACATTATTAGTATACATCGTCATTGCGACTGCCGCGCTTCGCTCGCAGTGACGGCCAGCGAAGCAATCCCCCTGCGCAAACTGGATTGCTTCGTCGCTTTTAACTCCTCGCAATGACGGCCGAAAGCTCACTAAAAACTTTTTCAGCATTTGGCACATCGATATCATGCTCTTTGGCTTTGCGAACAATGACTCCCAATAAATCATCAAGCTCAATTTCTCTACCTTTTTGAAAATCTTGTAACATCGAAGTTCTGAAGTCATACCAAATCGGACTACTAGTCCTGCCAATTTGCTTCTGCTCTATACCATCAGGCAACTTATATCCTTCTGCGGCAGCCACTTCAGTAACTTCAAACATCACTCCTTCAATAAGTGCTTTTTTCTTAGGATCTGCAAGTAGTTGCCCAACAGTATTTTCATACAGGACACTAATAGGATTAAAAGCTGCATTCCAAACTAATTTAATCCACAGCTCTTCTTTAATATTTTCAGTTTGTGAAATACTCAAACCGGCTTCTTTTAAAAAGTTATAAATATAATCTATTCTTTTTTTATCAGCCCACTTATAACCAATGTTCTCTGTCAATTCACCAATAGTAAATCCGTAACCACCTTTCTGAAGATAGATCCCTGGCTCTAAAGTTTCTGCAGCAATCGTAGTCAGAGAACCAATTGCATGCTTGATTCCCAAAATTTCTGCAATTCTTTCTTCATTCTCAATTCCATTTTGCACTGAGATCACAGCAGTATTATCAGTAAGTTTAGTTTTTATATCTTTGCAAGCATCAATAGTGTCTTTGGATTTGACACAAAGCAAAACCAAAGTATATTCATCTGGATTAATTTCTAACTCTTGATATTTTTTTACCAAAGTAAAATTATTTTCTACAACAATAGACTCTTGCATTTCACCAAGAGTGTCTCTTTTACAAATTAATTTAGCTCCAAAATGTTTTAAGTTTTCAAAAGTTTGCCCTCTAGCAATAAAACTAATTTTGAAATCTTCTCTAGGATTGTTTTTCAGATACCTTGCAAGAGTGATACCGTAGAACCCTCCAATTGCGCCAATACCAAAAATAACTATATGCATATGCCTTATAATTATAGGATGAGATTCTTAGAAGTGATGGAAACTGAATTCTGGGGCAACGATGTTGAAGCTTATGCAATAGCACTATTCTTGTTTCTAGCTTATAACTGTGCCTTTTGGTTATTCAGAAAATATTTTATAGCCAAGATACATGCTTGGTCTGAACAAAGCCATGCCAAATTTGACAATGTTGTAGTTAAGTCTTTAACACGTATTCCAACTTATTTCTATGTGCTTGTAGCTTTCTATCTAGCAACCGAAAGTCTTCATTTAGAGCCCACTTTTCATAAGTTTCTAAATTTGATTTTTGTTACATTAGTAATTTTTCAAATCATTTCTGCTTTGCAAGGCACTATTTACTATCTCTTAGAAAGTTCTATTCAAAGTCGCAAACGCGATAAAACTGATTACACCTTAATCTACGGAGCTAAGTTACTAATCAACATGGTTCTTTGGATCATCGCCATATTACTCGTACTTTCGAATTGGGGAGTCAATGTCAATTCACTTGTAGCCAGTTTAGGGATTGGTGGTATTGCTATCGCTTTAGCCGTACAAAATTTACTCGGCGATATGTTCAGTGCATTTTCAATTTATAGTGATAAGCCATTTAGAGTTGGAGATTTTATTATTAGCGGTGACCATATGGGAACGGTAAATAAAATAGGTCTGAAATCCACTCGTATTCAAGCTTTGCAGGGAGAGGAGATCGTTATACCAAATAAAGAATTAACTAGTGGTCGTGTTCAAAACTTCAAAAAAATGAAAGAACGAAGAGTTAGTTGGTTAATCCATGTGAGTCATGAGACTAATGCTGCTCAGTGCCGCATGATACCCGATATGATCAAAGACATTCTTAAATCGTTCGAGGAACTTCGCGTTGACTATGTTGCTCTTAAAGAAATTGGAATCTCAAGTTTAATGTATGAAACAATTTTCTATTATCCTTCTGGTGATTACAATGAATACATGGCTAAACAGAATCTCTTAAATCTACGTATTAAAGAAGATTTTGAGAAAGCTGGAATCCACTTTGCGATTCCGATGCAGACGGTGAATGTTAGTTCTAATAAGAAGTAATTCCTTTTCAGATGGATTTTTGAGTATTTATTCAAGCAAGTGAGAACTTTGCAAAGCGAAGCGACGCACAGCAAGGTAAGTAGGACTATAAGGTAAAATTTACTACCTTATAGTCCTACTTACTGAGCGGGTTCGAACGATTGAATAAATACTCAAAAATCAGCGAGGTTTAATGCCTTGTAAAGCTTCCTCAAGCTCTTGGCTTGAAGGTCTATTAAAACTACTAATAGTCCTACGTGCAATCTCAACTGCAGCCATTGGTTCTGCACCGCTTAAATAAGAAATAACTCCCTCTTTAAGACATTGAAAATACTGAGATTCATCTTGGCAAATATATTCTATATGCTGAGCAATAGGTTGGTAATAACCATATGCTGCAAGAATACCTAACATCGTACCTGTTAGCGCGGCAGATACCTTGTGACCTAATTCTGCTGGAGGTCCATCAATATGAGCCATCGCAATAATTACCCCAAGTACCGCAGCAATAATACCTACAGCAGGCATCGCATCTGCAATTCTATTTACAGCGCCTGGTGTTAAAGCAGCCTCATGATGATGAGCATCAAGTTCTGCATTCATAGCTTGCTCTACATCTTCAGGTTTTGAGTTGTAGTTAATAACCAGCTTTAATGAATCACAATAGAAATCTAAAGCGTGATGATTACCTACAAAAGTTGGATATTTAGAAAAAATTGTGCTTTCAGCAGGATTAGAAACATCTTTCTCCAAACTCAATAAGCCACTACGTTTCAGGTTGATAAAAGATTCGTACATTAGCTTTAAAGCTTCAGTAAAAGTCTCTTTAGAATATTGGTCACCTTTGAATGGATGTCCAAGATTCATAAGAATGTGTTGCAAAATTTTAGGAGGCATCATGGCAAGGAAAATTGCTGTACTTCCACCGAAAATAATTATGTACTCTTGCCAAACTGAAATAATCGCAAAGAGCGGACCGCCCTCCATGGCAAATCCACCGAAAATACAAACTGAAACTAGAATTAAAAAAACTATTGTCATTATTACTACCCTTAAGCTTGCATATCAGCTATTTGTCCTGAACTGAACTTATTAGTTCCTCTAGAATATGTTGCTGCTGTTCCTCCACTTAAATTTGAAGAAAAAACTTTGATCATATGATTTATATAGCTTGATGATTGTTTCAAAAGAGCTATGTTATTGTCATTGAATTTTTTACAGTTAGTTAGAACTACTCTTAAATTTTCCGAGATACCTTCAATTTGAGTTCTATCATCCTGAGATAGTTTCGGTAATAATTCATTTAGAGTTATTGATCCAGAGAAACCTTCTTCTCTAAGATACTCAGTACGAGCGGCTTCTAAAGCCAAAATTTTAGTTGATAAAGCCTTCTCTTCAGATGTAATTGCATCTAATCTATCAATATCATTATCGATCAAAGCTTTTTTCTTACGTGCAGCAAGTTCTAAATAGCTACTATAAATGTCTGTTTCTTTTTCAAGTAATTCAACTAAATATTTCATTTATAACCTTTTAATTGTTGAAGAAATTCTCATCGAATCCATCTTCAAACATGGAATTTGCAAGGGTTTTAGAATCAAGTTTATCGAAATCACCAAGTCTAGCTTTTATTTTCTCAATTAATTCTGGACCACCAGGTCTTACGGCATCAGCAACAGTTTTTTTAACGGCTTCAAACTGTTCTGTACTTTGGCTATCAATAGCAACAGCAGAATCTTGAAGGTCAATTTCTTTGTTGCCACTAGCAGTTTCCAACGCAGCGTTAATCTTTGTGCCATTTAGCTTGGCCATCTCTATTTCTTGTAAACTTAGTCTCTTAATTTCCATATATTAAAACCCTATAAAAGTTATACCCGAGCTACTTTGAGAGGAGAGATAGGCCATATGGCTTATTTACAAGACAGTCATAGGCTAATAAGCTTAGAGCCTATCCGCAAAGTCCCATCTGCGTTGTTACGCTCGCCCCTCGTCGTCCTCATTTACGCTAAGTAAACTCCGGCTCCTCGGGGACTCGCAAGCCTAGCATCTGGGAGCTTTTCGGAGAGGCTCTTAAATAAATAGGTTATCTGCAAGTTAAGTCTTATTTCTTACCTATACTTGGTTCACGTAAATAATAAGGCTTTAGGCTTGAATAGGAGATTAAAGCGGGGTTAGATGCCTGCCTTTCTAGAAATAGCTTAATAAGCAATTCACTTACAGAAGTGCTTTCTTCAAAATCAAGTAGCTCAAGATTACCCAACTGATAAGAAAAAAAATTCTTTTCGAGATTGGCATAATCCTCGTTCAGGGAAATATAGTAGTCATTCAAACCAGCATGAATAGCACAAGGACCATGATATTTTTTCTCATATCTAATAAGTTCAAAATTATTTGCTGCAAAAATTTCTAAATCAAGTTCAGAAGCTAAAGTTTTTACAATTGAAATTCCTGTCCTAATTCCGGTGAATGATCCAGGACCAATAGTAGTAGCTAATAAAGAAATATCCATTGGGCTAATCTTCTCTGTGTCCAGGGTTTTGAGCAAATCTGCCACAAAAAAGGATGATTTAGCTTGAAAGCTCTGTGTAATAAATTTACCTGTCTCATTATCAAATACCGTCATTGATTGCTTGTTGCGGCTGGTATCTATGCTTAAAATCTTCACTAACGCCTAATTCTAGACTATTTTGGTTTAGAATTTTAATAAGGAAGTTCTTTATGCTTGAAAAAATTCTTAACTGTATACAAATCGCTGGCTTGATTTCAATTAGCGGCGGAACACTTGCGATAGGAGCTATCACTGCTCCCACTTTATTCAAAGAGCTTAATCGCGCTGAAGCAAGTGTAACCATGATTGAGATTTTTTCTAAATTCGATACCTTAGTTCTTTACTCAGCGATTCTAGTTTTTGCAGCCAAACTTATAGAATTAATTTTTATTAGAGGCTTTAGCTTCAACAATGCAAACGCTGAGCTCGATCTAGGTCTCATCTGTATGCTGCTTTGCGCGCTAGGAATATTGTTAATTAGTTTCTATTTAAGTTTAATTTTGGAACCGCAAATTCTTGAAGCTTACGAAACCAGCAGCCCAATTTTTGACTCATTGCATCACCAAAGCGAATTAATACACAAGGTAAACTTTTTATTAGGTCTGATTATGCTTTTTGGCTTTGTGCTGTAAATTTCTTAGCGTCATTGCGAGCGTAGCGAAGCAATCCCCCTTGCGCAGAATAACAATATTTTCTAGTTGACGGCTCATACTTTGGTATGGTAATATATAAGTATGACTACTCAATTATCGCCTAAGCAAGAAGAAACTGCAGAAGTTATCTACAAACTTACTCATAAATTCAACTACCCACCGACCCTTGACGAGATCGCTGCTGAAATGGGCATCACCAAAGGAACACTTCAGTACCATATGACGGCCTTACGTAAAAAGGAAGCCGTTATATGGAATACTGGCTCAGCTCGCTCTGTAAGAGTTATTGATCCTGAAGTTGTAGAACATTGCCGCCAAAGATTTCCTAAGCTTTCTACTTCTGGAGCTTACGCAAATTATAGTAACCAAAGCTCTGCTGCTGATTATGAAAAACATAATGGCTCAGAATTCAATGTAAGTAGAGAAAGAACTCAAATCCCTATACTCGGTAAAATCGCTGCCGGTACTCCACTTGCAATCGCAGATAAAACTGATGAGTATTTAGAATTAGATACTTACTTTGATAATGGCTGCTTTGCTCTGAAAGTCAAAGGCGAAAGTATGATTGATGCTTTGATCTCCGATGGTGATTTAGTTTTAATCGAACCTCGCGATCAAGCCCGCAACGGTGAAATAGTAGTTGCACTAGTAAATAACGAAGCTGCTACTTTGAAGAGATTTTTTAAAGAAGATAAACTAATTCGTTTACAACCAGAGAACCCTACTATGGAGCCTATTTACATCGATCCCAAGAAAGATGATCTGAAGATCCAAGGTATAGTCAAAGGCGTAGTGCGTAAACTCTAAAATTCTCTTTCTCCCCCTGATCAACCATAAGTCAAGAGGAGAATACAGTGAAGAAAACTGTAAAGATTGTCAAAGAACATTCATATAAGAATATTGCTATGAGTCTTCAAATACTTGGAGTAGCTTGTTGCTCTTTAACAGGAGATTTAGTCAGGAAAATCTATTTAGGAGAAGATTTAACCAAAGTAGATTTTTCATTTTGCTATTATATGTTTGTATTAGGAGTTCTATTCTTTGGATTACCTTGTTTAGTATGCTTACGAATAGATCAAGCTATAAATAAAAAGGGAGGGAAATAATGATGAATCACAATTTATTAGTGTTTTGTGTAGGTATTTCAGTGCCAATAGGAGCATTAGTGTATCTTTGGCTTTGCTTAAATTTAGAAAAAATACCTTTAGTTAAAAAATTTCTAGAAGAATAAATAGATTTAATATGTGGCAACTTTTTGATATAGCATATGTAATCCCAGCCTCAGTCTTTATCGGCTATGGGCTCGGCAAATTTTTAGCAAACAAATTCGGTGTCGATGATTACCAAACCTATTCAATTATGGGCTTTGCTCTTCTTGGCTTTGTTCTTACTATTGTAAAAATCAAACGCTTCGTTGATTCAGTGAATAACAAAGAATTAAATCAAGAAGATTCATGAATTACGTTGTTGCTTCTGCAGCAGGCAATTTCTTAGTTATCTTAGTCAAAGAATCTAATAATGTAACTATATGACCACCACATTCTTTAAAGAAAGTTGTAAAAGCATTCTTAACGTCTCCTCTTCTTTCTACAACTTGAGCAGGTGTTTCCATCTTAGTTGCTCCATTTTGCTTAATACCATAAGGCGCATCCCAGCTTAATAGTTCCCTAGCCGTATGTATAAAATCTAATAGTCCCGTCTGGCTAGAAGTACTTATAATCTTTGGATTATCTGAAGTTAGCATTTTATCCTCATCGGGAATGGAAACTATGTTATCCGTTAATAAAGTTACTAAACGCTTTCCACCATCAGGAATTATAAGATCATCACCTTTTTGATTTAGAGATGCTTTTTTTAAATCACCTCTATCATATGTGGCTTCATAAAGTTTTTTTATGCCATTACTTATAGGATTTATTATAGGATCAATCATTATAGGTTGTTATTTTAATAAAGATAGAGCGCTTTTGTCAATACTTTGTAATTTGAAGAAAATATTTTTTGGTTTTTTCTTTATAAAAACCCTAGATTTTAAGCCATAAATAAGCCAAAAATCAATGCTAGAATCTTGCTGTTATGTCTATTACAGTTGAAAAAACTACAGGTAAAATTGTTCAAATCATCGGTCCAGTTATCGATGTGGAATTCCCAAGTGGGAAACTCCCAGAAATTTATAACGCACTTAAAGTTGTGGCAACTAACCCTGCTGGACAACAAATCAATTTAACTACTGAAGTACAACTTATCCTTGGTGATAATCGTGTACGTTCAATCGCTATGAGCTCTACAGAAGGTTTAACTAGAGGCATGGAAGTAACTGATACAGGCGCGCCAATCTCTGTGCCAGTTGGCAAGAACACTTTAGGCAGAATCATGAATGTACTTGGTGAAGCTGTAGATGAAGCTGGCGAACTTAAAACAGAGAAACGCCTTCCTATTCACAGAGAGCCTCCTAAATTATCAGAACAAAGTACTAAGATCGAAGTTTTCGAAACTGGAATCAAAGTTATTGACTTGCTTACACCATATTTGAAAGGTGGAAAGATTGGTCTTTTCGGTGGTGCAGGCGTAGGCAAGACAGTTTTAATTATGGAATTGATTAACAACGTTGCTAAAGCGCACGATGGTATTTCAGTTTTCTCAGGCGTAGGCGAAAGAACTCGTGAAGGTAATGACCTTTGGAACGAGATGAAAGAGTCTGGAGTTATCGACAAGGTAGCACTAGTCTATGGTCAGATGAATGAGCCTCCTGGAGCGAGAATGAGAGTAGGTCTAACTGGATTAACCATGGCTGAATACTTCCGTGACGAAGAGAATAAAGACACACTTCTTTTCGTTGATAATATTTTCCGTTTCACTCAAGCAGGTTCTGAAGTATCAGCACTATTGGGTCGTATGCCTTCTGCGGTGGGTTACCAACCAACACTTGCAAACGAAATGGGTCAATTACAAGAACGTATTACTTCAACAAACAAAGGTTCAATCACTTCTGTTCAAGCGGTTTACGTACCTGCAGACGATCTTACAGATCCAGCTCCTGCAACAACGTTCTCTCACTTGGATGCAACTACAGTTCTTTCTCGTCAAATTGCCGAGCTGGGAATTTATCCAGCAGTTGATCCTCTTGACTCAACATCTTCTGCACTTAAAGCAGATATCGTTGGTAAAGAGCATTATGAAGTAGCGCGTGGTGTACAAAACATTCTTCAGAAATACAAAGAGTTGCAGGACATCATTGCAATCCTTGGTATGGACGAGCTTTCAGACGAAGACAAAAACACTGTTTACCGTGCACGTAAAATTCAGAAATTCCTTTCGCAACCATTCCACGTTGCTGAAGTATTCACTGGCTCACCTGGTAAGTATGTGAAACTTGAAGACACAATTAGAAGTTTCAAAGAAATTCTTGAAGGCAAACGTGATGATATGCCTGAGCAAGCTTTCTACATGGTAGGAAGTATTGAAGAAGCTGTTACTAAAGCTGAGAAAATGAAAGCTGGGAATTAATTAAGATCAAATTTTCATTTCAATACCAGTAACTAAAATTTCATCAAAGAAACTTTTCGTTACTGGACTATTAAGTTTATCTGGGTGAATTCCAAGTACTTCAAGGCTTGGATTTATATTTTGGAAACCAACTAGTTGATCTAAATAGAAACCATTTGCACCTTTAGGCTTATTTAAAGGAAGATCTTTAGAGATAACTAATAGGTCAATATCACTATAGTTATGAGCAGTGCCTTTTGCATAAGACCCGAACAATATAACCTGTTCAAGCTTAATTTTAGGCTTAAGCCTTAAAACGTAATCAGTGATTATTGTGTCTAATTCTTCTCTAGTAAATTTTTTAGCCATTTAAATGTAGTCTCCACTTCTTGATATATTTTTTTACAATTTTCAATATCATATTCTTCTTCAAATTCTGCAACATCCTCCGGATATCTCGAATCAATAAATGCTTTATCCAAATTTGCAATTAATCGCGTATTATGATCTTCTAACTTTAACTCACAAACTTCAACTGCAAGCTTTTTTAAACTATGAATTTTAGGTGGACTAATGTCCTTCTCTTCAGCAATACCCTTTAGAACTTTTTCTAAACAAGCATGTAAATGAGAAATTACTCCTAGAGGTTCTTCACCTTCAAGAGCTAATCTAGCCATTTTTAGATCTTTTGTAGCAATCTTCAACCAGTTGCTAGAACTTTTTTTCACTCAATGTCCATTGTATCAAAATTATTGATAACTCAATCTATGACTAGGTTATATACAAAGAATCTATTGCTAAAGCTAGGAATTAAGCAGCCAAATAAGCATGCATATCTTTTACTGCTTGAGGACTCTGTTCTAAATCTCCGCTTGAACTAAATACATCAGGATATTTTCTAGCAAACTCTTTTAATCCCAATCTCTGATTTTTAACAGCCGCTTCTATGTTCTTACCAACAACTTGAAGTTTTTGTAAAAAAGTTGTGCTTTTTTTCAAAGCATCCCAAGTAGGTTGCTTCCTAGGATCAGTATCGCCACCTATATACTTTTTTCTCTCTTGAGCTAAAGCATACGCTATCTCTTGTGAAGGTTTGCTCTCCAAATCTATCTTCGCATCTGGTTGTGCCAATTCAGTGATAGAAGTTTCTAATGAATCAGCAATGTCAGCTTGAAGATCTGTAAAATCTATTTGGTGCTGTAGACCTCGATTAGCGTGAGAAAGCTTAAAAATAGGACTAATATTGGTTACCATATAATTAATATAACCTAAACTCAATAAGAAAAACAACTATAAGTTTAAAACTGCTCAAGAAATCTTTGGTCACCGTTGAACATATAACGGATATCATTGATTTTATATTTAAGCATAGTGAATCTATCCAAACCTAAACCAGCAGCAAAACCTGAGTATTGAGTTGGATCTATGCCTGCCATTTGCAGAACGTTCGGATCTACCATACCGCAACCCATGAGTTCGAGCCAACCACGATGACCACAAGTTGCGCAGCCAGCGCCTTTGCAGAAAACACACTCAGCATCTAGCTCAGCACTTGGTTCAGTAAAAGGAAAGAAATCAGGACGGAATCTAGTTTTCACTTCTTCACCAAAAAATCTTTTTAGGAATTCATTTAGAACCCACTTAAGATGTCCAAAGTTTAGATCCTTATCTACAGCCATGATCTCGAGCTGATGAAAGAAAGGCATCTTACGTGCATTCACTTCTTCATTGCGATAAACTCTGCCATGACCCACTATGCGAAACGGTGGTTTGAGTTTTTCCATAGCACGAATCTGAATAGATGAAGTATGTGAGCGCAGTAAAATCTCAGGACTCATCTTAGTATAAAAAGTATCTTGCTCATCACGCGCCGGATGATCTTCTGGAGTGTTCAGCGCCGTAAAATTATAATAAGTAGTTTCTATCTCAGGACCGTCTACTAGAGCGAATCCTAGGGTTTCAAAAATTCCCACAATGTCATTTGTTACTTGAGTTAGTGGATGTAAATGTCCCAGCTTTACTCCAATACCAGGCAGTGTTGGATCAATTTTTTCTTTCGAGAGTTTTTCATTAAGTTCAGCAAGCTCAATCTTAGACTTGGCTTCATTGAAACTAGTTTCAACAATTTGCAAAGCCTCATTAATCAGACGTCCAAATTCAGGACGATCTTCTTTTGGGATGTCTTTCATTTCTCTACGGAAATTTATAATTTGACTTTTATCACCAAGATATTTCACACGCAAGTCATTGAGATCCTTGGAATTAGTTACAGTTTGAAATTCATTAACAGCCTGCTGGCTGAGATTACTGAGTTGTTCTTTGGTGTTTTCAAGTGTAAGAGGCATCTAATAAGGATTATAGCCTTAGTCAAAATAGGTCGTCTCACCTAAAGGCTCGACGACGTACTTTCGTTACGTATAATTCTTAGAGCAAGCTCTAGAATTATCCTCCACTCAATATTAAATTTGCAAAGATAAGAAGAAAAGATTGTGAAAAATATGTAAAATTAGGAGTCTATGTTAGGTGGATTAAAAAAATGGGTTTTTAGTTTTGTTAGCAGTTCAGGTAGTACAAAGGAAATAGCTAAAACTCCTACAATGCCCCAAGGTGCTCCTTTAGTTACAGATGGTAAGACTGGATCTGGAGTAGCACCTGAAACAGTGAATAAATTAATAACAGAAATTAATCAACAAGCTAATGATTCAAAAAATCGCGAAGCTATCAGAACGGAAGCTGGTAAAGAATTACAGCCTGCAGAAACATATGTAAATAAAAGACAATTATTAAGTACAAAGCCAATAGCTGGAACTGATCTTCAACAATGGGGTTAGGTTTTAAAATCAATGCAATCTCAAGTAGTTAACCTGCTCAATAACTTCCAAACAATACTCCAAACTATATAAATCCAATTCCTGCAAATTAGCTTGAGGATTGTTTTTCCAGAGCTTAAGAAAACTCTTACGACTTGGACCTAATAAAATTTCTAAACCAAATTCTTGTTTAAGTCGCGGAATGATTTCAACTATTTCTAGACTATGTTTGAGATTTTTACCAAAGCCCAGACCTGGGTCTAGAATTAGGTTTGAACTATTTAAACCATAAGACTTCATGGATGAAATAGTTTTGGCAAAGAATCTCTTCATATGCTCTTCAAGCCCACCATGCTCTTTATAGAAGTCATCGGGAATCTCTGAAGATTTCAGCGGAGGCACTCCACCATGAGAGTGCATAGCAATATATTTCAAATTAGCATTGCCACAAAAATCAGCTAAGCTTCTTAGGACTTCTGGGTTTTGCAAACCACTAACATCATTGATATAAAGCAATTTACGATTAAGCTCTAAAGCCTTGGCAATCACCGAAGCCTGTCGCGAATCCAAAGACAAAGACAGAGTTAAATCATATACTTCCAGGAAACCTCGTAAACGCTGCCATTCAGCCTCTAAGCTGACGCTGCTTGCACCTGGACGGGTTGATTCTGCACCCACATCAATAATATCTACTCCAAGATCAATTAAAGACTGAACCTTAGCCAAAGCCTTCTGAGGATCTATTAAGGAAATATCAGCATCAGAAAAAGAATCAGGCGTGAGATTTAAAATCCCCAAGACTTTTATAGCCTGAGCTTGCTCAATTTGACGCTGATTTAAAACAAAACTTGGAAAACGTTTTTCAATAAACGCTTTAAAGGACATTTATCAATTATAAGTCTACTTCTTAGAACCCATTAAGCTTGAAGCAAATACTCCAAGAGCCACAGTTGTAATAACTGGGTGGTTTTTAACTAAAGCAGTAAATTTAGTACAAAGATCTTTAACCTGATCTTTACCTGCTCTCATTTTTATAGCTTTTTTAAGATCAAGGAAATCCTTGTCTTTATTCATCTCTTCTTCAAAAATTGGATTGTACACCATTGTATTTCCTTTTATTTATCCCTGTTTAAGTCCTATTCCCTTTTTTTAAAAGTTCGTAACTTTGATACTTATATAAAGATTGTTAAATTAGTTTTTTTATAACGTCATTGCGAGACCTCGAAGAGGTCGTGGCAATCCAGTCTGCGCAGGGGGATTGCTTCATCCCTACGGGATTCGCAATGACGGCACTCGTACATCAATCAATACAACCATTACCAAACGTAGATGCACCCGCAGCAAACGCCTTCCGCAAAAGATCTAACAAATTAATTGGAATATTTTGTTTATCCAGTGGATTGAGATTCTTCTCTTTGGCGTAAGCAAGAATTTTACTCATAGCCACAGCTATACCAATCCTAGGAACCGCAGCGTCATTACGTCTTGCAATAAGCAAGTCACGCGTACTAGAGTCATTTTGCATCAATTCATCAATCAAAACTTTCTTAGAATCTTTGACTTTATAACCCTTCACTGCAGCAATAAAATTAATAGTGCTTTGTTGAGCTTTGAGGAATTTCAAAATCAATAAATCATTGCCTGACTTATATTCACTGTTAGTTGCTTGCTCTATGATTTCATGAGCTTTACGGTAACAATCTTGGTCACTAGTTATAATCGCTCTTTCCAGAGAGTCTATATTGTGTTTGATCAAGCGTAGTTCCTGATTGTCTTCCTCACCTGCATAATAAATCTTGATCCATTCTATTAAAGTCTTTTTCTGTGTACCTTTACCCGCAGCAAATTTCTCTGTATTCTCAAGAATCTCATCAAAACCATAGAACGACACATGATTACCACCTAATAAACTAAACATTGCCGCATATGGAATTGCTCTAATGTCATTGAGAATATTTACTATTGCTTCTTTATCAAGATTATCAGCAACTGCATTGAGGGAATTACCATATTTTGGATCATCCAGAATTTCTTTTACCTTAGAACCTGATCTAGAAGTCGGTCTAGAAGCGATGTTGAAGAAATCAAGGAAAACCAAAGGTGATTTAATTACATGTCTAAAATAATTTCTCAGAGTAGTTTCATCATTCACTTCCAAATCATCTTCAAGGCTCAGACCAAAAATTTCATTGCGTAATTTGGTTCTTAGAATCACCACTAAACGCGACATCATTTCTATAAAATTAGGATCAAGTATAAATGTTTGGATTTGATATGAACGTTCTAGAGAAAATTTTCTCAGGGCGATTTCACTAATACCAACCAAGAAATCTTGCATTGCTTGCTTGGTTCTTACAGAAGTTGCTAGCTGTTGAGCGCCGCCGCCTTGTAAAGTCCTTTCGTAATAGGCTATAGAACCAGTTGGTTGAGTGCATCTTACAGTATCTTCAAACTCAAGACCACCGCCTCTCTCAACAGGTTCGCCCCAACCATCAAAATTAATTAGTTTAATTTTACAAAGATTTTTTTCTGCTTTAGCTCTTAACCAAAGCTCTTTATTAAAATCTGAGCTTGTAAAAAACTTTTCAAAACTTTCAAGCGAATCTTTAATAATCGTTAGTTCACTAAAATCTTGTCCTTCATGCTCTTGTAAAAATCCTTGCCATAGTTTTAAGCGCTCAGAATTAGCTTCCAGATTGACTTCTAAGTAAGCATTGAAAATTTCAACAACAATAGTGTCGAATTGCTTAGATCTAAACATTTCCCACTGAGAGGCGATAAAGCCATTTTGCTTACCACTATCAGACGGACCACGCATCTTTATGAAACGTCCACCTTGAGCGATTAAATATTCATTCCAAGCCTTATTAGTTAAAGCATCAATAGTAACTCTATATGAATTTCTTAGATCAGAGATTTGCTCAGTAAGAGGCACTATTTCCATACGTGACCACGGTAAAGCTTCACTAGTACTAGGTTTGAAAGCACCTATTACTTTAGTAATTACAAGAACACCGAGCATATCTTCGAAGTTCTTGTTCATACTAATAATTAAACGTCTAATTCCACCAAGCTCACTTAGCTCCAATAAATCAAAAGTTTGTAAAAGAATTTTTTGGATTTTTTCTGATTCAGATCCATATTGCAGAGTAATTTTAGATTTCAATACTGGAAAATTCACAGGTCTTAGTAAATCTCTTGGCTCTCTAACTTCTTCAGTAAAAATATAATTAGTTTTGGCAGCAGGATTACCCTCCCACAAAGCTGTTAAATACTTACAAAGTTTTTGTAAGACCTTTGCTTCCTGCCTGGTGTGACCCTTTGAGCCATATTCAGAAAATATATTAGCTTTGCGAATAAGAATATCTATGTCTTGAGTATTAATGCCATTTTTGTTGGCACGAATAAGTTCAAGTGGCTTGATGAAGTCCTCTTTAATGCTAAAGCTATTAATTTTATGGAAAGCATTTTTGTCTTGAATATTGCCATGCATTATCTCATCTATAGTCAGATTGATTTTTTCCAAAATCATCGCTTCAATAACAACTCTATAAGCCTGATAAGGTTTAACAATATCAAGATTAGTTTCTGTAATCCGCTTATAACAAGCTTTGAAATTTTCATCTTCAAAGTAAGTCTTAGACGGCAATTGCGGATCACTAGTAAAATCGTCGCTTAGATCTTGCCAAAGTTTTTCAACGTCATTTTTGTATCTAATAAGAAAATGTAATCTCTCTTGCAATAATGCTTGCAAATGTTCTTCATAACTAACATTTGGATTACCATCAATGTCACGCGCCACCCAACTATGTAATCTAAAGAAATCAGAATGCAAACGAAATTGATTACCCAAATATTTTTTCAATTCTTGCTCTAAAGCTTGAACTTTAGCCGGAATAATTTCCCAGGCTTCAGCAATATTCACCAGAAAATTAGCAGACTCATCAAGTGGTCTTAGAACCTGCTTATTATAAGGCTTTGCACGAACCATATGACTAATAGACAAACCAATTTCTTCAATAATATCTGCAACTATTGATTCCAAAGCTGTGCTATTTGAATCAGTTGAAACTATTTCCCATTTACTTGGATCAATACGATCTGAGATTCTTTGCACAGAATGCACCATGTTTTTGATATGGTAGACATAATCTGGCTGTATGCCAGCAGTTGGATGAGCTGTTAATACTAAGTTCACTGAAAAATCTTCAGTAAAAATTTTCTCCAAATCTTCTTCATGTAGAATTCTGGTACGAATATTCTCAATGAGCTTACTCATCAGCAACCTATCGGGCACATTGACATCAGGCTTAGTCACTTCTGCACTAGCAGAGCTGGATTGATTTAAGAGTAAATAAGCTTCAAGAATCCAAGCAAACTGCTTAACAGCAACTCCATTATCTTTGAGAAAAAGTTTCTCTATTAAGTCAGCGACTTTCTTAAAATCACGATTCTTAAGAAGCTCATGTCGCAATCCCGTAATCGTATTAATAACTTCCGAGGCATAATCCGCTCTTTTAGTGGAATCAGGATCCAAAAATTGATCGTTAGCAACCCTATCGTAAATTTGCCTACCGATAATCTTGCCGATGGTTCTATATAAAGCACGTATTGATGAAGATATTTTCACTTCTACCTTCATTGTAATCTCAAATTGTTTATTTATTTACAAAGCATTCAAGAAAGTGAGGATTTTGCGAAGCGGAGCGCAGCACAGTGAGGGAGCAGTAAGGGGAGGGTAGAATAATTTACCCTCCCCTACGCGGACTGAACGGGTCCGAACATTTGAATGCTTTGTAAATAAATATTACATTGACCAAATTCAATCAATACCAATTGCCGATTTTATGAAAATTATATGCTTAGATAAATGAAAATCTCAGAAAGCGACATTAGTGTCATAGACCTTGATTCAGAACTTTATCCCCAACAATTAAAAGCACTCAAGATTAAAGCAAAAAAACTTTTTTATTATGGCTCTATTGAAAATTTAGAAGTTGAAAACAATATCAGCATAGTCGGCACGCGCAAAGCTTCTAGCTATGGTAAATATCTAACCGAAAAACTCGTTGAATTTTTATCTCATTATCAAATCAATATCATCAGTGGTCTTGCAGTAGGCATCGACAGTACAGCTCATGAAGCGGCAATTAAATCTAGCTCAAGGACTATTGCAGTAATTGGCTCAGGATTACTTGCTCTAGAAAATTATCAAAGAACTCAGAAAGAAACTATAAGTAAAATATCTGGCAACCCTGAGAATCTCATTCTTAGTGAGTTTGAGCCTCTGGTCAATGCTAATAAATGGACCTTTCCTGCACGCAATAGAATCATTGCGGCATTGAGTCAAGCAACTATCGTTATCGAAGCAAGCGAAGGAAGTGGCTCACTCATTACCGCACATGATGCTATTAAATTAGGCAGGGCTGTATTCTCGTTTCCTGGTGAAACTTGGAAAGAAAGTTTTAGAGGCAGTAATAAATTACTTCAAGAAGGTTTGGCTATCCCTTTGTATGAACCCAGCGATATTGTTAAGTATCTAAATCTACAAAAGAAAAATACTAACACAGTTGAGACTCAGCCATTAAATCTTTCAGAGCAGGAAAAAAATATTCTGGATAATTTAAAATTAGAACCAATCAGCTTTGATGAATTACTTGGTACCACCAAAGGCAGTCATAGTGAAGTTCTTACCCAGCTTAGCTTACTGGAGCTGAAGGGTTTTGTAAAAAAATATCCTGGTGCAAGATTTGCTAAACAAAGCTAACCTAATTAAAACTGTTCGAAAAGCTCCCAGATGCTAGGCTTGTGACGAATGTGAAGGCTGAGTTGACTTACTGGTCAATGATGACTTCACATGAGGAGCATAACAACGCAGATGGGACTTTGCGGATAGTTTTAACCAAAGGTTTTAGCGAATAAATCTTTGTAAGCTCTAATGCCTTCGCTTTCAGTTTGCACTTGGCAATTCATTGAAGCGAAAATAAATACTCCGTGACCAACTCTTTCTTGAGTACCATCAAGAGCAAGAGTAGCTCCACTTACAAAATCAATAACTCTTTGAGAAACTTCTCTATCTAAGTATTGAAGGTTGACGATAACTGATTTGCGAATTTTAAGATGATTTACAATCTCTAAACTGTCATCAAAAGATCTTGGCTCGATTACAACAATGTTAAGTTGTGTAGCACCAGGCTGTACCACTTGAAATGCTGGCTTACCAGTCATCATTGGCGCATTGTTCATAACTTCTCCTTGATTAAAATTATTAGCTGCTACTTGTTTTGCTTTTCTTCCGAATACATTATCCATTGCTGAGTCAAATCCTTGTTGTTCTACTATATTCTTAGTTCTATCCGCTTCTACCATATTAGTCAAGCGTTCTTTGGCAAATGGTGATGGAGGTGGGATTTTGTAATCCTGGTCAACATGGTAAAGATCATCAAAACCTTCCATAAAGACTTTCTCTTCAGGACCCATCCATAATTTGTTGAATTTAAACATTTTCACCTTTTTTGTACCATCTCCTCGATTTTTTGTGAACTATCCGAACAGCTTTCTCCCTATTCTTATCATCGTTGACCCGTTCTTTTGGGCAATTTTGTAGTCATTGCTCATACCCATGGATAATTCAAGAGAAGGTTCTGGGTACAGACACTCGAGAGTCTCCTTGCAATGACGCAAGTTTTTGTATATTGTTTCCGTAGTTTCCGAAAGATTATTGAGACCCATGCCCATTAAACCACAAATCCTAATATTTTTCATCTGGGCCAAATCAAAAAAGTTTTTTTCCAATTCCAGAAAATCAAAACCATTTTTATCACCAGTTATATTGACTTGAATAAAAACTTCTTGTATAAGCTTCAGGGATTCAGCTCTAGAGTTAATTTGTTTTGCAATTTCCAAACTATGAATTGATTGAATAATTTTAAAATTTCCAACTGCTTTATTTACTTTGTTACCTTGTAATGGCCCAAGAAGATGCCAATTAACTTTTTCTGTAAAAAAGTTTTCTAGTCTTTTTTGTTTCTCTAAGGCTGGAAGAACATAGTTTTCTCCAAAGTCGCGAAGTCCCAAATTATAGGCTTCAATAATTTGCTCATCACTAGCGTATTTGGTAACTGCTATGAGCCTGGTTTTACCCGAGCTTATAGCTCCAGAAAGGTCTTGATCAAGCTGAGTTAATTTATCTTTCAGATTCAAATTTATAAGCTTGCCCTCAATCTTAAGGAAATATGTATCTTAGTTCTCATTAATCTCCTTATTAATATGCTAAATTGTATCTTTGTTTTGAGGCTTACTCTATGCCAAAGAGTATCAAAAAAAGCTTTCGATACCCGGGCTTGTGGCGGAATTGGCAGACGCGCCTGACTTAGGATCATGTACCGCAAGGTGTAAGAGTTCGACTCTCTTCAAGCCCACCATATCCAAAAAAATACCCCCTATTAAAGGGGGTATTTTTTTGTATGTGGGCTTGAAGAGAGTCGGCTACCGAGCCATGCTTTGCATGGTAAGAGTTATCTTTTTTAACTTGCATGAGCAAAGCTCATGCACAGCTTCAAGCTCTAGTTTTCTTTTGCAAGTTTCGCTTGCAAACAGTTCAAATCTTTTTCATATTGAAAGCTTAATATATTAAACTAATAGTTATTTTATTAGCTATAATTGGGTATAATTATTACTAATAGCTAATATTTTGTCTTTTAATTTATATACTCCTCAAGAAATTTTAGAAAAAGTTGCCAAACAAGCTAAACAAGCTCGTTTGAATCAAAACTTTAGTCAAGAAGGCTTAGCTAAACGATCTGGTGTGAGCTTGGGCAGCATTAAACGCTTTGAGAGAATAGGACAAATTTCTTTTGATTCGCTATTGAAAATCGCTTTGGTTTTAAATTCCTTGGAAGAGTTTGAGAAATTATTCACAGAACAAGGTAAACCCATCCAAACTTTAGATGAAATTCTAGCAGAGCCAATAACTAAAAAACGAGGTCGCATTAAATGAACTTCGTTTCAAATAAATTACTAAATGTATATTTGAATTTTTCAAAAGAAAGTTTTTTATTTGTTGGACGTTTAGCAATTAAAGATCAAAAAATCTGGTTTGAATACGACACAGATTTTACAAAATCCAATTTAGCAATTTCTCCTTTTAAATTACCACTTCAAGCAGGAGTAAATTTTTCTAAAGACATTGTCTTTGAAGGTCTCTATGGAGCATTCAATGACAGTCTTCCAGATGCCTGGGGACGTTTATTAATTGATAGAAAACTTCGTAAACTCAATATTGAACCCAATGCAATAAGTCCTTTAGATAGACTGAGCCTGATTGGAGATCATGGTTTTGGAGCTCTGGTTTATAAGCCCGAACAAAATTTTGATAATCAAAATTTTACTGATCTAGATATAAATTTAGACAATCTCTATTCTGATTCACTAAAAATTTTAGAAGGTAAAGCTAATGATTCAATTGATGAAATGCTTTCATTTAGTGGATCTGCTGGTGGAGCTCGACCTAAAATAAATATCTTATTTGACAAAAATAAGAAAGAAATATTTCATCCACAATACAATCTGGAAAATAATTATGAACAATGGCTTATAAAATTTTCAGCCAACCAAGACTTAAATGACTTAGGTGTTATTGAATATGCCTATAGTTCAATGGCAAAAAAAGCTGGAATTGAAATGACGGATACTTATCTCTTTAGTACAAAAAAGAATGCGGGCTACTTTGGGACTAAACGTTTTGATAAAGAGGGTTTAAATAGATTACACGCTCACACTGCATCGGGTCTTTTACATGCAGATCATCGATATCCAAGTTTAGACTACGAAAATTTACTCAAAACAACTTTAGTTCTAACAAAAGATATTAATGAAGTAACTAAAGTTTATCGCTTAGCTGTATTCAATGTTCTTGCATATAATCGTGATGATCATGCAAAGAATTTTTCTTTCTTAATGGATGATAAGGGTGTTTGGAAATTTGCTCCTGCTTATGATTTAACATTCTCATATGGACCAGGTGGCGAACATAGCATGATGGTATGCGGTGAAGGAAAAAATCCTGGCAATAAAGAATTTACAGAGCTTGCCAGAAAGTTTGAAATAAAAAATCATAAGGAAATCATAGAAACTACCAAGGAAGCTGTGTCACAATGGAAATCAATTGCAAAAAGCTGTAATGTTTCTTCAGATTCAATCAAATTAATCGGAAACAAATTAAAAGAAACTCTCAATGCCTAAAGTCTCAATCATAGTCCCAAGTTATAACCGTGCAGAATTTATTCCTGCAACTTTAGACAGTATTCTTAATCAGAGTTATAAAGATTTTGAATTAATTTTTGTTGACGATGGCAGTACTGATAATACAGAAATTATCCTTTCTGAATATTCAGCTAAAGATTCGCGAGTCAAATATATAAAGCAAGCTAATTCTGAAAGAGCTGTTGCTAGAAGCAATGGCTTGAAACAAGCCCAGGGAGAGTATCTTGCCTTAGTTGATTCTGATGATATTTGGTATGCAAATAAACTTGAAAAACAAATTGAAGTTCTTGAATCTCAAACAGAGATAATTTTCTGTTATGCGGCGGTAAATAGAATTAACTTAGATGGTAAACGTGTTAAAACTGCTCCAAGACAACATCAAGGACATTCAGGATATATTTTCTCAGATTTATTAATAAGAAATTTTATTCCATCAGTGACACCGATTTTCAAAAGAGAAATATTTGAAAGGGTTGGGATGCAGAACTCTGAATTCATACCTTATGAGGATTGGGATTTTTGGTTAAGAATTTCACTTGAAGGTAAATTCTTCCATATCAAAGAAGCGCTTGGAGACTATCGTTTACACCCAGGTCAATCAGTCAAAAACACCAAAGCCGAACATATAGAAAAAGTTACCTTAGGAGTCTTAGAAAAAAATACTGATATTGCTAATCCGAAATTACTAGATTATTTAACTCTTACAAATTGTTCTATAGATGAATTCCTTAGCGTTCGTGATAATGCTTTTAGTGAGGCACATTTACGAATTGCTTATTGGTATATAGTCACTGCTAACTTAAGCAAAGCAAACAATCATTTAGCAGAAGCTAAAGCTCTATCCAAAAAAAGAAATAGTGATTATAGATGGTGGGGTTTAAAAACAGCTCAAGGACTTAGTTCCATTGCCCAGCAGCCAGTAAAAGAAATCTTAGGAGCTTTCCATTAATGTTAGATAAAGTTTGCCAGTTCTTTGTTAGGTACTTTACTTTTTTTGGGAATCTCTTTCCACAGTTTTTAATTTGCTGTTTACTTTTTACTATTGATTTTCATAAAGGTTTTGATGTGTTCTCAGTTTGGTTTTGGGGTTATGCGATTAACTTCACTATTAAAAATACTGTGCGGCGTCAGCGCCCACCAAAAGAAAGTTGGAGATTCTTGACCCATGTAAATGGTCTTAGTTTTCCTTCAGGACATTCTTTGACTTCTTTAGTGCTTTATTGGTCTATTGCAAAATACTTTGCAATACCTTTACCTTGGTCTATTCCTTTGTATCTGATGCCTTTTCTCTTGGGCTTAACTAGGTTATATTTCCGTGTACATTACATCTCAGATGTAGTTGCTGGCTGGCTTATAGCCTTTCTATATGTAACTTTCTTGGGTCCAACAATAGTACATTGGGGCCGCGTCTTTACAATTCACTTTTCCAGATAATACTCAACTTCCGCTCCATAAATTTTAAACTGAAAACATTATGTTATGTTGAAAAGTGAATTGTAAAGACGCGGCCCCGCTATAATGACACTTTAGTATGTCCGCAACTAATAACGATATTTTTCAAAGCCGCAAAAGTATAGAACAAGTAGAAGAAAGCCAAGAGCTTGCTCCTAAGTTTGACGAGCATGGATTAATTCCAGTAATTACTACTGACCATAAAAGTGGCGAAGTTCTTATGCAGGGCTATATGAACCGTGAAGCCTTAGAGAAAACTATCACCACAGGACAAGCACATTACTACAGCCGTTCACGTAAAGTTATTTGGCATAAAGGTGCTACTAGCGGACTCTACCAAAATTTAATTGAAATGCGCATTGATGATGATCAAGATTGTGTGTGGTTAAGAGTAGAAGTTCAAGGTTCAGGAGCTAGTTGCCACGTAGGTTACAGATCTTGTTTCTATCGCACTATTCCTTTTGGTAAAGATTTCACACCAGGTAAAGCTGTTGAATTAAATTTCACTGAACACGAAAAGACTTTCGATCCCAAGGAAGTCTATGGAGATGTTGCTAATCCAACGCAACTTTAAAATGGAAATCAAAGAAATTTTTGAATCTGTTGAATCTAGAGTTGATGTAGCTGTAGAAAAATCTCCACCAGTAAGAACTACCTTAAACCAAGTCGGAATGGAGAATGTAGAGCTTCCTATTCTTTTGGAAGATGATAATGGCTTAGTAGTTAAGACTCCAGCTAAATGTGAACTCATGGTCAGTCTTGATGATCCACATGCAAAAGGCATTCATATGTCTAGGCTTTATTTAACTACAAAAAAAATTCTTGATTCCAAAGTTTTGGATTTCAAAGTTTTAGAAGAAGTTGCTAAGAGCTTCTTAGATTCACACATAGAACTAAGCTACTCAGCTAAAGTGAAAGTTGCTTTTGAATTAATGCAGAAAAGACCTTCTCTAAAAAGCAATTTAGAAGGTTGGAGATTTTATCCCTTGACTTTAAGTGTAGGTTTTGATCGCTCAAAAAATATTCAAAAAGCTCTTGAGGCAATATTAGAACTTAAATTAGTTTATTCCAGTACTTGCCCTTGCTCAGCAGCTTTGGCACAAGAGTTAAACATAGAAAATTTTCAAAAATCTTTTAACGATCAATCGAGGCTAGATTACAACTCAGTTCTAAATTGGCTTAAAGAAACCAATATGGCAGTACCTCATGCTCAAAGAAGTGAAGCCACAGTAAAAATCAAATTTAAAAATATTCCTGAAAAAAATAATTTTAGGCAATGGATAGATAAGCTTGAAAATAGCTTAGGGACTCCAGTTCAAGCAGCAGTTAAACGAGAAGATGAGCAAGCCTTTACTCAATTAAATGCGGATAATTATATGTTTAGTGAAGATGCTTGCCGCAAACTTAAAGCGACTCTGGAATCAGAAAGTTCTGTTGAAGATTACTATATTAAAGTTGAACACTATGAAAGCTTACATCCACATAATGCTGTAGCTATAAGTACTAAGGGGATTAGTGGAGGGTTTCAGGTATGAGCTTAACAAGTACAAATGCTGTCATTGGCCGTCATTGCGAGGAGCGCAGCGACGTGGCAATCCAGTCCTCTAATAATGGATTGCTTCGCTACGCTCGCAATGACGCGCATCAACATGAGCGCGCTCAGGATGACGTACACAAGAATTGCAAAGAATGCCATCATCACGATAAGTTTGAAAAAGCTACAAATACAAAATCTCTAGTAAAAGAAATTCATATAAAGAATGGACACCAATGTACTGATGATAAATGCGATATCCCAGTACCACATGGACATATCAATTTCAAATTCAAACCATTAGAAGATCTCATTACCAAATCTTCATTGCCTCAATGGCTGAAAGAATTTTCTTTAAATGCAAGTTTTTTGAGTCCAGCAATAATTGTTAGCAATATTACTAAAGCAGTGAAAATGCCTGATTGGCTCAGTGCCTGGTTTGCAATAACTAGTATGCATGGAGTTAACAGAGGATTTAATAAACTAAGTAGATTAATGCTTACCTTAGGAACCTCTGCCTCAGCTAATCTTGCAAAGTCTATAGGTATCAATTCTAACCTCACCAGATTCATTGCAACTTCTTTAATTGCAATCATCGAGAAGTTTAGTAATGGGATTCATAAACATACAGCTAAATGTAATCACAATCATGGACCTAAAAAACCAGAACCTATCAACGCTAAGATCCAAAAAGAATTTAAAAGCCTTGCAAAAAATCTTGGCAATAAAAAACATTGGCAAGAACTTCTGCCAAGCGTATTAAATATAGAAGCTAAAGTACAAATTATTTCTCCCTTAGTAAATTACTTGAATGACTTTATAAGACAGAAAATGATGAATTCTAAAAGTTCAGTTCTGAAAAGTACATTACAAGTTCTACTTACAAGCGCTTCTTTTATGGGCTCTGATCAAATTTTAAGAAAATTTGCCAAGATTTTTGGTGATGGTTCAGCCTTTGCTTCTGCAATCAGCGGCATTTGTGGTTGTTGTGGATCAACTGTCTGTGCAGCAGCAGCAACAGATACCGCAATGAGCCAAACAACTTTCCCTACTTAACCTTATGAATAAAACAATCAAACTTACTTTTCTTTTTTCACTAATTTTCTTGATATTGAACGGATGTAGTAGACCTGTAGCGAAAGCGGAGCTTGAGCGTAATCAGGTCTTAAAAAAAGAGCTAAAACCGAAGGGTTTAGCAGAGTTCTTTCAAAGGGATTTATCCTTTAGAAAGAACTCTAAAAGAACAAAGGAGAATTTAGTTATGTTACAAAATAAAACAAAAGCACCTGATTTTGAACTACAAGATCAAAATGGAAAAACTCACAAACTAAGTGATTATAAGGGTTCTAGAGTACTAGTATACTTTTATCCAAAAGATGATACTCCAGGATGTACTAAAGAAGCTTGTAGCATTAGAGATGCTTATGCAGATTTTTCAAAATTAAACCTAGTAATACTTGGTATTAGTGCTGACTCTGTAGAAAGTCATAAAAAATTCGCAGAAAAATATCATCTACCATTTACGTTATTAGCTGATATTGACAAAACAGTAATTAAGGCATATGACGCCGATGGTCTTTTCACTAAAAGAATTTCTTACCTAATAAATGAGGAAGGCGACATTGTGAAAGAATATCCAAATGTAGACCCAGCTACGCATGCAGCTGAGATATATGAAGATCTTAAATAACATGCTAGATTTTCTATGTGGCGAGCGAGATGGAACGTATCTTGATTATTGGTGGTGTTCATGGTGTTGAACCGCAATCAGCATTTGTTGCTGAAAATATTGCACAACATTTAGAATTTCAATTAGTAAGTAAAGTTGCAACTCAAAATCTATTTAAAATTTATCAAGGTGAAATCAAGGAGTCTTTCCTAGAAGGCACTCCATTTGGTTCAGAGGATTTTGTAGCTAAATCAATGCTAATTATCCCTGACTACAATCGCTATGGTCTTGCAAACAATAGTCGCGGGAATGAACATGGAGTAGATTTAAATAGAAATTTCCCCGCAACAAATTGGTCACCCAATTACACTGATAGAGCTTATATGCCTGGCGGAATGCCCGCAAGTGAAGACCAAACAAAAGCTCTAATAAAAATTATTAAAGAAGATCATTTTGATCTCATCATCTCCATCCATACTAATCACTATGTGAAGCATGCCAATCCACCTCAAGTTAACTATGATGGTTCACTTGATAGTTATGGACATATGAAGGCACAATTTCTTTCTGAACTAATTGAATTACCTCTTACACATGATATTGGTTACAGCACACCAGGCTCACTTGGCAGTTATGCTAAGGATCTTAAGATACCTTGCATCACACTTGAATTAGACGATAGATTATCCAATGATGGATCTTGGGCATTGTATGGTTTCTCTTTGCTAAGATTTTTTTCTAAATAAATGAATCTAGAACTTCTAAAAAAATTCAAAACTAATAAAGCCATTATTCTTGGTTCTGGAGTAACAGTTTTTGAAAACAAAAATCCCCTAGCTTCAATTCCTTATAATGAAATTCCAGGCTGGCCTCTAGGCAAAGTCAAAGGACATAAAGGTGTCCTTGATATCTATGATGGTCTTTGGGTTTTACGTGGCAGAGCCCATCTCTATGAAGGTTTTAGCTGGGAACAAGCTTGTTTCCCGACTAAGTTTTTGATTGAGCATGGCATTACAGAATTGATTGCAACTAATTCTGCAGGTGGAGTTAATCCTAATTTTGAAATTGGAGATCTCATGCAGATCACAGGCTATTTAGATTTTCTCAAGCCTGGTAAAGTGAGAGGTAATTTAGAAAACCTAACAAAACCAGTTGTTAAGTTTGAGACTTTGCGCATGCACTCAATGCACGTAGGGAACTATATAGGTGTACACGGACCTAACTATGAGACCGATGCTGAAATAGCTCTCTTCAGAAAACTTGGCGCAGATACAGTAGGGATGTCGACTATACCAGAAATAGAAACTGCTATTAATGCTGGAATTAAAATTACGGCAGTAAGCATCATTACTAATGTCTATGGCAAAACTGAAGATCTAGGACACGAAGGTGTATTAGATGTAGCCAAGAAATCTAGTAAAAAATTAACTGAATTACTAGGAATTTCCTAGGTTTTTAGATTATTATAGGTTTTATAACCCACTATAATTTAAGATTTCAGCCACTTATAAACGGGTATGATTACTAAATATAAGGGAATATAAGTGGACGAAAACTTCTTAGAATTGGTCAAAACAGCTAAAGAACAAATATTGGCCTTGGATCTAGTCTCTAGGGATATTGAAGATCGAGTTTTAGAATCATTAGAACAAAAACCCGTAAAAATTATTAGTGGTTTCCGAAGATCTGGCAAATCTTCCTTGGCACACAATCTAATCAAAAAAACTTTAAATCAAAAATTTAAATTCCAAAATATCCTATATCTTAATTTTGAAGATTATAGATTTGCAACAATCAATTCCTTATCCAAACTAGATGAAGCTTACAAACAATTCCTAAACCTCTCTGCTGATGCAGACCAGCCCAAGCTTTTGATTTTTGATGAGATACAAAATATTCCAAGTTGGGATAAATTTGCTCGAACCCTATCTGATTACAATCAACATGATCAAATTATTCTTACTGGATCTAATTCCGAAATGCTTTCTTCAGAGCTAGGGTCCAATCTGGCAGGTAGATTCATAGAATTTAAGTTACAAACATTTAGCTTTCAAGAGTTTATTCGTTATAAAAAACTTGATTTAAATGATTTAAATGATTCTCCTTTAAAAAAATCTTCCCTATTTTTTGAATACTTCAACAAAGGTGGCTTAATTGATGTACACAATATTACCAATGATCAAACGCGATTTGATTTTGTCGAAGGAATCATTAGTAAAGTTATACTGGACGATGTCGTCAAAAGATTTAATATTCGTAATGCAGCAGCAGTTGAATTAATATTAAAATATATTTTTTCCAATATTGGTAGGCCAGTCTCCCCAAGCAAGTTAGGCAGATATTTCAAAGAACAAAATATAAGCATTGAAGAAGATACAATAACTGATTATTTACTTTATTTAGAAAAAACTTTTGCAATTTATGAACTAATGAAGTTTGACTGGAGCAGTAAAAAAATCTTCTCTAAATTTAAAAAATTCTATGCCGTAGATTTATCACTAATAAATCTTTATTCAAGAGATATTAGTTTCCAATTAGAAAATTTGGTTTTCCTAGAACTCAAGCGCCGCGCGCACATTAAATATATTTATTACGGTGCCTCCGATAAAGCTGAATTGGATTTTATTAGTGAAGATTACCAAAAGCAATATTGTAAATATCAAGTGACTACAAAGCTTACAGAAACTAATATAGATAGGGAGTTAAAGGCTTTTGTTGATTGTGATAAGCATTTAAAAACTAAGCCCAATATTATTCTCGTGCTTGAAGGTGAGGATAAAAAATTTGAGTATAAAGGGGTTGAAATATTGCAATATAACTTGATTAATTGGTTACTACAAAAATACAACTCTTAATTAGAGGTCTATTTCAGTTACAATATTCAGAAGTGTCAAAAATTACAGTCTTAACTGCATATGACTTTAATACTGCAAGAGCCCTTGCAGATGCTGGTATTGATTATATTTTAGTAGGTGATAGCCTGAGCATGGTTGGACTTGGTCATAAAACCACTCAGAAAGTTACTTTAGGTGAAATGGTAATTTGCACTAGAGCAGTTAAGCGTGGTGCACCAGAGGCACAGATCATTACTGATTTTCCATTCAAAGCAATCACTGAGAAAATTCCTGAGATGCTCAAATCTGCTCAACAAATCATAAAAGCTGGAGCAAAAATTATTAAAGTAGAGAATGCAGAAGCTAAAACTTTAGAACTAATCAAAGAATTAAGAGCTCATGAAATAGAAGTAATGGGACATATTGGTTACACACCGCAGAGTTTTGATAAACCAACTTTAGTTAAAGACCAAGAGAAACTTTTCTCTGATGCTAAAGCACTTGAAGATTCTGGTGTAATGGGAATGGTTTTAGAAATGATTCCTAGTGATATTTCTAAGCTCATTACTGAAACTATCTCTGTCCCAACTATCGGCATAGGTGCAGGTCCTTATACCTCAGGACAGGTTTTAGTCAGTGACGATATGCTTGGCAGGTATAATCTAATTAATCCTAAATTCCTGAGACGTTATGCAAACCAGTATGATGACATGGTTAGAGCGTTTAAAGAATATGCTAAGGATGTTAAATCAGGTAGTTATCCTAAAGAAAGCGAAAGTTATTAACGTAGCCTTGTTATAATAAGCAACGTTTTGCGTGGCATTGATATTAAAAGAAGAATTCTAGCTGCTTACGAAAATGGGTTTAAGCCAGAACAAATTATTAATGGACAATGGAATCCTACTTTTCCAGTTAAAAAAACTAAACCTAGATTTTTTGTTGCCCAATTTTTTAGACCAATATTTACTACAACTGCACCAACTAATCCGAAACCAAATCCTCATCCTATTAGTAAAAGTAATGATGATAAACCTAAAGAGGATTCTGCACTTAAAGAATCGTCAACTAAGCCAACGCCTATGGATATCGACATTGCAAAGCGAAGAATGCAAACTTTAAAAGAACTTGCAAGCATATATGGTGATGACTATATCACCAACAATTTAAGTTATCACTGTGAAGAACCTGGTAAAGAAAGCTTAAAACTAGAAAGAAGAGTGTTTTATAAATTATTTGGTACTAAACCAGAAGCACGAGAGCTCATAGCATTATTCATAGCTAATTTAACAAGCTCGGGCAATCCATGCGGCATAGAAATAATCAATGGATTAATAAAATATTTTGAAAAGTTTACAAAGTGGTTAAACTATAATTTAAAAAGCTTCAACAGTACACAAGTTTATAAATCTAATAAATTATTTGAAAAATATCTTAGATTTGGTCGAGAGGAAGTTTATAAACTCTTAGACTCAATCTCAAAAAAAATTACTGTAAAATGCAATGGAATCAAAAATGAAAATATATTTCCTGTTATAGGTTCAGAAATTCATAAAATCTTTGCATCCTTGCGCCCTATTCCATTCTAAGCCACCATTGCCATTGACTTAGCTTGCTGACGATTTTGCAAATCTAGATCATCTTTTCTAATTTCAACTTGCGAAGATTTTAAATCAGTGTCGTAGTTCTTAGTCTTAGCTTCTTGATTGGTTTTCATATCTGATCTATTGAGGTAAATTCCTACACCGACATTATATGTTGCCATAGAAATATTACTCCACGGTAATATAAACGACTGCATCTTAGCTGGAATAAATCTCTGAACTACATCCATAAAGGTATTCACAGAAAGGAAGATAGCTGCGGCATTGAAGTATGGATCTGGATGACCAAAAATACCAATATCAGCAATCATGCCACCAAAGTTTCTTAAAGTGCCGCCAAGCTTATAAAGCAGTCCACGTTGAGCTTTGTCGATATAACCCAGAACAGAACCTAAAACCATAATATAACCACTCAAAGCAGTTGTATGTCCTTTATCCTTCTCTGTATCTCCTTGGCAAAGCTTTTGTATATGCCCCAGACCGCTAGAATTTAAGAATTTGGAATAACGCTGAGCAATGTCACCATGAGAAGTATCAAATAGATCTTTTATGGCTCCAGGATTAAAGTCCTTAAAGAAAGCACCGATTTTTTCTTTTATATTATGAGAATTAAAACCTGTTAAAAATCTTCGATTATCACCAAAACCATTTGAGAAAATTTCTTTACCTAATTTAAAAAATGCTGACGCATTCACATCATGATCTTCACCCATAGACCTTGCTTGAATATGATCATCAGATTCATGAGATCCCATTTTTCTTCTCAGCATTTCTTTGTAAATACCACCCTGAGCTTCAGCAAGCTGTGATATTCCCAAACCAATACCTCTAGCTAAACCTAAATCTTCAACACGATTTTCAGCAATGATAAATAAAGGTTCAATTATTCTTGAAATACCCTCCCAGAGACGGTTCTTACGGAAAGCTTCTAAACCATTTACCACACAACTAGAGGTTAAAACAATTTTTGAAAATAGTAGAGAAAAAAGATCTGTCTTTTTTCTAATATCTGAATCAAAGTTTTTAGCAAAACGCAAACCAGTAAATGCTGAGTATGCATGACCAAATGCTGTAGCGATAGGACCTACTCTAGTAATAAGCCATTTAGCAACGTTATAAATATTCTCATGTAAATTTTGTTGAGTATCTTTTTCAGCTTTATTGTCGTTTGCTTTTATTTTTTTATCATAAGGATTAGATGATTTTGTTTCTTTAGTTTCTCCGTGAAGATCATCAAGATCATAACCATGTTTTTCTTTTTCTATATTTTCTGGACGATTTGGATTTTGAAATTTATCTGTTTTAAGCGGCGCAGATCTATGATCTACTTGACGTGGATCATTTTTAGCTGTCAATGATTCATTTGGGGCCTGTTTAAGCTCCATTATTTTCCTTATTTAGACTGATAAATAATTACGTATTACCAGATCGACTGTAATAATAACATGTAAATAGTATTGTCCAAGCCAGTTTCTCCAGGGTTAACCCTAGTATAAAACCAGTTATGATGATCTATTGATGAAAACTTTTACTAATCCCCTTCTAGGTTATAAGGAATTTGTACCTTATAACGAAATCAAAGCGAGCGACATAGTACCAGCAGTTAAAGAAGCGATCAAAGAGTCTAAAGAAAAATTAGAAATAATTTTAAGCACAACTGCAAATTTGAGTTTTGAAAATACTCTTTTTGCTTTTATTGAACTTGAAGAAATCGTGGAGCGGGTTTGGACACCCATAGAAAATTTGCTTTCACTTATGGGTACTAAAGAAATTCGTGATGCCGCTAGTGAAGCACGACCTCTAGTAGTAGATTTCTTTAATGAATATTCGCTTGACCCAAGAGTTTATGAATTAGTAAAAAAATATTCACAAACTAATGAAGCTAAAAATTTAAAAGATGAGAAAGCAAGATACCTACGAAACACACTCATAGACTTTAAGCTATCAGGTGCAGAACTTGAAGGTGCAGAGAAAGAAGAATTCAAAAAACTAAATTTAGAACTTTCAGAATTATCACAAAAGTTCTCTGACAATGTTACTGATTCAAAATTTGAGCTTATTTTGGAAGAAGCAAATGATTTTATTGGTTTACCTGAAGATTTTATAGCAGCTACTAAAAATAAAGCTATTGAATTTAGAAAAGAGTTAATTGAACAAGGAATGAGTGAAAAAGAAGCCTTTGAAAAACTTCCCGAGAACAGTGGCTTGGTGAATTTAGATTATCCATCTCTAAGTCCATTTATGAAATTCTCAGATAGAGGGGATCTCAGAAAAAAACTTTTCCTTGCTTATTTAGTACAAGCTACAAGTAAAGCTACAAAAGGCTTAGCAGGGACACTTGAAGAAAAGCAGGAATCACTTAACAACGAAGAAATTATCAAAAAGATTTTTGCTGCAAAAACTAAGCAAGCACAATTATTAGGTTTTAAAAATTATGCTGAATTAAGTCTTGAAACTAAAATGGCTCCGAGTCCTGAATCAGTTAAAGAATTTTTGGAGAGACTTGGAGTTAAAGCAAAACCTCTTGCAGAGAAAGAGTATCAAGAGTTAGTTAAATTCCAGAAAGAAATTAATTATCACAATAGCGAAAACAATCCAGAAAAAGTTTTTCCTTGGGATAAAGAATATTTATCAGAGAAATTACGCAAAGCTAAATATGAGTTTGATACTAATTTACTCAAGCCTTATTTCGAACTTTATAATACTATTCATGGCATGTTTGGTATCGCTGAAAAGCTCTTTGCAATTAAGTTTGAGAAGGTTAGCTCTATTCCAGCATGGCATGAAGAAGTGGAGGTTTATCAAGTCAAGAATCTTGATGGTTCTCTAGTTGGTACTTTCTATATGGATCTCTTCCCGAGAGATACAAAAAGACAAGGTGCTTGGGTAATGCCATTAGTTCCTGCTTCAATAAATTTGCAAGGTGAAAAGATTTACCCTCAATGTACTTTAGTATGTAACTTAACCAAACCTGGTAAAGATCAAGCTTCCTTACTAAACCATTTAGAAGTTACAACTTTATTCCATGAATTTGGTCACTCTTTACATCATTTACTTTCACAAATTAGCCTGGCACCACTCTCAGGAACCAATGTTGAGTGGGATTTTGTGGAATTACCTTCTCAGCTTAATGAAAATTTCGTTTGGGAAATAGAATCTTTAAAAACCTTTGCGAAGAACTATGAAACGGGTGAAGCAATCCCTGAAAGCCTTATACAGAAGTTACTTGCTTCCAGAACTTTCAATGAAGGTCTAGCTTGTATGAGACAAATTGAATTTGCTCTATTCGATCTTGGAATTTACATGAGAAATAATCCACATGACTCTCAAGCTGTACTAGATCTCTACAAAGATATAGTAAAAAAATATGGAGTCTTTGAAGTTTGGGAAGGAACTAATTTCCCATGTTCATTTAGTCATATCTTTGGAGGTGGCTATGCCGCTGGATATTACAGTTATAAATGGGCAGAGGTTTTAGAAGCTGATGCTTTTTCACGCTTCCAAAATGAAGGTGTTCTAAATTCACAAGTTGGTAAAGAATACCGTGAAGCAATTTTAGAAAGAGGGGATAGTGAAGCCCCAATGAATTTATTCAAGAAGTTCATGGGCAGAGAACCTTCTGAAGATGCCTTACTCAAACGAATGGGATTGTAAAATGGTGTCATAATAAATATATAACTATGTCAAAATTAACAGTAGAACTAATTCCAGAAAAAACTCCTGGTCCTGATCTAGGGGCTAGTTTAAATGAACGTAAAGTCAAAGATCTTCAATATCATTGTGATAATAAATTACTCAAAGTATTTTTGGGTCCTATTAAAGATCTGAGTTCAGAGAAAATTAGAGAAAAAATTTCTGAAGCTAATTGGAAAGATATTACAGAAACAGAAGTTGAATTACAAGTAGGTAATCTAAAAGCTGATTTAGTTGAAGCTGCCTATGAAATGCTCATTCTCAAGAGTTTTATTTTCGATAAATACAAGACTTCAGCAGAAGAAAGACAAGTACAAGTTAAAAAAGTAACTTTTAAACCTAAAAAGCCTGAAGGCTTTGAGGTAGGACTAAGAGATGAAGTTATCTCAGCAGTTAAGTTCTGCAGGGATATAGTTAGTAGTAACGCTGATTCTATTACTCCAGGACAAATGGAAAAATTTGCATTTGAAGCTTGTAAATTAAATCCAAATATAAAATACAGTGTCATCGATGCTGAGCAAGCCAAAAAACTTGGAATGAATTGCTTACTTGCAGTAGGTGCTGAGAGCCTGAAAAACGGTCGCAGAGACACTCACCCACGCTTGGTGGTATTAGAATATACTGGACCAAATTATAAACCTGAGCTAAAAAATAAAAGCTCTAAAGGAAAAAAATCTCCAACGCCACATATTGCTTTAGTCGGCAAAGGTATTACTTACGATACTGGTGGCTTATGCTTAAAACCTAATAAATCTATGCTCGATATGAAATCCGATATGGCAGGGTCAGCCGTAGTTCTATCAATATTTAGAGCTTTAGTTAATTTAGAGACAAGAATTAGACCGGATATCAAAATCACTGGTGTTCTAGCTCTTACAGAGAATGCCTTTGGTGCAAGTAGTTATAAACCAGGTGATGTCTTAAAAGCCATGAATGGCAAAACAGTCGAAGTGGTGGACACTGATGCTGAAGGTAGATTAGTTCTAGCCGATGCTTTAAGTTATGTTTGTGGATTGAAAGATAGTCCAACTCAAATAATTGATCTTGCTACCTTAACAGGTTCCATAGTCGCGACTCTGGGTGAAGCTGCCGCTGGAGCAATGAGTAACAATGATGAACTAGTGAAAAAAGTATCCAAAGCTTTTAATGAAGAAGGTGAAAAAGTTTGGCAAATGCCAATGTTTGAAGAATACAAAAAACTTTTGGATTCTACCATTGCTGATATAGCTCATTGCAATACCAAACCTGATGCACTTTGCGCTGCTATTTTCCTTAGAGAATTTATCAAAGAAGATATAGATTGGTTACATCTTGATATCGCTGGCGTTAGCTTCATAGAACACGATGGTCTCTGGGCTTACAAGGGTGCAACTGGTTATGGAGTCAAAGGCTTACTCAGATATATATTAAGTATTTAGGATGACGATTCATATAAATCTTGAACAGCCCCTTTTAGCAGTTGATCTTGCTGGCATCGAAATGAAAAATCCTATTATGCCCGCATCTGGTTGTTTTGGATTTGGTAAAGAGTATGCAAAATTTTATGACTTAAGTATTCTTGGTGGCATTGCAGTGAAGGCAACTAGTCTGGAACCTAGAGAAGGAAATTATACTCCTCGAGTTGCTGAAACAGCTTCTGGAATGATCAATTCCATTGGCTTGCAGAATCCTGGCGTAGAGAAAGTAATAGAGAATGAACTAAAGTTTCTTGAGCAATTTAACACCAAAATTTTTGTAAACATAGTGGGTCATAGTATTGAAGAGTATTGTGCTGTTGCTGAAAAAATTTCAGCCGTACACAATGTCTCTGCAATCGAATTAAATGTTTCTTGTCCAAATGTAAAAGATGGTATTCATTTCGGAACTAATGAAAGTTTATTAGCCACACTTACTAAAGAAGTTAAAAAAGTTTCTAGCAAACCTGTTTTTGTAAAATTATCACCCAATGTTTCAGATGTCGTCAGTTTAGCCAAAGCCTGTGAGCAAGCCGGTGCTGATGGACTATGCCTAATCAACACTCTACTTGGCATGCGCATAGATTTAAAAACCAAAAAACCTATTATTGCTCGTGGTAGTGGTGGACTTTCGGGACCTGCCATTAAACCTGTTGCCGTAAGAATGGTTTATGAAGTGAGTCAAGCAGTTAAAATTCCTATCATTGGCATGGGTGGAATTATGAATGCTGATGATGTACTAGAATTCATCTATGCAGGAGCAAGCGCTGTAGCTGTCGGGACAGCAAATTTCATCGATCCATTTGTTTGTCCAGAAATAATTACTAGTCTTGAAGCTAAACTCAAAGACACTGGGATTAAATCGATTAAAGAAATAGTGGGATTATCATGGAAATAAAAGACAAACTAATTATCGCTTTGGACTTTTCATCTTTTGATGAAGTGAAAAGTTTTCTAGGAGAGTTTGACCTGAAAGACTCTAATTCACCAAGTTTTGTAAAAGTCGGCATGGAGCTTTTCTATAAAGAAGGCGATAAGGTTATTGAGTATTTAAAGCAACTTAATTTGAAAATTTTCCTAGATCTAAAATTGCTGGATATTCCCAATACTGTTCATAGATCTCTGAAAATCCTGGCACAATATCAGCCTGAAATTATTAATGTACATGCTTTAGGCGGCATAGAAATGATGATGAAAGCAAGAGAAGCTGTAAAAGAAACTAGTCCTAATACCAAACTCATTGCAGTAACTTATTTAACTAGCGTTAGCCAAAGCATTCTCAATAATGAACTAGGAATTCCAGATGATATAAAGGCTGCCGTTCTGAGACTTGCTAAGAATGCTTCCCTGGCAGGGCTTGATGGAGTAGTATCTTCGGCATTAGAGGCTCAGCTGATCAAATCCACTCTGCCACATAGTTTCCTTACAGTATGTCCAGGAGTTAGATTTAAAGACCACAATAGCTATCAAGCACAGGATGATCAGAAAAGAGTTTTAAGCCCTAGCGAAGCAATAGCCAATGGAGCTGATTACCTTGTTATTGGTCGTGCCATAACCAAAGCAAACGATCCTAAAGAAGCTTTTACTAGAGCCCTAAAGGAATGCCAAGTGCCTGTATGAAATTAAGCATCGTAGTACCTGTTTATAACGAAGAAAATACAATCTTAGAAATTCTAAAAAAGATCGAGGAAGTAAAACTACCAGATGGTTTCAAAAAAGAAATTGTCTTAGTAGATGATTGCTCCAGAGACAAAAGTTTCGAATTAATTCAAAAGTATTTAGCAATTAAAGCCACTTATAGAGTGGATTCCAAGCATGTTGATATCGTCCATGTCCTAGTAAATGATGATTTAGAAATTAAATTACTTAAACTTAAAAAGAATTCTGGCAAAGGCACAGCCTTAAGATTAGGATTCCAAATCGCCAGTGGAGATTATTTAGTAATTCAAGATGCAGATTTAGAATATGATCCCCAAGACTACAATGTTCTTTTAGAACCGGTGCTCAAAGCCGGTGCTGATGTTGTTTACGGTTCTAGATTCAAAGGCGATAAGCCTAGACGAGTAATAAATTTCTTTCATTATATTGCTAATAAATTCCTTACTGAATTATCAAACTTTGTAAATAATACTTATCTTACTGATATGGAAACTTGTTATAAATTATTCAAGACATCCATTATCAATGAGATTCATTTAAAGGAAAACCGCTTCGGCATTGAGCCTGAGATCACTGCCAAAATTGCCAAAATTCCTAATATCAAAATCTATGAGGTTGGTATTTCCTATTATGGTCGCAATTATAATGAAGGTAAGAAAATCAATTGGCGTGATGGTTTAAAAGCAATCTTTTATATATTTAAATATAGATTTTTTGATTAATGATGTACTATCTGCTCCTACTCCCTGTTTCATATCTAATTTTTATTGCGAGTGCAGAGAGCATAGAATTAGTAACTGCCGACCTAGGTAGGCATATCACAAATGGCAAATTGATCATCAATGCCTTAACTAATGGCTTAGACCTGCGCAGCTCTACCCCTTTATTTACAAACTTCTATTCCTACACGCTACCAGCGCAAGAAGCCATGAACCATCATTGGCTCTCTGGCGTAGTGTTTCATTACTTATATGAGATGTTTGGCTTTGATGGCTTAGAGTTAGTGAATGTATTTTGTATACTTGCAGCCAATCTAATTTTCTTTTTTGCTGCTCAAAAGTACAGCAATAGGAATATTGCACTACTAGCTCTAATAGCCTTCATTCCTATAACCTGTCTAAGAATTGAAGTTAGACCAGAATCATTTAGCTATCTATTCATGGCTGCAGAATTTCTTTTGATTACTTTGTTTATAAAAGAAAAACTCTCCAAGAAAACATTACTCATCAGTATTCCACTATTACAGTTAATCTGGATCAATCTGCATCTCTTTTTCATTTTTGGAATCTTTATCATTTGTGCTCAGCTATTGAGTTTCGTGATTAGTAAGGATAAAGAGAAAATCAAAACATTCTCTCAATTACTAGCATTAACTTTAATAGCTTCATTATTTAATCCAGCTCATATATTAGGTGTCATTGAACCTCTAATGATTTTCAAAGGCTATGGCTACATGATTGCGGAGAATCAATCAATCTTTTTTATGCAAAAAAGATTTCCTAATAATCCCATATATCCTTACTTTGAATTTCTAATACTTATTACTCTAATTAGCGCATTTTTCAACTACAAGAAAGTCAAACTACAAGAATGGATTTTGGCTTTGATAATTATTATTCCTATTACTCTTGCCGCTTTTAAAACCAATAGACTCATGCCAGTGACTGCATTTTACCTAATTCCTTTTTTAGCAAGCTCAATATTTAATAACTTAGCTGCTATAAAAAACGAGATTAATAAAAAAACTTGGGATATATTAATCAAAATCAGTTCTATATCTCTAATGATATTTTTCTTATGGTTGTATCAATTTTATTTCCATAGATCTATTGACAAGTATCAATACAAAGCAGGAATGAATAATTCAGCAAATTTTATTCTGGCAAATTCAGTACCCGCCCCAATTTTCAATAACTTCGACATCGGTGGTTATTTTATTTTCCATCTTTTCCCAAGATACAGACCTTTTGTGGATAATCGTCCCGAAGCTTATCAAACAGCATTTTTCGAAGATATTTATCTGCCAATGCTGAAATCAGAAGATACATGGAAAAACTTAAGTGAAAACTACAATCTCCAGACTATTTATTTTATGAGACATGATGCTACTGAGCATGCTCAACCCTTCTTAATTAGACGCTTACAAGACCCTCTATGGGCACCAATATATGTTGACGAGTGGACTATTATTCTGGTTAAACGCACAGACGCTAATCAAGAGATTATTAAAAGATATGAGCTGCCAGCGAGTATGTTTAAAGCTGTGAAAACTTAAATTGCTATTAGGCATAGTAATATAAAAGAATGCAAACCCAAACCAATGCAAAATTAATTGCCCAAAAGCTACTTGAAATCGAGGCTTTATTTCTCAAACCTAATGATATGTTCACTTGGGCTTCGGGTATTAAATCACCAATCTATTGTGATAACAGAATTACCCTTTCATATCCTGAAGTTAGAACTCTTATTAAAGAATCTTTTGTAAATCTAATTAAAGAAAATTTTCCTGAAGCCAATTTAATTGCCGGCGTAGCAACTGCCGGGATACCGCATGCAGCGCTCATTGCAGATGAGATGAACTTGCCTATGGTTTATGTCCGTGCCAGTTCCAAAGATCATGGCAGAGCTAATCAAATCGAAGGCAAAGTACCAGAAAATTCTAAGATAGTAGTAGTTGAAGATTTAATCTCAACTGGTGGTAGTTCTTTAGAAGCTGTTAAAGCACTCAGAGAATCAGGTTATGAAATTTTAGGTATGGTTGCCATCTTTACTTATGGTTTTAATAAAGCTAAAGAAAATTTCGCTAAAGAAAATGTAGAATTCCATACTCTTAGTAATTACGATACTCTTATAAGTACTGCAAGAGAGCTTAATAAGATTACTGAAGCGGATTTAGAAATTCTTACTGAGTGGAGAAAGAATCTATCTTAAAAGAACCTGTTCAGAAAGCTCCCAGATGCAAGGCTTGCGAGGAGTGAGGAAGCGGAGTTGACTTCTTGTCAATGAGCGACTGAGTGACGAGCGTAACGCAGCAGATGGGACTTTATGGATAGGTTCTAAAGTTCGCAAACCCGCGAGCCTAAAGCCTTTTCAACGTTCAAGAAAAGCAATTTCTCAGAATCCAAAATTAAGTAATTAATTTCATGATCATTGACTTGCATTTGATGAATTTTATTTTCGTCATCACTGAGATGATCTGCATTAAAAAATTGACGTTCAATTTGATCATCTATTATAAGTACCAAATGTCCTTTATTCGGAATAAGCTTGGTTACATAATGTTGATTACAAACAAGGCATGGCAAAAGCTTTTCAGCAGTGAAGTGGCGATTGAATTCAGGTGATCTATATAAAAACATGGCAACTAAATTATTGAAGTTTAAACCTTGTGCCTGAGCAGCTCTAACAGCCTGGGTTTCAGCACAGTTTCTCTTTTCTGGAATTTTTAAATCTTCTCTATTAACAGGATCAATATTCGCACCACTGAAAATCAATAATTGATCTTCTGTCTGAAATACCATTAATGAACTATATTTCGCTTTGGAAATTGGTGAGATCGCTTGATCTGCTTTATTGCGAAGAACTTTACTAATTTCTACTAAACCTGATTTTTCAATATCAGCGTTAATTTTTTTATTAGATACCAGGGCCTGCAAAAAGTTTTTTACAGAAATATTTTGTTCTAGTTCTAATTCTCTTGTACCTGTAGAATGTTGGTTTACTTTAATGGAATAACTCCTGTAAAAGCTAAATTATTGTGGACTTGTTATATACCACAAACCGAAAGACCTAAATCACTAGCAAAATTTTAAATATTTAAAGGCTTTTAAATAGGCTTTTTCAGTCATTTTTTGATATCATAAGACTCTTGCACTCTTACTAAAGAGTCCTACTAATTATGGTTACAAATTTAGATTCAAAAGCAGAAAATAAAGACACGAAAGTGCTCATTATTGAAGATGAAGCCCAAATTACTCGATTAATAGAGCTTGAGCTGAAATACGAAGGTTATGACGTTATTACCGCTACAGACGGTTTAGAAGGTCTTAAATCTATTCGCGAGTTTGCGCCTGATCTTGTTTTGCTTGACTGTATGCTTCCTAGTTTATCTGGTGAAGAAGTTTGCAAACAAGTGCGTGAAGATGCTTCTACTATTCCTATCATTATGATCACCGCGAAAGACAGTATCGAAGATAAAGTAAAAGGATTAGATTTTGGTGCTGATGATTATTTAGTAAAACCTTTTGCTACAGAAGAATTATTAGCTCGTATTAGAGCCGTACTAAGAAGAAAGCCTCCAGAACAAGCAGGTACTCTACAATACAAAGATCTTTGGTTAGACCAATTCAACCGCGTTGCCAAAAGATCTAATGAAGAATTAGAACTTAGAAGTAAAGAATTCTCTCTACTTAGAGTTTTCATGATGAACCCAGAAAAATATCTAACAAGAGAATTTCTTTTCAATAAAGTATGGGGTTACGATTTCATTGGCGAAAGCAATGTAATTGAAGTTTATATTAGATACTTACGTTCTAAACTCAAAGAGAAAAATTACGGTAAGCTCATTCACACTAAGCGTGGTGAGGGCTATATGCTCAAGAAAGCTGATAACGACACTGAAGTCTTCATGTAAATAATCTATCCATAAAGTCCCATCTGCTGCGCGTCATTGCGAGCGTAGCGAAGCAATCCACCTGCTAGTAACCACAATGGGATTGCTTCGTCGGCTTTGCCTTCCTCGCAATGACAGTCTCCTGGACTACGTCCTCCTCGCAATGACGGACACAATCCCAACTACCCCAACCCCAATCATGATGAATGATACACAAGTTGCTGCAGCGAAACTACCAATCAGTAAACTATCTGTTCTCATTGACTCAATAAGTAACCTTCCTATCGAATAAATTATCAAATAACTTGAAACTAGAATAACGTCTTTTTTGAAGATGCTAAGGCTATGAACTTTCTCATATAGAAATTTATTCAAAAACATCAGTAAAATAAAATTCAATAGATTCCAAATTGCTTCATAGAGAAAAGTAGGATGATGAAATAAACCAGTCTTATGAATATAGAGCTTAACTGGCAAATCTATATTAGTAGCAATGCCATAAGCTTCCTCGTTGAAAAAATTACCCCAACGCCCAATCGCTTGTGCCAAGGGCACTGTAGAAGAAATCAGACTCAACTTAAAGAAAAATTCTTTGTAATCTCTTGAGAAAAACCAAGCACCAACTATAACTCCAAGAATGCCACCTTGAATACTTTGTCCACCATGCCAGATTTGGATGATTTCGCCAAAGTTCGCTGAATAGTAATTCCATTGTAAAACTACATACCAAAACCTTGCACCAATAAGACCTGTGAGTAAAACTAAAATACTGAAATTAGTTAATTCATCATCGGTTATATTGTGAGAAATAGAAAGATCATGTTCATTACTAAGAATTTTTCTGCGAAAAGCTAAAAGCTTAGTAGCAACCGTTAAGGCTGCTAAAAATCCAAGAGCTGTCAAAAGCCCATACCAACGAAGGTTTAAAGGACCCATACTAACCAACATTGGTCCAGGTGATTTTAGAATTAAACCCATTAAAATCATATTATTCTACAGGTGAGCTTGATGCTCTATCGTAAATTCCATCTCCTAACAGTAATACTTTAAAAGTCTTGAGTATGATCCAAAGATCAAGTCCCACATTATGATGCAGAGCATACCAAACATCAAGCTCCATGCGCTTTTCATAAGGTATAGAATTTCTACCATTGACTTGAGTCCAACCAGTTAGACCTGGTTTAACAGAAAGCTTAAGTAGTTCAGTCTGATTGAAATGTTTTACTTGCACCGGTAAAGCCGGACGAGGACCAACAATACTCATATCACCCAGAAGAACATTTATTAGTTGTGGTGTCTCATCCAGACTAGATTTGCGTAAAAATTTCCCAATATTAGTAATACGATCGTCATTAACAGAATCTGCAAGTCTATGAGGATCAGCATCTATTCTCATTGAACGAAATTTAAAACATTTGAATTCTTTGCCATCTCTACCAACACGAGTATGAATATAAAAAATTGGACCAGGAGAATCTAACTTAATCAAAACTATAAGCAAGATCCATAATGGGAAAACCATAGCCAAAGCAGCATAAGCAATAACTAAGTCCATTAATCTTTTTAAGAATCTATCTAGGAGAGGGGGCACAGAAAAATTATACTAGACCCTGTTACGAAAGTGGAACTTGAATATAAACAGGTCTAATAAAGCTTATCTAAAGATGTTTCGCAAAAGATTTATAGTATCTTCAAAGCTCACAGCTTCATAGATACCCTGTTTCAGGAAAGCATCTATCTTCGGCTTCAATTCAATTGCCCGGTCTATCTCAGCGCTAGCGCCACGCTCATAGGCACCAATATTAATTAGATCCTCATTCTGGGCATAGACTGCAAGCATATTACGCAAATCAGCAGCAAGATCCTGATGCTCTTTATTAGTAATTTCTGGAAATAATCTACTTACACTTGCAAGGATATCAATACATGGATATTGATTTTTTACAGCAATTTTTCTTGAAAGCACTATATGACCATCGAGCACACCACGCACAGTATCAGCGATCGGTTCATTCATATCATCACCTTCAACCAAGACCGCATAAATAGCAGTGATAGAGCCGTGTTCAGATTTACCTGCACGCTCAAGCACTCTAGGTATTAAAGAGAAAACGCTAGGTGTGTAACCTTTCATTGTTGGAGGTTCGCCTACAGCAAGTCCCACATCGCGCGCAGCCATTGCCATACGTGTGACACTATCTACCATCAACATTACTTTATTACCTTGGTCTCTAAAATATTCTGCAATTGTAGTTGCAGTAAGTAGACACTTCAATCTCATCATCGCCGGCTGGTCGCCTGTTGCAATCACGCATACAGACTTCTTCATACCTTCTTCACCTAAACTAGCTTCAATAAAATCTTGAACTTCTCTACCACGCTCACCAACTAGCGCGATCACGTTGATATCCGCATCTGAATAACGTGAGATCATACCCATGAGAGTACTCTTACCAACTCCAGATCCAGCAAAGAGTCCAATACGCTGACCATCACCAAACGTCAAAGTTGAGTCAATAGTTTTTACTCCTGAAGAAAAAACTTCTTTGATCCTTGGTCTGCCATAAGAGTCTGGTGGAGTCTGTTCTATATCTCTAAATTCTTTATAAGTCGGTTTTGGTTTATGATCCATTGGCTCACCAATAGCATTAATCACTCTGCCTAGAAGCTCGTTGCAGAGCCCAACTTGCATAGTTTTATTAGTAGGATAAACTTTACAACCTTGACTTACACCTTTACCATCCACAAGTAAAAGCAACAAAGAAACTTGTCCTCTAAAACCAACTACCTCAGCAAGTTTCTCTTCACCGCTATCAATAACTATTTTGCAAATTTCACCGATCTTGGCACCGGGTAATTGCGCTTCAAGCAAAAGTCCTACAACTTTACTCACATAGCCATACCATTGACGAGTTTCTAAATTGGTAAGTTCTGCTTTGCAAATTTGATCTAATTCTTTTACAGAGTTTTGAAAATCTTTTACTTCGATCTCGTCAGATTGTTTGAGTGTTTTATAAGTTTCCAAAATCAAATCTAAATTAGCCGGATTCTTTGGGGCTAATTTTGGTTTTGGTGACGGAGGAGGATTGTGCTTAGAATTTGGTTTATTTAAGCTCATTAAATACTTTTTACCCATAAAATCGTCATTGCGAGGAGTGAAACGACGAAGCAATCCAGTTTGCTAAAACTTTCTGGTTGACTGAATTGCCACGCCCTCTTCGAGGGCTCGCAATGACATACTCTATCTATAGGTAAAGACCCTATTATCTTGACAGATTATTGTTAAATATTATAGAATTCTTGAGATGAGAACAACATTTCCTAAATCTGTTCGGTCGTACGACTTTAAGAATATCGCTAAGGGTCTTCCACGAGGAGACTCTGATGATATCTCACCTGAAGAAGAACTTAGAATATTAGAACAGTTCAAGCAAGCAGCAGACCTTGCACAAGTAGTAAAAGTTAAAGAACCTGGCCCTGTTCCAACTTCTGAAACCAAATTTTCTCAACTATCAAAAAAAGAAACTCAAAGAATGTTTGATTTTCAGGCAAAAGAAATAGAAAATCCTACAGAAAAGTCTTAAAACTAAACTTGCGGAAAATACTCAATATGCTCGCCTTCCACAGTAACAATAGCTTTTTTGCTATCAACTGGAGCTTTGATACCTTTCTTAGTTCTTCTTGCTTTACCGAAAATTTTACCGATATTTACTTTTAGAACTTTGTGATCAGGAAAGAATTTCGCAAAAGCTTCTTTCACATGATTCTTAGTAGCCCATTCAGGAATTTCGAAAGTGAATTTTTTGTTTTCTGTAGCTTGCACTGAACTCTTCTCAGTGATTACAGGTCTTTTTAAAATATCTTCTATTGTATGTGCCATAAAACTCTCTCCTTGACTGAATCCTAATTACGCTGCTTGTGCCATCATTTCTGCAAAAAGCTCAGCTTGAAATTTCGCTGATTCAGCAACTTCTACAAAACGCTCATTGATTTCATCTAACGCTTTTACGCTAGCAACAATCTTATCTGCTTTAAGAAGATCTTTAACGTTCAAACCACTTACAGGAAGCACTTTTACGTCAACTATATTTCCTGCAGCTCTTTGAAGATTTGCAAGTTGTGCATTCTCAGATTCAACTACAAATACGACATTCTTAGTGCAAAGTTCTGCTTGTTTAAGAATATTGCAAAGCTCTTTAGTTTTAGCTGCGCCTAAAGTTAGTTCTTCAATTGCTGCAAATCTATCTTCTTTCTGAGCAAGAAGAATTGAATGGAAAAGTGCTCTAACAGACTCTTTACGGTTCATACCTTTAGTCCAATTAACATTGTTACGTGGACCGTGCAATACGCCACCACCTCTCCATAATGGAGAATTCTTAGTACCCGCTCTTGCTCTACCTGTACCTTTTTGTTTCCAAGGCTTAGCACCACCACCACGTACTTCTGGTCTGGTTTTACAATGTGCAGTACCAGCACGAGCGTTAGCTTCTTGACGTACTTTAGCTAAGTAAAGTAAATGTTCGTTAACTTCGAGGCCAAACAAATCTTCGTTTAGTTCCATTGTCTTAGAACTGTTTTTGCCGTTTTTGTCGTAAATAATAAGGTTTGCCATGATTAAGCTCTCGCGAAATCAAGATCTTATCACGCAGGAATCCAAGTAAAATCCTTCTATATAAGCAAATTAGTTATGTCTTAATTTTCTAAGGCGAGTGCTCTTAATATTTCCTTAATCAATACTTGTTTTTCTATGGAAGCAGGTTGCAAATATTGACTAGCCCTATACAAAGAATTTTAACCAATCCTCCTGATTCGCAAATCGGTTTACCGGCAAGCGAGAGCTCACGTTACGCGCAGGATACTAGCGACTCTTTAACAAGAATCACCCAAATAAAAGAAGGTATTCAAACTTTTCAGGATAGCCAACCTGCGTCCATAGATGATGACGAGGATAGTGATGTAAAAACCAAACCGGCTTTTACAAAGAAGTTAGCAAAACAAAACAGTAGTAACTCTACAAAAAATCTTCAAAGCACAGATGAGCAAGATGGTTTCTGGGCAAGCCAACAAAACTTTTGGAATCAAGAAGCTAAAACTAAATATCCAAAAAGAAATAGAGGGGATGTAAAAAACCAATACCAGCGAATCAAAGATCTTGAAACTCAGTATTCAAAAGCACTTGCAGAGAAGAAGCCAAATGCTGCGGGGATCTTGAAAAGTTTACAAGGTGCTAAAGATCACCTTTCTACCTATAATGGCAAACGTCATTCAATACTCAAAGAAAAAAATGAAAAAGATGATGTAGATACTATACAAAAAACATCTGATTTTTGGGCGAAAGAAAAATCCTTCTGGAATACAATTGCCACCTTAGGTACAGCTAAAGATCCTCAAACCCTAGCTACATTATCAACACAACTATCTAAGCTAGAAGGCAATGCCGATGCCTATATCAAAGGCGGAGATTCTAGTTCTAAGTCATTAAGCTCTACTGATAAACAAATCGAGGCAGTTAAAGTAAAAATTCTAGGACAGTTCAGTGATAGTTCTGCGGAGAATGAAACTGCTTTTGCTGATCACAAAATCAATGCCTATAAGGATCTAGAGACACAAACTACTGCTACTACTGAAGCAAAAGATTTCTGGTCCACTGAAAAAACTTTCTGGAGTGGAGTCGATGAAAAAGGATTTCCAAACGACTATCAGAAGTTTTTAGATGGCAAAGCCATGATTAGTAAAATTGAAGATCAAATCGATAAAGCTTTTCAACGTTTGAATACAACTCAAAATCCATACTTGATCACCAGCACCAATAATATAATCACCAGCTTTAAAAGCACACTGGCAGCAGAGCAGAGTAAGTTATCTGCTTTGTATGCAGGTTAATTTACACATCAATAATCCGCTAAGATAGTTGAGTAACTCTATTAGCGGATTTATGGTATAGTATAATAATCCGCTAAGATAGTTTGGCAACTCTATTAGCGGATTATGAGTATGTTTATAGGCCGAGAAAAAGAATTAAAACTACTAGAAGAAAAATATTCTGCTAAAACTGCCCAGCTTGTAGTTATCTACGGCAGAAGACGTGTTGGCAAAAGTGCTTTAGTAAATCAATTTCTTGATGAGAAACCTAACTGCCTAAAGTTTGAAGGACTTGAAAATGAAGATACCCAAACTCAAATAGAAAATTTCATTCAATCCTTAGCTAAACAATTGCAAGACCCCAGTTTAGCTGTTCTTAAATTTGATTCTTGGTCTGATTTATTTAGTTATTTAACAGAGAAAGTTTTCAATACCTCTAAACGTAAAATTATTTTTCTTGATGAATTCCAATGGCTTGCCGCCAAACAAAGCAAGCTAGTAAGTTTGATTAAATATTACTGGGATAATCATTGGAAGCAACAAAATATAATGCTTATACTATGCGGCTCAGTTGCCTCCTATATGATACGTAGAGTAATTAAATCTAAAGCCCTTTACGGCAGAATTAATTTAGAGCTTTTAGTCAAACAGCTGGAGCCAAAGCAAGCTACAAAGTTCTTTCAGGGCAAAAGAAACCCAGAAGAAATACTCAAATACTTATTGATCCTTGGTGGTGTGCCCAAATATTTGGAAGAAATTAACCTCAAACAATCTTTTAAGCAAAATATAAATCGTCTATGTTTTGACAAAGAAGGTTTTTTATTTAATGAATCAGAAAGAATTTTTTATAGTCAATTCAAAGAAAGCAAAACTTACAAATCAATAATTAGTTTTGTCCAAGAAAGCCCACATAGCTTTTTGGAAATCTCCAAGAAGCTCAAATTCAAGTCAGGCGGCGGTTTGAATTCATATCTGGAGAATTTAGAACAAGCCGAAATGATTAGATCTTTTATTTCCTTTGATGCACCTTTTAATACAAAATTTAAAAAATACAAACTCTCTGATGAATTTTTGACTTTTTACTATAAATTTATTAGACCTTATAAAAAAGATATTAAAGGATCTTCGGAGCATGATTGGTTTGGTCTAACCGTTGAAAAGCAATGGCAGAGTTGGCTTGGTTTTGCCTTTGAGAGATTTTGTCTTAAGCATGCCTATTACTTAGCTAAGCAAATGGGCTTTGATCGTGAGTTCCTTGGAGCTGCGCCATATTTTAAGAAGGATGATAAAGCTTTTCAAGTAGATTTGGTTTATAAGCGAGCAGATAAAGTAATTGTTTTGTGTGAAGTGAAATATCATAATCAAGCTATCAGCTCTAAGATTATTCCTGAAATAGAACGAAAGATAGAATTATTACCAATACCCAAGGACCATAGTCTTGAGAAAGCACTGATTACTGTTAATGGCATTGATGATGCTCTGAAAAACTCAGAATACTTTGATTATGTTCTTGATGTAAAGGATATTTTGGGATTGAAGTAATTACGCAAATACTTCTTGCTTGAATTTTTCTAGCGCTTGCTTAAGACCAGAACTAACTTCATCATCAAAAGCCACACCGCGGTCAAGTTTCTCTTTAAGCTGAGCAGAGTTCACTGCAAAATATTGAAACCACTCTTCTTTAAACTTAGAGATCTTGTTAGTTTCAACATTATCAAGCAAACCTTGATCACCAGCAAAAATCAATGACACCATTTGACCTACAGTCAAAGGCGCATATTGAGGTTGTTTGAGAAGCTCGACAAGTTTTTGTCCACGACGGATTTGTTGTTGAGTAGCTTCATCCAAATCAGAAGCGAATTGAACAAATGCCTCTAACTCTCTGAACTGTGCCAGACCCAATCTAAGTGGACCAGCAACTTTCTTCATACATTTGGTTTGTGCTGCACCACCTACACGTGATACTGAAAGACCAACGTTAATAGCAGGTCTAACACCAGCATTGAATAAACTTGTCTCCAAGAAAATCTGACCGTCAGTAATAGAAATTACGTTAGTTGGAATATACGCAGAAACGTCACCAGCTTGAGTTTCGATAATTGGAAGCGCAGTAATAGAACCAGCTCCAAGATCATCAGAAAGTTTGCAAGCGCGCTCAAGAAGTCTTGAGTGTAGATAGAAAACATCTCCTGGATAAGCTTCACGACCTGGAGGTCTTCTAAGTAGAAGTGACATCGCACGGTATGCCCAAGCATGCTTAGTTAAATCGTCGTAAACGACAAGTACATGTTTGCCTTGCTCTAAGAAGTACTCAGCGATTGCAACTCCAGCAAACGGTGCCAAGAACTGCATTGCTGCTGTATCTGTAGAACCAGCGTGAACTACAACTGAATATCCCATTGCACCTTCGTCAGTAAGTTTTTTAACTGTTTGTGCAACAGAACTTTGTTTTTGTCCGATTGAAACATAGACACAGATTGGTCTGTTTTCTTCGGGTTCATTTTTTTGGTTGAGAATTGTATCGATAGCGATTGCTGTCTTACCAGTTTGACGGTCACCGATGATAAGCTCACGCTGACCACGTCCTATAGGAATCATTGAATCGATTGCCGTGATTCCAGTTTGTAAAGGTTGATGAACTGATTTACGTTTGATGATACCAGGCGCAACTTTTTCAAGAGGCATGAATTTTTTAGCGTTGATCGCAGGCTTAGAATCAAGCACTTCACCAGTAGGATTAACTACTCTGCCAAGAATCTCTTCAGAAACACCAATTGAAGCAATTTTGCCGATTGATTTTACTGTAGTGCCTTCTTGAATTTTTCTGCCAGTACCAAGTAAAACCACACCAACGTTATCTTCCTCAAGGTTGATAACCATGCCTTGTGTTTTCTCTGCATCGTCAAACTCAACAAGTTCACCGTTGATAGCATTTGCAAGTCCATAAATACGAGCAATTCCATCGCCGACGCTAATAACATTGCCAACTTCAGTAATTTGAAGTTTGTCTTTGTATTGAGCGATTTGTTCTTTTAAAATCCTAGTAATTTCGTCAGGTCTAATAGCCATATTGCTTTTGATTCTATCAGATCAAAGGGTGGGCAATTATTTTTTAATTTCTTATAGCATCAGAACCTGAGGGAGCGTTTTTAATTGGTGAAATTAGCATTCTTTGATTTGATCTTCTTTGCGTTTCATTATCCCCAGCGTCGGATCCTTCATTAGAATTAAAACTAGTAAATCTAACAAATTGTCTATAACATTTAGTGAAGGCAAAAGTAGCAAAAATTCCACTGAATATGGATTCCGCTTTGTAAGCAGCTTTTGAGTCTAGTCGGTATAAACGTTCAATACTATTGAGAATTTCATTTTGTACATCTAAAATTTGATAAGCATGTCTTTTACAGTCTCTCAAACATCTTTATAAGCTCTCTTTGTATTGCCATTATTTGCTTGTTTATAAGCTTTGAATACTTCTTGACCATTTTCAAGTGCTTCTTTAAAATTTACAATCACCAACATATAATCGAATCCAAGCTTTTTTAAAGCCATAATTTGTTTAATAAATAGCGATGGTTCCGTTGAAGATATTTCTTCTATCTTTTCCGCTTGCTCATCGAGATATTTGCTACTGAAAAATTTATCGGCAGTATTTCGCCCATAGTTTGGACTTAACACTCGCTTATCCCCAGCTATAATTCCCATAATTATTAATATATCATGAAATATAAAGTAAATATAAACGAGTTAATACGGTTGGATTTTGAAAATTTAATCAAACAAATTTTCCAATTTATATTTAGCATTTAAGTTATGAGATCACTAATTTTTCTTTTACTAATAATTTTCTCTACATTTAATTGCGAAGCTAAAACTACTAAACGCCAGCAAGCCCAAGCCATACTCAAGGCTAAATGCATGGATTGCCACTCCGGGAAAACTGTTTACCCTTGGTATTACAATATGCCTGGCGCTAAGCAGCTCATGGATGCTGATATTCAGAAAGGCAGAGCTTTTTTTGATTTAGAAAAAGAATTATTCAATATTAAAAACCAAAAAGATATAGATCCACATTTAATTAAAGAACTAACTGCCGTGATCAAAAGTGATTCAATGCCGCTTATTCAGTATCGTTTAGTGCATTGGGATAAAATCGTCACCAGCCAAGACAAAAAAATTCTGCTCGATTGGTTAGGTAGTATTAATAAAGCTAGTGGTGGAGATGAGCCCATAGAGCCGCTTCCACAAGCATCAGAATTGAATCTTGATGCTAATAAAATAGCTCTTGGCAAAATTCTATTTCACGATAAAAGACTTTCCGGAGACAATACTCTTTCATGTGCAAGTTGCCATGATTTAGCTAAAGGCGGTACAGATCAACAACAGTTCTCAACTGGCATACGCGCGCAGAAGGGACATATCAATTCCCCAACTTGTTTAAACTCTTCTTGCAATGTGCTTCAGTTCTGGGATGGCAGAGCAAAAGATCTTGAAGCTCAAGCACATGGTCCAGTAGCTAATCCAATCGAGATGGGAGCAAGCTGGGACCAAGTCACCAAGAAGCTTGCAAAAGATCCTCTAATGGTAGCCCAGTTCAAAAAAATCTATGGCATTAAATCGGGAAATGAAATTAGTCCTGATATGGTGGCAAATTCAATTGCAGAATTTGAAAAATCTTTAATCACATCTAACAGTCGTTTCGATCAATACCTAAATGGCAAGAAAGAAATTCTAAGCATTGATGAGATCAAAGGCTATGAATTATTCAAGAAGTATAATTGCACGGCTTGTCATTATGGCTGTGCTGTAGGCGGCGCTTCATTCCAAAAAATGGGAGTGACACGTGATTACTTCTCTGATAGAGCTAAGGGTTTAAATGGTTTGAGAAAGATGGCTCTAAGCGTTGAAGACAATGGTAGATTCAATGTCACTAAAGACCCTGCTGATAAACATAAATTTAAAGTGCCAATCTTGCGTAATATCGCTCTAACTTATCCATACATGCATGATGGCAATGTGCTTAGCCTTGAAGAGGCAGTTCGCATTATGGGTGAATATGAAGTTGGGACTAAGATTCCAAAGCAAGATATAGACTTGATAGTGAAGTTTCTGAAAACTTTATAACAAGCTTCTTTGAAATTTAGGACATATGCTAATATTTTGCTGTTCTATTAGTTACGGGCCCGTAGCTTAGTTGCTAGAACTTGCGTCAGCAAGGTCGTGTAACAAGAGTCTCGCAAAGAGGCGCTCGGGATCGTTAACGCGAACAAGGGCCCGTAGCTTAGTTGGTAGAGCGCCTCGCTTGCACCGAGGAGGTCGAAGGTTCAAATCCTTTCGGGTCCACCATTTTTCAAAAAGGGTTGTACACCAACAAAAGGAAAAAGCTCCTTTTATGAGGAGCTTTTTTAGGATGTACACCAAAGTTGTGTAATTTAAGAAGTAAAACTCTTCTGATTAAG
>CAZFCF010000002.1:0-328393 GCA_964517685.1 uncultured Gammaproteobacteria bacterium | reverse complement strand
GAGTTTCACTGTCTTCTTTTAGTTCCCTACTTTACACAAACTTGAGGTAGAACCCTTTTTTATTACCCACCATGATACATTAATACAGATTAATGGGCGTATTATCCTCTAGTTATTGCTTCGTTACCAGCCTGCCATCTAAGGCCTATCGCTTTTGTTTTTTACCAGCTGAAGTGACAAGAACTGGCTATCCTAATTTTGATCAAGTATCTCTTGCTACAGATGAGAAAATGCAAAAAACTATTTGCGCTCCTGCTGCTGCACTTAATGCTGTCTATCACATAAATGATGAGCAGAAATTTTTACCAGAGTTCAAAGCTAACGATCAAGAGTATGCGCGCAAAACAATGCAGGACCTTGCAACTGCATTAAATACAAGAGACTCAGGTAGTACTGATCCTCTTGGTCCTGGGACCACTCCCGAAGAAGTCATCAAAGGTATTCCAAAGTTTTTTGAGAAGTTTGGCAAGAAATTAAAATTCTGGGAATGGCGCGGTTGGGGTGCTGGACAAGTTGAGTCTGGCACAACTAATAAAGCCCCGCGTTTTAATTGGATCGCTCAGCAGCTCAAAAACAGTCATAGAGAGGTTCTCCTGCATGTAGGCATGTACAAAAAAATCGCTGAACATAAATTCAAAAGAGTCTTTGGACATTTTGTAACAGCAACAGGATTTAAAAAGAAAAACTTAGAAATCAAAATCAATGATCCTTCGCCAAGAGCAAGTGATCTCAGTAAACCAGATGCTGTACATCCAGAGAAAATTCTGAAAACTCAAATCATGACTGATGGCACTTTAGAAAGTGGTGATAAAAATACTTCAGCCTATGGTTATAACAAACTTGAAAACATGGATCTGAACACCGATGTCGGTGCAGAGTTTGCAGTTATTGATGGGGCTTATGCTTTTGAAATGGCTTAGTTTATAAAAACGACTTAATATACTCTTGTCTCTGCTTAGCTTCACCAGCATAGTCACCCGTTGGTGACAGAGTTATATATTTGTTATAAAAATCCATTGCTTCTAATAATTTTTTCTGTTCTTCAAGAATTAATGCAGCGAAAAAAATTGCTTCAGTTTGATTTTTCTCATCAAGCGCAATCGCTTTCTTGTAAGCTTCTAGTGCTTTAGAATCATCACCTGTAGCCTGATATGCAGTGCCTAAGTTGTACCAAGCATCAGCATTATCCGGAACTATCTTCACTACTTCTTCGTAATTTTTAATTGCGTTAATGTTATCAGCCTTGGATTGCAAATCAACTGCCTTGGCAAGTAAGTTGTTTGCTTTAGAAACTTCTGCAGCTTTAATTGCAGTTTCATAACTTGGGTCACGCTTAAGAGTAAAGGCTTTTTTGTAATTGAGAATAGCGTTGTCATAATCGTTAAGAGCTTGATATGAAACCGCCATATTGTAGAACAGTGAATCATCAGTAGATTTATCATGAGCAATTCTATTATAAATTTTCAGAGCTTCAGCATGGTTGCCAGCTTCTTGCAATTTAATTGCTTGTGAAAAGGCGTCAGTGATTAGCTTGTCTTGCTGTTGTTCATTGAGTAAAGCAATGGCATCTTGCGCTTCGTTATCTTTTGGATCTAACTCAATAGCTTTAGCATACGCTTTCTTTGCTCGCGCGTAATCACCTTTAGCCTGGAATGCTGTTCCTATATTGAAGTGGATATCAGGGTTTGCTGGTTCTAAATTGAGAGCCTTAATATAGTAGCTAAGACTTTGATCATAATCACCAGCTTTCTGAGAAGCAATCGCTCTATCTAAAAACAAAGCAACTTGAGTTCTTACTCGATCAGCTTGTAAAGTTTCTAAACCTTTGATTGCAAGTTGATTTCCTGATTCTATTTGCAAAGCTCTTCTGAAGCACCTTTCAGCTTGTAAAAAATCTCCCTTAAGTTGATAAGCTGTTCCTAAACCTACATGATTGTTTGCTAAGTTAGGTGCAATTCTAATTGCTGCAAGCCAACCATTAATAAGAGCATTTTGTGCTTCGGCGTTTTCAGGATCTTTACGGATAGCTTCTTGGTAATAATCTATACCTTTATTAATTTTGCCGGTAGAAATATTCACATCGCCCAAACGCAGTAACGGCCTAGGGTCCATAGGATCAAGAGAATTTGCTTTATTGAATGCATCCACAGCAAAAACTATATATGGTGAATCTTGCATACCAGATTTCAATGCAAGTAAATGATAATTTGCACCAATTTCTAAGTAAGCTTCAACTGTTTCTTTTACTTTATTTGCTTCTCTTAATTCAGAGATTGCAGCATAAAAATTCTCTTCAGTCCTCTCTCTACGAGCTTCTTGGATTCTTTTTGTATAATCCGTGGCATCGATATTCATTTCTTTAAGTTTGAATTCTAAATTAGAACGAGCCACTGTATTTCCTGAATTATAATAAAGAGCATTTCTAAACTCTCTTGCAGCACCTTTGCCATCAGTTCTTTCAGCAAGATACTTTCCATAATTGTTATGGACAATACTGAGATTAGCTAAAATCTGAGGATTCTCTGGATCTAATGTATGTGCTTGTTCAAAGGATTGGATCGCAAGTAAGTAATTTCTATTATTGTGGTAATTCATCCCCTCGTTAATCAAACGAGCAATATCTGATTTCAAGACTGTCGCAGCAGCAACAGGTATGGTGAAGCTATTAATACAAATCAGACTGAGAGTAATTAAATATTTGAAATTGTTTTTCAAAAAATGCATTCGTATCTATTAGTATAAAACCCCTTTTGGGGTCGCACCCCGGACAATCGGACATAGTTCTAAATAAGCCCCAAGATTAGGTTTTTATTTGATATTTTGTCCGATTGTCCGGGGTGCGACCCCAAAAAGGGAACAAGTTAATATAGTTTACGTCTAACGATAAGCTTAATAATTTCTTAAAATATAAGACATAATATTAAGTAGTAGCAGGACTAGGGGCTTGATGAATCACGAAGAATTCTATAATATCGCCAAAGCATTAATTTATGCATTAGAGATCAAAGATCCCTATACTAGCGGCCATAGTTACAGAGTTTATAAAATTTCTAAAGATTTAGGTGGGATGTTTAATCTTCACGAAGAAGACAGGTTCAATCTTGAAGGTGGAGCTTTACTTCATGACATTGGCAAGATTGGAATCAAGGATGATGTTTTATTCAAACCTTCTTCTTTGAGCTTAGAAGAATATACCATCATGAAAACTCACGTGATACTCGGTGCAAATATAATTTCACAAATTCCGAGTTTGAAACGTTGTCTCGAACCAATTTTATTTCATCATGAAAGAATCGATGGCAAAGGCTATCCACACGGAGCGTCAGGAGATGATATTCCATTTATCGCGAAGATTACCAGCGTAGCTGATGCCTACGATGCAATGACCACCAATAGGGTTTATATGCCAGCCCGCTCACCAGAGGAAGGACTTGAAGAAGTTATAAGATTTTCAGGAACTCAATTTGAACCGGTAGTTGTAGAAGCATTCACTGAATGGTGGCATCGTAAATTTAAAGAGAAAGATCCAATTATCAATTCTGATATTGGTCAAAACAAATTACGCGAAGACTTGGTTCTAGATGTTTCTAAACTGCATTAAAAGCCTGTCCTAAAAGTCCCATAGGCTTTTATAGAAAAATTATATGATCTCTACTATCTCTAAAACCGCTTGCCTTAAAGCTTCAATCCCTATTTCAGCAGTTGATCCAGAATGATCTGCTCGCATTACTCCATCAGGATAGTATTCTTTAAATTTATTTGGCATCACCCAAGCGACATTTTCACTGGCAACTTCTTGCTGTGGGCATTTATACGAAGCCGGCATGGTCATTGAATTAGGGACCAGTGCCATGCTAACTGAAATCTCTGTAGGAGTGGCATGATAGCCTTCTTTCTCAGCGAAGTATTTGTGAATGATATTTTTTTCAAGCCCCGGCATTACCCACCAGTTGATAAATTTAAAATCCATTTCTGCATGCGCATCATCAAGTTCAGCAAGAGCATTAGTGAATGGAGCTTTATTACCACCATGACCATTAATGATTATGAGTTCTCTGAAACCGTGTCTATATAAGCTTTTCACGATGTCCATGATGGTATTGATATAAGTAGTCGGGCGCAAAGCAATAGTGCCAGGAAAACCTAAATGATGCATTGCCATTCCGTAGTTCAACGGCGGCATACACAAAACACCTGTAAGTTTCGAAACCAAATATGCAATCCCAGTTGCAGTAATATGATCAATTCCTAAAATGCCATCTGGGCCATGTTGTTCAGTACTACCAATAGGTAAAATGATTTTTTTGTTAGTTGCTAAATATTTTTTTACTTGGTTATAAGTTTGATTGGCAAGTAAAGATTCATGTCTTGATGGATTTAAAGCTTGTTCAGGCTCTTTGAGTAGTGCATCAAGTTTGCTTTCTATTTCTATATTCATATTTATAAGTTTACATTAACGCCCTCAATGGTGATTATCTTTAAGAAAAAGCGTGGGGAGCCTTCAGACCTCTTCGAAATCTATTATATTTATTGATATGCTTTCCAAAAAACTAATGTTTGCAAGTAAATTTTTTGTATTAATTTTTTTAATTAGTTTTTTTATTTTGGAGAATGTTCAAGCAACTGAACTTGATCAAAGTGCAAGAGTTCAATACTTATTAGAAAAAGCTCGTGCAAGAGAAAAACAAAATCCACAAGCTAAGACCCCAAGTCGTTTCAGAGATTTGAAAAAACCTCAAGTTGAAACACCTATTGAAGTTGAAACTCCAGTAGTAATTCCTCAAGAACAAGTTCTACAACCAGTAATTGAAACAGTAAGCCCAACAGTAAACGAAGAAAGAGCTGCACAGGAAGAAATCTTACGCAAAGCACGCGAAGAAAGACTTGAGAAAGAAAGAATTCTCCAAGAAACCGAAAATAGAATTCGTCAAGAAAAATTAGAAGAGAAAAAATTATCCCAAGAAAGAGCACGTCAAGTCAAAATCGAAAAACTAGCTCAAGAAAGAGCTGCTAAAGAACTTGAACGCCAAGCACGCGCAGAAAGAATTGCCCGTGCAAAAGTTACAAAAGAAACTGAAAATAGAATTCGCCAAGAAAAACTAAAAGAAGAAAAACTTGCCAAAGAAGTTGAGCGTAAAGCTCGTGCAGAGAAGCTTGCATCAGAAAAAGCAGCTCGCGCATCTGAGAGAAAAATTGAGCAAGAAAAATTAGCTCAAGAAAAAGCAATCAGAGACGCTGAGCGTCAAGCTGAAAAAGAGAAACTAGCGCAGGAGAAACTAGCTAAGAAAGAAGCTGAACGTCAAGCTCATGAAGAAGAAGTTCTGAAAGAAAAAATTGCTAAAGAAGCGGAACTGAAAGCTGAAACTGAAGAGAAAATTATTGCACTTAAAGATACTGAAGCTACTTTAGAAAAAGAGATTGAAGAAGAAAAAGCAAACCTTGCTAACGTAAAAGAAGGTGTAGTAGAAATTCTTGATGAAAATGAGCCGTTAGCAGATTTAACTCCTCATGCCATGAAACCTATAGTTGCTGAGGAAATTAAAAAGCCTGAAGCTCCAAGCAAACCTACAGCAGAGCAAAGCAAAATTGAAGAAGCTAAAGCGAAGGCTAAAGCCAAAGTTGAATCTGAAACTAAGGCAGAAACAGAAGCACAAAGTAAAATTGCTGAGGAAAAAGCAAAAGCTGAAAATCAAACTGCTCCAGAAGAAAAACCTAATACTGAGCTGAAAGCGAATGTTGCAATGGAAGAGGAAAAAGCTCCAACAGTTGAAAAAACAGAAACAGAGAGAGTAAATGATTATTTATTAGTTCTCAAGAAAAGTCTTAAGTCTTTAGAAGAAGATTCTTGGAATGACGTTAAATACAATATGAAAGAATCTCTGGAGTATTTCTCTAAAGAAAAAAAATCTTATAAAGATCCACAAATTGATAAATACTACAAAGTATCGCAAGCCTTTTCTAAGTTTGCAGAAGCTGGTCTTGAATTAGATCAAGGAGATACTGCTGATTTTGAGGAAGCTGAATCTTTATACTTAGATTCACAAGATATGCTTGATGAGGTCCAAAAGTCCTTAGATACACAGGATCCTAGCTCAAAAACTCTTTCTGATACTATTGGTACTGTAAAAAAATATATCAATGAAGAGTTACAGTATATTGAAGAAATGGTAGGAATTGAATAGTAGAAATTACTAAACGATTAAAAATTATGCGCAGTGCAAAACTAGAAAGAAAAAGCAAAGAAACATCTGTAGCCGTCGAAATAAATTTAGATGGCAATAATAACGGAGTTATTGAAACTGGTGTAGCTTTCTTTGATCATATGCTTGAGCAATTTAGAAAACATTCTTTCATCGATTTAACTGTTCGCACTATTGGCGATCACGAGATTGATGATCACCACAGCGTAGAAGATACTGGTATTGTTCTAGGACAGGCAATTAAAGAAGCGCTTGGAGAAAGAAAAGGTATCAGAAGATACGCTTCTAGCCGGGTAGTAATGGATGAAGCATTAGTGAGTTGTGATATCGATTTAGGAACTAGACCTTTCCTTGTATATGATGTGCCAGTGGATAAAGAACGTATAAATACTTTTGAAACTGAGTTATGTATTGAGTTCTGGAGAGCCTTAGTTAATCACACCGGAATGAATGTTCACTTCCACAAGATAACCGGTACAAACAGTCATCATATTATCGAAGCAAGCTTTAAAGCTTTTGCACTTGCGTTTGATCAAGCAAAAACTATTGATTCAAGAATTAGTGGTGAGATAAGAACCACTAAAGGTATCATCTAAAATTACTTAAAACTTGTTCAACATTCACTTCAAATTAGAATGAATTTTTAGCAAATATATGATAATTTTAACTTTGGTTATCCAAATTAGAGGCTGCCATTAAAAGGAGAATATCAATGAAAAAAACAATTAAAATTTCAACATTAGCTCTAGGTATCGCAACAACTCTTGGTGCAAATGCAATCACTGCGCCAAACATCAACGTTAATTCAGATGCAATTCTTAGCATCAGCGAGTTAGCTGCTGATAGCACTACAATTAGCCATGGCGATCACAAATGTGGAGAAGGCAAATGCGGAGAAGGCAAGTGCGGCGAAGGTAAATGTGGAGAAGACAAAGATAAAAAGAAACATTAATCTAGTCTAATAGATAGTTTTTTAAAAGCCCGGCTTGAAATTTAAAAACAAGCTGGGCTTTTTCTTTGTAGAATAAAGGCAAGATGCTCAATAAAGCAGAAATTACAAATTACGGTCTAGGACTTGGTCTTAGAAGATTTATCCAAAAAGATATTTTGGATTTTATAAGCAATAATCCAGAGCAAAAATTAATTCAATGGTTAGAGATAGTGCCAGAGAATTATATAAACAGGGGTGGTTTGTTTGAGAAAAACTTTACAGAGATTCTTGAACAGAACATACAATTAATACCTCATTCAGTGAATTTAAGTATTGGTACTGCTCCCAAGTATGCTGGGCAAGCAGAATATGATCCTTTCCTAATTACCGAGCTCAAGAAATTCTTTAAACAAATCAATGCACCTTGGTTCTCTGATCATCTATCTTGCACTAGAATAAATGGCTATTATTTACAAGACTTAATTCCCATACCTTTTACTAAAGAAGCGGTTAATGTCATTAGCGACAATGTCAAATTTTTGCAAGATGAATTTCAAATTCCTTTTTTAATTGAGAACCCAAGTTACTATTCAACTCTAGTTAAACCAGAAATGAGCGAAGCTGAATTTATTAATGCAATATTGGAGCAGGCTGATTGCGGGCTTCTATTAGATGTCAATAATATCTATGTAAATTCTATAAATCAGAATTATGACCCACTAAAGTTTCTGAAAGAAATTGATTTAAAGCGTACGGTTCAAATCCATATAGCTGGTCATAGAGAAAACTATCAAGCCTTTCTAAGTACTAAGCTACTTAAAATTCTGGATACACATGGGGAAGCTATTCCTGAGCAAGTTTTTAAAATTCTGGAACAGGTTTTGGAAGAAACTGAAGTTAAAGCAATTTTGCTCGAACGTGATTCAAATTTCCCAGAATTTGCTGAATTAACTAAAGAATTAAGCCAAATAAAAGAGTTGATGGATAAAAATTTATGCCAAGTTTAGCGACCATACAGACTGAGATTTTAAAATACTTTCAAGGTAAAGAAACCAATCCTGATGTGCTTTCCAGAGAAACTCTAGATGAGCTTGCTATTTACAAAAGCTTGGTTATAAACAGCATGAAAGACTACATTGAAAAGGTTTTTCAGTGCAGCTATCTCCTTCTACAAAAAGATTTCCAAGAAATTATTCAAGACTATTTAGAACTTTATCCAAGTAAGTCACCAATATTTTTCTTATTAGCTAAAGATTTCCCAACTTTTATAGCCAGTGACTTTTTCCAAAATAAATACAATCCCCCAAATTTCTTAGCTGAACTCGCTCTTTATGAGTGGTCAGAGGTTGAAGTGCAAAATTCTGCAAATAGACCTGTTGCGAAAGTGAAACTTGAGCAAAAACAGGTCTCTCACAAAGATCTATTTCAAGAAGAAACTACTAGCCTGCAATTAAATCCGGTATATAGAATCCTCAATTTGAAATATCCAATATCGCAAATCAAAGTTTTGATTAAAAATTCCTCTGAAGCTGATTTGCATGAATTGAGGAATGCAAATGTTGAAGAAGAAGGAGAAAAGCTAATCATATTCAGGGATTCAGAATCTTGTAAGACACGTTTCTTCACCCTCGCCGAAGCACCATTATTTATCATCGAAGCTTTTCGGGCCCAAAACAGCGAAGAAGAAATTTTTAAAATGCTCTGTAGCAAATTTAACTTAGAAGCAAATGCCGTGAACAAATCAGATTACGACAGCCTTATATTAGAGTTGAAAAAAAATAATATACTGTTAGAATAATCTAAGGCCAATTGGCCAAAGTGGGTTTGTCTTCATTCAATGTTGAATAAAGATATTTAATAGAATAGCAATGGAAATTTTCACTCAAGAAAAATTAAGTCTTGCGAAATTCGAGTCTTCCGTAGGGGAGCTTAAAAAAGCTTCTCCAGATGAGGCTAAAACTAACACGTATTTAGATTATCCGGGTGTAAGTGAATTACTTAATCAAACTCAAAAGATTTTAAATTCTGGGCAAAGAATTAAATTCAAAACAAAAAAAGTTTTTCAAGATGACTTCAATCTAGATAACGAATATTTTTTAAACGATAATCCTAAACAAAATTTAGATCCACTTGCAGGCTTAATGGTCCCGCATTTTGGTTCCTTGCTTAATACCATCTATACCGGTCAAAAAGTCTTAGGTAGTTTTAGCTTGGCATATATAGAAGCTAAAACCAGCAAAGAATATCATGAATGTTTTTTTGGTAAAGAAACTCCTATCGATCATTTTTATACAGCAAAAGGAATTTGCAATTTAAATACCTTTGAAGATACTATTAAAGCTTTCGATATTGCAAAAAATGAATTAGCAGTATTATTGCTGCCCGAGAATTCTGTAAAAGCCTTTCGCAGAGGGCCTTTTAGCGGCTGGCAAATTCCAGAAACCAAAAGTGTTGATTCTAAATTTGGCAAGTTATACCATTTAAATAATCGTGATCAAAGCAAAGTCGGTGAAATTAAATTAGTTGACCAGAAAGTTACAAATCTAGATTCACCGCTTTATAAAGTAAAAATTGATGAACGTTGGATTTTAGTAGTAGTTTATAGTTCAAATTATCAAGATCTACAAAAACCAATCTCTCTAGAAATTAGCAAAGATAGAATTGAAAGCATTAAAGCTAATACCAAACATGAAACAAATGAAAATGAGACTAATATAGAAGAACTAAATTGCTCACTGGGACAAGCTGCTCGTGTTATTTTTGAATTATTTGGCGGAGACTATGAATCTATACCCGAGATCATGCTTAATTTTGAAGGTGGCTCTTGGTCATCGATTGCCATGGAAAGCTCTAGCAGTGGTAGACACAATGGCACAAATAGCCTGCATGAAGTTATTAAACAAGAATGGTACAAACATCCAGATTTAGCCGTGCCATGGAACTACATTGCTTTCGATAGATTGACTGAGGCTAACAAACATTTACTTGAAAATGAAAATATTTTCTTGGTTTCGCTTGAACAAGAATTAGAGGGTCAGGTTAAAGAGATTAAATTTATCGAATGTCCACAAAATTGGAAAAAACTTCAACAGGACTTAGTTCAATATGTAATTAAATTTATCTATAAAGAATATGCAAACTTAGGTAGTAAAAGATTTTTATTAAGTACCAAAGAGCTAATGTCGATTGCAGCAAGCTTCCTTGTTAATCTAAGTGCTAATGATTTTGATAGCAGCAAAGCAAGTTACCAAGAGGGTCTGAGCAAACTTGAAATCCAAGATGATCTAGTCTGTTTGCTGGAATTAATTGCTAATGCTCACCTATTAGCTTCAACAAAAGCTGATTTCTTTAGCAGCAAAACTCATCCAGAAAATATTGCTCGCATCCAGTATTTAGTAAAAGCTTATAGGCAACTTGAAATACTTTGTCCAATTAGTTCTAGAAATTTCTATAATAAGGTCTGCGAGATTTTAGGCAAGGATACTTTAACTGAATCTACGACTCTACTTATATTATTTAAGAATCAGCTTCAATAGCTTCATTTTTAGAACAGGTTTCTATAACTAATACCAGCTCACCCTGAACTGTCTCTAGAAACTGCTTATTAATTGCGCTACAAAGCTCTTCAATAGCAGCAAAATAAAATTGTTCAAATTTTTTGGTAATCTCTCTTGCTATAAAGACTTTTCTTTCGGGACCAAAAATGTTTTTTATATCTTCCAAAGTTTTGACCAAACGATGTGGGCTTTCAAAAAACACAATTGGATATTCATTACTTTCTACTAGTCTCTTTAAGACTCTGCGACGTTGCTTAGGTCCATGCGGGAAAAAGCCTTCAAAGATAAAGCGCTCACAGTTAATTGGACAAGAGCTAAGTACTGCAGTTAAAGAAGAGGCGCCAGGAATTGGGATGACAGTATGTTTGCCTTCTTCAAAAATCTTTTTGATTAACTCATAACCAGGGTCAGAAACTAAAGGAGTTCCGGCATCACTAATTAAAGCTATATCCTCACCACCATCCAAGGTCTTCATCAAGCCAAAGATGCGATTTACTTCGTTCTCCTTGTTAAAGCTAACCAGCTTCTTACCTTCAATTTGATAGTGGTTGAGCAGCCTCAGGCTGACTCTGGTGTCCTCACAATATATAACAGGGACTTCCTTGAGAATACGCAAAGCTCTCAAGGTTATATCCTCAAGGTTGCCTATCGGCGTTGATACTATGTATAAATTGGACATTGGGGCCGCGTCTTTACAATTCACTTTTCAAAGTAATTTCCCTTCTATCTTCTCATAGTTTTTCGGTTGATTTTATCTGGAAAAGTGAATTGTAAAGACGCGGCCCCGTTATATAATGTATTAATAATTAACCTTAAGCCCTATGCTAGAATATTTTTCCTGCATGGCGATTAATAGAAGAAAATCTAGATTTGAAAACGTGGATGTCGAAATGGACTACAAAAATGTATCTATGTTGATGAATTACGTTGACTCAAGTAACAAAATCATCGGCCGCAGACAAAACGGTCTTACTGCTAAAAAGCAAAGAGATCTACAAAAAGCTATTAAAAGAGCTAGAAGCCTAGGCATAATGCCTTACTAAAATTAAGTTCAGGATTATTATCATGTCAAAACAATGTGAAATTTCAGGTAAAAAAGCAGGTAAAGGATGGAGATATTCTTTCTTAAGATCTCACTATAACCCAACTGCAAAACGCCGATTCGAAGTTAATTTGCAAACTATCATTGCTATTATCGATGGCAAGAAACAAAAAATCAAAGTTTGTACTAGAGTTTTAAAAACTTTCCCTAATTTAAAATCAGGAATCACTAGCGCTGAACTCCAAAGAGGCAGAGCTAGGGTAAAATCTAAGTAACCCTTGTCTAACAACGATCAAGATTTAACTAGCATCAAAGAACTTGCTTCTCAATTGAAAGCATCCGATGCGCTCTTAAAAAAAATCATCAAAGATTTTGAAATAGAGACTATCCGGGATCAGAAGCGCGTTTGCCTATCTGATGAATCAGTACAAACTATTAGAGATATCCTTGCACTTAGAGCAAGCGGCAAAAAAAACAATGAAATCAAAGAGCTATTTTATGCATCTAAAGGTATAGAAGCTAAACCAGAAGAAGAAGTCAAAGAAGTTAGCGCTAAAGCAGCAAAACCAGCTAAAGCTAGTGCTCCAGTTAAAGACAATAAAGAAGAATCTGCTAGCGAAGAAACTGAAGATGAAACTCCAACAAAGAAAATTCTAAAAAGTAGAAAACCAAGATTTGTTAAAGACAAAAAGCTCAAAGATGATGAGGCTACAAACCCTGGAGAAGAAACTAAAGTAATAGAAGAATTAGTTGTAGAAGAAGTTTTAGAACTACAACAAATTGAGAAACCAGCTAAAACTCATAAAAAAGTTGAAAGAGAGAAAGACAATTCAGTCCTTGATTTAACTCAATATCTAGATGAAGATGGTGACGACAGTTCAGAACTAAAAAACTTACTTAATGAAGACGGGGATGAAGATGAAGATCTTTCAGATCTTGAGGAAGATGAGGATATTGAAACATCTGAATCAGTTGAACAAAGCGATGATAAACTATCACCAAGAAAAATCCGTCGCAGACAATTTAGTTTTAGATACATTCAAAGACAAATAGCTAACGACTCTAAGAGAGTAAGCTATCTTAAACAAAAACTTAAACGCGGTAAATTAAGTGTTAAAGAAAAAATGCTTATAGAAGACTCGCTCTATCACCGTTCTAATCTTTTAAACGGCTGGATACATCTGCTACGCTGGGTTAAATCTTAAACAAACAAAAATAGAACCGAGCTATCGTCATTGCGAGGAGCGTAGCGACGAAGCAATCCATCTTGCTAAAAGACTTTGGTAGTGTGGATTGCTTCGCTTCGCTCGCAATGACAGCTGAAATGTTACTATTTTATTAGATGCCCTTACGTTTCCTAACTTGCGGTGAATCACATGGACCAGAATTAAATATAATTCTGGAGGGCATTCCTGCCAATTTAGCTTTAACAGAAGAAGATGTAAATATTGACCTTGCCCGCAGACAAGGCGGCTACGGTCGTGGCGGCAGAATGAAAATCGAAAAAGACAGAGTCTTTTTTACTGGCGGTGTTAGACACGGCAGAACCTTTGGTGGCGCGCCTATTGGCATGAAACTTATCAACAAAGACCATGAGAAATGGTTGAATGTCATGAATGCTGGAGCCGTAGACACAAGCGATCCAGAAGTTAAAAAACAACTGGATGATAAATATATTTCTAAAGTAAGACCTGGTCATGCTGATTTAGCAGGAACAATTAAATATGATGCGCCAGATGTTAGAGATATTCTAGAGAGATCTTCAGCGCGCGAAACTACTTCAAGAGTCGCTGCTGGAGCAGTTTGCAAAAAATTCTTAGCAGAGTTCGGTATAGAAATTTTCTCGCATGTTTTACAAGTAGGTGAAATTGAAGTCAATCAAGAAGCTAAAACTTGGTGGCATGGTCAAGATTGGACTGAGCAAAATGGCAAGTACCAAAATCGCAAAAATAAAATTGAAAGTTCTGAACTCAGGATTTACGAAGAAAATCCTGATGGTGAATTAAATCAAAAATTCAAAGACTACATAGATGGCATTCGCAAACAAGGCGATACCGTTGGTGGTTTAATCGAAGTCTATGCTCTAGGACTGCCTATAGGACTGGGTTCTCACGTGCAATGGGACAGACGTATAGATGGACTTATTGCTCAAGCATTAATGAGTGTGCATACCGTTAAGTCAGTTGAAGTTGGACTCGGACAAGGCGTAGCTAAAACTCCAGGCTCAAAAGTTCATGATCAAATTTATCTAAAGCCGATTGAATCTGATTATGATGCCAAAGCTTCACGTTACAATCGTTACACAAATAACCTCGGTGGCATTGAAGGCGGCATGACGAATGGTATGCCAGTGGTTTGTACTGTAGGTGTTAAACCAATTCCAACTTTAATTTCTAAACTTGATTCTATAGATCTAGATACCAAAGCAGAGTCTGCTGCACACTTCGAGCGCTCTGATGTTTGTGTAGTACCTGCAGCAGGAGTAGTTCTAGAAGCTATGCTAGCAATAGTACTAGCTCAAGCTTTCATGGAAAAATTCGGTGGCGATTCTTTAGCTGAAACTACCAGAAATTATAAAAGTTATTTAAAACAAGCAGAAGCTAGGTAATTTTCAAAAGCTCGATTTAATAATAACCAAATATAGCTAAATCCACCTAGGTGATTTAAGCTATATTTGATCGTGTATTTTTAGTAGCCCCCTTTTTAAGGTCTTAATTATGAAATATCTAATTACTATATTGTTTTTTGCAAATTTTCTTATAGCTCAAGCTCAAAACAAAATTCATTATTCTCTAATTGAATCTGAAGAAGAACAAATTGGATCTGAAACTTTTAAAAAAGTTTATGACAATGATTTACAAAGAACTCGTCTTATTAAAAATACTATCATTATCAAATTTAATAACACTGCAGAAACTGAAGTTATAAAGGATTATTTGCTCAATCTAAAATTAAAAATCATTAGCAATTTAGGAAATAAAACTTTTTTATGCAAGCTCAAAAAGATTGATCAAAATCTTGTAAGCCAACTCAATAATATTAAAACCTTGATTGAAAAGCAAAATCAAGATTTGCCTCTAGTAGAAGTTTTTGATTTAAATGAATATAGAGAAATTGATTTATTTGGTAGCAATGACTCCTTAGGGAAATTAGAATGGCATTTAAATAACGATGGTATCAACGGCATTAAAGCAGGTGCAGACATCAATGCCTATAAGGCTTGGGAGCTAACTAAAGGACAAGGAATCAAAATTGCAGTAATCGATACAGGTATAGATCCAAAATTAAAGGAAAGAGTTAATATTTTAGGAGATGGAGTTAATGCAAGAATTATTGACCCCAGCATAGGTGATGAGAGGACTTCAACAGCTTATGCTCCAAAAAATTCCAAAGAAAATCATGCCACAGCAATAATAGGAATCATCAATGCCAACAATAAAAATAATGGATTAAGTGGAGTCGCTCCAGATTCGGTAGTTATTCCAATTAGATTGATCAATGATGATGGAATGACCTCAACCGCACAAATCATATATGCTTTCCAGAAAGCAGATGCTCTTGGAGCACAAATTATCAATTGCAGTTGGGGCTCAGTATATCCAAGCATAGCCGGTGTTCAAAGTGAGCTTTCTGACTCAGAAAAAGATCTTTATAAAACAATTGCAAGTGAAGGAAACAATGGGAAGGGCATTATTACTGTGTTTGCCAGTGGCAATAATAGTTACACAAATTTCAATACCTTACCAGAAGCAAGATCTGAATTTAATTTGGCAATTGGCGCAAGTGATAGTTCTGATTCCATAACTTCATATAGTAACCTTGCAGAAGAATTGGATTTGATTGCACCAGGTGGAGATAGTCAAGCACCAATTTATACTTTAGATAGAACTGATACAACAAAGATTAATCAAGACGGAATAGAGAAAATAAAAATACAAGGTTATAACAAAGGCAATATAGCAACCAGTTTCAAAGGCACCAGTGCGGCGGCAGCAGTTGCATCTGGCACTGCTGGATTAGTTCTTTCTATTAATCCATCACTGACTGCTAAAGAAGTAAAAGATATTTTGCTAGAAACTGCAGATCCAATTAGCTGTCCATCTACAGACAATAATGAATGTGGGGCAGGGAGAATAAATGCTGGAGAAGCAGTTTATCAAGGACTTAGATACTAAAGCAGAATCTGCAGCGCACTTCGAGCGCTCTGATGTTTGTACTGAAAACAAGCGGAGGCAGGCATTTTTTGGAAACAGTGTTTCCAAAAATCTTGGAATTTTAAAGGTTTGCCAAAGATTTTAATCAATTAACTACTAAGCAAATAATGCTGTTACTTTGATTAAGATATGCTACATTATTTGCTATGCAACCTTCAGAAGTAATAAATTTTGGCCTAACACTAAGTAATTTTAGTGCTTTAGCAGCTCTAGAAGCAAAAAAAATACATGAGCTTAAGGAATTAGACCCAACTACTTTCGAAACTATGAAAACAAAATATGAAAAAGCTTTTAAAGAAGGCTGGGAAAGTATCACAAAAGAAAATCCTCCAAGTGACCTTCAGTATGAGTCAATGACACTAAGCGAAAAAAAAGAGGTTTTGGATGCAATTACAAAAGAGCTTGGAGAAACATTATTCAAGACATTTCTAACTTTTGGTCTATCTTCACTTACTCAGAAAATTGCTTATGCAGGGACTGATTACCTATTTAATGATCCAAAACAAGTTGAAGAGAAACAACAAAAATCAACTAAAGCAACAGAATCATTATATACAAGAAGAGGTTTTTCAAAAGAAGTAGGAAAATTTGTTGCTGGCGTGGGAGCTTCTACGATTATTCTTGCTGGTGCTGATGACGTAATGAGTCACGATCGTTTACTTCAAGCTCAAGCTTTTAGAAACTCTATTAAAGATCCAAAAACTTTAGAACTAATAGAATCAACAGCAAGGCGTGATGGAATTAAAGCTGCTCGGCAATCTCTCAGAGAGTATGTTGATATTACTAGTGCTCAAAGAAACAAGACAGAGACAAGAGAGAAGCTAATGAAAAAACTTGCTGCTCCTCCTATAGATTCATCTCTTAATAGAGCGAGTTTAACCTCCCTTGTAAAAGATGCTGCAGTAAAAGCAACTGTTAATCATACTCTTAACCTTATGCATATCCCTGATTCATCTAATAATCCCCTGAAACCTACCACGGATTCAACTGCTGATTAGTTAGAAATTACCAAAACTATCTTAAACAATGTGAAGCTAAGTAAAAAAAACTAAACTCACTTTATTGCTTTTGCTATTTCAGCCTTACCAGCTTTCATTAACTCAACTTTGACGTATTCAAGGAAGTCTGCCAATTTTCTACTCTTAGGTTGATGTTCATCACTATTTAAAAACATCTTTATCGTATCTTCTGCAATAGTTCTGTCGAGCTTATTACCATTAGCTTTTATACTTTGGTTCAAAGCAAGAGTTAAAGTAAAGCCGACCTCTTCGGCATTAAAAAAACCATCAACAATTTTCTGACAAATCTCATTTGAATCTTGGCTAATACCGAATGCATATACAAATGATTCCAAAGTTGTAGTTTGAGCTGAAGCAACATCTGATAAGAAATTTTGTTTTTCATTATTTAGCCCATACTGGGCAATTAAATAATGAGTCAATTCATTTGCTCTTACCGAATGTAGAGCAGCTTGTTCATCAGAACTAGAATCAAAATCTTTAACATCATTTTTAACATGATATAGGTTAACCAAAGGAGTCTTAGAATCTTTTAAATAAACACCACGAGTAGTTAAATTAGGATCATCAATTTCCAATACTTTAACTTGAGCATCTGGATTAAATTTAGGTACACCTTTGAATAATTCAAGTAACTCTGGAAATCCTTTTAAGCTCAAAGTCTTATAGTTATTAGGTTTTATAGGGATAAATAAATTTAGAGGTTTGGTTTTATCAAATAGGTAATCATTTAAACTTTTTGGGTCCTCTTTATTTACAGTAGGAATTATAAAATCATCTCTCAAGATTATATTTGGTAAAAACCCTGTTTCATCAATATTAGCTTGAATGAAATTTTCAGGACTTACATTAGCCACTTTAGTTATTTCTTTTTTCTCCACAAAACCTAATAAGCCTTCTAATATACGTGCTTGTAAATCTGGATCAGAATTAAGATGCTTTAATAGTAAAGCCGTTACCTCATTAGCCCTTTTGGCATAGTCTCTTGTACTATCTAACAAAGTTGCTTTATCAATAGCATCTCCAGCCAGAAATTTTTTAGCAGCATAAGCTATGCATGACTTTATTAACTGTTGTCTTACTTCAGCATTTTTATTACTGCCCACAAAAGCTTTAATATCTCTTTCTAGATCATTAATATCTATTCTTAAAAGAGCAGCATGTTTTTCTACTACTGTATCTACCGGCTTAGGCCCGCCACAACCACTGGCTATCATTGCCCCTGTTGCTAATGCTCCAAAAAAAAGATTCCTAGACGTATTTACTTTCATCAAGATAACAATAACATTTTTGTAACTATTTTTACCAAGGATTCAATTGCTTTCCTTGATTATTGTTTTTCTTAGATAATGGCATCACTGAACCAGGCTTAGCCTCTTCAACCTGCATGAGTAAGCGGTTTACATCATCAGGGCTTAAGTTACCAGATTTTTGTTTTTGATCTTTCTTAGACTGTGGCTTGCCTTGACCTTGCCCATTCGGTGACTCATTATTTTTCTGGTCTTGCTTATCCTGCTTGTCTTGATCTTGCTTACCCTTGCTGTTCTTATCGTCTTTTTTATCTTTGTTTTTACCTTTCTTGTCTTTATCCTTCTCTTTGTCTTTATCGTTCTTCTTGTTCTCAAGAAGTTTTTTCGCCAAGTCTAAATTAAATAGAGCATCTTCATCGTTAGCTTTAAACTTTAAAGCTTCTTCATACGAAGCAATCGCAGATTCATAATTCTCTTGTTTAAACTGTGAATTACCTAAATCATAAAGAGCTTTAAACTTAGAGCCTTTGGTTTTAGCTTTGGCAGCAGCTTCAGCAAAGATTTGCTCAGCTTTCTCATAATTCTCTTGCCTGTATAAGGCTACGCCTAGGTTATAGTCTACACGCGGGTTTCTGGCATCTTTAGCACGAATCTGCTCATATAAATATCTAGCATCACTGTAATTTTGTTTCTGCATTTTATAATCCGCATTCCATAAACGCCAATCAAAAATATTTGCTTTAGCCGCACTTGGCATAAACAAAAAAAGAGAAATCAAAATAAGGTAGTTAATTTTTCTCATTTCTTCTAAAAAATCCTATTAATTTACCAAAACTAAATGATAGAAGTAAGTCAAGGAATAATGCTCCAAAACCAATAGCCATAAAGACTTGATAAGTTTCATACCATTGCTTGGTTTTACCTGATTTAACTACTTCATTACCAAGCTTTTTCTTGATTTGATCATAGTAAAGTTGCTGCAAATGGAAATCGCCATTTGTTGAACGCGTTGAAGATCCACCACCTAGTTCAGCAATTTCTTTCAAAAACTTATCATCTAATTTAGAAATAACTATTTTGCCATTTTTATCTTTGAGTAAACCACCCTCTGGCAGCTCGATTGGTGAGCCTTCATTAGTACCAACAGCAATAGTATAAATATTCACACCAGCAGATTTAAGCTGGCGTGCCATATTAAGAGTCTCTTTATCCTGCTCTTCACCATCACTAATAATGATCAAAGCCTTAGACTCAGATTTAATATACGAAAAAGCTTTATCAGCAACTTCAAGCGCTGATTTAATCGAAGTACCTTGGCTAGACATAGAATTAGTATCAATCGAGCTCAGCCAATCTTTTATCATTGAATAATCATTAGTTAGAGGTGCTTGCAAGAAAGCATCGCCAGCAAAAACAATTAAACCTAATCTATCTCCGCGCAGCATATCGATTAATTTACTCACTTCAAACTTAGCGCGAGAAAGCCTATCAGGCTGAATATCAGTAGCCAACATGCTTTTAGAAACATCCAAGGCAATAATTATATTAGTACCTTTAGTTTCAACTTCTACCCACTCATAGCCCCAACGTGGAGAAATTAAAGCAAGTACAAACATCAAAAATGCCACAAATATCAAAAAGTTTTTAATCCAAGTTCTAGTTTGAGAAATATTTGGAAATAAAATTTTTAATTTAGAAGGATCTGCAAGTAGAGCTAGAGCTTTTTTGGTTCTTCTATAGCTGTAATTTAAAAGCCATAATACTGCTGGCAGTAATAGAAGTAAAAATAGAAGTTCGGGGTGTTTTATATTCATTGAATTTCGCCTATTGTTTTTGCTAACTTACCCTATAAAATACTGTATTTGCTAAACCAAGCTCGACCATAAACAAGAGAAAAGCAGCCCACAAGAGCTTTTCATAAACATCTGAATATGAATTATATTCTTTAACTTGAACTTCTGTTTTCTCTAGTTTATCTATATAGTTATAGATTTTTTCTAATTCTTCAGTATTTTTTGCTCTAAAATATTTGCCACCTGTTGATTCAGACATTTGCACTAGCAAATCTTCATCGATCACGGTTTGTTGCATAACAGTAAGCGGACCAAAAGGAGTATCTATTTTCATAGGTATTTCACCTTCTTGTCCAATACCTATGGCGTAAATTTTTATCCCTAATTCTCTAGCAAGTTCAGTTGCTACTTCTGGAGAAATATTTCCTGCAGTATTTTGACCGTCGGTCATAAGAATAAGAATCTTAGATTTAGCCGGCAAATCTTTTAAACGCTTCACTCCAATTGCAATCGCTGAGCCAATTGCAGTAGCATTGCCCACCATACCAATTTCTAAATGACTAATCAAATCAAGAATAGCTCCATGATCTAAAGTCAAAGGACATTGAGTAAAAGCCTCTTCTCCAAAAACTAAAAGCCCCAATCTATCACTGCTTCTCTTTTTAACGAAATCTATAAGAATCTTTTTCAAAACAGTTAATCTATCTACTGCTCTGCCATTTAATCTTAGATCAGCAGCAGACATACTCTGAGAAGTATCAACTGCAAAGAATATATCCAAACCATTATGTTTGTTTACTGTATATGACTCACCTATCTGCGGCCTTGCAAGCATAATTACAATTAAAATTAAAACTACAATTCGCAAAAGAAAAGGCAAATAAAAACCAAGCTTGTCAAAAGCGCTTGCATAGCTGGTTTTAGTATCAACCAAAGAAATAGTGAGATCGTTTTGTTTAGTCTTAAAGAAATAAATTATCGCAACAAAAAGAACTGGAATTATAAGTAAGAGAAGCCAAGGATGTAAAAAAATCATATTTTAGCCTCCTCTTGTTTTTCTATTACTGCAAGTTTTTGTTCTTCCAAACTCACAACATCTTCAACACTAGAAAGTACTTGAATAGTTTGATTAATATCACTTTCTTTTTCTAGCTTAGAAAGCTCTTGCTTAGCGAATTTAGCCAAATCTGCTTTTAAAAATATCTGCGTAAGTGACATGGCATTATTAGTTTGGATTTTTGGATGCACGATTAATATAGGTTTTATTTCATCAGCAGTTTTATCCAATAAAGAAATATGCAAGCGTTTCTCTAAATAGAGTCTTACAATTTCAGAATAGTTTATATAGAAATCTTTACTATCAGCATTGAGATCTAAAGCTCGCAATTGGTTTACAGTTTCTTCAAATACAGTCAACGGTGCTTTAGGCTTAGCTTTGAAGACATATTTATACAAGAGCCAAACTACAAGTGCTAAAGCAATTACAGCTAATACTACCCAAACCCAAGTAGGAATTTGAATAGCCATGAAGCCATGAATATCTCTTAAATCATCTGGTGTTGCTTCTTGCTCGCCCATTTAATTCCTACGCTCTCTAGTTAAAAACAAAGTCAGTAATGTTTGTATATAAGGTTTATTAGTTTGTAAATTAAGAAAATCAATTCCTAATCTTTTAAATTTATCGACCAAAAAATTTACATGCTTGTTTTGCATCTCTGCAAAACGCAAACGTACACTTTTACGATTAAGGTTCAAAAGGTCTTTATGACCGGTTTCTGGATTAACTACTTCTATCAAACCAATCTCTGGCAAATCAAATTCACGCGGATCTCTGATTGAAATAGCTATAAGGTCTTGGGTCTTACGCAATAACTTCAATTCCCTTTCGTAATCAAAATTTTCATTTAAATCTTTTTCGGTATCAGAACTGATGAAGTCTGAAATCAAGAAGACCACAGAATTACGCGGTATTAAAGTTATAGCTTCTTCCAGAACTTTCTTAAGATTAGTTTTCTTAGATTTAGGTTTATAAGTAATAAGATCTTTGATAATTCTAAAGACATGAGCTTTACCTTGCTTAGGTACTATATAGGACTCAATAACGTCAGTCACAATCATCATGCCGACTTTGTCGTTGTTTTTGATAGCTAAAGTCGCCAGCACTGATGCTAGTTCAGTAGACATTTCTTGCTTAGTTTGCACTTGAGTACCGAAATTATTCGAAGCGCTCATATCCAAAATCACGACAATGCTTAATTGACGCTCTTCTTTATACTGCCTAATAAAAGGCTCGTTCATTCTTGCGGTAACTTTCCAGTCAATATTACGAATATCATCACCAAATTGATACTCACGAATCTTATCGAAGTTAAGACCTTTGCCTCTGAATGCTGATCTATACTCACCAGATAAAATCTCAGTCGCAAATTTTTCGGTGCGGATCTGAATTTTTTTTATTTTGGCAAGTAATTCTCTTGTAATTAGCATTACGGAACTTCTATCGAATCAAAAATTATTGAAATAATGTCATCTGTAGTCTTCTCTTCAGCTTGCGCCTCAAAGCTAATCACAATACGCTGTCTAAGCACATCAAAGCCGACATTTTTCACATCTTGCGGTGTTACATAAGCTCTGCCATGTAGATAAGCATAAGTTCTTGCTGCAAGTGAAATAGCAATCGAAGCTCTTGGTGACGCGCCATATTCAATCAAGCCCTCAAGTTCTTTGATCTTTTGGAATTTACCAGAGACCTTAGCCTCACCTGTTCTTGTTGCAAATATAATATCGATGATATAGTCTTGAACTTTTTCATCTAAGTAAACTTTATCTACAAGTTCTCTTGCCTTGAAAATATCATCCTTGCTGATAACTTGCCCTAGACTAAATTTTTGTTTGATCGACATCAAGTTCATGATTTTCTTTTCTTCATCACGATTTGGATAATCGATCTTTAGTTTCATCATAAACCTGTCCATTTGCGCTTCTGGAAGAGCATATGTGCCTTCCTGTTCAAGCGGGTTCTGAGTTGCCAGTACTATAAAAGGTTCTTCTAAATGAAACGTCGTATCGCCGATGGTGATGTGTTTCTCAGCCATGGCTTCAAGTAAAGCTGACTGAACTTTAGCAGGAGCACGGTTAATCTCATCTGCCAAAATTAAATTACTAAACAAAGGACCTTTCTTGATTTCAAACTCATTAGTATTTGGTCTATAAATCTGAGTACCAATTAAATCCGCTGGCAAAAGATCTGGTGTGAATTGAATTCTTTGGAAATTCAAACCAATACAATCTGAAAGTGACTTTACAGTCTCAGTCTTAGCAAGACCAGGTACACCTTCGATCAAAATATGTCCACCGGCAATCAAGCCCAGTAAAAGCCTTTCTATGAATACTTCCTGCCCAACGATTTTTTTATGTATTTCTTGTTTTACTTTAGTAAAGACTTGGGAGTGTATTTGTATTTCAGTGGTTAATTGTTGTAAATCTTGATTAGTAACAGTTTGTGTCATATGAGTTCACCTCGTTCTATCTATATTCTATAGCAAGTCTGTACTGACGTTAATAACTCAAGTGACATCATTCATTTCTTTAGAAGACTGTGCCCAATAAGTCATACCAAAGGTATCTGCAGCAATAGCAGCGTGATTTAATATTTTGGCAAGCTTACGATCTGTAAATCGCATAGCAATATTTCCTAGCGAAGCCAAGCCACAAGAATACCCTACTACTTTCTTACGTAAATTCTTTGCCACAATCATACTTAAATCTAGGGCAAAACCACTTATATTACCTAAAGATCCAAATATTTGGGCAGGCAGACTATTCCTTTCCTTAGCCGCAAAAACCAGTCCCCCTGCACCTCCTATGATAGTACCCAAAGTAGCAACTTGATCTATAAGTTTTTCCCCCTCAGAAGAATTTAAAGGTTTTAATGTTGTTAGAAATTCTTTTACTAAAATTTGAGACTCATGTAAAACTGCTTTTGAATTTTCCATAATAGATGTCGATGGTTGCTTACCACCCAAACGTTCGGTAACCAAATCAATTAAATTATTTAAACCCGAAGAAATACCCGTTACTAAATTAAAATTATAAAAAGGCAGAACAAAGAAACCTAATGCTGGAGCGAATCTTATCAAGGCCTCAGGGAGCCTGTTACCCATCAACGCTTCAATACCATTCCAAATATATGAAGCGGGTAATGAGTAACGAGCAAATAGTTCTGATTTATCATTTAAAAACTTTGCTAAAGGTTTAGGACAAGAATTGATACTTGAACCTATTGCTGCAAGGCTGTTTAAACTCACACAAAAATAATTCAACACCGGAGTAAAGTTATTTCTGAACTTTTGAAACCACTCGGAACCATTTAGGAAATTCATACGGACAGAGTCCCAAGTGTTTTTTTGAACTAGAGGCTTTAATTCAATTAGCTCATTCTCGGCTGGCTTAGTATCAACAGCATGCAAAGGAGCATTGGAAGATAAATTTTTTACAAGCTCTCCTTCTTTGGCATCAGTACCAGGCCTAGTCCTCAAGGAGGCTTCTTTAAAAAGGGCTGGGGTAGTTTGCATTAATTAGGTGACCCTATTAATACATATTACAATAAATCGCGCTATACATTCAAAATTTTTTCATAAAACCTAGGCACTAAACAAAAAAGCCCGATTGCAATAACCGGGCCTTTAAAATAATCTAAACAGATTGAATTTTAGAACATTGTGAAGTAGCTGATTTGAGCACCAATGTCTGCACTATCGCTAGTTAGACCGAAAGGCATCCCTGCTCTAAGTTGTGATTTCTCACCGATAGGGATGATGATACCAGGTACTAATCTTAAGTCTGTACCAACACCGTTATTGAAAACAGAGTTGCCAAGAAGACCTACAGAAAGACCAAAGCTATTATTGTCGCCCATGCCAAGAACTAACTCATTGTAGTAAACAACAGAGTTCTCAACTTCGCCAAGCTCAGGTACATCAAATCTGTAACCAACATCACCGTACCAAATTACATGGTCGCCCATTCCAACTTGATAAAGTAAACCTGTTTGGAAACCGTAAGCGTTAACACCGTTTTGTGGTCTTAAAGTTTGAGCGATTAAAAGGTTGTTGTGAACAAACGGAATGTGTTGATTTAAGTACATAGTAATGTCAACACTGTCAGTTTGAACGATACCAGCTTCTAAAGTGATTCCAAGGTTACCGAATCCGAAAGCTGAGCTTTCTGCGAATTCAGATCCACCGCCACCACCAAACTCTTGAGCACCAGCACTAAGAGGCATATTCACACCAATTCTTAGAGGTACTTTACAGTCAAAGCTGTGTCTAATATCTACTCTAGGTAGATTGAAAGTATTTGTACGAACGTCTGCACCACCGATTTCTACGTGGTCACGGAACCAATCGAAATTAACTCTTAATTCCGTATTTCTATCTAATTCAGTTTCAATATGCGCATTTTGTACATTAAGTGCTCTTAGCATACGCGGCTCATCAGCAGCTGATACAGAGCTCACACCTAAAATCAATAACGCAAGGCTTAGAAACATTGATTTTTTCATAAATTTTCTCCTAATTTCCTTTACGAATTTGGTCTATCTTTCCTTCTCTGGAAAATACACCAGGCTATATACTCTCATAAGTCTTCGATTTTGTACAATATATTTACTATATTGTTAGTAAGCTTCTTTCGATTTTTTTAATTTTTCATCTTAATATTTGAGTACGAATAGTTTTCAAAGCTTCTTAAGGAGCCTTAAGGCATAATACCTAAGCTATTTAGAGGATTAATAGAAGTAATACGGGATTAAGATGAGCCCCCAGGGGAATTTCCTAGGAATAACTATTGAATATGCTCTTGGAACAAGATAAGCAGAAAAAAGCTGAAGAGGTGTTAAACAAACTTCTTCATGCCGCTATTAAGGCCCAACAAGAAGGTAAGTACATTGCCTTACAAAAGATTATTTTTGAAGCTAATAAAGTTTCAGCACACCTTTCAAGAACTCTAGAAGCCAATCCTGGACTTAGAGATACTATGTATACGCCTGTGAAGGGTGTAATAGTAGAGTAACTTCTATCCGCAAAGTCTATAGATTATTTTTTGATAGGAGGAGCGATTCTTCTATCTGTAGGATTGGTAGTAGGCATTAAAATTCTAGAAACTTGCATTCAGACTAAAATAACTTATTCCAGATAACTTGTCAAGCCATTATTGGCGATGAGTACGGTCGCTGTCATTGCTCTCGTGCAGGCAATTACCAAAAATCTGAAACTGCATATCTACAATCTCGACACCATATTTTTGGGCGATTAGTTGGCCTAAGCGATTAACTTCTTCATCTTCAAACTCAATAGTCTTATTACAGTTCAAGCAAATAATATGATGATGTGGTGGCGCGCTGGCATCAAGGAGTTCATAATGCTTGTGACTCTCTGCAAAATCAAGTTCACGCAATATATTCATCTCAACCAGCATACGTAAAGTTCTATAAGTAGTAGCTAAGCTAATTTGTTCATTCTTAGATTTTAATACTTCAAAAACATCTTCAGCAGAAAGATGTTTATCTCCTGCTTCTTGGAAAATTTTTATGATCAACTCTCTTTGCGGAGTGACTCTATAACCCTGTTGCCTAAGGTTTTGTAATAGTTCTTCTGTTTTGTCGCTTTGAGGTAACACTAAGCTAATAGTATCCTACTCATGAGGCTCTTGTATGCCTAAATCTTAGATAATCTGAAATCCGCAATTCCAAACGCATTTAGCATAACCATCTACTAAATTCTGGCAATGTTTTAGCTTATGCTTCTGAGATTCACATGCACAATCCTCGGCTTTGATAATTTTGGCATTAGGATTGAACGGTCCAAAACGTTTATCAGAAGTAATGGTGAACACTGCTTCGATAGGAGTATCAAGCGCAGCAGCGAGATGAAGGATGCCCGTATCAGCGCTATATAACTTAACTGCCCTTGATAATATTTGTGCAAGATCAACTAAACTAGTTCTGCCAATTAAGTTTTTTATGCGCGATTTCTGCAAATGATTTTCTATAAGTGAATCAAACTCTTTTGACAATTCCATTTCATCTGGTCCACCAAAAATATAAAGCTCAGAATTAGTTTTGAGTAAAATATCATCAATTAATTGCAGCCATTTAGTTAATGGGTAAGCTCTGGAAGGACGTTGATTGCCTACACCTAGAACAACTCCTATATAGTTTGCGCAGGGGGATTGCTTCGCCGTCACTGCGAGCGTAAGCGCGGCAGTCGCAATGACGACTTCTACACTAGGAACCTCTAAAGTCTTATAATCCAAAATTGCATATGGATCTTTAACTAAACTCTCTTCGAGTTGAGGGAAATAAGTAACCGCATAATTCACAACCGCACTAAGATTTTTCTTATTCTTATAAATAATCAATTTCTTTGCTTTAAGAAAAAACATATTAATCAAATTAGCTTTAAGAAAATTACTGTGTAGAAAAACAAATTCATCTATTGCTTGAACTTTGATTGATTCAAGTAAGTCTTTTTCGCTTTGGTTGAGCTTTTGACGAGAGAAAGGTTTATCAAAAATTCCTTTGTGCTGTATCAGCCAAACTTTATCTATATAAGTAGCAGCCGTTTCTAACAAATCAGCAACTTGCTTAGAGCCAACCAGGATCTCAATTACAGCATCAGGGTTTTTATCTTTTACCAATTTGAGCAAAGGCAAACCATGAATAATGTCACCAATCGCACCAATTCTATAAAAAACTATTCTTCTTGGTTTTGGATTAGAAACCATTTTGCAATTATAACGTCTCTACAATCTGGCCTTACCAGGACTAATAACCAGAAACAATGAGAGCTCTAATACTTTTTTCTTTGCTTTTCTTTAATCACGCTGCAATAGCATCGCCAGGAATTTCATTAGATCTTGGCAATGGTGCACAGGGAATGTCATCAAGCATTCAAATTCTAATCTTGCTTACTGTTTTAAGCGTTGCTCCATCTATACTCTTAATGACTACTAGTTTTGTGAGATTCGTAATTGTATTTAGTATGCTCAGAACTGCAATGGGTATCGGTCAGTTACCGCCAACCCAAGTCTTAATTGCACTTTCATTAATTTTAACTTTTGTAGTAATGCAACCGACTTTCACACAAATCAACGATGAAGCAGTCCAACCTTTCATTGCACAGCAAATAGACGAAAAAGTATTTGTAGAAAAATTAACCAGACCTCTAACTAAATTCATGTTGAAGCAAACTGGTGATAAAGAATTATCATTAGCATTTAAACTTGCGGAAATAAATAAGCCTGCAACTATCCAAGAGACTCCTTTTCACATAACGATATTTGCATTCATCTTAAGTGAACTCAAAAAAGCATTTCAAATTGGCTTTATGATTTTCTTACCGTTCATCGTTATCGACATGATCGTTGCCAGTGCCTTGGTATCTGTTGGCTTGATGTTCTTACCACCAACTACACTTTCCTTACCATTCAAGATAGTACTTTTCATCTTAATTGATGGCTGGAACATACTTAGTGAAGGGTTAGTATTGAGCTTTAAAACTGGTTAAAAGGGAATGAAGTTATAAGTGGAATCTACAGGATTTATTGATTTAACCAATAGTGCTCTTATTACAGCAGTTATAGCTTGTACTCCGATTTTGATTCCTGGATTGATAGTTGGTGTACTTGTAAGTTTATTTCAAGCAGTTACTCAAATCAGTGAGCAGACATTAAGCTTCGTTCCAAAATTAATCATCCTTATCGTTAGCTATTTAATTTCAGGTCCATGGATACTGAGATACATGAGTAGCTATGCACTAGAAATTTTTCATAAAATTCCAGAGATGGCTAATTCTGTACAGTAATTAGCCTCCTATTCCGGAAAAAGGGGTGTAATTTCGGAATGAACTCCTAAAATACCCCTAGGGGTCGTACCTCCACTTTCCACCTTAACCAAGATATTAGCCCTGCTTTAACGTGTTATGTAGGTTATGGTGGAAAGTGGAGGTGCGACTTAGAAGGTTGAGTCTAAAACAATAGTCTCTTCTCTCCCCGGACCCACACTAATTATCGACACTGGAACTTCCAAAAGTTTTTCAATATATTTAACATAGCTAAGAGCATTCGGCGCAAGCTCTGATACTGAGCGCGCTTTAGAACTCGGTTTTCCACCTTTCCATGACGGCACTGTTTCATAAATTGGCTGAGCATACTTGAGGAAGTTTGCTTTAGCAGGAAGATCTGTGTAGATCTTGCCATCGCGAGTATCTTTGTAAGAATTACAAACGAGAATCTCATCCATATCATCAAGTACATCGAGCTTAGTAAGAGCAATTGAATTAAGTCCATTAATTCTCACTGCATAACGCATTAAGACTGCATCGAACCAACCTACTCTACGCGCTCTACCAGTAGTAGTTCCAACTTCTGCCCAAGCTGTACCTTCAGCTCTAAGCACAGTAGCAGCAGCACCTTCAACCTCAGTAGGGAAAGGACCTTCACCCACACGAGTAGTATAGGCTTTAGCAACACCAATTACTTTATCAATGAAACCAGGACCAACTCCTGATCCGATACAAGCGCCGCCTGCAGTTGGATTTGAACTGGTTACATATGGATAAGTACCATGATCCACATCCAGAAGCGTACCTTGAGCACCTTCAAACAAAATATTTTTTCCGGCTTTACCAGCTTCCCAAATAGCCATAGAAGTATCATGAACATAAGGTTTCAGAGCTTCAGCATATCCCATATATTCTTCGTAAACATTATCAATGTTAAGAAGTTTTAGATCATAGAATTTTTCTAGAAAAATATTTTTTTCAGGAATTAAAACTTTTAACCTTGCCATTAATTCATCAGGCTCGATCAAATCACAAACTCGCAAACCACTACGAGCAGCTTTATCGACGTAAGTAGGACCAATACCGCGACATGTGGTTCCAATTTTATTAATACCACGCGCATCTTCTTGAGCTTTATCAATTAGTAAATGATATGGCAAAGTCACATGAGCATTGGCACTGATTTGCAGAGCACTGGTATCAATACCTTGAGCTTGCAAATCTGCAATCTCTTGCAAAATAACTTTAGGGTCTATCACTGTGCCCGGACCAACTATGCAAGCCTTGCCTTTATAGAGAATCCCCGAAGGTATCAAATGAAATTTATATTTCACGCCATCAACATTAACCGTGTGACCAGCATTGCTGCCACCTTGGAAACGTGCGACATAATCAGCATGCTCAGCTAGTAAATCTACTACCTTAGCTTTACCTTCATCGCCCCACTGCGCGCCCACTATTACTACTTTTGCCATCGCCAACAATAATAGCGCATCCGTATTTTCTTGAACAAAAAAGTACTTTCGACCCCTTTCATTTTTATTAGAGGATTGCTAGGAATACCATTGCAAGGGGGATTATAAATTGTTTACTAAAACTTACTCAGCGACTCTACGCGGCATTGAAGCCAATATCATCGGTGTAGAAATAGATGCCAGCAAAGGCATACCAGGATTCAATATCGTGGGCTTGGCAGACAAATCAATCAACGAAGCTAAAGAAAGAATTAGCGTGGCTATGCGCGCAGTCGATTTCGAGATTCATCCTAAAAGAATTCTTGTCAATCTCAGTCCAGCACAGAATCGTAAAGAGGGAGCACAGTTAGATCTAGCTATTGCTGCAGCTTTGATGGTGAACTTTGCATATATTGATGTTGAACCAAAATTTCTGGAAGAATTTTGTTTACTGGGTGAACTTTCTTTAACAGGAGACCTCAAAGCAATTACTGGCACTTTATCTTTTCTCCTGGAAGCTGCTGATAGCAAACTTAAATATTTAATTATTCCTAAAGCTAACGAAAAAGAAGCTAGCCTAGTAACACTGAAACAAAATTTCTCATCAGAAATTTTTACCATTAGTGATTTACATGAACTGAAAATTTTAATTGAAGCTTTGGCAGAAAAAAATAAAGGCATAGACCCCAGTAATACTGAGCGTTCTAAGCTAATAGAGACTTGCATAAAAAATTACAAAATCAAAACTTTAGAATTTACGACTCTGATTAAGGAAGTGAAAACTAAACGAAGAGGAAATTTAGATTTAGATGATGTCATTGGGCAAGCTCATGCCAAGCGTGCTTTGGAGATCGCTGCCACAGGTAAGCATCACTTACTGATGATCGGACCTCCAGGTTGTGGTAAATCCATGCTTGCCAAAAGATTTATTTCTTTAATTCCAGATTTAGGTTTTGATGCAGCTTTAGACTCAACCAAAATTTATAGTATTAGTAATAATCTAAAAGAAGAAATTATACTCAGAGCACCTCTAAGGTCGCCTCATCATAGCGCCAGCTCTGTATCACTCACAGGTGGCGGAGTTCCTATTAAACCTGGCGAAGTGAGTCTCGCTCATAATGGAGTGCTTTTTTTAGATGAGCTCACAGAGTTCAATAGATTTACCATCGAACAACTCAGGCAAATCCTCGAAGAAAAGTCTGTAATTATTAGTCGGGCTAAACAATCAGTGGAATATCCAGCAGATTTTATTTTAGTTGCAGCTTGTAATCCCTGTCCCTGTGGCTATCTTGGAGATGAGCAGAAATCCTGCACTTGCTCACAATTACAAATCAGCAAATACGTAGCCAAACTCTCAGGACCATTTCTCGATCGCATAGATCTTCATATAGAACTCACTCGCTTAGAAGCAAAAGAAATTTCTAAATTAACTGATAGAGAGAATGAAAAGGAGCGCGATTCCCAGCCTAGTTCAAATGCAATCAAAGAAAGAGTTTTAGAAGGAAGAGATTTTCTAAAACAAGAGCAAGCTAATTTCCACGTAAGCAAAGAAGCCAAAGAATTTATTGATCATGTAGTTTTTAATACTAATCTTTCAGCAAGATCACACCAAAAAATTCTCAAAGTATCTAAAACAATTGCTGCCCTAGAGAGAAATTTAGAGATTGAAGTTAAACATATTGCTGAAGCGATGCAGTATCGATCAGTATCTTGGGAGAAGTATAGAAAATAAGTTTAGTAATGCATGTCAAGTGCCGTCATTCTGAAGCTACGAATACTGATAAAATTAGAATAAGGATTTATACTGATGCCAAAAATAAAAATAATTCTTGATAAAGTTGGTGAAACACTAACTATACATTTCAAAGAAATAAAGGGCGATACTATCTGTGAAGAGTTTGATGATGGCATGATTCTAATGAGAGACATTAACTCTGGTGAAACGGTTGGCTTTGAAAAACTCCATTATAAAGAGGTTACTGAAGAACCATTAATTATAGAAAGCTATACATACTGAAATTTTACAATTGCCAAAACCAAATCCCACCCTCCAAGAAATCTACCAAGAGCTTAAAAGCAGCATTAACAGTGACGAAGCTGCAAGAGAAGCGCAGATCATTCTTGAAACCATACTGAATATCGATAAATCAGAATTTATAACTAACGAAGATTTGAAACTTACCAAAAATCAAATCAAAACAATTTTAGAAATTCGAGATCGCAGAAATAAAGAAAAAATTCCTCTTGCCTACCTGCTTGAGGAAGCAGCTTTTGGGAATCTCAAGCTCTTTGTAAATAGCGATGTGCTTATTCCTAGACCAGAGACCGAGTTATTAGTAGAGAAAGTACTTGAAGAAATTAAAGAGAGAAAAATTCATCATCCAACTATTCTGGATCTTTGCACTGGTTCTGGTTGCATTGCAATATCATTAAAACTCGCTTTGCCCGCAGCAAAAGTCTATGGCTCGGATATCTCTAAGGCTGCACTAAATGTAGCGGCTATCAATGCTAAACGCTATAACGCAGAGATAGAGTTCGTTTTAGGTGACTACTTAGATCCATTTATTTATGACTCTAATTCACCAATAGCCCTGCCTATCATTAAAGGCAAGCCACCTTACTTCGATGTCATAGTTTCAAATCCACCTTATGTATCCAAAGAAGATTATGAAAAACTCAGTCCAGAATTGCATCATGAACCTAAGCATGCACTCGTCGGTTTTCCTTATGAGCATATCAAGAGACAATCCAAAGCGCTAATTAAAGACCATGGTTTTCTAGCATTTGAATTTGGTCTTGGGCAAGAAGGTAAGCTTCAAGAAATTTTTCCTCAAGCTAAGTTCTATAAAGACTACGCGAGCATCGACAGGATCTTAATTTCTGGCAATGAATGATCAAAATACTTAGAGAAGAATTCTGCATCGCCACCAGTAGCAATAGTAATAATTTTTTTATCCTTTAAAACCCTCTCAGCATAAGCTTTCCATTCTTTAATTAAAGCCAAATATCCTAAATAACTACCAGAAATAATTGCCTGCTCAGGTGAGCTTATTTTCTCAGAAAAATCTAAATCAATCTTTGGTAACTCAGTAGCACTATAGTCATCTAATTGAGCACAATGTGCTGAGATGCTTTTCAATGAAGTTCTAAAACCTAAACCTATAAAGCCACCCAAGAAATTCATATCCGCATCTAAAATACTCATAGTAAGCGCAGTACCAAAATCAAAAAGAATGATATTTTGCTGTGGAAATAATTTTGCAGCGCCAAGCAACTTAGCTACTCTATCAGCACCGATTCCAGCATAAAGTCCTTTAATCGAATCTTGCTTTAGAGGATCAAATTCATGAAAATCAATTTGCTTCAAACCATAGAGGCTCATATATTCAGCAATAGCCATTTTAATCAAAGCTGTTTTTTCTGGAACTGTGCTTATTAATAGAACAGTGAATAGTCCAGTTCCAGCAGGAAAAGCAGATTTTAAAACTACAAAAAGCTCTTCTAAGTTAGAATAGGTCTTATCCGAGTAGTGGTATTTAACTCTCGAATTACCTATATCAACAATTAAATCATGAGTTTTTTGCAAAATATTTACGGAATAATTTTTAGACCAACTAAAACCTTCTCAAGCTTGACGATAAATTATAGCCCAAGCATTTTGATTCAGGGAACGGCAATCGTCATAATTGCTACAGCTTTCAGTAAAAACTTAAATCTTCAAGGCACTATAGGTGCTTTAATCGCTTGGTTATTTTTTTCTAGTTTGATCTTTTTAAACGCTTATATATTCATTCTTCCAGGACAAGATTACTGGAAAACTGTTGGTATTCTTGGTTACGCTTCATTGCCTTTGATTTTTATTTCACCGGTTGAAGTGCTTGCTGAAAACAATCCAATTATTGCCAGTTTGCTTAGAATTTTTATTAGCATCTGGGTCTTCAATCTCAATCTAATTGCACTCGCTACGATTTGTTCAATACGTAAGCGCAAGGTGATTTTAATTTATTTATTACTACCTTTGGCTTTAGGTTTCGTGCTTACTTCTCTGCTTATTAAATTCGTCAATGAAGTTTATTCATTGATATAAATATTAAATTTTAAGACATACTCTTGAAAATTTAATTCATCTCATGAAGTGTTAGAATTGGATTATGGTACTACTAGAATCAAATCAGCTCAACTACGGCGATTCAATGAAAAGCTTTAATTTACCTAACACTGTAAATGGCAAGAAGGTTTCTAATAATGATCTAACTAAAGACATAGTTGTAATAGCTTTCATCTGTAACCATTGTCCATATGTAGTTAGAATCATCGATCAATTCTGCAGCTTGGCAAAACATGTTCACGACACTGTAGACTTTATAACCATCTCAGCCAATGATCCAGATTATCGAGAAGAAGATAGTCCTGAGAATATGCAAAGTTTTGCAAAAAGACACAAATTCACTTTCCCATATTTATTTGATGAATCTCAAAGTGTAGCTAAGGATTTTGGGGCAGTTTGTACACCGGATATTTTTACCTACAAAAAAATCAATAGTGAATACAAACTTGCTTACCATGCACGTTTTGAAGATTTAGAAAAAGCTCTTAGAGATTTATCGACTAAAGATAAAGTTGGCTTTGAGCAATTGCCTTCGGCAGGTTGTTCAATTAAGTGGAAGTAAGCTTATAGCAAGGAGCTAAAGGCAACGAAGCAATCCAGCCTCTATTATTTCTTTATAGTAAAAACAAAAACTATTAGACTGATCAAAGCCATTGCACTAAGTAAAATCACAGGAATAAGTTTATCTGGGTTGCCAGCCATAAAAGCCATTAGAGGTTTTGATACTCTCCAACTAAACATTCCTAAAAGTAAAGCATTGACAATTTTTGCTGCCATAGCGACAGATGATTTTTCTATAAAGAAACTTAGAGCTACGAGTATTGCACCGCTCACAAGTCCACTTATTAAAGATGATTTAGCATGAGTGAGGACAAAGCCAGCCACTCCAAGTAAAGCAATCAGAATGCCGTAAGTTAAATACAAAGAATTTGTTTTCATGAATTAAGATTCTAGCTTAATTACTTAAAGTATTTACTTCATTCTGTGAAGCCGTAACAGAAAATTTGTTATTAGGCAAAGGTGGTAAAAATAATTTTCTCAAACTATCTGATGATTGTTGAGATTGAAAATATTCTTGTATCTTACGAAAAAATAGTGATGCCCTAAAATCAGGAGCAATAGCTGTCGAATATTTTTGGTTTTGATTTTTGATTCTTAAAGGTTCTGCAGAAGATATTGTTTCAAAAATTATGTCTAAATTACTCTCTAATTTTTCATCATCTGCATCCAATGATAAATCTAGAATAGGCCCGTCAGTGATTTCTATTGTTATAGCATCATCAGAGTCTCCGAAGTCTGGTGAATACGAGATTGTAATTTCTTTGTTATTAATAAGTTCTGCAAGTTCTGCAAGTGTTAATTCAAAATTTTCATCTTTATCATTAATGACAAATCTTGTTTTTTTATTCTCAGCACGAGTGACGGTAGCATTTAGCTGAGGTTGGCAAAGTAAATAATTTGGAGCCATTCCAACTGAACTATTCATGCTGCTCCTTTTTTTAGATATGTAAATCTACCACCTGCTGATGAAACTACTTCATCGCCTCGTTTGATTATCGATATAACTGTTGGAACTGGTTCGTCAGGATTAGTTACCTTAGCAGTAATAGTCAAAAGCTCATTAGGTTCTACAGGTCTAATAAACTTTACAACTGTTTTGTCTGTATCTCTATCAGGTATTTTATCGAATGCCATATCAGCAGTCGTTGCAAAAGTATTTGGTGGAGCTAAAGTTTGAGCTGCTGCTGCTAATGCAGCATCGTGCATAGCAGCAAGCCAACCACCGAATACTTTATTAATACCGTATATATTTAAATGTTTTTCTGTAGGACGTAGTTGAGCCGTTATTAAACCTCGACCAAGAACTTTAATTCCAGACATGCCATTTTCCATGGCAAAGGGATGATGTAAGAATTTTAAATTTTCTTGGCCTATTGCTGGAGGTGTTTCTAGCTGTAAGGTTGAGCTGATATTTGAAGAATCAAAGGCGCCAGGTATACTGTTAAAAAAAGCTTTCAGTTTTGAAAATGGTTCTCGAATTGTTGAGTGCTGCGTACTTGCGCTTATTGTTGTTGCGACCATAATTATTAATAATACATAAAGAAGGCGTATTATTGCAACTTTTAATAATCTTCAGACATGAGATAATACACGCATATCATTATCTTGTTCTGAGTTTCTTGAAAGGCTACATTATCGTCGGCCTCTATTTGAAATTTATACTGGCAAAAATCTTCTTGGCAGAAATGATAAATCCTTATTAGTACACGCTTTCAACAAACTTGAAAAGTGTTTTGAAAACCTTAAAGCTAGTTACAAAAATGACCGCTTATTAGGAGAAATTTTAGCTAAAGAAGAATTAAAAAATCATCCAGAAGCCTATAGTAGCCAAGCTCTAAAAAAACTGAAAGATTGCATACGAGAAATAGAATTTGTTTTAAGTTCTTTCATTAATCCTAATCAAGAAATTAACACTAATGTTAAATCCATACAAACAATGCTTGCCGAAGATTTTAGTTTAAAATATTCCTGTGTCAATCTTTATAAGCGTTTTCTAGATTTATATATAGGTTTGGAAACTGGTTTATCTAAACATCTAGACAATTGGCTTTCAAGTCAATGGCTTTGCCGAGATGGTTCATTATCAGTTGGAGAAGCAGCAGCTTAAGAGCCTATCTACAAAAGTTTCATTTGCTGCATTACGCTATACTGAAAATCATGGCTAAAGCTATAGCAATGAACTTACATGAATATGCATTTCTTGAAAGAGACTTTATGAAGTTTGCTGACGCCAAAATTAGCATTATGACTCATGCTTTTATGTATGGCACGGCTGTATTTGAAGGTATTAGAGCTTACTACAATGCTGAAAAACAAAAACTCTTTGTTCTACATATGGATGAGCACTTGGAAAGGTTGCTCCAAAGCTGCAAAATTCTAAGATTAAATCCTTACTACGACAAAAAACAAATGGCGGATATTATTATCGAGCTTTTGAAACGTAATAAGCCAAAAACAGATTCTTACATTAGACCAAGTTGGTTTAAGTCCTGTATTAGAATCGGACCCAATGTAATTGGACCTGAAGGTGAAGAAGATAGTTTCACCGTTAGCTCTATCGATTTAGGTGACTATCTCGATACCACCAAAGGCATATCAGTACAAGTTTCTAGTTGGAGAAGAATTTCTGATAATGCGATTCCAGCGCGCGCGAAGGTCAATGGTAGCTATGTAAACACAGCTATGGCTAAAGCAACTGCCCACCTCTCAGGTTTCGATGATGCAATCTATTTAACAGAAGATGGTCATGTATCTGAAGGTTCAGCGATGAATTTATTTATTATCCGTGGTGGAACTCTCATCACGAGTGCAGTTACTGAAAATATTCTTGAAGGTATAACTAGAAAATTTATTATTGAACTTGCTGAAAAAGAACTTGGGTTAAAAGTACAAAGCAGAGTGATTGATAGAACAGAACTCTATGTCGCTGAAGAAGCTTTCTTCTGTGGCACTGGCGCGCAAATCGCTGCAATCGGTAAAATCGATCACTACAGCATTGGCAATGGTGGAGCTGGTCCTACTACTAAGAAATTGCAAGAACTTTATACTAATATTTGCAAGGGTAATATAGAAAAATACAAACATGTGCTTACTGAAATCAGCCTTTAAAACATTTTTAAGCAAGGACCAAATCCTCGACAAAGAAATTGATTTAAAGATTTACGATACAGATGCAACATCTCTCTTTAAACAAAAACCTAAATTAGTTTTACTACCCAACAACACAGAAGAAGTTGCAAAAATAATTCAAGCAATTAATAAAGTTAATCTAGCAAACAAAGATGCTGAACCATTTTCATTTGTTGCAAGAGGCGCTGGCACCGGACTTTCAGGTGGTGCAATTGCTGCTGAGAATTCAGTAATCATTTCTCTTGCAAGATTGAATCGTTTAATTAGTTTCAATGAAATTAATAGAACTGCTTTAGTGGAAACTGGAATAGTTAATGCCACTCTTTCGTCTCTTGTTATAAGCCTAGGCTCATCATTACACTTCTCGCCAGACCCCTCCAGCCAAGACGCTTGTACAATCGGCGGTAACGTTGCCGAAAACGCTGGTGGTATTCATTGTTTTAAACATGGTCTTACTAGCGATCAAATTCTCGGACTAGAAATAGTAACTGCAGAAGGTGAAATTAAATATCTAGGCGCATTAACTGCTGATGGTGAAACAGTAAGAACTTCGAGTATAGATTTAGCTAAATTATTTACCGGCAGCGAAGGTACTTTTGGCATTGCCACTAAAGCACTAGTACATCTGCAAGCAATTCCTGAATCATTCATTACCATGAAGCTTTCTTTTGCCTCAATTATCGAAGCTGCTAAAGCTGTAAGTGCCGTTATGGGAGCAGGTTTTAAGCCAACTGCTTTAGAGATGATCGATTATGGTGCTATTCAAGCTGTGAACTCTGCATTTAATTTAGGTATTCCAGAAAATATCAAAGCGATACTCTTATTAGAACTTGATGGTGATAACGATGAGATTTTAATTGAAGCCAAAGATATCAAAAATTTACTTTTCTCTGAGAATATTGGTTTTACTATTATTCATTTTGAAGAGACACAAGATCCTCTTAGAAAAAACTTTCTTTGGAAAGTTAGAAAGGGCACAGTAGCAGCGTTTGGACAAATCGCACCATTTTGGTATCTCTATGATTCAGTTGTCCCTAGATCTAAAATTCCTGAAGCTGTTGCCGGAATCGAAAAGATAGCCAAGAAATATAATTTGATTTTGGCAAGTGTAATGCATGCAGCAGATGGCAACTTGCATCCAAATTTTCTTTATGACCCAGATAAAGATCCAGATGCTATAGAAAGAATTCATCATGCAAGTAAAGAACTAATGCAACTCTGTATTGATCTAGGTGGTGTACTTTCTGGTGAGCATGGCATCGGTGTAGAGAAACAAGAATATATGCCTTATATGTTTACTGAGAATGACATGGAGCAAATGCTAAAAGTAAAAAAAATCTTTGATCCCAAAAAAATTGCCAATCCTAATAAAATTTTTCCTATTAGAATTTGCAAAAATTGTTAATGCAGTCGTACCTCCACTTTCCACCATAACCTAAATAAGACTTCAAAGCCGGTGAATATCTTGGTTATGGTGGAAAGTGGAGGTACGACCCCGGTGATGAGAATAATTCTCAAGAGCACTGAATATAGAATAATCTTGTTAGTATTGAATTTAGCCAGCAATGGCTCAACATTTCGATTAAAGGAGAATTTTTTATGCCATATACTATTGTTTCAGAAATTTGCGAAGGCGCTGCGGATTGTATCCCTGTGTGCCCTGTTGATTGTATTCACTGGCCAGAACCAGTAAAAAACAACGCTAAAGGTTTTAAATATCCTTATATCGATCAAGGCACTTGCATTGATTGTGGCGCTTGTTTAGCTGCTTGCCCAGTTGAAGGTGCAATTCTTGATGATGCAAAACCAGAACTTCAATTAATTTAGTAAGGTTTGGACTAATAAATTTCTTAAAAGCCCCTCTAATTGAGGGGCTTTTTGTTTTAGTATTAACAAAGTGAAAAAAATTCTAATTAGTGGTGGTTCAAGAGGGATTGGCAAAGCAATCTCTGAGCTGATCACTGATACTTACCAAGTTTTAGGTCCGTCTTCTACAGAAATGGATGTGAGTAATGAAGATTCCATATCAGCCTTTCTGAAAGCTAATTTGCAAACGGAAGATTCGCTCTATGGAATAGTTTGTAATGCAGGAATTTTTCATTCAACAAATTTTGAAAATTACAGTTTGGAGAATTGGAACAGAATTATTACCACTAACTTAACTGGAACTTTCAATCTCTGCAGGCTAGCATTGCCCTATCTCAAACAAAGCCCTGAAGCACGCATAGTGATTATCTCTTCCATAAGTGGAATTAGTGGTGAAGCTTTTGCGCCCGCTTATAGTGCATCTAAAGCTGGACTCATTGGGCTTGCCAAGTCACTGGCGCTTGAGCTTGCTAAATTCAACATCACAGTAAATACCATTGCACCAGGTTGGGTAAAAACTGATCTGGCACTAGATCAACTTAGAAGTGAAGCAATGATCAAAGACAATCTAGGAGCCAATCTACAGAATCGTTGGATAGAACCAGATGAAATCGCCAGCCTGGTGAAGTATCTACTTAGTCACGAAGCCAAAGCCATTACTGGCGAAGTGATAAATATTAGTGCAGGGCTGAGGGTTTAGAGCATGAGCAATGGGGATTGCTTCGGTCGTTTCACTCCTCGCAATGACCAGGCTTTAATCTCTTCTTAGCTGCTGTAATATATTTGCCATTCAATTCAATACCAATCCAATTTCTTTTAAGCTTCTTAGCAACTAGGGCTGTAGTACCACTACCCATAAATGGATCTAAAATTAAATCGCCTTTATTAGACGAAGCTATTATAATTCTGCGTAACATTTCTTCTGGTTTTTGAGTGGGATGTAAAGCCCTATTATCATCGCCTCTTAGCCTTTCTTTCCCTTGAACTAAAGGCAAGGACCAAACATCGCGCATCTGTTTTAAAGTTCCATCTTTTTGTTTCTCAGGATTGATTTTTTTCAATTCTTGATAATTAAATATCCAATTTTTACCTTTAACTGCCCAGACAATAAATTCAGTTGAGTGCGTAAAAACTCTCTTGGTCATATTCGGCATTGCATTTACTTTTTGCCAAGTAATAACGTTATTAATTTTAAAATTCAATTGTTTCAAAACAATCATAATTTCAGCGATATTATGAAAGGTACAAGAAATATAAATTGAGCCAAAATTTTTCAATGCCCCAGAACAGGCTTGAATCCAGGCATTGGTAAATTGAAGATATTCTGAAGCGGTCATTTTATCCCACTGCTCATTAACCATAAACCAATCACCACCAGTTTTATTTCCTTTCCATTTGAGTCCATTACCTGAAAGGTTATAAGGTGGATCGGCAAAAATAAGATCAACTGATTCACTATCAATTTCTTTATTAATTACATCAATGCAATTCCCTTTATAAAAATGATTAAATTTCATCGTCTTATACTAATAGTCTTTCGTTCCAAGACTTGATAATCAATGGTATCTTATCAAGCCAATCTTGAACAATATTTATTTCCATTGCACTTTGCAATAGTTCATCATAAAGTTGTTTTAACTGTAAATGTAATAAAGATCTATTTTTTCCTTTGAGCTCTAAGAGTATTTCAAGAATATTAGTAAAATTCTTAATAGAAATTGGAATGATTTTTTGTTTAGTTCCTTCATATTCAAATTTAATCGCCATCTTGAAAGTATTAAAAGTATCGCGATGTATTGTAGGAGCAATAAAAAGACAATAAGCTTCTTTATCAGTATATCTTTCTTCAAAATCCCGTAAATGCCTCATCACAGGCTGTCCTTCATTCACCCATTGATCTCTTGTCGTAAGCATGGTTACTTCACATATTGCATTAAAATTCTCATAAAAGCATTCTATATCAGGCTTCCCAGAAGGCGCTGTAAAAGTGGGCTCATTATCATCACCAACGGGATAATTAGGTCTAATTTCAATCGCATCATTTAAAGCATGCAATCCTAAAGTTGAAAATTTTTCAAGCATTAAAGGTTTATTATCAGCTTCACGAATATTCTCAAGCTGCTCAATATACTCTTTTACTTTATCTACATGTTGCGATAGACTATGAGATTTTTTATTTTGCAAAAATTTTCTGTAAATTCTTAACTCAGTAATATAGTTTTTTAATTCATTATCAGAAAAAGATTCATAAGCAACTTTTTCTTTTTTATCCAGACCTAAATCTTTCTCAGATTCAAGAATTTCTTCTAATAATAGAAGAATTATTTCAGTATATTTATTTCTTGTTTCCCAAGGTAAACTTGGTTGTGATATATCGGAAATATAATTTATATATGCTTCTTTTGATGTAAATTTATCTGGCTTTGCATTGTCAAAAGCTAATAGGGATTGTATTTCAATCGATCTTCTTTCTTGTAAATCTATATAGAAACCATTACCACGTATATGAAAAAAGCCTGTTAAATGAAAATAGCGAATAGCATTATCACCATAATCTTTCAGAGTTGCAAGCAAAACTTTAATTTTTTCAGGATCCTCAGAATCCAAGAAATTTTTTGCAAAAGAATTTTTATACTCATCATTTATAATTTTTATCTCTTTGCTACTCTTACCTTTTAATTTTTTTCGCCATTCAATAATTGCTTTTGCATGAGCATCAATATCCTGATAATCAACTAAAGTAGGACCAAATAAACTAAATTCTTCTTTGCTAATGCCCTTAGCTTTTTCATTTATTTTTATTGATAAATTATTGACTTTGTTTATTAAATGCAATGTAGCAATAAATGGTTTTATAGCATAGCCTTCTTGCTCCTGATCAGGGTCTGGCAATTGCCATTTTATAAAAGCTCTAAAAAATATTTCAGCTAAATCAAATTTATCTGAAAGAAATTCTTTGCCAAAAGGCGTTAATTTGAGGTTTTGACCATCCAATGATATAAAACCAAATTTTTTAAAAGGATTGAAACTTTGCCTGCCTCTCATTGGTGAATCTTTATAATTCTTACTAATAAAAATTTCCCTAGCTTCTACAAAAGTTAGTTTATGTTCAAAATCAGTAAAAATTCGCTGATGTTCTGGAGAAAGATCATTCAAGAACTGCTTACTAAAACCTTTATCCTCACTGTAACCATACAATCTGTGTTGAATTAAAGATATTTGAAAATTAGCTTGATTTTCTTTTGTCCATTCATGACCAACAAAATTATCATTAAAAACTCGGAGCTGCTCTCTTAGCCTATATGGATTTCTTGTTGTCGTAGTAATTGACCAAAGCTTTTTCATAACTCTAGTTTTTTACTTTACAATAAAAAATTCTTTCAGAATGTCCTTCACCAATACTTTTGCCAGCAGTAAAGGCTTTATATTGTTGTTCAAATATAGTAACTTGACCTTTTTCTTCTAAGATTTGCGTAATTTCTGTGTCTAAGATTCTGGCATTTGATCTGCCATCTTTAGAATCACCGGTATTATTGTATGAAATTAAAATGTGCTTACAATCAGCATTTGTGATTAATTCTGCAAATGCATTTTTTGCATTTTTCAAACAATAATCACTTTTCAAATGCGTCCTATCCATTTTACAAGCTTTGCCAAAAACATCTGGCTTATTCCATGTCGCTAAATTTTCCAATAAATGATAGGCATCACAATATTGCCTTGAATTATAGGGTGGATCTAGATACAGAACATCAGATTTGATTCTTTTAATTAGAGTATTTGCATCTTCTTGAAAAATTTCATTTTGGATATTGTTCTCAAAAGCAATTTTAGGAATTAAAAGTTTAATAGGATTAACAGAATCTATTTTTTTCCTGAATGCATCGTAGTGTCCAACAGTATTTGCAACTTTATCAGTTGCATATATTAGAGAAGTAATAAGGGCATTTTTTTCGTCATCATTATCACAAATATTATCAATTTCTTCTCTAATTGCTCCGATTTTTTTTGCATTATCAAAAGTAAAAAAAGTATTTCCAAAATATTCTGAAAAATAATTTTCATTTTTGGATTTAATAGAATTAAGATGGTCAATTTTGTCCTGGAAATTTTTCAAGTCAAGTTCTCTTATTGAAAGAAATGTTTTCAGAGAAACAAAATTACTTTTCAAAATATCATTGGAAATGATTTTAATATTGCGCTTGTTAAAAAATTCTCCAACGACTCCAGTACCAGCAAAAATATCACAAAAACTTTTAAAGTCACTACAATGCTCTTCTACAATTGCCTGAATAAATTTCAATAATCTAAATTTGTTACCTAAGTAACGTCTGTTGTGCATGCAGAAACTATCTTTACCGCTAGTGTTCAGTAAATTAAATAAATTAGCTTGCTTAAAGCTTTTAGGCTCCTCAATAATAGTGGGGAATGTCTGCACTCTTACAAATGTATCATGTCTATATTTCGCTGAAAATTAATTTTTTCAAATTGATTGCTCAATAGATATATAGCAGTGTCTCATAAATTTTCAATACTGGCCAGAGCAGAATAAAATTACCATCAAGGTCAATCATTTAAAAGTTCTAACCAAATCTTTAAAGGACTTCGGTTTTATTTCAAGCCTATCCCAATCATCTTGCTTGATATATAAATGATAAAACTTAGTTTTCAGTTGAGCTTTATTCACATCTTGACACCAGGTTTGTAAACGTTTGATTTTTTCTACATCATCTAAGTCTTCGCGTCCTTTAGTTTCAATAATATAAATCTCGCCTTGACTAACTTTCACTAAAAAATCAGGATAATAATAAGAAATATTACCTCTAGAATCAGAGTAATCAATTCGAAAATGAATTGAAAAGTAATTTTTGGCATAAGAAACTATATCTTCATAGTCTTCGAGAAAACTTGCTATTTCAAGTTCAAAATTACTATCACCAATCATTTTATTAAAAACACTTTTCTTAGAAACCAAAAAGCTCTGATTCTTTTCAACAAATGGTTTAGCCTTACTGATTTTAATATAGTCTTGGATTTGAGCTTCACCTCTATCTTGAACTGTCAGCTCATTAATATAGCTACGAAAAGTATTTTTGATAGTAAGGATCACTTCTGATTCTGAAAAATTACGTAGAACATTCATATCATTCAAATCTACTGAGTTTTCAAATAAATAATTCTGAGCAAAGTCTTTAAGCTTGTCATACAGTACATCATAGCCACTAACCAATCTTAAATCTCTCATAATACTTTGAGCAAAATACCCAATAACATTAGTTACATTTGGAATCACAAGTGTACTTAGTTCTGTACTATGGCTATGACTATCATCAATGACTTCTCTAAAAACTATTTCTCTTTTTTCAGCCTCACCAAATTCTTTAATTCGAATCTTTTCATGAGTAAAGCTTGACGGTTGAAGTTCTGATAAATTCTTATATTCTCTGTATATGCGGGGTGTTAAAACTGGAATTTCAATATCTAATTTTTCAATATCTTTTTTAGTATTTTCATTATCGACCTCTATTATCACAGGGGCATTAGTTTCTGTTCCTTCACCCATTTTGCGATATTCTAATTGAACACCTTCTCTTGTAATAGATTTAACAAAATCCATAAAAGCATCCGTACCAATAATACTGACTGATTCTTTAATTTCATTGCCTCTAAACATACGTCTCAAACCACGTCCCAGTGTCTGTTCTGGAAGTATATTGCTTTTAGCAGAATAAGCACGTAAACCTACTATAGTAGTAACATTTCGAACATCCCAACCCTCTTTAAGCATTAAAACTGAAATAATAGCTTTGTAAGGACTAGTAGTATTGTCAATCTCATTAGATAACCTGCGTAATTTAGTTAATTCTTCTGCACCTTTACCTGTTTGATCCTCAGCAATTTCACCATTTTTCTTAGTATGAATTACTAAAACTGAGTCTTTAAATTCGGAATAAGTATATTCTAAGTATTCTGCAACTTCATCACAATTAATAGTGTCATCAGTCATCACAAAAAATATTGACTTCTTACCAATTTTTATATGCTCATCATAAGTTTTCTTCCATTCTACGTAACCCAAATGTAAATAATCTCGATATCTTTCCGTGAATTTAGAACTTTGATGTTCTTGAAGTTTGGCTCTACTCGCTTCATCTGGAACTACTGGGTGTTTTACTACATTTTGGTAAATTGCTTCAACTAAAGGATAATCCGTAATTGTTTGTACAAAAATAGCTCCATTATTGTGTTTTGGAGTAGCTGTAACATCTAATTGAAGTGATAATTTCTTGCCTTTCATTAGAAGTTTATTATGAATATCTTGGATAGATTTAAACCAAGCAAGATTATCATCATGAATATGATGTGCTTCATCATTGAGAATCACTAGTTCATCAATATTACGCACTATTTCACCAAGATCAATTTTAGATTCATTAGTCTTACCACTTGGTTTTTTACCAAGAAAATAATCTGTAGTGTCTTCGTCTTCAAAACTCGGCAATATATCATCACCTTGATAGACACGATGAATATTAGTGAGAAAAATATTTCCAGTTTTTTGGGTTACTCTAACTTCATCTTGTATATGAAGAGTAAGTTGAAAATCATCTTGCCAATTATTTCCTTCATAACCATTATCAGGAATAATAGGATCTCCATTGAAAATTTTCAACCCATCAAAGTCAGTCCTGATACGGTCTAAAACAATAATATTAGGAGCGATAACAAGAAAATTTCTCGCGAGTTCAGAATCTGCTTGATAAAGTTTATGAAAGTAAGACCAAGCTAGAAGTAAGCTTAGAACTTTAGTCTTACCGCTTCCTGTTGCCATTTTAATAACTAAACGAAGCCAATCTTCATAGAACATCTGCCGCGATACAGCTTCCGAACTATCATAACGCATCAGATCATAAGGACTAAGTATCTTTACAACATCATAAAGATAGATCACAGTTTCTACAGCTTCTCTTTGTGCAAAATAGTACTGAAATACCGTTGCATTGTTAATTGCATCATAAGTCAGATGCTCAGTTCTAAACCACCATCTTAGTAAAGCAATACTCGTTACAGAGGCACCTTGATAATCTTTATCACGCCAAGCTTTCACCTCTTGTCTTAATTTATAAACTAGAGGTGGGAGTAACTTCTCATAACCTCTTTCTTTAAGATCTTCATTACCAGGAAACCATCTTAAGCTCGGATCAAGTATCTCATGAGGTGATTGTGGAAAATCAGGGTGTAATGCCACTAAATACTAACCTCTATAACTTTCATGGTGTCATTACCAAAAATATCTACTACTTTCACTGCAATTTTGATTCTTTTCTTATCGACAGCTCTTGCTGTGCTAATTAATTCTAATGAGCGATTTTGTTTGGTTCTAAAAGACTGCCATTCATTTTCAAAAACATAATCACCCGTATGCTTCTCTGTTACTGAACCTTTTTCATTTTCTACATATATAATCTCGGGCTTACTTTCATAATCAAAATCTACTGACCAATAATCAATCCAGTCCGTCCAAGATTTAGTAAGTTGTTCTTGAGTTGCAATTCCATTTTTGTCTTTAGTAATTTTAAAGATCTGACCGGAAATAACCACAACCTTACTTTTTCCGTTTTTTAAAGCTGCAATAGTTTCAGTGGAAGAATCTTGATTGTAATAAACTGAAAAATCCTTTAATTCTATAGCAATAGTTTTTCCTTTAACGATAGGTTTGATCTCAATATATGCCACGTCATGAAAACGAATTTGATCTTTTTCAATTGCACGTTTGTCAAAAACCTCACGAGGAATATATTTAGGAGCAAGATCAATACCTCGGCTCTTGGCATCGTCACGAATATTTGGGAATAAACCCATTTCAAATTCAAAAGCCAGTAAATCTACCTTAGTAATATTAGTTCTAATACATTCTTCGATAACTTCTTCTAAATATCTTCTCGTCATAGGCATATTAACTGGACCTATAACAACTAATCGTGAACCTTTCTTACCACTGAAAGTTTTAAAACCGCTTATAGATTCCGCTTTATAGGCTTGCAGAATCAACTGTATATAATCTTTTTCTTTAGCTTCTAATTGTTTACGTTTTTCTTCTTCCCTAAAATCATGATTAATGCCGACATAATGTTGACGCTCATATTTACCAAGATTCAATATCTCAAAAGCTCTATAATTCTTACCTTCCTGTTTAAGTATACGTTGCACTGAAATCATACGTTTACGGGTAGTATGAATTGCAAATTTACCTAGATCGGTACCAATCCATTTACGTCCAAGTTTCTCAGCCACTGCAAGTGTTGTACCTGAGCCACAGAAGAAATCACAGACTATGTCGTTTTCATTAGAAGAGGATTTAATAATACGTTCCAAAAGAGATTCAGGTTTTTGAGTAGGATAATTTAAATATTCACCAGTATTATTAACTGTTTGGAAACCAATTATATCCGTCCAACAATCAGTGATTGGTCTTCCTAATGACGAATCCAGGTATACTCTTCTTTCTGAGCCATTTTTGTTATAGTATATTTTATAACGTCTTCCTTCTTTATCTAGCTTGTCATATCGTTTAATGCTTCTTTCATCTAAAGGGAAAAATTGTTTATTGAAGCATGATTGATTAGTTTTACTAAAATAATATAGGGAATCATGCCCTCTAATCCAATTATTAGTTATGGCTTTATAACCCGAAGAAGTTTCAATTGACCAGATGATTTCTCTTTGAAAATTGATTGAACCAAAAATTTCTTCTAAAGCTAATCTAAGAAAGGAATTAACTCTCCAATCACAATGTACATAAATATTTCCATCATCTGCAAGAAGATCACGCATTAAAACTAAGCGTTCATAAATCATAGAAATAAAGCTATCAGCACCCTTACCCCAGGTATCTCTATAAGCTAATTCTTCAAGCACACTAGGTTTTTTAGTAAGCGTTTCATCACCAATTTTAATATCCATAGAGAAATCAGCACCAACATCAAAAGGCGGATCAATATATATAAGTTTGATCCCACCTTGCTTTTCAATCTCATGTCTTAATGGACCGTTCTTAAGACTAGACAGTATAAGCTTGTTATCACCCCAAATGAGTTTGTTATTCCAGCCTGCAATCTGCCTCCCTGATTGACTATCAAAAAGTGAAAGCTGGTCTTCTTTAATATCCTTCTCTGATCTAGGTTCATCTATTTGTTCTATGATCTGGAAAGGCAAAACTATATTTGAAATTTCATTTGTTTTACCGTTCCAAATTAGTTCAACTTCATTTTTGTCTTCAAATAACAAGAATCTATATTTATCTGGCAATGGCTTAGCAGCCTCTAAGTAGCTTAGAATATCTCTTTTTTCATTATCAGTTAACCTAACAGCCATACAATAACGTATACATCTAAACCTGAAAATATTTTCCAGATCTCTTTATATATAAGCGTTATACCAGGTTAACGTCAAGATCTTGACGCAAGAAAAGTTGAAATATTCGAACCTTGCTTTTTATGAAGCAAATTAGACGAGGCATTGGCAAATATTTAAAGAAACTTAGAGAAGAACGCAAATTGTCATTAACAGAAGTTTCTGCTTATTTATCTACTTATAAAATCAAATGTGTTAGAACCAACCTTACAAGATTAGAAACTAAAAATACCACCATTCGCCATGACATTCTTGCAGGCTTATCAATCATCTATGATGTCAGTGCTGATGAGATTTTGTTTAGAGAGAGGAAGTAAAGTAATGTCAAAGAATTAATTATTCTTGTACTCTTTTGGCATCTCTACAATTAAATTGCCTTCTGAATCTAAGATTCTTTCTGGTAGTAAATGTTTTCCAAGAATTTTAAAATCTAAATTTTGCTGAAAATCACATACTTTAACAAAATTAGAGATTCCATGTATTTTTAAAGGATTGTCATTCCTATCTCTCCCTTCAAAAGGTGGCGGTGTTATGCCTATCAATTTGTGCTTAATAGAATCATTTCGCTTAATTACTTTTACTGCTGGAACGATGTCACTATCAGCTGAGAATATAAAAGCTGTATCAAATTTATCATTAAACGCATCTTCAATTAAATGAGCCACAATATTAGAATCAGTTTGCTTCTCTTCATATTTATCTTTCTTAGGATCGTATCTGAAATAACCTTGAATAACTTTTATTCCATAGGTTTTCAAGGCTTTTATATATTTTTGATGTCTATCAGCTGCACCTTTACCAAATTTTTTTGAAGCATTTACATCATTACTACTTGTAACTGCTGTAAAGAAATAAATTGTTCCAAGCTCCTGGTTAGGCTTTAGAAGAGATTTACAAAGACTATTATAATCAAGCCATTTGTAACAAACTCCTTTAAGCCTCTGATATAAATCTATTCGATGATAGAAATTAAATGCATCGATATAAAAATTAACAATATGAGTTTTAGATGTCATTAAAAAAAAGCCCTGGTCTACTAATAAGTAGCCAGGGGAGCTCATGGCATTCACCATGAGGTGGTATTAAAATTATACCCCTTCTAGCTTAAAGATTTGGTTAAGAGATTTAATCCGAATACATTCAGAAGCAGAAATTTTATCTACGAAATCTTTAAATAATAGCAAGTAAAGAAGGAGTTTTTAAGACTTAACCGCTAATGCGTTATTATTACAATCATGGCTTTCAAGAGCAGAATAATGCAAGACAACAGCTTTCCAATATTATTGGGACCCTGTGTAATCGAATCAGAATCGGTACTTTATGATATCGCTAGATCTATAGAAAGGATTTCTAATAAACTCAAAGAAGAAGAGTTAACTGATGGTGTGGTTTGGGTTTTTAAAGCTAGCTATGATAAAGCTAATCGCAGCTCAATTAAAGGCTTTCGTGGACCAGGTTTAGAGGACGGTCTCAAGCTGCTCCAAAAAATCAAAAATGATTTTGGTTTTCCTGTAGTTTCTGACGTACATGAATCTAACCAAATCAAGGCTGCTGCCGAGGTTCTGGATATAATTCAGATTCCTGCTTTTCTTTGCAGACAGACTGACTTAATAGTCTCTGCTGCTGAAACAGGAAAAGTGCTCAACATCAAAAAAGGACAATTCCTTTCACCACCTGAAGTAAAGAACATCGTAGATAAATGCCATGAAGCTGGTAATCATAATGTCTTTATTTGTGAACGTGGTAATAGCTTTGGTTATAACAATCTAGTAGTTGATATGCGCATGTTTGAGCAAGCTAAGCAAATGGGCATCAGAACTATATTCGACGCTACTCACTCTTGCCAACTCCCAGGCGCTGGTGGCGATAAATCTTTAGGCAATAGCCACTTCGCTCCTATCCTTGCCAAAGCAGCAGTAGCTGCCGGTGCTACAGGTATATTTGCAGAAACGCATCCAAGACCAGATGAGGCTCTATCAGACGGTCCTAACATGATCCCTACTGATAAATTAGAAACTGCTTTAAGAGATATTTTGCTGATTAGAAAGTTGTTTGCAAAAGATTTGGCTAAGCATAATTAAGATTTCATGATTATAAATTGTTTAAAAGAAATTATCACTATTGATAAACTCAATTATGTCGTCTATATTAGCTGCCAACTCTAGAATAGATTGATTATTAAAATCTTCACCAGTTAACTCAAAGTACAAGGACGCATCACTTATATGATCATTAGATATATCAATCTTTGGTTTTCCTATTAATTTAAGGTATTCATTAAGGACTTGTCCTAATTGTTCTTTATCTAACTGCAAATCTGTTTCTAAGAGAGTGTCTTCTAAAATATCTTCTTTCTTTCTTCCTGTAACATTTACTAAAGCTTGTTGCACTAGTTCATATGTCTTATTTAATTCATCAAAATCTTTTCTATCAGTAATCATTGATTCAGCAACACTTCCAGTTTTAGCTGCAACTCGTTGTTGTTCAGAAGGATTTAAATTAGTTTCCACTTTTGCACATAATTGTTCTGACATTACTCTTGCTTGATCTGCAAACATATTTCTATCTACTAGAGATCTAACCTCACGAGGCAAAACACATTCAACTAGCCTTTGTAGACCTAAGTCGAAGACGGTCCGGAAATTATTTAATAAAGCTGCATTTGCCATGTTTTTTATTATAAACAAATTATCTTGATAAAACAAGCGGCAATTCTAAAAAAATAAGGAACTTACATTTAAGTGCGATTTACATTACAACGGCTTCATAGTCGGAAACGCAATAACATCACGAATCGAAGCTGAGTCTGTAAGCAACATTGCAAACCTATCAACACCAAGTCCCATGCCTGATGTAGGTGGTATGCCATATTCAAGTGCAGTAATAAAATCTTGATCAAAGACATGCGCTTCTTCATCGCCAGATTCACGCTCTTGCAGTTGTTGCAAGAATCTTTCTTTCTGATCTTGCGGATCTGTAAGCTCACTAAACGCGTTTGCAGTCTCACGACCGTAAATGAAAAGTTCAAATCTTTCTACGAAACCTTCTTTCTCACGATGTTTTTTAGCAAGCGGAGAAATCTCCATTGGATAATCGTAAATAAAAGTTGGTTGCATTAAAGTAGCTTCGCAATGTCTTTCAAATGCTTCATTAAGGGCCTTGCCCACTAAAACCTCTCCAGTAGCTTCTTTTACAATGTCTTGCATAGTCACACGACGGAATGGTTTAGAGAAATCGATCTCAGTACCTTGATAATTAATTACAAGCGAGCCAGTTACTTTCTCACAAACATATCTAATCAGTTCCTCAGTCATGTTCATCATGTCGTAAAGATCAGAGTAAGCCCAGTACATCTCAATAGAAGTAAATTCAGGATTGTGTTTAATACTGATACCTTCATTTCTAAAAATTCTGCCCATTTCATAGACACGCTCAAAGCCGCCTACAGCCAGCCTTTTAAGGTGCAGCTCAGTTGCAATGCGCAAATATAAACCCATATCCAATGCATTGTGATGTGTAGTAAATGGTTTAGCTGCAGCACCACCAGCTTCGGTATTGAGAATAGGAGTTTCAATTTCAATAAAAGCTCTCTCATCCAAGAAATTTCTAATCTCTCTTACCATGATCGAACGTTTGTAAAGATTGTCCTTAGACTTAGGATTAACAATTAAATCCAGGTAACGCTGTCTATATCTAGTTTCTACATCAGCAATGCCAAGACGACGTTGCTTGCCTTCAATAATTTCTGGAAGTGGTTGTAGTGTTTTACAAAGTAAAGTCACCTCTTCCATGTCGATAGTAAGTTCACCTCGAGGAGTACGGCGGATCTTACCACGCACACCAATCAAATCACCTTTATCAAAAAGCGGTAATAATTTTTGCAGTTGTTCTGGACGAGTTTTTGCATCAGAGAAAATTTGAATCTTGCCACTAACATCAAGCAAATCCACGAACATCCAATCATTGCGTTGGTTAGTTACTCTGCCCGCTACTATCACTTCATCTTCAGTGCGCGCTTCATTAGCCAGGTCTTTGTATTTCTCCTGCAGCTCAGCACATAAATGACTACGTTTAAAATTATATGGATAAGGATCTATCCCAAGTTTCTTAAGCTCTTCTAACTTGCGTAAACGCTCGGCTTGTAGGTTAGTTAAATCTGAATTCTCTTGCACGTCTAATTTCACAACCCAAAGATTATATCATCAAACCTTGTCAGAGAGGTAATTCAAGGAGTTTAAAAGGTTAAGGTAGTCAAAAATTCCTCTGGCATGTAAATTTTCACTTTTCCTTTTTTATCAAAGCCATGTTTATCTCTAGTAACAATACAATCCATATTAGCTTTTAAAGCCATATGATATTGAAATAAATCTTCCATATCTATAAAATCCTTTTTAAAGAGGGATTTTTCAATATCATCTTTCTCAAAACTAATAATTTCCAAAATATTTGTTAATAACTTTAATACTTCCAAACATTTACTCTTTGAAAATAATCTTTCAATAATAAATTGTGTCGTAGAAATAGATAAAGCCGAAGTAAAACCTTGAATTTTATTGTGTTGAATTAAAAGAAATATTTGATCAGCATATTTGTTAAAAGGCTCTCGCTGAGCCACAAAATCCATTACAACATTTGTATCTAAAAAAACTTTACTCTTAATCACTTCAAGTATTTTTCCTCTAAACGTTTAGCCTTAAATTCCTTATGATCAAAATCAGCAGGCAACTTTATAATTCCTCTCAATTTTTTAAAATCTCCTACAAAATCACTCTCTTTTACTTTCTTCTTGGAAGGATTTACTAAACTTGCTTCTATTTTTTCAATAAAAAAATTTTCTACCATTGCTGACAAGCTTTCATCGTTAGAAGCCGCATATTCCTTAGCAGCATCAATAACCTTTGCATCTATACTTAAAGTCAACTTTTTTTGCTGAGAACCCATACGTATAATTTACCCTAATTTTAGCAAATTTATACGTATAAAACCACAAACATCACCCAAATTTGATATTTTCTTGATCTGGTTAAACCTTTTTTGTTAAAGTAAAGACATCCCAGTTCCTTTATCAAATTAAATTCAAATGATCTCACTTCTTCCACCAAGATTTTCAACAATAACAGCAGTAAAGGAACTTGCTGAAGGTTGGAGCAAAGCAAGTAAGGTTTGGGATATCGATCCACCAGAGGGCTACTCATCGACTCGTGGTCTTACATACAATGATGTTAATCCAACAGACATAGCTGAAGATTATCATCATAGATCTTTAATTACAGTAGTCAGGGAATTACTCAGTAAACACAAACAAATTAAAATTCTAGAATTAGGTGCTGGCGCTGGTTTGGCAGCCGAAGAAATTAAAACGACTTTTTCTGATGCAGTGCAATCTAAAAAATTAAAAGTATTTTCAACTGGGATTAAAAAAGGAATCGCTGAGGAAACAAGAAAAAATCTAGGTCTTAAAAAACTACATAGTAATGATCTACGCTGGAGATCAATCAAGGAATTAAGTGATTACCCAGAGTTCCATTTAATCTATGAAACATTTGGAGAACTTCATTATTCAGCACAAAGATTAGCAGAATTAGAAAAATCTTTAATTTTGATTTGTAAAAAGCTTATGCCTGGTGGTTTTGCAAGTATTTCTACTTTACACCCTGATCTACTAGGTGAGGCAATCTTAAAATATGGTCTTAAACGAAATGTTATAACTCAAGAGTCAATAGATAATCTATTTAAAGGGACTATTAGCCTGTATGACCGAGATGAGCAGAATGCATATTTAGAAAAAGCTTTAAATGAAATCTTCGTTCCAATTACAAAATTATTTGCTGAGCAAGGAATTAATATCAAGATCTCTTTAAAAAAAGCAAAAAGAACATCTTGTATCGAAATCCAAAAAGCCCCTTTTTTATTTAAATCGTCTTCGCTATTTGATTAACCATTATCAAGCGCAACGATAATCGCTGGCTCACCTTTGATAATTCCAAGACCTGTTACAACAAAGCCTCCAACCATAGGTTCAAGTTCAGGTTCTTTATCAAGACCAGATCTAAAAGGCTTAGCAAGAGTTACATTCGGCTCATAGCCAAGCGTTCCGGGCATGTCTTGATCTGGATCTGCGATACCTTCAACAAGTTGGATTTGTTGTTTGTTGAATGGGTTTAAAAGTTTTTTAGTAGCACCGAGTTCTTCTACTTCATAGACTGACTCAGGAATAATTCCACCTGTATCAACTGCAGCAATTTGAATGTTAGAAGTCAATGCTTGAGCAGCAGCTATAACGTTAGCGTTTTTAGCTTTGTCTTGCGCTTCCATCAAGTTAGGGATAGCTATCGTGGCAAGAATACCAATGATAACTACTACAACCATCAACTCTACAAGAGTTAAACCGGCTTGATTTCTAATAGGAAAAGATTTAAAGCTGCCAATTTTCATAATAGTCATATATTAACATTGAAATTAATTGAAATGTAATTAATCATATGAGCTATTAAGGCTCTTATCTGCATTTACTGGCGTTATTTTCGTAACAGAGACAGTTTAGCCTTTGGATCAAAACGATCACGCAGATAATCCCCAAAAAGATTGAAACTAAAAACTGTGATAAAAATCATCAGCGCTGGAAAAAAAATCAAATGCGGATCGCTTCTTAGATATTGCCAAGCATCTCCCGCTAGTGTGCCCCAGCTTGTGTCAGGCGGAGAAATACCAAGCCCGATAAAACTTAAAGTACTTTCAGCAAGTATCGCGCGTGGAATTGTAAAACTGAGAGCCACAATAATAGTGCCAATAATATTAGGCAGTAAATGTTTAACCACTATTGCTATATCCTGCATACCAATTACTCTTGCTGAGTCAATGAATTCTTCGTGTTTGATTTTGGCAAGTTCAGAGCGCACCAATCTTGCCATGTCCATCCAATTGATAAAAGCCAGTCCAATGACAATGCCGCTTGTAGAGCGCGATACAAACAACGCTACTAAAGATAGAACTAATAAATCAGGAAGCGCGTAAAGAAAATCAATTGACTTGGCAATTGCTTCATCAACTAAACCACCTTTATAAGCAGCAAGTGCACCTAAGCTCACTCCAATAACTAAACTAATAAATGCAGTCAGAAAGGCAATTGACAAGCTCATTCCAGAGCCTTGCACTACGCGGTTAAGTAAATCTCTACCAAGTGGATCCGTGCCGAATAGATGTTGCCAAGAAGGTGAGAGGAGAATTGAATTGGTGTCTATGTAATTAATATGTGAAGCCATCTTTGCGAATATGAACAGACGGTTCATGGTTAGGATTATTCATGCCACCATTTATAATTTCAAGCAAAACAATAATATGATCACCACTGTGCATCTCAGATTTATAACGGCATTCAAGAAATCCAACTGAGTCTTTCAATATTGGCACTCCAGTACTAGCAGTAAAAGTTTCTAGATCATCAAAGATACTCCCTACTTCTGGTGCCGGTTTGAAGAAACGCGACATGGTTTTGCCATTTTCTTTAGACATGATATTTACCACCAAATGTCCACTAGAAGTCAAAAGATTGAAATGATGTTCACGCTCTTTATTAAAAGAAATCGTTAACATAGGTGGTTGAAAACCAGCTTGTTGAACCCAACTTGCCAGGAAGCCTGCTTCTTGATCATCAGATTTAAGACTAACAATATAAAGACCAGCAACTATTTTGCCAAGTGCACCTGCAATGCCTGCATTATCCATAATTTATATATTATCAGAAATTCCCATAAGCATATTCATAGTCTCAGTTTGAGCCTGAATAGCTTTTTGGTTGGCTTCATAGATGCGCATAACTTGAACCATTTGCGACGCAGCCTTAATTGTACTTACATTGGAAGCTTCTATAAAACCCTGATTAAAAAGCGAAGCTTGTTCAATATTCATCGTAATGTTCTGACTTTCACTAGTAAATTTATCATTACCCTGTCTTATTATTACTGATCCTTGAGGAAAACTATAGGCTTTTAAATTTGTATTTAATTGACCATCCACTATCAAGTTACCATTGCGTAAAATATTTACATTACTTGCACCTTGATTACCAATATAGACTGGAGCAAAGCCTGAATCTAAAACTAAATCACCACTTTGAGTAACCAAAAATCCATCTCCATCAAGCGTGAAATGTCCATTGCGAGTATAGTTCACCTTACCTTGTGGATCTTGAACTGCAAAAAATCCTGGACCACTTATTGAAAGATCTAATGGGTTGTTAGTTTGTCTTAGAGCACCTTGAGCAAAATTAAAATTAGTATCATAAGTTTCTGCACCATAAGTTAATTCACCAACAGCATCACCTGTTTCAGAGTTTGAAATTTTTCTTTCAGCATGGACACGCTGAATAAGGTCATATGATTTAAAACCACTAGTGCTTGAATTAGCAAGATTATCAGCAATTACTTGCTGCATATCTTTTTGTACCTGCATTCCTGTTGCAGAAGTATATAAACCTCTGAGCATAAGTATTTTATGCGTTTATACGGTACTTATTGATTAGTACTTTTAGGGGATGTTGAGTGCCAATAGTAGGCTAAACAGACTAAAATCATTCTTTCCCCAATACAATATTAGGTCAATTTAAGTTAGCCTTGTCGCATAAATTTGATCGAAATAGGAGATGAAACAAATGAAGCTTGGTAGCAAATCAGCGAAATTGCGAAGTTCGCGAATTTAGAAAATTCAATAAAGTCATTCGGTCGCGAAGCGTAATTCAAAACGAGCTAGATTTGCTTCAAGCGTAATGAAGTTGAATCCATATGAAGATCACTTTATACGACAAGGCTAACTTAAATTGATGCTACTAAGTCTTCACGATCTTTATCAGTACCCTTAAGCGCAGTGTCTCCGTCAACCTCTTCATTGAAACCAGTTCCAGAAGGAATAAGTCTACCAATGATGATGTTCTCTTTAAGACCATGTAACCAATCCACTTTACCTTTGATTGCAGCTTCCGCAAGAATTCTAGTAGTTTCTTGGAACGATGCAGCAGAAATAAAGCTCTCTGTATTCAAGCTGGCTTTAGTTAGACCAAGAAGTACATAGTTATACTTAGCAGGGACTTTATCCTCAGCAACAACTTGCTCATTGATGTGATCTACGTATGAACATTCATGCATTTCACCTTGAAGCAAGATAGTATCGCCTGGTTCTTCAACCTTAACTTTACGAGTCATTTGTCTAACGATAACTTCAATGTGCTTGTTAGCAATCTCTACACCTTGAGAGATGTATACAGACTGAACTTCATCAACAAGGAATTGTTGTAAGTATTCTGGACCTTTGAACTCAAGAAGTTCATGAGGATTAGGCTGACCATCGGTAAGCATAGAGCCTCTTTCAACTTCTTCACCATTTTGGACAATGATATTTTGTCCAGGTGGAATTACAAACTCTATACGCTCATCTTTATGAGAGATAAATAAGCTATCGCCACCATCTTGGCTAACGATTTCTACTTTACCTTTCATATTAGAAATTACAGCAGGATCTCTTGGTTTACGTCCTTCAAGTAACTCTTCTACTTTAGGAAGACCTTGAACGATGTCGCCTGTCTTAATTCTTTCGTAAATGATTGTTGCTAATTGGTCACCTTGTTGTACAAGTGAATTGTTATCAACGTGTAACCTTGTACCAGAGCTAACCAAGAATGGTTGAGCGATACGAACTACAACTTTATTATTTTCGACAGCAACTACTCTACCAGACTCTTCTGCAATAACTGATTTATCTAATAGATCACCAGCTAGAACATAATCACCAGCCTGAACTTTAGCTTTACCAGCAACTTCAGTAGTGTAAGTGTTAGCGATAGTTTGAACTAGGATTCTGAATTTATCAGTCTCACTGTAGAATACTTGACCATCAGCATTAGCTATTGTCTGTACTCTTGCAACTGGTGTACCTGCTTTAACAAACTCACCAGGCTCAACTAATACTTCAGTAATATTACTTGCAGATCTATCACTTCTAAGAATGATGTTTTCTTGGAAGACTATATTAAATTCATCTCCGTTCATCTCTACAAGACCTTTTGAGTCTTTGTATTTTTCTTTACAGTAAAGAATCAAACTAGTTTTAGTTAAAGGACCACCACTAATATTTCTTACTCTGTCACCATCTTTGAAATTCATTTGGGTGACAGGAAGAAGAGCAATATCAGCATCAGTAGTTTCAGCTTCAAAGTTTACTTCTCTTGGAGCAATATCAAAAATTTGAACTTCTCTAAGAAGCAACTTAGTCTCACCACTTTCTTCATTAACAAAAAGAGTGATCATACTAGGATGTACAGTAGAAATTCCAGGAAGTACTTCTACACCTTTTTTGACGATATCGCCATCATCGAATTTTAATTTGCTTGGATCTTCGATGTCATAAAGCTCACCAGGAGTGATTGTTACTTCATGAACAATATTGTTGTCGATAGTTACTCTAACAACACCATTGATTGTTGAGTAAACATCTTTAACAATCTCGGTTCCAGCAGTTACTGAGTCACCTGTTTTGTTGTTTACTAGACTTGCATCTTTAGACAACACATGGATCTCTTCAGGAATGAAAATCACTCTACCGTGTTGAGTTACAATCTTACGCTCATCAATTTCAAGACCATCGAATCTGATCTCTCCAGAACAAGGAAGCATAGGAGTGTTCGCATCTTCAATAAGCTCAGCAAGAATTTTACCGTTATCAATTAATTCAGCTTGAACTACTTTAATAACATACTTTTCGCTTTGATCGTTTAGAACCCACATGTTGCCTTGTTGTGATTGTTCAACTTTTGCATTTGAAGCACCAATAGAAGCATTGATTACGTTTAATAAACGACCTCTAGCTAATTTATTGATTTCTCTATCACCAATACGAGTTCTCTCGATTAATAAATCAGAAGCATAACGAAGTTCACCATCGTTTTCGCATTTGATAACAGACTCAGCAAGAATTTGACCTTTCTTAACTTTTGAATCGTTCTCTACGATTACCTTTCCACCAGTTGGTAGAGGCAATACTTCACCAGCATGTACCCAAATGGTACCTTGCTTGTTAGCTTGTTTAGAAATGTTTCCTTGTCTGTCTGTTGTCTCATCAACACCGAAGTCAACGAATTCAACTAAACCAGACTGAAGAGTAATAACGTCTTTAGACGCTTTCTCTGTAAGAATAATTTTCTTAGAAATTTCAGGAGCATCACCAAGGTATTGTCCTTTCTTAACAGTGTCGCCTTCTTTTACAAGGAATCTTGCACCGATAGGAGCATCCACTGAACTAGAACCAACTTTAAGTTTGCCGGCTTTAGTAACTTGGAACATGATGTCGCCGTACTTAGTACGAAGTTCACGTGCTTCAAAGTTATAACTAATTTCACCTTCAGCAGGAGCTTGGTAAGTTTCTCTAGATTTACCAGAACCAGCAACCGCACCACCCGTGTGGAAAGTTCTCATCGTAAGCTGTGTACCCGGCTCACCGATTGACTGTGCAGCGATGATACCGATAGCCTCACCAAGATTAACTGGTTTGTTGTCAGTAGTAGACCAGCCGTAGCAAGCCTTACATACACCATACTTAGAATTACAAGTTAGAACTGATCTAATTTTTACAGATTTGATTCCAGCATTTTCTATTGCTTCAGCTTCAGCTCTAGTAATAAGTTCACCCTTATTAATAAGTACTTCACCAGAGGAGTTTTTAACAGTTTCAGATGCGTTACGTCCGATGATACGTGAAGAAATACCAAGTACTTCTGCATCACCGTCCATCAAAGGTCCCATAAGAATAAATCTCTTAGTACCACAATCGTTATTTCTAATAATTACATCTTGAGCAACATCAACTAACCTTCTAGTTAAGTAACCAGAATCCGCTGTTTTAAGTGCCGTATCTACTAGACCTTTACGTGCTCCATAAGCAGAAATCATATACTCAGGTACAGAAAGACCTTCACGGAAATTTGATTTGATCGGCAAATCGATAATCTTACCTTCAGAGTCAGCCATCAAGCCTCTCATACCAACAAGCTGACGAACCTGTGCAATAGAACCTCTTGCACCAGAGAAAGCCATCATATATACAGGGTTTAAACGATCAAAGTTTTCAACAACCGCTTCAGTAACTTTTTCGTTAGTCTCTGACCAAGTATCGATCACTTTGTTATAACGCTCAACCTCAGTGATCTCGCCTCTTTCAAATCTCTTAGAAGTTCCAGCAAGTTCTTCTTCTGCTTCTCTAATAAGATCTTTTTTCTTAGGAGGAATAGTTAAATCCTGAATACTAATGGTTACAGAAGCTTTGGTTGCATACTTGAAACCAAGGTCTTTCATATTGTTGCCAAGTCTTGCAGCAATATCATTACCATAGTTCTCATATACTTCAGCAATCAATCTGCCAAGAACTTTTTTATCAACTGTCTTGTTGATAAAAACTGGCTGCTTGATTTTCCTTTGCCAACTACCTTTTTTCTTCTCTGCCATAAAAATTTATTTCCTTATTGTTACCTAAAATCCAGTCTATAAGAGCGGTCTACGTCATGACCATCTCTCTACCTTCAATAGAGTCGATGATCAATTTATTGAACATGATTCTACCTACTGTAGTTTCAATGATTTCTGGTGAGCCATTCTCAGTCATAATCGTTCTAACTTTAACCTTAGCGAAAAGATCTACAGCTCTTGCGTAATAAGCAGTAAGTGCTTCAGTCTCGCTAGAGAAGATCATTCCAGCTCCAGGGAATTTCTTAGGATCATTAGAATCTGGTTTGTCGATAGTCAAATAGTAAATTCCAATAACCATATCCTGTGAAGGAGTGATTGTTGGTTTACCACTTGCTGGGGTAAGAATGTTAGTACTTGCCATCATCAAAGTTCTAGCTTCTGTTTGAGCTTCGATACTAAGAGGAACGTGTACTGCCATCTGGTCACCATCGAAGTCAGCGTTAAATGCTGAACATACTAGAGGGTGCAATCTAATTGCTCTACCTTCTACGATAACCGGCTCGAACGCCTGGATACCCAACCTGTGTAGTGTAGGTGCACGGTTTAGAAGTACCGGATGTCCATTTACAACTTCTTTAAGGATATTCCAAATTATTGGAGGTCCTTTCTCAATAAGCTTTTTAGCAGCTTTGATGTTTTGACAGATCTGTCTTTCAATAAGTTTGTTGATTACAAACGGCTTGAATAACTCAACTGCCATCTCTCTTGGAAGACCGCATTGGTGTAATTGTAGGCTTGGTCCTACAACAATAACTGAACGACCAGAGTAGTCAACACGCTTACCAAGTAAGTTTTGTCTAAATCTACCTTGCTTACCTTCAATGATATTTGAAAGAGATTTAAGTGGTCTGCCGTTAGTACCAGTAACAACTCTGCCTCTTCTACCATTGTCAATAAGCGCATCTACAGCTTCCTGTAACATACGTTTCTCATTACGAATAATGATTTCAGGAGCGCCCATATCAAGTAAACGAGCAAGACGACTATTACGGTTAATAACTCTTCTGTATAAATCGTTTAAGTCAGAAGTAGCAAAACGTCCACCATCAAGTTGAACCATCGGTCTTAAATCCGGTGGGCAAACTGGAAGTACATCAAGAACCATCCAAGCTGGATCAGTCATTGAAATAAGAAGTGAGCTAACTAGTCTTAAACGCTTAATGCATTTAGTTCTCTTTTGTTGAGAACCGCCAACCAAGGCAAGTTCAGCTTTAAGATCTTCTTTAAGCTTTTCTAAACCAGGAAGTGCAAGTAATTGACCTCTCTCTGATCTTTTAGCATCAGGGAATTCATACTTAGCTTGACCAAGTTCTTCAAGAAGTAAAAGTACAGCTTCAGCACCGATACCTACTTCGAACTGAGCAGTTTCATCATCAAGTAATTTTTCGTATTCTTCTTCAGTAAGAATTTGATTTTTCTTGAGTGACTCAACGTTACCTTTATCAATAACAATGTATGAATTGAAGTAAGCAACTTGCTCAAGATCTTTTAGAGCAATCTCTAAAAGTAAACTCAAATAGCTCGGGATACCTTTTAAAAACCAGATGTGTGCAACTGGCGCAGCAAGAGTGATAGCGCCCATACGGTGACGACGTACTTTTGATTCAGTAACTTCAACACCACATCTCTCACAAACAATACCTTTGTGTCTAATTCTTTTGTACTTACCGCAAGCACATTCCCAATCCTTAACTGGACCAAAAATTTTCTCACAGAATAAACCTTCTTTCTCAGGCTTTAAAGTTCTGTAGTTGATAGTTTCAGGCTTTAATACTTCGCCATGTGACCAACCAAAAATTCTTTGCGGTGATGCTATTTGGATTTTCAAGTTATCGAAAATATCGTTATCTTCGACAAGCTGTGCCTTAGCTATATCATCCTCAAAGTCCTCAATATCACGATCATCCATCATTGTTGATGGATTTTCAATTTGTGTATCAATGTCTAATTCAGTCATAAATCTTCCTTACCTAAAATTCTCTACTATAATCCTCTTAAACAGCTTGGTTAAAGCTGAAACCAGATTTACCACCTTCAGCTGGAACTAGATCATCGTCTTCTTCCATTCTTGCTGAGTCAGTAAGTTCCTTGATCGTTTCTTCAAGGTTTCTAGTTCTAGCATTTCTGCTTCTTAGTGGATCAAAGCTCTCAGTGTACAAATCAACTTCTTCAAGAGTTCCTGCATCTCTATTTCTCTTCAGAGCATGGATATCAAGACCAATTGATTGAAGTTCTTTCATAAGTACTTTGAAAGATTCTGGAACGTTTGCAGGTGGAATATTTTCACCTTTAACAATCGCTTCGTATGCTCTAGATCTACCAATCACATCGTCTGACTTGATAGTAAGCATCTCTTGAAGTGTGTATGCAGCTCCGTAAGCTTCAAGTGTCCAGCATTCCATCTCTCCCAGTCTCTGACCACCGAACTGAGCTTTTCCACCAAGTGGTTGCTGAGTTACAAGTGAGTAAGGACCAGTAGAACGTGCATGGATCTTGTCGTCTACTAAGTGAACAAGCTTAAGCATGTACATTACACCAACAAGTGATTTGTTATCGAATAGCTCACCAGTTCTACCATCTACAAGTTGAACCTTACCAGAAGTGTCTAACCATGAGTATTGTCCGTTATTAGCTTTCTTAGCATTTTCCATTTCTTGAACAACTAATTTATCAGAAGCACCTTCACCAAACATTTCATCGAATGATGGAACTTCAAAAGCGTGATCAAGAATTGACGCAGCCATACCTAAAATACACTCATAGATCTGACCAACGTTCATACGTGAAGGAACACCAAGTGGGTTAAGAACCATATCTACTGGAGTACCATCTGGTAAATGTGGCATGTCTTCTGCTGGAAGAATTCTAGAAACAATACCTTTGTTACCATGTCTTCCTGCAACCTTATCGCCCACAGAAATTTTACGTTTTTGTGCAATGAATACACGCACAACTTTATTAGATACTGGAGGTAATTCATCACCTTTGTCTCTATCGTAAACACGCACAGCGATTACTCTTCCTAGCTCTCCGTGAGGAACTCTAAGTGAATTGTCTTTAACATCACGCGCTTTCTCACCGAAAATCGCTCTTAGTAATCTTTCTTCTGGAGGATTATCAGATTCACCTTTTGGAGTGATCTTACCAACAAGAATATCGTTCTCACGAACCATAGCACCGACGCGAACAATACCGTTCTCATCTAAATGCTTAAGTGCATCTTCACCTACGTTAGGAATTTCACGAGTGATTTCTTCAGGTCCTAGCTTAGTTTGACGAGCGTCAATCTCATATTTCTCAATGTGGATTGAAGTGTAAACATCGTCATAGACTAGTCTTTCAGAAATTAAAATCGCATCCTCGAAGTTATAACCTTCCCAAGGCATGAAAGCGATAAGAAGATTTTTACCAAGTGCAAGTTCGCCTTGGCAAGTTGCAGCACCGTCAGTAAGAGCTTGTCCAGCTTTTACTTGCTCACCAACTTTAACGATAGGAGTTTGATTTAAACAAGTATCTTGGTTAGATCTCATGTACTTAAGAAGTTCATAAGTCTTAGAACCTTTAGTCTTGTCATCAAATTCAATAGTGATCTTAGTAGAGCTTACGTAAGTAGCAGTACCTGCTGCATCAGAAATTACAACCATGCCGCTGTCGCGAGCTACTTGTCCTTCGATACCAGTACCAACTAAAGTACGTTCCGCTTTAAGTAATGGAACAGCTTGACGTTGCATGTTTGAACCCATAAGTGCACGGTTCGCATCGTCATGCTCCAAAAATGGAATCAATGATGTTCCAATAGAAACGATTTGGATTGGAGATACACCAACTAGATCTACGTTAGCTGGAGAAGTCGCAATGAATTCGTTTTTATATTTAACTGGAACATGCTCTTCAGCAAGACTGCCATCAGCATCGATTCTTACATCGCCTGTAGCAACTCGCTTAGTGTCTTCTTCATGAGCTGGATAGTATCTAACTTCATTACTTACAACACCGTTAACAACTGTTCTGTATGGAGTTTCAATGAAACCAAATTCATTAACTCTAGCGTGTGACGCAAGTGAACCAATAAGACCAGCGTTAGGACCTTCTGGAGTTTCAATTGGACAAAGTCTACCGTTTTGTGAAGGGTGAATATCACGCACCGCAAAACCAGCTCTTTCTCGCGATAAGCCACCGGGTCCAAGAGCAGAAATACGGCGTTTGTGAGTAAGCTCAGCAAGCGGGTTTGTCTGATCCATGAACTGTGATAACTGAGATGAACCGAAGAACTCTCTGATTGCAGAAACAAGAGGTTTAGGGTTAATCAAATTAGCAGGAGTAAGTGATTCTTGCTCTTGAAGAGTCATTCTTTCACGAATAATTCTCTCGATACGGCTTAAGCCCAACCTGAATTGGTTTTGAAGAAGCTCACCAACCGAACGAACTCTTCTATTACCTAAGTGGTCAATATCATCTACTTGAGCTTCGTCGAAGTTAAGTTTGATTAGGTAATCAATTGCTGCAACGAAATCTTCTCTAGTAAGTACACGCAAATCATCAGGTGAGTTAGGACCCAATTTAGTATTGAGTTTGAAACGACCTACAGTACCAAGATCATACTTCTTAGCATTGAAGAATCTTGATTCAAGAAGCTGTCTTGCACCTTCTACAGTAGGATGCTCACCAGGACGCATTTTTTTGTAAAGTTCGATTAATGCTTCTTCTTCACTTTCTGTTGGATCTTTTTGGAAAGTTTTAGCAAGGTAATCATAATGAGAGAAAAGATCTTTCATGTCTTGCTCTCTGTAACCAAGTGCTTTCAAGAAAATAGTTATAGGGATCTTACGAGTTTTGTCGATCTTGATATATAGGTAGTCTGAAACATCAGTCTCAAGCTTCACCCAAGCGCCTCTGTTAGGGATTAGAGTTGCGTTAAACACTCTCTTACCACTAGGCTCAACTTCTCTCTTGTAGTAGATACCAGGTGATCTAACGATCTGAGAAACAACTACACGCTCAGCTCCGTTAACGATGAAAGTACCTCTTTCAGTCATCATAGGAATTTCACCGATGAACATCTTAGATTCTTTGATCTCACCAGTGTCTCTATTGACGAAACGTACTTTTATATATAGTTTCTTAGTGTAGCTTTGCTCATTGAGTCTAGCTTCCATAGGAGTCTTAGCTTTATTTGGCTCTTGGTGCTCTTCGAAAGTATAGTGGTCATGTAAGAAGTAAAGTTCTAATCTGCCAGTGTAGTCAGTTACAGGCGAAAAGTTTTTTAATTCCTCTGCAAGGCCCTTAGTTAGGAACCTGTGGAAAGACTCTTTTTGTACCTCAGCAAGGTCTGGAAGCGTTATTGTTCTTTGTCCCGGGTATGCTTTTACTTTTGGGATTACACGCGAATAGTTTCTTCTCATAATAATTTTGTTGGGGGAAATTTCATAAAAATAGGTATAGCATCAAAATGCAACTAATAACCCATCATGAAATACTAAATTATAAGCAGCGACTACCTCAAAAGCAACCTTGTAAACCCCTTAAGGGCTATTCTTAGGTTTTTTATAAGGATTAGTAAAGAAACCCAGTTAACTATCAACAAATATGCTAATTTATTATCATGAGCTGTATAAATTGCAACCGGTAATTAATGCTATCAAACCTCTAGGGTTAACAGATAATTCTATTTTGAACGCTAATGCTAGCGCCTTTATTGAATTAGTAGCAAACAATCTTCAAGCTACTAATGCAGAAGCAGCTCTAGTAAAAAATCCTACAAAACTTACAGATCAACTTGCATTAATTTCAAAAGCAGTAAAAGATAGTGCCCCACGCAATAGTAGTATTGATCATCATACTAGAACTGGTTTAACCACTGTTAACAAAATGCTTAATTGGCTTAGAATCCTTTTAACAAGCTCTGAACCTGTAAAAACTTTAGGTAGATCTGTAGAAACTCAAGGAGACTAATTTTATAGTTTAAAAATTATCCTCAAGATTATGACACAAAAAATATCGAGGAAATTGTAATACTAACTCATAAAATGTGGCATAATTTGTAATAGAACTACAAAATTCACCTTCTATGCGTGATATACAGAGATTAATTAAATTACCTAGAAACAATAGTTTTTTCCTATTTGGGCCAAGACAGGTAGGTAAAAGCACATTAATCACCAGTCAATTTTCAGCTGAAACTACTTTGTATTTTGATCTACTCAACTTAGAAGAATTTACTCTTTTAAGTACAGATCCATCAGCCTTTAGATCACAAGTTGAAGCCAGAAAAAATTCTATAAACCATGTTGTTATAGATGAAATACAAAAACTTCCTCCGCTCTTAGATGAGGTACATAGTTTAATAGAAAAATATAAATCACTGAATTTTATTCTGAGCGGCTCCAGTGCCAGAAAATTAAAACGTGATGGAGCAAATCTTCTCGGCGGAAGAGCTTGGACACTGTCTCTTGGACCTCTAACACATAAAGAACTAGCTGAAGATTTCAATTTGAACTTGGCATTACAGTATGGTACTTTGCCTCATGTCTATCTTCTGGCTCAATCTGGTAAAGAAATGGAAGCTCAAAAAATTCTCAAAGCTTATGTAAACACTTACCTTGAAGAAGAAGTTAAAGCAGAAGCTATTACGAGAAATTTAGGAAATTTTTTGATGTTCTTAAGACTTGCAGCACAGGAGAACGGAAGGATCCTCAACTATTCCATACTGGCAAGAAGCATCAATATGACTGTTCATACAGTGAAAAATTATTTTCAAGTTTTAGAAGATACTTTATTAGGTTTCTTTTTAATGCCGTTTGCAGACTCCACTGCAACAAAAATCAGAAAACATCCTAAGTTTTATTTTTTTGATACTGGTGTACATCGGGCTCTTTTAAAGAAAACTACTTTAGCTCTGGAAAAAATGACACAAGAATTTGGAGATACTTTTGAGCATTTTTTAATAAGAGAAATCATAACGCTTTCAAAATACGCAGACAATGATTATGAATTTAGTTTTTATCGTACACAAACTAATCTAGAAGTGGATTTGATAGTTAATTGTCCTAATGGAGATGTTTTTGCAATTGAAATTAAGTCCAGTAATAATCCAGATAGTCGAGAGTTTTCTGGACTCAAATCTTTTGCAAATATTTGTCCTCAAGCCAAACTCTTCTGTACTTGTACTGCCTTGAAGGCTAGCGTAAAAAATGGGATCAGAATTATCCCTTGGCAAGAAATTTTTGTCGAACTAAATATCTAAAGGCGTCATTTAACCGGATGATAGGTTCTGCCTTTGACTGACTTAGTTCCAGGCACTTTTTTAGGGAACATAAATTTCCAAATACTGAAATCAGTAGTGATCTCGTTGATGTTATTCACAGTCTGTTTAAGGTCTGATTTGAATTGCCTGTCTGCAGCAATATTACCTGCTGAATCTATGAGCAGTCTAAGTCTCTCTGCATCTTCATCATCAAAGAGTGCATTCAATCTATTAGTAAAGTTGCTTATCGCTTCAGCAGATTCTACGTTCACTCTAATTAGAGTATCTAATCTAACTGGCTCTAACATTACAAAGCGCGGTTTCTCAGAACCAAACTCTTTCTTATAATCATCATCAATATCAACAGTGGCAATATCAACATACTGTTGACCTATAAGCCCTGAAGGTACTATGGTTACTTGGTTTAAAGGACCAATTGGTATATCCTTAACTGTCACTAAAACATTTACCGCTACATATTGACCAGCTTTTATATAAGCTTGGGAGCTACTTGCTTTACCTAAAGCAATCTCTAATTGGGCTTGATTGATACTTTCCTGTGCAGTAACTAAGTCTTCAAGTTTTTTGGTTACAAGCATTTTTTGTGCTTTCTCCATATGTCTCTTACCAAGCTCGATTAATACATTAGCTGGAAGTGAATCTTGAGTAAAACTTTCTTGAACAGGACGGATCTTTTCAACTACACCAATCTTGAGACCATTCCATCTCAGTGCATTACCTTCTTCTAAACCATTTACGTTTTTGAAGTAAAAAGTGAACTGATCATAATGCCTTATCTTATGTCCTTTGAGCCAAAAAACAATGAGACAGAAGGCCAACAAACCTATTAATGTTGTTAAACCAATTTTTATAAGATCATTTTTAGTTACTTTACTCACAGAAAACTATTTTATTTTTGTAAAACCTTAAAACTTGTTACCTTACTATAGTAATTCATTATGATTCCTATTGAAGTTTTTATCAGGAAGTTATAATTTTAACTTTATTTAGGAAACCCTATCCAGATAACTAAACCTCTTTCGAAACCTTCGGCTTCGTAAAAAGAGGTCCTCAAAAAGATCTAAAACCGTAGGTTTTAGCAGAGTTCTGGAGAAGCCCTTCAGGGTTTCGCAAGAACTCTACTACAAAGCTATAATCAAATATTTAATGACAGCTGCAAATGAAATCAAATTACCTCTAGTACTTGGCATAAGTGGTGCCAGCGGTGCAGTTTATGGATTTTCCTTTCTAAAATTCTTCCTGCAAAACAATTTTAAAATTGATCTTGTCCTTTCCAAAAATGCTTCAGAAGTAGCCTTACATGAATTGGAGCTAAATTTAAAAGGTCTGGATTTAACTCAAAGCAAAGAAGCTATCTTAGAGCTTTTGAATTGTGGGTATTTTGCCGAGAATCTAACTCTCTGGGATGAAGCAAATATCGCGGCTAATATTTCTAGTGGCTCTTACAAAACCCAAGGCATGATTATTGCTCCTTGCAGCATGGGGACACTTGCAAATATTGCTGCTGGGACTTCTAACAATCTTCTAGCAAGAGCTGCTGATGTCACCTTGAAAGAAAGAAGAAAGCTTATTCTTGTAGTTAGAGAGACGCCTTTAAACACTATCCATCTGAGAAATATGTGCACACTAAGTGAAATCGGAGCCATTATATTGCCGGCAGCGCCTGGCTTCTACCAAAAACCAAAAACTATTCAAGATCAAGTAAATTTTATACTTGGCAAAACTTTAGATGTTATTGGCATTGATAACGAGTTATTCAAACGTTGGACTAATAGTTAATGCAAATTAAAAACTACAATCTCGAAAGTTTTTTAGAAGAAGAACTGAAAATTTTAGAAGGAAAAAATCTTCTAAGACAGGTTACTGATTACAGCAAAAAAAATCTAATCAACTTCTCATCAAATGATTACTTAGGTTTAGCTGAAAATAAAGTTGCTCCTGCAACGATTACCAGTCATGACATCGGCAGCTCTGGATCGCGCTTGACTACTGGCACACATCCAATCCACTTAGAACTAGAACAGTATATTTGTGAGTGGAAAAACAGCGAAGCAGCTTTAGTATTTAGTAGTGGCTATTTAGCTAATAGTGGTGCAATTCCTGCACTCATGGGGCCTCAAGATGTAATTTTCTCTGATGAATTAAATCACGCTTGTATTTTTGATGGCATACGTTTAAGCGGAGCTAAAAAGTTTTTTTACAAACACAATGACACTGCTCATCTTAAAGAGCTTTTAGAAACTAATAGACATAAATTCCAAAAAGCCATGGTGATCACTGACAGTGTTTTTAGCATGGATGGCGATAAAGCTAAATTAGATGAAATTGTTTTTCTCAAGAAATTTTTTGATTTTTTTATTTATGTAGATGAAGCTCATGGCAGCGGCATTCTAGGAAGCAATGGCTCAGGTTTAGTAGAGGAGCTTACAGAAAAAAATCTTATCCACAAAGAAGATATTGAAATCCAAATGGGTACTTTCTCCAAGGCTATTGGTGTAGAAGGAGCTTATATAGCTGGTTCCAAAAAACTTATAGATTTTTTACTGAACTCAGCAAGGACTTTTATGTTCTCAACCTCTCCTTCACCTTTTATTTGTTCACGTATTCTCATAAATCTTAAAGCTGCAATTAACAAACCAGCATTGCGAGCTAAACTCCATGAAAATATTCTTTATACGCGAAATCTTCTAGAAGCAGAGCAAGTACAAGATTGGTCTAATGACTTTACTGCTATTTTTGCTGTCTTTGTAGGTGACGTCGAGAAAACTTTAGATATAAGCAAACAACTTCTAGATGCTGGTCTCCTGGTTCTTCCTATCAGGCCACCAACTGTAACAAGTCCAAGGCTTAGAGTCTGCATTAGCGCCAAACATAGTAAAGAAGATATTAGTAAACTAATAAAAATTATCGCGAAGCTAAAGCAAGACGTGTAAAATTTAATTTGGTATTTAATGAAAAAAGCTGGAACATATCTTTTTATTGACTTAGAAACTACTGGTCTTAATCCTCTACAAGATAGGATTTGCCAGATTGGGCTCATCAAACCTGATGGCACTGAGTTTGAAACTCTTATAAATCCAGGTGTCAATATTCATCCAAGTTCTATTGAAATACATGGCATCACTGATGAAATGGTTGATAACGCTCCGAGTTTCCAAAATCTTGCTTTTGACCTAATCAAGATCTTAGAAGAATCAGAAATTTTTGTAGCTTATAATTTTCAATTTGATTTTCAATTTCTGCAAAGTGAGCTTTTTCGTGCAGTTCAATATCATTTAAAAGAAGAGGATTTTATTTTTGTAGATCCTTACAAGATCTTTCGTAAAATGTTTCCTCATAGTTTGACTAATGCTTATTTCTTCTATACAGGTAAGGAAATGCAATCCGCGCACAGTGCTATCCATGATATTCGAGCAACCAAAGAAGTCTTAGATAAACAAAAAGAACTTTATCAAGATTTATTCAAGCAATCTCTCAAGGAAATTGAGAAATTTACTATTGGCGATACAGCTATTTTAGGCAAATGGTTTGGTTTTGAAGATGGTTTATGCATTTTCAAACAAGGTAAATTCCGTGGTGAGGCTGTGAAGCTTGGTCACAGAGAATACCTAAGTTGGATCTTTGGTCTGGAAGATACTTCCTTGTCTGAGAAGCGCTATATAAGTGGTTTTATAGGCATTAGTTAAGGTTTTTATCAAAAAGTTAGGCAGCAGTGCCTTATATCTGCAGGTCCCCTTATGGTTCAAGCTGATTTTATTGAGTCTAAATTTATTTTTAAGTCGAAATGCGATGACATAAACTTTGTTATTGATAATGAAGGTCAGAAATTAGGCTTTCTAAAAAATCAAAGTGGCAATAATGTCATTTTTACCAAAGATCTAGAAGGTATAGATGTTGCTATTGAACATTGTCCTGATGGAACCAAAATTTTTCACATGGAGAAAGACAGTAAAGGTCTTCCTGCAATGCATGAATTCAAGCCAGATGGCACTGAATACATATATTTATTTGATTCTTCGAAACGTCTTGAAAAGATGGTTGAAATGAAGATCAACAAAGACAAAATTACCACTTGGTTTTCACCTCAAGGTGAAACAATTACCCAAGAACAAAGGCAAAGTGGTGGGATTTTATTTAGCATGGCTAGCTTTGCAAGGCAGGCTATGATTAGGTTATACATAGATGGCACCGTAGAAGGCTTTGGCGATGCCAAACTCATCCAACATCTACAAGTAGTGTTTCCTAAGTTTCTTGATGGCGTGGAAATCACTGTCTAGCTTGGTATAATTTATATATGAGTGAATTTAGATCTGCAACTCAGATTAAAACTTTACCTAATTATAAACTTTGGTTAAAGTTTGATGATGGAGTAGAAGGCATTGCTGATCTTTCTGATATGGTCGGCAAAGGTGTCTTCACTGATTGGAAGGATCCTGAGAACTTTACGAAAGCTCAAGTTATTCACAAAAATAAAGTTATTTCTTGGGGAAATGAATTAGATATTTGTGTTGATTCTCTCTATGATGAGTGCATCAAGAATCATATAGCTATCTAAAATATTGAGGATTTTTATGGGTTCAAAGAGCTTGTTCGTGAATCAAATTAGGTTCGCCTTGAAACATGCTCCGCAACTAAAAAATTCCATTTAAACTCCTATATTTCACTATCTTCGCGGCTCACCAATTTGATTATCACTCCAAGCTCATTTCACCTCATAACACCTCAAAATATTTTAGATAGCTATATGATTCTTGAATTAAATTTTAGGAACGAAGTTAGCAAAGATAGAATTGCAATCAGCTTTAGAAAGCATAATATTACCGATAGTAAATTACTAAATTACAAATAGGTGAAAATATTTGAGGTGCTATGAGGTGAAGCAATCTTGGATTGGAGACCAAATTAGCGAGCTGCGAAGTTAACTTAGTTTAATTTTTTATTGTAATTCATTGACTTGCGAAGCATGTTTCAAAGCGAGCTTAATTTGGTCCAAGAACAAGATTAGCTGAACCCATAGAAATCTCAACATTTGAACCTTGTGTGATTTGGTAATTAGATTAAGAACAGATTAACAAAAAAATTATCAAAAAGCACTGGGCATATAGCTTATATCCTTGTATGAAAAACACAGACACCAGATTTATTAATACCGAGGTTATTGAGTCAAGATTTATTTTCTCTCAAGAGATAAATAATCGCACTTCAATCAAAGACGAAGAAGGCAATGAGCTATGTTTTTATAGAGCGCCAAGTGGCAACAACATAGTGTTCACCAAAGACCTAGAAGGTACAGATGTAGCTATTGAGCACTGTATCGATGGTTCAAAAATTTTCCATTTATCACAAGACAGTAAAGGTCTACCGGCAATGCATGAATTTAAGCATGATGGTGCTGAGGTAATGTACTTGCTTGATCAAGACAAAAGACTTGAAAAAATGATCGAGTCTAAATCTAATGGCGACAAAATTAGTTCATGGTTCTATCCACAAGAAATGCTTGTCCAAGAACAAAGACAAAGTGGTGGAATTGTATTTAAAATTTATCATTCAAGTGGAGAAGCTTTAGCATGGTTGCATATAGATGGTTCCGTAGAAACCAATGGCAGTGCAGCATTAGTTGCAAGATTAAAAACTATATTTTCAATGTATCTCGATGGTGCAGAAATTTCAGATATAGCATAACTGGAATAGCTGTCATTAAAGTAAAGTTCAATATATTAGCTTGATCTATTAAAGTTAATGAGAGCAAGTGAGTACAACTCAATATCAATGCTAATCTAGGTTTGCAAATAGCCATTAAAGGCAAAATGGTGCATAGATACCAAGAATGGAATTTAGGACTAGCAACAAATATCAGAGCAAATAAAATCCAAAAACTATATTCAAAAAGATCTAACTCTTTTGAACTTTTAAAGTATTGATAAACCATATAAACTAAATAAACTAAAAATCCTGCGATAAATATTTCTTTCATAATCAAAGGTAAGTCTTGATGAGTCATGTACTTATATAAAGAATTAAAAAGATCAAACAAAGACTTATGAGAAAGAATCATATTTTCAGAAATACGTTCTAACTTCATCTTAGTTAAATCATAGAAACTAAAGACATAGTAACTTAGTCCTGCACTTAGAAGAATTCCCCATAGAGGAAAGTTTTCCCAATAAACTGAAATTGATTTACCCTCTTTGGAAACCTTATCAATAATGAATTTCACATAGTAGATAACCATTATTGGTACAAGGACCAAAGAAAAATATTTAATCAATGTTGCACAAGTAATTCCTATAATTGCAAAATTAAAACTCTTTTTAAACAACATATAAAGAGCAAAGAGAATGAAAAATGCCATGAAAATATCATTATGAGCATTCCAAATAGATTCAATAATCAAAAAAGGATTTAAGGCAACTAAAGAGTAAATTACTTTTTTCATTCTACCTATTTGTTCATGATTTTTGGAAGGAAAAAGATATTTAGAAAAATTTTGATCATTCAAAATAGTGTAAGTTAGTGAGACCAAAAGAAAAAATATAAACCAATTCAAAAGTTTGAATAGACCTAAGGCTAACCAAAAATTACCAAAGGAAAGATTAACAATGGCTTTGCATATAAGCATAAAGAAAGGTCCATATGGAGAAGGATTTGTTGACCAAAGAAAATTAGCAAAGAATGGATTCTGTTGCCAATTTGGTATTGCTGAAACAAGCTCAGCAAATGGGTTTTGATCATAAATAGCTTGTTGTGCACCTCTGGCTATATAACCAAAAAGATCTGAGGAATCGCCTGGGAAGAAAAACACTGCAAGAAAAGAAAGCATCAAAGAAAGAAAAGTGATTTGTGAATAATCAATTTCAAAAATATTCTTTGGCATAAAAATATGCGTCGTATGATGTGGTTCTTTCTTTTTGCTTACTGCATCCTTGACAGTTACAAAAAAACTTTTCACGACAAAAGATAAATTTTTGACAAGATCTTTGAAGCTAGTTTCTGATGGAACTTCAGTTTTACTTAGGAACCATTGCTTTAAATCTAGTAACTTAAGAAAAATGGAAATAAAGAAAATAATTAGAATAAAGAAAGTTATTTCATTGACGACTTTAAAGGAAATAAAAGGCTTGATTGCATCATTAGCTAGAATCCAGCCGGGTAAATTATAGAAAGGTGATTCAGAATTAAGTCTAATTGCCAAAAAGAAACTTCTTAAAGGTAGATAAATTAAACTTGGATCTATAAATGCTCTAACAAAGGCTTGCCAAGAAGCAGCCAAAATCGTAATAAAAATCAGAATGTAGAAAATGAAAAACACAATGATATTCTAACTTAGAGAATATTATCTTCCTAGTCTAAAAGTTGTAACTTTCCCTGATGTTTACCGGGGCTTAACCCAAAAATCATTCGCTTATTAAACGATGTTAAGCGGTTTAAGTTCTAAGTCTCTATCTAGTTCAGGCACAGCCAAGGCCATTAGTAATATACAAAAAAAATCTAGTAGCGAAATTACTTCTAGCGATCAAACTCAAAATTCTGACGCAAAAGAAAATACGAATAATTCATCCGTAAAAGATAAAGTAGCTGCATCTAAAATTACAAAATTTAAAGATGGAATTATCAGTGAAAGAATTCAAGACATCGGCAACATGGCATTAAAGGACCAGGTGGAAGCTAAATTCCCAACTCCAGATACAAGTAAGTCATCTTCATCATCAGCTCCAAGTAGTCCAGGAGCAGGATCTCAAGCTAATCAAAGCTCAACAGCTCCTGCAAGCTCTACTCCAAACTTTGGACAAGCAGGAGGGCAAGGAGGCAGTAATGGCGGAGGGAACTTCGGAGGCGGTGGCAGTGGCTCGCACAATCCATGGTTAGGACAACCTAATGTACAAACTCCTAGACCTCATCCAATTAGCGAAGGTCAGAGTTTGACTCGTTTTGCACAAAGTTTAGTAGAGCGTGGTGATGTTGCAGCTTTTAAATTAACTAACCATAATGGTCATTCAGATTTAGTATTTAGCGGCGTTAAGCCTGGAGCAGAACATAGAATTGAAGCATTTGCTCAACAAAGTGGCCAAACCATCATCAAGAATGGTAATGAACTAGCTCTGAATAGTTCAAGACACCAACAGGAAAATCATGAAACCCATGAGAATGAAATTGCTAAAGAAAAACAAGAAGCTCCTAAACAAGAAAACCTTATTCAAGAAAGGAATAATCAAGAACAGGTTGCATAGGTTTAGCTTGTTTTTTCGCTAAGAGATTTTATTACATCTCCCAGCACACCATTGATAAACTTCACACCTTCTATTGTTGAATATTTATTCGCTAGTTTTAAAGCTTCAGATGCCACAATTGCTGGTTGAATATTAGATTTAAGAACTTCAGTAACCGCAATTTCTATAATAGTTCTATCGATTTTATTCATACGACCCAAATCCCAAGTAGGAGCAGTGTCTTGAATTAAAGCATGCACTTCATCTTTCGAATCCACAAAATTCATAATCAGCTTTAAAGTAAATTCTTGAATCTCATCATCTTGGTAATGCCAGTAGAGCTCAGGTACTTCCAAGCTTTCTCTTAATTGAGATACAGCTCTATAGCAATTATTCAAATGATCAAAGAATTCATCACTATGAGGCATTGGAACAGACCTAGAAGCCTCTTCTAAAGGCTCATTTAGATCATGGTTCATCTTATATTCCATGAGGTATCTTTCAACTTTGAGGAAATAAGCCTCAGCTTTGTTTACGTTATTTTTGGCGTAATCAGATAAAGTTCTAATAGCCGATAGACAAATGGCATGAAAATCTGTCTTGGCTAATTTTTCAGGGTTCTTTGGGAGCTGGAACAGTGCCAGGAAAGCCAGCTCTCGTGCGGCACTTCTTTTTTCCATAGCTTGTAAATGTTAGCCTAGACTCCAGTTTTACGAGGAAAATTCCCATAAAGTTTAATTTTAGTGAAAGATTTAGGCAACTAATTAAGAAAATACTTAAAATTGAGAATGATTCTCACATTAGCATTCATGTTTTTAAACAATATTAAATCTGGGGAAAATTTCCAAATTCAATTCATTCCTCAGGAGTTGAAATCTGAATTAACCAGGTTAGGTATTTGTGAAGGAGAGAATTTTAATTGCATAGTAAAAATTCCCAAAGGTCCAGCAGTAATACTAAGAGACTTACAAGAAATTGCTATCGGGGAAGAGTTCTGTAAGAGAATAGAAATATTCAATAAAGGTCATTAATGAAAATTGCTTTAATAGGAAACCCTAATGTCGGCAAATCAGTAATTTTCAATTACCTGACAGGGATGTATGTGGATGTTAGTAACTATCCAGGTACGACAATTGAGATATCAAATGCCTCTATTAATCTTAGTCATGAAGAAAAAGAAAAATATGGGCTCAGTAATTTCTCTTTAGATCTTGTTGATACCCCAGGAGTCTATGGTATCTCTGGTTTTAATGATGAAGAAAAAGCAACCAGAGATTTTCTTATGGAAGCTGACTATGTTATCAACGTTGTTTCCAGTATTACTCTTAGTAGAGATCTTTTTCTAACTAAACAATTAACTGATATGGGTAAGCCTATGATCCTTGTGCTGAACCAATTTGACGAAGCAGAAATTAGAAAAGTAAGAATCGATATCAATTATTTATCAGAAGAACTTGGCTTAGACTTAATTAAAACTGTTGCTATAAAAGCCCAAGGTCTCCCCGAATTAAAAGAAGCAATTTTAGCTTCACCAAATAACTTGAAAGCTAGTTATAAATTCAAAGTTGGGAAAATATCGCCAGCAATTGATGCTCTCATAGAGCCATTTGCTGAGCAGGTTCTATCTAGAACTGAAGCTGTATTAATTGCAGAAGCAGATGACAGTATCGCCAGCAAAAATCAAATTAACTTAAATGAAAATAGCGAACTGCTGAGAGAAGAAATTTATAAAATTAGACGCGAAGAAGTAAATAATCTGGTGAAGAATTCCGTAGTCTTTGAGAAATTTTCCAAGCGTGCTTTCTTTGGACAAATCTTGTTAAACCCTTTCTGGGGCAGCATTGCAGCAATTTTAATTTTGTACTTATTTCTCTATCAGTTCTTAGGAATTTTTATAGCAGGAACTGTAGTTGATTTTCTGGAAACACATTTATTCAATAACTTCTATGAGCCTATAGTCCGCAATATAGTTTCATTTGCTTTTCCTATTGAGTTCAATACCATAACCAATATAGTTTTCACAAAACCTATGACTGCAATTGGCATTCTCTTAGCAGGTGATTATGGTGTGCTCACTTTGACCATCACATATTTATATGGCTTACTATTACCTTTGGTTTTAGGTTTCTATTTTGGTCTAGCATTCTTAGAAGACACTGGATACTTACCAAGGCTGGCAGTATTAAGTGATGGCATTCTTTCGCGTTTAGGTATGAATGGCAGAGCCATAATTCCTCTTATATTAGGCGGAGGCTGCGTAACTATGGCAGTTGTAACTACTAGATTACTAACTAGTAACAAAGAAAAACTCATCACCATGACCTTACTTGGTCTCACTATCCCTTGCTCAGCACAACTTGGCGTAATTCAAGGCTTACTAAGTAATATTGGAGGAATGACTCCTTGGCTTATCTGGGGCTCAATTCTTATAGTTATTTTTGGACTTACTGGATTACTTATGAATAGATTGATTCCAGGTGACTGCGGTAATTTCATTACCGATATTCCTCCACTAAGATTACCGAGGATGAAAAATGTTCTTAAAAAAACTTTTGTAAGATCCAAGGTTTTCTTGGATGAAGCCACGCCAGCATTTTTTATTTCAGCTGGAGTTGTAGCTACTATGCAGGTTTTCGGCTTACTTAATACCGTTATTAAATTTTTCGAACCGCTTATTCAAGACATTCTTCTTTTGCCAAAAGAAGTGGCATTAAGTTTTATCCTAGGAATGATCCGTAGAGATTTTGGAGCTTTTGGTCTTTTACATATTCCAATGAATAATGCTCAACTCATAACCGCCTGTGTGGTACTAACTTTATTTGTACCGTGTATCGCTACTGTGGCAATAATGATCAAAGAAAAAAATCTTAAAACAGCTTTGTTAATCTGGCTCAGCTCCTGGCTTCTAGCCTTTGGCATCGGCTTTGTACTTGCCAGAGCTTTAAATTTTCTACCTATATAAAAGCGAGGGATACGATCTTTAAGAGCCTTTTACATTAGTCTCTTTAGTTGAAAAACTCCTAATAATCATCAAACTAGGCCATATAGAAATCCCTAAATCCCCTAAAAGCCTAAGTACTTTAAAGTCCAAAAATGCAGATAATGTGCTGGAAGCCAGAATAAATACTTATGTCATTTCAAACACTAAAAGCAACCGGTTCATCACTAAAAAATATTCAAGTTGGAATAGATGTGACCGCACAAAATATAGCCAACGTAAACACCATTGGTTATAAGCAACAGCGAGTGAACTTTGAAAGTATTGTCAGTAATTTTGGCGAAACCAGTTATTCAGGTACTTCAGTTAATTCTATTAGTTCAGATTTTTCTGATGGTAGAACCAAGCAAACTGGAGAAGTTACCGACTTAGCAATTAAAGGAAATGGTTTCTTCACTTTAGAAAGTCCATCTGGAGATATGGCTTTTTCAAGAGCAGGACACTTTTTAACAGATAGTGCTGGTAGCCTTGTTGATCCAAATGGTTATTTCGTTCTTTCAGCAGGCGGAGGCAGAATTACTCTTCCACAAAATGCCAAAATCGAAGTTACTTCTGCAGGTGAAATCCGAGCTTTAATGCAAGGTGAAACTGAATATCAACTAGTAGATCAATTACAAATAGCAACTTTTTCAAATCCACAAAGTTTACAAAATATTGGAAATAATAATTACCAAGAAAGTGTGAACTCAGGCACACCTGACTTTGTAACGGCTCTTATGCCTGGAACAACAGCAGCAGAAACTACCATAACCTCAGGAACGCTGGAAACTTCAAATGCTGATCTGAGCAGCGCTTTCACAGATTTGATTACATTCCAAAGGTCATATCAATCTGTATCAAAGGCAGCAACTACTGCAAATGAGATTCTAGAAACAACAATCAACTTAGTAAGGTAATTTTTAACAGGAGAATTTAAACCATGGTACTACCATCATTATTCACTAGCGCTGGCGCATTAACTACACAACAAAATGCAATTAATATCATCGCCAACAATATCGCCAACGTTAATACGACCGGCTTTAAATCTGGCAGAGTTTATTTCGAACAAGAGATAAGCAATGTTTTACGTCCGGCAAGTTCACCAACGACATCTCGTGGTGGTACTAATCCAATTGAAGTTGGTAACGGTATGAGAATCAGTGATATCAGTACTAATTGGAATCAAGGTCCACTAAAAAATACAGGAATCGCTACTGACTTAGCTCTTAAAGGAAGCGGTTGGTTTATAGTCTCTGGCTCAATGTCTGATGACGATACAACCCTATCAAATCCTCAATACACTAGAGATGGTCACTTTAAAATTGATGCGAGTCAAAATTTAGTTTCAGCTGATGGTTCAAAAGTTGTTGCAGCTTCTTTATATGATTCATCAACAGGACGTATCAAATCAGTTGATGGTTATTCAAATATTTCATATTTCTCCGATCAAACCGTAGGAAGTTCTTATGTACCAACTAATGGTGCTACTGGTAATCTTGCAGTACCAACTCCAACAGCAGTAAACGTAGCTGGAGCATCTGCAGGTTTTGATGCAACTAAACTTGCTGAGATTAGTGTTAGAGGTGGTTTAGTAGATAGCGGAACTAGCGTTAATACTACAACAGAAGGTGATCTACAAATCAGCAGACAAGAAGATGGTAAATTATTATTTACTTTTGATAATGCAAATGCAGGCACTGGAGTAAGTACTTTTACAGCAGCAGTAGATACTAATCAGCAACTATACGATAATGTTCAAACGGTAAATTTAACAAATTCTGCTGGGGCTCAAGTTCAATTAAGAATTAGATTAGAGCCAGGCGTAACTAGTTTCGAAGATATATTTACAAACATTGAATACGATACTACAACAGCCAGTAGCGATACTCTAACCTTCGGTGGCGGAGCCGCAACAGTACAGTCAGGTTCAGCCATAACAGTTGGAGCTGATGATTTTCCGTTCATGAAAGTTAGTGATGTAGATAGTCTCTATGGAACTGTAAAGATACCTAATTTTCTTTACACTCAAGATCCAGGCTTAGAAATCGAAACTGCAAATTATGCTATAGAAAGCGATGGATCAATTTCAATACTGGGACCTTCTTCTGAAAAAATTAACTTAGGAAGATTATTAATTGCCAACTTTACTAACCCAGATGGTCTTTCAAACAACAGTGGTAATAAGTTTGGTGAATCATCAAACTCAGGTCCAGCAGCGATTTCAGTAATTGGTGGTCCATTCAATCGCAATGCACCTTCAATATACGATACAGCTATAGTTTCAGGAGCATTGGAAACTTCAAATGTGAATTTAGCAAATGAATTTGCTGAGCTTATAGGTTTCCAACGTGGTTTACAAGCGAACTCTAGAGTAATTTCAGCATCGGATGAAATTCTTCAGACTCTAATTAACTTATAAAAAACGCATCATATTCCTCTCTAAGCAGAACTAGCCATTGAGGTATTAGATAACCAAACTTAGTAACACGTTTATCAATTTTAAGTATTGGTCTTTTAATAATAATATCTTCAACAACCCATATTGAGCGGATCTTATAAATATTCTCTTTGGCTAGCTCTATATAACGTTTTGCCTGATCTGGTTTATTTGCATAAATACTCAGAACAGCTAACGCTTTATAAGCAGATGCAAGTTCATATAAATCTAAACCTGAAGGAAATAATTTCTCACGTTTTTGTTCAATTAAATCCAGAGCTAATTTTGATGCAAGATTATTAGCTTCATCGTCTTTAAGCTCCATTAAGAAATCAATTTTCGTTGGGCAGTAAACTACAGGTTCAATAATTTTATCGATATTCTCAAGAATTTCCGTTCTTCTAGAAAGCAGTTCCTGATTAAGTTCTACATAGAGCAAGAACATTGCATCCGTTTTATTAATTTGTTTTTTTAATTTATGGAAATTTTCAATATAGCTTGGCAGTAATTTAATTAGATTAATAGTTGCCAATTCCGAATCAGTTAAAGCAATATTTTCAAAATTATAATCTTGAGTAAAAAACTTTAAATGCTTTTCAATTTCTTGAAATTCAGCTTTAGTTCTATGTTTTTTATCTACTAATTGAAGATCTTGATCAGTTCTTTCCAAGTCCCCTGTCACTAGCAGGGCAATAAAATAAAGATACATTGCTGAGTAAGAAAGATCTTTGGCTTTACCTCTAGTTTTATCTACACGTGCAATAATCTCATCAACATTAGCCTGTAGAAGCAAGTCTCTGAAATGATCATAGCTGCGCTCGCTGGCATGGACAGGCAAAGCTAATTGGAGAATTATAGTTGTCATTGCGAGGAGCCAGAGGCGACGAAACAATCCCCCAAAGCAAACAGCAGGTGGATTGCTTCGTTTCACTCGCAATGACGGCAATTGTTTTACTTTATATATTAAAAAATCTTTCTGCATTTTCAGTTGAAATTTTGGCTAACTCCGCAACTGGAATACCATAACACTTAGCCAGCTCTTCTGCTACACAACTAACATAACCAGGCTCATTGCGCTTACCTCGAAAAGCTTGCGGGCTTAGATATGGACTATCTGTCTCAAGTAAAACTTTATTAATATCCAGCTTAGGAGCAATTTCTCTGAAATGCTCATTTTTCTTATAAGTTAAAACTCCGCCCCAAGAAATAAAAAAACCTAAATCTATACACTCTTGAGCAAAATTTAAATCACCAGTAAAACAATGAATAGTACCAGGGCAAGCAATTCCAGAATCTTTAAAATGTTTTCTCAAAATCTTCAAAGTCTCTTCCCATGCGTCTCTTGTATGGATAATTAAAGGCAAATTATATTCTTTAGCAATAAGGATTTGTTTTTCAAAAATGTTTCTTTGGATCTCATGCTCTTCTTCAGTAGTGCAATGATAAAAATCCAAACCAGTTTCACCAATAGCTTTGATTTTAGAATTTGGATTATTCACAAAGTTTGTTTGTAAAAACTTCTCCATAAATTCCTCAGAACTTTCATTCCAAGTTTGAAATTCTGTTGGGTGCACTCCGATGGAACAAAACACATTAGTCTTACTGTTACCATCATATTTAGCAGCAAAATCAAGAAGTTCCTGAGCCTCAAGTAAATTACAACAAGGATGTACAATCTTTTGCACGCCATTGTCAAAGGCGCGAGACATCATTTCATCCCTATCTGAATCATAGGCATCGAAACATACATGAGCGTGGGTATCAATAAGCTGCATCTAGAGCTTATTTTAGCTGAATAAGTTATTTGTAGCCAATATTTTTATTCTGGCTGTTAATTTTTTTTCTTTTCTCTAATCTTTCACCAATTTTATTCTGCTTGGATTGAATCTTTTGCATAATATTGTTTGCTCCAGAAAAAATTTGGTCTAATCTTTCTCTCTCAGTATCCTTGATGCCAGTTTCTTTTTTTATACGGGTAAGTTCGCTTATTAAAGTAAGTCTATCTTTCATCAAATATAATATAGGAGCATAATTATCACTCTCAAGGAACTTTGCAATAGAAAGATCTATTTTCTCTATCTCATTTAATCCAGCATCAATTGATAAAATTTTCTTCAAAACAATTCTTAGTTATTACTATTGTTACTCAAACTTGCTACCGCTGCTTGCTGTGATTTATACTGGGCATTAATTGTATCTAACTGCGCAAACTGAGCTTTCATACGCTTTTCATAACTATCAATACTCGCTTGTTCACGAGCGATTTTAGTAGTATTAGATTTGATTTGTGAGTCTATAGATGTTTGTACTTGGCTAATCAAACCCAGGCTCGCAACGCTAGGATCTACATAGTCATCTAATATCTCTTGAAGTTTTACTAAAATACCTTTATCACCATTAGACTGGCTTGCAAAAATTGAATCAGCATCACTTGAATTACCCCAAAGTACTTTATTTACCTCATCTGGGGCAGCTAAATAAGCTGCAGTAAAAGTATCACTTGTAAGTGAGTAACCAGCAAATTTACCACCACCATCTAATGTACTTTTCAAACCGAGTTCTATAAAAGAAGTATGAGTATCTACTCCAGTTTCTCCGCTGATACCTGCCATGGTACTTTTTACTTTTGATATAAAATTACGACTAAAAGAATCATTCTTAGTATAAAGATTAGTCAATAATTTATTGACCTGAGTAATCATTGAACTTAATTTAGTTGCATAACCTGAAGAATCACTAGTGATACTCACGCTAACAGGACTTGTGGTAACTTGTTTTAAATCAAAGCTAAGACCATCAACTAAGCCTGTAACTGAATTAGAATTACTAACCAAGGTTGCCCCACTATTTAGAGTAGAGATAGAGAACTCAGCATTGTCACCCAAAGTCTCACTAGTAGGATTACTCAGATTCAAAGCACTAACATTGCCATCCCCAGTCAAAGTGATTGACAGTGCACCTGTGCTTGTATTAGTTAGAATCAATTTACCATTTAAATTATCAAAAGCCGCACTTACTTTAGCACCTGCTGTGTTGTTAATTTTAGTTACCAAACCATCAATTGTTGTACCAGCAACACCCGTATCAATAGCTATATCAGTACCATTAATAGTTATTTTTGTACCAGTTATACCAATAGCATTCAGCTTAGTAGAATCTTTCACAGCTTCTAAATTTTGTATACCACTTACATTGCCGCCACTAATTGGTGAATTGTTCAAACCCAATGCTGAAAGCATATTAGAAGTATCACCAGAAGAACCTAAACTAGTTACACCGGTCAAATCAAATTTACCTGTAGAGGTATTAAAAGTAGCAGTAACTCCAGAAAAACTAGCAAGAAAAGTTTCTAAATCAGCAATTGTTGGAGTACCATCTGCAGTATAAGTTTGAGTTACACCATTAACTGTTACTGTTCCATTACTTAGTGTCGCTTCACCTTTAAAATGGGCATCACTAATAGCAGATGCATTAGTAAGATCAGTTTTAATAGATGTATCAGATTTTCTAATTGTATTAGTAGCTAACTTAGTTACACTAATATCAAAATTTTGATTAGCAGCTGAATCAGTTGCTGTCACAGAGACAAATGCACTACTGGTATCACTACTAGTAACTTTCTTTGGAGCAAGTGGAGAAGTGCCATCTTTTACAGAATCATAAGCAAGTGAAGTTTTTACTGCACCTACTAAAGTCGAGACTGTGCTTAAACCTGATTTCTCTTGAGTTAGAGTAGTATTTTTTTTAGTTAATGGACCAATTCTATTTTGTGTTTCAACAGCAATTAATTGGCTCACTAAAGAAGCCGAATCAAAAGAACTATTTAAACCTAGAAAACTTACACTACTACTCAATCAAAGACCTCCATTGTGTCTTATTACTTTAATTCCTCATAAACGCTGATATTTACTCAACAATCTACCCTATAAAGGACCAAATTTAACAGAAAAAAAGTACTTTCGACCCCTTTCATTTTCAAAAGTTACTTGCTAGCCTTGCTTGCAGGATTAAAAATCATGACTAATGATTTTAGCCTAGGTCAAAAGGGGGACAAATGAAAAAAATACTTTTAGTTATTATTAGTTTATACATCGCTTTAAATCCAGTCTTGGTGAAGGCTTCGACTGATCGACATGAACGGAAAGTTTATGTGCGTATCAAGAAAGAAGAACTAGAGCTTTTACAAAGACAGGCTTTGATATCGGAAGATATTTTAGATAGGTTGACTGACTTGGAAAAACTATTTCGCAGCATGAGTACAACTCTTTCTGGAACAGTTTCAATGGTAGAGACCATCAAAAAAATGTTGAATATAAGTGATACAACAACACCAACGACTCCTACTACAAATACCAATCCCAATAAAGTGGAATTAGCATCAGGAATGGTTTTGACACCAGGCTTTGTAAGTTATAAAGCAAAGGTTTATGACAGTAGCAAAAGCTTTAGTGGTTTAGGTTTGAAAACTTTAGACTTTGATATCTATTACAACAAAACTCTTTTTACTTTAGATCACATAGAAGGAGATGGTATTGCTGGCAATGAATTTAAATTCATTAGTTTGCCACAAAGTAGTAGCGGCGCCAAAGATAGAGTCCAAATTCCAGTCAGTGATTTACTTGCTAAAGAAGTAGAATTTGATTTGTACTTCGTTCCAAGAAACATGGATCTTGCCAAAGTAAATGATGATACTAAAGTCGAAGTCAAAAATTACAAAAGAGCCATTAAAGACATAAACGGTAATTCTGTGCATCAAGTTATTTATGAATTAGGGCTAAACTCACCCGACTTTATCAAAGTAACCAAAAAATAGACCTTAAGCCCGCATGATAAGATGATCCTTTGCAGTGGTGGAACATCTTGCAGTAATAATGGACGGCAATAGACGCTGGGCTAAAGAAAGAGGCCTAGTGTCTATTGAAGGTCATAGAGCTGGAGTTACAGCGTTAAAAAGCCTGGTTAAGGCTTGTCCAGAATATGGAATTAACTATCTTACTGTTTATGCTTTTTCAACGGAAAATTGGAAACGCAATAGTCAAGAACTAGATTTTCTTTTTAACTTACTTGGTGAAATGGCTGTAAGTGAATTAAATTCACTAGTAAGTGAAAATATCAAAGTTAGTTATATTGGTGATATCAGTGCCTTCGATTCAGGCTTATTTAAAAAGCTAGAAGCCTTACAAGAGAAAACCAAAAACAATACTGGTTTAAATTTACAAATAGCTCTTAACTACGGAGCCTTAGACGAATTTGTTCGTACCCTAAATCACATGAAAGAGAATTTTACTGAAAGTGAAATTACTAATCTAAATGTTGAAAGTTTTACTAAACTGCTTGATACCAAAAATATTCCCACGCCAGAAATCCTTATTAGAACAGGTGGAGAAGCTAGATTAAGCAACTACTTACTCTGGCAATGTGCGAGCGCCGAATTATTCTTTACAGAAATACTCTGGCCTAGTTTCTCTAAGCAGGATCTAGCAGAAATTTTAAGCAGCTCTTCTTGTAAAGGATCATTGAGTGCCATATGAGTCAAACGCGCCAAACTCAAGTAAACCGTTTTCGTAGAGATGCTTGGCTTGAAATCAATCTTGATCATTTAGAATTTAATCTCAAAAAAATTCATTCTGAGTTTAATAAACCTCTTTTACCAGTGCTAAAAGCTGATGCCTATGGGCATGGTGCAAGTGTAATTGCCAAAACATTGGATGCTTATAGTTTTGTTTATGGTTATGGTGTAGCTAATATTGATGAGGCTCTTAACTTACGCCAAGCTAGCAAAAATAGAATAATTGTTCTTGGTATTTGCCCAGATTGGGCTATCAAACAAGCTTTGGAGTTAGATGTTGAGTTAGCTGCAGCTAGCGAAGATTTCATCATTAATTTAAATGAACTTGCTAAATCACTTGAAACCACAGCAAAGATTCATATCAAACTTGATACCGGCATGAATCGCATTGGTTTTAAATTATCAAAACCAAAGTTCGATACCATGATTTCTCGCATAGAAAAATTATCAAATATACATATCGAATCTATTTTTACTCACTTTGCAGATGCAAGCGATATAGATTTTTGCCATGAGCAATATAAGGTTTTTAAAGAACTAAGTGCCGGCTTACCATATTTAAAACATCCAGTATCAAGCCCAGCAGCACGCGCCATACCAGGAATGGAATTCGATATAATGCGCTGTGGCATTGAGTTATACGGCTTAGAAAATCCTGAGCTTAAGCCATTGATGTCATTATATGCACGTATTAGTTTCATTAAAGACATAGAGGCTGGTGATTCAGTAAGCTATAAAAGAACTTGGAAAGCTAATCAAGCAACTCGAATTGCCACCTTGCCTTTAGGTTACGCAGACGGAATTCCAAGATCTCTTTCTAATAAAATCCAAGCTCAATGCAAAGGGCATTCAATTAATCAAGTGGGTTTAATTACCATGGACCAAGTTATGTTTGATATTGAAGATCATACCGATATCAAAGTAGGAGATCTAGTAGAACTTCTAGGACCCAATCTCCCACTGCAAAACTGGGCAGAGAAAGCAAATATAATTAGTTACGAGATAGCTACTAATTTAAATCTGCGCCTACCAAAATCTTATACACGCTAAATGAAACTAATTACAACTAAAGAAGAATTGGATGCCGTCATCCTGAGCCTGCGAAGCGGGCGTGAAGATCCAGGTCATTGCGAGAAACGAAGTGACGAAGCAATCCCCCTGCTTTGTAGTAAAACTCTGGCTTTAGTTCCAACCATGGGTGCTTTGCATGCAGGTCATCTTTCGTTAGTTGATATTGCCGAGCAGCATGCAGATACCACAATAGTTAGTATTTTTGTAAATCCTTTACAATTCGGTCCTAATGAGGATTTCAGCAAATACCCTCGTACTTTAGAAAAGGATCTAGAATTACTGGCGGGTAAAAAAGTAGATTATGTTTTTGCTCCAAGTGTCGAAGAACTTTACAGCACTGAAGCAAAAAAAATTACTGCGGATTTTGAGATCAGCAATAAACTCTGTGGACTTGCACGTCCAGGACATTTTGATGGAGTTTGTACTGTAGTAAATTTATTTTTTGAATTGATCGAACCTGATTATGCAATCTTTGGTGAAAAAGATTATCAACAACTAATGGTGATTCAAGAAATGGTTTCACGTTTAGAATTACCTGTAAAAATCATTCCAGCTCCAATTATGAGAGAAGCTGATGGTCTAGCCATGAGCTCTAGAAACCGCTATCTATCAGAATTTGATAGAAAACTTGCTGCAAATATTTACAAAGAGCTTTCCTGCCTTAAGGAAAACTTCTCTAATGAAAATTTAAAAATCGCCAAAGATAAATTAGAAAAACTTGGATTTAAAGTTGAATACTTGGAAAGCCATTGGGATAGGATTTTTGTTGCAGCTAAGTTAGGTACAACAAGGTTGATTGATAATGTCGTCATTTAAAGGCAGGTGCCGTCATTGCGAGCGTCTTGTCCTACGAAGCCTTGGCGAAGTAGGAAGCGAAGCAATCCCCCTGCGCGAACCTTGCTGGATTATTACGTCACTATCGTTCCTCGCAATGACGCGACGCAGATGGGACTTTGCAGAAGGCTCAGTTATTTAGTAGCTAAGATTTCATACTTAATCGGCACCACTCCACTAGGAATAGCATCAATCATTCTTGCAGCAACTTCAGAAAGGTCAACATCTCTTCCTGCTATAAAGGGTCCACGATCGTTAACCCGAACAATGATCTCTCTACCATTATTCATATTAGTCACTAATATATAAGTGTTAAGAGGGAGGCTCTTATGAGCTGCTGTAAGCAGGTTGCGGTCATAAGGCTCTGCACTTGCCGTTGGCTTGCCATGAAAATGAGGTCCATACCAAGAAGCAGATGAATAACAGACATCTTCAGTCCTTTTCAACCCTAATTTACCGATTTTCTTTTCAATATTGGTACATTCTTCATTGGTTTCAAGTAAAAGCTCTTCTAAAGATGGCCTTTCTTCTTCACAAGTCTTATTACCAATACTATGAACGCTAGTAGAGAAAGCCACAAATGTAGCTAAAACTATCCAAAAATTAAAGATTCGTCTGTAAAATTTACCCATAATGCTCTCCGGCTTTTAATAGCCTTTAAGGGCAAAAATTATTCTAACATGATAGTTCTAGAGCAAACCCTTTAAAGCTATTATTTTAAGGAAAAGATTAGATATGCTTAATGTTAATACATTTTAGTTTTTGGCTCTAGACCTAGTTAAACACTTGGTTCTATAATGTAAAGCGAAACGTATTGATAAATATTTTTTTCTGAAAACTATATATTCTTACGTTGATAGGTACTAACAAGTAAAGGTACCAGAGGCCGTAGTAAAAACAAAGGAGTTTTTACCATTCCAACTCTAATCACAGACCAACCCAAACAGGGCCAAGTTAAAACTTCTCCAAAAGGAGTTCAAGATCAGCAATCCACTTCTACTAAAAATAGAATCGATAAGCCCTTAGAAAAACCTGCAGCAAAATTAGAAGCTGAAGGTAAAAAAGAACTCGAAGCACTTGCAACTCAGAGTAATGAAAAAATTGCTCAAATAGTAAGAGGACCTAATGATCAATTAAGTCCTGATGAAGTATCTAAAAGAGCTTCTGAACTTTTAAAATTAAATCCCGATTCAGTTCCATTGCCCGAAGAAATTTATGCCAACGCCAAAACTGTCATTGGTATTGGTAGTCATTCGAGAAGATTAATTAAAGAAAACTATCTCAAGCGTAGAAAATTTATTCTTACACAACTTAGAGACGGAAGAAAACCTTATTACTCATTTGATGCAGATGGTACTTGTACTTTCAAAACAGTACAGAAAGTAGAGAATTCTAGATCAATTGGTTCTTTACTTGATAAACACTTCCTAAGAAATCTACTTAAAGGTTTATGGAAAGTTGGTGGTTACTTCGAGATTAATACTGCAAGAACGGGTGTGTTCCCAGGACCAAGTGCTGTAGGTACTGAAGGTCCTAAGTTTAAGGATGCAAAAGGTGAGTGGCAAAATCCAAGATCGCCAAATGAAATTTCTTCTCTACTGCATGAGTTTGGTATTCATTCACTTGATGATCCTGATTCAAAAAATCTCTATAAATTACTAGTAGTAAATGGTCTATCTGGTGGAATCAAACATGATCCTAATGGCAAATTAGCAATCAATCCAGCAACTATTAATTACGGTAAATTTATTGATAAATTAAATCATATAAAATTACCTGGAGCTGAAGATGGCTTCCTGTCTAAGCTTGAAGAAATTGTTAGTAATAAAAAAGAACATAAACCTCTTAAAGTTCTTGAATACAAATCCATTCCAGAAATATTTGATAAGCATCCAGATTTTTCAGTTGAAAACTATCTACGCTACATAGACTTAGTAGAAAAATCTCGTGAACAAAGTTTAGATGCTAAAGAATTTTTCCAAAAGCTAAATGCAAGTGATATTAAACTTCCAAAAGAATATTACGATCCAGTAAATCCACCTGTAAATGAATTTGAGTTAACTGATAAAATTCGTAAAGGTTTACTTGTCTGCCTTACACCTCATGCTTTTGACTCTGATAACAGAGTTAGAGATGACATTAAACTTCTTTTCTATAAGACACTTGCAAAATTTGCAAACTCCCCAGAGGCTCAAGAATGGGCAGAAAAAGAATTTGGTATTCCTAAAGGTACTTGCCTATTCTCTATCAATGGTAAAGATGTCTCAGGAATTGATTTTGAGAATCTAGAAAAAACATTCACACTCAAAGAGTTTAGAGATTTTATAAAAGAGAAATGTCCTACACCAAAAAATAAACAATACATACTACTTGATGCCAAAGAAAATCCACAACCATATTGTGAACTTGCACCAAACACTAGTAAAGCTGATGTATTTCCAAGTATAGAAGAAGTAAGAGCTAAGAACTTGTTAATTGTAGCTGCTGGAGATAGTCCTGGAACTGATGCTCCAATGTTAGCTCAAGCAATATTACTGGAAGGTGCTGGTTTCATTATTAGAGGTTTAATGACTGAGCAAGATGTTGCTGAAGCAATGGTCTCTCAGCTTGCTTTACCACTTAATCAATGGCATAACGATGCTTTGACTATTAGCGGTAAAAATGAGAAAAAGGAAGAGTTATTTCAACACAATAAAACTGGTGAAATTAAAACTAAAGCTGAATGGGCAAAAGATTTTCTTCCTACCGTTGAAAAAGCAACTTATAAATCTAGTAATATTCACGAAAATAATGCTTTCAATGCTGCTTTCTTCTCTGAATTTCTTAATAGCCCCGAATTTAAATTAGAGCTTGATGAATCTAAACCATGGGTTCAAGAGGTCCTTAAAGCCACTAATAAGCGTAGTTTGGTTACTCCTACTAATGATTCAAATGAGAAAGCATTAGAAGGTCAAGTTTATTCTAAATCAATTCTTGAAACTTATCCATGGTTAGGAAATATTCCTTTCGTCAAAAAATATCTCAAAATTGAAGCAGCAGGTCCTTTCTTTGATAATCTACTTAGTATTGTTTCTAAAACTATGATGATTGCAACACCATTCGAATTAATTGGTGAAAAATTCGGCATCAAACCACTATCAACCCTTGCACGTTATGCTCAGAAATGGAGTTATAGATTCAATACCGTTGCTTCAGGAGTTTCTAGAGGTTTAGTACTTTCAGCTCATCAATTCCCATGGCAATTTATTGGTGAGTGTTTTGGTTTCAGTTCTACATTCTTTAACGATAGTTCTAAATTTGGAAAAGTTCTTAGGGCCTTATCCAATACAGTTTTAATCGGTAGAGCAAATGAACTGGCAATGCGCAGTAACTATAACTTAGATGAATTTGCTAAGGACAAAACTACTCAAGAAACTATTAAAGAACAATACGAAAAATCTCCAGTATTTAAAGACAAGAAACAATACTTCGATAAAGCTACTGAAAAACGTATGGATAGAGTAGATTACTTCCAATATGGTTTCCTTGGTGGCATTATTGGCAAGATTCCTTTTGTTGGCAGGTTAGCAGCTAGTGCAGTTGCTGATTCATGGCAAGCAGCAGTAATGGCTTATGAGTTCGTTACTAATAAAGCTCTTCATCAACACGTTCTACCAAATTTCTTTACTCTTGGACAAGTTGGTCCTACTAAGACGTCTAAGAACAGTGGTAAACCTTACGGCGAAGTTCATGAAGAGCATGCTTATGCATTTAGTGGAATTGCAACTTTAGGAGTATCTATAATGTCTATCTTCTCAATGATGGGCAAAAATACTTTCTTATCATCATTCCTAACCAGTGCTGCTAATATGATTCCAGCTCTTGGTATTGTTACTGCAGGTAAATTGGTTTACCAAGATCAAGCTGGTGATCCAAGATTATTTACTGACATTAATAAGAAGCAACAAACTTATAGTCCAGAAAAATCTGGTTTATTACAAATGTTCGGCGGTTGGGGACAAGCAGTCATGGGTATGTTCATCAATACTTCGTGGGGACCTGCTCTCTATGACTTTGCAACCGGTTTATATCTCAATGGTATTCGTGAGCAAATCAAGATCGGTATTGATGATGCTGCAGTAAATCAATTAACCAGACAAGGTAAATATTACGTAGCTCACAAACATAATGGCAATGGTGCTCCTACAGCTAGAGCTGCCAAACCTAGTGGCAGAGATCCGCATGAGCAAGCTGTTTTACTAGCTAAGGCTAATCCTTCTAAGACAACTTTAGCTGCGTAAAGCAAATGCCGTTATTGCGAGCCCTTGAAAAGGGCGTGGCAGCAAATCCACACCACCTTGATTTTTATTTAATAGTATGGGTTCGTTGCTACTCTTCATAAAGGACAATTTTTACTCAAAATATACTCAATTTAACTTAAAATTAACTCTAAAAAGGGTAAAATTTACTTATTATGGCTCAAAATCAAAGATTGCAGATTCCTATAACTACAAAAACTAAAAAAGCCCTTGAGAAAAAAGCAGAGGATGAAGGCTTCTCTTCTGCTAACGATATGGTGAGACTTTTAATACATAAGTTTATATCTGGAGATTTTATTTTTCAAATTGCACAAAATTCTACTCAACCACAATATCCAATGGTAGATATTGAAACCGAAAAAAGAATTGCTCAAAGTATAAAGGAAATTAAAAATGGAGAATATGATTTAATAGATTTTGAAAAAAATCCAAACGCTTTTTTAGATCTATTCAACAAGTAAATGTATTTAATCAAACAATCAAAATATTTTACAAAATCAGTTGAAAAACTTGTTAAACAACGAAGAATTAGTCTTACAAAAATCAACAAAGTAATTATCAAACTAAGCTCTAATCCTTTTGACCAAAGTCTTAAATCACACAAAGTGAATACAAGAACATTTGGAGTTCAATATAGTTCACGCATTGATGGTGATCTTAGAATCATTTGGTCATTTGATAAAGATGAAAATCTAATCATTCATCTAATAGATATAGGTGGACACTTTGGCTCCAAGAGTGTTTACTAAATCTTCGGCTTACTACTCACCAGCCCAACTATAAATAAATATAGGTAGCAAGCAAAAGCAACTGTTAATCCCATATCCCAATTAGGGACAAGGCTTGAGCCTTGAGTGGCTTCTGCAACTGCAGCGATACAAGGTCCAACTACAGCACCACCAATAATTGCCGTGCAAAGAATACTTGAAACTCCACCTGAATATTCAATTGGGAAACTATTAGTCGCAGTACTGTAAATAGTAGGGAACATGATTGAGATAAAGAAACCAATTGCAGGAAAAGCCCATAACGCCTGGTTTATATCACCGCTCATTGCTAAGAATAAAGATACTGCAGCAAGAGAAATATAAATCATAATCGCTCTGCCACCAGGGATTTTATGCAGAACAAAAGTCCCAAGTAATCTACCAACTAAAAGTCCACCCCAATAATTACTAATAGTAGTGTTCTTCATTGCTTCAGCAGCATCGCCCATCACTCCGACAATATTTAATTTGTCTTGAAGATAGAAACCAATAGTATTAGCCACACCAACTTCAACACCTACATATAAAAAGATTCCAAATGCATATAAATAAATCAAAGGATGTTTAGTCAATAACTCAAAAGTTAAATTAGACGAGCCTGAATTAGCTTTTACTTCTTTGCCAGAAACTGCTGGCTTAGGATATTTTGGCAAAGCTAGAGCAAGAGTCATAAGTAAAGCAATGCCTGTGAAAACCCAGTAATTGAAGGTCCAATCAAAACCTGCGTTCTTGATGAAGGTTACTAATTGAGGCGCACAATATCCACCAACACCATTGAGTACCATAAATAAAGTCAGGTTACGTGAATATTTCACCGGATCTGAAACATCGGCAACAAGAGGGTTTAAAGCCACTTGAATTCCAGTGATACCAACTCCACACAAAAACATCGCCAGCATATTAGGTACAAATCCAGGAATAAGTGCAAAGACAAGCACTCCCAGCGTAGTTATTAATGAACTTGCTATTAAAGTAGTTTTCTTAGAACTCTTCTCCATGAAAATGCCCCAAGGTATAGAAGTCACTCCATAAGCGATAAAGAAAGTCGCTGCTAAGAATACCGATAGCGAAGAGCTAACCTGGTAAGTGTCTCTAATTTTAGGTATTATCGCCCCAGCCACATTGGTTATAGCTCCGAAAGAAAAATAAGCAAAAGCTATAGCTATGCTCAAAATGAAATAATTATTTTGTTTAGAATCCATATGTTTACCTCTTTGTGTCATTGCGAGCCACTAAGGACGAGTGCCGTCATCGCGAAGCCGCAAAGCGGCTGTGGCGATCCATACTACCAGAAAACTTAAGTGGGTGGATTGCTTCGCTACGCTCGCAATGACACAGTATAACCTTACTTTTAACAATTTGTTTACAAAACCTCATAATTAGCATGATTCCATAGTGATAAAATTTGATCCGCTATGGCATCCGCATTACAAGTAATACTTACCGAAGACTCACAAGCAGGCAAAGCTGGAGAACTAATTAAAGTTAGGCCAGGTTTTGCTAGAAATTTCTTGCTTCGCAGAGGTCTTGCAGTTGTTGCTGACAAAAACAGTTTAAGAACTTACGAAGAAGGTAAAGCTGAGATTGAAAAATTAGCTGAAGAGAAAAAAGATAGAGCTGAAAAAATCAAAGAAACAATTGGTGAAGAAGCTGTCGTTACTATTCAAGCTAGAGCTGGCGAATCAGGCAAATTATTCGGTGCTATCACTAAAGAGAAAATCTTTGAAGCTTGCAACAAACAATTCAATGTAAACCTCACTAAAGAGAACATTAAACTTAAAACCCCTATCAAAACCATTGGTGAATCAACAATTCAATTAGATTTAGGTTCAAATATCCAAACTGAGGTTACTATTAAAGTAGTAACTGAAAACTAAACGATGTTTATTACAATTGAAGGTCCAGACAAAGCAGGTAAAACTACACAACTTGGTTTGTTAAAGGAATATGCTCAGAAACAGGGTCATGATTGGCTCTTTACTCGTAACCCCGGTGCTACCGAACTTGGTAATCGCCTGAGAAATATTGTTCTTGATAGTAACGAAACTATTTCTGATAAAGCCGAGTTGATGATTTATTTAGCTGATAGAGCTGATCACGTAGCAACTTTATTAAAACCAGAACTTGCTAAAGGCAGAGTAATAATCTGTGATCGTTTTGCTGATAGTACCTTAGCTTATCAAGGCTATGGCAGAGGCATTGATATCAAAATCATTGAAGTTGCCAATGCCCTTGTCTGTGAAGGTGTCAAACCTGATCTCACAATCCTATTAATGGTCTCCGAGAAAGAAGCGGCAGCAAGGACTAAAGATAGAGATCGTCTTGAACAAGAAAACAAATTATTCTTCGTGCGCGTAAGAAATGGTTATAAAACTATCGCTAGAGAAAATCCTACGAGAGTTAAGGTTATTGATGTAGATGGTCTTAGTAAAGATGAAGTTCATCAAAAAATGATTACATTAATAGAAGAATTCCTAAAAAATAAAAAAGCTATTAATGTCTAAAACTGTCTTAGTAACTGGATCTGCAGGTTTTATTGGTTCTCATTTAGTCGATTACCTGGTTCATCAAGGTCATAAAGTTATTGGTGTTGATCTTTTTAATAATTTCTACGATTTAGATATAAAAATTTCTAACTGTTCTAATTTCTTTGCGCATGATGAAGTCAAAAAATTATCAGAGTCAGTTGTTAGTCCTTTTAAATTTCTTGGCAACTTAGCCGAACTTGAAAAAAAATATCCTAAACAAGAAACACAATTAAAATTCCTTGAGAGTAATAATTATAAACTCTATGCCCTAGACCTCTGTGATTATGCAGCTTTAAAGCAAGTCTTCATGGATAATGACATTACCCACGTAGTGCACCTTGCAGCACTTGCAGGAGTAAGACCTTCAACTATATATCCAACTCTTTACCAAGGGAATAACGGCGGTTCCACCATAAATATTCTTGATCTTGCTAAAGACTTCAATGTGAAGAAATTGGTTCTTGCATCTAGCAGTTCTGTATATGGTTCTAGAGCTAATGTTCCTTTCAAAGAAAGCGAAGATATAAGTAAACCTATTAGTCCGTATGCTGCTTCTAAAGTAGCCAATGAAGCTATGGCTCATAGTTTTCATCATCTCTACAAAATCCCAACTATTTGCCTAAGATTCTTTACAGTCTACGGACCTAGACAGAGACCGGATTTGGCAATTCATAAATTTACCAAATTAATTGATAACGGTAAAGATATTGAAGTCTATGGTGATGGTTCTGCGCAAAGAGATTTTACTTACATAGAAGATATTATCGATGGCATAGTTAAATCAATAGACCACAATTGTGGCTTTGAGATTTTTAACTTAGGCGAATTTAGAGTAACCAGTGTTAATGACATGATCAGAATGCTTGAAGAGCGAATTGGTAAAAAAGCCAATGTCAAATATCTTCCGCCTATTCCTGGCGATGTGCCTATAACCTGCGCTGATATCAGCAAATCCAAATCTATACTAGGTTACAACCCACAGACAGATATTGAGCTTGGACTAACTAAGTTTGTTGAGTGGTATAAGTCGAAATCGTCATTGCGAGCGTAGCGAAGCAATCTAGCTTATTGAAAATTATGCAGCCGTTGCCTTTAATTTATCAATAATCGGCTTGAGAAGGGCTCGAAAAGCACGTATCATACGAGCATTTTCTGCATTAGCTCCTAAATTAAATCCAGAACCTATGATGCTATCAGAAGTACTTTCTGATTTAAGAGTAAATTCAGATGGATAATTTTGTGAGTCAGTTAAATTAGTTAAATCAACGGAAATCTCATGTAATTTTGTTTTCAACTCTGTTTCTCTATTAAACTCTGCTTCTCTCTGAACAGCAGCATTAACAGAAGGTTCTAATGCATTTAAACTCAACTCTAGCGCTGCACCATTTCCACTAAGTTCAGCTACAACAGAATCGGAACTCGCACTATGAGACTTACTAGTCCAAAGTCTATATTGATCTAATGTTTTTTTAAAATTACTAAAAGCATCTGCTAAACCAATTGTTTCAGTAGTCATAATCAAAAAGACTACCAAGCTAGCGCATTATCTGTCAACATTTCTTTAAATCTTGGCTTGCGAGCTTGCTTCAGCCATATTTTCAGCCAATTCAAGCCATATAGTAAAATAAGCCTTTCATGCGCCTTGAATTACACTGGAAGATTTTAATTGGACTGGCTTTGGGAGGATTAGTAGGATATTTTTTCTCTCTAAATAATCTTGACGGCAAAAACCTAGACCCTAGTATTGGCTTTTTCCATTTGAGCTATATAACTTGGATGGGTGATCTCTTTTTGCGTTTGCTAAAGATGATCGTTATACCCGTTATCGTCTGTTCAATTATTAGTGGCGTAAGTCATTTACCAATTAATAGCTTAGGCAAAATTGGCTTCATTACTATAGTAACTTTCAAAGGACAAATGCTTGTTGCTGCAGTAATTGGTCTGTTCTTTGTTAATTTATTCAAACCAGGTCAATATATAGATCTTCATTCAGTTCTAAATTCAGGCAAAGCTCATGAGGATATTAAATTTATCACTGAAAGTTCTCATGGTGTAGGAGATATTCTTCTCAGCATGATCCCTGCAAATATTTTTACAGCATTCTCAGAAGGAGCTCTAATTCAGATTATTGTGTTTTCAATAATTGCTGGCATAGCTTTGATTACAGTAGAGCGTGGCAGTAGGATTCTTGATCTTGTCAACATCGGTCTAGAAGCGATTTTGAAGGTCACGCATATGATCATGGAATTAGCTCCATTTGGAGTCTTTGCCTTAATTGCCAAGACTGTAGCTATTGGTGGTATTAATTCTATTGCTGAATATGGCATGTTTATGATCACAGTAATTACAGCTTTGCTTTCATTATTATTTATTGTTGGTTCTTTATATATTCATTTCTTTACTGATTTCACTCCTCTACAATTCTTTAGTCGTATGCGTGAAGTGATGTTAACTGCATTCAGTACTTCTAGTTCAGCAGCAACTATCCCAGCGACACTCGAAGCAATGGAAACCAAATTTCATGTTCCTAACCAAGTAGCAAGCTTTGTGATTCCACTGGGAGCAACCATGAACATGAATGGAGCTGCGATATATGAATCAATTGCAACTTTATTTATTGCGCAGGCTTATTTACCAGAACCTTTAACTATTACCCAACAGATTTTTGTGGTCTTTATGGTATTAATTGCTACTTTCGGTACACCTGGAATCCCGCATGGTAGCCTGGTTACACTTGCAGTGGTATTCCAAGCAGTAGGCTTGCCACTTGAAGCCATAGGTATAATTCTGAGTATAGATCGTATCTTAGATATGACCCGTACCATGGTTAATATTAGTTTTGATGGAATTTCATGTTTGATGATCAATAAGTTTATTGATATTAAACCTGAGTTAGTAATTAATCCAGGACTTCTTGAAGATAAAGATTTAGTAGAAGTTTAATGACAATAAACGCTTTATTTATAACAAGCACTGATACCGGAGTAGGCAAAACTTATTTTTCAAGTTTTTTAATTTCTCAGTTAACCAGCCAGAAGATTTTTTCTGCCAAGCAAATCGCTTACTACAAACCAATTCAATGTGGTTTAGAGATACGCGATGGCAAGCCAAAGACAGACTGTGACTATATTTCAGAGAACAACCCTGAAGTAGAAGTTTTCAATAGTTATTTTTTGGGGTATCCTGCTGCACCAAATTTTGCTGCTAGTCTTGAGGGTATCGCCATCGATATTGAAAAAATAAAAAATGACTTTGCTGATTTAAAGAAGAGATTTGACTTTGTAATTATCGAAGGCGCTGGTGGTTTAGCCGTGCCTATTAGTGATGAGTTTTTAATTTCTGATTTAGCACATTACTTAAATTTACCTTTAGTATTAGTTATTAGGGCAGATCTTGGAACTATAAATCATTCTTTACTTTCAATTGAACATGCCAGAAATAAAGATTTAGAAATTTTAGGTATTCATGTTTCTGCGCCAAACCCTAATAACAATGCTAGTTATAGCGGCACTAATGAAAAAACTAATGAATTACAGAAAAAAGCTGCAATAGATTCTATACTTAAGATAGGTTCAGTAAATCTCTTTGATATCACGAGCCTGTTTGCAAAGTCCCACCTGCGTCGTTACGCTCGCCCCTCGGAGAATCCTCATTGACAATTAGTCAACTCCGGCTCCTCGGGGACTCGCAAGCCTAGCATCTGGGAGCTTTTCAAAGAGGCTCGAAACAATAAATTAACAAATGTCTTATAACAAACAAGAACTAATTCAAGATTTTTCCAGTGCAGATGAACTAAACAAAACTCTTGCAAGTATTTTCATAAATGAATTCCAAGAACCCGGCTTAATTCTTTTACCTGTGGGCAAAACCTTTGAAGAAGGTATTTATCCATTAGTAGATGAGCACTTTAAATTAGAAAGTATTGAATTTAGAGAAGATTCTAAGGAGCAAGTTTTCAAAGATAAACAAAACCATATTCACAAAAACCTTTATCTATCGCATATAGACGAGCTTATTACTCCAGAGAAAAATAATTTTTCACAACGTTTAGTAAAGTCATTGCCTAATACCATAGAGCAAGCACAAGAGAGATTTCATCCAATAGATATTGATGACTACCATGAGTTTGATCGCTTTGTGCGCCTACAAGGCGGTCCCAGAATAATTTTTATGGGCTTAGGCGAAGATGACTCAACTGCACATGTAGCTTTTATTGGAGAAGATTTTCTCAATAGCACTACGACTATAGTTACTCTGAGTCCTAAAACTAGTGCTAATTCCAAATGCGATCAAGCTGTAACCATAGGCACAGATATTTTTAAATTCCCTAGTATTGAAGCATTAATAGTAGTTGCCAAAGGTAGATCCAAAGCCGAATCCCTAAAAAATGCTTTTGAAGATACCGATACTGGTCTAGGATTTCTTATTGAAAATCATGCTGATAAACTCAAAATCTATGCTGATAGAGAGGCTATGACTTTACTGTATTAGCTTTAGTTCTTACAGTATATTCTAAAGATCTTACAAGAAGATTTATATTCTTTTTGAATTGTTCAAAATTATGATATTCATCATCTCCATGAATTTTATATCTATTCTCATTTATATTTCCTTGTATAAATTTAAAAGCCTTTAAAAATAACCCCAATACAAAATCTGGTTTAAAAGTATAGTATTCCGTTTCCAAATAACTAGACTCAGAGGATTGTCCAAAATTAACTGATATAGCTCTACCACCTAGAGTTTTAATTAAGTCTTGGGAATTGCATTCAATATTCGGATCTAAGGCTTTAAATAAAGATTCTAAATCATAATTTAAATATATCTTACCTTCATTTGTTTCTAAATTCAGTCCAGTGGAAAAACAATTTCGAGACAATGGCATATAAAAACTTTGGATTTCACAATCGCTAACTTGTTTAAGTCTTGCTTGATAAGCATTCGAATCATAAGTTAATTTTTTAGAATCCGTTAAACTAGATAAAAAATTCGTAATTGATGAAAAAATACTTTTTACCAAACTTGGTGATTTTTTATTTTGTAACTGCTGAGCAGACTCTGCTGCACTGTGAGCCAATCTGTTCATTACCAATTTAGCTTCCTCTTCCAAAACAGTAATTGTTCGTGATGGAGATTTTACAGATGAAGATTTTTCTCCTACAAATCTACCTGCAATATCTGCTGCAGATAAAGCTTGCTCATAATTAATACCAGTGGTCAAATTCATAAAGGTAATACTGACACGATAAGATAATAAAGGTCAAGTATTTACTATTATTTCACCAAAGATTCTCTTAGTCCACAATTTATTTAAAAATTCTTTGACGGGTAAAACTAGAATCTCTATGCCACCGTCTAAATTAATTTTTCTAGATTTAGGATCAAGACTAACTACTACTAATTTAGCTTCGGGATTTTCTCTTTTAAATACTGCTAAACATTCAAGATCTTTTCTATCAATTGAAGCATCTATTTTTACTTCAATTGCATAGAGAGGCTTATTTTCTTGGGTAATAACAAAGTCAATTTCATTGGCACTACTGTGATTCCGCCAGAATTTTATTTGATAATCAAGTTCATTTAAAGCAAAGTAAGCAATTAATTCAAGTAGAATATAGTGTACAAAAGCTTTAGTGGCTTCATCACCTTTGAGAACATTTATAGTTCTTTGAGCCAAGTAATTAGCAACACCTACATCAAATAAATAAAACTTAGGAGAAACAGCAGATGATGGCTCCTTAGTAAAAGGTTCTACATAGTAACCAAACATAGTATCAACTAGAATCTGATATTTTTCTTTAACAGCCTTTTCATCAAGCTCACAGTCCTTAGCCAAACTAGCATAGTTCACACTTTCTCCATTGGAGAAAGCTAGCGATTCCAAAATTTTTGCAAAAGCATTTAAATTTTTATCAGAACTGCCAACTTTAATTTCTTCAGTAAAATAGTCATTTAGATAGGCTTTCAAGAAATTCGCATAATCTTCAGACTGATAAGGGTAAGGCATCAACCCTCTATTAAAAATCTTAGATAAATCAAATTCGGACTTAGAAAATTCTGGATAAACCAAAGGATAAAATTTGTAAGTTTTAGCTTTGGCATTAAATAAATCCAAACTAGTTTTTTTAAATCTCCGAGCATTAGGAGCGGAAAGAATAAAATTTGCCTTAGAGTTTTCAATTAGCCAAAGTACTTCCTCTAGTAACTCAGGAATTTTTTGAATTTCATCTATAATGATTGGTTCTTGAAGCTGCTCTTCACTTAAAGCTAAAACATCCTCCCTGAGAAGCTTAGGTTCTTCTAGAAGTCTTTGATATAAATCTAGATCAAGGAGATCATAAATTTTAGCTAAAGGAAATTTTTTCTTTAGGAAACTGGATTTACCCGTTTTCCTTGGTCCAAAAATAAATGCACTTTGTTTTTCGGCTAAAGCCAGAGATAAATATCGATTAAATTCCACTGTTTATACAATTATGAAGTATATTGCTTAATTAATGTGTTTCTATTTCACTGAAAAATTTCTTAGTCCACAATTTATTTAAAAACTCTTCTACTGGTAGAACCAAAACCTCAATTCCATTATCTAAATTAATTTTTCTAGATTTAGGATCAAGACTAACTACTAATAATTTAGCTTCGGGATTGTCTTGTTTAAATGCCACCAAACTTTTCAGTTCTTTCCTATCTACCGAACTATCTATCTTCACTTCTATTGCATACAAAGGTTGGTTTAGCTTGGTAATAATAAAGTCAACTTCATGACTACCGTTCTGTGTGCGCCAGAATTTAATTTTATAATCAAGATCATTCAAACCAATATAAGCGATTAACTCCATTAGAATATAATTTTCAAAAGCTTTTCCAGCCTCACTGCCTTTAAGCACATTAATAGTTCTTTGAGCAATACGACCTGCTACACCTACATCAAACAAATAAAATTTAGGATGAGCAGCAATAGATGCTCTACCATGATTATTAGAAAAAGGCTCTACATAGTAACCGATTAAAGTATCAACTAAAATTTGATAGTACTCTTTAACTGTCTTAGCATCAATTCCACAGTCTCTAGCTATATTTGTATAGTTAGTAATTTCTCCATTAGAGAAAGCCAAGGATTCAAGAAATTTTGCAAATGCATTTAAATTCCTAACTAAACTTTCAGCTTTAATTTCTTCATTCAAATAGTCATGTACATAGGCTTTCAGGAATTTTAGATAGTCAGGAGATTGATAGTGTGAAGGGATTAATCCTCTATTGAAAATCTTCAGTAAATCAAATTCATGCTTAGAAAATTCTGGATAAATCAAAGGATAAAATTTATAACTCCAAGCTCTACCACCAAGTAAATTCACTCCTGATTTTTTGAGCTTACGCGCACTTGACCCACAGAGAATAAAATATGCATTCGAATTTTCAATCAGCCAATGTACTTCATCAAGTAGTTCAGGGATTTTCTGGATCTCATCTAAAATTATTGGCTCTTGAAGTTCTTCTTCACTCAATGACAAAACATCTTCTCGCAGAAGATGGGGTTCTTTTAAAAGACGATGATATTGATCTGAATTAAGAAAATCGTAAACCTTGGCTTGAGGAAATTTCTTTTTTAGAAAAGTAGATTTACCAACCTTCCTCGGCCCAAAAATAAAAGCACTTTGCTTTATAGGTAAATCTAGGGGTAAATATCTATTGAATTCCATTTTTATTAGAGATTTAAGGAATTTATTCCCAGATTATAACATTTTTATGGAGTTAGTTTCTAGATTATTTAGCCAAAGTCTCAGTCAAAATCTCAAAACCATCATTAGTAACTGCGACGTCATCTTCAATGCGCACACCAATAGCCTTATCAGCAATATAAATACCTGGCTCAACAGTAGTGACCATACCCGGTACATACTTAGTAGTTTTTTTATCAATGCCTAGATCATGCACATCCATACCAAGTGAATGTCCAGTGCCATGCATGTAATATTTTTTGATTTGTTCTGGATCGTTTTTATCTTTGATGTATTTGAGATTTGCAAGTCCTTCACCAATTACATTTAAAGCTACTTGATGTGTATCCATAAAGCTTGCACCTGGTTTAATCGACTCAATACATTTCTTATTTGCTTCTACAACAATGTCATAGACATCTTTCTGCTCGCGCGACATTGGAATATCCACACAATGCACTCTAGTAATATCGCTTGCATAATACTGATACTCAGCACCAGCATCAATAAGCACCAAATCCCCTTTCTCAAGCTTACGTGTGTTCTCAGTGTAATGCAGAGTACATGAATTTATACCTGAAGCTACTATCGCTGGATATGACCAACCACTGCCACCTTGCGAGCGAAAGACCTGATTGAAAATCGCTTCAATCTCATACTCATAGATCCCAGTAGTGATGGCTTCTTTAGCTACTTGATGTGCCTGCACTGCGATTGCCGCAGACTTACGCATAAGCACTAACTCTTCATTAGATTTTACAGATCTTAAAGCATGAATAAAATCCAAAACATCTTTATTGGCTGATTTAGAATCTAGCTCTTGATTTTTAAAATCATCTATCTCAAAAACTGCATCAGCATAGAAATTTTTCTTAGCCCCACTAAGCCCTTCTCGACGCCCTTCCCAAATCGCATGCAATGGATCATAAGGATGCACAAATAAAGTAAAAGGATTATCCGCATGTGGATCCAGAACTAACACTGAATCAGGCTCAATAAAACCAGTTAAGTAATAAAAATCACTATCAACTCTAAAAGGGTATTTGACATCATTGCTAAAAACTTTCTGTGCGCCGCTACTCAAAACAAACTTATATTTCTGTTCATCTTTATCACTTAAATTTTTTAAGTAGTCTAAGACTTTCTGGCGGCGGGTTTTGAATTCATAGGAAGTGATCATATTATTAATAGTTTTTGATTATACTTCTTTTATCAATCTTTTATACTCAGCAACAGCATATAAAGGAATAGATAAAATGGAATTTTCATAATATAGATTTTTTTGTGAAAAACGTAGAGCCAGAGGCAGCTTGTATTTCTCCATAAGTAAATGAAGACTTTTCAATCTACCGGTTTTACCAGATTTCACTTCTATAGCAATTGCTTTACCATTTACATTTGTAATGTAATCTACTTCAGCAGAGCTTTGGTTACTTTCTCTTTCCCAATAATATATTTTTTTTGCTTTATGAGGATTTTCAAGAGCAAGCAATTCTTGTCCTATAAATTGTTCACTTATTCCACCTACTATTTTATTAAAAGGATCTCCCGTGAGAATATCATTAATATCCATGCCATATACAGATTGCATTAATCCAACATCAAGGAAAAGAGCCTTGAACTGTTGATCTGACGAACCAACCTCTAAAGGAACTTGCGCATTAGATCTTTTAATTTTATAAACTATTCCTGCTTTTTCTAATAGCTCAAAAGCATTTTTGATGGGCTCCGTTCTAGTGTTCTCAGAGACATGTGAATATTTAAATTTATTACCAACAGATTTTGGCACATAATTAAAAACATCTTCAAGATACCCATGCTGAGCCTCTTTTGCATACTTACCAAAATCATATCTATATGTTTCAATAATTGTGTCATGTATTCTTTTCGCTTCAAGAAAACCTTTTACTAAATCATCTTTGTATTTAACATAGTGCTCAACAGCTTTTGGCATACCCCCGATTGCCATATATTTTTTTAGCTCTTTCATTAAAGTATCGTGAGTCAAATCATCTGGAAGATTTTTTAGATTGATTGTTTCTAAATATTGCTGCAAATCTTCACGGCCACAAGCAATCAAGAATTCATAAAAAGTCATTGCTTGCATATAAATTGATTCAACTCTACCTACAGGCATTTTAAATTCATCAGACCTGAGTTTAAATTCCAATAAAGACCCTGCAGCTATAATATGCAAACCAGGCATATCTTCATAAAAATATCTCAAGCATTGAATTGCTCTAGGACATTCTTGAATCTCATCAAAAAAAACCAAAGTCTTTCCTGGAATGATATTAGTTTGTTTATTAAGACTGATAATTTGTAAAATTTCTTTTACGTCAAAATCTTTTTCAAAAATTTTCTTATAACTTGATTCCTTTTCAAAATTTATTTTCAAAAAATTTGTAAAAAATTCTTTTCCAGCTTTTTCAGCAATAAATGTTTTGCCAATTTGCCTAGCACCTCTGAGAATTAAAGGAATTGGCTTTTTATCCTTGGACCAGGATTTTAGTTCATTTTCTACAAATCTATACATTTAATGTAATTAATATACCCTATTTTTACTATCTTTATGTAAAAAATATAGGTAATTTTTACAGTAATTATATATTTCCTGTTAAAAAATCTATAATATTTATTCTCTCTATGCCTTCATAATTGTTTTTGAAAGTTTTATCCATGGTAACAAGATATTTAGGATGATTGTCTTGAATCTTTAGTAGAGGATTAACTTCACGTTCTAAAGTTTCTTTTTTCTCCAAAACAAAAGCTACTTGAATATAGATTTTTTTCTCACGCTTTTGTGCAATAAAATCAATCTCTAAATTATTTAACTTACCTACATAAACTTGATAACCTCGATAAAGTAATTCATGATAGACAATGTTTTCCAGTAAACCTGATATATCGCCTTCTCGATAGCCTTGTATCGCATTTTTAATACCAATATCATTGGCAAAATATTTGTCATTGATTTCAAAAATTTTCTTACCTTTGATGTCATAATTTTTTACTTTATGTAATAGATATGCATTGCAAATATAATTCAAATAATTTTGAATAGTATCGTTACCAGATGAAATATTTTGAGACTTAAGAAACTTAGAAATATTTGTTGCTGATAAATTAAAACCTAAATTATCAAATGCAAACAGGCAGATATTTTCAAGCAAGGTAACGTTACGAATATCATATTTTTTAATAACATCTTTAAGTAAAACCGTATCAAAAACAGATTTGATTATTTCATAACTTACTTCATCACTTAGTTCTAAGCGATGTAGGGCAGGTAAGCCTCCATAACGTAGATAGTTATTAAATTCAACTTCTAGACTTTGTACTTTATCTGCACGAAATTGTAAAAATTCAGTAAAGCTCAAAGTATAAATAGTGGTTTCAATATATCGTCCCGTTAAATAAGTAGATAGTTCTGAAGAAAGAGTATCCGAGTTTGAACCAGTAATATAAATATCAATCTGTTTAGTGTTGTATAAGGACCTAACTGCTCTTTCCCATTCATGTATTTCTTGAACTTCATCAATAAACAAATATGTTTTTGATTTAGTATTTAGATTTTTTTTGACATAGTTATTAAGCGACAAGTAATCTTTAATATCTGCAAAATCCAAAGACTCCTTGTCTATAAATAGAATCTGCGCTTTTTTATTAGCCTCTTTGATCAAATCTATAATTTGTCTGAGAAAATAACTTTTACCACTGCGCCGCATCCCAGTAATGACCTTAATTAACTCAGGCTGGTCAATATAAGGCTTGATTTTTTTTAAATATAAGTCTCTTTTTTGACTTTGCATGATTATGATATACCATAATCATATCATACTTTAACAGATTGATTATGATATACCATAATCTTAGTAGAAATTAGCAAAATCATTATGGTATATCATAATCAAGAATATAAGGCTGAATGCTATTATGTAGAATTGTTGCGAGGGGGCGTATTCCAGTTTGAAAGTTAGACGGTTAATATCACATATCAATTCTCAGGAAGGCCCATTTAGATTGTCGTCAACAAATTCTAGCAAATTACGCCAAATCCATCTCAATTCTCGTCGACCAATTAAACTTGCAAAAGCTCAAACTCAAAATGGAATTTCTTGGAATAGTTCAGTAAAAGATTTACTAGGAATTTCATTAGGTATAGATTCTGAGAATAAAATTCAATTTATTCGTAAAGCAGATGGCACACAAGAAAAACCAAAAGATTTTTTTAGTCAAGAATATTTGAAATGGTTTGCTAGATCACCAGGATCTTTGTTAGAAATGTTGTTTTTCGCTTGTTATGAGCTTTTCAATGCTGACTTTGAAACAATGGCTGCTGATAGTAAACCTAAGATAGGTTCACTTAAAGATGAATCAAAGAAACAGGAATTCGGTAAACAGCTTTCAGAAGTATTTAAAGACTCACAAGTAATTGATTTAGGTTGTGGTATACCAGCAAAATTAGATACAGTCCGCTTCTTAGCTGAACTGTGGAATGCTAAACAATATATTGGAATAGATATGAAAAATTCTAATCGAGTCATTAAAGATGAGTTTGGAATAAATCCTAAATTTCAATCACTTTTTCTCCAAGCAGATATAGAAGACTTTTTAAGTAAATGCAAAAGTAATGAACACAAAAAAGTCTTTATTCTTATGTGCTTGGAAGATTTTTATCAAAAACCAGATAATCTAAAAACAATAATGGATAATCTAAAAAAACTTATGCAACCTGGTGATTATATCGTTTGTGACGGAATAACCGATATAAGTTTTCAGTTTTTTGAGAATAGCGATTTTAAATACCTCAATTCATCTGAAAAAGAACTGTTTAGAATTTATAAATTGGCTGATTAGTATTAAATACCGTTATTAAAGGGCTGCAAACGCCTGTTCAAGATCTTTGATCAGATCCTCAACATTCTCTATACCAACAGAAAGTCTAACCAAATTATCATAGATACCTAGTTCTTGCCTGCGCGCTGGAGGCACAGCTGCATGAGTCATCGATGCTGGATGGCAAATTAAACTCTCAACTCCGCCTAACGATTCTGCTAATTGAAAAATTTGCGTAGCACTAGTCAATTTTTTTACTTGCTCTAAATCACCAGCAAACTCAAATGAAATCATGCCGTTATACATGGTCATTTGTTTTTTATAAAGTTCATATTGAGGATTGCTCTTCAAAGCCGGACAGTAAACAGCTTTCACTTTAGGATGTTTTTCTAGCCACTCAGCAATTTCCATACAATTAGCATGATGTTGTTTCATTCTGACCGCCAAAGTTTTAATTCCTTTCATTAGTATCCAGCAATCAAAAGGTCCAGCAAGAGAACCAGTTGCATTTTGATGGTACGCAAATTTATTTGCCAGCTCTTCATCTTTAACGACAACTGCACCGATTAATACATCAGAATGACCACCAAGGTATTTAGTACCACTATGCACAACTATATCCACACCAAAATCAAGAGGTCTTTGTAAATATGGACTGGCAAAGGTATTGTCAAAACCAATCAATATCTGAGTTTCAGCGGAGCGCTTAGAATTTATTTTTTTGATAGCTGCAACAATCGCAGCAATATCACACAATCTCATTAAAGGATTAGTAGGTGACTCGAGCCAAACTAATTTAGTGTTCTCTTTTACTTGCGCGCATAAATCTTCAATTGATCTAGAATCAACGAAGTCAAATTCATATCCCAAGGGAGTTAGAACCTGAGTAAATAATCTATGCGCTCCACCATAAAGATCACTCGTGGATATAACATGTAAGTCAGTTGATGATTTTAAAATTTGAAGAACGGAATGAATAGCACTAATGCCAGAAGGATACACAAAACCTCGAGTGCCATTTTCAAGCGAAGCCAGAACATCTGCTGTCGCTGTTCTCGTTGGGTTTCCTGTTCGAGAATAGACATAACCTTTATTATCACCTATACCTGCTTGGGTGTAAGTAGCTGTTTGATAAATTGGAAAAACTGTTGCACCTGTCGCAGGATCAGGAGCTTGTCCTGTCAAAATAGCTCTAGTCTCGAAATGCCAAGATTGTTCTAGATTTTTTTGCGCTTGATTTAATTCTTGCCTAGTTTTGTAGTCAGATTTTTTCATTTATTAAATTTCTTTCTTTTGGTATTCTGTGAACAATAATACTTTTAGCAAGAAAATTCAGCGTTTAGATAATAGAATTATCAAGAAACATAAATGCATTACAAAAATACTAATAATAAAATGATTGGAAATGATAGAATTGGTGGCAAAATGATTAGAACTCTATTCAGATTAGTATTTTTTGTATTCGGCACTGTAAGTGGCTTTGTTATAGCTTTGCTGGTATTGCCTATACCCGGTAAAACACTTTTTAATAAAATGTCCAAACTACCAAATAATGTAAAGAAGCTTATAGATGATAGTATTGATTTCTCTACTGCATTTTTTAATTTGATTAATGCGATTGGTAGAACTTTTTATCAAGAGTATCTTCAATTAGCTAAAAAAATTCAAATTAGAATAGATGCGGTCAATGAAAAATACTCTACTGAGTTTGATGAAGATGATAACTTTAAGAGTAAGAAACAAAAATTTATAGGAAAAAAAGTTGAGGTAAGTAATGGTTATAAATCATGATATTTTAGATTTAGTTTTAGTAACAAGTTTAGGAATTTTAGCAGTATCGTCTGTTGTCTTTTTAGGCTTCTTTATCCCAGTATTAGTGCAGTTTTCAAAGACTTTGGAAGCTTCACATGCTCTTTTGTCAGTTTTTAAGAACTACGCTGTGGCGCTTCAGGATTCGGTTGGTAATGCCAAAAAAGGTGCAGCAAAAATGGCATCATACGTTTCTGAATTCGTTGGTTCAATTACAGAAAGCGTTGTAGATCTATTCTTTAAAAAGAAATAACTTCTTAAAATTAAATAATCAAGCAAATACCAAGCTCAAAAAGTTATAATTAGTTTCATGTCTGAATCGAAAAATAATGGTTTTGGTACTTTACTTCTAGGAGTAGCTTTTGGATTAGCTTGCGGATATTCCGCTGGCATTTTAACAGCACAAAAGCCTGGTAGAGAACTTAGAAGAGATATCGGTGATTATTCTACTGACTTAGCTCAAAGAATCACTGAAAGATTCCAAAGTCTCAAAGAAGTAATTAAAGAGAAAGCTACTGAAATAAAAAGTTTCAGTGACGAAAATCTCAAAAAAACCGCAAAGAATATTGAAGAATTAGTTGAATCACTTGATAAACAATTAGAGGCGCTCACTAAGAAGCAACCTGTAAGCACTTCAAGTCCTAGCAATAATTAATTCAGTGAAATCTTTTTATCAAAAGCATAAGGTGAAGATCGCAATGCTTGCCCCACTTGCCCTGGGGCTTTTGTTTTTTATATATAGTGCAGTTTCTGGAATCATTGCGATAAATACAACCAAGATCCCAAAAGATTTCAAGAAAGTTAGCTTGAAAATTTCTAATTACGAAATCAAGCAAATTAGTACTAATGGCGATCAAGTTGAATGGATTCTAAAATCAAGTCATGCTTATGCAAGTTCTGACGAAAGCAAAGCCAAAATTATTGAACCCTATTTGATTTACTATCAAGCCGGTCAAGAAAAATTTAAAATCCGTTCTAAAGTCGCCTACCTAAACAAAGTCGATCAAGAAGTACTATTGATCAATGGTGTAACGCTTGATAGCGCTGATGGTAAGTACAGTATTAAATCTGGCACATTGAAATTTGCCGAAAGCAATAAGTTCTTAAATCTCGAAGACAATTGGACTTTAGTTACCGATGATGGCAGTACCGTTAAAGGCAATTCAGGATTAGTCAGTAAAGATTTTAAATCTATCACTAGTATCAATGATGCTTCACTCACCAAAAAAGACGGCGATAATAGCCTCATCATTACTGGTCAAAGAATAGAATTACAGAGTGAGTCTGATACTCCAATTATTGCCAGTGATTCAGCAGTACTACACATGAGTAGCACTCAGAAGCTGTATGCAAACCTTATCAAAATCAAAAAGAACGGCTATGTCTATGCAAGCAGCAGTGTTAGAGTTGTTACTCCTAGTATGGTCTGTCAATCTCAGACTTTAGAAGTGATTCCGACGAAGGAAGGGAAGAAACCTAAGACTGCTATTTTCAAAGGCAATCCACACATCACTCAAAACGATCACACTATTTATGCAGATTTAATTACTTATGATTTTGCTACTGAGTCGGCAGCTTTTGAAGGTCATGTGCATTCAGCGGAGTGAGCGTCATCATGAGGAGCGAAGCGACGTAATGATCCAGGCATAATTTAAGCTTGTATAATCTTAAAAGTGAAAATCACCAGATTTTTATTAATATCAATTTTTATTTGCTCAAACTTTCTTGCAGCTAAAGCCGCGCTTTTTGCTAAGAAAAAGAAAAGCGAACCAAAAAAAAACGAGGAAAAGAAAAATAACCTTAGTAATTTCAAAATCATCTCTGCCGAAAAACTAGATTACTCAGAAGGCAATTCTATTCTTATTGGTAATGTAAAAATCAAACTAGGCGAATTTACCATTAGCTCACCTAAGGTTTTGATCAGTTCTGATAAAAATGGACAGACTAATAATGCAAAGTTTATTGAAGATGTAGTCTTAGAGTCCAAAGACCTTAAAATCACATCTCCAGTAATGGAGATCGATGTACAGAAATCTCTATTTAAATGTTTTGCCGATGACAAACAATTAGTAAAAACTCTAATTGGAGATAAAGGTGATTTGATTTTTTCTGGTTATCAAGAATATGAGATAGAGACTGGCTTTGGTAGATCTGCTACTAAAGATTTGAATGATCCAAATGCCATTGCCTATATTAAACAAGTGCAATACATGGGTAAAGATATGGATGTAGTTTCAGATACTATGGAAATGGAAATCCAGGATAGCAAACTTCAGTATGTAGACTTTATTTCAAATGCAGTTGCCAAAGATATTAGACAAAGAACTCAAGCGGATGAAATTTATTATTTCCCAACACAGGCTTTGCTCAAAGCCGAAGGTAATGCCAAAATTATTTACTTACGTCAAGAAGACCCCACTTATGTATTTTCTGATTTGGTAGTTTATGAGCGCGATAAAAAAGTCTTCTCAGCCTTCAGTAAAGACTTCGATCCTAGATCAGAAATATATTCAAAAGATACCTATGGTAAAGCTAGACAAATAATTTTATTGCTAGATAGTAAGGATCAACTCGATAGAGCGATTTTCACCGGCAATGCTTATGCACAATTCAAAGACAAATCAATGTTAGGTCATGAACTTCTCATGAACATCAAAGAAAAAACTTTACAAACTTTAGTTGGTAGACCGAAGAGCCAAATCCTGAAAGAAGGATCAGGAGAGGATCCTAAAGAAAAGAAAAAACCTAAATCTGCAAAAGAAAGGAAAAGAGCTGAAAAGAGAAAGAAACGAAGAGAGCAGAGAGCTAAAGAAGCTCAGTTGCAAGTACAAAAAGTCAAAGAAGACATAAAAGAAGAAATGAATAATCCTCCACCAGAAGATATCGCTATTTAAATTCTCAACCTATATAAATATTTTTAAAATTTGAGCTGAACACTACGACATTGAAGTATTCAGTTCAGGGGATCTGCAAGTTATGCAGCTTGGTGCAGTGATTTAAGCACTTGTGAATCTCTGAGATCAACACGTAATTGATTATGTGTTGGTTCTGAGTTCCAAAGCCATGACAAAATGCCTTGACTTTTTTGCTTAGACTGAACCGCTGCTTCAGAACCTACAGGCCCTTGAGCTACAGCTCCATTGATGTAACTACGGTTTGTACCAGTAGTTAACATGCTTTAAATATTAGCATAGAATGTAGTATATACAGACGAATATAGCATGGGTGTTTTCGCTCATTTATGCGCTATTTGCTAAGTTAAATAAAGACAGCCAATGCAAACTATCAATAAATACTTTGGAAAATTCGGTGGACAATTTGTCCCTGAAACTTTAATGCCTGCATTGGAAGAATTTGAAGCAGCTTTTTTAAAGTATGCGCAAGATCCAGAATTTCAAAAAGAACTACAAGATTACTTACGTGATTTTGTAGGCAGGCCTACTCCTCTTTATCATGCACAAAGACTTACTGAATATTACAGAAATAAATCTCAGTGCGGAAAAATTTATCTCAAACGTGAAGATCTAAATCACACAGGCGCGCACAAAATCAACAATGCTATCGCTCAGGCACTGATAGCTAAACGAATTGGCAAAAAGCAAATCATTGCTGAAACCGGCGCAGGTCAACATGGAGTAGCAACTGCAACTGCTTGTGCTCTATTAGGTTTAGGTTGCAAAGTTTTTATGGGTGAAGAAGACATCAAAAGACAAGCGCCCAATGTCCAAAGAATGAAACTACTGGGCGCTACAGTTATACCTGTAAACAGTGGTACACGCACTCTTAAAGATGCCACTTCAGAAGCAATCAGATACTGGGTTTCAAACGTTAGAATTACACACTATATTATTGGTAGTTGTGTTGGACCACACCCATATCCAACAGTAGTTAGAGAATTCCAAAAAATTATCGGTGAAGAAGTACGTAAACAAATCACTGAACTTGAAGGTAGATTGCCAGATTATATTCTTGCTTGTGTCGGTGGCGGTTCAAATGCAATTGGGATCTTCTATCCATTCATCGAAGAGGCTAAGAAAAAACAAATTAAACTTATTGGCATAGAAGCTGCAGGTCACGGAATAGAAACTGATAAACATGCCGCCTCTCTCACCAAAGGCAAACCCGGAGTACTACATGGTTCTATGAGTTACTTGCTTCAAGATGACTATGGTCAAATTCAAGAAGCTCACAGTGTCTCTGCTGGACTGGATTACCCAGGCATAGGACCAGAACATAGTTATTACCATGAAGAAAAAATTGTCGACTACTATCCATGCGACGATGAAGAAGCAATCAATGCTTTCAAATTACTTTGCAAACTTGAAGGTATAATTCCTGCTTTAGAAAGCTCACATGCACTTGCTTACCTTGAGAAGCTCATGCCACAGACTAAAGCTACAGATATTATTGTTCTAAACCTTTCTGGTAGAGGGGATAAGGATTTGGGGCAGTTGGTGTAACGTCAAACCAAATGCCGTCATTGCGACTGCTGCGCTGCGCTCGCGGTGACGGCGAAGCAATCCTCAATTTCAGTTTAGTAGACCTTGTTTTTCCAACATAGTAACTTCATCACCAAGCTATATTTGCACCATTTGCACTATTCAAGTTTTATTTGCACTATTTGCTCTATAGCAATACTTTGAAGATCTCTTTAGCAATCTAAGCGCCAAGAGAAGCTAGTTTTTATACAATATACTCCATACTGTAATTATTACAACAAAATATGTTATAATAATTACAGTTAACGAGATATGCAAGTTAAAAAAATACTGATTAAAGACATTGCTAACCTTATTTTAGGCCATAGTTTTAGAACCACTCCAGGAAAACAAGGGGACAAGCTCTACAAACTCATTCAAGTTAAAGACATTGATATCAAAGGTGAACTACTTACAAATCAAATTGAGAACATCAATCACAAGTTTAGTAAATCAATCGAACTTATAGAACATGGGGATATAATTTTTTGTCCAAGAGAACATAAGTTAGTATCTGCATTGGTTACAACTAAACTCACAAATGCTGTCATCTCAGCCCCTTTGATTTTGATTCGCGTTAATTGCCAGCAAAGCATACTGCCTGAATACCTTCGTTTCTACTTAAATTCAGCAATCGCAAAAAAACAATTTCACAATCGCCTAATGGGATCATCAATTCTAACTCTCAAAAAATCTGATTTGGAAAACTTTGAAGTACCTATACCATCCCTTGAAATGCAACAGGCTTTTTCAAAGATTTATCAATATTCTGAGCAGGAGAGAAAAATCAGAGAAACTTTACTGGAGCTCAGAAAGCAAGAAGTAGAGCAAACTCTCAATCATAGAATGGAAGAGTTATTAACAGTTTAACAAGGAGCATTATGGTAACAGCAATAATAGAAAAATCTAAAATCACACAACAAGAAATCAACAACATTGCATGGGCAGCTTGCGATACGTTCAGAGGCGTAGTTGATCCGTCGGAATACAAAAACTATATTTTAGTATTTCTGTTTTTGAAATATGTCAGTGATACATGGAAAGATCATTACGATAGCTATAAGGCTCAATATGGTGGTGACGAAGAAAGAATTCGCCGTAAGCTAGATAGAGAAAGATTTATTTTAGCTAAAGGTGCAAGTTTTGATGAGATTTATGCCAAGCGAGATGCAGACAATATTGGTGAGATCATAAATATTGCTCTTGAAGCAATTGAAGAGACTAACAAAAGCAAACTAGATGGTGTCTTTCGTAATATTGACTTCAATTCAGAAGCTAATCTCGGTAAGACCAAAGATCGAAATCGCAGACTCAAGAATCTAATAGAGGATTTTGCAAGATTAGATCTAAGACCTTCGCGGGTAGATCAAGACATCATTGGCAATACTTATATCTATCTCATAGAGCGCTTTGCAAGTGATGCAGGTAAGAAAGCTGGGGAATTTTTCACGCCAGCACAGATATCAAAATTACTTGCTAAATTAGTTAACGCAAAGGCTGGCGATAGGATTTGTGATCCAGCTTGCGGCTCAGGCTCTCTTCTTATCAGTGTTGCAGAAGAAATAGGCTCTGACGATTACGCACTTTATGGACAAGATAGTAATGGCGGCAACTGGACTCTTGCACGCATGAATATGTTTCTTCATGGCAGGGATTCAGCAAGACTTGAGTGGGGAGATACTCTCAATAATCCTCAGCTTATAGAGAATGATAAGCTGATGAAGTTTAATATAGTAGTAGCTAATCCGCCTTTCTCACTTGATAAATGGGGCGCGGAAGATGCTGGTAATGATACTTATAAGCGTTTTTGGCGCGGCGTTCCACCTAAGTCTAAGGGTGATTATGCTTTTATCAGTCATATGATAGAAACCGCTCTTGCTCGAGAGGGTAAAGTTGGTGTGATAGTGCCTCATGGAGTGCTTTTCAGAGGCGGAGCCGAAGGCAAAATCAGGCAGAGTCTAATAGAAGAAAACTTACTTGATACTGTAATTGGTTTGCCAACTAATTTATTTCCGAGCACTAGCATTCCTGTTGCTATTTTGATCTTTGATAGATCAAGGGAGGAAGGCGGTGAAAATGAAAAGCGCAAAGAAGTTTTATTCATCGATGCCAGTCGAGAATTTCAAAATAGCAAAGCCCAGAACTCCCTAAGAGAACAGGATATGGAGAAAATCCTAAAGACTTATAAATCTAGAGAAGCTATTAATAAGTATTCCTATCTAGCTAAGCTTGAGGAAATTAAAGAGAACGATTACAACCTCAATATCCCTCGCTACGTGGATACCTTTGAAGAAGAGGAAGAAATAGATATAGTCGCGGTTCAAAATGAAATCAAGAAACTAGAAACTGAATTGATTGATGTGAAGGCTAAGATGAAAGGATATTTGAAGGAGTTGGGCATTGTAGAGAATTAGGATCGTCATTGCGAAGAGCGCGTAAGCGCGACGTGGCAATCCAGAAAAACACCGAAAGGAACGAAATATGAAAACAGAACTAATCGCACAATTGCATAAAACATTTGAAGAACATGTACACAACGAAGATGGCATTGAATTTTGGTATGCAAGAGAATTGCAAGAATTACTGGGTTATGATGAATGGCGAAATTTTGAGAAAGTAATAGATAAAGCTAAAACAGCCTGCAATGGTTCTAAACAAAAGCCCTCAGATCATTTTGTTGACGTCAACAAAATGATCAAACTTGCTAAGGGAGCGGAACGCGAAGTACCTGATATACAATTAACCCGCTATGCCTGCTATTTAATTGCTCAAAACGGCGATCCACGCAAAGATGAAATAGCTTTTGCTATGACGTATTTTGCGATACAAACACGTAAGCAAGAAGTATTAGAGAAGAGATTTGCAGAGCTGGATAGAGTACAAGCCAGAGAGAAATTATCAGCTACAGAAAAAGAACTCTCAGGAATTTTATTTGAGCGTGGAGTTGATGGTCAAGGATTTGCTCGTATTCGTAGCAAAGGTGATGCTGCTCTTTTCGGAGGAAAAAATACTCAACAAATGAAAACCAAACTAGGAGTTCCAGAAAAAAGGGCTCTTGCTGATTTCCTCCCGTCTGTAACTATAAAAACAAAAGACCTGGCAACAGAAATTACTAATTTCAATGTCAAAAAAAATTCTAATCTTCAAGGTGAAGATCACATAGGTTCTGAACACATCAAAAGTAATCAAAGCATGAGAGATGTACTAAAGAAACACGGAATAGTACCAGAAGATTTGCCACCAGAAGAGGACGTGAAAAAAGTCCAAAGACGCTTAAACTCAGAAGGTAAGAAGCTTACAAAGGGGACAAAGAAGTTGAAAGGAAAATCATGACAACATTGAAAAAAACGGAAGATGAATATTTAACAAGAATTGATGAACTAATTTCATCAGCTGAAAATTTAATCCAAAAAAGAAGTGAATATGGACACGTAGACAATGCTGGATTTAGCGAGTGGAGAATTAGTTGCAAAAGTTTGTTTATAAATTTACCGATGAGCAATAATCATTATCTTAGAGATTTTGAGGCTCTAGTAAAAAATCAACTGGCAGATGAAACCGAAACTGGATTAGGCATCTTAAGAGGACTCAAAAGCGGTATTGAACAAGGCTTCATGAAAAAAAACATAGAACTTGTTAAAGCAGAAGTCTTTACAGACTTCTTAGATATTGGAGAGCATTTATTGGAGAATGATTATAAAGACCCAGCTGCTTCTTTAATTGGCGCTGTTTTAGAAATAGAGCTTAGAAATTTATGTACCAGAAATGATATTCCTTTTAAAAGCAGCGATGATATTTCATGCTTAAATGGCAAGCTTAAAGACAAAGAAGTCTATCACCAACCAATGCGATCACAAATCGAAGCATGGAAAAAGATTAGAGACAAAGCTGATCATGGACACTTTGACGAATATACTATTGATCAAGTTAAAGATTTCCTTAGTGGTGTTAGAAAGTTTATTGGGGAGTATTTGGGGTAAAGATGAGTTTAAAAGAATCCCATAATAAAGAAAGACTATCTTTTCCAAGAGATTGGACAAAAGTATACCTTAAAACTCTATTATCATCAGCTATACAAAATGGGTACTCTCCAAATTGTCCCGAAGAACCTAATGGTCGCTGGATTCTTAGTCTGTCAAATTTAACATCACAAGGTTTTAACCCTGCTTTTGCAAAACCCGCTCCGTTAAATGATGATAATGTCAATAATTATATTCTTGATCAAGGAGACTTCTTGATTAGTAGGTCTAATACCTTAGATAAAGTAGGGAGAGTGATGCTCTTTAGAGGTGAATTACCTAATTGTTCATTTCCAGATTTGTTAATGAGATTTCGTATAAATGAGAAGAAAGTTTCTAAGGAATTTTTAGAATATTTTTTAAGAGGTTCTTTTGCTAGACAATATATTCAGAATTGTGCTTCAGGCACGAGTATAAGTATGGTGAAAATCAATAAGCAAATTATTGAAAAATTACCAATTCTGTTACCGCCTATCATAGAGCAACAAAAAATCGCTGAAATCCTTTCTACATGGGATGAAGCGATAGAGAAATTGGATAGGCTGATTGAGCTGAAAGAGAAGTTTCTAAAAAATAAAAAAATATTATTTATCAAAAAAAATCCCAATGATGAGCTCCAAAATAAAAAACTAGTCGAGCTTGCTGTAATTAAAAAAGGGACACAATTAAACAAGACTAACTTAAACAAAAACAGTCAATATCCCGCCTTGAATGGCGGTATCGAACCATCTGGATATACAGAGGATTGGAATACAGTTGATAATACAATTGCCATCAGCGAGGGCGGTAATTCATGTGGTTATATTAATTTCATGACTGAAAGATTCTGGTCTGGTGGTCATTGTTATACATTATTAGATATCAGCCAAGAAATAGAAAATAAATATTTATACTATTTTTTAAAAGCAAATGAACAAAAAATTATGGATCTTAGAGTCGGATCTGGCTTGCCAAACATTCAAAGGAGCTCTTTAGAAAACTTTTTGATTATATATCCAAGTATAGAAAAACAAAAGCGATTGGTTTTAATTTTTGATGCATTATGCAATGAACTCGCAGCTATAAAGTCAATTAAACAATTTTTTCAAAAACAAAAACAAGGTCTTATGCAAAAGCTTTTGACAGGGAGGATTAGAGTAAATGGTTGAAGTAAAAAAAATATCAGATGATGAGATTAACACAAAAACGAAGCTGTTATTCGATCAAGCTGGCAATGAATTGAACAAAATGTTCCCTCGTTCTTTACGGATTGACGCTAGAATCGAATACTTAGGTAATCCAATAAATGATCCCGAGACCAGAAAGTATTTTAAAGTGGGACGAGTTCCTAATGCTCTTGAAAACACCGAACACTTCTTTGCAATTATTCCTGATCTTGGTCAGGAATATAAAGATATTTCAAGTTTATTCAATGAGCCAACTATTTCAAATGGATTATATGGATGTGAAATTTATCAAGGAAATGTTCATCAAGTAGAGCAATTTTCTTGTCAAAATCTACCATTCTCTGGACATTTGTATCTATTTACTAATCAATCAGAAATTGAATATCAAGAAATAAGAGGGTATTTTAAAAGAATTGGCTGGAAAGTTATTATTAGAGATTCAGAATATTTTGCAAATCAATGGGAGTTAAAACAACCTGATTTTTTTGTTTGTCATGATTCAAACGATAAACAGGAAGTCGAAAAATTAGCAAACGCTCTTACAAATAAGTTTGTTAAAGTATGGTTTGATAAATATAGCCTGCAATGCGGCGATAGTTTAGCTGAAAAAATTAATGAGGGCTTAATTAATTGCAAAAAAGCAATAGTGGTAATTAGTAAAAACTTTATTGCAAATAAATCTTGGGCAAAAGCAGAAATACAGAGTTTAAAAGCGATTCAAATAAATAAAGATCAGAAGAAAATACTTCCAATTTGGCTCGACATCACCAAAGAAGACTTACTAGACTTCGATCCATGGTTGTTAGATAAGGTTGCTTTGAATTTTGACCAAGGAATTGATTCACTGATAATTGATTTAATGAAAATTACTAAAGCAGAGAATAATTAATAACCATGACCACCATTGTCACCAAATTCCAAACCGACGAAGCCAGAGTATCTCAGATACCAGCTTTACAAGCATTAATCAAGCTTGGATATACCTACCTCACGCCGGAGGAAGCACTCGCTGAGCGTCAAGGCAAGACATCCAATGTATTGCTTGAAAATATTCTTTATGAGCAATTAAGCAAGATCAATAATATTAGATATAAGGATAGAGATTATAAATTTAGCGAGGCTAATATCCAGACCGCTATCGAGAAGCTCAAGAACCCAATCTATGACGGACTTATAAGGACTAACGAAGAGATATATAATCTTCTTACATTAGGTACTAGTCTTGAGCAAACTATAGAAGGAGATACCAAAAGTTTCACGCTTAGATATATAGACTGGAAAATTCCTCATAATAATGTTTTCCATGTTAGTGCTGAATTTACCGTACAAGGAGAAAACAAGGCTAGACCAGATATAGTGCTATTCATAAACGGTATTCCACTTACAGTGATTGAATGCAAGAAACCTAGTGAAGATTTAGAACAAGCTATTAGCCAGCATGTAAGAAATCAAAGCGAAATTTATATACCGGGATTATTTATCTACTCCCAGTTACTTCTTGCTATTGGCAAGAATGAAGTTAAATACGCTACAACAGGCACTCCATCTAGGTTTTGGGCTCTATGGCGTGAGAAGCTTGATAAGGACAATGATATTAAATCAGTTATGAATATTCCCCTGACTTTAGAGCAAAACGATCATTTATTTTCTGGGGAGTTTCGTCAGTATAAAGCAGAATATTTCCCAGAGCGTGCTTGGTCCCTTACTGAACAAGACCGTAAAATTTATAACCTCTGTCGTAAAGCACGCTTATTAGATCTAATCAGAAACTTTATTGTCTATGATGGCAGGGACAAAAAAGTCGCCCGCTATCAGCAGTATTTTGCTATCAAGAACGTGCTCGATCATGTTAAACAATACGATGAGAATGGCAAACGCAAAGGCGGTATCATTTGGCACACTCAGGGCTCTGGTAAATCACTCACTATGGTTATGCTAGCTAGAGCCATCATCAATGACCCAATTATCACTGATCCTAAGATTATTCTTGTTACAGATAGGATTGATCTTGATAAACAGCTCAAAAATACCTTTGAGAGTTGTGATTTGGAGCCGCAAAGAGCAAGCTCTGGCAAAAACCTCTTAGAAATTCTTGAGACTAATAAACGCACTATAGTTACTACCGTTATTAACAAATTTGAGTCGGCACTTTCTACCCGCAAGAATTATCGAGATGATTCCAAAAATATTTTTGTCTTAATTGACGAGAGTCATCGTTCTCAGCACGGTAGCTTACATCCTAAAATGAAACAAATCTTCCCTAATGCTTGCTATTTGGGTTTCACAGGTACACCATTAATGAAAAAAGACAAAAATGACGCTCTTAAATTTGGTGGCATTATAGACAAGTACACTATTGATCAAGCAGTCAATGATGGTGCAGTTGTTCCACTACTCTATGAAGGCAGACACGTAGAGCAAGAAGTTAATAAGAAAGCTATTGATACTTGGTTTGAAAATATTACTAAGTCTCTTAATGATGAACAAAAAGCCGATCTCAAAAAGAAATTTAGTAGAGCAGAAGAACTCAAGAAAACCGATCAAACTATCTATTGCACTGCCTTTGATATTTATACTCACTATACTAAAAACTGGCAGGGAAGCGGATTTAAAGCTCAATTAGTTGCTCCTGATAGACCATCAGCCTTAATTTATAAAAAATATTTGGATGGTTTTGGTGACCTGACATCCGAAGTCATAATTTCTTTGGGAGATCCTAGAGATGGATACAAAGATATTAATGATGATTCAACAGATGAAGTAGTTAAATTTTCAAAGTTAATGGTAGGTGCTCAAGGGAAATATCGAGATGAAGAAGAATATAATGAACAAATTATTGACAAATTCAAGGATAGTGAAGAACCTGAGATCTTAATCGTGGTAGATAAGCTCTTGACTGGTTTTGACGCTCCTTGTAATACTGTGCTTTATTTGACTAAAAAATTACAAGATCATACTCTCTTACAGGCTATAGCCCGTGTTAATAGGCTCTATGATAACGACGAAAAAGGTACCAAGAAAGACTTTGGTTATATCATTGATTACGCCAATGTATTAGAGAATTTAGACAAGGCTCTAACACAATATAGTGGGTTAGAGGGCTTTGATGAAGAGGATTTGCAAGGCACTTTGACCAGTGTTAATCAAGAGATTGCAAGCTTGCCAACCAAGGTATCACATCTTTGGGATTTGTTCAAAGATATTAAGAATAAGCATGACGAAGAAGAATATGAACAACTCTTAGTAGATAAAAAACTCAGAGATGATTTTTATGAAGCTCTATCAGCTTTCTCCAAAACCTTCAAAATAGCACTTTCTACAGAAAGTTTTGTCAATGATACTCCCGAGAATAAAATCAACAATTATAAATCAGATCTTAAACGCTTTCTCAATCTCAAGACCTCAGTTAAAAAACGCTATGGAGATGATATTGATTATAGAGATTATGAACCGCAAATCAAAAAGCTCTTGGACACTTATGTGACGGCTAGCGAGGTCACCTTACTCACCAGACCAATTAATATATTAGATGAAGTAGAGCTTAATCAAGAGTTAGAAAAGCTCGGTAGTAAGAGCCTTGCTTCCAAAGCAGATATGATTGCGCATAATACTCTTAAACATATAGATGAAAAAATGCAAGAAGACCCAGTATTTTATGGGAAATTTTCGGAATTGATACAGCAGGCGATTGATGATTTCCGTAATAAGCGCATTTCTGATTTGCAATATCTCAAACAAGTTCAACAGTTATATAAGAATGTTAAAGAACATAGAGATGAAGATATACCAAAAGAATTAGAAGATAATGATGATGCTAAGGCATTTTTTAACTTACTAAAAAAACATCTTAGTAAATATTTAGGCGAAGATAAACATGCGCTTAACACTGTATTAACTCAATTCGCATTAGCTTTTTATGCTATTTTTCAAGAAAGAAAGATAGTTGATTGGCAACGCAATGAAGATATCCAAAAGCTCATTATGAACAACTTAGACGACTATCTTTATGATGTAGTCAGAGACAAACACAATATCAAGCTTAATCAAGAAGATATGAATTTAATTATCGAGTCTGCTCTTGAATTAGCTAAGCATAGATCCCGAGGATAAAAATGACAACCAAACATAAATCACCATCACAAGTCATTCAATATGGCAACAGGGAGTTTCACTATAAGATCCTTAGATCAAACCGCAAGACTCTGAGTATAGTTGTCAATCCAGATGCCACCGTTCTAATCAAAGCCCCTCTAGAAGCCAAAGAGGAAAAAATACATCAAACAGTAAGCAAGCGCACCAGATGGATAACTAAAAAATTAGACTATTTTGAGATGAGACTCAAGTCTAAATTACCAGAACGATTTTATATAAGTGGAGAGACTCATTATTACTTAGGGAAAGCTTACAAGCTTAAAGTAGCTCAGTCAGATGAGAATCTTGTTCAGATCAAAAATGGAATTATTCACTTATACGTTACTAATCCTACTTCTATAGAACTTAAAAAACAAACATATGAAAACTGGCTTAAAACAAAGGCGCAGAACAAGTTTGAAGAGAGATTTAATACTTGTTTGAACAAAATTAGTCACTGGAAAGTAGAACATCCCAAATTACTCATCAAAAAAATGGTTCGCCGATGGGGTAGCTTAACTCATAGTAATAAACTGGTTCTCAATATTAATCTCGTTAAAACTCCCACTCACTGTATTGACTATGTGATCATGCACGAACTATGCCATCTAAAATATTGGGATCATTCTAAAAAATTTCATAACCTACTTAGAGTCATGATGCCTGATTGCGAGAAGCGAAAAGAGAAATTAGAACAGTTTATCAATTGAATTCGTCAGCAATGCCTCTTACTTACTAAGCACTGCCAAAGTCTCAATATGATAAGTATGCGGAAACATATCAACGCCTTGCAATGATTCCAGCTTAAAGCCACGCTCTTCTAGATACTTAATATCACGCATTAGAGTAGAAGGATTACAACTCACATAGAAAAATTTCTTAGCATCGACTTCGGCAATTGCATCCAATACTTTATTAGTACATCCTTTGCGAGGCGGATTGATAATCATATAACTAGGCTTCTCGGCTTTAATGTTAATGGCTTCCTCTTCCACACTTGAACATACAAACTCCGCTTCAATTTCATTATCAATTGCGTTTTGTTTGGCATCTGCTATTGCACTAGCAACTGATTCAATTCCAAGAATTTTCACCTTAGGAAATTTCTTAGCTATAGCAAGTGAGATAGTTCCTATACCGCAATAAGCATCAAGGATTTTAATTTCTTCATCACTAGTATCTATTGCAGTGGTGATCAAATCAACTATCTTGCCAAATTGCTGAATGTTAACTTGGAAGAAACTTCCAGTAGAAATTTTTAGCTTAACATCTTTGAAAATCTCATTAATAAAGCCTTCCCCGATTACTACTTCAGTTTCGTTTCCTAGAATCACATTAGTAGAATTGTCATTGTAATTAATAGTACAAGTTTTGATTTGTGTAAAATCACGCATTATTCTTCTAGAGATTTTGCCAACAGCAGTATGCATTTTATCAGTGAAGAATTTTCTACGCATAATAAAAGATACTAGAACTTCACTTTGATCATAGTTAGCTCTAACCATAATATGTCTAAGATTTTTATCGGTTATATCTTCATAGTTACAAAGCTCTTTAATTTTCTCGATAATTTCATCAAATAGAGAATATTGAATTGGACAGAATTTGATATTAATTAGCTCTTTAGAGTTTCTTTTAAAATATCCTGCAAGCATTCGTCCCGTATCTTTAACAGTAGAAACTGGATAAGTAACCTTGTTTCTATAATTCCAGGGATTCTCCATGCCTATTAGGTTTGGCATTGAATTAATATCAAAATTAACTTTGGCTTTACTAACCAAATCAGCTAAATTTTTCTTCTTAAAATCAAGTTGTTTTTGATAATCAATATGTTGCCATTGGCATGAACCACAAATTTTATGCAGTTTACACCTTGGGTCAGGATTTCTTAAATTACTAAGTGTATGAATTTGAGTTACATTAGCAAAAGCAAAATCTTTACGTGCATCATAGATTTCAAGATCAACTAGATCACCTGGGCATACATTCTCTGCAAAAATTACTTGCCCTTCTGCATTATGAGTAACTGCAAAAGGACCATAGCTCATATCTTCTATTAAAACTTCTTTACTAATATTCATTTATATACAACTTTCTTGCAAAGCAATTTTGATAAGGTTTTGACCTTCTAAAGTAGGTTGATTAAAACCATTAACTAATAAATTTTTGATTTGAGCTTTGTTTTTAGGAAACTTGGCAAATGCATCTACAAACACTGCTCCTGTTCGTGCTGCGATTCTTTTAGTCGCTGCTACAAATGGATCAATCATAAGTTCACTTGCATCTAAATTATTAGGACGCAAGTCCATTGGACATTCATCTGGTAAATGAGGAATAGGGCTAATAAGAACTACTTTAATATTATGTTTTTGGATAAGGCAAATACATTCTTCATATAAAGTCTCAAAGGCAAGTACAGCCTGGGTTCCAAGCCAAGCATCATTCATACCATAATTCAAGAGAACCACATCTGGTTTATAGTGAATGATATCTCTGCCCAAATACAAAGCTAAATCTAAAACACCTGCACCAGAAATTGCATTATTAGCAAGTGAAATATTTAAACTAGATTCCTTTGCCCAATTATAGTGATAGGTATCTTGGAATTTAATTTCACCATTTGGATAAAGACCTAAAGTCACATTGTCACCAAGAGCTACCACTTTTAAAGCTTGCTCACCTTTAGACAAAGCCATTTCAGTTAAATTCAATTTAGGACTCTTAAAATTATTTACATTCACCCCGTTATCAAAACTTTCTAACACCTTATTAATCGGCTCAATATCACTTCCTGAACGCATTGCACAGTAACCAGCAAAAGCAAGTGCGAATCTAACTGCTTGGACTAAGTCAGGGTCTTTCTTACCAGTAGACATTAATAAAGTTAGTTCTTTTAATAACTTATTCGAGATAGCAAGCCATCTAGCAGGATCTAAAGGATTATTGAGTCTAATTTCTTCAACATCTCTTTTCAATAGTTCAGGTAAAAACTCTAGAACATTAGTAATTTTGTCCAAAGCGTCATCAAGCTTAGTTACCGTAATATCATCTTTTTTAGTTTTAGCTGCTAATTGATAACAATGAAAGGCATGAGGAAAGAATCTCATCTCACCTGCAAAATCTCCTGCTTTCACCCACTCATCTGGACTGGCTAAGCTTTCGTCTCCATGTAAAGATTTGAGCATTATTTCAGTTAGTTTCTCATCTTTCATATAGCTTCTATTCTACACAAAAACACTTTAAACTCCGCAAGTATAATTTTTTCATCGTTCGTGTGGACCCCTTCAAGAATACTTGCTTCGTTTCAGTTAAACACATCATTTTAAGGGGCTTCGCAATGATCCTTTATAATAAATTAAGTGAATTTCAGCGACATCGACCAACAATCAACTCCATTAACAATTCTTGCAGAAGGATGTTTTCATACCAGCCAAGCCAAAACAGCTACAGGAGTGATTCGTTACGGCAATTGGATTATCAGTTCAATCATTGATTCAGCTAACCAAGGCAAAACAGTTAAAGAGGTTACAGCAATTGAAAACACTGCGCCAGTAGTTACTGATATCAAAGCAGCATTAACATTAAATCCCAAACCTAAGGCCTTACTCATTGGTATAGCGCCTGTAGGCGGAGCATTACCGCCAGAGTGGAGACCTATTCTGGAAGAAGCTATTACTAATGGTTTGGATATCATCAGTGGCTTACATTTTTTTCTCAATGATGATTTTGAGTTAGCTCAGCTTGCAGAAAAACATAAAGTAAAGCTTTGGGATATTCGTAACCCTGATATATATTCAGCTAGTGCTAAACAAAGTGTAACCACACAGAAACCACGACCAGAAAATATCAAAGTCATTACTATGGTAGGTAGCGATTGTAATATCGGTAAAATGTGTGTGGCACTTGAATTGGATAGACTTGCTAAGAAACAAGGTTTAAATTCTGCATTTGTTGCTACTGGTCAAACGGGCATCATGATTAGTGGTAACGGTATTCCTATAGATGGGATCATTTCTGACTTCGCCGCAGGTGCGATGGAAAATGCGATCGAAGAAGTAATTGAATCAAACATCGTCATTGCGAGGAGTGCGCAGCACGACGTGGCAATCCAGAATAACAAACAATTTATTTGGATTGAGGGACAAGGGTCGTTGATCCATCCTGGATACTCGGGTGTAACGCTCTCACTACTCCACGGCTCAAACCCTGATGCTATGATACTCTGCCACAAACCAGATCGTATCAAAGTTTATAACCAATACGATATTACTATCCCATCTCTCACTAAACTAATTGAGATTTACGAAAACGCAACTCAGTGGATTACTAATGATGGTAAAACTCCAGCTAAAGTTATTGGCATAGCACTTAACACTAGTGCTTATTTAGAAGCCGAAGCTCAAGAATTAATCTCTAATGCTAAAGCAGAAACTAAATTACCTGTTACTGATCCAATTAGATATGGTGTAGAGGATTTGCTTAATCCCTTGTTGTAGCAGCTTAAAATTACTTTTCCTTGGGAAAACGTGAGATTTACCACATATTTCCTTGGAAAAACGTGAAATATTTCACGTTTTTATGAGTATATTAGGCCCTTGATTTTATAGCTGGGAAATTAAACTGCCATCTGTATCTTATTAAGTAGAATCCTAGACTGGTGTTGAAGTACGACTCCATTGTGTCCCTAAAGCAGAAATCAAACTCCTAGTTACTGATCATTAGATCTTGAGTAGAGGATCTTCTTGCTCAACTGCTTTAGGGAAAAGAACAGCCCTAACATCAGTCATCAATTGATCTATGTCGGATTTAATAGCTGGTAATTGTAACGTGCTAATTAATTCATTGATTGAAACTGCTTTTGATTGAGCTTTTTCCATTAAGTTTAATGGTAATGATTTAAGATTAAATGTCCATAAGTCACGACTTAACTCAGCAAATCGTTGTAAACTTTGGCTTCCCTTTTCTTGAAGGTTTTTTAAAAAATTTTCAATTGGTTCTTTAAGTTTTTGCTTAGTTGTTCTTGGTAAATTTCTTAAAAATTCCAAAATACTTTGAACAACAATTAAATTACGATCTTCTTGTGCTAGAACTTTATCATCATAATATTGGACATGACTTCCTCTGTGATCATCGTCATCAAATATAGTTGATTGAGGAAAATCTTTTTTTATTGGTAAAAGAGGAATTTTAATTCCATCTATTTCATTTCTATGTAAGAGTGCAAAAGCAGTTTCTAAATTATTCAAAGATCCCTTAATAGCTCCCTCTTTCTTTATTCGATAATGTGGAGCTTTAATGCCTTGTAAATAATCCTTGACCATTCCATATGCAGGTTGAATAAAGGCATCCATATTTTCTCTAAATTGACTAGTAGGGTTTATCATAAGTCAATTATTATATCAGAGCGTTAATTTAGTAAGGAAATATAATGGTTTTAGAATGCAGCTCACTTATAAACTCATAGAACTTCCTCTAGAATTCACTTTCACTATTTCTAGAAGCTCTACTACTGTTGCCAAAACTTTCATTGTTACTTTAGTTACCGAATATGAAAATCAAATTTACACCGCTTATGGTGAAGCTGTTTTCAGTAGATACTATGGCGAAGATGAAAATTCAGTTGCAAGTTTTTATGAGCAAATCAAAGAAGATAAAGTTCTAGATGATTTAGATCCTTTTGATTTGGATAAATTTGAGAAGCGCATTAGTAAATATGAAGGTCATATGGCAGCCAAAGCTGGCTTAGACATTGCCCTCTATGATCTAAGAAGTAAAATCAAAAAACTTCCTCTCTACGCTTACTTAGGATTAGATGCCAAGAAAACTCCTAAGACTTCTTATACTCTAGGAATTGCAGATTTAGAAACTATAAAAATCAAAACTCTCACAGCACTAGAGCGTGGTTATGATTTATTGAAAGTAAAACTTGGCGCGCCTGAAGATTTAATAACCATAGAAACTATTCGCAAACTTGCTCCCAAAGCCACTATTAGAGTAGATGCTAATGCTGCTTGGACAATACAAGATGCGCTTGCAGTTTTAAATATAATCAAAGATTACAATATAGAATTCGTTGAAGAGCCTCTTAAACTTGGTTCTCCAGAAAGCGACTATGCCAAATTATATGAAGAATCACCTTTACCATTAATGGCAGATGAGAGCTGTCACACATCTAAAGACATTGAATGGTGCGCTAAATATTTTCATTCAATAAATATCAAACACACTAAATGCGGTGGTATTACAGAAGCTCTAAGAATTATAGAAAAAGCAAAAGAGCATAATCTTAAAATTATGCTCGGTTGCTTTTCAGAAACTACAATTTCAATCGCAGCTTTTGCGCATATTAGTCCTTTAGTAGATTATGCAGATCTTGACGGAAGTTTACTGTTAAAAAACGAGCCGTATAAAGCTATTGAGTTTCAAGGTAGCAGTATCATACTAAAAGATTCACCGGGATTAGGTTACGTGATTACTTAGGATCCAAATTATATGGATCGTAATCAGCAAACTCACCATCTAAGCTCATACTTTCAGAGCTAAATGGTTTATCAACTCCAACTACAATCCCATTAATAAGACCTTTGATCACACCGGTTACTCCACCAGTTACAACGCCTGTAACCATACCTGTTGGCACACCGATGACTTGAGCAATAGTACCACCGCCCATTTCATCAGAAAAAGTACCACTATACTCAGTACCCTTAGCAACAGAGCCTCTTAATAAGCCTGAAACAGTACTGATTGGAGTACCTACAATCACTCCTAAAAGTGAAGTTATAGGATTTGCATCTACTTCAGCTTTAGCAGGCTTGACAGCAACACAAAGCAATAAAGAAACCGCTAGTAAAGAACTAGTAATTTTTTTCATAATATCTCCTTTGAAACTATTCTACTACCTGCAATGGACGTTAGCAAATAACAAAAGTTTCCCCAAGCATCTTCAAGTTAAGCAGCAACAGCTACGCTTGCTTCTTCAGTTTCTTTATTCTTATCACTAAAAGCATTCCATACTGTATAACCTGCTACATCTAATGCCGCTCCTAAGTGAATAAAGATTCGAGCAAGTGTATCGCTAGGTACCAATCGTTTAGTAATATTTGATACCGCTCCTAATGAACATAAAATTCCAACCAAAAGTTTATGGAAATTAGCTTTCTGAGATACAAAAAGAAAATCGCCAAAAACTCCACCGACATTTCTTAAAATTCCAAAACTCCGTGCCCATGCAGTATCTCTTTCTTGGCGTGCAAACAGAAGCATTGGCAATGAACCAATAAGCATCATGGAACAATTCATTACATAGCCAGACTCTCTCCAAAAATTCAATTTACCTGCAAGTAAATCTTTAAACATAATTTTTGCTTCTTCTAAAATTAATTGAGCATTTCCTAAGCTAGTTTGATTTTTTTCTTTTACTTTTTTAGTATACTCTGGTGATTCAGCCTTTTTCTGTTTTATTCTTTCTAAAAGCACGTCATAAGGCTGATTCAAACCACAACATAAACCAAATACTGTGTCAACATTTGCATCTCCGACAAAAGGTAAAAATGCTGGTGGAATAATTTTGATTAAAGCTTCAATCGGTTTATTATCCCAAAAAGAAGACCAGGATGAAAATCCATAAGAGATAAAAGGCGAAACAATTTTTGTACAAAAGAATGCACTTTTATCAATTAATGCATTTAATTTTTTGAGTCCTGGAGTAAAGCTAGTAGCCACAGTAAGTGAATGCAAGAAAGCATTGATTCCACTTATGGATACACTTCTAAAATTTGCATCATTCTTAAAACGTTCTATAAAATTTCCCGAACCATTTTTGGAAACACTAGTAGCTTTCAAAGGAGAATTCTCACGTAATTTTCCTAAGTCGTTTTGAAAATTCTGGCTCAATTCTTCTAAGCTAGGTTCTTTGAAACCTTCATTAGATTTGGCATGTAGGTCTTTTTGTTTTTTTGTTTGAGCTGGTTTATCAATAGGAAAATTAGTTTTACTGTGCGGATTTTCTTTACTAGTCAAGCACGGATCAAGCTTGGAAGCATCATCTCTAGGCTTTTCCATATGTTTTGATTTTATTGATGGATTTTTTATCATCAAACGCACAACACGGCCTAAGCATTTGCTAGGCCCTTTAGTATCCTACTCAGCCGTCTTTACAAAATAAAGACAGCAGCTCATAATTCTAGCGTAAAGCGTCATAATATGTTAATTTCAGGCTAAATATCTAGATTTTAACAAGGTTTATAGGCAAATTCAGCTAATAGTATCTAAGTTAAGAGATATAAAAATATGAAAAAGGCAAACCAGACAGCAAAGAAATGACTATCTACTCTATCTAAAATTCCACCATGAGATAGAAGTATGTTTCCAGAATCCTTGACTCCAGCAGCTCTTTTCAAAGAACTTAAAAGTAAATCACCAGTTTGCGCAACGATAGCAAAGAGTAAACCAAGAATAAAAATTATCAAATAAGTAAAAATGGCTAAATCAAAATTTGGAATTTGATTTTGCAAATAGATAATTTTATTAGCCCAAAAGTGTTCATTTAATTTGAATTTAAAAATTACACTCAATAACAAAAAAATAAATGCTGAAAAAAATAAACCACCAATACTTCCAGCAACAGTTTTACCTGGGCTAATAGTTGGAGCAAGTTTTTTGTGACCAAAAATTTTACCGAAGAAAAGTGAGGCAGTATCACTTGCAGCAACAGCAGATATTATAGTCAAAGTATATAAGGAACCATTGTCTAACACGCGGATCCAAGTAAAAAATGATGGCAACATTGCAAAGTGAAATACCGCCCAGAAAGAAACAGTAACATCTTCAAATCGTGTATAACTATTCTTCAATAAAATTCTAGGGAAAATGATTACATAAGCAGCAATAATCAAAGTCAGCGATGTAGTGTAAATAAACGCCGGCGTACAATGATTAACCACTAAAAGCGGAAGCATTATAAAAAGCGTAATGAAGAAATTTATCCAATTCTCTATTGGATAAACGCCCATGTTGTTACAAAGAAATTTAAATTCATGAAAAGCCGCAAGCGAAGAAATTAAAACTAGAGCAGCCCAAAAAATGGTTCCAAAGTAATTACAAGCAATTACAATGCCACCTAGTAATAAACCAATTAAAACTCTATTTATATAATCTTTATCCAGAGTCTCTCCTTATCTCTTGTTCAATTCTACAGAAAAATTACAAAAAGCAAGTAAAATTGCCATAATTTTCTAGGGAATATTGAAATAAGCAGGAAAATGCCAAATACTATCGATCTTAAAAATATTCTTTCGGAAATTGATGAAGCTCAAATCAGTGAGCTTAGATCTGCATTGGATGAATTCTATTGCCAAGATATTGCAGAGGAGTATAAAAATCTAGATGAAAAAGAAAAAATCTTACTTTTTGATATTCTTTCAAGTGAGCAAGGGGCAGCAGTTTTTGTTGAACTTGAAAAACATCACATAGTAGAACTTTTAGAAAATTTATCTGATGATCAAATTACTAAGTTTGCAAATCAAATGGAGCTTGATGATGCTGCAGATATTTTATCAATGCTTGATGATAAGCGTATGCTTAAAATCTTTGAAAAAATTCAAAGACCTTTTGAACTTAAAGAATTGATGAGCTTTGAACCTGATACCTGCGGAGGTATCATGACTCCAGGCTTTATTAGCGTTAGAGCTGATTTAAAAATAGATGCTGCTTTAAGATACACCCGTTTAAAAGCCCGAGAGAATGATAGTGAAATTTTATATATCTATGTAACCAAAAAATTTGGTGAACTTGTTGGTGTGATTAGTTTACGTGAATTATTCCTTGCCAAAGACAATGAAACCGTAGGCAGCTATATGAGCGAGGACATAATCTCTGTGAAGGTTACAGATGACCAAGAAGAAGCTGCTGAATTATTTTCCAAATATCGTTTTCTTTCAATTCCAGTAGTAAATGAAAACAATCAATTAGTAGGAATTATTACTTATGATGATGTTGTAGATGTCATTGAAAAAGAAACCACTGAAGACATTCTTCAATCAAGTGGTATCAATATGGAGAGTGCCTCTACAACAAACTCTTCTAAATCTCTACTCTTAGAATATTTAACAGCATATAAAGCACGTACACCTTGGCTCATTATTACTTTACTGGGGCAATGTATGGCAGCAACTATGATCTCTAAATATGATCAAACTATCGCAGCAATTCCAGTTGCCATTTCATTCATGCCTTTACTTTCTGGGCTTTCAGGAAATATTGGTAATCAGAGTACAACCCTCGTCGTGAGAGGTTTATCCACAGGAGAAGTGGAGGTTGGCAAGACTCGTCAACTACTAATACATGAATTGATTACAAGTTTATGTATTGGGATAACCTGCTCAATCATTACTTATGTAATCTCCTATTATTTCTATAACAATTCTCTCCTATCCCTCTTAATCAGTTCTTCATTAATTATTACCATGATGTTAGCAGTGGGATTTGGAACTTTAACACCTATTTTATTTAAAAAGTTAAATCTAGATCCAGCTACTGCAAGTGGGCCGCTGATAACAACTGCTATTGATGTGATATCGTTTTTCGTATACCTCACTTTAATCACCAGATTTATTAGTGAACTTGTCTAAATCATGAAAATCAAAAATCTACAAAAACTTATTGCAACAGCATTTTTTATTTCATCTCCAGCGATGGCAACTATGACCATGCCTGGATTCTTACCGCCAAGAGAAACTACACGCACTACTATTACTAAAACAACGACGACAACAACCACCACTACAAATGTAGATGAAACTAAAACTCCAATTTTAGAAGAGATCGAATTAAAAAGTAATTCCAAAACTAAAGTCAATAGATTAATTACTGATGGAAAAGGAATCTGGGTAAACGTTTGGAACTATCCAACTAGAGCAACAATGCCAAAGTTTATTGCCAAGCTCAAAAAATATAATATCGATACTATCTATTTACAAATCAATAGATCAACTACAGAAGTTTTCAAGAATCAAACTGGTTTAGATGCCGTACTTAAAGCAGCTCATGAAAATGACATCAAAGTTATTGGTTGGTCATATTGTTTCCTCAACAACGTAACTGCCGATGCAGATAAATTTATCAAACCTGCTTTATATGTAAGCCCAAATGGTGATCGTCTAGATGGCATGGCAGCTGATATTGAAGAGAATGTAGCCTTAGGATCTGTAAAACCATACACAGAAAAAATTAGAAAGTCCCTACCAAAAAACTATCCATTGATTGCAATTGTATTCTCACCACGTATTAAACAAAACTATCCATGGGAATACATCGGTCATAACTGGGATGTCTTAATGCCTATGGTTTACTGGCATGGACTTAAAAACCGTGACGATGCAACTGTTGAAAAATTCGTTAGCGAGAGCATTATGAATCTTAGAAAACTTTGCAAAAAAGATGATCTCAATATTCACTTAATCACTGATGGCGAGAGAACTAGCGCTAAAGAAATTCAAATCAGCTTAGATGTTGCTAAACAACATGGGGTGAATGCTGGCATTAGTATTTATCCTGAACATTTAGCTACTGAGGATATGTTGGATACTTTTAAAGATTTTAGTTATTAAACCAAATGCCGTCATTGCGAGGAGCGCAGCGACGTGGCAATCCCATTGTGGTGACTAGTAAGTGGATTGCTTCGTTTCACTCGCAACACAAAGAAACTTATTTATAACTTCCTTCAAACCATAATAGATTGAATTAGCTACTATCGAATGTCCTATATGTAGCTCATCAATATTCTTAACATGCTCTAGAAGTGGCGGTAAATTAGGTACAGTCAAACCATGTCCTAGATTGGTTTTCAAACCCAGGCTCTGTGCAAATTCCACAGCATTTTTAATACGTAGAATTTCTTCTTTCACTGGCTCAGTAAGAATTTCAAATTTAGTTGTTTCAACATGTGGATTAGAAAAACCTAAAGCCGCTGTATCTGCATGATATTTAATAAATAAATTTGCATAGGCTCCAGTATGAATTTCTATAAACTCAGCACCAATTTCTTTAGCTTGATGAATTTGTTCATGAATGGGATCGATAAAAAAACTTATCTCAGTTCCATTAGCTTGAATTGGTTTTATAAATTCTCTTAGGAAATCTTTCCTAGAAACTAGATCCAAACCACCTTCAGTAGTTAACTCTTCTCTACGCTCAGGGACTAAAGTTGCAAGTTTAGCTTTAGTTTTTAAACAAATAGAGCGAATTTCATCAGTAGCTCCCATCTCAAAAGTCAGTCCTAGTCTTGAATTGCGCAAATAGTTATCTATTTCAAAAATATCCTGGTCATTAATATGTCTTCTATCTTCACGCAAATGCATAGTAATGCCACTTACCTTAGTAGATTCAATAATCTTTACAGCTTCTAAAGTACTTGGCTCTATAGTCTTACGTACTTGCCTAATAGTTGCAATATGATCTATGTTGATATGGAGCTCGGACATACTTACAGTTTATCAGCAAAATTGTGGTGTCATTGCGAGGAGCGAAGCAAGCCTGTCCAGAGCGTAGCGTGGGATGGCAATCCAGTCTGCGGAGGGGGATTGCTTCGTCGTTTTACTCCTCGCAATGACGATTTTTATTACGCAGGCTCAGGATGACATATTACTAAGACTTATTTACTTCGGGCATATTATGAACTAATTTTTGCATTTTAGAGCTGTAATCAACTTCAACAAAATCACAGATTTTTTTCATTTCAATATCAGGGCTTGCAAGAAATTCTTCAAAATTCACTTTTATATATTTAGCTGAATCTAGCTCAGCAAGAGACTTCTGTATATGTTCATGGACATCATCATATTGAAATTCACAAACTTCACGTAGAGATTTACCTTCTGTATAATTTTCAAAGCCTGGGGTGATAAAGAATTTCCACAACTTGCCAGCATAGTCTTTGATATTTAAACTCGTCGTCAAATACTTGCGATATAAGAATTGAAATTTAGATTTATGAGTCCAAGCGCTAATTAGAGACTTGATATTAGCTTCTCTATTGCGTACTAAATAAATAAATTTAGCATCAGGATACATAGCATTAATAAAATTGATTCTATATGCATTAGGTGGAGTTTTATCAATAAAGCGATAACTACCGACGAACAAAACTTTCCAAACGTAATTAATACTATTCATGAAATTAAATAGCCAAGGCATTTTCTCACGTAAAAATCTAATTCTACTTAAATAACCCCAAGCATAATTTGGATACGCACAAACATCATAACGCTTGTCAAAAACCTTACGCATATCCTTAGGATTAACCGGCCAAGAACTTTTAGTTAGATTTTTGAAATTACCATCTTCGAGTTTTTCAAAAATAACAGTATCTGCTTTCTCATCATGATGACGAAAAAATTGCTGCCACATAAAATCAGATTCACGATATAAAGACCATAGATCATCACTTTCAGACAATAATCTAAATAGCAAGCTGGTACCACCACGATACGAACCGATTATAAAAACTGGATTATAGGTTTTCACTATATCTTGTGAACACTAAGTTCTATTGGATTATAAACCGTATCTCTCTCAATTGGACTTAATCTAGCACCTTTAATTAGATTTACTAAAGTATCTTCAGCCATTGATCTACGTTTCGCACCAGCAGCAAAAGTAATTCTTTCAGCCTTCACAGTGCCATCTAAATCATTAGCACCGAAATTCAGAGCGATTTGCGCCATCTTCTCACCAAGCTGAATCCAATAAGCTTTAATATTGTCGAAGTTATCAAGCATCAGGCGTGAAAGAGCAATATTTTTCAGTTGATCATAACCTGTAAGCGGTTTTACACCTCTTGCAAGTAAATCATTACCTTCATAATGACAACTAAGCGGAATAAAAGTTTGAAACCCAGCACTTTGATCTTGAGCTTTACGCAATATATCCAAATGCTCAACTCTTTCTTCAGGCTCTTCACCAATACCTGCAAGCATAGTTGCATTAGTTCTAAGACCCTTACTGTGAGCGGCTTTATGAATCTTTATCCATAAGTCAGCATCAATTTTATCTGGGCACATTTCATCACGCACTTGTCTTGAAAATATCTCAGCACCGCCACCAGGCATACTATCTAGTCCCGCTGCAATCAAGGCATCAAAAATTTCTTCATGAGTCATTTTCGAACCATCTGCTTTACGCGCAAATTGTTGGAAGAAATCAATCTCCACAGCAGTAAAAGCTTTCACATGAATTTCAGGAATTTCTTTTTTGATGGCTCTAATTAATCCACAGTAGTACTCAATGAGACACTTTGGATTTAAACCACCAACTATATGAACTTCTGTTGCACCTTCCATGCGCGCATCTTTTACTCTTTGCACAGCATCTTCAACAGTCATAGTGTAAGCGCCTTCTTCATTAGGCTTACGTGCAAAAGAACAAAAGTCACATTCACCAATACAAACATTTGTAGGATTTAAATGCAGATTGGTATTCCACCAAACACTAGTCATTCTTTGAATCGCAGTATTTTCATCAAAGCCTTTTTTAATAGCGACTTCATAAGCTTTACGCTGACGCACAAAATTTGCTAAATGCCCAAGAACAAAAAGATCATTGCTCTTGATTAACTTACAACCATCATCAAAACTAATTCTTTCTCCCTCAATAATTTTTTGAGCAATTTGAGAAAACTCATGGTTGATAAGAGACAGCTCCTGCACAAAGGCACTTGATTCAGTATTAATCTTGTTATTTATTATTGTTGACTGAAAAACTGTCATTACTTTAATTATAAGCGAAGCCAATCATTTAATGCGTAAGAATTGCGTATACGCAATTCTTACGCATTAAATGATTGATTAAATCAATTAGCAAAAAAGGAGAATCCCAATATAGTATCAATGCCTGATTTTAATAGTATCCACAAACTGCCAGCGTGTCTTCTTGCCAGGTTTTTTTTGGTAATAATTAATTACAAATGAATACTCAGAACATTGATTACATTTGAAATATGCACTTGAAAACTTTTGTAATTTTAAATTAGCATAAGCATCGGAAGCTGAATAAGGATTCAAGTATTCTTCTATATCAGTTGGACTATGAAAAGTATTTAAGGCTATTTTTGATTTTAAATCTTCCCATAAATTTTTTCCTTCAACTATGATTTCAAATGATTTATCTAATTTCATAACTCCATGCCGATTCTTGCAAAATGTATCAGGCAAAAGATATTTAAGATGCAAAGCTATAGCTACTATTGAAATTAATGGTTTCTGAAGTTCAAACCACAATAAATCCTTTCCTACTAACGTTTTGAATAAATGGTCATCATTACTTGAATTACGATAACCGAGATAAATTTCAGTAGAAAAATCTAAAGCATAATATTTCAATACAAAAAATAAAATCCAAGATATTAAAGTTAGTATAGATAGTTCAATAAATAATTTTATTTTATTAGTTTTATAAATTTTTTTATAAAATGAACAAATAACTATCATTTGAACTGGAATCAATAAGTATAATGAGTGACTTTGATCAAAAAAAGAAATATTATGATACTTCCATAAGTTAAGCACAATAAGGCTTAGAGTCAAAGAAATTAAAAATATAAATTGATCTTTTAGTTTCATCAAGGATTACTATTTAAAAAACTATTCTTCAAAATTTTTAAATTCAATAGCATTAAATAAATCTTTGAATAGCGGTATATTACTTTCAGTAATTTGTTTTAAAGCTTCATCATCTTTTATTGCCACTACTGCATAGGATGCAATAACTGGACCAAATTTTTTACTTGGCTTTTCACTCAAAGCAAAAATTTTGTTGAAGCTGAGCGTCTTTGATGTATTTTCAAACATCGTAGGTGTTATAAAAGTATATTCAAGAGATGGCTTTGAATTAAATTTTGTTTTGGTATAACCAGAGAAATATAAAAGCTTATGTTTTTTATCATTGTGTTCAACAATTCCACTTGCAGTGTTCATAAGACTTTGCAGATCATTGGCATAAGCAGTTTTATAGATATGGAAAACAACAAGATCAGGCGTAGTAGCTTTGGTATATTTTTTATTATTAAAAAAAGTAAGTATTACTTCTGAATCAGTATCAATCCTTTCGTTTACTCCCCAACCTGGCATAATCGGGAATATAACTGTAGGTCCATTTTTATCTTCAGGATTTACAAAAATTTTTATAAGCTGAGCTTGATCAGTTTTTTCTATCTCAATACCTTTTACTTTTGGAATAGATCCATTACTACAAGCAACAAGGGGGAAAGCTATATACAGTAAAAGAACAAATAGATTTTTATGTTTCATTGATATTAAAGTTCACGATCTTAACATAGTCATGGTCACACGAAATATTATTTCCTTAACTGTGATTTTGAATTTTGAGATAGATATCGCTTTCCCTAAAAGGCTTTCAACCACATGCTAATATATATGTAAGTATCCATGGGTAAAGATGAAAAGAAGAATAAATTACAGATTCGCAATAGTACTGCTGAATTTTTGATTTTTACTTCTCAAGCTACAGAAGAAGGCATTGAAGTTAGATATGAAGATGAAACTATCTGGTTAAGTCAAAAGATGATTACAGTTCTTTACGATACAGTCAAATCTACAATCAGTGAGCATCTTAAAAACATTTTTGATAGCGGTGAATTAAATGAAACTTCAACTGTTCGGAAATTCCGAACAGTTCAAAACGAAGGCTCCAGGCAGGTTTCAAGAGAAATAGAACATAAGTCTTTAGAAAGTCGTTATTGAATTTACGAACCTTATTTGATCTAATACGTCTTAAGTGTTAGACTTATTTTTGTAAGTGGCACGGTTTACACAATGATCATTTCTTCATTTGACGAAAATCAATCAATAATTGGCATGCAACCTGAACCCACTCAGGTTGACCAAATACTTGAAAGCGATAAGCAAACAGAGAATAACCTTAGACCCAATAGTTTTGATACTTATATAGGACAGGAAAAATTACAAGAGATTTTAAAAATCTCTATCAGCGCTGCTCGCAAAAGAAATGACCTCGCTAGCATCGGACATATTTTACTTTATGGTCCACCTGGACTTGGCAAGACTAGTTGCGCTTATTTATTAGCCAAAGAGCTTGGTACTAACGTTCATGTTTTTTCTGCACCAGCTCTGGAAAGACCAAAAGATATTCTTGGCATTTTAATGTCAGCAAGTCCTGGAGATGTAATTTTTGTAGATGAAATTCATCGTCTGAATAAAGTTACTGAAGAACTTTTATATCCAGCACTTGAAGATTATGAGGTAGATCTCAGTAGCGGCAAGGGCAACAGCTCACGAATTATGAGAATAAAAATCAATAAGTTTATTTTCATAGGAGCCACTACTAAACTGGGTTTGATCAGTGCTCCTCTTAGAGATAGATTCACACATATTCATCGCATGGAATATTATTCTCCAGCTGAACTTTGCACCATCCTTAAACAAAATTCTAAAATTCTAAAAATTGAAATTAATACTGAGGCTGCAGATATAATTGCGCATCGCAGTCGCGGCACACCTAGAATAGTAAATCGTTTACTTCGCTTAGTAAGAGATTTTGCGCAACATCATAATAAAGAACTAATTGATTTTCAAACTGCAGATGAGGCTTTAAATTTATTTCGCATAGATAAAGCAGGCTTGGATTTAATGGATCGCAAAATTCTTCATTCACTTTGTGAGAAATACAATGGTGGACCTGCAGGTGTGGAAGCTATTGCAAGCCTCGTCGGTGAGGATAGAAGCACTATAGAGGATTACTACGAGCCTTTCTTAATTCAATCAGGCTTTCTAATTAGAACCAAGCGCGGCCGTATGGTCACGGATAAAGCTATTGAATATCTCGGTCGTCATCGCGATGATCCTTCGAAGCTTTAGCAAAGAAGGGGACGTGGCGATCCAATCTTAATTATTCTAAATAAAATTATTAGTTAAAATAAAAAGATGTTCAGTTCCAATGAAGTAACTGTAAAAGCTTTTTCTTTAGCTCCAATCAAAGATCTTGACGGTCAAACACGAATTCCTGTTGTAGTTCACACAGAACAAGGAGGGGATTTGGTTTCAGCCGGCGGCGGACCCTTAGAATCAAATTCCAAATTACATGCAGCAGGAATTTATCCGACAAACATTTTTTATGTAGTAGACATTTCAAGTAGTATGGAAGAGCGAGCTAATCATTTGCAACCAGAAAGTAAGCTAAAACTTGTACAAAATCGTATCTCTGGACTAATTGATGCTTTACCAAAAAGTATCGAACACATAGTTGTCCCTTATAACCATAACGCTAATTTATTTCAAACTACTAGTCCCAATAAGGAAATTAAGCAACTAAGGTCATATGGAGATACTAATATCCATTCAGGATTTGAAAAGGTCATTAATTACATAAACCACCAAACTAATCCAAATCATAGAAATGTGATTTTATTTTTTTCTGACGGACATGATACCGTGGGTAACTCAGATGAAACAATTACAAAATTAACCAAGCAACTTAGAAAACTTAATACAGGAATATTTCTTGTTGGTACCGGAATCGGTTATAACGAAAGGCTTTTAAAAGCAATCCTAAAATCAGTACAATTTGGTGGTCAAATACATATTCCTGAAGATCAAGGTCATATCAATGTCTTTGAAAATATTCTTCCAAAATTTGCTAACGAAATATGTACTGCTCTTAGATTTCCGATTATTTCTTTCAATAGCTGGTTTCGTAAAGTAACAAATTTAACACCAAGCACACGATCAGTTGATTCAGAAAATATTGATTCATCATTAGTAAATAATTTTGCTAATGATGAGCAATGGCATCATTTACCGGCAATTGTTGGTTACCAAAATCAAGGCTTCAATGTTGGTTTTGTAAACGAAAATGATTTTGATCAGGCAAAAGTCCGTTTAATAAACCAAGAATCTAGTAATTCAAATCCTTCTTCTATTGATGAAGTACTGATAACCCCTCTCGACAATGTTGCAGGTCTAGATTCTAGTACTAAGAAATTAATTGAACAGGCCCCTATTCAAGCATTGATAAATGAATTGATTGAAAAGAAAGATCCAAAACAAATTCAAGAATTTTTAAACAATCATCCAGATTTAGATCAAAAAACAAAAACAAAATTAACTGATTTAGCTAATGTAATAGAACAAGTAACAAGAAATCCTAGCCCTCAACATACTCAAACATTTTTCTCTTCTCAAAGTGATTCTATGTCAGGATTTACACAGGATACAATTTGTGGGCAACTACTTCCACAAATACAAAGTTCTCCACGGAACTCAGGAGACACAATTACTGGAGCTACTGCAAACGATACAGTAACTGCCATAAGTCATAATCCTGATCAAAATCCAGCAGCTATTAAATTTAAATTCCAAATTGAACCACCTGTGACATATTGCCTAAACAAACAAGTTCAAGATTTAGATGGTTTTATAACCTTGGCACCAGGTCAGAAAATTAATATAGGAAGGAGTCCTGATAAAAACGAAATAGTTTTCGATAATCAGAATATAAGTAAGAAGCATTGCCAATTGCTAATTAATAATGGACAAATTGTTATTAAGGATGTCGGTTCAACAAATGGGGTATTTATTAATGGCTCAAGAATTCAAATGGGAAACCCTGTTGCTTTATCGTCTGGTGACAGAATTGGAATAGGCCCTATTACATTAATACTTCAGCAAGCTGCCTAATAATTAATTTTCAACGTATAATATTTTGAGTAATGAATCAACGCAGAATTCTCATTGGAAGCATGATTGGGGTTTTAATGTTTACCCTGATGACCTTTATTAATAATAATACCTGGAGTGCTTTTGAAAATCAGCTAATTCAGGGAAGATCTGTTTTTCAAATTTTTGATAAAGATCCAAATTTCGTCAGCGTAGAATTTAATGAAAATTCCAAATATGATCTATTTGCAACAAGCACAGAAGATCAGAAACTAAATCTTTTAAATCTGATTTCTGAAATTTCTTTAGGCAATCCTGATGCAATCTATCTATTGATAAAAAATGATAATCCTTTGATGCTCGATAAAAGTAATCTTGAGGAAAATAGTAATAATCCTTTGAGCAAGCTTGAAATAGTAAAACTCAATGAGGTAGAAACCAATATACGAGATGATCATGGAAGAAATTTAATTCTAGAACAAAAATCTTATCCAACAGAAATTATAAGTGCAGAAAAAATCAGCTCTGGTAACTATGACGTTAAATCTCTTAAAGGCAAAAATGTTCTGCTCATTTCTCCTGATTTAAAAATAGAGAAATATCAGCGTAACGAGCTAATTAATTTCCTTAGTAATAAATGGTTAGCCTTTATCAAAATTCCTAGTTTAGCCCTGCTTGCTTTATGTATCATTACTGGAATTTTATTTGCTGCATTAGTTCACTGGGCAAGAATAATTGCATTTATCGCAATCACCGCTACAGTGCTAGTTATAGGGCAAATTACCTTTACTTTTCTCAATACCCAAATTGAAACTATTCCTTTTATAGCTTCATTGGTAGGCATTTTACTCATTACTAATTTATTTGATTTAAATCTGGCAGCAATATATCGTAAAGAAATTTTCCAAGATCAAAATACTAAGCCTAGTAAATCAATTTCTCAAAAATCAATTCCAGAAATTATCAACGAACAAAGCAAAAGAAAAGAAGAAAAAATCACTAGCCCAGAACTGCTCAAAGAACTTAGAGCTAAATTTTTCCATGAGCAAGAATATAATCTGGAAGATATCGCCCTTGCATTTGAAGAAAAAACTGTTAAATCAATTAACAATATTCAAGACAAGTTTGAAGAATTACTTGAATCAAACGAGCTCAATGAAAGAGATAGAATAAAAGTAGATATCATCAAACACAACTTCAATCATATGATTCAAGAAATCGATGCCATTCTTTTCAACCTGGTTCCATTTAGATTTGAAGGAAATGCAGGTTTGATTAATTTATTAGAATTATATGCAGGCAAAACATTCACCCTCAGCAAAGGTAAAGTCCAAATACAAATAGAAACTGATATTGCAAGTATCAAACTTGAGATTGGTCAAAAAATAAATAGTTATAGAACCCTACAAAAGCTTCTTGAACTAATTAAAGAAAACAATGAAGACAAGATCATTCACGGTCTCAATATTGGCATCGATATTGTTAGTGAAGCTGATGGTATGATTCGTTTCAAAATTAGTTATGAAGGTAGAGCTATAAACACCAGTTCAAATTCATACAAACTAAAAGAAATTTACAAACGTCTTGATGGACTTCCAGAAGCAAGCTTAGATCTAGGAGATACTCTTACAGGAACTTCTACTAATCTAACTAATCATATAATCTTTAAAATCAAGAATCCGAGTTTTAATCTGCTTGAAACGAGTATTGCTTAGCGCTTTTTACGATCGTCTCTTTTAGTTTGCTTTTCTTCTTGGACTTTTTTAGCTTGAAGTTTTAGTTTCTCTATTTCATCTCTGAGCTCTGGATCATTAATAGAATCCAAATCTATTGACTCAAGACTTTTTAAATCCAATTTAAATTGGAAGAAGCCTGTCATATAAATCAAACTAAGGAAAGAACCCCAAAGCAAAGCTGCTTGAAATACGCTAATTCTTAAATCTCTTTCTAAATTGGCCCCATAAACTGAATTCCAAAGCGTTTCAATAATAAAACTAGGAATTACAATAATTAAGATTGCAACTAATAGAATAAAAATTATATTGAGAAAATTTAATTGAAACAATTTCATTTGTGTACTAAAACTATTTTATCAAGTTCTATGAATAATATTCCCGACAAAGCTAGGCTATATTACAAAACCTTCTGCCAGCATGTCTTTTAGGTCAAGAATGCCCACTGGATAATAATCTTTATCGACTATTAAGAGGGTAGAAATTCTAAACTCTTTCATGATATCTGCCGCCCTATTTGCAAAAGTATCATTAGCAGCAACCTTAGGGTTAGTATTCATGATCTCACATGCTTTCTTCGAGAAACTTTCTGTATTGAATTTGATTTGGGCCCTACGCAAATCTCCATCAGTAATGGTTCCTACAAGTTTACCGCTCTTGTCAGTGACAACTGTAAAACCCATAGACTTAGAATTAATTTCTTCAAGGACTTCTTTGAAACTTGCATCTTGATTAACATTTGGGATCTCATTAGATTTACGCATGATCTCTGATACTTGAATAAAACTTTTACCAAGAGCACCCAGTGGATGAGAGCGAGCAAAATCTTGTTTCTGAAAATTTTTGCATTTCATCAAAGTCACTGCAAGAGCATCACCAACAACAAGCGCAGCCGTAGTGCTAGAAGTAGGTGCTAAATCCAGAGGACAAGCTTCTTTAGTAATTGGAGTTAATAAAACCACATCAGAATTTTTTGCAAGTACGCTATCAATAAAACCTGTAATAGAAATTAATTTGAGTCCAAGTTTTTTCATTGGATTTAGAACTTTTCTTAGTTCTTCTGTATTGCCACTATAAGAAATTGCAATAACCAGATCCTGCGCTGCAAGCATACCAAGATCACCATGTCCCATTTCAGCAGGATGCACAAAGAAAGCAGGTGTGCCAGTGCTTGCCAAGGTAGCTGCTATTTTAGCTGCTATATGACCAGATTTACCCATACCGGTAACAATGACCTTACCTGAGGTTGCTAGAAGAAGTTCAATAGCTTTAGCAAAATTCTCATCAAGAGAATCTTGTACCGCTTTTAGACTCTCTATTTCAGTACTAAAAACTTCTGTTGCTATTTCTATTGAGTTATTGGCTTTTACCACCACATTAATATTCTAGCTTAAGATATTGATTAAGATGGCAGAATCCACTCAATACGGTCTTAAAAACTATCTTAAAGTCTCTAAATTAGAGACTTTAGAGCAAAACATTTATAAGCTTGATTTGGAACATAAGTCTGGAAATAAACTTTATTTGTTTATTAGCTTTCTTAGTGCTGATCTAATTCGTTTTCATTATAATTTTTCTGAAAAATTCAATCTAATAGAGCCCAATGAATATCTGGATTTCAAGGCCTTTAATTTCACTAAAGAAAATTTTATAAGAGATTTTGAAGAGACCGATTTAGAAATTAGTTTTTTTACAGAACTCTTAAGAGTAGTTATTTACAAAAAAACTTTGCAAATTAAAATTTACGATCATGAAGGTGACTTAATAAGTTCAGATGAACCCGAACTAGGATTTTGGTCTGCTCAGCTCAATAGCTGGGATTCAGGAAGCAAACAAGAAATCAGAGCTTATAAACAATATGCTGATTTGGCAAACCCACCAATGATTTATGGGCTCGGTGATAAAACTGGAGACCTGAATCGCTTTGGTAGGCGATTTAGAAATCAGCCAATAGATGCTCTTGGCTTCGATGCAAAATTCACAGATCCACTTTATAAGGACATTCCATTTTTTATTGTTTTAGATCCTGCAACTAAAAAATCACATGGAATATTTTTTGATAATTTCTATCCAAAGTTTTTTGATCTGGGACTTGAGCGCAAACCTAGTCCTTATTATTACTTCGGTGCTGAGGGTGGAGATTTAAATTACTACTTTATTTATGGACCAGATATTCAGAAAGTTACTAGTAGATACTTAGAACTCACTGGTAAACCACCTGAGTGGCCAGATTATACTTATGGTTACCTTGGTTCGGGAATGGCTTATACAGAGAGTGTAGGTGCGCATCATGGCGAAGAATCAAATGCCGTCATTGCGCCTGTCCTGCGAAGCCTTGGCGAAGCAGGAAGTGACAAAGCAATCCACACCACCACAGAACTATCGCTATTAAACACCTTCAAACGCATGCAAGAGAAAAAAATCTCTATGTCAGCTTTCCATTTATCCTCAGGCTACATTCTTAATACAGAAAACAAACGTCATCAATTTATTTGGAACAATGATAAATTTCCTCAACCTTTAGAGTTTTCCAAACAAGCCAAGGATCTAGGAGTAGAACTTTGTGCCAATGTTAAACCTGTTCTACATTGTTCACATCCTTGGTATAGCGAAGCAAGTGAGTTAGGTTTATTTCTCAAAAACGCTCAGGGACAAGATTTAGTCGTTGATTACTGGGGCGGGCAAGGATCATATATAAACTTCCTCAATCCTGCAACTAAACTCTGGTGGAAGGATAAACTCAAAACTAATATTCTAGGAAATGGCATTAATGGCATTTGGAATGACAACAATGAATATGAGATTTTTGAAAAACACAATGCTGAAGGTTTACTTGGCAAACAAATTCTTGAGATGTCTAAACTTGCCTATGAAAGCAGCATAGAAAGCGGTATTCAAGAGCCATGGATTTTAAGTCGCAGTGGATATTCGGGCATCCAAAAATACGCACAAACCTGGACCGGAGATAATTATTCTTCTTGGCAAGCCTTGCAATATGATATTCCACTGCTGAGTAACTTAGGTCTTTCTGGAATTATTCATTGTGGTTCAGATATTGGTGGCTTCTGGGGTCCAGAGCCTGATCCAGAATTACTTCTACGCTGGATTCAATATGGAATTTTCACACCAAGATTTTGTATTCATTCTTATAAACCAACTCCAACTGAAGCAGATATGTTTGAAAAATCTCATCCAAAGTTTTTCACAATCATTCAAGAGTTTTTTAAATTACGTGAAGAGTTAATTCCATATATTAAAGACGCTGCAAGCAAAGCCTCTGAAGATGGCATTCCAATCATGAGACCTCTTGTTTATGATTTCCAACATGACTCTAATACTTATGAAAGAAACTTTGAATATATGTTTGGTGATAAATATTTAGTCGCTCCTATCTATGAAGCAAATGCAAAATCTAGAGAAGTTTATTTACCAGAAATTATTGATGGCAAAAATCCTTGGATCAATTATTTCTCAGGCAAAAAATATTCAGGTGGTCAATTAGTCAATTTAGATGTTGGATTTGCTGAGATTCCAATCTTTACTCGAGATAAGATCTAGTCCAAAATACTTAGAGGCATCAATAAACTATGCTGGGGAATAAAAACTAAGGAACATAAAAATTCATGCGACTAGAATATCGCCTAGATAAATATAATTTTGACGAAGCTTTTGATTTGATAATCATTGGTGGTGGTATTAATGGTGCGGGTATTGCCCGTGATGCCGCAGAGCGTGGACTTAAAGTTATAGTCTTAGAAAAAAATGACTTCGCTTCGGGATGTTCAGCACACTCTACAAGGCTTATACATGGCGGATTACGCTACTTAGAATATTTTGAATTTCCATTAGTTTATGAAAGCTTGCATGAAAGAGAAATTTTATTACAACAATATCCACATTTAATAAGTCCTTTAGGTCTTTTAGTTCCTTGCTACAAAAACAGCAAGCATCCAATGTGGAAGCTTAGAACCGGAATGGCTCTCTATGACTTACTTTCACAAGGTAAATCACTTCGTTCTCATCAAACTATCAAAAAAGAAAATTTAGATCAAATAGAAATTAATCTAAATAAAAAAAATCTTGAAGGCGCAGTTTACTATTTCGATGCTCAAGTAACTTTTGCAGAGAGATTAGTTTTAGAAAATATTCTCACAGCTAAGTCTAAAGGAGCTATTTGTATCAATCATTGTGAAGTTACAGAAGTGATTTGTTCTAAAGTTCATGGCAAGAACATTGCTCAGGGAGTGAGATTCAAAGATATACTCAATGCCAAAAGACCTTATACGGTCTATGGCAAGAACATTATTAACCTAGGTGGACCTTGGGTGGATAAAATCAATGAAAGACTTAAAGGCACTGATGGTTTCCAAGTTAAAACTGATATCAAAAAATTAATCGGTGGTACTAAAGGTAGCCATATAGTAATCAAATCCTTTCCTGGTGCTCCAAAAGAATATGGGATTTATACAGAAGCTAGAGCAGATGGCAGGCCTATTTTTGTTTTACCATTTAAGGTAGGAATGAATGAGGATCTACTACTCATCGGTACTACAGATGTTTTTGTTGAGGAGAAAGACAACCTTGATAATCTTCAGCCTACTCAAAAAGAAATTAATTATCTATTGAATGAAGTTAATGAATTATTTCCTAATAATAGAATTACTGAAAACAATATCCTTAATACCTTTGCTGGTGTAAGACCTTTACCATATGTTGATAAAAACAAGAAAGCGGGAGCTGTAACCAGAAAGCATTTTGTGATTAATCACGCCAAAGACAATATTGAAAATTTCTATTCAGTTGTAGGTGGTAAGCTAACTACATTCCGCAGCCTTTCAAAAGAAGTCGTAGACTTGTTTACAGGTAATAATTGTTTTACTGCCGAAAAACCCACTGTTGGTTCTGAATATCCTGAAGACTTGAACTTCTATGATTACATTAAAGAAATCACCAGAGACTACGGCAGAAAATATGACATTGATGCTCATACAATCATGCATCTATTAATGCTCTATGGAACTAACACAAATAAAGTTCTGGATTTAACTTTAGGAAGACCTCAACTCAAAAACAAAATCAATAAAGATTTTGAAGATATAGAAGCCCAGATCGTCTATGCAATTCGTGAAGAAGAAGCTTTTACTGTAGATGACATTATTAAAAGACGCTTATCTATTGGTTTATGCCGAAATGTCTTTGATAAAAGTATAATCAAAATTATAAATGAATATATCTCTGAAGAGTTTGAATTACTTGGAAGACAAAGAGATAAAACATTTGCAGAGGTATTAACTGGTGATTATAACTATTGATGAAGGCACTACAAGCACAAGAGCTTTGCTTATATCCAATAGCGGCGAAATCATCGACTTTGTTCAAAAAGAAATAACTCAAATCTATCCCAATCCAGGCTGGGTAGAGCATGATCCAATTGAAATTTGGAATTTAACTCTGCAATGCTCGCGAGAATTAATCACTAAAGTATTAGCTGAGAAAAAAGCTAATGTCTCCGATCTTAGTGGTATTGCAATTACCAACCAAAGAGAAACCACAGTAATCTGGAATAAGAAAACTGGAAAGCCAGTCTACAACGCTATTGTATGGCAATGCAAAAGAACTGCTGATTATTGCAAATCTTTGAAAGGACAGAAAAAACTTTCGGAATATATTCGCAATAAAACTGGATTAATTATTGATTCCTATTTTTCTGCTACTAAAATTTCTTGGATCTTAGATCATATAGTCCAGACTAACAAAGATATAAATATTGATGATTTACTTTTTGGCACTATAGATACTTGGTTGATATGGAATTTAACGGGTAATCATTTAACTGATACTTCTAATGCTTCAAGAACCATGCTTTATGATATCCATGAAAATAAATGGGACAAATTACTAACTGATACTTTTGTAATTCCTGAAACTCTTTTGCCAAGAGTAATTGAATCCAATGGTGATTTTGGCAGTACAGAACTATTTAAAGATTTAACTGGAAACTCCATAGCAATCAAAGCAGTAATTGGCGATCAACAAGCTGCTTACTATGCTTATAATAACGAAGCCAAAATTACTTATGGTACTGGGACTTTTGTTTTACTTCCATTTAATGCGCAGGGGGATTGCTTCGCTAATGCTTCCACTTTCGCTAAAGCTTCAGTGGACAAGCGCAATGACGATACTTCGAATAAAGGTTTAGTTCTTACTAATGCTTTCAAGAAATCTAATGGCGATAAGAAATTAGTTTATGAAGGTAGTATCTTCATCGGTGGCTCTATAGTGCAATGGCTTAGAGATGAACTTGGTTTCATTACTAAATCTAGTGAAATAGAAGAATTAGCAAACAGCGTCAAAGACAATGGTGGAGTATATTTGATACCAGCACTTGCCGGACTCGGCGCGCCATACTGGAATGAAAAAGCTCGTGGTGCAATTTTCGGCTTAACACGTGGGAGCAATAAAGCACATATTGCACGTGCTGCACTTGAATCAATGGCTTACAGTGTTCGTGATGTATTTGAATCTCTAGATGCTGAATCAAAAGCTCAAGTAACTTCTATTAATGTCGATGGCGGTGCCAGCAAAAATAATCTTCTAATGCAATTCCAAGCAGACCTATTACAAATCCCTATCAAACGTTATAGCGAAAGCGAGATGACAGCCTTGGGCGCGGCTAAGATGACTGGTGAAGTTGAACTTAATCTCAAACCAGAGAAAGTTTTTAACCCTCAGAAGAATTTGGATGAATTTTATAAGGTTTGGACTAAATATATTGAGTTAATTATAAGTTAACGCGTCATTGCGAGCGTTAGCGAAGCAATCCATTTGCTAGAATCATTACTCAATGAATGTCCAAAAATCTATTTTCCAAATGGATGAAAGCTATAAACCGCTTGCCTTAAGACTTAGACCAGAGTCAATAAATGACTTACTTGGTTCAGTAAAAAATAACTTTGCCTTCCGCAAATGGTTTGAATCAGGCATCAAGCAATCAGTAATTCTTTGGGGACCACCAGGCACAGGCAAAACTACTATCGCTCATCTCGCTGCAAAACAATCCAACAGAGAATTTATTAAACTCCAAGCCTTCAATTCAGGCGTTAAAGAATTAAGAGAAATTATCGAGAGAGCTAATAAAATTCCTAATTCAATTTTACTTTTTGTAGATGAAGTTCATAGTTTCAATAAAACTCAACAAGATATTTTATTAGAAGCAATAGAAACTGGAGTATTAGTGTTTATCGGTGCTACTACTGAAAACCCTGCTATCTCAGTCAATCGCGCGATCCTAAGTAGAGTACTTAAATTTGAACTAAAAGCCCATGATTACGATGATCTAAAAATCTTAGTTAATAGAGCCTTAGAAAGTGAATCTAGGACTATCTCAGAAGAAGGAATCGATTATTTGATTCGTACTAGTTTTGGTGATGCTCGTGCATTACTTAATAACCTTGAATTAGTTTTGCGCTCTTTTGGCAAAGACTCAGAAATTAGCGAAGAAGATGTTAAATCTACAGTGCAGATCAAGAATCTTTCTGCCGATGATAACACTTACTACGATTGTGTTTCAGCTTTACAAAAATCTATGCGTGGTTCTAATCCCGACGCCTCTATATATTGGCTAGCAAGATTACTTGATGCAGGAGTCGAGTTAGAAGCAATTGCAAGACGCATAGTTGTAACTGCCAGTGAAGATGTGGGACTTGCTGATCCAATGGCTTTAGTACTAGCCAATGCTGCACATGAAGCCGCAATTAAGCTCGGTATGCCTGAGGCTAGAATTCCTCTTGCTCAAGCCGTGGCTTATATTGCTAAAGCTCCTAAATCAAATGAAAGCTATAAGGCACTCAGTAAGGCACTTCAAGACTGCCAGAATCATTCACCTTATCCGATACCTTTTCACTTACGCGGTATCAATTTTACTTGTCCTGCTAAAAGTGATAACGAAAAAATCAATCCAGTCACGCAGTATAAATATCCGCATGATTATCCAGGTAACTATGTTGAGCAACAATATATGCCTGATGAGTTACAAGATAGAAAATATTTTAATAACTAAATAGCTGTACCGTAAAATACATTGGACATTACAGCTTTGAGATCTTTATTACCGCTGCCTTTACCAAGGTATTCATAAACACCATGCTTTACTACAGCATCACGTAAGTTTTTCATTCCTTGACTATGTGGTGCACCAATCTCTGATTGAGATGTCATTGCAATTTTTGCCATTGCAGCAGCTGGATTAGATAAGGTATAAACTTGAGCACTAGGATTAGCCATTCTCTGAGCTATAGGTTCAGATATTTGTACTTGTTCTTTACTTGGCTCTTGAGGCCCATGAACATTACTACTACCATTAACTCCATTAAAACTAACCATAATTAAAATTTCTCCTTTGAAACTCTCTCCTATTTATATAAAGTAGTTTTTGTATTCTTATTGATGACCACTTTTAAATTAAATAGCCGTTAAAGATATCACTTTCAAATTCAAATCAATTGCAAAAAGAAAAGCCCTCAAGTTTATGGGCTCGAGGGCTTTTGGAAATTAGGGTGTTTATAACAAACAATGTCGGGTTCTAAGTAAAATTTTTATGCAACAGTAATGCGTGAAGCTCCACTTAATTTTTCAGCAAGAAGATCTCTACCTTTTGCTCCAGCTACTGGAGTATCATGTGATGTCCACAGACCAGATAAAGCCTTCGCTCTACCTCCAACCTCTTTAGTGGAAACTGGTGTAAGTAATTGTGTGGCTTGTTTTGAAAAACTGTCAAAAACATTAGTGACATTAGCAGCAAAAGTGCTAATAGCAGAATCTTGTTTAGGAGTCTGAGCTGCCTTTGGCTTAACTCTTCCTGAATCTGCATTTATTCCATTTGTTCGTTCCAGTCCCATTCTTACAAGTTCTCCTTAAATATAGAAAGTACGAGATCTTTACTTTTTGATAAGGATTTGTACATTTTAATTTTTTACCCTCACTTAACTTAATAACAACTACTTTTTAACAGTAAATTTAATAAAGAGAAGGATGACTCTATCCTTCTCTTTCTCAGTTAAATGATTTAGTCGCTAGCCAAAAATAGGCAAGAAATCAATATTTATATCCTTATTAATAATCATTATAGCAAATATAAAGAAAAGATGAAGACGCTATTCCTCAGAATAACGTCAAATTTATTAGATCTTTTTAATCTAATCCTCAGTTTTTTGAAGTTTGAAAAATTCTATATAAAAAAAGCTAGACCAAGACCGACTTACACATAAAAAGCACGCAGCGGTCTTGATGAACTAGCCTACATAACCTTAAAACAATAACCTGGGCAAGTTTATCGTCTCAAGTGAAATCTATTTAGCATTTTATGATTAAGTGGAGATTATGTCCCGAACTTACAGAGATCCTATACACAAAGAAATTTTTTTAGACAGTAATGATCCTGTCGAAAATTTGATTATTGAATTAATTGATTCACGTGAGATTCAAAGACTACGCTGGATCAGGCAACTTGGTACTGGTTGGTTTACCTTTCATGGTGCAGAAGCATCGCGCTTCCAACATAGTCTTGGTGCTATGTATATTGGCAAGTTAATGCTAGAACAAGTTTGCCAAGGTCTAAACTTAGATCAAGAAACTTTTCAAGAGTATAAAGCCCTAGTCCTTGCTGCGGCACTGTTACATGATGTTGGTCATGGACCTTTCAGTCATAGTAGTGAAGATATAAATCATGTTAAACACGAAGTATGGACAAAGAAAATTATAGAAAGTCCTAACTCAGAAGTTAATCGTATTTTAGAAAATTACTCTTCTAACTTTGCAGGAAAAGTAATTTCTCTACTCAATAAAACCTATCCAGTAAAATTTCTTTCTAATCTTGTTAACAGTCAAATCGATTGTGATAGATTTGATTATTTAATTCGCGATAGCTATTACACGGGTGCGGCTTATGGACATTTTGATCTTGGCAGAATCATTAGCAGCCTGAAAGTCAATCAAGCAAAGGATTGTATAGTAGTCTCTGGCGAGAAAGGTATGCTTGCTGTTGAAGACTATCTTTATTCCAGATATTCAATGTATTTGCAAATCTATCAACACAAAAAATGCCTAGCTAGTGATTCGCATCTTTTAAAACTATTCAATAGAGCTAAATGGCTTATTCAAACTAAGCGTATTGCTTTTATCGAAGAGCATTTATTATTGTGGATTAGTAATCCAGAGAAAATGACTTTAAAAGATTTTCTACAAGTAGATGACATTTGTGTTTTGAATCATATTAAACATTGGATCTACGAAAAAGATCTGATACTGAAAGATCTAGCGCGAAGATTCTTCGAAAGAAAACTTTTTAAAGCTGAGAGAATCAATCCAGGAACTGATCTTAAAGCAATTTATGAAAGCAAAGCTATTGAACTTAAAAAACGTAATCTTGATCCAACTTACTATTTGGATATGGTGACTATTGCTTCAAATCCTTATAGTTTCTATAATCCAAATACTAGCGATTTCTCTAAAGCAATTTTTGTGGATTATGGTGATGGAGCATTGAAAGAAATTTCAACCGTATCTCACATCGTTAATTCTCTGGTGAAAGATGACTTTGAGAATAGCTGGCTAATTTATGTTCCAACTGAGTAACTCTTTCACAAAGCTCATCAATAGTAGTTCCTAGACAATCTGGAGTTTTATCATGTTCCAAATTATCAATCAAAGCTTCTGCCTTACCATTGATCTTCACTATACGTCCTGGAATACCAACTACAGTACTATGTGAAGGAACATCTCTAAGCACTACTGAATTAGCACCTATTTGTACAAAATCTCCAACACTAATATTGCCAAGTACCTTGGCACCTGCACCCACAACTATATTTGAACCCAAGCTAGGATGACGTTTGCCTTTCTTAGTAGCAACACCACCAAGTGTTACTCCTTGATAAATGGTTACATTATTGCCGATTATTGCAGTCTCACCAATAACCACTCCTAGACCATGATCGATAAAACAATTCTTACCAATAACTGCCGCAGGATGAATATCAATATTGGTAATGATCCTAACTAAGTAAGCACCGAAGCGCGCAATAAACTGTGTAATAAAACTTAAAATTCCTAGATCTAAATTCCAGAGAAAATAAAAAAACCTATGACTAATAATTGCTTGGAAACCAGGATAGTAAAGAATGACACCAAGCCAACTATTGCAAGCTGGGTCTTTGCGATAAATGTTTTTTATTTCTTGTCTAATTGTTCGGAACATTCAAGTAAGGATTATAGCTCGTCGTTGCGAGGAGTGAATAAATGCCGTCATCCTGAGCCCTTGAAAAGGGCGTAGGGATCCAGTTCTACTTACAAGCTTAGATTATGCCTGGATCATTACGCCCGCTGGATCCTCATGATGACAACATTTACTTTAAAATGTAAACATGGAAATTGTTCTATGTACAACCAACAAAGGTAAGGTAAAGGAAATCAATGAAATTCTTGGTACTAATAACCAAGTCAAATTTAAAACCATCGATGAAGTTTATAGTGGCGATTTCGATGTAGAAGAAACTGGTAAAACTTTTTATGAAAACGCTAGTTTGAAAGCTAAAGCTGGAGCAGCATTAACTAAAGCCATATGCCTTGCTGATGATAGTGGTATTGAAATTGAAGGGCTAGATGGCAGACCAGGAATCTATTCTGCACGTTACTTAAAAGAAAATGGTTTGCATAAAATTCTTGAAGAACTCGGTGATAATCCAAATCGCAGCTGCAGATTCACTTGTTGTTTGGTTTTAGTAGATGAGCAGGGTAAAGAAATTAGCCATATAGAAGAATATTGGTACGGCAATATTGCTTATGAAGCTAGAGGTACTAATGGTTTTGGTTATGATCCATTAGTTATTCCAGATGAATATGCCTCTAAAAAGCTCACTGTAGCTGAGCTTGAAAGCAACATTAAAAGCCAGATCAGTCATAGAGCTAAAGCTATTAGGAAGCTAATTGATCAATTAAAATTACAAACGTCATTGCGAATCCCGTAGGGATGAAGCAATCCCCCTGCGCAGACTGGATTGCCACAGCCACTTCGTGGCTTCGCAATGACGGCACTTGATGCTAACCAAATTCTTAAGCCACCGTCATCGGATCAACCGTATAAGCGATTTGGTTTTTAAAAATATTTTTGCCTTCAATTCCAGGAGCAGCTACTCTAGTTTCCCAATGTACATGTGGACCTGTAGAGCGTCCTTCGCTGCCGACAGTTGCTACTACTTCACCAGCATTTAATTGATCACCTTTGCGTGCCATTACTGCTGAGTTATGTCCAAAAATTGAATAAACTATTTTGCCATCTGCTTGAATTTTATTTTCATGAGCAACGATTACAGTGTTTGGTCCAAAGCCACTAACATTGCCAACGAAAACCACTTTGCCATCCCAAGGCATTTTAATCGAAGCACCTTTAGGAGCAGCGATATCCACACCAGAATGAAAATGCGAATGTCCAGTAACTGGATGTACTCGGCTACCATAGTCACTTGAAATTCTTCCTTTAACAGGCATTACCTTAGCCTCTGAACCATAATGGCTATGCTCATCTGAGTCATGGAAATGATTATGCAATTCGTTTTCATTAAAGCCTTCATTACTAGGCATTTGTTGCTGAGACTGTTGCATTAACTGCTGATATTGACCACCCATGCCATTCATCATTAAGCCGAGCATTGCTGGGTTTTGCATTCCACCCATCATCCCTGGCATCATTCCTTGCATAGTTCCTGGCATACCGGCCATCATTGGATTTCCCATGCCGCCCATCATTCCCATCATGCCTGCCATTGGGTTGTTATTAGAGTCATTATCAGAAGGATTAGCAAAAGCTTCTCCCATCATTTGTGCCTGCATCATTGCAGCCATCATTTTAAAATCTTGCCCACTTGGCCCTGCTGGCTTGCCATCCGAAGCTTGAGCGTAGGATGGAGTACCTGAGCCTACCAACGTATCAATACGGCTCATAATCTGGTCTACTCGAGACTCAGCAGGAATTTGTGATCCTTGAATGCTCATCTGAATTCAGTTATAGGTGGTTTAGATTAAAAATTGGTTAAAGGCAGATTTGACTATAGCCCAAGGCAGGCTATCATTTAAATAATGTTCGCCAATCTTCAAGAAAGAGAAAAGAATATACTCGCTATTGTAAGTGTACTTATTGTATTACTGACTATTTGGTTCGTTTTTAAACCAACAGCTAGCGAATATATCCGCCTAAGAAAAGAAATCAATGTGCTTAAACAAGAAGCTATTGATCCAGTTTTAACTAAAAAGAAAATCCAGGCTTTAAATATAGAACTAAAGCAACTTGGTCTAGAAATTAATGACCTTAGAAAACAAGTACCTGAGTCTGATAAAAGAAACTTCTTAATTAGAGATTTAGAAGATTTAGCTAGAGAAAACCAAATAGAGCTTTTGAGTTTCATGCCTAAAGATGCAGTTCCGGTAACTATGCAAGGTAAGGAAATCGACCCACGCATGAAGAAGTATCGTGCTCAAGAGCAATCTATTGAAGAGAGTCATGCAAAAGTTTTGAAAACTGTAATCAATATTGATTCAAGAGGTAAATTTGCTAATTACAAAAAATTCTTTGAGGAAATTCTTACTTACTATAGAGCTGTTGAAGTTTCTGATTTAATCATTACTAGAAGTGGTGTTGCTTCAGGTATGGGGCAAGACAAAAGATTCAATCCTAAGAGTGGAAAGAAGGATCCTTTGGAAGCCGCTAGAAACACTGATCTAAGCATTAGCTTTACTCTACTTGCTTATACTTCACTTTCTGATATGGATCAGCAAGATATAGGTAGCTCTCAGAAATTAGCTGATAGACGTTCACTATGAAAATTGCTGCGCCAAGAGGTACCCAAGATATTTTTGGTGCAAAGGCAGAGCTTTGGCAATTTATTGAAAATACTGCTGCTAAAGTTTTCTTGCAAGGTGGCTTTAATGAGATTCGTACACCAATTTTTGAATCTACTGAACTCTTCGACAGAGCAGTTGGTGAAGAGAGTGACATTGTCAATAAAGAAATGTACACCTTTGCTGATCGCAGTGAAAGATCATTGACCTTACGCCCCGAAGGCACTGCTAGTGTAGTTAGAGCTTTCATTGAAAACAATCTTGATCAAATAGCCAAACCACAAAAACTTTGGTATCGAGGACCAATGTTTCGTTACGAAAGACCTCAAACTGGCAGATACAGACAGTTTCATCAGATCGGCATAGAAGCGCTTGGTTCTAAAGCACCTTACATCGATTTAGAAATAATCAATATGGCTATAGAGTTTTTAAAACAATTAGGTTTGCAAAATCTAACACTCTATGTAAATTCAATTGGCAATCCTGAGAGCAGAAAGAAATATATTGATTCACTAAAAATATTTTTGAATGGACTGAGAGATAAAGTCTGTGAAGATTGCCAAAGGCGCATAGATACTAATCCTCTACGCTGCTTAGACTGCAAGGTTCCACATGATCAAGAGCTATACAAAAACGCCCCAAAGATTATTGATTTCTTTGATGAGGAATCTAATTCTATTTGGAAAGAATTTTTACAGGGCTTAGATAGTCTGAAAATCAATTACAAAATAGACAACAGTTTAGTGCGTGGCTTAGATTATTATTCTCATTGTGTTTTCGAGGTTAAGACAAGCTCCACAACACTTGGTATGCAAAGTACTGTGCTTGCAGGCGGTCGTTATGATAGTTTGATTGGGCAATTAGGCGGGCCTGATTTGCCTGCAGTAGGCTGGGCATGTGGTTTAGAAAGAATATCACTTTTAGTTGAGGAGCAAAATAAAGACATACTACAAACACAAACTAAAGTTTTTATTCTCAGTGATAACGCGAGTGAGGCTTTGAAGCTGTCTATTCAACTTCGCAATGATTTGCCTGAAACAATAATTGAATTTGATTACGAGCAGAGTAAATTCAAAAAACAATTAGAAAAAGCTCTTAAGAAAAGTTACGATTTCGTACTCTTCTGGCTTGAAGATGAGAGAACTAAGCAAGAATTTAAAATTAAAAACCTGAAAACTACTGAAGAAAATTCAGGACTTAGTTATAATCAGGTTTTAGAGCAAATTAAGAGTCCAATTGTGGTAAGAAGATAGAAGATGTATCAGCCTAAATTTAGAGATAGATTGATCTGCGCAGTGCTTTATGCAGGAGTCTTTATTGAATTAATAACGTGGATTCCAATTGTTTGGATTATTGTTGCAACTGTTAAAAAGTCTTACCTTCCTGATTTCATTAAATATCATTGCTATCAAACCATCTTGTTTAATATGATTGCGGCCTTTTTACCAAGATTACTAAAACTGCTAACAAGTTTTCTTGCAAATATTTTTGATCTTATTCCAGCTATGCATCACATAGCAGTACTCATAAACTCTTTCACTGACCAGTTTATAGGGATCTATCACATTTTTATTTACTGTGTTGCTATTTACGGAATAATCTGGACTTTAAGAGGACGTTATACTTATATACCTCCAATATCTCAAGCAGTTAATCTGATCTTAAGATAGTTATTAAAGTTCTTAACCTTTGAAAGCCAGTATTTGTAAGCTTTTGGCATATTTCTTAACTTTCAACTATTTTAGATAAGAATAGGAATGCTCGGGTATAAAGCAAACATGTTCTTATCAGAGGGGATAATCAACAATTTTATAGAAAGTTTAGATGACGCAGATATGATGCGCATTGAGTCTTTGGACGATACAGAAGCTTATCAACATATAGCTGGACTCTATAGAAAAAATTTCGGTGCTGACCCAAGTGGCGCTGCAATCTACTTGTTAAGAACTAAATTCAATATTGGCAATGAAGAAAGCAATAGAAAATTCATTCCTAGAAGTCTTTTATAATAAAACTATAAAGTTTTTAAAATTGAAACCTTTTTGTAACTGGATCGCCATGCCCATTTCACGGGCTCGCGATGACGGCATTTGCCTTAAATTTGCATATATATAAGCGACTAGGCTAGAATAAGCCTTTATGACTAAAGTTTATTACGAAGTAGATGCAGATTTAGAAATAATCAAATCAAAGAAAGTCGCAGTTATCGGCTACGGTTCTCAAGGACATGCGCACGCACTTAATCTTAAAGATAGTGGAGTGGATGTAAGAGTTGGTCTTTATAAAGGCTCTAAAAGCTGGGCTAAAGCCGAGCAAGATGGTCTTAGAGTTTGTACAGTTGAAGAGGCTTCCAAAGAAGCTGATTTGATCATGATTCTTTTAGCGGATGAAAAACATGCTGAAGTTTACAATGAGCAAATCAAACCACATCTAACAGCAGGCAAAGTACTTGCAGTTGCACATGGTTTCTCAATTCACTTCAATCAAATCGTTCCACCTAGTGATGTCGATGTAATCATGATCGCTCCTAAAGGTCCTGGTCATAGAGTAAGGATTGTTTATCAACAAAGTTTTGGTGTTCCATGTCTCATTGCAATCAAACAAAATGCCAGTGGGCAAGCTAAAAATATTGCGCTTAGCTATGCAAAAGCTGTTGGTGGTACAAGAGCTGGTGTTCTTGAAACTAATTTTAAAGAAGAAACTGAAACAGATTTATTCGGCGAGCAAGCTGTACTTTGTGGTGGTCTTTCAGCACTGATCAAAGCTGGCTTTGAGACTTTAATCGAAGCTGGTTATTCAGAAGAGATGGCTTACTTCGAATGTCTCCATGAAGTAAAACTAATCGTAGACTTGATTTACGAAGGTGGTCTAACTAAGATGAGAGATAGTATTTCTAATACTGCAGAGTATGGTGATTACGTTTCTGGTCCAAGAGTAATTGATGCTAGCGTTAAAGAGCGCATGAAAGCTGTTCTTGAAGATATTCAAAACGGCACTTTTGCTCGCAACTGGATTCTTGAGAATCAAGCTGGTCAACCTGGTTTCAAAGCTATGCGTACAGATGAAGCTAATCATAAGATTGAATCTGTTGGTTCTAGCTTAAGAGGTCAAATGGATTTCTTGGCTCACGAAAGAACTAAAGTTTTAAATTAAGCTCGTCATTGCGAGGAGTGAAAACGACGAAGCAATCTCCCTGCGCAAGGGGATTGCCACGCCACTACGTGGCTCGCAATGACGTACTTCGTTGCCCTTAATCAGCGGAGTATACTTCAGATATCGCTATCGAAAAGTTATTACTAACCTGCCCTGGTCTGCCGAGGAACTTAAGTTCTTCGCCAATCCAAATCTCTGACTTCTCTTCAAGCTCAGTATTGAGCTTAATGATATCGCCTTTTTGTAAACTCATAATATCTTGCAAAGGAAGTTCTCCTCTGGCAACTACTATTCTGATTGGCATTGGACTATTAGCCAGTTTGTTGATGATAAATTCTTTTGAATCTTCGGAAGCTAGTTTGTCATTTCTATAGCTTGATTGTCTAGTTAAAGTGAGGATCACATCTTCTAGAGCTGAGTAAGGAATACAAATACTCATCAAACCAAGATCAGAACCGATCTCTACATTAATAGTAACTAAAGCAACTATATCTGAGTAAGCTGCGATTTGTGCAGACATTGGACTGGTCTCAAGAGCAACCAATTCTACTTCATCCGTAGCAGGAATAATAGCTTGCCAACCTTCAGGCAAGAAATGAAGAATGCGACGAAGTGTATCTTTGATAATACCTACTTCAACATCGGTAAGCTCATCCTTACTAATACTTGAGATACCACTACCACCAAGTAAGCGATCTATCATTGCTCCGATCAAATGTCTTTCGATACCCAAACAAAATTGAGTTACCAAAGGATACATATTGAGTACACCAGTGAGTAAATCTTCTGGCATTGAATCAATAAAATCACCATAAGTAAGCTGTTGTACATTGGCAACAGAGAACTCAATTGGCATACGCAATGTAGAGTTGAGAGCGAGAGTTACTTGTCTACAAAAATGTTCATGAATAGAACCGAGTATTCTTAAGTGATCCTTACTGAATTTGTCCGGATTCTTAAAGTTATAATCTTTAATTTTTTTTGGCTTATCGCGAGTGATTGACGGTAGTTGGTCAGTCTCCCTAGCGCGGTTGCCAGCAACATCTTTTCCTTGAAAACCCATAATTTTTTTATCTTATTGAACAATAAAGTCTGTAAAGAATATATCGTAGACTTTAAATTCTCCATGCATCACTTGCGCAAGTTGTTCTTTAAGCTCAGTCTTCAATGCCATTTTATTTTCATGACCAATTACTTCTTCAGAACTCTTTCTAGAAAGTGTAGTAATGATCACGTCTTTAATTGCAGGCATGAGAGGCTGCAGATCTTCAGCGATTCTTGCTTCATAAGCGTGCTTTTCTTCCGGTTTCAATGTTGCAAATTCTTCAAAATCCTCTGAATATACTTTTGCAGTTATTGAAACTTTTAGAAATCTATTACCCGTTACGTCAGCAAGGTTTACGACAAAGTCTCCAAGAGGATAAACCGGTAAATGATCTCCCTCTTCAGGTTCCCTAGTTTCTTGAACAGTCTGGTTAACTGTAATAGTCTTTGGAGCAAGCATAAAAGCTAAGAAAGTTCCACCAAATGCGGCCACAAAAATAAATATGATTATCAAAATCATATTTGGACCACCGCCTGAAGCTTTAGCTGCTTTTTCCTTTTCTGGTGCCTTTTTTGCCTTGTCGTCTGCCATACTAAAAATTATTCCACAGATTCATGAATAGAGAAATTTCTTCTATAGATCAAGTGGACTATAAAAGTGAATAATAGTTATCTATAGCTAGATCGATAATATTAGAAGGTAGATAATGCTCTAATTCATTATATATATTATCTTTTGAGTTTTTGAAAATATTTCTAATCAACGTTGATGAAGCATCACAATCGAAGTCATTAACAAAACTATAGTCAAGCCTCTCATCAAGAGCTTTTGCTTCCTTTATATGGTTTCTACAAAAAACTATAAAACTAAGATTGTCTCGCAAATACTCATAGTGAGCCCATTTCTGTAAATCTGAAAAAGCATCGTAACCAATAATCCAAAATAATTTACTCGAAGGAAAAGTCTTTTTATAATACTCAATAGTTTTATAAGTATAAGAAGTGCCTTCTATATGTCTTTCAAAATCAGAAACCGCAAAATCTTCATAGCTTTCTATCGCTTTTTGAACTAATGCAAATCTAGATTCATAATCCAGAACTACTTTATTTTCTTTGAAAGGCGGATTCTTGGCAACAATAAAATGAATTCGATCTAGCTGAAAATTTTCCTTTGCATATAAAGCCATTTGTAAATGACCAATATGGATTGGATCAAAGGTACCACCGAATAAACCTAAGTTCTGAATTGAGTTAACGGGTTTGTCCATTACCTTCAATAATAAACTTATAAGTACAAAGTTCTTTGGCACCGATTGGACCACGTGCGTGCATTTTCTGGGTACTAATTCCCATCTCTGCTCCGTAACCAAACTCCTCACCATCAGTAAATCTAGTACTAGCATTTATATAGATACAAGCAGAATCAATCATACGTTTAAAGATCTCTGCGTTTTGGATATCTTCAGTAATAATTGCTTCTGAATGTCCTGTTGAATATAAATTAATATGCTCAATAGCTTCTACAACGCTCTCAACAACTTTGATTGATACCTTAAGATCTAAATACTCAGTAGCCCAATCTTCTTCCGTAGCATTTTTTACAAAAGGAAATAAAGTTTTGACAGTTTGATCACCCATGACTTCTACTTTATGGGCAACAAGAGAATCTATTAATGCTGGAAGTACTAAATCTTTGATCTCATTATGAACCAAGATAGTTTCACATGAATTACAAACACTAGGTCTTGAGACTTTTGCATTGATTGCAATTTCTATTGCTTTATCAAAATCAGCAAACTCATCAATATAAACATGGCAAACTCCGCCACCTGCGCCCATTACAGGAACTAAAGCATTATCAGTTACAAACTTATTCAAAGTCTCTCCACCACGAGGAATCACAATATCAATTAATCCTTGTGCTCTTAAAATTACTTTACAGCCTTCTCTACTTTTATCATGCAGATATTGAATACCATCTATCGGTACTGCTGTTTGTTTAAGTGCACGAGCTACAACTTCCATAATTGCATGGTTAGTATTCCAAGCTTGTTTAGATCCTCTTAAAACAACTGCATTACCGGATTTGATCGCAAGTGCAATTGCATCAGTAGTTACATTCGGTCTAGCCTCATAAATTATGCCAATTACACCAAGAGGTACTCTGACCTTAGTAATGCGCATGCCATTTGGGTGTTGCCAACCATCGAGCACATTACCAATTGGGTCTTTCATATTAAATACTTTTCTAATACCATTTGCCATTGCCATGATGCGCTGGTTATCGAGCATTAATCTATCTTTCATTGCATAAGGCAAATCAGCATTTGCTGGATTATCAAGATCTTTTAGATTCGCTTCTACTATATAGTTAACCGATTCTCTAAGCTCTCTTTCAATTAATTCAAGAGCATAATTTTTCTCAGACTCAGAAAGCATACCCATTTGTATAGAAGTTTTTTTAGCTAAACGAATTTGCTTCATTAGACCTTCAATAACTTCATTATTAGTAGTCGCTAGGCTTGTTTCAGAATTTGTAGATTCATTAGACATATTTAATACATTATAACCAATTTATGGCTTAAAACCGCGATCTTTAAAGGACTTCAGAGCTAAGTCTTTAACCAAAGCTTAAAGAAAAGAAAATATACTCCATTCATACTCAGCTACTTAAAAAGGACAATATGTTACAGAGCAAACAAGAAAGAGTTTTAAATACCCTAATTAGCGTGGTTGGTGATAGGCAGCAAATGCTGGCTAACAACCTCACCAACGTCAACACACCAGGATTCGTTAGAAAAGATATCGATTTTAATGGTGTGATGCAAAAAGTTTTAAAAGACGGATCAACTGCAAGAGATGTGGACAAGATCGTAGAACAGAATAGTTATGATGATTACGACAGTAAAGCTAGTTATGAAAAAGAATTAGCAGAAATGGCAAAGAATCATTTGCACTATTTATTACTGACTCGTATCAATGGTCATATTTATAAGAACTTAGAAGAAGCAACACAATCAGGAAGGGCAGCATAATGAGTATTTTTGAAATTTACGATACCGCAAATAACGGTCTTAAAACAATGCGTGGGGTAATGGAAGTAGCGTCACAAAACGTTTCTAACTTACTAACGCCAGGATACAAGGCTAAACATGCAGTTTTATCTGCTCGCAGCCAAGACGAGAGCTTCTCTGCTGTACTTGGTAGCCTGAGTTATGACGATGGTGTTGGTAGTTTACTGAAAGGCGAGAATAAAGGTTTAGGATCGCAGGTCTCGGCGATTGCTGTAGACAATACTCCAGGAATTAAAGTTTATATGCCTGGTCATCCAATGGCTGATGCTGATGGCAATGTAGAAATGTCGAATGTCGATGGCGCCGGTGAAATGCTTAAAATGATGGATGCTGTTAGACAATACAAGGCTAACTTAAGTATCGTTGAAATGGCGAAGAAGGCTTCACAAGAGGCCTTGAATATGACGAAAAACGCGTAATAACTAACAAGAGGCGCTCTTTTTTATCGTCATGTCTCGCTTGCTACGCAAGCACGTGACTCGTGACTAAGAATGCTTAATGTCATTGCGAGGAGCCAGCGGGCGAAGCAATCCCCCTGCGCAGGGAGATTGCCACGACCTCTTCGAGGTCTCGCAATGACACAGTTTAATTAAGCAGCTTGAACCTTATGAATATCTGCTAAATTTACTCCAGTAAGTTTTAAATATTGTTTGCCTAATTCTAAAAGTGAACTTGCCATAGGCATTTCGCTAACATTTATGCTAGGTCCAGACTCTTCTTCCTGAGCACCTTTTAGGCCATTCAAACCATTTCTAATACCAAAGGTATTAAGAGCAATACCACCAATACCATCTATTAATTTCGCTCCGGGTAATTTAAAGAAGTCTAGAGTATCAACAACCATTGCTAAAAGGGATTTCATTGCACAACGTGCATCTTCACTTGAACTTGTAGATAAACTTGCTGAAAGTTTTTGATGATGTTCTGATTTTTGTCCAGGCACCAAATTTATTAATCGAGAGAAGTGATCCTTTAAAACAGAGCAAACTAACATTGAAACAGTATTAAATCCAGGAGCCACGATACCTGCAAGAGAGGCTAGACGGTTGCCTTTAACCGCTGCTTTAGATTTTACTTTTGCAGCATTACGCGCACCCCACAGACCTGAACCAAAGACATTGAGGGAGTTAAGCATGCCAAGAGAATTCATAGAAGTTATCAAAGCTCCTGTAACCTTGTCTTTATGCTGAATTAAAGCTTTTGAACCTTGCACTGCTTGTCCTTTATCATCTTTAACACCACAAATAGTTGCAGCTATATTTCCAATAGTTTCAAAAACAGGTCCAAGTTGCTTACTCTGATCTCCTTCATTTACTGAAATCATTTTGTTTGTAAGCCACTCTACAACTGACTCTGCCATGTTGGCAAAAACCACAGCACTTGGTAATTTGAACATTGCCAAATCTTTTAAAACTAAGCCAGAATAAATAGCAAGTTCTGTAATTGAAAGTTTCTCCATGGATTCACCAGCACTCTCAGCTTGCTTAGAAAGAATCTCTAAAAGATTTCTTGGATTTAAAGTATTGGTAGCAGCAGGAGCTGAAGTTTTTACTTCTTCTGCTTTTGGCTTAGGTGCTTGAAATAAATTAATTTGCCCTTGATTAGAAGGGTTTATATTTGGCCTAATTGGAGCTGAAATACTAATTTTCTTGCTTCCTTTTGAGAATGATTCTCAAGTGACTATAATAATATAACCTTATTGAGAATAATTATCAATTAGAATTTTATTAAAATCTTGCAATAGCTAAGGACAAGGGTAAGTTCTAGTTAAAATTGAAGCTATGACCTCTAACCAAAACAACATTTATGACTGTGTAATTATCGGTGCTGGACCAGCTGGCTTAGCTGCTGGACTTTATGCTGCACGTGGCAATTTAAAAACTTTATTACTTGAAAAAGGCATTGTTGGTGGACAATTACAAAACACCAAAGATATTGAGAACTATCCAGGTATGGACCATATGACTGGACCACAGGTCTCTGATGCTATGGAAGCGCAGACCGCAAGGTTTGGCTGTGAGATTGTTAAAAACTCTGCAGTGACTAAAGTTGATTTTCAATCACAACCAAAAAAAATCTATTGTGGTGATAAAGAGTATTTGGCACAAACAGTAATTGTGGCAAGCGGTTCTGAGCATCGTAAATTAGGCGTGCCAGGAGAAGATGAGTTCTCTGGTAAAGGTGTTAGCTATTGTGCAGTATGTGATGGTGCATTTTTCAAAAATCGTGCCCTAGTAGTTGTCGGTGGCGGTTCATCTGCTGTTGAAGAAGGGAACTTCCTTACTACCTATGCAAGCAAAGTAACTTTAATTCACAGACGTGCTGAGTTGAGAGCAGAAAGAATTCTGCAAGATCGTTTTATTAATAATGCTAAGACTGAAACTATCTGGGACACAGTAGTTGAGAAGATCAACGGTGATATGCTTGGCGTAACTTCTGTTAGCCTGAAAAATCTTAAAACTAATGAAGTAACAGAGTTTCCTTGTGAAGGTGTCTTTATTTATGTGGGTCTTGATCCAAATACTCAATACTTAGATGGCAGTGTGAAATTCGATGGCGCTGGCAAAGTTATTTCTAATGAAAAAATGGAAACTAATGTACCAGGAATTTTTGTTGCGGGAGATATTAGAAATACTCCATTGAAGCAAGCTGTTACTGCAGCTTCTGATGGTTCACTTGCAGCAACCATGGCGATTGCTTTTGTGGAGTCGTTGCATGATTCTAAAGTTGCGGCGTAGAGCAAATGCCGTCATTGCAAGCGAAACGCAGTGAAGCGAAGCAATTCCCCTGCGCAAGGAGATTGCTTCGCTTCACTGCGTTTCGCTTGCAATGACGGCATTTGCTCTTAAATTTTATTAGCTAACATTTCCATAGTTAGCCGGGAAAAGTCAAAATCAATATTTACTCTTGATTGCAAAATTAATGCTCTGATAGTCTCAGCAGCTTCATCAACGTTATCGTTAATAACAACATATTGGAAACGATCTAAATACTTCATTTCTTCTCTAGCTTTGCCTAAGCGCTTTTGGAGGATTTCTTCAGCTTCAGTCCCACGCTTACGCAATCTAGCTTCAAGATCTTCAAATCTAGGTGGTACCAAAAATATACTTAGAGCTTTCGGAAATTTTTCCATCACTTGCAATGCACCTTGGACTTCAATTTCCAAAAATACATCTTTACCCAAAGTTAACTGCTGATCTACAAAATCTCTTGGTGTACCGTAATAATTACCTACGAATTCAGCATGCTCCAATAATCTATCTTCTTTGATTAAAGTTTCAAATTCTTCACGTGATTTATAGAAGTAATTTTTACCTTCTATTTCACCTGGTCTTTTTTCACGAGTAGTACAAGAAACAGAAAATTCTACATTTGGAAGATTCTCAAAAACCTTTTTAACAATAGTCCCTTTACCAACTCCCGATGGCCCTGTAAATATTATTAAGTTGTTCTTGTCTTTTAACATTGACATTCCAAATCACTTGCAAATTGCTTATTAGATATCTTATTCCCTATTACACTTTTTTTGTTTAAGAATTACTTATACTGCTTCAACTACAAGATGATTGCCTTGGATAGCCTTAATAATGACCGTTGAACCTTGCCCAACTTCAGCGCCGCTTGCTGACTTGGCAAGCCAAGTTTCATCGTAATCATAGAGCTTAACCACACCCATTTCATGAGGATAAATTGCTTTAAAAACCATAGCTTCTTTGCCAATTAAATTTTCAATATAAGTGCCAAGATTAGCTGGATTAGGCTCTTTGGGGATTTTTATAATAGTCATTAATATCGGTCTTACTGCAAAAAGACAGGCTAAGGAGAGAACTAATTCAATACCCAAAAGATATTCAATTTTCAGATTAGTTAAATGATCAATCACTCCCGTAATAGCAGTTGCCACTGCAAAGCAAATAAAAATAAATAAACCAGGACTAAAAGCTTCGATTAAAAGCAAAAGTCCAGCAATTACATAAAATATCAAATAGGATTGCATTTAGTTATTCTCAGATTTTTTATTATTCAGTGCCTCACCAAAGCCGGAAAGAGCGCCCATTAAAGCTGTTGACTCCATAGGGATAAACATTTTGTTAGCAGGACCCTGAGCAAGTTTCTTTAAAGTATCCATGTAATAGAGTTGTAGGGTTTCTTTATTTACATTTGCTTCTTTAAGTTTTTCCAAATAAATTTTTGTAGTAAGACCTTCAGCTTCTATTTCAAGACGCATTTTTTGCGCTTGACCTTCAGCACGTTTAATTGCAGCTTGTTTCTCACCCTCTGCTCTAAGAATTTGTGATTCCTTCTCACCTTCTGCTTGAAGAATGGTTGCTCTTTTATTTCTTTCAGCTTCCATTTGCAAAGTCATAGCTCTTTGGATTTGATCTGGAGGATCAATATCCTTAAGTTCTATTCTGTTAGTTTTAAGACCCCACTTGCTTGCAGCTGAGTCCATTGTTTGTTGTAAACGTGCATTGATTAAATCTCTGCTAGTTAAAGTTTCATCTAAAGTCAGCTCACCGATTATGTTTCGCAGTGATGTTAAAGCTAATTGTTCAATCGCAAAAACTAAATTACTAATCTCATAAATTGCAGAATAAGGATTGATGATTTGGTAATAAATAACTGCATCGACATTGATATTTACGTTATCTTTTGTAATAACAGATTGAGATGCTAAAGGTAGAACTTGCTCGCGAAGGTCTACGATCCTATCAACTGTATCTACAAATGGCACTATGATATGCAAACCAGGTTTTAAAGTCTGACTGTAACTACCTAATCTAGTGATGAGTGCACAATGACCTTGCCTAACTATTATGAATGCCCCAAAGAAAAGCATGAAGGCAACGAAAATAAAAAATAGAATAACAAAGATTACCATTCCCATAGAACTCATTCTAGTCTATGTTTGCAAGCTCGTCATTTCTAGACCCTTTACTTAAGCTGCATTTGCAGTTAGCAAGTAATCCATTATGGTTCTTACTGGAATTCCCGAAGCACCCTTTGGTGACCATTCATTATCAGCATCTAACCAACAAGGACCAGCAATATCCAAATGAGCCCAAGGGATTTGTTTTTCAGAATCTTTTTGGTTGCCAACAAATTCTTGAATAAATAAAGCACCGTTCTGAGCACCAGCTTGACCGCCTGAACCTGCATTAATCAAATCTGCAATTGGTGATTTGAGTTTCTCTTTGTATTCAGCATATAAAGGCAATTGCCAGAAAAGCTCTCCTTGACGTCCTGCTGAGGCTTTAATACGTTCAATTAATTCTTGATCGTTACCCATTAAACCAGCGCAGATATTGCCTAAAGCAACGGTACAAGCACCTGTTAAAGTTGCAAAATCAATTATTTCATCAGGAAATTTCTGTGAAAGGTAAGCAATTGCATCAGCCAAAGTTAAACGACCTTCAGCATCAGTGTTATTAACTTCAATAGTTTTGCCATTCATTGCTGTAATTACATCGCCAGGTTTGTAAGCTTTACCGCTTGGCATATTTTCTGTAGCCGCAATTATTGCGGTAATTTGTATATTTGCCGGTTGAATTTTATTTACAGCGGTCATAATACCGATAATCGCTGCAGCTCCAGCCATATCTTCTTTCATCATTTCCATTGCTTTTGCGGGCTTAAGACTAAGACCACCACTATCAAAAGTTACACCTTTACCAATTAAACCAATATGTTTTTTGATTTTCCCAGTTGGTTTATAAGTAAATTCAATAAATTTAGGCGGTTGATCTGAACCCTGAGCAACTGCAAGGTATGAACCCATGCCCAATTTTTTACATTCAGATGCTTCTTTTACTGTAACTTTTATAACTTTGCCATCAAGTTTTTTTGCTTCATTAGCTAAATAAGTTGGAGTAACTTCACATGGTGGCTCCCAAACTAAATCGCGAGCTAAACAAGTAGCCTCAGCAATAGCTTGTGAATTTTTTACAAGTTTTTTGTCTGCAAGAGCTAAATTATCGACTAAAACCCTGATTTCGCTTAGCTTTTTTGGCTCTGGCTTTGCAGCTTTCTTAGTACTATCATCTTTAGTTTTGTACTTTGTAAATTCGTAACTAGCCAAAATTGCTGTTTCAATTACCAAATCCGAACTTTCTGGATATTTAATAGCTAACTTTTCAACTTTTTCAGATTTTGCTTTTTTAACCAGATCAAAAATTCCTTTTCGATTGGATTTAGTTTTAGTTTTTTCTCCCAGGCCCACGATAAAAATTTTCTTTATTGATTTATTTTTTGGACTAACTTTATTTTGTGAACTTAATTTGATAGTCATAACTGAACCAAGAGAAAAATCAAATTCATCATTTTGTAAAAATTCTTGAATAAGGCCAGAGAAACTTTTATCAAAATCTCTTAGGCTTTTTGAAAAATTATTCAAGTCATAAACTTTTTTGCCACTGATTTTTTCATCAGGCTTATATTCACAGAACGCAATAGCATCAAAATCAATTTTTGTTTTAGCTAATTCGTCAATCAAAGTTTTCATAATCAAATTCATTATATCTGTATTTTCAGAAATACGTTTAATGCCGCTGAAACCCTCATGAAAAGACAAAAAGGACAGATCTGAGACCTGTCCTTTCTTTAAATCAATTTTTGATCTACTAAACTATTTCTTTTTAGCAGTTGATTTTTTAGCTACAGCTTTTTTAGCTGCTGGCTTTTTAGCTGCAGTTTTTTTAGCTGCTGGCTTTTTAGCTGCTGTTGCTTTTTTAGCTGCTGGCTTTTTAGCCGCAGGTTTTTTAGCTACAGTTGCTTTTTTAGCTGCTGGCTTTTTAGCTGCAGGTTTTTTAGCTGCAGTTTTTTTAGCTGCTGGCTTTTTAGCTGCAGTTTTCTTTGCTGTTGTTGTTTTCTTTTTCGCTACCATATTAATTCCTCCAAATTTTCTTTGATAACTAAATTTGCACTACTTATATGAATATATATGAAATTTTTAAATTATGCAAATTTAATTTAATCGATAACTAAGATTTTTTACCCAGATAATTCTCGTTACTAACTCTAATGTAAATTTTTTATCAGCATGAGAATATATCCGCGTACGCTATATATGAATCTTTTCAAGCGATAAGGTTCCTGAATTATTCTAAAAAGCCATTCAAGATTTAAATTAATCAAGAATTTTGGTGCACGTCTTAATGAGCCAGACCATAGATCCAGTGCACCTCCTACGCCCATCATGATGGTGTTAGGTAGCTTAGTTTTTAGCTCATAAATAATTTTTTCTTGTCTTGGTGATCCCATACCAACCAGAAGTAAATCTGGATCTTGAGAAATAATTTTTTGGTATATTTCATCTTTTTGATTGAGGTCAAAATAGCCGTCATGCGCAAAAACTAGTTTCCCTGAGTAAATCTTTTTAAGTTTTTCTATTCTTTCTTCTGTGGAACCCAAAAAAACTATTCTTTTTTTCTCAGTGATGAGCTTTTGAGCAAGATCAATTCCAGCAAGTTTCTTTGCAGACTTCACACCAAACAAATATTTCAAAGTCAAAACTACCCCAATTCCATCTGGAATAAGATATTCAGAATCTTGAAAAATCTTCAAAAGCTCTGGATCTTGCCCTGCTAAGACCAATTGTTCTATATTAAGACTAACTATTTGTGATCCTGGTTTTAGCAAGGCAGTATCAGCTAAATTTAGATCATCCACCCATAAACCATTAAAAATTTTAGTTCTTTTATGCACCTATTTATATATTTTGCACATATAAAGGTAGATTCTGATATATTCTTTTGGCGGACGCCTTTAGGATAAAGGAGGTTCTTAATATATAAAGATGCAAGTCGAGCAAATTAGCATTCTAGGATCAGGCAGTTGGGGCAACTCACTAGCATTTCTCTTTGGACAAACTCATCGCATCATTTTATGGGATAGAAATTCTCAAAGAGTAAGACGTTTATGCAAAACTAGACGTTTTAAAAAGCCAATAAGGCAAAAATACCCTGATAACGTAATAATCACTAATGATTTAGATCTGGCGATGCAAAGCAGGATTGTTATAAATGCCATCTCTCTTAAAGGAATGATGGAAGTTTTTGCTGAAATTCAAAAACTTAAGCCAAGTGAAGATGTGATTTTTGTTAATGCTTCTAAGGGGATTGATTCTAATACCCTACAAACACCCTCAGAAATTATTCATTCATTCTTACCAAAAAATCCTCAAGCAGTGCTTTCAGGTCCAAATCTTTCTCGAGAACTAATAAAAGGTAAACCTATGGTTACTGAAGTAGCTTCATACGATGCCAAAGTAGCTGAATTAGTTCAAAATACTCTCAATAATCCAAGCTTACGTGTCTATAGTAATGATGATCTCAAGGGCGTTGAGCTTTGTGGAGCATTAAAAAACGTTATCGCCATAGCTTCTGGTTGCAGTGATGCACTCAAATTAGGTGAAAGTGCAAAAGCAAGTTTGATTACGCGTGGTCTAAAAGAGATCGGTTATTTACTAGAACACTATAACTGCAAGGCTGATACCTTGCTTGGACCTGCTGGAGTAGGTGATTTAATTGTGACTTGCTCTAGTGACCTAAGTAGAAATTATCGAGTAGGCTATCTTCTTGCCGAAGGTAAAAAACTTCAAGACATTGTCAAAAATTTAGGCGAAGTTGCAGAAGGTATTAATACTGCATATGCGGTTTATAAAATTTGCCAAGAGGAAAATTTACAACTTCCTATAGTTGAGCAAGTCAAAAAATTATTAGACGGACAAGTAACTGGTGTTGAAGTTGTTATCAATTTAATGAGTAGACCTATAAAAAAATAACCCGCCATATATTTCGAACTATCTGACGGGTTATTTAATTTATTAATTTCGATTAGCTCTAGCTATCAAAAGCGCTTATCTAGAAGCTTTTGCTTTAGATTTAGTAGCTGTTTTTTTGCTAGCTACTGCTTTTTTCTTAGCATCGATTTTCTTTTTAGCAAGAACTGGAGCTTTACCAGTTTGAACTGCTTCTTTCAACTCAGATCCTGGAGAGAAAGCTGGAGCCTTCTTAGGAGGAATCTTGATTTTTTGAGTTGGGTCTTGTGGATTAACTCCGATACGACCTTTTCTGTTACGTCTTTCGAAAGTACCAAAACCAACTAAAGTGATTTTGTTACCTTTTGAAAGTTCTGTAGTGATAGTAGCTAAAATTGCTTTTAACGTTACATCTACATCAGTCTTTGACAGACTTGTAAGCTCTGAAACAGCTTCGATTAATTCTGCTTTATTCATATGTTTATTTTTCTCCTTATATTATATATTATTGAAAAGCACTGCCTGACTTTGATTTAGCAGTAAGGATTAGTCTACATCTTTCTTTATAGCCTGTAAACCCTTTTGAGGACTAATTTTAAAAAATTTTTGCGATTTACTTTAAATTTGAACTAGTTCTTTCAAAGAAAAATACATAAGTATCTCCATAACGCTTTTCTTTCAAAAGTTCTAAATGCTCGGGAAAGCGCTCTAATACTGTGTTTCCGAGGGTCTTTTGGTTGTTTTCGAGAACTAATAAAGCTGCAGAATTGAGAATATCATTCTCTAGAATTTTACTAATAGTATTTATAAAATCATCTGAACTAAATTTATAGGGTGGATCGATGAAAATCAAATCAAAACCAAGTCTTCCACAAATGTTTTTGACATCTTTTAAACCCTGTGGTAGCTTTGCTTTTACGACTTTTGACTTATCGGATAGATTTAATTTCGCTAGATTTTTTTTTATCAAATTTAAGCAGAAAATGTTCTCTTCCACAAAGACTACTTCTTTAAAATCATTACTCAAAAGTTCAAAGCCTAAAGTACCAATCCCCGCAAAAAGATCTAAACCTCTTAGTTCTTCAAAATCCCGGTCATGAAAAGGAGTTCTGATTATGTTAATCATGGCTTCGCGTACTAATGCCTGAGTCGGTCTTAGCTCCTTGACTTTATCAGTAGATAAAAGAGTGCTACCTTTAAATTTTCCAGTTACTATTTTTAATGACACAGTTATATTCTAACGGGGACTAATACTTCTAATGAACCAAAATTCAGAATTAACTAAATTAACCAAAGTTTTAATTGCTGATGATGAACCATCTCTTAGAACCTTACTTAAAGCTGTAATCAGTTCAGAAGAAGGTTATGAGATAGATGAAGCCAAAGATGGCGATGAAGTTTTGGTTAAAATCAAAACCTATCAACCAGATATTTTAATTTTAGATGTAATGATGCCTGGTCAATCAGGTTTCGAAGTTTGTGAAAAAATCAAAAAAACCGAAGAATTCAAAGACATTGTGATCATTATTCTTACTGCCAAAGGACAAAGCACAGATAGAGATTGGGCTAAATCAGTTGGCGCTGATTACTTCTTCTCTAAGCCATTCAGCCCTTTAGAACTCTTAGAAGTAATAAAAAAGATCGCACAAGGTTAGAATTAAGTACTGCACGGATAAAGAATGAAAATTTTAGTGATACACGGTCCTAATTTAAACCTGCTTGGCCAAAGAGAGCCAGAGCATTATGGTAGTTTGACCTTAGAAAATATAAACGAGAAGATCAGTAAGTTTGCTGCAAGTAATAGTATTGAGATTAGTTTTTTCCAATCCAATATAGAAGGTGAAATTGTTTCTAAAATTCAAGAAGCCGGTAAAAATCATTTCACCGGAATTGTCATTAATCCTGCAGCTTACACTCATACCAGTGTAGCTATTAGAGATGCCATCTCAGGAATCAAAACTCCCTGCATAGAAGTGCATCTATCAAATGTTTACAAACGTGAAGAGTTCAGACATAAATCACTTAGCGCGCCTGTATGTGTAGGGCAAATTTGTGGTTTTGGTGCTGAAAGTTATATTCTTGCTCTGAAAGCTTTTACCTACGGAGTTACTAGCTAGTGGCGTTAAAAACCATTGACCTTTCGAAAGAAAAATTTCTCTTCAAAAGACTTAACGGTGGTGATTTAGTTGTTCTAAATTGCTTTCCTAATACTTATGAAGTTGGCATGGCAAGCCTAGGTTACCAAACGGTTTTTAAGCTCTTTGCCTCCAGTCCGAAAACTCATACCTTTAGATGTTTCACTGATTTTCATGAATATCATCCTAAAGAAATTGATTTAATTACCTTCTCAATTTCTTGGGAGCTAGATTTCTTTAACGTACTTGAGATTCTGCAACAACTTGGAATCCCCTTTAAAGCTAAAGACCGAGATGCTTCACATCCCTTGATCTGTGCTGGTGGTCCTGTAGTAACAGCAAACCCAGAACCCTGGGCAGATTTTTTTGACTTCATTAATATCGGTGACTCTGAAAACAATATAGATGAAATTATTGATACCGCTCTTACTTACCAAAAAAGCTCTGCAAAAGAAAAGCGTGATTTGAATGAATTTACTAAAGTCCCTGGAGTCTATGTCCCAAGTCTCAAACAAAAATTTGTCGAAAGGCAAAAAAGTAAATCTAATCAATTAGCTTCTAGCTCGGTTGTAACCTCGGAGTCATGCTGGCCTGATGTGGCTTTAATTGAAGTTGCTCGCAGTTGCCCTGAGATGTGTAGATTTTGTTTGGCTAGTTATTTGAGTTTACCTTTTCGTGTGCCTGATCTGGAAGAAGATCTGATACCTAAAGCTAAACTGATGCTTGAGTACACCAATACCCTTGGTTTACTTGGTGCAAGTGTGACTCAACATCCTGAATTTATCGAGCTACTTAAATTTTTAGCTGCTCATCCAAGTAAACCCCAAGTGCAGATTGCCTCTGTAAGAGCAAGTACCGTGACTAAAGAAATGTGCGAGCTACTTCAGGAATGTGGAGTTAAAAACCTTACTATCGCTATCGAGAGTGGTTCTGAGCGCTTAAGAGATATCATCAATAAAAAACTTCCGCAGGAATATATTTTCTCTGCAGCTAAATATGCAAGTGAAGCAGGGATCAAATCTGTAAAGCTTTACGGCATGGTTGGTCTGCCACATGAGACTGATGCAGATATAGATGAGACTATCAAACTCTTAAGCGAGCTAAAAGCACAAAACAAAAAACTAAAAATCATTTGGGGCTGTAGTATTTTTACACCGAAAGCACAAACTCCGTTTCAGGATTATGGCGTGGATAAAAATAGCGAAAAGAAACTCCAGAAAATTATCAAGGCTCTAAGACCACACAACATCGAGGTTAGAGAAGAAAGTTACAAATGGGCTCAAGTGCAAGCTTTAATCTCACGTGGTGATCGCAGCCTTAATGACTTAATGATAGAAGTATTCCAAACTGGCAAACGTGGATTCAGCATTTACCAAAAACTTATGGACCCAGTTGAGTATAAGCATTTTGTTTTTGATACCTGGTCTGGAGAAAAGTATCCATGGAAACACCTAATGTCAGAGAAACAATCAACAATGTTGCAGGAGCATAAAGCAAGTGCTGACTCTTTAAGCTAAAGAAGCTTGAATTATTTTTTTATTATTGGTAGGATGGGGGGAATGCTTTCATCAATTTCAAAAATGGATAATCTATCAGCTTGTGGCGGCTGCTCTATGGCATCAGATCATGAATCAACTCCACTAGAAAAAGCAGCAGCATGTGCAATTAGAGATTTAACTGGACTGGTTCAACAAGCAGATGGTGAGGAAGTTAGAAAACTTTTTTTCCCAACACCAGGCAAGCCGAATACTCATTTAATAGATCAAGCTGGTTTATATAAAATTGAAAAAGGTCAGCAATTAAAAATTTTAACTAGAGCAAATTCATTATTAACTTCACTAGGAGATTTTCTTGTTAAAACTTTCAATTTACAAGGCGAAGACAAGAAGCCCTTAACAGAAGCTGCTTTAAGTGAGATAGAAGGTCCTTTAAGTTTTGCTCTGACGAATAAAGCTGCTCAAGCAACGTTATTTATTCATCCAGGAGATTCTATTTATGATAAAGAAAATAAACAACATTCAAGAAATTGCACTTTATTATTTACTCCAAAAAATAGTAATAAATTTCATAATATAGATTTAAATTTAATTTTTAAAGTAGCCTCACCAGATACAATAATTGACTTTGAAATTGATACTAAAAATAAATTAAACGAAGCTCTGACTTTAAAAAGCAGTGACTATCCTGTTTTGGAGCAATTTATAGAACCTTTACAGCAAATGTTTTCCAAAGCTCGTCAACAGGCTAAGGCTGCATAAGCTATATTTAAATAAATGAAATACTGGCTAATGAAATCAGAACCTGATTGTTTTTCTATCGATGATCTAAAAAAAGAGCCTAAGCAAACTACCATGTGGAGTGGTGTTCGTAATTATCAAGCTCGCAACTTTATGAAAGATCAAATGCAAAAAGGTGATCTGGCTTTTTTCTATCATTCAAATGCTAAACCACCACATATTGCTGGCATTATGGAAATTGTTTCTGATAAAGCACATCCTGATCTAACTCAATTTGATCCTAAAGATGATCACTTCGATGAAAAGAGTTCCAAAGAAAATCCACGCTGGTTTTTGGTAGATGTAAAATTCAAAGAAAAATTTGAACCTATTAGTTTAGCACAATTAAAAGCAAATTCAAAACTTAAAGATATGGCAGTAGTACAAACTGGCTCTAGACTTTCAATTCAGCCCGTAACTAAACAAGAGTGGGATGAGATCATGAAGATGGCTAATTGACTGAAGCAAATTTTTTAAAGCAATTATATACTTGAGAAATCATATAAAGAGGTATATGAAATTTTTTACGACTCTGATCACAATTATATTCCTTACCACTAAAAACAAATGAAAGTTTGGGTTGATATTTCTCTATAAAAACCTGGAGGCTCTTAGATTTAGTAGCAGTCCCTGACTTGATCTCAAGAGGAACAATATTCCCTTCTATGTCTAATAAGAATTCAATTTCTGCATTTTTACCCTTCCAGGTATATAAATCTTCAGCTAAATTTATCGAAGATGCTAACTCTTGAGCAGCAAAATTCTCTGCAAAAAACCCCTTATAAGTTCCATATTCATAATCCAAAATCGTCGCTGGTTGTAATTTCATCAAAGCACCTAAAATACCCACATCAAAAATAAAAAGTTTAAAGTGATTAGGTTCGCTATAAGCTTTCAACGGCAATCGAGCTTGATGAATAATAGAAGACTTAAGTAACAGTCCCGTTTTCAAAAGCCAATGTAAAGCTGATTCTAATCTCACAAACTGAGAAATCCCAGGAATTGCATCTTTAAATTTAAACTTATTTGCAGAACCATTTTCATCTTGCCCTAATTGAACAGCAGCGCTTGCCCATAAACTTTCGATATGCATCGAGTTTAGCTTACCCGAATGTTTTGCTATATCAGAATGATAGGCTTTAATCAAATTTAACTGTTTTTTTCTTACTTGCTCAAAAGCAATCCCCCTGTCATTTTGATATAAAAGAAATTCTTCAACCACTTCAGGTAACCCACCAGTTATAAAGTAGGTTTGCATCAAATCCCAAAAACTTTTATGTGCAAGAGAACTAATTTGTTCTGGATTAGCAGCCTGCAAGATTTCATATTGATCCGTTTTATTTAATGCTAGTAAAAATTCAGAGAAAGACATAGGATACATATTCAGGAAATCAACCTTCCCAACAGGGAAAGAACTTGCGCCTAATTTAACTCCTAATAAGGAGCCAGCGGCAGCTAATTTCACAGAAGGTAGATTTTCACAAAAATACTTTAGGCTGGTGACAGCTCTTGGACATTGTTGAATCTCATCAAAAATAACTAGATCATTTTCAATATCAATATCCATTCCAAAATATATTTTCAAATCTGAAATTATTCTTTGAGGTTTCAAATCTTTATCAAAAAGATTTTTATAATCCGAGTTATCTTCAAAATTTATATAATGATAATTTTTAAAATATTTATTACCAAATTCTTTTAAAATATATGTCTTACCAATCTGTCTTGCCCCTTCAAGTAACAAGGGCTTACGATTTGGTTGATTTAACCATTTTTCCAATTCTTTGATGATTAAACGTTGCATTTTAACAATATACCACCAAAATCAACGGATTTGTTGTTTTTTACAGGGTAAAATCAACGGATTTGTTGTTTTTTACAGGGAATAATAAGCGTATAGTTAATATGTGCAGCAACCAACTAGAACTCATGCCTACCACTCCTAAATTAATTGATTTGCATTTTAATGGTCTTAAAGATATTGCCTCTGGTATTGATTGCAATTTTTGGAAGAGTCCATCCGATGAAGAGATCCTTAAACTCAGAAAGTATTTATATGAGCGTGGCATTAAAGCTTTTTTACCAACATTAATTACTGATTCAGCAGAAGCCATAGAAAAAAAACTTGGAGTTATTGCCAATCATAAAAAAAAATTCACTGGCAGCAATGAAGAAGAATCACTTGCTCAAAATTTAGCTTATCCAATAGGTGTCCATATAGAAGGTGGTTATATAAGTCGCCCAGGGACTCATCCACAAGAATACTGCCAAGCATTAAATCCAAATATAGTAGATGACCTTGCAAATAAATTTCCTAACTTAATTAAACTCTGGACTATTTGTCCTACGGTAGATGCAGACGGCAAACATGTTGCAGCTCAGCGCCGACATGGGATTACTCCTTCTTATGGACACTCCAGTGCTAATTACCAAGAGGCAATGGATGCATTCAATAATTACGGAGTGCGTTTAGTAACTCATTGGGGCAATGGTATGAATATTTTCACTTCAGCTTATAATCGCGATGAGCCTTCTCTAGAAGATCTTGCTAAATTAGATTCAAAGGATACTTCTTTAGGAGCATTAGGCAAAGCAGCTTATGATCATCCTGGAGTATATATGATGATAATTTGTGGCAGTGATGAAACTAAAGACCGACATATTAGTCCAAAATTAGTCAAGAAAGTTATTGAAACAGGCAGAGGGATTTTGGTAACCGATGCTGTCGCCGAGCCTGCAGGTCCAGCTTCCCAGACTGGTGCTAAGCGTGGTTATGCTCTTTCAGGTGGGCAAGTAAGCCTTGATAAACATCTAGCAAATGCCAAACGTGATGCTGGTTTAACTGATGAAGAAATTTATCAAGCAACTGTAACTAATCCAGGAAAGATTTTAGCCAACGCCTTATAATTAACTCTTCGCCAAAGCAGCACTTACTCTAGCTTTCGTAGTCCAGTTGATAAACATCTTAAGTAAGAAAGTTCCAAGACTATGGAAGAAAAATCCTTTATAGAAAATCTTTCTGAATAAATTAGTAGCCTCTTCTTGCAGTGGCTGATTACCTTTGGTCCTTTCTATAACGTGATTTATTTTTGCAGCTTCGGGGAAGAAGCTTGCGAGCCAAGCTCCAATGCCTTTTCCATCTTCTTGATCTTTATAATAAAGGATTCCTGGTTCAACTCCATGTTTCTCTGAAAGCTTCTTGTCTGCTGCTTTAGCAAAGACACCATTAGTAGCTCTGTCACCAAAAAATAGTGACGAGCAAGAGACTGAAAATCTAACAAAGTTTTCTGTTAATTCAAATCGATCTTGAGAATTAATCATCTTACTTACCAAATAAGGTAAAGAACTAATAGGCATAAATAAACCTGTTTTTGGATGATATGAATGTCTAGTATCAATTTGAGATTTAAATTTATCAAAAACAGGTTTTAGTAAACTATTTTTATCAAAACTCATAAAGCTGTTAAACAAAGTAGGAATAGTAGTGAAACTTACAAGATTTAACAATATTTGTTTTAATGAAAAACCTTTTACATTACCTAATTTGTCGGCATCTTTATCCTTTAAATATTTCATTGAACCAACAAATCTATCTGTACCTAAAATATATTTTCTAAAAAGTCTCTTTATTATTGGGACAAGAGTGCCTATAGAACTTGTATACCAAGAGAGTTTGGTAAAAATATTTTTCTTTGTATTATACATTTTCTGCCTGAATTCATCATCTGGATTAAAATCATTTATAAATAACTTTAAGTCTTGATACTTTTCTTTAATACCATTAGTTGATTTATCAAATCCTTTATAGAGGTCCGCTTGATTATTACTATCTGTGGCTTCTTGTTCTAGAATTCTTTGCTTTGCCTGATTCAATTTTTCATTAGTTTCCAAATCATCTAATCCAAAAAGCATTAATGCATCAACAGCTTTATAATCCAAATGAGGAAAAATAGCTTTATAAGTGAATCTTGAAATTTGCTTTAAGATAGAAGGTATAGTAAAAATATAACCAGTAGTAAGGACACTTTTAAAACAAGCTTCAAGAAATGCAGCCTTTCCTCTAAATGCATCAGCAACTATATTGGGTAAATCTTCAGCAAAAATATCTACAAAACCCCTATAAGTTGATTCGCGGGAAAAAACTACTTTTGAATAATCAAGTATCTTTTCAGAAAAAGTATTTTGATTTTCATATTTTTTCTGATGTAAAAGAGTTTCATTAGTATTGTTTTCTACTACTGGATCTTTTTCTAATTCTTCACGAGGTAATGGCAAATTAGAATCCAACTTATTTCTAAGCGGCTCTCGAATTGGCAGTTGAGTTTCTAATGTGATCATGGCAAAACAAGGCCATCCGAAAATGACCTTAAAATGAGTAATTTCGCCTACCAATAAGCAGACGAAATACATATTAGCACTTTAAGCTCTGGGCGATTTACCGTCTAAAATAGCAAAAAACTACAATAATTTACCCCATTTTTTAGCAAAATTTCTCACTAAATTACCGTCTTTTTTAGCAAAAATCAATTGATTTCCCTTATTTTACAAGGCAAATTTTTCTCAGCTAAAAAGACAAACATTGCTTAAGCCTCTACTAAAATTTCCTCAAGCCTATCAATATTTTTATAACTTATAAAATAAATTTTTCTATCTTTGTGCCAAATTTCTTCATCTATTTTTTCATTAATAACAACTGCAAAAGGTACTTTAGGATAAGCTTTCAAGAATTTGATTAAAGCTGGAAAAACTTCTGGCTTACGTAATGAAGATTTTACTTCTATAGGATAAGGAATGCGATTGCGATTCCAGATGAAATCAATTTCCATATCATCAGAAGTTCTCCAAAAATAAATTTCAGTATCACTGCTATCTGCAATACCAAGCAAATAATGATAAACAAAGGTTTCTGCAATACAGCCCTTATCCTGTCTATTTTTTAGTGGCGAAAAATCTTTTAAAAGGCTATTGCGAATACCTAAATCATAGAAGTAGTATTTTTAGAATTACAAACCTATGCTTTAGAATCCTAAAAAAATTAGGATTCTAAAGTGGTTGTTTAAATTCCTAACTAAGCCTTAACAGGATGCTTATTAGAACCAAAGAATACTTTAGAATCTTCATGAATACTAAGATCTAAAGTTTTCAAAGATCCAACTGCAACTTCAAGAGGAATAGCTTTTGTGACATTACCAACTATTGCGGCTAATTTACCCCAATCTTTATCATGGATCATATCAGCAGCTTTCCAGCCTAATCTTGTACCAAGTACTCTGTCGAACGCTGATGGTCTACCACCTCTTTGAGTGTGACCAAGAGTAGTAGAGCGAGTTTCAATGCCTGTATGTTCTTCAATTGCTTTAGCGATTCTTTCACCAATACCACCAAGCTTCACGTGCCCAAAAGCATCAAGCTCTGTATCTTTAGTAATATCTTCGCCACCTAAACGTGCACCTTCAGCAGTAACAACTATTGCATAAGATTGAGAATCATAAGCAGCTTTAACTGTTTTGCACATCTCTTCAATATTTACTTCTTGCTCTGGAACCAAGATATAATCAGCATTTCCAGCAATACCAGAGAAGCTAGCAATCCAGCCTGCATGTCTGCCCATAACTTCACAAACTAATACTCTTTCATGTGAACATGCAGTTGTGTGTAAGTTATCAATCATTTCTGTTGCAATATTTACGCAAGTATCAAAACCAAAAGTTACATCAGTACCAGAAAGATCATTATCGATTGTCTTTGGTACACCAATTACATTAATGCCTTTGTCTTTAAAAAGTTTAGAGGCAACACCACAAGTGTCTTCTCCGCCGATAGCTACTAAAGCATCAAGCTTATTAGCTTTCATCGTCTCAACCACAGCTTCAGGACCACCTTCCATCTTGTAAGGATTTGTACGAGAGGATTTGAGAACAGTACCACCTTCTCTAACAATGTCTGCCGTGTTTTCAAGAGTTAGTTCAGTAGTAATATTTTTTACTGCACCTTTCCAACCATATTTGAAACCAACTACTTCATAGCCATATTGTTTGACTGCTTTGTAAAGCAAGCCACGAATCACCGCGTTCAATCCAGGACAATCACCACCACCAGTTAATACACCAATTCTCATAACTTTGTTATTCTAGCTTGCCTCCGTTATTTCAAGCTATACTTTAAAGCTGATAAATTATGAACGCAAAGAATATTTCAGTTTTTATAGCAGGACTCCTCTGGCTTCTAGTAGCCATCAGGATTGGCTCTCGTGGTATCACTTGGCTTGAACCTTATTTCGCTAACCCAGATTGGAAATTAACATTTTTATTAGTTTCACTTGTCATCGGAATATTGAAAGCAACTACTGTACTAAAAAAATCAGCAACAAGAAATCTTGCAAACATTGATCAAATTCATGAAACTTTTGGTGACTATGCGCTTGGTTGGCTTAAGCTCTACGGCAAAAAAGGCACTATAATGATCCTGTTAATGATTGGCATTGGAATTGCGCTTAGATACTGGAGAGAAGCTGGTGGTGATCCCTATAATATATTTGGCTTCATTTATCTAGGCATCGCAATAGGCTTAGGACTTGGTTCAACTTATTATTTTAAATACCTATTTGCCAAAAAAGCCTAGTTCTAGATTAATTAACTACACGCTAATACAAAATAAGTTAAAATCATTAGCTGCTAATTTATACGTATACTTTTCGTAAAATCGCAAAACTACCTCGGAGAATTTATGTCACAAAAAAACTACAAAGACTTGGAAGCTGAAATCGTACTAGAGAGAATTGAAAACAAACCTAAACTTGGTGAAATAAGTAAAGGCACTATTCTTGCAAAAAATTCTAGAGGTCTTTATTTAGACATTAACAAATGCTTTGAAGGATTTCTCACAGTGCAAGAACTTGGTTCTAAATCAATCAATGATTTTTCTGTAGCTGAGCAAATTGATGTTCTTTTAGTTTCCGAAGATAGAAATCAAGAAGGTGTTTACAAAGTTTCTATAAAAGAGATTGAACAAAAACAAAAATGGCAAACACTCGAATCTCTTAAAGGTCAAAACCTCGAGTTGATTATTACTAAAGTTATTAAAAGCGGAGTTGAAGTAAAAATCAAACTTGCTGATTTAATCGGCTTTATTCCATTTGCATATATTGATCCTAAGCAAGAAGGTTTGAAGAACATCGATAAAGAAAAATGGGTTGGCTACAGTATCCTAGGCAGAATTCATGAACTCGATGAAAGTAAAAACAAAATCATCGTCAACAACAAAGTAATTTGTGATGAGCTAAAAGAAATCAAAGCTGCAGAACTAATTAATTCTATTGCTTTAGGCTCAGAGATTGAATGTGAAGTTGTAAGAATCGCAGATTTCGGTGTCTTTGTTGACATCGGTGGTTTTGATGCTTTAATACCTTCATCAGAACTTTCTTGGAGAAGATTTAGAAGACCTGCTGATGTAGTAAGAGTCGGTGAAAAAATTAAAGCCAAAGTTTTCAAAATTGAACCTGAACAAAAAAGAATTGCTCTTAGTGTGAAGCAAGCTAATCCAGATCCGTGGACAGTTTTACCTGAGCAAATTCAAGGTGGATACAAAACCAAAGCTAAAGTAGTAACTCAAGCTGAGTTTGGTATTTTCGTAGAAGTTATGCCAGGAGTGGAAGCTCTTTTACATAAATCAAATTACACCGAAGAATCCAAACCAGAAATTGGTTCGGAACTTGATGTTGAAATTATCAATGTTGATGCTTCTAAAAAACGTATGGGTGTAAAACTTAACCAAGCAGAAACTCAAGTAGCAGCTTCTACCGCTACTGTTGAACCTACCGAACTTGAGACGAAAGAAGAAACAACCTTAGCAATACCAACTGTTAGTAACAATGATGACAATGACATTAGCGGTGAAAGCCCAAAGGAGTTAGAACATGTCTAATAACCAACAAGATAATTTAATTAAAGAGATAAGTGAACTATTAGAAACCGCTCAAAAAGAGGTTTTGAGAGAAATCAATTCTCGTAAAAGTTTCTTTGCCAGAGTTTTTTCTAGTGATAAAAAAGACAATCTCAAACAAGCACAATCAGCTATCAGTAAGGCTCTAAACCAAGTTAAGAACCTTGGCAAGGATGGATCTTCAATAGTTGGGAAATTACAAAACAACCTTAATGAGAAAGCTGCTGCTCTCAAAAAGCTCGAAGAGACGTGTTCTGAGCACGATAAAGCAATTAGAGATCTAAACAATAGTGTTAAATATTACAAAGATGAACTTGCTAAAGCACAAGAACAATTCGTTAAGCAAGAGACTAGCTCAACAACGAATAATGTAGAAACAAGTGTCAAGCAAGTTGATAATTCAGAATTTGAAGAAAGAATCAAAGATCTTGAGTACAATGCAAAGGATTACGAAAACAGATACAGAGCTTCACAAGAAGATCTGGGCAAATCACAAATGCTCTCTGTTGAACTTTCAAGAAGACTGAAGAGACTTAAATCAGAACTTATTAATTAAGCTGTGAAAGATTCTATTCTTATCAATGAAATAAATGCCTTTTGCAAGATAGGACTTTATGATTTTGAAAGAGAGCTCGGACAGAATCTAGTGATTAATTTAGAACTTGAGACTGATTTAAGCAAAGCTGGGAAAAGCAATGCTATTGAAGATACAACGGACTATACTAAGGTTTCTATCAAAATCCGAGAAATTGCTCAGAAACAGGAATACTTACTGATTGAAAATTTAGCAGAAGAAATAGTTTTAGAATTATTCAAAAGCTTTAAACTAATCGAGGCTATTAAACTTGAACTCCACAAAACCATCATCAACGCAGAAAAATTCTCTGGCAAAATTGCCATTAGAATCTATCGTCAAAGAAAGTAATTTCTTTTTTGAGACCTTAGATCTTGAATATCAGCAGAAAAATTTTATCTATGGGTACAATCCCATTAAAAAATTTGAATCCTTAGCTGAGATTGACAAATATCTTATTAAAAATCCCAAGGTCCTTGAAATGAAAGATGCTGGCTTGGCGGGATATATAGGCTTTGATGGTAAATTAGAATTTACTCTTTATGAAAATATTGTCAAAGAAGGTTGTTTAATAAATGATTTACACAATATTGAACATCCTTATCATGACCATGGCTTAGAAGATAATTTTGAAATAATCAATCCAGACTCTAAGGCATATCTAGATGCTGTGGTGAAAGCTCAAGAATATATAAAAGAAGGTGATATTTATCAAGTAAATTTATGTCATAAATTTCTAGCTACGACAAATATTGAATCGCCAGATAGAGATTTTGCTTTGGGTTTCTACGAAAAGATAAGATATCTAAATCCCTCTCCTTATGCTGGTTTCATGGAAACTTCCAAATATTTCTTACTCTCAAGTTCACCAGAATCTTTTCTTAAAATAGAAAAAACTAACGAGAATGATTTTAAAATTACCAGCTCACCTATTAAAGGAACTGCTGAATTAAGTTCAGGAGAACTATTACTATCAGAAAAAGAAAAAGCCGAACATATAATGATAGTTGATCTAATACGCAATGATTTAAGTATGATTTGTAAAACCAATACAGTAATAGTAGATAAATTACTTGAAAGTCATAAATTTGCTAATCTCTATCATTTAATTTCTGAAGTCTCAGGAATTTTAGATGAAAAGAAAGCCTATACCAATTCATTTATTTCTTTAGATAAAATTTTTAAAGCGACTTTCCCAGGCGGTTCTATTAGTGGCGCTCCAAAAATTAAAGCCTTGGAAATCATTAAAGAGCTAGAAAGCTCTGCCAGAGGGCCTTATACAGGCACTATGGGATATTTCCGCTTTCAAGATGGCGGTGAATTTAATATACTAATCAGAACTATTGTTATTGATAAAGAGACAGGGGAAGTTTCTTTTCATGCCGGTTCTGGAATTACTGCAAGTTCTATTGCCGAAAATGAGTTAGAAGAAACTTACCTTAAAACTGAGAAAATTAGAGAAGTTTTTCAAAATATCTAAAATGCAAATCAAACAATTACTAGAAACTATTAAAATTACTTGTGATCAAGACATGGTTTATATATATGATCTTGATGAACATTTTGATCGCTTATGTAAAAGTATTTTTGATATAAATTTACCTTTACCTAAGGGAGTTTATGATGTTGATAGCTTTGCCATGCTGATTCAAAATCAAATCAAGAACGAGGCGCAATATTATTTCAAAAAAACTACACAATTTATAGAAACTAAGCCTAAAGAGATCTTAAGCCTCAAACCCAATCAAGCAAAGCTTTTTAAGCTTAAATTGGTTTATGAAGCAAATGCAAAAATTAGTATAAATATAGAACCTTATACAAGAGATTTAAATAAAGACTGGAAAGTGAAACTACTCAGCTCAGAAGAATTTCAAATTGATTCTCAAGATGAGAAATTTAAATTTAAATTTTTACCGCGCTTAGATTTTTCTCAATACTTAACGCCAAATAGTGAATATGATGAAGTAATTTGGACTAATGAGAAAGATGAAATCTGCGAAGGCAGTTTCACTAATGTATTTTTTCAAGATGAATCTGGAGAATTTCATACTCCATACTTGGAAGCAAACATTCTAGATGGCGTAATGCGCGCAAAAATTATTAAAGCTATAGGAGCAATAGAAAGATCCATTAAAGCTAATGAACTAAGTTCTTTTAAAAAAGTGTTTCTATCAAACTCAATGATTGGGTTACGTGAAGTCAGTAATCAAGCCTGAAAGGCTTGGGGATCCATACAACTTTTGCCATTTTTTCATACCATCTAATAGTTGTCGTCCCATTTAATGCTATATTTCAGCACTAACTCCTATGAATAAATGCTGAAATATAGCATATTCACACCATATGTCATTGCGAGCCAGCGAAGCTGGCGTGGCAATCCAGTTACCAAAATTTTCTATTTTGAAATTGATCTTGAATGAGTAATATTGATAGAAATATGCGATGAGGCAAATGAAGCCTGGTAGCAAATCAGCGAAGTCGCGAAGTTCGTGAGTTTATAGCGATAACTTTGTCTTAAGGTCGCGAAGCGTAATTCAAGACGAGCTAGATTTGCTCCAAGCGTAATGAAGTCGAATCCATATGGAAATCACATTACTCATTCAAGACTATTTCAATATAAAATGTCTTCTATAACTGGATCGCCACAGCCACTTCGTGGCTTCGCGATGACGGCATTTGTGCCTTAAGTTAGTACCTAGACGGTATTCACCTCTAGTCTTTCTTCGAAAACTTAGACATTACAAAAAGCAAGCCAAAGCCGAATACTAAACCTGTTATGAAGCTACGAAACATAATGTGGATTCTACCTCTTTTCCTAAATTCGGATGTACTAACTTAAAATTCATTTTAGACTCATCTCCTGTGTATTGAATCAAATCCAAGCTAGCATTCTCTCCTATTGGCGACCTGTATTTATCAAAAAAATCTTGATAGTTAGTTTTTTCCCTAACTTTAGCCATACTCTTTTCAGTATAAGGTTGATTAGAAACATAGAAAAGACCAATACATCTTGAATTAATGTTAGAAAGTAAATCATTAAGTCCTGGAAGCTCCATAGTAGTACTAGGCATCACGATTCTAGCTAAAATAAATTTACCAAAACTATCTTCAAGAATTGCATCGTAAACACTAGCAGTTTCTTTTTCTTTCTTAGATAGCTTTTTGAATTTTTTGATTTTGATTTTTTTAGTTTGAGCAATTGAAGACCAAAGTCTTTTTTGGGGGTTATAAAGCCCGGTTTGATGCATTGTGTAAAAGAAATTCTTGAGTAGAAAATTTAGAGTAAGTTCTAGAGCTGGTTCAAGATCTTGAGTAAACTCTAACCTTGTATTATTGCAAGCTTCTTTAAGCTCATCAGGCGACAATGATCTAGGGTCCATTAAAAGATCATCGGGACTTTTTAGGTCATCGATAAATTTAACTACATTAACTTCTATAAAATCTTTTGTTTGCAGACCTAGCACCTTAATTCACCACTGATCCCCATTTCATCTTATCTCTTAGAATACTATAGAAATTGCGATCCTTTGATTTCAGCTTAGCAAGTTTTAATGAATATTCAGCTTTTTGAACCACAATTCTTGAGCCAGGTTTAAGTTCAATGAGTTCTTGACCATCAGCTTGAATATAAAATTGATTATTAGAATCTTTAGAAATTAAAACTATTTCTTGTTCATCAGATACAACATGAGCTCTACTGTTCAGTGAGTGAGCTGCAATTGGCACAATTTGGAAAGCTTTAATATGTGGGTCCATCACTGCACCACCAGCACTTAGAGCATAAGCCGTAGAACCAGTTGGCGTGCATATTACAATCCCATCTGACCGAAACGAATGTAATAAATTATTATCGATGAATAAATCTGTATAAAGTAAATTAGAAGTCAAAGAGCGATTTACAACTATGTCGTTAAGAGCATAGAGATTTATATTCAAACTTGCTACTTGCGCATTAAGTAGTGATCTATCTTCTATATAGATCTGATCACTAAGAACTTCTTTAGCAAGTTCTTCCATCTCAATATCTCCATACTCAGAAAGAAAACCTAAGTGTCCAAAATTAACACCCAAAAGCGGAATACCATGTTTAAAAACTTGTTTAGAAGCTAAGAGTAAAGTTCCATCTCCACCTAAAGCAATCGCCAGTTTGGTATCTAAATCAAGTACACCCCAATCATTTGAATCAGCTTTAGTTTCATGGACTTTTACTTTAATACCTAGAGCAATTAAAGCAGCTTCTAGTTTCTTTGCTTTCAAAGCAGCTTCTTGTTTACGCGGATTATAAAAAATAGTGATTTTATCAAACAAAATATCGGGTATTCTACAAGTTTACCTTATGTTCAAACATGCTAGGTACTCAACATTGCCCTTAGCGCCCTGGATTGGTGACTCAATCTGACCTTCAATCTCATAATCTAGAGCTTTAATTTCTGTAATAGTTTTTTCTAAGACTTGTTTACAAATTTCTGGATCTTTAATCACTCCGCTACATTTGTCCATAATTTTTTTACCAGCTTCGAATTGTGGCTTGATTAATGCGATGACTTTCATTTCTGGCTGGAACAAATTTCCTTGCTTGGAAAGTTCTTTTAGTTTGGCAAGAATCGTAATCAAAGAAATAAAGGAAACATCAATAACAACTAAACCTATTAAAGAGTCTTGCAATAAGGGAGTGAAGAAATTAACATCTATTAAACGAAAATTTGTTTCCTCAAAATTCAAGACACGAGGATCTTGCCTAAGCTTGTAATGCAATTGCCCTTGACCAACATCAATGGCTATCGACTTTGCAGCTCCATGTTTAAGTGCATAATCAGTAAAACCTCCTGTAGAAGCTCCTATATCCACTATTGTTTTATCAGTGAAATCTAATCCCCAAGCTTCATGTGCCGCCTTGAGCTTAAAAGCACCGCGACTAACAAATTCGCTCATTTTATCGTTGACTTCTAAATAATTAGGATCCTCAGCAAAATTTCTTTGAAAAACTTCCTGGTTTATCTGATGACCTGGTTTATTAATGACTTGCCCTTGAAGTTTCACACCATTTGACATAATGCATGTTGTGGCTTTTTCTCTAGATTCAAAAAGACCTAGATCCACTAAAAGTTTATCGATTCGGATTTTATTCTTACTCACCTAAAGTTCCCATAAGTTTTTCAAGCTAAAATAAAAGAATACACTATGAAAAAATTCCCAATTATTCTAATTTCCGTTATCTGTTTTTTACTAGGTTTAAAGGCTTTTTCTCTGGAAAATCCCATCAGTATTAATGGTCACAGTATTAAACAACTATCAATAAACACAGATCCTGATACTCCCACTGTAGGTGAGGATATAGATGTTTTTGAACTCAATTTTACTTTACGCTCCAAAACTGGAGTATCAAAAAGCAGAATTAAAGTATTTATCAATAATATTCCTTTATCAATTTCAAGCAATGAAATAACTTTAGTAAAAGTAGAGAATAGCGATGAAGATGTGGAAGTCTACGATGTAGAAATTAAGCTAGGCGGAATAATTTTGCCTAGAAGCAATAACGAAATCATAGTCCAATATTTGCTTAGCAGCATTAGTCCTACTTCTATTCAAGCCCAAGCAAGCGTAGCAAAGGGCGCAAAAGGCGGCAACAATAACGGTAATGGCAGCGGCGGCAATGTACCAGGAACTGGAACAGGTAATGGCAATCTTGGTAACGGTGTTTCTTTAGTACAAGCACCTAGGCTTATTACTATGATTCTTGAAAATGTTAGCTTAGATAGTAATGGTGATAGTACAGTAATAAATGACCCTACTGTCTCAACTGAATTACAATATTTCCGCTTAACCATAGATCATGACCAAAGGCTCTTGGATGTTGTGACTGAAGACACTTACAATGCAGCTACAAATCCGGTTATTAAGCGTTTAAAAATTTATCGCATCGATCCTAATAACAAAAACGATAAAGTAGAAGTTACCGATAGTTTTATTTTTTCACTTGATGAAGAAAGCGTCGCGCTTCCTTCTAATTCCATAATCAAAAAACAAATATTAGAAACTGTGTATATCAGTGATGGGCAGCTTATTAAAGAAAGACAAAATCTACAATTCGTTATTGATCTAACAAATTTCTATAACAATTCCGGCGTGGTTTTAGAAAGTAATATAATTACTTCAGACAAAGATACTATTAAAATCAAAGCTCAAGAACTAGAAATTACAGACGCTAATTTAAGTGAGCCTATTAATTTTAGTGCTACTAGTTCTAGTAAAAAGAAAATTACATATACCGGTAATTCAGTACTTAGCGGCTCATTTAGCTCTAGTAATGGCACTCTGAGTACCGTTGATTCAGTAGATTTCTTCTTAACAGAAAATGGCAAGAAGAAAACTCCTAAGATCCAAGGTAAAAGCAAAAACCATAACCTACCCTTAAAGGTATTTGATACTAATGGTTCTAGTACTGTTACTAACTCTACTTTCTCAATTCCAGTTAGCTTTAGTGTTTCGGGATCAAACCGTCAATTCCAATCAGGAGGTTTCTATGATCCTACCCTACCTAAGTTTTTCAAAATTCCTTTCTCAATAACCACTAAAACTACTGATGATCTAGATTTGATTCTCTTTGGTACTTTTAAGGAAAGCGTAAATGCTATCTTCGATGCACCTCTGGTAGTTAATGGTTCTAGCTTATGAAAAAATCAATTAAATATAAAATCATCTCCACGCTAGCTTTATTATTGGTTTTCAGCATTCCAGCTTATTCATTTTTTGGTAATGAAGAGGTTGATATTATACATATCAAAGTAAAAGAAATTTCTAATACTGAGGGAGTAGTCTCAACTGAGAATAAAAAATTTAGACTTATTGTCGATCATGATCCCAACTATATAGGTAGTCAAAATGATTCTCTATTTAATTCCAATTCCTCCCCTTTAATAAAAAATCTCCTTATTATCAAACGTGATTTAAATCGTGAAAATAATAATGCCAAAAATATTACTGAAGAATTTGAATTCGATCAGGAAGATGATAGTTTTGAATCTCCTGAATATGATAATTTCTTGAGAACTACTTTTATTTCTAACAATCAAATTATAAAAAAGGCTCAGAGGCTGAGTTTCAAGATAGATTTATATGACTATTTACGCACTTTGCAAATTTCTATTCCAGAAAATTTAAACACTAAAGATACTTTTAAACTGGATATCAAAGCTTTGGAAATTACTTTCTCAAGCTTAAGTTTAGAAAATAAGTCTTTGGTTTTTAGTCCAATTAATGCAAGTAAAGCGAAAACTTTTTATACTACTGATAATTTAAATATCTTAGGCACATTTCACAGTAACGGTAATTTAAGCGATGTAGTAAAACAATTTCAATTTGATACTTTAAGCGATAGTGGTAAACCTATAGTCGCTAAATTAAAACAAGAGGGAACCAAGAAAGACCTGAAGCTCAAACCCTTAGTAAATAACGGCGATATTTCTATTACTACTAACGGTAACGGAATTTACAACATGGTTTTACCTGCAGCACTCAGAACTCAAGACAAACTAAATGCCACAAGTATTGCAGCAATTTCTAATTATGATTTGCTAATACTTCCAGTGATTCTTGATCTTAAAACTGGTGATAATTTAGATATAAATATAAGCGGAACTTTAAGAGAAGGCGTTAATACCAGTGTTAATGCTATTTTTGAATAAATGACTTTAGAAACTGAAAAAAAATACAAACTAAAAAAAGGTCTGACTCTTTGGTTAACGGGTTTATCAGGAGCTGGTAAATCAACATTAACTAATAAAATTGTTGAAACCTTAGTCAAGTACAATGATAATTTTCCTTTAGAAATTCTTGATGGCGATGAAGTCAGAGAGCATTTATGTAAAGATCTAGGATTCAGTAAAGAAGACAGATTCAAGAATATTGAGAGGATTGCTTTTCTTGCAGGGAAAATCTCTAAACACAATGTTTTGGTTTTAGTCCCCGTTATTGCACCTTATAGAGAAGCTAGAGACCTTGCTAGATCACTAAGTACAAACTTTTGTGAGATCTTTGTAAAAGCAAGTTTGGATACAGTAATCGAAAGAGACGTTAAAGGACTTTACAAAAAAGCTTTAAACAATGAGATTAAAAACTTCACTGGAGTCTCAGATCCATATGAAGAACCTTTAAATTCTGAATTGACTATAGAGACTGACAAGGAATCTTTAGATGATTCAGTTAACAAGGTTATTAAATATCTTGTAGAAAACCAATACCTTGAAATTAGCTAATGTAGAAAACTTGTCTAAAACTAATATCTATTTACATATTACTTGAGTTTTTGTAAATAGTTTTCTACAAGTTTTGAACAGTTTTCTACAATTAAAACCTAATAAATATAAGCTTTTTAGGACTTTTCTACAAAATCTATCCTCTCTACTACTAATAATTATATATATTAAAAAGTTAATTAAATACATGAAGATCTAAGCTATCTATCATTGAGTAAGAAACCTATTCAAATAACTTGATAAGAAGTTATCATTAAACTATATGAAACTTAAAGTTCCTAAAAATACATTTGATAAAGCCATTAAATCAGTATCCAAAGCAGTTCCAAGTAAAGGTATACAACCTATTCTCAATAATATTTTGCTTGAAAATATAAATGGTCATTTAAAATTAAACGCAACCGATCTAGACTTCTCTATAGAAGCCATAATTCCATCGGTTAATGAAGTTGAAGGAAGTATAACCATTTCTGCAAGAAAGCTTGAAGAAATCGTCAGCAGGCTTGAAGAGGATGATGTTTATATTACTGTTGATCAAGATACTCAAAAAGCAAATCTAACTTGTAAAAGTTCTAATTTTGATTTAGTTGGTTTGCCAGCAGAAGATTTTCCAAAAACTGATAGACCAGATGTTTCTTCTTATATTTCTTTAAGTAAAACAAAATTTTCTAAAATGATTGATTTAGTAAGTTTTGCTGCATCAAAGTATGACGTCAATAATATTCTTGGTGGAATTTATATGGCTATCAGAACTGATGATGATAAATGTGTATTTGAAATTGCTGCCACTGATGGCAACAGGCTTTCAAGCTATGAGTGCGCTTTAGAGAAACAAGATTGTCCGAATTTATCTAAAAGAGAAATAGTTGCTCCTTTGAAAAATATCTCAGATATTCAAAGAATCTTGGATTCAAGTGTTGATGAAAATATAAAAATCACTTTCTTAAATAGTCAAATTATTTTCTTTACTCAAGATCGATTTATTGTTTCAAGGTTGCTTGAAGGAAGCTATCCAAGATACAAACAGTTAATACCTGCTAACCAAGATAAACAAGCATTGATTAATCGTAAGGATTTACTTTCTTGCCTGGAAAGGGTTGCAACAATGGCTAATGAGATAACTAATTTAGTTAAACTCAGCTTCAAAGATTCAGTGCTGACTATAGAATCTTCTAATAGAGATTTTGGTCAAGCTGTAGACAATTTGGATATAGAATATAGTGGCGAGCCAATAGATATTTACTTCAATGTTAAGTATCTAATTGAACCTTTTAAGTATTTAGATTGTGAAAAAGTTCAATTCTTAATGAGTGGACCTGTGACTCCGGCTTTGGTCAAACCTGTATCAGATGAAGCTTACCTTCATTTAGTAATGCCAATTAAGCACGAATCAAATTCACATGGATAATGAAAGCGAAAAAAAAATCAGAGATATAGTTGAGGAAGTTTTTTCTGAATCAGTAAGTCTTGAAACCAAGGAATTAATTTATAGATTAATAATTCAACAAAATTAATATGGTTTTAAGCGGTTCTGATATTAAGAAACAAATAATTCATTCGGTTTTGGATTTTTCAATAAATGTTGATGTCCATAAAAAAACAGGAGAATATTCGCTTGTACAAATAAGCGAAATGTTATCGCTTGCTATTGAAATAAATAATCTAATAAATTTTCTGGACAAAGATCCTAGCAAAATGCAGGTTAATCCTGGAATTAAAAAACCGAATTTAACTACAGGTGAGTTAACTAAGATGAAACGTGCTTTGGAATTAACTTTCAAGTACAATTCAGATTTAAATTCTGTAGCAATAGATATTGGTGAAAATCTCTCTAGTACTAATAGATATATTCAAAAAGGTGTTGATTATATTTTTGAAAATCTTTCTAGAAAAGATTACAAACAAAATCTAACCCAAAGCTTTCGCGAGCAAGCAATAAATCCAAATCCTGGACCAGCTCAATCGCGCCAAAAAACTGCTGCAAGACCTCAACAACAAAGAGTACAAACTAAAAAGAAATCAGCAGTAGGACCCTTTTCAGCATTGCTTTTCATGGCAGTTTTATTCTGCATAGCCATGTTTATTTATAATGTATTTTTCAATCAACATGCAACCAGAGTATCTTCTTTAGTGAAAGAATACAGATCTGATAAGAATCTAAGTTCTATAGATAGACCTGATTCAACAACTGAATTAAAAGTCTACGGTACTAAATCACTATTGAATATTTTTGTTGATTTCCAAGATACTTTTGAAGCTAAGTATCCAGGATTAAAATACAACATCAAAAGTGAAGATAGCGGACTTGCTATTAGAGATTTAATTGATGGCAAAATTGCACTTGCATCAAGTTCTAAAATGCCTTCTATCGATGATCGTAAGCGTGCTGCAAAGGAAAATCGCTCACTTGCAGATCATAAAATCGCTCTTGATTCAGTGGTTTTCTTTACACATAAATCTAATCCAATTGATACCTTATCTCTAGATGATCTGAAGAAAATTTATGTATCCGATTCTATTAATTGGAATGAAGTAAATCAAGAAGGATCTACTGAGGAGATTTCTAGATTTTCTTTATCACGTGAAAGTGGCACTTATGCATTCTTTAAAGATAGGGTAATGCTTGGTGAAGATCTCTCAGACAAAGTTGTTCACACCTATGTACCTGACCAAATGATAGATATGGTTAAATCCAATCCAAATGCTATTGGTTTTTGCAGTGTTAGTGCAATTATGGGTAGGAAGGATATCAAAATTATCAAAATAGCTTCGGTATTAGATAAAACTGGAACCAAGCCTATAGACGATGATGGCAAGATCAATGCAGAGCTGGTTAAGCGTGGTGATTATCCTTTAACTCGTTACTTATATTTAATTACAGCTGGAGAGTTGACAGATGGGCAAGCTAAATTTATTGACTTCATGCGTAGTCCAGAGGCGCAGTCTAAACTCTTAGACTATGGTCTTGTAGGCATCTATTAATGTCATTCGACGTCATTGCGAGTCCCGCCTTGCGGGCGTGGCAATCTCCTTGCGCAGGGGGATTGCTTCGTCGTTTTACTCCTCGCAATGACGATTACTATTTCCCAAAACAATTTTTGCATTCCGAATTAATCCAGAGCGCTTAGGTCTCAATAGCGGAGTCTGAGCGAACTTAGTTTGAAAAACAAAATCTAAATCATCTTCCTCAAGTAAAGATTTTTTCTCAAGTTTGTTTTTGATTAGTTTGAAATCTTCTTTACGAATAAATTTGTGATTTTCAAGATTGGCTATAAGTGAATTTGAGTTTTGGTGCTTGCCATATTCCAGATCTAAAATATCTGGCAGGTAAATCCAATGTCCAAAACCTGCATTAGGACTGAATTCTGAGAATATTGGTGCCCTCGTTTTGTCGATCTTAGCTTCGCGATTATAAGGACAAACAGTTTGACATAAATCGCACCCAAAAAACCATTCACCAAATTTATTTGCAAGCTCTTTTGGTATTTCACCACGATTTTCTATCGTATGGTAACTAATACATTTGCGTGCGTCTAATTGATAGGGTTCTGGCAAAGCATTAGTTGGACAGATATCTATGCAACGCACACAATTGCCGCAGGTGATGTCATTGAGCTTAGTTGTGCTGCTGTCATTGCGAGCCTGCTTTACAGGCGTGGCAATCCAGTCCTCTTCTATATCTGGCTCTAATTCAAGATCCGTAATTATTTCCAGAATAAAATTAAAGCTTCCAGACTCACGTGAAATGAGCAAAGTGTTTTTGCCACGAAATCCCAAGCCAGCTTTTTTTGCAAAGGATTTTTCTAAAAGTGGCACAGCATCGGTAAAAAATTTAGACTTAGAAAAACTATCTTTTAGTTCAGGATGATTGATTAAGTCTTGGATTTTTTTACGCAAGACTTTATGGTAATCCAGTCCCACTGCATAAGATGCAATACGACCGTGTTTCTCAGATGGTCTTAGTGGTGCAGGACTATAATAGTGTGCTGTAAACATGATGATAGTTTTAGCTTCAGCAAGTAAATGCTCTGGTCTTGCATTAATAGGATCTTCTTTAAGTAGATAGTTCATATCAGCTGCAAAACCTTTATCACGCCATTCTAGAAATCTTTTTTCTGAATCAAGCAAAGCTTTAGCAGGAATAAATTTCACATCAGCAAAACCTAGTTCCTGTGAGACTTTTATGATTTGATTTTTTAACTCTTGCGACAATACCTTAGATAAACAATCCAGAAACTGAATCGCCAGTATAAACTCTTCTGATTGCTTCAGCTAAAAATGGTGCTACAGAAATTTGTTTCATTTTTTCTGATTGAATCCATACTGGAGCTAATGGTATAGAGTTAGTGATTATAAATTCTTCGATTGGAGAAGCTTCAATTCTCTCAAACGCTGGTCCAGAAAGGACTCCATGAGTAGCGCAAGCAAAAATCTTAGTAGCACCTTTCTCTTTTAAAAGTTGCGCAGCTTGACACATAGTACCTGCAGTATCAACTATGTCGTCAATAAGAATTGCAGTTTTGCCTTGAACGTCACCAATGATATTCATTACTTCAATGACATTTTGTTTTTCAACATTTCTTCTTTTGTCGACGATTGCAATAGGAGCATCTTCAAGTTTCTTAGCATAAGCTCTTGCACGTCTCACTCCACCTACATCAGGTGAAACGATAACAAGATTATCAGTACCAATGAAACGTTTGATGTAATCAATTAAAACTGGTGTGGCATGAACATGATCTACCAAGGTATCGAAGAAACCAATGATCTGTTCTGAGTGTAAATCTAAACAAAGCACACGTGTCGCACCAGCTTCTGAAATCATGCGTGCAACTAACTTAGCTGTGATAGGTTCTCTACCAGCAGCTTTACGGTCTTGTCTTGCATAACCGAAGTAAGGCATGATGACGTTAATAGACTTAGCAGAAGCACGTTTCAGTGCATCGATGATAATTAAAAGTTCAACTAAGTTTTCATTTACCGGTGGATTAGTGGGTTGAACTAAAAATACATCACAGCCTCTAACGCTTTCCTGGATTTGGATATAAAGCTCGCCATCAGCAAAAGGCTTAATAGTAATTTTGCCTAATTCTATTCTTAGTTCTTTTGCGATCTCTTTACTGAGAAGCGGGTTCGCTCTACCAGAAAAAATCTTTATAGCTTTGGTGTCACTATCTCTGAGTTGGGTTAACTCTTCTGGTAATCCTAATAGTAAATCCATATACTCTCTCATAGTGAAATGTGTATTTCATTATATCAAGGATTCAGGTTAAAATGGAGGAATGTGTCCCAATTGTGTACTTAATCAATCTTCTTTAATTGCCTGGATTGGTCCAGGATTAATTTGTTTGGTTTTTGGATTGCTGGCTGGAATGTTTTGGTTTAAGGCTAAGGAGTCTGGTGAATTCCATGGCGATGAAGAAGATCCTAAGTATGCAGTTTTTGATGATTAGTTGAGTAGTTTTGCTCATTTGATATTTTTAGATTGTTTGTTATAGTCTTAGCGTGATAACTGGTGCTGTAAAGAGATTTGGACAATATAGCAAAGATAGATATTCAGCACCTTCTGCCAGAATAGGAAATCAGTATTTTGATTTTAAACCTAACTCAGAATTAAAAATTAATCCAAATAGAATTGGATCTAAGCTTGCTGAACTCTTAGATCATAGAACTAGGTGTACTGAAAGAATACCTGCGATACCTTTTAGAAATTCTGATAATCAATTAAGAAATAAAATACTAGATGAATCTAACAACCTACGTTATAGAAATCAACCACTAGGCAATGCAACAAGTAATTTTATAAGAGATCTTTTATATAGAGATCACAAGATTGCTAATACAGCTGATTGGTATAGGTTGTTAATCCAAGATATTTATCCAACAAAAAATGAATTTAAAAATCATTTTCATGAAAGTGGAAAATATCTCAGAGAAGATCAAGATTTATTTTTTTCAAAAGGTAATTTTAATGAATTAAGGTCTGCAATTGCCTTATCTGCTTTAAAAGACTCAGGCTTTATAAAAGATTTTGAAACTTTTTCTAGAGGTGATTTTGAGGATTATATAGGTGTAGATGCTCTTGTAACTTTAATGGATGGAAAAGTTTTTGCATTCCAATTTAAATCAGCTGCTCAACAAGCAAATGAATTTTTGGATGAACCTGTTCAATTAGCTTTAGTATCAAATTTTCGTTCTGATTCTAATGAAGATTCATTGTATAAGAGGGTAGGAATTTGTCCTATCGTTATGAAAAATAAATCTATTACTGATTTAATGCAAGAATTCACTAGAGTTCTTAAAAAGCAATTCTATGAAGGTACAACTAGTCGTTTAAGTTTTAAACTAGAAGGATTAAACTCACGCGACTTAGACTCCAAAACAGGTAGATATACGACTTTGGCTAACAAATATTTAGAATTAGTGCCAGCTATGGCTGCAGCCTAACCAATCATCATCGACAGATCAATATTATGAGCTTTAGTAAAAACTGAACCTATTGAAATAAAGTCTGGATCAACCTTTGCATAAGCCACTAAGTTAGTTTCATTAATACCACCACTGAGTTCTATTTCAATTCTTGATTTCGTACGAATCTCTTTGATGATATCTCTTACTGCTGCAGGGCTAAAGTTGTCGAGCATGACTCTGTCTACTGGTAGAGCTAAAATTTTCTCAAGTTTATTTAAATTATCTTGGTTGATTTCTACTTCTATTTTTACGTTCTTGGTTTCAGGCTTGGTATCAAGCTTTAAGCGTATATTAGTAATAGCTTCGATTAGATCTAAACCAATGATGGCTAAATGGTTTTCTTTCAGAATGACCATGTCACCAAGATTAAACCTATGGTTTATACCGCCACCAATTCTGAAAGCCTGTTTTTCAAGTACTCGAAGTCCAGGCATAGTTTTGCGCGTATCAAGAAGTTTGCAAGAATAGCTTTCAACCATATTAGTTAATTTCTTTGTATAGGTTGCAACGCCACAGAGTCTTTGGAGAAAATTTAAAACTGATCTTTCAATTCCTAGTAAAACTATTGCTGGCCCGTTAATTTCAGCAAGTACTTTTCCTGAATTGAATTTCTCACCATCTTCAACTTTAAGGCTGACCTTACAAGCTTCTTCTAAACCAAGCCTCTGCACATAGCTTGCGCAGAGCTCTTCAATCAAAAATCCACAAGCCATAACTCCATCTTCTTTGGCAACGATGATCGCCCTAGCCGCTTTATTCGGGTTGGCTATCAGGACAGAACTGAGATCACCAAATGGTTTTAGATCTTCATCTAAAGCTAGCTCAATTATTTCTTTATATTTTGATTCTGTATTCATGACTTCATTAAATTTTAACCAACTACTTAGTATTACTTTATTATGACTTGCTAAGATACTTAACGCTTTTAGTTAAGCAAGGAATCCCATGGCGAAAAAAATTACTGGTTATATAAATCTACAACTCGAGGCTGGTAAAGCAAATCCTGCTCCTCCAGTTGGCCCTGCTCTCGGTCAGCACGGTGTTAATATTATGGAATTTTGTAAGGCTTATAATGAAGCAACAAAAGACAAAATGGGTTTTATTATTCCTGTTTTGATTTCTGTATATGAAGACAGATCTTTTACTTTTATTCTTAAAGAGCCGCCTGCTGCTGTTCTTATTAAAAAGAAAATCGGCATAGAGAAAGGTTCACCAGTTCCGCATACTAATAAAGTAGGCAAACTTACAGACGCGCAAGCAGGCGAAATTGCAACACAAAAAATGCCTGACTTAAATGCAAATGATTTAGAAGCGGCTAAACGTATTATCAAAGGTACTGCAAGAAGTATGGGAGTAGTAGCTGCGTAGTTAGCTAGAAACCAATTTAGGAGAGAATTTTATTATGGCAAGAGAAACAAAAAGACAAAAGAAAATCAAAGAAGTTAACGCAAAGTTTACAACTAAAATTGATGCGGCAACTGCGATTGAAGCTTTGAAGGCTTTTGCAAAAGAAAGCTGTTCAGCAAAATATCCACAAACATTTGAACTTGCGGTTCAACTTGGTGTTGATACAAAAGCTAACGATCAACAAGTTCGTTCTACAGTTTCACTTCCTGCTGGTACTGGTAAAACAGTAAGAGTTGCTGTTCTTGCTAAAGGTGAGAAAGTTGCTGAAGCTAAAGCTGCTGGTGCAATTGAAGCAGGTACTGAAGATCTTGTTAAAAAGATTGAAGATGGTTGGATGGATTTTGACGTACTCGTGGCAACTCCTGATTGTATGGCTTTGCTTGGTAAGTTAGGTAAGGTGCTTGGACCCCGTGGTCTTATGCCTAACCCTAAAGATGGTACTGTAACTCCTGATGTGAAGAGAGCTGTTGCTGAGCTTCAAGCTGGTAAAGTAAGTTTCAGAACTGAGAAAACTGGTGCTGTAGTGCATATGCCTATTGGTAATTCTAGTTTTACTAGTGAAGATCTAATGAAGAACTTAGCTGCAGCAATGCAAGAAATTCAAAAAGCTAAGCCAAGTTCTTCTAAAGGTACTTACCTTAGATCTGCTTTCCTCAGCACTACTCAAGGACCTGGCATACAAATCAATACTGACCTTAGCGTAGCAATCTAGATTAAAAATTATTAATAATCCCTAATAGCAAGCTATTCTCTAATCAGTATAGCTATAATGTCCTTAGCCAATAGGTAAAGTCTCTTTATCCTTGGCTTGATATTTTGCATTTGCAGAATAGATAAAATCAAAGGCCTGTCCAAATATGTTATCAAGTTTACTTGGAAGAGCAAAACCGACAACAGATGCTGTTAAAGCTTCAGCTTCTTCTGGAGCTGGGACTCTAATTGAGCCAAAAAGTCCTCCTGAAGTCAATAAAGTTAATCGTGAACAATTAGAAGCTGCTTTAAAAGCTCCTGCTGCTATTCCAGCGCAAGCTGTTTATAAAGGAGACCCAAATGACCAAGTACTTGTTTTCGATGGTGACGAAACTCTTTGGGATGATTCTGATAAACATAAAATTGATGAAGCTAAAGTCAAAGAACTTGGACGCACTTTATACACTATTGCAGCAGATGATCCTGCAAATAAACTTGGCAGAGAAGTCAAGTATGTCCTAAGACCTGGTGTTGAAGAGCTGTTTCAGTACCTTAAAGCACGCGGCTATAAAATTATAATTTGTACTAGAAACTATGAAGAACTTGCAGAAACAATTTTTGCAACAAATCCAATTCTCAAAAAATATGTCGATGGCGTTTTAGGTAGAAGTGATCTTACTTGTGACCTGAATAAGAACTTTGCTAAGTTTCCTAAACACCCTGACAATATTGGTTTCGGTCAAAAAGTTCTTAATGGTATTTATAAATATCTTTGGTGGTATCCGACTTATCCATTCAGAGCACTATATTCTTTTGCAACTGGTGCTCATGCACCGCGCATGCCGACTTTGACTGGTGAGATTGGCAAACACCCACCAAGTATGATCGATATGCTTAAGGCGGAAGGTAATAAGAATTTTGAAGGCTGTAAAGATTCAAGAATTTTAATTGATAACAAAGTTGAATATGAAACTGACGATCCAATGGATATGAGTAAGTTTAAATATTCTAATTCAAGTAAGGATTTTACTAATTCAGCTAAATCTGATTTTGCGGTCATCAGTCCAAATGTACTGAGAAATCCTGGTGATAAAAAAGCTACTCATTTCTTTGCTGAATACAATGAACCTAAGGTAAAAATCAAAGATCCAGTAACTGGAGAAGAGAAAGAAGTTTTCCTCTGGGTGAAGAATGTGATTGAAGGTATAGAACGTGGTTCTAAAGGGCAATACAAGCTGATTCATGGAAAAGAATTAGTGATAGATGAAGCTAAAAAACAGTAATACTCTTAGAACTATCAATAAAACCAGTATTTAAATCTTCAATAGTTACCGGTATATCAAATGAACTAGTTTCAAGTTCAGGAATTCGTGCAAGAAATTCTTCGAAGGAAGCTAAGCGTACTTTCATAACTTTTGATTTGCCAGAAAGTGTGAAAGGATTGCTAGGTAAGAAAGTAATTAAATCAGGATAGTCAGTAGTAAAGCTAATGGATTTTGCCCCTTTAATTAGATTAACTAAAATAATTTTTGCTTTTTTTGTTGTACCAGATTTTAGGAATTGAGCTTTATTGAAAGCACCACCCTGTGCGGTGAAGCTGCGAATGACTCCGCCAGTACCACTGTCAGTGGTTTCGAAGCTTACTGTAGTAGTAGTGCCTGCAAGAACAGTTATTTGCTTAGCTTGAGTGATTCCGGTATTTAAACTATCGTCTTCGATGATTGCTTCACCATCACCGTTATAGAAGCCACTATTGAAATCACTTGGATCAATAGGATCATAACTACCTACGGATGATCCTCCAGTGAAGTCACTATCAATAGGTTCAGCAAATAAAATATAATTTCCTGGAACTAAAGTTGGCAAAACAAATTTTCCATTGCCCTGTCCATCCACATCGCTTGGACAAGCAACAGCTCGCTTGCGAGGATTAGCATCATCTATTTTAAAGGCAACAACATTTACACCTCGTACACCTAATCCAGCATTAGTTAAGGTACCTTCAATTCTGCCGTAGCTTTGACTTTCGCTCCCCTTAGGATAAGCTTCTTTGACTATAGCAATGTCATCGTGTTGCAACTCTACAAGAGTATTTGCAGATATTGGAAACATTACTGGGACATCTGATAAATCGAGATCATTATTTTTGAAACCTTGAAGATTCCCTCCTTGAGTGTGATCTATGCCAAACATATGACCAAATTCATGAAGTATTGTTGTAACAAAAACATTTCTTACTTGGCTTGGAGTTTCATTTGTATTATCGCCATCAAAGAGAAAACCATTAAATGCAGCTTGAGATTCTTTGATACCAGTTACGTGTCCAAAAGAGAAATGAAAGAAGCTTGCTCCAGCAAAACCTAATACAGAATTTTTGGAACCACGTCCTGCCAGCTCTTCTGTAATAGATCCATCATCATCCCAAATAACAGGGCTGAAACCAAGTGAAGAAGAAGTTTCCAAGTAGTCTTCATAATTTGTATCATCTACGTCTTCGGAAATTCTGCCGCCGTCTTTAGCTACGAAATCTAAACTTGATTCTAGTTCCCATAGATCTAATACATCTACGGCATCGGCAAAAGCTTCATCTGCACTAATTTCACCAAGAGTTCCTTGGTCAATTTTGTAATTAAAAGTAGCAATTCCATTAGTACTTTTGTAAGTTGGGAAAACTAAATCATTTTTTGGACAATCATTTGTTGAGTTATTTGATTCACAAACAGCAAGTAAGCTTGCAGCAGTGACAGGTATTGGATACAAAAACGAAATTGAAATTAGAGTAAGAAAGAGTCCAAGTTTTTCGCGAATCTGAGTCATTAATATTTAATCTTATCGTTTTAGGCCCAATAGGAATTTAAACTTTTTTGTTTAAAGCTTTGGACTTGAATTTTTGTAATTAAGTTTTTTGGTTAATCTTGAAGTTGCAGTACCGTAGCTAAGTAGCAAACTATAGTATTCCCCTGTAGCAATCTTTTTGACTACAACTTCTTTAGTTCTAAAATCAATGGCATCAATGACATAGTCGTCAGAAATTTGATCACCGATCCCGTAGGCAACGCTTTCTGAGTAGATTTCACCGGCTCTTGCGTTATTTGATCTCTTTATAAAAGCTTGAGGTTTATCAGGACTGCCAAAAATCATACTCAAATAAAATTCATCAGAATCGGGTTTGAGATTGTCTTGAACTAAGTCATAGAACACAGGTAACTTCTCTTTAGAGTTAGCTTCTTCTTTTTCAATAATGGTTGTGGTTTTAGTTACAGTCTTTGTAGTAGTGCTTGTTGCAGCTTCAATTCTATTAATTAACAAAAGCAATAAAACTACTACAGAAAAAAATTTTCTAACTAAGATTTTTAGCATCAATATTTATCTTATTCCTTTTTGGTAAAGAGAAAGTAAAATTTGTACCTTTTTCTAGCTGGCTGCTACAGTGAATTTCACCGTTATGGGCACTAATGATCTCTTTACAGATCCATAAGCCCAAGCCTGAGCCATTGATAAAAGTAGTCGAATCGTTTTCAACTCTATAAAATTTCTCAAATAGGTGTTCTATCTTTCCCTTGGGTATGCCAATCCCATGGTCTGTAACTGTAACCTCGATAGTTTCTTTTTTGTCTTGAATCTTGCAAATTATTTTCGTTGCAACATCCTTCTCAACAGGGTTTGAGTACTTAATTGCATTTGAAAATAAATTGGTAAAAACCCTCATTATGGCATCTGGGTCACAAAGAATTTCTGGTAATTTTTTTGGCTTCTCAAAAACCAATTTATATTTTTGGTTAGTGAAATTGAGAGATTCCCAGCTCTTTTCTGCAAGCCAATCAATTTCAGCTTTTTCTAAATGGCTAATTTGGATATTTCCCTTGGCTTCTATGCGAGCAAGATCTAGATAATTATTTGTTGTGTTGGCTAACCTAAGTGAGGCGTGATAAATCTCATTAAGATAAAAACCTAGCTTTTCGTCTCCTTTGAAGTTTTTACAGAGAAGTTCACTGAAGCCCATGATATTGGTAAGCGGTGTGCGTAGCTCATGTGAGACTGTACTGATGAGTTCTGTTTTGTATTTGTCTTGATTGAGGAGATTTTCGTTGATTGCTTTTAGGTCTGAGAAAATCTGTCTTTCACTAATGAGATTTGAAAAGAAATTACTGAATCTTAGTAAGTTTCTTGAATCAAGATTTTTGGATTCAAGAATTATTAGGCCGATAAGTTTGTTTTGCAGAAAAACTGGTAAGAAGATCTTTTGTTTCTGAGCCACAATCCCTGGCTGGTAGAGTGTTTCAAGTTCTTTGTTATTTAGTTTTATTGATTTTTCGGCGCTATATTTACCCAATTGCAATTGCACTAAGACCTCATCGTCTTGCAAAACAGCAAAGAGAGCGTAAGGTGAAGCTAAGAATTTCTGTAGTTCAGCAAGGCTTAAAGCAAAAATCTCATCAATATTTTCTAGGTTTATTAATTTATTATTTAAATCCAAAATCGCTTCTGCAAGAGTGCTGGATTGCTTTTGCGGGCTCTTGTAGCTTTTGGTTTTTTTTATCGGTTTGCTCAACAACTTTTTATATCTTACAATTAACCTGGAATATACTATGGATTTTGGAAAAATACTGACAATACTATTACCGGAAACAATTTTAACGGTTGGAATTTTAGTGACCCTATTAATGGGCTTATTTAATTCTAGTAAAAGACATGTAGCTGGAGTTACTTGTGTCTTTTTTGCTTTTGCTGCAATAGTTTGTTTTAAAGAATTATTTCCAACAGATCCAGAATATATTCTCTTTAATAGTTTTGTTCAAGATTCACTATCTTTGTTTTTCAGATTTTTAATTTATTCTGTGAGCTTCCTGATAACTTTAGGCTCCGCAAAATATCTTAGTGTTCTAGAAAGTCCAAGTGAATACTATCCAATTCTTATTTGCGCTTCTTTAGGAGCAGGCATTTTAACTGGAGTAAATGATTTTCTTTGTTTATTAGTTGCTCTTGAAACCTTGGGTCTGAGCGCGATTTTGCTGGCTGCATATGCACGTCTAAATCAAAAATCAAATGAAGCTGGTATTAAATACCTCATCAACACTGCAGTTGCTACTGCGATCTTGCTTTTAGGCATTGCTTATATTTATGGACTTACTGGCTATACCAACTTTAATGTAATTGCACTCAAGCTTTATCAATTGAATTTCTTTGGCGTAGTTTCACTTCCAGTGATGACTTTAATTTCTGTTTGTATAGTTGCTTCAATTGCATTCAAGCTTGCGGCAGCACCATTTCACAATTGGTCACCGGATGTTTATACTGGCGCGCCAACGACGACAACATTATTTCTTTCAGTTGTTTCTAAAACTGCGGCTTTTGGACTTGCTATAAGGCTGTTTACATCAGTGTTTAACACTAATGTGGTTTTAGTTTCTTTTGCTGCAATTGCAGTGCTTTCAATTGTGATTGGTAATTATGTCGGTGTGATTCAAATGATTTCTAGAGCTTCAGTAAAGAGACTCTTGGCATACTCTTCTATTGCCCAAGCTGGTTATTTGATTATTGGACTTGCAACTTTTGATAGAGCAAGTATTAGTAGTTTGATTCTTTATCTAACTGTTTATGCATTTATGAACACGGGTGCATTTCTCTGTGCAATTTACCTTGAGCAAAGTATTCATAGCGATATGATTTATGACTTTGCAGGTGCAATTCGTAAAAGACCTTTTATGTCTATTCTTTTCTCGCTTTGCTTAATTAATCTTGCAGGTTTACCTTTTATTCCAGCAGGCTTTATTGCTAAGTTCTTCCTGTTCTCAGCAGCTTACAACTCTGATTTATCTTATGGTCCATTACTTGCAATTGTAGGTTTGATTGGTTCAGTAGTTGCCCTCTACTACTATTTGTATTTAGTAAAAATCATAGTTGTAGATCCACAATCAAATTTAATCAAACAACTTCCAGAGAAAGAAGAAGATCCATATCTTCCTGTGAAGTTCAGCGCTGGCTTTGCAGTTGCCTTAATGACTGGCTTTGGTATCTTTGGTATGGATTACTTACAAAAAGTTTCTAACTACATAGTCTCATTTATGGCGGGCTAAAAATCTATTGCATTTAGATATAAAAGAATTATCAAATAGTAGATCTCCCCAAGTAAGGAAGATACTTAAATATATTCTCGTTCTCAATCTTTTAGTTACTGTAATTAAGTTAGGAATTGGTTTTGCTTCTGGCTCTCTAAGTATCATCGGTGATGGTATTCATTCCACAATTGATGCTTTGAATAATGTTATTGGAATTCTTGCTATTAAGGTGGCAAGTGAGCCACCTGATTCGAAACATCCTTATGGACATTCTAAATTTGAAACACTTGGCGCGCTTTCGGTAGTTGCATTTTTGGCTATTGCTTCATTTGAACTGATTGAAAAATCTATTACTAGATTATTAGATCCTTCTGATTTGCCACATATTGACTGGTTTACCATAACTCTTCTTGTGGTTACCTTAGTGATTAATATTTTTGTTTGGCTCTATGAGAGCAATGCTGCCAAGAAATACAATAGTCAGCTCCTTAAGGCTGATGCTATGCACACCTTCTCTGATGTACTGGTCACTATTTCAATTTTGCTTAGTATGTTTTTTATTTTCCATGGCTATAACTGGATTGATCCACTTCTCTGTTTAGTAATTGCCATAGTCATTCTAAGTAGCGGCTGGCATATTCTAAAAGAAGTTATTCCAGTTCTGGTAGATGAAGCTTGGCTTAAATCTGAAGATATTTCTGATTTGGTTTTAGGAGTTAACAAAGTCGTGGCGTTTGAAGATTTTCGTTCACGCAAGGTGCATGATGAAGCGTTCTTTGAACTAACCATTAAGGTGGCTACAGATTCCCTTAAAGAAGCTCACAACATCAGTCATGAAATAGAAGAAAAAATCACTCATCGCTATGGTCATGCGCATGTGACGATACATGTGGAACCAGCTTAGATAGGTGTTTTCAGAAAACTTGGCGTATTTTCTGGCTTTTAAAGGTTTGCTGCCAGGAAAAATTTCAAATAATTATAGTTTTTCCAGGAAATTCTCAAATATTTTAAAAAATTTCCTGGTATTTGAGATATTGGTTGTCAATCACCTATTGACTGAAGTTTCTTTTCCTTTTAACTTTTAGGCATGGGTAGGTGGCAATGGCGATAAGAGAATCTCGCGCTAGATATAGTTCAGCTACCGGATTATCGACTTTTGAAAGAATTGCACAAAGATTTCAAGCACCAGCATCACCTCATACTTCTTATAGTCTAAAAAGAATTATGGAACTGGAAGATCTGATTTTAAAACTTTCAGAAAGGCATCCTGGGATTTTTGATTATAGTCCGCAGGAGCAATTACAGTTTGCTGAACGTTATTTAATAGCAAAAGAGCGTGAAAAACAAAAAGAAGAAGAGAGTAAGCTTAGACAGTTTAGTTTTGCAGAAAGAATAAAACCAGTTCAGATTATAAGTTCTTCAAAATTCTCTATTAATAAAATAAATAAATTAAAAACTAGATTTATGGCGGCTCCATATCATGAAGTTTTTACACACAAAAAGTTTTTTGATTGGTTCAGTCAAATAGTAAATTCCTTTAAAAATTCTCCTGATAATTTGAAAATTACATATGGTGTTGAAAAAAATAAATTTAGAATTACCATTCAACAGTGGCTTAAATGGTTATTTTCGGATAAATCTTTAAACCAAAGTAACAAGCAAAAACTAGAAATACTTGGTAATCACAAGCTTTCAGAGAGATTAAGCATAGGATCTTTTAATGAATTAAGAGTTGGGCTTGCTTTACATAGTCTTAAGGCAGCTGGAGTAATTAAAGATTTTATTTTGGCAAAGAAAGATGGCAATGATGATCAATTAGGCATAGATGCATTAGTTATTATTCATGAGTATAAAATTGGTGAAGACAAAACGGGTGATACTTTAAGCGTACCAATTCAAGTAAAATCACGTGAAGGAGATCCAGTCTATGATTTTGATACAGAAGCTTCTTATCCATTATCAAAATCAGAGTCGGAATATATGATGGGTACAAAAAATCTTCCTAATACTTATAAAATAGGATCTGAACTGAATGTAGAAAGAGCCATTCCTATGATTAAAGCGTCAGGTCAATCCATTACGAAATTAAAAGAACAAATTGTAAAATTAATTCAAGAATCTTTTAAAAGAAATAGATTCTTAGAATTCTTTGGGAAATATGAAAATAAAAGCTTTGTTCATAAGCTGAAACTCTTACTAGAGCAGGATTTCATGAAAATTAAGCCGCAAAGTGCTTAATAAGTTCATTCAAGTACTGCTGACCTCTATCAGTAATGAGCATATTTTTTCCACCGAGAATTTTGCAATATTCTAATTGAGGATTTTCGCTTTCTGTTTTTAAGTCTTGCAAAGCAGTTTGAATATCTTCTTTACTAATTCCAGAATTTGGATCATTAGAGACTGCTTCTAGGCATCTTTGTAATTGTTCAAAACGTTTATTAAAAAATTGATCTGCGCTTATTCCATTTTGCTCGGCTATTGCTGTAAATTTATCAGTTTTTTCGAATCTAGCTAGCTGCATCGTTGAAATTACAGTTAGTAATTTATAAATGCAAAACATTAATGGCTTAGCTTTGATTAATTCACGTAGTTTGTCATAACCTGGAAGTCCTGTGACAGAAACAAAATTTAATGCACCATCTTTGTATACAGTGTGATGAAGCATCAAGCCGCTTAAATCTGCACCAGCATTAACTAACTTAATATAAGTAGGAATAAATTCTTTTAAAAATTCATCACTTAAACCTTTAGTAACAAAGTCTTTAAGCGCTTCTGAATTCTCTTCGTAATAAGGATTAACTCCGGGTATAGATTCCGTTGCTAGCGCAGAGTTTGTGCCTAAATATTGAGTACCTTCATGTGCTAACTCTTGTATTTTAAAAGTCTTAGGTGCTTTATCACCTAATGCTTTTAATAATTGACTTGTTTTTGTTATGCCTGCTCTTTCATATTCTTTACTTGTAGCCAATCTATGATCAGGGTTTGATTCATCTCTATTATCTCTGCAATGATCAAGTTGAAGGTAATAAGGTTTATCAGCATCTTTAACTACAAATGTTGCAGAAGAAGTACCACAATTTATAAATTTAATTCCTTTTATTCGGTGGTCTGTAAAATATTTCTTAGCTTGCTCAGCAAAGTAGTCATTTGCTTTTTTCTCAATAAATAAACATGGCTTAAGCTTGCGCATTAAGCCAGTGCCCATTGTATAAGCTAAAGTTTGTAGTAGTTTTGTTCGTTCTTCTGAACCTAATTGCTCAAAAGCTTTTTCATAAGCGAGATCATCCATATTAGTTATAACCATGTTTCTGGCTGGTATTCTGTCGCTAGTGAAAGCCTGCTTGAAATCACCGTTAGCATTTGAATCTAAATCTTGCTGTTTATCTGCTAATTGCTCATAAACTAAATCAAAGTATTTATTGATAATTGGAGAATTGTATTTAGTTATATTTCCATCTTGAATTTCTGCAACATCGTAATCTTGTTTAGCTTTTGTAAAAAATTCTGCTTTAAAATTAGCCCAAGTCTTACTAAGTTGATTAGCAGTTTCTTGAGTTCTTAAAGGTGCAGCATTGATAACGGTAGTGGAATTTTTTTGATGTAAAAATAAATTTGTTGATCCAGCTTGATTTGCGGCCGGATATCCAGTAACGGATAAAGTAGATTGTCGATTCCATGGGTTGGAGCTTAAACCATACATAGTATGTTATCTTAACATATTTTGGGTGATGCTAATATCAATTTTTGTATGCAAATCACTGGAAAAGCCTTATTATTACTCAATTCTAATATAGATACAGATCAAATTATTCCAGCAAGACACCTTACTGGAATATCTAAAACTGGCCTAGGTATTTATTTGTTTGAAGATGTACCAAACAATCCATTGGATGCAATTGACCATGATAATTGTAAAGTTGTAATCACTTTAGAAAATTTTGGTTGTGGTTCTTCTCGCGAGCATGCTGTTTGGGCTCTTGCTGATAGAGGTTTTCAAGCGGTTGTGGCAGTAAGTTTTGCAAGAATTTTTGAAGAGAATTGTTATAACAATGCTGTAGTGCCGGTAAAGCTTACAGAAAGCCAAGTTCAAGAGATTGCTAATCTAGTAAAAGCTTCTAATCCTGATATTAGTGTTGATGTTATAAATCAAAAACTTTCTATTGCTAATAAAGTTTATAGCTTCGAACTTGATGAGCTCAAAAAAGAATTTATTCTCAAAGGTGGCTTTATGAAATTCTTAGATGCTAAAGTACCACAAGTAAAAGAGTGGGCAACAGCTCAAGCTAAGGTCTAAGCAGTATTTAAAAAGCAAGAGACCATTTAGGTGACCATGCTTGTAAGGTTTGGATAGCTTCACTTGCAAGGTCTTCTGTTAGAGCTTGAGATTGAGGTGCAATTGCTTGAGAGGTTGATACGTTCTTTTCAATGATTTCTTTTAGTAGCCTAAAAGCTTCTTCGATGTGACCTAAGATTCCAAATATTCTTATGGCTCTTATTCTAATTTGTAAGTCAGAGTCCTTGATCAGCGATTCAAGAACTTGCTTTATTTTATGATTTAAATTTTTCGACGAGCTATCTTTTATTAACTCTTCTAATATTACCAGCGAGCTATGTTTATTAAGATCTTTCTCATTTGGATCGAGATCCTTTTCATTTAGGTCTAATGAACTTAAAATTTCCAAAGTTTTTTGCAGCTGATATTTTTTTTTAAATGCAGATGCATAACATAGTCTTATCGATGAAGATTTTTCATTTCCTATTTCTTTATCTAATAGTTCTGTAGCTTGTTGATCTGGAAGATTAGCTAAGACTCCTATTGCATTAACTTTTACTCGCTGGCTTTGATCCTTTATCATTTCTTCCAATATTTTCAGGACTCTTTCTTGTTGAGTAATATTTAGAATACTCCATTTTTGTGCTATGCAATCTAATACTTCAATGACTTTTAATTTTGCTATTTCATTGTTTAGGTTTAGCTTCACCTTAATTATTTTAAAGGCTTCTTGTATACAATCAATGCTTACAAATGCTTTTGCTAATTTGATTCTATTAACCTTAAGCTCTTGGGCATTCATCAACAATAAAAGTAAATCCTTAATTCTATTTTTTTGATTTCTATCTAATCGTTTAGTGAAATCTGTTTCTATAAGTTGCTTCAAAACTGCTACTAGAATTGTTTTCTTGTCTTTGATTTTTTCGAATTCCTGATATATTGTTTCTCTTTTTGTTTTAATTAATTCTCGTAAAAACTCGTTAGCATAATCGGAATCAGTAGATGCCCGATCTTTACAAATAATATATTCTCGCTTTTTATGTACTTCTTGTTTAGTCAACAATAATCCTTCCATTACTCTTTCTAGATGAGCTTTCTCGCTTAATGTTATAGCTTCTTGATACTTGCCTAAATCTTCCAATAATGTTGCTGCTAGATCTTTAATATCTGCTGGTAGAGCTAGAGCCTTATTTTCTGTGATTTGTTGAAGTAATTTAAGTGATTCTTTTTTTAAATTAAATCCAGGTTGAGCTTGATTTAAAAATTTCATTGTTGGGATTTTTTTCCCATCGTCAGAATGGCTTGGATGATTCAGAGCGGAGTTTTGCGCATTCCAAGGAGTTGGCTGAGAAAAAATATTTCTTTGAACCAGCATCTTTTATCTGAATATATTGTTTTCTCTTAATCTTTGTCAATGGGTGAGTTCCCTGTGAATTTTAAAACCCTTTTAAACTAAGCCTTTCATCAATTCAAAGGTTTGCTCATCTTCAAAAACTTCATCAGTAGCTTGTTTTAAGAAGTTTGTAATTTTAGGATTAGCTTTTATTGCTTTGTCTATATCAGGATTTGAACCTTGTTGGTAGGCACCGATATTAATTAGATCTTGAGCATCTTTATAGACAGCCATAAGATTACGAATATAACCCGCAAGGTCCATTTGTTCTTTGCTTACTACACTTGGCATCACTCTGCTGATAGATTGCAGCACGTCAATTGCTGGGAAATGATTCTTGTGTGCAAGTTCACGTGAAAGCACAATGTGACCATCAAGCACGCCTCTTGCCACATCACTGATAGGCTCATTCATATCATCACCTTCTACAAGTACTGTATACAATGCTGTGATACTGCCTTTTTCACCAGTACCAGATCTTTCTAATAATTTTGGTAATAGAGCAAAAACACTTGGAGTATAACCACGTGTTGCTGGAGGCTCTCCTATTGCAAGTCCTATCTCTCTTTGTGCAAGAGCGACACGTGTAATGCTATCAAGCATTAATAAGACATTCTTACCTTCAATATCTCTGAAGTATTCTGCAATTGAATGTGCAAAGATTGCTGCTTTAATTCTCACTAAACTGGGTTCATTACCCGTTGCCACTATAACAATAGATTTTTTAAGACCTTCTTCACCTAAAGATTCTTCAATAAATTCTCTAACCTCTCTACCACGCTCACCGATTAAGGCAATGACATTAATTTCTGCATCAGAATTCTTGGCAATCATGCCCATTAGTGTACTTTTACCGACTCCAGATCCAGCAAAAATCCCCATTCTTTGACCTTTGCCGCAAGCAAGTAAACCATCTAAGGTTTTAACTCCGAAATGAAACTTTTCACTGATACGCTCTTTTTTCAATGGGTTGATATTCTTCTTCCATTGGGTAACTTTTTCCTTGGTTCTAGGTTCAAAACCTTCATCAATAGTTTCACCAAAAGCGTTAATTACTCTGCCAATTAATTCTGGTCCAATTTTCATAGAAAGCTGTTCCTGACTGGGAATAACTTCTGCACCCATTTTGATTTCATGCATTTCGCCAAGTGGCATAAGTACTGCTGTACTATCTTTAAAGCCAACTACTTCTGCTTTGAGTAAATTATTGTTGGTCTTTATATAACAAAGTTCTCCAAGTTCTACCTTAAGACCTTCTGCTTCAAGCATAAGACCAATAATTTTAGTTACTTTACCAAGAGATTTATGAAACTCTACATCGGCAATTGATTCGCTAAATTTATCGAGATCAAGTTTCATTTTTATTTATACAAGTGTCTCTTTGAGAATTTTTTCAAATATATTGTCAATTCTATAATCCAGTCTTTCTTTGTTTGATTCAAGAATTAGATCTCCAAATTCCATATTTGATGATGCAGTAATACTTAGACTCTCTAGTCCTGGACACTGATTGAGAATGTCATTTTTGACTTGGTTTAATTTAGTTGCTAGTTCTGAATTAACAAGAATATTTACTGTTGATCTATGTTCAAGTTTACTAATACAAGTTTTTATGTATTTTAAAGTCATTTCTTCGCTTATAGAAAAATCTTTTTTGAAAATTTGCTTTGCAATTTCAAGAATAATTTTATGAACCCTATGCTCTTCATCTTCAAGGCATTCCTCTCGTTCTTGTTTAACAGCTTCAAGAATCTTTGCTGATTCAATGATATATTTAGCAAATTCTTCGTTGACTTTTTCTAATGCATCTTTATAGCCAGAGTCAAAACCTTCTTGCTGAGCTTGATTATGAACATTCTCTGCATTTGCTTGTGCTTGTTCAATTATCCTACGAGCTTCAGCTTCAGCTGCTTTGATAATTTCATCAGCATTTTCTCTAGCGTTAACAGAAGCTTCTTCAACTTGTTGTTCTAATAAAGCTTGCTTAGAGGGTAAGTCTGAGAGGTCTGGTCCACCAATAATTATCTGACCAGAGTTTTCTTTTTTTAATCCAGATCTAAATAGTTTTATTTTGCCGTTGGTAAAAGTATTAGTCATTGATATAAGCAGCTAAGCTCCTTGCCATAGTTTTAGGATCTTGAAGAGCCATTTGTGTCAAACCTTGTTTCATGGAAAGCACACTGCGACTACCTTCTAAAGAAATCTGTCTATGATAAGCTTCTTCAGCTTCTTGAATTTTTTCATCAATAGCACCTAATAATGGAATTTCTTCTTCCTTCAGTAACTCATCAATTTCCAATGAACTCTTGCTATCAATATTTGCAGAAAGTGAGAACATAACAATCATTATAATTAAAATACTGACTGCAACTACTAAAACAAGAGAGAGATACTTCTTCATTTTTCCTTGTCTATCAAGATCATCTGCTTGTTTTTTCGCTTCTTGATCAGCAAGATCAGAGTAAGGCGTAGAAGAGAATTTAATTCCTGTCACTATAACTTGATCACCTCTATCCATATTTAATCCTGCAGCTACTTGTACGGTTTGTCTCAAGGTGCTTCTTTCAGATGGACTGAGGTCTTTATTAACAACGACCGCAACCGAAATCTTTTTAACCAGACCTGTTGCTTTTCTAATTCTCTGTACAGATTTACTAATTTCGTAATTTTTAGTTTTGTCTTCTTTGAAATAATCTCTATTTGGATTTTCAGGTGCTTTAGGAGTACCCTCTTGTATGAAAGTAGGCATGCTGTTTTGTTGACCACCAGTTCCAAAGCTTTTTGGATTGTCATTTCTGTATTTTTCCATACTAACTTTTTCGCTTCTAACAGTAGGCTCAGTTTTATTACCTTCTTCATCAGTTGGATTGTAAGTTTCTATATTCATTTCTGCTTCATCAAAGTTCATTTCTGCAGAGACATTGACTAGTACATTGCCTTTGCCAATAATTGGTGAAAGCATTTCGTTAAGATCTTTTTCTAATTTTGTTTCAAAATCTTTGACTTTTTGTTCGTTTTGACTTAGCTTTTCTTGTTCTAATGAATTAGGATCATTGAACTTCACTAGTGAATTGCCGTCTTGATCAGTAATCTGCACGCTAGTTGGTTTTAAATCTTGAATAGAACTAGCAACTAAATGTTGAATACCTTTAATTTGTGTATCTGTTAATTTAGTTCCATATTCGGTTGTAAGGATTACTGAAGCTTTAGCTTCTTCATTTTGATCTTTAAAAACACTCTTACTTGGCAGAACCAAATGGACTTTTGCAACTTTGATAGTATCTAATGAACCAATTGTTCTTGCAAGTTCACCTTCTAAAGCTCTTTTGTAGTTTACTTTTTGGCTAAAGTCGGAAATATTGATATTAGCTTTATCGAAAATCTCAAAACCAACTCCAGAACCTTTTGGTAGACCTTTACTTGCTAGATCTAATCTTAATTTAGGTATGGAAGCTCCAGCAACTAAAATCTTATCGCCTTCAGGAGAGATTTTAAATTTAACACCACTTTTTTCTAAAGCTGCACTAATTGCAGCAGCATCTGATTGTTCTAAGTCAGTATATAAAGCTTGATATTTTGGTGAGAAAAAAAATTGAAAGGCTAGAAATACACAACATACAACCACAATCCCAATCATGATCAGGTTTTTATTATCAAGACCAAAAGGTTTTTTTCTAACTGCAGTTTTAGTTGCTTTAGTAGTTTCTGGTTTTTGTTCTGTTCTTTCTAGTAATTCTTCTGCCATTGTTAATCTCTTTTTCTAATTCAAAATTGCTTTACTGCTTACATTTGCATACGCATTATTTCTTGATAGCTTTCTACGAATTTATTTCTGATCTGTACTGCAAGCTCAGTTGATAGTGAAGTTTTCTCCATAGCTACCATGATTTCTGATACATCTACTTCGCCACCTGCTGCATAATCCTGAATTAATTGTCCTGATTGTCCATGAACATCTTTCAAGCTACCTAACGCTTTTTCTAAAATATTTCCAAAAGCGCCTGAACCACCTGCTGCAGAACCTTGGCTGATTTGAGCTGAACCATGCAATAAAGGGGTTTCGAGTGGAGGTAGTACAAATTTAACTGGAGTAATACTCATAATTTTTTACCTTTTAGATTTCCAATGCTGAATTAAACATGGATTTGTATATTTGAATTGCCTTGGTATTAGCTTCATAAGAAGCTCTTGCAGAAATCATTTCGACCATTTCTTTTTCTGAGGAAACATTAGGAAAGTAAACATAGCCTTTGTCATCGGCATCTGGATGTCCTGGATCATAAACAGCTCTTAGCTCACTACTATCTTCAGAAATTTTACTTACAGTCACACCTTTAACTTCATTACTTTGTTCGTCGAGAACAGTTTGAAAATTAACAACTTTTCTTTTATAAGGATTAACATTGCCTTGAGCATCTCTGGTGGTATTGATATTTGCTAAGTTGCTGGCAATGGTATCCATTCTCAGCCTTTCAGCGATTAATGCACTTGCAGCAGTATCAATTACATCTAAATCCATTTATTATCCTCTGATTGTTGTTCTCATACTGTCGTATTGTTTTTTAGCTAAGCTGGTAATAGCTTTGTAGCGCATACCGGTTTTAGTAAGCTCGACCATTTCACGTTCAATATCAACGTTGTTACCGTTGATGAAAAAATCATTGTCTTCAGTTTTCTCTTCCATTCCTTCCATGGCATCGTTAATTGAAAAAATTGAATTTGAAAAATGTTTTTCATTGGTTTTTTCAAGAGGTATGTCTGAAAGATTTTCTGCGCTTTGAACTTTTTGTAAAGTCTCTTCAAAATTAACTTGACGTCTTTTATAATTAGGAGTATTGAGGTTGGCTATATTTCCTGCAATAGCTTTGCCACGCATTGAAAGGCCTTTTAAAGCGATCTCAATACTATCTCTAGGATTGGGGGTGTATGAATTTTGTATGCTTTCTGGCTCCATAGGATGGTGTGCTTAAATATTGACTAATACTTTATTGGCCCTATGGAGCTATGCCTTTCTAAGCTAGAAAGTCTATTTTCCTAGTCTTACTCGGTTAGTTAGTCGGTTAAATTTGAAAATACTCTTCAAGCAGAATTGCTGCTGCATACATATCCAATAATTCCTTATTGTTTTTCTGTATTTTAACGCCTCTGTCTTTGAGAATGCTCTCTGCTTCTCTGCTGGTAAAGCTTTCATTAACAAAGACTATTTCTATATTTGGAAAAGAATTTTTAATATTATTAGTCTCGGTTTCAACTAAATCTAAGGAATCTTTATTGCCAAAGCCAGTGTTTATGGGCTTACCTATAACTATTATTGGAATATCGAATTCCTGTGACAAAGTTTCTAATTCACTTAAAAGATCTATAGTTAAGACAGTCTTAAGAGGCTTAATCAAAATCCCCATAGGATCACTCTTAGCGATGCCAGTTTTGGTTTTACCTATATCAAGTGCAATTACTATTTCCACTACCTTTTTATAATAGAATATTTTGGCTTCTGGGTGTAATTTTTAAATCAATCAAGAAAGTGAGGATTTTGCGAAGCGAAGCGGAGCACAGAGAGGGAGCATGGGAGAAGGTAAAATTATTCACCTGATCCCCATGCGGACTGAGCGGGTCCGAACGATTGATTGATTTAAAAATTACTAAGCTGTTAGTGAACGATTAATCTCGAAAAGCACAACACTAGAAGCTGCCAGGACATTGATACTCTCAATGCCATTAGATAAAGGTATTTTGATAAGTTTATTGCAAGAATCAATAGCTTCTTTGCTTAAACCTTCAGCCTCGCTACCAATAAGCACTAGATGAATATCTTCTTTATTGAACTTAGTTTTAAAAATATTATTCTCTGCATGTGAACTAGTGCCTAGAATCTCAAGTTTAACGTTTTTGGTTTCAGAGTATTGATTTAGCTTTTCGATTACTTGATCAAGGCTTTTATATTCGATATCACCATAGAATACAGTTCCTACAGAGCTACGTAAAGCTTTTGGATTATAAACATCACAGGAATTAGGACTAAGAAATATTTTGTTTACGCCGCTGGCAAAACTGCTTCTTATAATAGAACCTAGATTACCAGGGTCTTGAAGATCTTCACAGAAAACAAAAAAGTTTCCATTTAACTCTTGAGTCTTTTGAGTTTTTTCTACTATTGCTAAAACTGGCGGGGGATTTTCTGTTGCAGCAATTTTACTCATCAAGCTTTCGTCTATTGAAAAGCAGTCTATATCAGAATCTAAGGCGTCTTCTATTTCTGAATAAAAATCTTCATCTAAGAAAAAAATATGTTTTATGATTTGTTTTTTATGAAGAGCTTCTTTAATAAGAGTCTTACCTTCGATAATAAATAATCCAAGTTCATCACGAGTTTTTTTGTTATGCAGTTTACTTGCAAGTTTTATAAATTGATTTTCTTTACTTGCGATTTCTTGCATTTAATTGTTAGGAATTTTACCTTGGCAATAAAGAATTAAATCTATGAATTCTCTTGCTGAACCATGTCCTGCATCAATGTCGGTAACATAATGAATATGTTTTTTTACAGAATAATGTGCTTGCGGCGGGCAGCCTGCAAAGCCCACTTGTTCAAGAACTGGAATGTCTAAAGCATCATCGCCAATAAAAGCCGCTTCTTCCATAGTTAGATTGTATTTTTCTAGGACCTCTTTCATGCAGTCTAATTTATCTTCTCTGCCAGTATGTACATCTTCAGCAAAATCAAAATTCTCAAATCTCTTATGTACACTTGGGCTCTTTCTTGCTGAAATAATACAGACCTTGATATCGAAGTTTCCGGCTAACCTCATACCAAAGCCATCTAAAGAACAAAACTTCTTAAAGATTTCACCTTTCTCATTAATAAAAATAGATCCATCTGTCAGTACACCATCAACGTCAAAACCAATCAGTTTGACCTTAGTTGCTCTCTCTCTTAATCTTTCTGAAATATTCTCAAACACGATATTAATCTCTTAGAAACCAAAAACAAGCATATCATTTAAAATTGAGTTTAATATATGATTCTTGATTCACTCAGACAGCTTATTTTTGGAACCCCACTTGCTACAGAGGATGAAGAAGATCATAAATTAGGCGTTCCTTTAGGCTTGGCAGTTTTTTCTGCAGATGCTTTATCATCAACTGCTTATGCAACTGAAGAGATTCTCATTGCTTTAGTTGGTAATAATTTTGTTGGAGCATTAACTACTATCCCTTTAGCAGTAGCAATTGCCATCGTTATATTAATTGCACTAGTGGTTTTTTCCTATAGACAAATTATTTATGCCTATCCTCAAGGTGGTGGTTCATATATAGTAGCTCGAGAAAATCTGGGTAAGATGCCAAGCTTACTTGCCGCTGCATCTCTCTTGATTGATTATGTGCTAACAGTGTCAGTAAGTACCTGCGCAGGTGTCGCTGCTATTACTTCTACAGGTTTTATTCCGCATTCTTTTGCCGTAAATCTTTGTATCATTTTCATTTTAATTATTACCCTAATTAACCTGCGTGGTTTAAAAGAATCAGGTGTGACTTTTGCTATGCCAGTTTATTTCTTTCTTTTAAGCATGCTTTTTTTATTGGTGATGGGTTTTAATAAGCTTATTGTTGGTCATTATGATTTTTCAAATATTTTCCCAGGGAGTCATAATACGCCAGCAGGTTCTTCGCTGACTCAATTGAGCTTTATTATGCTTTCCTTAAAAGCCTTTTCTCATGGCTGTTCTGGCTTAACTGGTATTGAAGCAGTAGCAGATGGGGTTAAGGCTTTTAAAGCACCTTCTAGTAAGCAAGCCAATCGTACTATGCTCACCATGGCAGTTTTACTTTCAACCATATTCTTAGGAGTGACCATACTTGCCATTGCTTTTCATATTGTGCCTGTAGAAGGTGAGACAGTTCTATCACAAATTGCCAAAGCTACGTTCGGAGTTGCAAGTCCTGTCTACTATTTAGTGCAAATTTCTACGATGTTGATTTTAGTTCTTGCTGCTAACACTGCTTTTGCAGATTTTCCAAGAGTTGCTAATTTTCTGGCGGCTGATGGTTACTTACCGAGACAACTTGCTAACCTAGGTGACAGACTGGTTTTCAACAATGGTATAGCTGCTTTAGGTTTGATTTCAATTCTTCTTGTAGTTTTATATCATGGTGATACTCACTCATTGATTCCTTTATATGCAGTTGGTGTATTTATTTCTTTTACTACTTCTCAATTTGGTATGGTTGCTCATCACCGTAGTCACAAAGGTAAAAATTGGAAATTTGGCTTTGTTGTTAACTTCTGTGGAGCAATAGTTACTTCTATAGTTGCCGTCATTATTATGGTGGAGAAATTTGTAGAAGGTGCATGGATATTACTGTTTGCAATACCACTGTTGATTGCACTTTTCTTGGAAGTTAAAAAACACTACTTGCAATTTGTTAAGCAAACGAAAGTTATTCATAGAGAAGAGTATTTGGAAGATAAAGCTAATAAGGTTTTGGTTTTAGTTTCAAGTTTTAGTAAAGGTTCATTTCAAGCCATTCAATATGCAAAATCTATTTCTAGTAATATTGAAGCGGTGCATATTGAATTTAATCCTGAGGCAACAGCTGTTTTTAAAAGGGAGTGGGAAGAATCTTATCCTGGCGCTAAGCTTACAATACTTGAGTCACCTTATAGATCATTGGTTAGACCTATTGTGCTGTATATAGAAGAACAAAAAGCCCAGAATCCTAATACTTGGCTTACAGTGATAATTCCAGAATTCGTTACCCATGAGCTTTGGCACAATGTCCTGCATAATCAAACTGCTATGCTGCTTAAAGCATTCTTGAGATTCAAGAAAGGTGTGGTGGTTACTACTGTTAGATTCTTTTTGGACGATTAAAAACTAAAATCCAGCTCTTCCAGATCTTTCTTAAACATCTCCATTAACTGAATATTGTTTTCAAAGACTGTAATGCCTTTGTTGTTGAGGGATTGAGCTTTGGAAAGTGCCATAGCTGCAGAGATATTGCCATCTTCCAAAGAGATTTCGCGCGAGTTTTTATCTAAGAAAATAGAACCATGTTCGGCGTTTAAAAGATCACTGTAGTTAGATTTAAGTGATTGGGTCCAACGATAGCCTGAATCAAGTTCATCGATAATAGCTAGTCCATCTGCATCGCCTAAATTAATATGGAAAGAAACTTTTCTAGTTTTTAGTAGTTCAGCTAGAAATACGATCGGATTACGGTTGTCGTTTTGCCAACTAAGAAGTCCTCTGTGACTAGTATTGAACTTATTTACAATTTTGACAAAGCCTGAGAAATTCTTTTGTGTAGGTTTGCTTTTTAAAACAAATTCATAATCAAAATTATGCGTATGTCTTTTGAGGACTAACTCGTTATCTAATCTTCTTAACTCAGAGAGTTGCTTTGTAAGAGTTTCAGTTACATCGGGATCTAAATTTTGGTTTTTTAATTGAAGTTCAATTTCTTTAATTAATAGATCTTTTTTACTTTCACTATATTCAAAAAAATTATTACCAAAAAGCATATCTAAAGTTTTTTGGTTTACTGTAGAAACATCATAGGCAAAGAGTTTCAGAAGAGTAATTCGAAAGTCCTCTAAACCTTCCCAAATGAGAACTTTTTCTTGCCAGTTAGTAATTACCACTGTTGATTAAATCTTCTTTTTCTTGGATAGTGTTTTGAATTTCGTCTATTTTTTCACCATCTTCAGGGTTGCTAGTAGTTGTTTCTTCATCTTCTTGTGCATGGAGTTCAGAATTTCTGATGAATTCTACTTCGCCGCGACCAGCTTTCTTAAGCACTTTCTGTAGTTCAATACCATTTTGACTTAATTTAAAATTCTCCGTAAAGAATTTACTTGTATGAAGAATATTAGAATTACCATCTTTAGTTTTCTTAACTAAGCCCATATCAATTAATTCTTTGACGTGTTCATAAACACCACCGCCACGAATCTCAACTAAATCTCTTTGTAGGATAGGTTCTTTAAGCGCAATTGTAGAAAGGGTTCTAAGGACAGCGGTTCTTATTTCTATAGGCAGTATGTCTTGAGTCAGTTCTTCGAATTCATCTCTAACCTGCATACAATAACCATTGGCACAGTCTATAACGATTCCGCTTTCTCTATCTTCATATTCTTGAATAAGTTGATTAAGGCATTGGCTTACTAGATCTAGGTCAGCGCCAGCTTGCTCTGCGATATTAGCTGCAGATATAGGTTTTTCACTTAAGAATAAAACTGCTTCGATTTTAGCTTTCAGTCTTTTGACTTTGCCTTGTTTAGATTCTTCGATTAATTCTCTGATCTCCAGAAAATTTTCATTTCTAGTTTCTTGTAGCTTGTGAGCTTCAGCCTGATTCTCCTTTGTAGGATTGTAAGAAAAATCAAATCCAGAGCTAGGAATAGATTTGTTGATTGCATCAATAGTTTGGAAGTAATAATCAGTCTCTTGGTTCATATATCCACAGTTCTCCATAAAATTCTTTTTGCTCAAATCTAATTTTATTTTCGTGAGCAAGGAAGCACATTGCAAGGAAAGTATTCGACCAATCGCCTGTAATCTTTACTAAAGCTTGAAATTCTAATCCCTCCTCTCCCATTAGATATTCAGGTAGCATAAGCTCTAGTCTTTTGATAAAGGGCTCAAGATCCTCAATATGAGTGAGTTCCATAATATCATCGGATAATTCTGGAGCGATAATATTATAGGCATCTAGATCAAAAAGTTTTTGTTGTCTACGAGCAAGTTTATTCTCTTCTTCTTCACGCGCGTCTTGAAGGGCATTGATTAAGTCTTGCAAAGTAAGTTTTCTGAATCTCTTACCTTTCTGGATAAATCTTCTACGAATTGCAGATTCAAGATCATTAAAAGTAATTTGCTTAATATTGTCGCCAGCCATCTCTTCGTCAAGAAGATACTGATCATCTAATTCTCTGTGTAAACCAATATTAAGAGCTGCATTTGACTCTGCAAGTAAAGCATCACTCTTCATTCTCAAAAGAACTGCAGCATAAAAAATTGCTCTGCCAGCTTCTTTCAAATTATCTGTTTTATTAGATTCGATTGCTTTTAAGAACTTAGTTGTAATCTTCTCTAGATCTATATCCCAAGGATCTAAATCACCTTGTTTTGCAAGGTCAACCAAAATTTCTAAGCTCGCATCATCGACGTTATATTCAAGATTTTCGATACTCTCATCTTTTACAATTATTGGATTAAATTGAAGATTTTCCATATCCTAAAACTAGGCAGCTGCCATTAATTCCCCTTGTTGATCAAAGTGGTCTATTTGCTTAACACCAATTACTTGGCTGAAACCTTTTCTACTAACTGAGACACCCACAGCTCTATCTGATTGCTCTAACATTGGGCGTCTATGACTCACTACTATGAACTGAGTGTTTCTAGAATTACGTCTAACTTTATGTGCAAGCCTATCTACGTTTACACCATCTAGGGCTGAATCAACTTCATCGAAAGCATAGAAAGGAGCTGGGTTACATTGCTGTAAAGCAAAGAGGAAGCTTAATGCAGTAAGTGACTTCTCACCACCGCTCATAGCCTCTAGCCTTTGCATTTTCTTGCCTCTTGGTTGAGCTTTAATAACTAAGCCACCATTGAAAATATCTATAGGATCTTCAAGTATTAATTCTCCTTGACCAAAAGAAAGATCAGCAAAAATCTCTCTAAAGAAGTTATCAATTTTTGTATAACTATCTAAGAAAGTAGTTTTCTTCTCATTTTTGTAGCTATCAATTTTCTCAAGTAACATTTCTCTTTCTTGATTTAGAGTTTCTTGCTTAGTAATGATCTCATCATGTCTTTCTTTAACTTCATCATACTCATGGATAGCATGCATATTGATTGGCTCCATGGAGCGCATTTGTTTTTCAATCTTTACAAGTTCAGCTTGTAATTTATTTACATCTTCTTCAAGCAGTTCTATAGTTTCCAGTTCAGGATGTTCTTTAAGCTCTTCTAGTAATTGATCCAAATGCTCATTAACAGTGATAAGATGTTTTTTGCTTTCAACAATTTTCATTGCTGTAGATTCAATATTGCTAGAAACCTCTCCCTTACGCTGTCCTAGGCTAATAAGATTTTGAGAAATTTCATCACGTTTAGCTTGATGCTCAGCTAGTTTAGCTCTTAAGGCTTCAAGTTGTTTCTCGATTTCTTCTAGATCTGCAGCGATTTGTGCAAGTCTTTCATGATGAATAGGTTTTTTTGCTTCAAGATCAATAACTTCTTGTTTTGAATTCTCCAAGCTCATATTTAATTTATCGATATTTTGTAAATTGAAATTCTTTTCAACTTCAAGAGATTTAGACTCGTTAATTGCATTGTTAAACATGGTTTGATAACGTTTAACTTCAATTTCAATCTCTCTACTTTCATTGATGATTTTTTCTAGTTTGCCATCTTCTAAATTTGCTGCAAGACCCGAGAGAGAGTTTTGTTCTTTTTCAATTTGCTCATCAAAGCGTTTGATTTTGTTTTCTGTTTCAGCTTTTTGAGAATTTGTTTCTTCTTTTTGTGAGGCACAAACACTGATTTCAGCTTTTTCTTTCTCGTAAGTCTCTTGTAATGACTTTAATTGAGCTTCTGAAATGCCGCTCTTAGCTTGCATTTCACTAAGCTGCTCTTTGAGTTTCTCAAGCTTAACTCGAGACTCTTCAATCTGCTCTTCGTGATTATTGTACTCATCGTTAAGTTGTTTGATAAAGCTTTCAAGTTCTTTGCTTTGCTCTTCTAATCTAATTTTATTCTTTTCAATATCTGCACCAAAGTGAATATTGTTTTTAACAGTAGCGCCACCGGTCATTGCACCACTTCTTTCAACTAGGTCACCTTGAACGGTTACCATACGATATCTACCGATTAATCTTCTAGAAACTTCGATGTTCTTAACAACTAAAGTATCTGCAAATGCATAACCAAAGGCATCTCTGTATTCATCATCAAACTTAACTAAATTAAAAGCCCAATCAATTACACCAGGCTCATTTGGTAATGGATAGCTCTTAGTCTCACGCATTTTATTTAATGGCAAGAAAGTTGCTCTACCTGTTTTTCTTTGTCTTAAAAGTTCTATACATTCTTGTGCTACATAGTCATCATCTACAACCACTGATCTTAGTCTCGCTCCAGCAGCAGTTTCTACGGCTAATTGATAATCACCCTCAACAGTTGCCAGTTGAGCTAGAGTACCATGTACTCCATCTATCTTGAGAATACTTTCTACTGCAGTTCCAAAACCAGCAGCACTTGCAGCTTGTTCTTGACCTTCGAGTTTATTTAATTCACTAGTAACTTGTTTAAGTTTCGTTTCTTGAGTTTGGATTTCAATTTTTGTTTCTCTTTGTTCTTCTTTAAGAGTTTGGATATTACGACTGTGAAAAACAATCTCTTCTTTTACCTGGCTGCCACCAAGTGCATTGTTGAAATTTAATTGTAGAGATTGAATTTTATCTAAGGCAGTTTCTGCTTCTTCTCTATGCTTATCGATCTTCTCACTGAGGTGAGCAATTTTTTCATCGTACCTTGCGATCTCTTGTTCTAGTTTAGATTTCTTAGCTTTAAGATCACTGATTTTATCCTGGCTTTCAATTACAGTTTGAGTACTTAAATTACTGTTTTTACTTTTGTTGATAATTTGCTCTTGTAATTCTTTGTAACGTGCTTCTTCGTTTGCAATATTTGTTTTGATAGATTCGATTTCTTGAGAGAATTCTTGAGTTTTGAAATCAGTATTTTTAAGAGCCTTTTTCAGTTCTTTGATTTCTTTATCTAAGTTTTCTTGTTCTTGAAGTTCATCTTGAATTTGTTTTTCTAGATATTCAAGAGTACTTTGCTCTCTTGCAGCAATTTCTTTTTTCTCTTCGCGCTTACCTTGTAATTCTTTTTGTTCGTTCTCGCCAAGCTTTTCTATTTCAGACGATAGCCTGTTTAGCTCTTCCTGAGCGGCAAACATGCCTTCATTGATAGTAGCCTGCTCTGTTTGTAGATTGATTTTTAGAGTTTTTAATTCTTCGATATTTATTTCAGTAGCTTCTTTATCTCTACGAACTTCTCTGATTCTGATTGCTAAGAATTGCCTCTCAAGTTCTATTCTTCTTTCTTTTAATTCAGAATATTTAAGAGCTTGTTCTCTTTGAGTGCTTAATTTATCTAATCTATCTTCAAGTTCTTTTAGTACAGTTCCTTGATTATCAATTCTTTCAAGCACTACTTTTAATTCTTCACCTGCAAGTTCTATACGACGATCGAATTCTGCCACTCCTGCAATCTCATCGATAATCTTTCTTCGGTCTACAGAATTCATGCTAATGATCGAAGCCACATCACCTTGCATTACTACGTTGTAACCTTTAGGGCTGATATTATATTTGCCAAGCTTGTCGTGAATATCTCTTAAAGTACTTGGATTATCATTGAGAAAATATTTGCTATCGTAGCCATCTTTTCTGACACGAATTTTTCTAAGTAAAGTTACAGTTTCTTGAGTAGTATCATCAATAAAAACTACTTTTACCGCACATTCGTTTCTATTAGTAATGTTATTGATAAGGTCAGTGAGTTTTTCAGCTCTCATGCTGCGCGTTGAAGTTAAACCTAAGGCAAACATCAAGGCATCGACGACGTTAGATTTACCGGAACCGTTAGGACCTGAAATTGCCGTGAAACCATTTTCTATTGGGATAGCTGTTTTTTCGCCAAAGCTTTTGAAGTTATCAAGTTCTATTTCTTTTATACGCATTTAGTATTTAGATTATTTGTATCGCTACTGTATCTAGTGTTTCAATCTTTTTTAAGGACGTAAAGAGCTGCTAAAAGCTCCTTAATTAGTTTATACTATTTCCCCAGCAGGAAATAGAGGATTATGTGAAATTAATTTAGCATTCCCACTCTTTGACTAGGGAAACCCTGCTAAATGAAAAAATGTATATATTTCAAGGCTGAGAATAAGTAAGATTTTAGGAACTAAACTTATATCTAGATAGACTAAACGCTATATATAAGTTTTAATAAAAACCTGGCCACTAAATATGGCCTAATATTAGTCATTTAACTAAGGTCCTCTAACTAAGAAAAACTACTATGTCACAACAAGCACTAAAAATTGAAAGAGAAGAATTATCTCAAAATCCTAAGACCGAAAATCCATATGAAAATATCGTGGCTGCTTTGTCGGCAAATGACCTTGATGCTGCGCGTGATTTATTACTAGAGCAAATCTCTCTTAGTATAGGGCAGAGATCTAGTTGGGATTCACCACAGTATCGTGGCGATAAAGGTGTGCAAAAAAGTATCAAGCTTGATTACACCAGAGATCGCAATATGACTTTCTTTGGCTTAGAAACTTTACGTGATAGATATTTTTTACGTGATGCGAAAGGCGTGATTTGTGAAGATGTACAAACATTCTTTGCACGTGTGGCTACTGGCATAGCTCGTGGTGACAAGGATTTGGCTCAAGATCTTTACGATCTAATGTCTAAGAACTGGTTTATGCCGGCAACTCCTATTTTAACTAACTCGGCAACTAGCAGAGGCGCGCAAATTAGTTGCTTCTTAAACACTGTTGGTGACGCGATTTCAGATATTTTTAAAACTTATGAAGAGAATGCTTTCCTTGCAAAAGGTGGCGGTGGTATTGGAACTAATTGGTCTCAAGTTAGAGGACATAATGCACGTTTAAGTTCTGGTGGTAAATCTTCAGGTACTGTACCTTTCTTGAAAGTAATGGATAGTGCTACTCTTGCAGTTTCTCAAGGCAATACTCGCCGTGGAGCAGCAGCAGTCTATATGAATATCTCTCACCCTGATATTGAGGAGTTTGTAGATATCCGTAGACCAACAGGTGGTGATGATAATCGTCGTTGTTTAAATTTACATCATGGTGTGATTATCAGTGATGAGTTTATGCGTGCGGTAAAAGCTAAGACCAAATTTGATCTTAGATGTCCACACACTGGTGAAGTAACTCAAACTATTGATGCCTTTGATTTATGGAAACGTATATTAAAGAACAGAGTTGAAACTGGTGAGCCTTATATGATGTTCTCAGATACAGTCAATAAGGCAGTTCCAGAGCACCACAAAAAGAAAGGTTTACTTGTTAACCAATCAAATCTTTGTTCTGAAATCACTCTTCCTACTAATAGAGAAAGAACAGCTGTATGTTGTCTTGGTTCTCTGAATTTAGAAACTTGGGATGATTGGGAAAAAGACAAAGAGTTTGTAATCTATACTGCAGTCAAAGCTCTTGATAATGTTTTGGATAATTTTACTCAGAGTGTAGATTCACGTGATTATAAGCGTGCTGTGTTCTCAGCTCTACAAGAACGTTCTGTGGGTCTTGGGGTAATGGGTTATCACGGTCTTTTGATGAAAAAGCGTATAGCTTTTGAAAGTGTGGCAGCAAGATCATTGAACAAAATAGTTTTTAAAGCAATTCATGAGAATGCTATTAAAGCAAGCAAACAGCTTGCAGTAGAAAGAGGACCTTGTCCTGATGGTGGAGATCAGCGTAACAGTTATGTTATGGCAATTGCTCCTACTGCTAATATTTCGGTAATTTGTGGTAGCGCAACTCCTTGTATTGAGCCAATTGCAGGCAATGCTTATTTACAAAAGACACTCAGTGGCAGCTTCTTGGTGAAAAATCCATCTCTGGAAAGATTACTAGAAGAGAAAGGTCAAAACAGTCCTGAAGTTTGGAGAAAAATCATTGAACATAAAGGTAGTGTTCAGAAATTAGATTTCTTGGATGCCGAAGAAAAGAAAATTTTCAAAGCCGCTTATGAATTAAACATGATGGAACTAGTTCAACAAGCTGCAGATAGACAGAAATATATTTGCCAAGCGCAGTCTTTGAATTTGTTTTTTAAATCACCAATCAGTGGTAAACAACTTCACGAAGTGCATTTAAAAGCTCATGAACTTGGAGTTAAAACTCTTTATTACCTTCGTTCAGAATCTGTTATTGAAGCGGATTCTATCGACAGCACTTCGGTAAGAAGACAAGTGGCTGATGAAGAATGTGCTGCATGTCAGTAGATTTGTTGCATTGTGAAAGTGAAACTTGAGCAAGTAACACTAGTATAAAAATTATGGACAGAGAAGATTTAAGAAAAGCAATGCAACAGGCGCAAGAGATGCAAGTAAATCTTGTTAAGGCTCAAGCTGAACTTGCGCATACTGAAGTTCAAGGTTTTTCACATGATGGTAAGGTCAAAGTAATCATGAGCGCTCAAGGTGATTTTCAGTCTATTAAAATTGATCCGATTGTTTTAGCTGGTGGAATTCATTCTATAGAAAGTGGAGTACTTGAGGCTATCAAAGATGCTACAACTCAAGCTGCGACAATGACTAAGGATAAATTGAAATCTATTTCTAAGGTAATTGGGCTTTGAATATAAAGGCGTCATTGCGAGCGAAGCGAAGCAATCCCCCTGCGCAGACTGGATTGCTTCGTCACTTCGTTCCTCGCAATGACGGTGTTTGGTTTTACTAGTATGCAGTACACAAAGGAACTAGCGGACTTAATCGAAGAATTTCAAAAGTTTCCAACTATTGGTCCTAAATCTGCTCAGCGTATGGCTTTTACATTACTGAAGAAATCATCGGATCAAGTAGAAAAGTTTTTGCGCATTATTAAAGAAGCCAAAGAAAATATTCATTACTGTAAAACTTGTTTTAATCTAACTTCAAGTGAGGTATGTGAAATCTGTAAAGATTTCAGAAGAGACCAAAGGCAAATTTGTGTAGTTGAGTCAGCAAAAGATTTAATTGCGCTTGAAAAGACACATGAATTCAAAGGTCTCTATCATGTGCTCGGTGGCGTGATTTCACCTCTTGATGGTATTGGTGCAGGTGATTTGAATATAGATTCTTTAATAGTGAGAGTTAGAAATTTACTTTTGGCAAACGATGATCCGATAGAAGTTATTTTGGCTATTGGTTTGAGTACCGAAGGTGAAGCTACAATGCTTTATTTGAAAAGAGTCTTTGAAAATTTACTCAGGGAGTTAGATATTGATTCAAGCATTTTAAGAATTTCACGCTTGGCGCATGGTCTGCCTGTTGGTGCGGATTTGGATTATGCTGATGAGTTGACACTAGCTAAAGCCATTGAAGCTAGAGTGGAAGCCTAGCAGAAAATACGTCTGCCATTATCACGAACGAACTTAAGTGAGCATATAATTGATAAACGCTTAAAAGGAGAATGATGACTACAGCAGCAGCAGATAAAGCATATTGGTATCTTGACAATGATGCATTTCATTTATTTAAGAGATTTAAAGAAGGCAAAGAGGCATTGCAATTGCAATTGGATAAAAATGAGACACAGAGATTATCACAAATGCATGAATTACCAGCAGCGATAGCTGCGTTAGATCCAATTGCAGACCGAAACACAATTAATTTTTTTAGACAACAAGCAGAAATTTTAGCTAAAATTGTAGATGCAGATAAATTTGAAGAAACGATCAAAATACCAATTAATCAAGGATTAAAAGAAATGAGAGATTATGCTGTTAAAATTTATGGAAATATAACTTTAGGTTTAAGAAAATTTGACGAATCTTCCCAAAGCCAATCTGCATAAGCATTTTTCCATTTATGCTAAAATCCAATTCATGAGTTCTCTAACTACCGATCAAGTAAAGCACATAGCTAATTTAGCCAGACTCTCTTTAACTGATGCTGAAATTGAAAAATATTCTAAAGAGCTAAGTCAAATTCTTGCTTACGTTGAACAATTACAAGAATTAGATACTACTGGTGTAGAGCCGATGATTGCTGCAGTTGTAATACAAAAAGCACTACGTGAAGATAAAGTCATTGAGACAGACCCAGCACTTATGCTTGCTAATGCTCCAGACTTTGAAGAGACTGCAATTAAAGTCCCACAAATGTCTTAGGATCTATACTGAGTAAAAAATATTCTCTACATTCTTTAGTAAATTAAAATCACTATCTATAGAAAAAACTTTTTTGATGCCTAGTTTATTAATCGTGGCAAAACTAATTGCATCTGTATAACTTAACTTATGGTCTTTGAATTTATCAATAAAGTTCAATGCTGTTAAACGCTCTTCCATACTGGTTTCTAGGATCCCTATAGTTTCCATACTAAGTAGATTTTTGGCAATTTTTAAAGTTAGATTTGGGTTAGTTTTTTTTGAGAACCAATTTAAAGTTTCATTGACAATATCGTGGTTAGTGATGAAACCAGAATCCATAAATTTTCTAAATAGCAAATCAACTTTTTCGTGATGTTTTTCATTGTTTAGAAAAAAAGCTACAAAAACGCTGGTATCAACAAAAATCAAATTTAATCTCCATATAGAACATCATCAATAGTTTCAGAGTAGTTACTCGGTGGTAAATCTTTTACCATACCTGATAATTTTAAAAAATTACTTTGTGATTTGGAATTATTGGCATTGATAGATTTGAAATAGTTATTAACAATAAAAGTGATTTCTGAAACCATGGTTCTACCATTTGAGTTTGCAGAGTTTTTGATTAAATCAAAAATTGTAGTTGGAATTCTTACGGCATGAGATTTAGGCTGAATTTTTCTTTTCCGTTGCATGTAGTAATTATACTACAAAAGTAGTAATTTATAACAGCATTCATTAGAAAAATGTTTGTATGTTTACTCTAAGCTTGATATAAAGCCTAATCCGTGATACCTTTAAGCTTTTGAGGTTGAGATGTCTAAGTATGTATTTGTAACTGGTGGAGTGGTAAGTAGCCTTGGTAAAGGGATTGTAGCTGCTTCATTAGGTAAATTACTTAGAGCCCGTGGTTTTAAAGTTTCAATCCAAAAGCTTGATCCTTACTTAAATGTAGATCCAGGTACTATGTCACCTTACCAACATGGAGAAGTTTTTGTTACTGATGATGGCGCGGAGACGGATTTAGATCTTGGGCATTATGAAAGATTTATTGACACCAATCTTAAGAAACCTAACAGTGTAACTGCTGGTTCAATTTATTCAGATGTAATTAGTAAAGAACGTCATGGTGACTACCTTGGAGCAACCGTGCAAATGGTACCCCATGTAACTAATGAAATCAAAGACAAAATCAAACAAGCTGCAAGCGTAAGTAATGCAGATGTTTTGATTGTAGAAGTCGGTGGTACTGTTGGTGATATTGAAAGTTCTATTTTTCTTGAAGCGATAAGACAATTCAAAAATGACGTGGGTAAAAATGAAACTGCATATATTCATGTAACTCTAGTGCCGCATTTAGCTGTTAGTGAAGAACTGAAAACCAAGCCTACTCAGCATAGTGTTGAAATGCTGCGCTCGAAAGGGATTCAGCCTGATATTTTGGTTCTACGTGCAGATAGATTTATACCTAAACCTTTACGTGAGAAGCTAAGTTTGTTTACAAACGTGGAAACTCAAAATGTTATTGAAAGCCAAGATTGCAAAAGTATTTATGAAGTGCCTCTTATACTTCAAGAAGAAGGCTTAGCTTCAAGAGTTTTAGAAAGATTAGGTCTCACAGATAAAGAACCAGATCTAAGTGAATGGCAAAAAGTTGTTGATAAATTAATCAAACCAAAAAACAAGAAATTAAAAATAGGCTTAGTTGGCAAATATATTGAGCTTTCAGATTCTTACCTTTCGGTGGCTGAATCAATAAGACATGCTTGCGCGCAAGAAGATTATGGTCTTGATCTCAAATGGATTCTTTCTGATGAGATTGTTGATCCAATTAAAGCTAAAGAGCTTCTCGAAGATCTTGATGGAATCGTTATACCAGGCGGCTTTGGTGATAGAGGTATAGAAGGTAAACTGAATGCTATTCGCTATGCTCGTGAAAACAAAAAACCTATTCTTGGTTTGTGCCTAGGTCTGCAATGTATGGTCATTGAATACGCACGTAATGTATTAGGTCTATTAGATGCGAATAGTCTTGAGTTTGATACTGAAACAAAAAATCCAGTTATTCATTTGATGGAAGCACAAAAAGCAATCATTAGTAAAGGTGCAACTATGCGTTTAGGTTCTTATCCATGTAAGTTAATTAAAAATACCAAGGCATATGAACTTTACAAAAACCAAAAAGATTCAGATGATTTGATTTTTGAAAGACATAGACATCGTTATGAATTCAATAATGCCTTTAAAGAGAAACTTGAAAATTCTGGTTTAATAGTTTCAGGAACTTCTCCTGATGCTAGTTTGGTTGAGATTGTTGAAATGAAAGATCATCCATATTTAGTTGGCTGTCAATTCCATCCTGAATTCCTTTCAAGACCTGGTAAGCCGCATCCATTATTTACTGGTTTAGTAAAAGCGAGTATTCTTAGTCCTGCTTTTAACTAACTTCATATCTGCTGGTATCAGCATCGTTAGTTGCAAAATCCCAATCAGTTGGTTCCATTATATTTAAAACAAACATTAATAGTATTAGTCTTTTGATACTTTGGTTTTCTATACCACCACTACGGACTTCATTAGTACCAAAGATTCCTGTAAGTTGTTCTGTTAATGAATCAATATTTCCAGTAATGCCTTTCAAATCTAGAAAATCATTTTTTCCATTGCCATCTATGTCTAATCCAGAACTAGTAATGGTTTCCTTTAATTGCTCTTCTATATCAGCAATGCCATTATTGTCTCCATCGGCACTAAAGTTAGTTATTGCATTACTGTATTCAAGTAATTTATTTTTGTAAAGATCTGCAGCAAAAACATCAGGAAGTACTCCTTCCGCTAAAGTGAAATTATGTTCCAGTAAGATGTTTACTGCGTTTAAAGGGTCATTGATTACTGAATCAAGTAAGGTTTTAGCATCATTTACTTCTTCTTTTAATGCTGCGTGTTGCCCATAGAAACTATTTACAACGCCTTTGAAGTTGTTTTTTAGTGTATCAATAAAACCTTGACCTGCTGAACTAAATTCACCTGAGTTAACTTTGGTACCAATGTTGGTGATAGTTCCAGTAAATTGAGTCATCCAATCTTGTGTACTTGCGGGTTGAAGATTAGTAATTTTTTCTATTAAAGTGCTACCAATTTTTGCAATTACTGCTGAAAAAATTGTTGGACTAGCCCAAGGTGGAATGGTTTTGGTTTCTTCCGAAACTTCACCGTCCTCCATTGGAGTTGCGAGTTTTTGTCCAAAAGATCTTGCGTTAATTACTCCAGCTTCCTGCATTTCAGCTGCAAAGAGTAATTTGTGAGGAGAAGATAATCCAGTATCCACATCAATAGAATTTAATACAGTATCAAGGCTTAAACTATCATCCAAAGGTTCATCAGAATGATATTGAGTACCACTACTTGCTTCGTAGCCTGCAAGTATTGTTTCTCTTGTGCTTAAAGCAATGATACTTGCATCAATATCTTCTTGGTCTTCGGGACTTGCTGAAGCTCTTTTGTTTAGTAAGTATGCAATTGTTGCAGTAGGATTCTTTCTAATAGTTTGTTGTAGTTTATTTTTAGCTGCATGGCTATAGCCAAGATGCATAATTTCAACTGTTGAATAATTAAAGCCTTGAAGTGTATCATCAATGCTTTGGAAAAGCGTACTATCTAAATTACTAGTATCTGCAGCATCAGTTTTTCCTTGGAGTAAATCAAATAAACTTCTTTCATCTTCAATATATTTTGGTGTACTGATATCTAGATTGTCTTTAAAAAGATTTTTTAAAGTATCTGTGCCGCTAGTAAGATAGAAATCATCTGCAAGTCTGATTAAGCGATCAAGAGATAATTTGTTTAAGAAGTCAACGGAGCCGTGAAGTTTGCTTTCCGCTGCTCTTGTCAATGTTTGATCAACAATATACTTCATGAACTCAGGACTAAGTTTCAAGGATCTGTGATAGTAAAGAGTAGTAATACTATTGCCTATAAAACCATCTTCATAGAATGTTGCGCCAGGATGTGCAGTTGCAAAAGTTTCTTGAGCCTGGTCTATTGTTACATCATATAATTCGTCGATAGAATCTATTACTTGCGTATCTTGACCACTTTGCATCAGTAAATATTTAGGACTATCTGTGCTGCCATTTGCATAATCACTGTCATAGTCATTTAGTAAATCAAAAACTTCTTTATTGATTTTTTCGACAGTAATACTTAGTTGATTAAAAAACTGAGTCATTATATCGTTCAAGGCGGCATCACTTGTCAGATTTGTATTTAGTTGTGCTTCTAAATTTGCACCAACAGCTTCTATCTCTGCTGCACTTGATAAGCCTTGCAATTGTGTTGTTAAAGGATTTAAATTTTGACCCTTCGCATTTAAAATATCAAAAAGACCATGGATATTGCCTGTTAAATTATTTTCTAAATCAGTAAGATTTTTATTGATGATGCCTTGGACTTGAGTAAGTCTTTGTGATGAAGATTGATAGTAATATTGTTCTTCATCCTGATAAGGAGTATCGCTATTTGGATCTGCACCAAGAGTATAAGAATTTAAAATTGCTGCCGCATCCAGACCATCGAGATTGATGGTAAGAGTTCCTGCACCCGCTTGACCTGTAGCTTGGTTTACTAGGCCGAGCAGTTCTATTACTCTGTCAGTAATACCGCCGTTTATTGTACTTATATCTACCCCGGGAGTTTTATTCCTTGGGTCAATCGTTGCCATAGAGGAATTCAAGCAAAACTAAGTTAATGACTTATTAAGGCGAGTAAATACAGCTTCGTTTTGTAACAGGTCTAGAATATTTTGCTAATATAAGAAAGGACTTAATCAAGCAACCTGCAATGCTTCAAAGCAATATCAATAACAGTGTTTTTATTTTAGCCTGCCCTCGTGATGATGGTACGGTAGCCATACTTTGTAGAAATTCAGGTCCAGACCCAGGTCCAGCTTATTGCAATAGCCGCAAAAATGCCATGAAGCTTAAAACCAGATTATGTAATGATCCTAGGGGTATTGCAAATCATAGAGCGATGGAATTAATTAAAAACCTTTATATATACAAGGTAGATGCTTCAGTAGAACCTATTTGGGAAGAAGGTGAGCTTTGGGCTTATTTGCCGCAAGAGAAGGCTAAGTGTATAGAGGGTGCTTTCAACTTTTAGTATTTTTGTAAGCTTGGTGATATTCATCCACGTTTCACTTTTACGGATTCAAACTACATTCGCTCGGTCTTCGTCTACTTTCGGTCCAAAGAGATGGACATGCTCAAGTGACTCAATCCCTCCCTCATTTGTTTTCATCTCGTAAGGTGAAAAAGTTACTTCAATCACCAAGCTTACAAAAATAACTTAATTGCCTTCATGAATCTGTTAAGATATATTCGGTATGACTGTAAAAACTAAAAAATTACCAGTTATCGGGGTTTCTACCCTAGGTTGTCCAAAAAATCTTGTGGACACGGAAAATATGATTGGTATCTTGCATGCGGCCGGATATCAAATTACTTCTGATCATGAGAAAGCTGATATCTCACTTGTTAACACTTGTACTTTTATTGAAGGTAGTACTAACGAAAGTTTAGATGTACTTACTGAGCTTGCTGATGAAGGCAATAAATTAATTATCACCGGTTGTATGGCACAGCGTTTTAAGGGAGATCTTTTTGATGAACTTCCAGAAGCTCAAGCTGTAGTCGGTACTGGCAATGTCAAAGACATTCTCAAAGTCGTAAAAGAAATTACTCGTAATATGAACGATGGAAAAGATTCCAAGATCATGTGTGTGGATGAAGTGCCAAATGCAGTTGCTGACGCATTTACACCAAGAATTCACACTCAGATGGGACCATCAGTGTATTTAAAGATTGCTGAAGGTTGTGATCATCGTTGTGCGTTTTGTATTATTCCTTATCTTCGTGGTGATATGAAATCTAGAACTATAGAAGATATAGTTGCTGAAGCTAAGCACTTAGTAGCAACCGGTGCTAAAGAAATAGTCATAGTCTCTCAAGACAGTTCAGCTTATGGTACCGATCTTTATAAGCGCAGAGCGCTTGCTGATTTGCTTAGAGCCCTAGCTGACCAAAGTGGCGCGCAGTGGATTAGATTAATGTATTCATATCCAACTGAGCTTGATGCTGAAATGCTTGAAGTTATCAAAGAGAAAGACAATATAGTTAAATATATTGATATACCTTTACAACACGCATCACAAAAGGTTTTGCGTTCAATGCGTAGACCGCCAACTGTGCGCGATACTGTAGAATTAATTCGCTCTTCTTTACCTGAGGCGACTGTGCGTACTACTTTTATAGTTGGCTTCCCTGGTGAAACTGATGAAGATTACCAAGAGCTTTATAGTTTTATAGAAGATTCAAGATTTGATAGAGTAGGAATTTTTACTTACTCTCAAGAAGACGGTACTCCTGCAGGAAGCTTTGAGGAGCAGGTTCCAGAGAAAATCAAAAAAGAACGTCGTGATAGATTGATGCTTTTACAGCAAAGAATTTCATTCGAGAAGAACAAAGAATTTATTGGTAAAGAAATGCAAATGCTTATAGAACATTTAGAAGAAGACCAAGATGGCAATTTAAAAATAGTTGGCAGATCTTTTAGAGATGCACCGGAAATCGATGGACAGTTATATATAGAACTTAGTGCTGATGATATTAGTCCAGCGCCAGGTGAATTTATCCAAGTTAAAGTTGTAGACTGTGATGAATATGATCTAGTCTGTGAATTAGTTTAATAGCCTGCTAGCAAGAAATAATCAGGGGATTCAGGTATTGACATATTATATCCCCACAAGATAATATATTATCGAAAAGGATATTATCATGAACATACGAAAATTTTGTAATCAATTAGCTGCCTCTGCCACTTTAGCGGCTGTGGGGTTTAGCACATCTGGCTGCGTAACTGTAAATGAGCAGCCCCATGCTGCCCATGTCACTACGGATGCAGGAAAGAGGATGCAACAAGGAGCAACTGAATCTGGGAAATTAGCTAATCCGTCAGGATTAACGGTTTCAAGTGAGCCATCAAACCAACTTTCAATGCCTGAAGATTTTAAGCGAAATAGGTCAGAACAATTAGCTATTGCTCCTGAAAGCACTGTAGTTAGATAGTAATAATTATTGCTGGATTAATGCTTCTTTCTTATATTTCTTTGAAAGAAAAATAGTACATTCATTTAGATTACTAATTGGCACAATTTCAATACTAAAGTTCTTAAGATCAAGGCGTGAGAAATTTTTCTGTGGAATTAATATCTTCTTGAAACCCAGTCTTTGTGCTTCTTTTATGCGGTTCTCGCAATTGGTTACTGAGCGTATTTCACCATTTAGTCCAAGTTCTCCTATAGCTACTATTTCAGTTTCCGGATTATAAGTCTCGAAGTTCATAGCGCTTTTATAAATAGCTAGTGCAACTGCCAGGTCAGAGGCAGTGTCCTTTACAAAAATTCCTCCAACCACATTCAAGTAAACATCAGCTTTAGAGAGGCTTATATCCAAGCGCTTCTCAATGATCGCGAGAATCTGATGTAAGCGATTAAGCTCTATGCCATTAGCAAACCTGCGTGGATTTGGATAATTGGAATTAAGAACTAAAGTTTGAATCTCTAATAACAGAGATCTGCGTGCTTCATGAAAAGCAAAAATTATTCCTGAGGATTTCTCTTCTAAGAAAATTTCTGATGGGTTAGTGAGATCTTCAAGACCCTCGCCAGACATAGTGTACAAGCCAATTTCGTTAGTATCACCGAAGCGATTCTTGATGGATCTCAGAAAACGTAGATTAGCATCTTTACTACCTTCGAATTGGATTACAGTATCTACCATGTGTTCAAGGATTTTTGGACCAGCGATATCGCCATCTTTATTTATATGACCTACCAAGAAGATCGGTACATTAATACCTTTAGCCGTGCGCATAAGTTTGCTACAACATTCACGAATTTGGCTTGGCATGCCTGGTAGAGCATCTAGTGCATCAGAGTAGATTGCTTGAATACTATCTATGATCACTAAACTCGGCTCTTCGCTTTCAATGATATTGAGAATACTATTTAAATTATTCTCAGCAAAGACAAAGATATTTTTGCCATCTTGGTCTTGTTTGATCTTTAGTCTATTAGCTCTGATTTTGAGTTGTCTGGAAGACTCTTCTGCACTGACGTAGATGACTTTAAGTTCTTGGCTGCTGAAATAGTTAGCAACTTGTAAAAGGAGAGTTGATTTGCCGATTCCCGGCTCGCCACCAACTAAGGTAATGCTGCCTGGTACTACGCCGCTTCCAAGCACTCTATCCAGCTCAGCTGAGCCGCTAGCATAGCGCGCAATTGATTCTTCCGGAATCTCAGTTAGCGATAGTAATTGAGTTTCAGCCTTAATGAAGAAATTGCTTCTGGAATCTTGGTTTGATTTCTTATTGCCTTTAGGTTCAGAAAATTTGGCTTGTTTAAAAGTTTCCCAGGCTCCACAACTCAGACAGCGACCGAGATAGCCAGTACTTTCGTAACCACAGTCATTGCAAAACCATATTGTTTTTTCTTTTAATTTGCTCATTTCTTTAAACCAAATTAATTATAACACTTATAAATGTATGATAGTATGTATGTAAGTCGGAATTGTTTGAAAGCTAGTTGTGGAGAGCTTTTTATTAAGTTTGAGAAATTTATATATTTAGTTTGTCTCTTATAAGCGACAAATTGGGTACAATTTTAGGAGGTATGTTTGAATTTAGATTCGCAAGAAATATATGAGATTGAATTCTATTATAAAAATAATAATGAAAGTCCATTACTTCAGTGGCTTGGATCATTTGATCTTGGAACTCAACTTAGATTCCAAAATAAAATTTCAAGAATTAAACAAGGAAATTTTGGAGACTATAAAATTATTTCCAATAATCTTTATGAACTTAGGTTTTTCTTCGGACCTGGATATAGAATTTATTTTTCCAAATTCAATAAAAATAAAATTGTTTTATTGATAAACGGAGGGAATAAAAATACTCAAATAAAAGATATGAAAATAGCAAAATCATACTTAGAGGAATATAAGCAAAGGTGAAATTATGGCAACTAAAAAAAAAATAAGTTTTCAAGAGTGGCACATACAGCAACTAAAAGATCCTAAAGCTGCACGTTTATATCTCCAAATTGCTTTCGAAGAATATATGAAAGATGGTAATACACCAGCTTTTTTATTAGCCTTAAGAGATCTGGGTGAAGCACAAGGTGGTTTAGGTAAATTAGCTCGCAAAACTAAATTGAGCAGGCAACATCTTTATAAGGTGCTGAGTACTAAGGGTAATCCACAAATGAATACTATATTCACAATCATGAATGCTTTAGGCTTTCAAATTACTTTTAAACTTAAAGTTGTGGAAGTAGAAAAAGTTCCAGTTAAAGTCAAAAAACGCGCAGCTTAGCAATAACAGTTATTCATAAGCTCACCAAAGCCACCGCCACCAGGAATGATGTATTGGTTTGGAGTTAAACCACTTTCTTGTTCCCAGTAAGTGCCAGGGACAGTGTCTTGAATATCTGCAGGACTAGCACCACGATCAAGTCTCAGTGCATAGACCAAAACATCAGGATGGTCATCTTTAAGTTTTTTGATAAATTCAGGTGTAACAATTAAATTCATAGTGATGAATTTTTTAGCAGTGCCAGGAATTTCATTTTTATAAAATTCAATTGCTTTAGAAATTGATGAACCTGTAGCGCCCATAGGATCAGGGATTAAGATTATAGATTCATCCTTAGTATCTCCAACTTTAGAACCAGTCCAATCTACTCCAATGACTTGCCCATCTTCGTTGGTTTTGCGAGCCATGTATAAATGATCCTGGCGTACAAGATTTGGATTAATAGTTTGGTTGATCATAGTAAAACAAGTTTCACTTGGTAAAGCTCCGGCGCGAGCCACATCAACTACGACAACCTTGGTTTCAGGTTCTATAATTTCACCAGTCCAAAAACCACGCTCAGATAATTCAGCCATGCGGGTTCTGACCGTATCAGTTTTAGTGGGGAATTCTTGATTAATAACTTCTTTTACTAAATGAGAATACAAATCTCTAATGATGTAGTTAAAAGTTGGTTGAGTAGTTTTTTCTTTACAAAGATTTGCTAGATGAGTAAGTAAAAAAGTATCGAAAACAATCTTGTAGTTCTCACCGTAACGGTGTTCTAAGTATCTTGGGCTTTTTTTCATAGTCTGCATCAAATACCAATATTAGCAGATTGGCTTTATTCCGAGTAAAGGCGAATACCGCGAAGCTTGCTTCGGCGGATGAAGCCGGAACGAGGACGCGCCGCCGAACCGATTGCGACCGAAGGGAGCAAAAAATCTTGCGATGATACCCCATAGCTCTGCTATGTGGGTTAGCGAGATTTTAGGTGAAGGCGTCATTTCTTGAATTGATTCTTTGCAAGCCCAATTCTAATGCGCTCTTGGTATCGCTTACCAAAAAGCTTGCCTTCAGCAATGAAAATCCCATGTCCCACAAATAATTGATTTAGATATTTTTGATCTTTAGTTAATTTTGGGAAAATGCAATGTCCAAGAATTTCGCTTTTATCAAAGTCGCATTCGAAAAAGTTTTTACTAGGATCTAATGAAAAAACAGATTCAAGATTTTCTGCAATAAGTTTTTGATTTTTAGCAGCAATTTCCAAATGATGATCCAGAACCTTTTCAGCAATTAATTCTGAAAGAATAGGTGAACGTAGTGAGAGATAGTTTTTCTGTGCTGAAAATTTTTCAAATAAGCTAGGATATTTGCAAGCAATCCAACCTAATCGTAAGCCAGGCAGTGAATATGATTTGCTTAAATCAGAAATTACAATTGAATTAGTATGAACTTCTATTGCTGATTTAATTGGTTTAAGACTAATGCCGCGAGCTACTTCATCTGCAATAAGGAGTCTTTCTTCAATGAGTTTCGAGATTTGAGTTAAACGCCCCTCATCAAACCCTATGCCTAAAGGATTATTAGGGTTGTTAATAACTAAGGCTTTGGCTTCGGGATGGTTCATAAGGAGCTTGCTGAGAGTATTTAAATTCTCCGTAAAGCTTTGCTTGATTTCATAATCCCAATCAAGAATTTCGACACCTCTATCAAGTGCAATCTGATAGAGCGATTGATAGATAGGTTTTTGTACGATGATTTTATCGCCAGCATTAAATAGTGTAGAAAACACGAGGAAGATCGCTTCAGATGCACCCGTGGTGATCATAAAATTCTCGGCAGTTAATTTCTCGTCCTTATGGCTTGAATTCAAATAAATAGTAGAAGCAAGCTTCTGACGAGTAGTCACTAAGCCAAATTGTTCTGAGTAACTAAGTTTGAGATTAAGTAACTGGCTTAGAGTTTGTTGCTTCTCATCTTCGCTAAAAAACTCAGCAAAGAGCTCATTCAGGCTCAATACTTCAGGCGTTGCTGAGCTAAGATCATAAAGAGTTTTAGCTTCGTACTGATTGTACTTATCTTCGATTAAAAATTTTGAAAATATCACAGGTTAAAACTGCTTATTTGATTTCTTTGTGAACAGTATGTCTTTTGAGGTAACGATTGTATTTTTTTAGCTCAAGTTTAGCTGTATGTGTTCTTTTGTTCTTAAAAGTTGTGTAACGAGAAGGAGTAACTCCAAGTGCCCTTGCTTCTGTACATTCAAGGGTAACTATTATAGTGTCATTTTTTTTGCCGGCCATTGTTTATATACTCCAAACTTGCTTGGGATGAGATAAGGCTCCCTAAGCGAATTAAGATTCTAGCATGTGGATTTTACCTTAAGGCTTTCTTAATGAAGCCTAAATTAATAGCCTCTATAGGTTAAATGGTCTATCTAGAGACTTTCTAGTTATGCCGATTTAAGGGGATATGATGAACTCGGCTAATAGCTCTCAAGCTACTGCTACTCAGGTAAAGGATATTGATGCGTTTTTAGGTAAGACTTCAAGTGCTTTGAAAAAGCTTGAAGAAATTATAAATGCAACTAAGGAATTTCCTAGTAAGCAGAATTTAATTTACAACTTAATGAATTTAACTACTGATGTAACAACTTTCAGTACAGAGCTTATTAATTATTTATCACAGGATAATGAGCTTGCACAGCAGGTTATAGAGAAAGCTTCCTTGCATGCTAGGTTACCAAGGACCAAAATTACAGCACAACAATTGCAACAATCCATTCATAAATTGGGTTATGGTCTTGTACACAACGTAGTCCAGGACAAGATTGCAAAGCAGTTAGTTAAAATATATTTTCAATCAGAAGATGAAACTGTAAAAACTTTGCTTAAAAAGTCAATTAGACTTTCTTACATTGCTAAACAATTAGCAAAAATTGTTGGATTGCCAGATACTTTAGTTTTCTTTGCAGGTTTATATCTACATTTGGGTCAAACAGTACTTGCTATGAGGGATCCAAGATCAACTAAAGAGATTCGTAAAATGTCAGCTATGGGTTCTGATGAAAATAGTTCAGCTTTAGTTTTGATGGGATTTACTTTTGGAGAGCTTGGTGCAACTATGCTTGAAAGCTGGGATCTACCTGAAAATTTAATTGATATAGTAAGAAATCAAGCTAATTCTACGGTTAAAGTTCAAAATCGCAAAATCGCTTCCTTGCTTAAATTTGCTGAGTATATAAACAATACTTTTGCAGATAAAAAATCTAGTCCTATGGCTACTTGGGATAAAGCTTATGAATTCTATACCTTGTTGAATCATGAAATTACTATGGAAGGCTGGATTGAAGAAATTAAACTTTTATATATTCAGGTTCTTGAAACAGAATACTCATTATTTAAAAGAGATTAAGCTACAATTAGCTCTATGCCTAACATAGAGATTGCTACACAAATCATCGCTTCAACATTGAGTCCTGGTTATTACAAGGATGTTTCTCTTCAGAACAATGGTAAGAAAGTAGTTTTTAATTTGATGATGGAAAATCCATCTGATACAGAATTAAAAAAGAAGCTAATTAAAGATCTTGAATCTAAATTAAAAAAAGCTGGCTTTAATGAGCTGGATGTTTATACAACTCTGAAACCACCCACTGAAGCACAAGGTCATCGCCCTATCGGTGGTACTGCAAGCCGTGGAACTATTACTCCAAAGATGCCAATTCCGGGTATCAAACACATCATTGCTGTAAACAGTGGCAAGGGTGGAGTTGGCAAAACCACTTGCTCAGTGAATCTTGCAATTTCACTTTCTAAGCTTGGTCATAAAGTAGGTGTGCTCGATGCCGATGTGACGGGTCCTAATGTGCATTTGATGTTAGGTACAACTGAGAAGCCACATGTAACTGAAGATCGTAAGGTAATGTCTCTTGATGCGCATGGCATCAAACTTATATCTATGGGCACTTTGGTAGACGAAGATAAACCAACTATTTGGCGTGGTCCAATGCTTGATGGTGTGATCAAACAATTTTTACGTGAAGTTGAATGGGGAGAGCTTGATTACTTAGTTGTAGATCTTCCACCGGGAACTAGTGATGCTCAATTGACTTTATGTCAGGCAGTACCTTTGAGCGGTACTGTAATTATCAGTACACCTCAAGATGTGGCTTTGCTAGATGCTAAGAAGGGTCTTGCGATGTTCCAAAAAATGAGTGTGCCGATTCTTGGTTTAATTGAGAATATGAGTTTCTTTGAATGCCCACATTGTCATGAACGTAGTGAGATTTTCTCACACGGTGGTGCTGAGAAGGCTGCAAAAGCTTTAAACATCGACTTTTTGGGAGCTATTCCAATTGAGCTTAAAGTTAGAACTGGCGGCGATGAAGGCAGACCTATTACTGCTGTCGAGCCAGAACATACTATTTCTAAGGCTTTCATGGAAATCGCCCGTAAGGTGGTTGCCAAAGTTAAGCAAGTTGAATTGGTTTAAAAATTCAAATTAGTTTTTACAAGAAATATTTAAGAAAGTGAAGACTTTGCAGAGCACAGTGAGGGAGTACGGGTGAGGGTAAAATTAAATACCCGAGACCGCACGGACTGAGCGGGTCTGAACGATTAAATATTTTTGTAAAAACGGTGTCGCAGTAGTGGATGATGGTGGAAGTAATTTATGTGTCACAGTGATTGAGGTTCTTCATAACACATTCCGTCGAATTACTATTAATCATTGAAAGCCTGCCAGAGATTCGTTCTTTGTAAGCGCGTGCCATAGGTCCTCTGCCATTGTAAGAAACTTCTCCGACTTTTTTGACGTATTCTGCTGATGCTTTAGCTTGATAAGCAAAGGTCTCTATGCCATTAGACATTTTGTCCCACTCATAGCCAAGGTAATCAGAAGTAGATCTTAAGAACTGTCCAATACCACGCTCACCTGCGCTACCGATTACATAAGGATTGAATCTAGATTCGTTATAAAGTTGCACAATAAATCTTTTCGGTTCTACGCCGACATTCATTGCAGTTGACCAAAGGGCTTCAAGAATTTCCATTGAAGTATAGTCCTGTGCGCTGCCTATTTTTATATTGTTTTCGCGCGCACTGACGAAGTAATTCTGAGCTCTTCTAAGCCAGTCTCTATCATCGTCAGAAAGTTCTACACGCGAGATACCAAAATCAGAAAAGCTAACTTGCTCGCCTTGTATATTAATTACATAGTCGCCAGCATATCTGTGTATTTCTCTTGGAGCTCTTGCTTGCAGATTTGGTCTTGCATACTCAGGCATGGGTTTCATTGGACCTAAGAGTTTAACTGCTCTTTCACGAATTAAATTTTTTTGTCTATCAAAATATTCTGGTTTAGGAAGAATGGCTAAGTTGATAGCAATCAACTCTTGTTCAATCAAATCATTTTCATCTTGAATTTTTTTCTGTGCTATGACTTCCTGTATAGGATTAGCTTCTAGCTTTGGTTGGCTTGCTACTTCAGTACTTGGTTCAATTTTTTTTGTGGTGTCTAAACTCTCTGCAACTAATAAAGGTAGATTATCGTGTGAACTTTCTTGCTCTTCTAGTTCTAGTTTTTTAGGTTTTAAATTTACCTCAACCTTAGTTTTGCCATTTTCTTTTTTGACTGTGACTTTTTTGTTCTCTATTTTATCTTTTGGAATGTAATAACGAATCCCACCAATACTTTGTTTGGAATTGTAAATAATTCCTGCAGGGCTACTTGGTTGGTAGTTAAGAGCAATGTAATCCATTCAATTTAATTTTATTCTATGTTGAAGACAAAGATTCTAATCTCAATTTTTTTACCCGATTCCTTATTATTAAGTTTAAAAATAGGCTCATAAGGTTCCTTGAAATTAGCTCACAGTCTTCTAATTATCAAAAATTTGTTTGTTATTAGGTTAAATTGATAGTTAATAAACAATCATCGTTTATTCTCTTAAACCCAATTGAAGAGCCTTAATTTTAGCTCGTATTATTTAACTAGCCTAAGATCTCTTTCTGTAAGGCTTTAGCAATAACTATTCTTTGAATCTCTGAAGTGCCTTCATAGATCTCAGTGATCTTAGCATCGCGCATATAACGCTCTACATTATATTCTGTGGTGTAACCATATCCACCATGTATCTGAATCGCTTGTACAGTGTGTTTCATTGCCATCTCTGATGCAAAAACTTTAGCTTGCGCAGCTTTGCGGGTAAAAGGTTCACCTTTGTCATGAGCCAGTGCTGCTGCGTAAGTCAGTAAGCGAGCGGCTTCTATGTCGGTTGACATATCTGCTAATTTAAATTGAATTGCTTGGAAGTCGAGAATCTTTTGTCCGAAAGCTTCTCGCACATTAGCGTAGTGAATAGATTCTTCAAATGCAGCGCGCGCGATACCAATAGCTTGAGATGCCATACCGATACGCCCACCATCAAGAGTCTTCATGGCGATTTTAAAACCGTCACCAGGTTTACTGAGTATATTAGCTTTAGGTACACGACAGTTGTCGAAGTGTAACTGTGTCGTAGAGCTAGCTCTGATACCGAGTTTGTCTTCGGGTTTACCAAAACTAAATCCAGGACTTCCTTTCTCTACTAGAAAAGCAGTAACACCTTTGTGTTTTGCCGCTCTATCGGTTTGGGCTAGAACCAAGTAGATATCAGCCTTTTCACCGTTACTGATCCATGCTTTAGAACCATTGAGAATATAATCATTGCCATCCTCTTTAGCTTCAGTACGCATACCTGCTGCATCTGAGCCGTTACCAGGTTCTGAAAGTGCAAAGGCACCTAGTTTAGTTCCAGCTATAAGTGGCTTAAGAAATTTTTCTTTTTGTTCTGCTGTACCCCAGTCATTGATTGGCATTCCGCAGAGAGATAAATGTGCAGAGAAGATAGTACCTGTTGCAGCACATACTGCTGAAATCTCCTCCATAGCAAGTGAGTAACAAATATAATCCATACCACCACCACCATATTCTGGATCAAGCGTCAGACCCATAAGTCCGGCTTCAGCAAGAATCTCTACATTCTCGTGTGGGAAGCGATGAGTTTTATCGATCTCTTTGGCACGCTCTTTAAATTCTTTAGTTGCAATATCACGCACCATTTTCTGGAGCATTTTTTGATCTTCGGTATAAGTAAAATCCATATACTTTATTGTATGCCCAAGATTAAAACTTGCCCCTATTGTTTTAGATAATAGATGATGTTATGATGTGCAGTATGAATATATTATCTAGAAATCTAGCAGCAGCAGCGATTGGAGCAAGCACTTTTTTAGCAGGATGCAATCCTGAAGCTCAGGCCGTAAAGCCTGGTCAGGTTGTTACAGATCATTTAGAAGAAGGAAGAGAATCTACAAGAAAATTAAACCTAGATAATTCAAAGCTAAAAGTTGAAACCCCAAGCTTAACTATTGAAGAAAAAAAGCTTACTGGACTAACAGATGCTGAATATCAAGAATTAGTTGATTTAGAAAGCAGAAGTAATTTATTAACTAGTAAGGAAGAAGCGGACTTGGAATTTTATAGTTCAGAACAATCACGAAGAGAATTAACTGAAGATGAAGCAAAAAAATTAGGTGAATTAAAGAATGGCAATAAATTAACTCCAGAACAACAATTGACTTTGGCAGTAATTAATGAAGGAATTTCTTTAAATCCACAAGAGAGAAAAGAATCTGATAAAAATAATGGCAAAAATAAATTAACACCAACAGAAAAAACTAGGCTATATGAATTATCAAAACGTGTTGCTGAAAACTTATTTAATAAAGAGCTAGAAAGTTCTCCAGATCATGTGTCTACTGCAATGCTTCGTCAATTAGATTCTTTTAAAACTACTATGTTGAGTAAGGATATAAAATTAAATATAGGCACTCAATACAAACCAGGAACTAGATTGATTCATAGTAGGTATAACTTTTTACTAGGACAACATCTTCAGGAAAGTCGCGCAAAGAAAGCTGCTGAGAGAGAAGCAGAATTAAAGATGAAATTTGAAAAACTTCAAGTTGAAAGCATGAGAAAGTTCTAGAGTAGTGCTGGATCCTTACGCCACTTCGTGGCTCCGGATGACATACAATATCCTTAAGTTGACGCCTATGCTCAGATGACGACATTTGCCTTAATCCAAAGCCCAATCAATAGGCTTCTTACCCTTAGAAACTAGATACTCATTGGCTTTGCTGAAATGTTTGCAACCAAGAAAACCTCTATGAGCTGAAAGTGGTGAAGGATGTGGAGCTTCAAGAATTAGATGTTTAGAACTATCTATCATGCCTTTTTTTGCGCGGGCTGGTGCTCCCCAAAGCATGAATACTACTGAGTCACACTTAGCATTTATAGTTTCAATTACTTTATCTGTGAACTTTTCCCAGCCCTGATTGAAATGTGAACCCGCTTGATGAGCACGTACTGACAGACAGGTGTTAAGTAAGAAGACTCCTTGCTTAGCCCAATTGCTTAGATCACCACTTTTAGAAATTGGAATACCAAGATCTGCTTTTAATTCTTTGAATATATTAATTAGTGAAGGTGGTCTATCAACTCCAGGTTTAACTGAAAAGCACATTCCATGAGCTTGCCCTTCGTTGTGATAAGGATCTTGCCCTAGGATTACTACTTCTACTTTATTAAGTGGACAATATTTAAATGCATTAAAAGTATCTGGACTTGGTGGATAAATTTTATAGCGCTTTATTTCATCAGCTAAAAATTCACGCAATTTTTGCATGTATGGTTGCTCAAATTCTGCGCCTATAGCTTCAAACCATGATGAAGACAGCGAGTCAATAAGTTTGTTTTGCGTAGCGCTAGTCATAAATTAATCGTATGAAAATCTAAGAGTGTTTGTTTTAGAGAATAAAAAATCTACTAAGAAATACATAGGTATTACTGAAACCACATTTATTAGTGATGCAGAGAGGACTCTATAGAAATAGCTTGAAGAGTTGGGGTTGAACATTTCAAGAATTGGTGTGAATAGCAAACAGAAAACAATACAGACTATTAGTTTGTCAGCAATATTTTCTGGATTTATTTTATTAGCGATGATAGCGATAATTAGATAGATCCAAGGCACATGACTGTCATAACTCAGTAAAGAAATCATGCTGCAAAAAAATAAACTAGCAACTACATTTTCAAAAATACCAAGCAAGCTAGCAAATGAAATCAAAGTGATATAAGGCAAGTTTAATTGCAAGCCAAAAAAATCATCCACAATTGCTGTTTGGATAATAATAATTAGAAAGCAAAAGCCAATTACCTTTAAAGTAAGTCGTAGACCGAAACCCACAGCTTATCTATTATCAGCGGGATCTACTTTTCTGCCGCTATCGCCGCCTGGGAAAAAAACTGTTTTGCCATCAGCACTGTTTTTGTCTTTGAACATCATTTCGATTTCATTTGTATCAGGTTGATATTCAACTACACCAGCTTGAACGCCTTTAGCAGTCATTAAATTTGGTAAGTCTACTGCAACGCCATTTTGTTGAACGATTAGTGCAGCATCTTGTCTTTGTGAATCAGCTTCAAGTTGGATACGCTCAGCTTTTGCTCTCATTTTTGCTGCACGAAGATCTTTCTTAACTGCTTGGATTAAATTATCTACTGCTCTTCTTTGTGTTTGTAGCTTATCTAATTGTGCTTGAGCATTTTGTAATTTGTCTAATGCATAACTTTGTGGATCTGTACTTGTAGTAGTACCATCAGCTAAACTTGGCAAGCCAATAGTTGCTGAAGTTAAAATTGCTAAACCTAATTTACAAAACTTATTCATAATGACGATTATACATAATTAACTATATTGCGTAAAGTAAGTGAGAGCCTGCCCGAAAAGGCTCTCTTAATGTTTTAAGTAATCCTTGAAATCTAACCAGTTTTCTAAGCTTTGTCCTTGGTTTATTAGTTTCAATGCTTCCTTATAATATTGTCCTAATTTATCTATCAATTCATTTGAACCCTCAGCTAAATTGCTTTCTAATCCACAATAAATTAATAGAGCACTATTGAGACTAGCTATAGTCCGGCAATCTTGGATAGCAGGGTTAATAGAATCTGGATCGATAATTTTATTGATCAAAGCCGCACTCTGACTGGGGTTTTCAACTTTTAAATTCTCAAAATTTATATTTTCAATGCCAATAGCTTTTGGATTAAAACTTAATTCTTGAATACCTTGTTTGGAAATTTGGATGATTTGTGAATTTGAATTAGTACTTATTTCGTCAAGATACTCATGGGGATTAAGTTCTGAGCTAACTAAAATTATCCTCTCTCTTCTTCCTTCGGCAATAAACTCCTGAGAAATCTCTATAAGTTTAGCTGTCCATTCTGTTTTACCGACACCAATAACTTGGTAATTAATATTGATTGGGCTAATAAAAGGTGCAATTAAAGATAGGAAGCTAGTTCGCTTGAATTTTTTGCAAGTATTTTTTACTGGAGCAAGTAATTCGGCAGAAACCTTACTTGAAAAGAAAGCTAAATTGAATTTTTCTAAGCCAGAAATTTTCCTTTCGAAACTGGCTTCTAGATTCAATCCTAGTTCTTCTAATACATCTACAGATCCAGTTTTACTGCTAGAGCGTCTGCCGCCATTTTTGGCGATTTTGATTCCTGAACTTGCGGCTATAATTGCAGCGCAAGTTGAGATATTAAAAGTATGAGCTCCATCACCTCCAGTACCGCAACAATCAAGAAGTTTAAAAGGAGTTTCCATAGGTGCAGCACAAGAGCCCAGGTAGTCTATAAAAGTTTTTAATTGAGAACTTGAGAAATGAGCAGATTGATTTATTAACTCAAGAATTTCTGCTTCAGTAGTTTCTTGGTGATTAATTTTCTGGCAAAATTCTTGGGGATGCATAATAGGAATTATCCGTCATCTTGAACATGAAGCGTGTATGGACGATCTAGTCCTTTTATAATTGGATTCTGACGCCCTTTCAGGGCTTAGAATGACAGTCCAGGGGATTACCCTTAGGTCTATGCTGTCTATACCTGTTATAATGTATCTTTACATAAAGCAATGGTTGCTCCAGTTACTAATTCTAATAATACTAGTTATTCTAAAACTACTCCGCTTGTTGGCCAAAATCCTTCTGAGCCAAAACCATCAATTAATTTAACAAGAAATGAATTAGAAAATTTATCTCAAGCTATTAATAAAAAAATTATTAGTTCTGAAATAAATCCAATGGATGCAATAAAAGATTCTCCAAGATGGATGGACCCACTTATGAATCTTGCTAAGGGTGTAGGAAGTTGGGTTTTAAAAGGTGTTGCTATAGCTGGTGCTGGTTTAGCATTCTTGTCTTACTTTGTATTTAACCTTAAAACTCTGAGTTTGATTTTTGGTATTCCAACCTTGACCGCATTTTACCTCTCATATTCTCTCAAACAAAAAATGAAAGAGTCAGGTACAGGCGGAGACCTAGATCCTATCAAAGGTCTAGAGAAAATTATCCATGAAGAAAAAATCAATTCAGAAACAGATTCAAGTATGCTTCTGAAATATATTCATGACGTAAGAGAAATTTACAATACTACTAAGAGTTATGAATCTGCAACAGCTTTAAAAGCTATTGAATCAATGATTGATGCTAAGCTCTATGAACTGCAAAGACTTGGTGATGCTGATTCATACGATAAGGACATTGTAGAGTTTCAGAAAAACTTAGTGAGATATAAAGAAGCTCTTATAGATTGGAATTTAGAGGTTTCAAATGAATCCAATTACGTAGAAAGAAAAAATCAATCAGATAGACTTACAACTACAGTCGCGTAGGTTAGAAATTTAATTAGGAACTACAATTCTTTGACCAACATTAATTAGTCTTGAATTTCTAATTTGATTAGCTCGTTTGAGCTTATCGATATTTTGATAATTTGAATTACCATAGTATTTAGCAGCAATCGCTTCAAGAGTATCTCCAGGTTTTACTATATGTTGGATATTGCCACCCTTTAAGACTTGAGGTTCTTCTTTAATTTGTTTAGCTGCAATTGGGAGTTCTGGTTCAGAAACTTTGACGTTATCTACTTTAAGTTCTTCACTTACTACTTTGTCGTAAGGATCCGGTTCATGGATTTTTGAGTTGCCTGAAAATGCTTTGCTGGAATCTTTATCAGCGTCTTTAATAGTTTTGCCGTTAACGATTACTTGTGAATCCCCAAGCGAATTAGTGTAATTGCTATGAGGAATGATCATTGTGAAAAACAAGCCAATGAGTGCAAGTGTGAGTACCACAATGACTCCTATCACCCAGGTTTGGATGTTCTTGTAATTTTTAGCGCTGTGAAAATTTGAATTTACAGGTTTAAAAAATGTACTTAGGTCTGAATTTAGGTTATGGTCTTCGCTCAAGCTTTGTAATAACTCCATAGAAGGTCGGTTTAATCCTAATTCATCCCGAACTTTGGCAGATATAAACTTATCGGCCCCGTGGTTTATACTATCTTTAATTTTTTCCTTGATTAATGATAAATTCACAGTCCCTCCTTAAGTTCAATAATATTGTTAATACTTATACACCTATTATAACATCAGATCATAATCCAAAGATTAATTTTGAGGGCTGACTCTAAAGCTGAACTTTATCTAAAAATACTATATCTAAGGAATTAGCTTCTAAATTTTTAACGCGTTTTTGTTTGATTATTATTTGCGTATCAATAAACAAAGGCGCAATTGCCATTTCTTCTTGAGTTAATAAAAATTCTGCACGGCTATAAAGTTTTTTTCTTAGTTGGGCATCAATTGTTGAGGCAGCATCTTGCACAAGCTGATCATACTGGCTGTTTGACCACTTTCCATAATTAGCTTGATTATTAGTGCTAAAGAGTTGCATGAAAGTATCAGGATCTGGATAGTCAGCAGACCAATTCAATCTAAAAATATCTGGTGGATCATCACGCAGTGTACTGAGAAAAACTTTCCACTCCATTGCTTTGATTTTTACTTTTACATTTAGTTCTTTGTGCCAAATTGCTTGAAGGGTCTCTGCAAGTAGCTTTGCATCTTCTCTACTTGGAATAAGCATTTCAACTTCAGGAAAATTTTCACCATTAGGATAACCGGCTTCTGCAAGTTTCTGGCGGGCTAGTTCTGGCAAATAAGAATTAACTGCAGGCAAGCCACTTAACACAGGTGGAATCCAAGTAGAATTTGCTAAATCATCACGAGATCTAATTTTTACTAAAATATCTCTATCGATTGCATAACTAAAAGCTTGCCTTATTTTTTTATCGCTAAAAGGTTTTTTCTGAGCATTGAAACCGACATAAGTATTTCTCAGTAATCTTGCTCTTGAAACCTGCTCTGGATCAATGTTCTGGCGTATACGCTTGATTTCGCTAAGAGGGATAGAGCGGCTATCGATGTAATCGAATTCGCCATTTTTAAAGAGAGTGAAAGCGCTCGCTTGTTCCGCCACCATGAAGAATTTTATATATTCAACTTTGTCATTGCGAGCCCTTGAAGAGGGCGTGGCAATCCAGTCATTTAAAAAGAAATGTAAATTTCTTTTTAGAACAATCTTGTACTCATGCTTCCACTCTTTAAGTATGAAAGGTCCATTAACAACTAAATTCTCAGGCTCTGTCCACTGATTGCCATATTTATTAATGAGATCTTGCCTGATTGGCAAAGTTAAACCATAAGAAGTTAGATAAATAAAATATGCTGCTGGTCTTTTTAGAACTATCTTCAGTGTTTGCTCATCTAAGGCTTTAGTCTTCTCTAAGTCAATCAATGACAAGAGTTCAGCGTATGGTGCCGCGGTATCAGGATCTAAAGCTCTTGCAAATGAATCAATAAAATCTTGCGCTAGAACTGCTCTACCATCAGACCATTTAGCTTCAGGATTCATCCAGAAAATATATTCTTTGGCATCTGGGCTGATTTGCCATTTATAAGCGCAACCCGGCTCTGTGGTAATTTTGCCATCTTTGTCAACACCAAAACGTGTTAAGCCCACCATTAAATTACTAATGATGTCAAAGGAACTATAGTCGTTTGCTAAATTCCAATCCAGAGTTGGTGGCTCTGTTCCAAGATTGGCACGTAAAGTATTTGGCTCGTCTTTGTGTGAACTACAAGATATACAAAGAAATACTAGTAATAAACAAGCTGCCTTTTGCACTGTTAATTCCTTGGCGTTACAGAAGTCTCAAACTCCATCTCTGTCTTGGTTTTAGCGTCAACCATTTTTACGCGAATGGTAAACAGATCTTCAAAATTATTTCCATAAAAACCATAGAAGAAACTTGATTGATAAAGTGAAAATTCCGGACTCATGTCTTGATTTTTGATATCCAATATTTGTCCAATTTTCTTGATATTAGGACCTTTATCATAGCTATTAGCGCCCAATAGATCAGGTGGTAAAATCGGCCATCTAGGAGAATTTTTGACAGTATATTTGCCATCTTGATTTCTTATGACAAGAAGCTTTAAGCGAGCTCTATTACTTGCATAGTTACCATCTCTGTCTTTGGCTTTGCCAATGTAATAGAGATAGTAGTCATAGTCAGGGATTTGTACAGTATCAATTTTAGATTTTATGTCTCTGGCTTTGTAGTCTTGAGTATGTGGTATTGCAAAATAAAGATATGGTTTACCAAAATACGAATCTTCAGGCAAAGGTACATTTGCGTTGTAATTGGAACTGGTGTAGATCATGTCCTTACTACTACGTTTAACATTAAAGGCAAGCTGTTCTAAAGCTGCTCTAGCATCAGTTTGTAAATAGCCAAAGCTTAGCGACTTATTAAAAAGTTTCCAGCCTTTAATGTTATAGAGATAAAGCATGCCAATGATGGCACCTATTAAACTAATTGACACCATTAATTCAATTAACGTATAACCGCTTTTTCTTCTATGTTTTAACGATTTCATTTTGCTTATTTAAAAAGTATATTGCAGAATAGATGAATGCACGTAGTTATAGGATTAACTGGAAACATTGCTTGTGGCAAATCTGTAATTGGAGATTTGCTAAAACAGCGCGGTATTGAAGTTTTGGATAGCGATGCTGTAGTACATGAGGTCTATGAAAACGATCAACATGTTCGTGAAGCTATTCAAAGAGAGTTTGGAACTCTAGAGCGCAAAGCAATTGCGGGTCAAGTATTCGGCGATTCTCCTGAAGCTAAGGAGAAAAGAAAGATTCTTGAAGAGATCATACATCCAGTCGTTGATCAACGATTCAGAGAATGGGTGCGAGCAAATAAAGACAAAGAAATTTTAGTAAACCTAGTGCCCTTGGTTTTTGAGGCCGAATTAGAATCACGTTACAACTACATCATCACAGTTGTGGCCTCAGAAGAATTACAAATCCAAAGACTAAAAAAAAGAAATCCACTTCTAAGTGAAGAGGAAATTCTCAAAAGAATCAGTTCTCAGTTGTCCCAGTCGATAAAAGCAGAGAAATCCGACTTCGTAATCGAAAATTCAGGCTCTTTAGAGGACCTAGAAGAGCAAGTTGATGACATATTATCTGAAATAAAGAAAAAAAATATCTTATATTGATTTTAGCCAATTTATTGTATATTCTCTTACCGAACTTAATGATTTATACATATTTTATAAAGTTTTTGTAAATTTAGAGTAATAGCACTTTACTTTTAGGGCGATCTTGTATAGAATGTTCATTTAGTGTTAAATTTTGCATTGACATATCTCTGTGAAATTGAACGCTATGTTATAATTACATAATACGTAATTAAGGAATGAGGAGTGATCGCTAATGATCGAGTCTAAAACAAGAAAAAAAACAGGCCCTAAACCACTTTATGGTGAGGCAAAAAAAATGGTGTCGTTTCGCTTAAGCCCAGAAGCTTTAACAATTATTAAAAATTTAGCGGATAAAGACAGCCTAAGCCAAGCTGAAGTGCTCGAAAGATGGGCAAGACAGTTTAAAACTGGAGTTCAAGATCAACCTCAAACACAAGAAGCTAGCTTATCTGGTAACAGAGAACTAGTTGGATCTGAGAGATAAATTATCCTCAGCTAATGCGTTTGGGCCTTGAATTGTACTTACGGGATTAAATTACAAAAAATTATCTACCCCTTCAATGTAAAAGTTGAGGGGTTTTTAATTTGTATTGATGTAAAGCCGTCATTGCGAGGAACGGAGTGACGAAGCAATCCAGTATTACTTAGCTTGTTTCTTTCTAGCAATAACTAGAAGAGGACTTGCTAAAAAAATTGAACTATAAGTTCCAACAAATAAACCAAAGAAAAGTGCACCAGTAAATACTCTAGTACTTGAACCACCAAGCAAGAATAAACATCCTAAAGTAACTAAGACTGTAAATGAAGTATTCATCGATCTTACAGAAACTTGATTAACACTGTAGTTTGCAACTTCAGCAAAACTAAATTTCTGCGTTTGTAATTTTTGATTTTCTCTAATCCTATCGAACACAACAATGGTGTCATGAATTGAGAAACCAAAAATAGTAAGTAAGGCAGTTATAAACAAGCTATCGATTTCAACACCATGATAAAGACCTAAGTAAGCAAATAAACCTGAAGTGATAATTAGGTCATGGATTAAAGCAGCAATTGCGCAGAAAGCATAATCGCCTCTGAATCTAAAAGACACATAGAGAACGATTCCTAAGATGGTGAATGCTAGTGCAATCAAACCACTTTGTAAAAGTTCTGGTCCGATCACCGGACTAACAGTATCAATAGAACTGATTTCATAATCGCCGTAATCTTCTTTAAGTCTTTGATTTAAACGATCAAGTTCATCATTACCTGAGATGGCTTGTGTTCTTATGATCAGGATTGGATTTTCATCCTTAGTTATAGTAGCTAAACTATTTTTGAAGCCAATAGAATTTAGTAGATTTTGAATTTGCTCAGAGTTGAGATTTTGTTTAAGTGGCTGTTTAAATTGGTACTCCATTTTGGTACCACCAGTAAAATCCAAACCCAATTTAAATGGGGCTCCAAAAGTTACAAAAGACTGGATCATGAAAAATATGCTCGCGGCTATTAAAACACCGGAGAAACTGAACCAAAGCTTACTATTTTTAACGCTATCTACTTTCACAGAGAGATTATTTTACCGCAGTTAAAGTTTTCTTAAGGAATGCTTGTTAATAGAACCATAATGACAGGTTTTCTGGGCTTAATATTAGGGACGCCCTTAATCTAATGAAGAATGTAAAGATTAGCGAGCTGATGGTCGGTGCTTTGGTTTTCGGGATCATCCTGATTATCATCATCCCATTACCTCCAATTCTATTGGATATTTTTATTTCGATAAATATTACTCTTGCAGTAATAGCGATTGGTATTTCCTTATACATTTCTAAGCCACTCGACTTTGGTACCTTACCTACTTTTCTACTTTTAGCTACGATGTTCAGACTTTCATTGAACATTGCTACTACCAGAACTATTTTACTTACTGGTGATGGCGGGCATTTGATTTTAGCCATGGGTAATTTCGTTGCCGGCGGTAATATCGTCGTTGGGATTATCATCTTCGTGATTATTACCATTGTGCAGTTCATGGTTATTACCAAGGGTGCTGAGCGTGTGGCAGAAGTTAGTGCGCGTTTCGCTTTAGATGCGATGCCTGGTAAGCAGATGAGTATCGATGCCGATTTTAATGCAGGTCTCATTACTAGCGAACAAGCCAAGGCTAAGCGTTCTGAAGTAGAAAGAGAATCTTCGTTCTTCGGTTCTATGGATGGTGCTTCTAAGTTTGTGAAGGGTGATTCAATTGCCGGTATCATCATTACCATCGTTAACATCGTTGCTGGTTTAACTATCGGTATGATGCAAAAAGGCTTACCATTTGAACTTGCAGCAAAGAAGTATGTGATCCTATCAATTGGTGATGCGATTGCAGCAATTATTCCTGCCCTAGTTCTAGCAATTGCAACCGGTATCATTGTGACCCGTGCTGGATCTACTGCAGATTCCTTTGGTCAGGATCTTGCTACACAATTAATTGCTAAGCCAAATGCATTTATTATTGGTGCAGCTTTGCTATTTATTTTTGCTTTCTTGCCAGGTATGCCAAGCATTGTCTTGCTTACTATTGCAGCTGGACTTGTTTTCTTCGTTTATACTCTTTATCAAAAAAATAATAAAGCTCAGAAAACCCAGCTCGACACTGATGTTGAGATAGATGAGCGTGTAGATCAAAGTGGCGCGCCGCGTGCTACTCCAGAGATGATGTATTCACTTCTAGAAGTAGATAAGCTAGCAATTTGGGTGGGCTCTGGATTATTAGATATCGCAGACCCTGCGCGTAATGGTACTTTGGTGCCAGAGATTGCTTCATTGCGTCACCAATTAACTTTGAACCTAGGCTATATCCTGCCTTCAGTGCGTATCATGGACGCGCCGAGTTTAAATCCAAATGAATATCGTATTGTAATTCGTGACACGACCGTGGCTAGTGCAGAGGTCTATGCAGATCGTATGCTCATCTTGCGTGAAGATTGGGACAATATTTATTCCGAAGCGCCACCGACATCGCTTCCAGGTTGGGAGCCTGCGCTCCAAGAAGCTGCTTATTGGGTTGATCCTGAGTATCTTGAACAGATCGACTGGGATAGACCGGCAGCGCCTGCAGTGCGTGTAGTGACTGCACATCTGGCTGAAGTAGTGCGTAAGAACATTGATGACCTACTTGAAAAATCAGATGTACGTAAAATTCTTGATCAAGTAAAACAATTCGATGCACCACTTGTGGACAACTTAGTACCAGGCTCACTTTCGCTTGGTGACCTGCGTAGAGTATTTGTGAACTTACTTAAAGAAAGAGTTTCAATTAGAGACATTCATTATATTTTAGAGAAGCTTGAGGATTTGACTGTTGCAATCAAAGATCCTGACCAGCTTTCAGAGAAACTTAGAATTTCTCTTGGTAGGCAAATTTGTCTTGAGTTCTCTACACCTGATCGTCAACTTCCAGCAATGGCATTCCATCCAAGCTGGGAAACTCGTCTGGAACAGTCTTTGCAGAAAGTCGATAATAATATGGTTCTCATTCTTGAGCCTAAGCAAATCCAAAATTTAGTGACTATGATTTCAAATGCTTCGCGCAGAATCTTGGAGCAAGTAGAACGTAGACCAGTACTGATTTGTGGACCATCATTGCGCTTGCCATTGTTTAGGCTAATTGAGCAGTTCGATCCTCATGTGCATATTCTTAGTTATGCTGAACTTTCACCAGACTTCAATATCCAAGTGATGGAAACTATTGGTACGGAGATGGATGTGCCGGCTGTTGAGCGTGGGTAAATGTATCTGGGAGCTTTGAAACCGTTTTATTGCATGGTGAATCTTAAATTCAACATAAATGTCAAATTTTTCTGCTGAATCCTTTGTATATTGTGCGATAAAGGAAATTTAAATGACTACTCCTATAACATCAAAACCTATATCTATAACGATGCCATCCTTACAAGTAGGATCACAGCAAGTACCAGAGCAGGTTTTAGTAATGCTTAATGAGGACAAAATAACGCCGAATTCTGGTTTTTATAATTTTAAAATTAGTAGTAGAGATATTAAGGCTGCAATAGTTGCTTCAGTTCCTCTTTCTGGTTCAATAGATATCGATATTAGAATAGATACTCGTGCTCGCGAACTGATTGTTAAAGATTCAGGGTCAGATCTGTCTATTACAATATTGGGTAATAGTGATTCTTATAGATTAATGCAAGATGAACGTAATAGATCTCCAGAAAGTAATCCTCATAATGGAAAGGCTGCTTACAAAGTTTCACTTGCTAGAGGAAAAGAATATAGAGTACCATTAGATACAAGATTTAGTTTAGGAATGGCTGCTAATAGTATTGTCTTGGAATCTAATGGAGATGGGAGTTTTGATATAGCAACACGTTATGGAACAATTTCCCAGGCTTTAAATTTCCCACTTGGTCCAACGCCACCTGTGCCATATCTTGCAAGAAGAACATCGGCAGTACCATTACTTGCAAGCCAAATGAAATAATAGATTTAAATCCTTTGTTCTAGTTCACTAATAATTTTTTTGAGTAATTTAATATGACTAGGTATTCTGCTTAAAAGATTATTTGCAATCTCTTCTTTATAGGTATGCGAAGTTAGATTTCTATCATCAATCATATTGATAGCCTTTTCAGTTTCTTCTTCATTTAGTAATTTAAGTTTCAATGCAGCTCTAAGTGTGGATTTGGGCGAGGGTACTAAATCTTCTATTAAATGTTTGGTCTTGATAAATTCAAAAAGTAACTTCCAGCTAAGTTCAACAGTATCTTTAAATCTTTTTATAACACAGTCCTTGCTAATGATTTTTAATTCTAAATCAAATGGTTTTAATTTATTAAGTTCTATGCTGTAATATTGAAAAGCAATTTCTAAAGATTGAAAAGCAACTTGAGTATTAAGCAATCTAAATTCACTCATAAGCGTTAATAATAATTCTAGCTTAATTCTTTGGATCTTTTACAAGCCGCATCTAGTGCTTGATACACAATCTCGTTGAAATTATTAGCTTTAAAACTTTCAAGTGCTGCATAAGTAGTGCCACTAGGGCTAGTTACTTTTTCGCGTAAGGTACTTGCTTCTTCACCAGATTCTGTCATTAGGCAAGCTGCACCACAGACAGTTTGACGAGCAAGAGCTTTTGCTGAAGCTTCATCCAAACCAAGCTTAATCCCAGCTTCGGTCATAGCTTCTGTGAGCAAAAATACATAAGCTGGTCCTGAACCTGAAAGTGCAGTCACTGCATCTAATTTATCTTCATCTACAAACACCACGATTCCTAGAGTTTCAAAGATTGTTTTGGCAAGCTGAATCTGGCTTACAGAGCAAGTTCTATTAGAGCTAATTGCGGTAGCACCTTTAGAAATTTGTGCAGGGGTATTAGGCATTGAACGAATAATAGGATTCTCTGGGAAATATTTTGCAAACTTAGAAATTTTGGTTCCAGCAAGAATGGAAATTAATAAGGTTGATTGCGGCACTTCTAATGTAACCATTTCTTCAAGCAATTCATCAATATTCTGTGGCTTCACCGCAAAAATAATTATTGAATCATCTTTAATAGAATTTCTTAAGCCACTAATTTTTGTGCAAGTTTTGAAAGAAAATTCTTTTTCTAAATTTGCCAGGCGTATCGCATCAAGATCATAGAGCAAAATATTTTCAGCTTCAGCAAAGCCAGATTTCAGCAAGCCTTTAGCGATTGCTGATCCCATTTGTCCGGCGCCGATGATAGTGATTGAATTCATATAAAATACTAGGTGGTAATATTATTTTATATCTTTATTGCAATAGCTAGGCAAATTATTTATGTTTTTGCTTCTACCTTTAGTCCAAGCATTATCATTATTTGTATAAATTGTTTCCTCACCCATCTTGGATTGAGGATCAAAACATCTAGCTATGATTTTATTCTGATAAATCTCAAAGTTAAAATATAATTTTGCTGTGTCGTCAAGCTTTAATCTCATATTTTCCTTTGCTAGAAATGAAAGAGCCTCATCTTGGTCATCTTCTTTTAAAATAATTTTTCTAAAATAGGATGTTAATTGTATTTGTTTTAAATCTTCTGATCCTTTAAAATTACTAAAAAAATTACTATCAGGTTTTAAATCATTATCATTAGCCATGACTGATCCAATACAGTCTTTTATTACAGCATTATAATGTTCAGGATCAATAATTTTAATACCTAAAGTTTTTATAACTTGTTCTAAATTAAGTCCTAGTTCATTCTGTAATGATTTTTTGATCGCCAAATCCAAATCTATTAATTTGCCACCTTCATCTTCTTCGGCAATTGCAATTCCAAAATGTTTTGCTTTGATACGTTGTTGCTCAGATTGTAATAAGTGTTTATATTTTATTTCAACAAAAGATAAAATATCTTCTTTCGTAACCTGAAATAATTGTGGGAAGATTCTCGCAAGAGCAAAATTTGCTACTCCAAGATGTGGAGGATTTTCAGATTCTCGTAAATGTTCATTTAAGTCTTGAATTAAAGATTTAGCAGTTTTTAAATCAGCTTCTATTGAGGATTTATCACCTAATAAAATTTTCATGGCTTTTAATAATTCAATATCACTAGTTAAATATTTAGGATGTTTTTGAATTAAAAAATCAGCAATAACACAGCTTCTCATATCAAGTTTATATTCTTCACTAACAGTGTTAGGTAAAGGTGTTCCATTATTGATAGCAAGATCTAATTTTGTGAGCCAAGTAGTATTTTGACCTAAAATACTTTGATTTTGTAAAGTTAGTGATTTAACAATCTGCGTAAAAAATTCTAATTTTTCGTCAGCAGCTAAATTTAAATAATTTGTTTGAGCAGACATATCTATAAAAGCAGGGTAGAAAGGTTGTAAATGTATATAAGTAACTTCGCTTGGATTGAGATTAAGTAAGTTCTCAATAAAATTACCCATTAAATCAGCTACTGGGTCTTCTTCTGTAAGATTTTTGTTTAATCCCAGCATTGATTTCAGTAATCTTTCTAATTCAGTTTCATTTTGGATTTGATTGATTTGTTCTTGGTAATTAGGGCTTAAAAACTTTGTTATAAAGCTAGCAAGCTTATCATTAATAGGTTCTGGACTAAATAATTTTTGTAAAAATTCTGGATAATTTGTGACTTTAGGAAAAATTTTATTCAATGATCTGGAAATAGATTTTTCTAAAAAAGTATTTGTTTTTATGGTTTCAGTAAACTCAACTTGTTCAGGAAACCAAGCTCTAACTTTGACAAGATCAAAATTCTCTCCATATTTATTTTTTAAAAAACTAATAAATCCTTCTAATATTTTATTTGTATCAGGTACTTTGCCATTGCTTTTACCATTGCCTGGATGCCCATCATGATGAGATTGTCCATTACCTACGACTAAAGAAAGTGTTGCTTTTAAATCATCAAAGTTCTTAAAAGCATCATATGGATTTGCTTCCCTAGTTCTTGAAGCAAGTAAATATTCTGCAAATATATCTAAGTGATTTTTATTTGCTTCAAGCTGATCCAAGTGTTCTAACCATTCAGAATTAGATTTAGGTTTAGCTCCGCTTATAACATATTGAATTGCAATTTTAGCTTGCTCTGGCGTTGTGATCCTAGTACTTGGTTCATAGCGAGAACTATTAGCTGCATGCCGATGAATCTGTATTGGGTTTAAATTAGGATTTTTTTGATTTAACCAATCGCAAAACTCAGCAAATGTAGATGTGGATGGTTCTCCATTAAGATGAGATCCATTATGACAGGCTAGTAGTGTAATGGTTTTTTTCAGGTTCTTTTCTTCTTTAGCTTCAAATAGATTTCTATGTTTTTCAAATAAAAATTCAGCGATCAAATTTAGTGTTTGTGAACTTGAGTTTGCTACACCATTATTTGAAGCACAGGATGCTACTAATGAAGACCAATTTTGTGATGGTCCAATTTGAGGTTTAGTGTTTGCAAGAATTGCAATATAAGTTTTAGCTGAATTAAGATCATTAATTTGCTGAGCAGGGTCAAACAGGCTTGGCATAGCCTTCTTAACAATTGCTGTGTCAAGTTTATTTATGTCAGGTTGGTTGTTAATGAAATTTACAAATTTACTAAAAATATTTTTCGCTTGTTCTAATGATATAAGTTGAAGATCAGGAGTATTTCCTAATAATATTGAAATTAAATTTTTGAAACTAGTTTCAGTATTTATAAAGCCAAGTGCAAGTGGGCTATTTTGAATATAGTTACTAATTAATTTAGTTCTGTAAGTAGATTTATCTGAGAGAGATTTTATACCAAGCGCACCATCTAACAAATTTAGCCAAGCTTGATTTTTTAAATAGAGTCTTAGCTCTTCAAGTGCAATTAATACATTGTTATATAAATCATCAGGTCGATTTAAATTTAATGAACTTTTGAAATCAATTTTTAAATCTTTACCAATCTCAGTCTCTGTGAGTATTTGATTTGCTTTCAGGGCGGCTAAACTATATTGGCGATTAATATAGTTATAGAAATCCAAGAACAGTTGCTTTGCATTTTCACTTGAGCCATTGTATTTCTCTTGTCCACTTAAAATTACTCTTAAAGCACTATGTAATAATTCATCATCATAAAGAGGTTTGCCATATTGATCACCTTTCTCTAATAGAAAAGCTCCAACTAAGGATATAGCTTTATTACCACTTACTTTATTTAATTCTGTAAACCATTTACTGTTAAATTCCCTTTCTAAATTTGCATTTTGAATTTCAAGTTTAGTTTTTGCTATTGCTTCGTCAGTGGTTTCAATACCAACTATGTGTGGAAATGTAATTGCTGCTCTCAGAAACTTTTGATCATTATCAATAAAAGCTTTTATAACATCGCGTTTGAGCTTATCATAAGGCTCTTTCCCTTTTACAATATTTACTACGCGTGTTTGATTAAGATCATCTTTTTCAAGACCTATTTGATCCAGAATTATTTCAGCATAACCGTCAATTTCTTCTTCTAATTTTTGAGCGAAGGCATTATAGTCATCAGTATTTTCAATTCCTAAAATTTCTCCAAGAAATTTAAACCATTCCTCGTCTTCAACTTTGATAGAGACTTGATCAGTAGTCCCAGAACCTCGATTTATAGGAGTGACAAGAGAAGATTTACAATTTGAATGATGATGATTACCATTGGCTATAAATCTTCCTCGTGAATTTTTACCATCATCATGTCTTCTTTCTGTATCTATTATTAATTCAGGTATTGTTTTTCTATTTTTTCTATCTATATGTGGGCTACGCTCTACATACAAAAGCCCGCGTTGGTTTGGTCTTGTATTGCGTTCTTCTTGACTATATGGCGATTTAAGTTGAGCAATGGCTGCTTCTGTTTTATCATCACTAATATCTGGCAAACAAAGTAAAATCTGGTTATCAACAGGAATTTCTAAGCTTGATAATAAAGCTTCATCATAGTGTACTAATAAAGGATAATCTTTACCAAGTCTATCCAAAATTTCTATTCTTGATTTGAAGTCCTTAAATTCATTACCTTCTGAGTCAAATCTGGAAAGACCTTCGCCAGTTAAAACTGCAAATGCTATCTTTTTGCTTTTCAAGACATCAATTAAATTTTGCAAGGATTTTTCATCGCGTTCTAAGCTGATAAGATTTCTTGCTTGATCCGAGTGAAAAGAATTTATATACTCATCTACAATTCCATTTAAAAATGCTGTGTCATGTAAATAGTCAATTTTTAAATCAATAGTTCTATGTTTCCCATTAGTTCCTGATGTTTTCTCACCAACTTTAGTACTTTGTCTAAAAGTTTTTTTCTCATCTAAACCTGGCATTTGTCCTGAAACAATTAATTGGTTAGGGCTTGGAAGATATATTGTTGTACCTGAAAAATAACCTTCTAAATTAACAGAGTTGGCTGCATCACTGCCTCTTTGTGGTTTGTAATAAGTTGAACCAAGAAGCTCTAAAGGTTGATTTTCTTTTTTACCTTGCTCTGCTATTGCTTTTTGTGCCATTGGGTTAATAGTTCTTATTAAATAATCAAACAAATTATCATTTACAGAAGTGCTTAATTCATGGGCTTGAGTGAAGTACAAATACTTTAAGTCAGGTAGTTTTAAAATCTTAGTAAGTTTACTTAGTTTTTTACTAACCTGATTAGAATCATCATCTTTTTTGATTTTTGCTTTTATACTATGCGCGTTTACAAAAAATATTTTTGGTTTATTTTGTTCTGTATCATCAGCCTCTAATTTGTAATAATTATTAAGGGTATTATCGTCGCGAACGACTCTCATTGCAGAGAGTACTTCTAATCTATCTTTAGATTCAGGCGGCATGAATTTAAACATTCGTCTTGCCATATCATCACAAGCAATATCATTAGAACAAAAAATTACTATATTTGAGGATCTCGAATTATCAGAATTTTGTTTAAGTTCTTTATTAAAAGCAATAAGTGCTCTTTTTAAAATTAAATCTCTGGCATTGGCTCCTAGTGGACCATGTATCAGGGCAGATTTAATATTGGTTTCTTGAACTATTGTTGCTTGCTCATTTTCAAGATGCTGAGTAAGACTATTATTATTTTTATAAATTAAAGGGTCCATTACAAGTCGAGAAGCTTTTAAATCTTCTCTTCTTATATGAGGTCGACTTTTAGTTGCTCCGGTAAAAATTTTTTTTAAATTTCTTGCATTGCGACAAATTTCTTCAAAAGATTTGCTAACTAAAATTGTTCCTTGTGATGTTTGAGCAATTGAATTATCAGAAGCTATTGAAGCTGCATTAGAAATTCTATGTGCAGTAACAGTGCCATTTACTTGATTAGAATTAGCTTGAATAGGATCGCTGTTAATCGCAGTAGAAACTGCGCCAGATGTCGCTGATTCAAATGTAGTCGAATTTAGATCCAAAACAAAATAAGATTGTATTACATATTTTGCTAAAAAAATATTATTTAAATAAATTTTTAAATAAAAAACCCCTGGATTGCTTATATCCAAGGGTTTTTAGGCATTTAGAATTTAGTTAAGCGCTTACGCTTTCGCCGTAGCCTTAACTTCAAGAATAGTTTTACCAGCTTTGGCATTCTCAAAATTCTTAGCAACAGCTTCCCAATCAATTAGATTGTAGAAAGTTTCAATCCATCTTGCTCTAAGGTTTTGGTGCTCTAAGTAGTAAGCATGCTCCCAAACATCCATAGTTAAAAGTGGTTTGCGTTTAGTGTTCATTAGACAGTTGTCTTGATTAGCAGATTTTTCTACTACAAGTTTGTTGTGTTCAGTACACCAGTTTAACCATGCCCAGCCGCTTCCAAATTGAGTTAGACCTGCGTTAGTAAAGGCTTCTTTGAATTTATCAAAGCTCTCAAAATCTTTATCGATCTGACTAGCAAGCTCACCGCTTGGCTTTCCTTTTGCATCAGGACTCATCACAAACCAAAATAATGTGTGGTTATAGTGACCACCACCGTTATTAATTACAGGCTGTCTTTTCTCTGCAGGAATCTCATTAACTCTGAGCATCAACTCTTCGATAGGAAGATTAGCAAAAGCATCTAAACCTTCAAGTGCTTTATTCAAGTTAGTTACATAAGTTTGATGATGCTTAGCGTAATGGTACTCAAGGGTCGATTTGAGGTAATTAGGTTCTAGTTCATCTAATTTCCATGGTAATTCCGGTAGTGTATGTGTCATAAAATTTCTCCTTATTAAAAATTTATCTAAAACCCCATTGGGCTTTGAATCTTTGATTCTAGCAATTTGACTCTTTTCTATTCTACTTAAAACTATGCTTAAATTTCATGGAAGTTTCAAATCAACTTGAAACTTCCATGAAATTTAAAGACAGTTTCAATTAAAAACTTGCTAAAAAATACGCGTTTAGCTATTATTTTGAATAATGGAAATTTCATCTATCCAAAAAATTGTTGCAAATCTTGGAAAGGGTGAATCTCAAGAAACTTTAAATATCATCCGTTCAGGCATTAGAACTTCCACAGCTGATTCAGAACAATTAAGAACCTTAAAAGAATCATTTTTATATAGATTTGAAACTTTTGATAAAAACATTGGATTAATTGAAAATCAAACAAGTGAAGAACAAATATTACAAGCTTCTTCTTTAATTGCTCAGAGTTTATTTCAAACTAAATTAGCTTTTGCAAAATTACCTGAATCAGTGAAAAGACGTGCTGATGCAAGAAAGCTTAAAGAATATCTTCTTCAACTTGATAAGTTTTTTAGAATAAATATTACAAGGCATTTAAGTTTAGAAACTTTAGATTTAGTCCCACTCAGTGAGCTTAAAAAGGATCCTGATCACTACAAAGAAGAATGTAAACGCTTAAGGAGTTTACTTGTTGATTTTAGTTCTTTTATGAGATCCATTGATGATTTTGAAAATGTTCAAAACGGATATAATGATAGTTTTGCAAGTTTTGCGGAATTTTTAAGTCAACATGCACCTCCTGATTCAAAGACTCTTGTTGATAAATTGAATATAAAGTTTAAGTTAGGTACTAAATTAACAGCGAATAAATTTTCTGAACTATTAAAATCTGATGAAAATCAATTCAAAGCATTTATTGCAAAATTAGGAAGGAAATTATCAACGCTAGATACTGAGACCGTTAGGGAACCAGTTGAATTAATTTTACATATAATTGGACTGAGAGAAAAGGTAAAGAATCTGGATCAGAGTTCTGATTATAAAGCTAATTTTCAGCATGCCTCAAGATTAATAGAATTAAATCGAGAATTGCAAGAAAAGGAAAAATCTAGTTCTGATAAAGAATCTTTTTTAAACTTTGCAGATAATGTACTTAGTTGTTTAAAACCTAAACGTGAAGGTTTAAGAACCGTTGAATGGGAATGTAGAAATTTAATTAGAGACAAGGGGTTCAAAAACTTGGTTCAAGAGTTAAGAAGCTATGAATTTATTCAAGAAGGATTTACAGATGCGCAAAGAAGTTTTTTGAACAAGATTTATGACAAATACAGACCTTTACTGCAAAGTTTTTTATATTTGGGACCAAGAGATAGGGAAGAGGCATTTGAGAAGAATGAATTTCAACAATTTATGAAGAAGGCATTTCAACAATCTATGCTTGAAATTTTCAAAGCCGCACAAGAAGGTAAAGGAGAGCCTTTAAACACATTCATAGAAACAATAAAATCAACTGTAGAAAAAACTAATTCTATTCCTGTAAAACTAGCTCAGGAATTTGTGGCGTTACTTGCTATAGTTTTTTTACTTAAAATGGATTTACCTGAATAATAAAAAAGCCCAGGCTTATAACCCGGGCTTTCGTAAAACTAACTATTCAGTTAATTAAGCATGTTGAGGCTCTTTGAAGAAATTCTTTAAACCTTCGTTGCTAGGTTTCATTCCTTTCTCGCCTTCGTTCCAGTTAGCAGGGCAAACTTCACCATGCTTCTCGAAGAATTGAAGAGCTTTGGTCATTCTTAAAGCTTCATCAACATTACGTCCTAAAGGAAGGTTGTTAACAACTTGGTGTTGAACAATACCGTTTTTGTCGATTAGGAATAAGCCTCTGTAAGCGATGCCTGCGCCTTCAACTTCAACATCGTATTTCTTAGTGATTTCTTTGTTGAGGTCAGATACAACTGCATACTTAACGCCTTGAATTCCACCTTCTGCTTTTGGTGTGTTTAACCAAGCGAAATGTGAGAATTTAGAATCAACTGATACGCCAATTACTTCTGTATCGATGTCCTTGAATGCTTCTACTTGATCTTGGAATGCATGTAATTCCGTAGGGCAAACGAAAGTAAAATCTAAAGGATAGAAAAATAAAACAACATATTTTTTGCCTTTGAAATCGCTTAAAGTGATTTTTTTAAATTCAGTTCCATTAACTACTGCTTCTGCTGTGAAATCAGGTGCTTCACGTCCAACTAGTACTCCCATAATGTTTTCTCCTTTTATAAAGTGCTATTGATATACCTTAAAATTTAGTTCAGGTTCTGATGATTATACAATAAGGAAAACCTAGATCTCAGCTTAATCAGAGGCTTACTGATTGAGAAAACCTTATTTTTTTATTGTTGTACGCCTTATTGCAAAACTAAACTAAACATTCGTTTTGCAAGGCGTACAACCCGCATGATTATGCTATTATTGCTAATCTTTAGCTAAAATTAAACAACAAAAGCGTAAGCCAAATGAACTTAGAAGAAAGAGAAGAATTATTCAACAAAAATATAAGCAAGGTAGAAACACTTTCTACTCCGCAAGCTTTACGCGATGCTTTACCAATTACTGATGAAATCGCTAAAACTATTCTTGATGCAAGAAGAGATGCGCGCAATATCATCGGCTTAAGAGATCCAAGATTACTTGCAATTGTCGGTCCTTGCTCAATTCATAATATTGACCAAGCTCTAGATTATGCTGAAAGATTAGCGAAACTCAAAGAAGAAGTTAAAGACGAAATCTGCATTATCATGCGAGTTTACTTCGAGAAGCCGCGTACTATTCTTGGCTGGAAAGGTTTAATCTATGATCCACATTTAGATGGTAGTTTCGACATGCTGACTGGTCTGCACAAAGCCCGTAAACTACTTCTAAAAATTAATGAAATGGGCTTGCCTTGTGCAACTGAGATGCTTGATCCTTTGGTGCCGCAATTTATCTCGGATTTAATTTCTTGGTCTGCTATTGGCGCAAGAACTACAGAGTCACAAACACATAGACAAATGGCAAGTGGACTTTCAATGCCAGTTGGTTTTAAAAATGGAACTAATGGTGATTTAGTTGTTGCTACCAATGCTGCACGGGCTGCAATGTTTCCCCAAAGTTTCATTGGTATAGATCAAGAATATGGCAAGATTCATATTTTTCATACTAAAGGAAACCCTGATACTCACCTGGTTCTAAGAGGTGGTAGTGATGGTCCTAATTATTCTGCTGAGCATGTAGCTAAAGCAGAAAAAGCGCTTGAAGATTCTGGAGTTAAAACCGGAATCATGATCGATTGCAATCATGCAAATTCTAATAAAGATCCTTATCGTCAGCCTGCAGTACTAGAAGATATAGTTCAGCAAAAACTCAATGGTAATAAATCTGTGATGGGCTTTATGGTTGAAAGTCATATCAAAGGTGGTAACCAACCTATTCTTGAAGATCTTAGCCAATTACAATATGGCATCTCAATTACTGATGCTTGTATCGATTGGGAAGGTACTGAAAAGATGTTCAAGAATGCTGCTGCGAAGTTAGCTAAGATTCCTGCTGGTGTATAGGTCAAAAGTCGTCATCATGAGAAGCGTAGCGACGTAATGATCCAGTACTACTGTTAGATATAATAATAAGTATGCAACTTATAATCACAACTGAAAACATAGAAGAAAGATTAATGATTATGTTTTTGATATGTTTTGTTTTTAGTACATTACTTTTTATTTTTGCAGTAGTTTCTATTAAATTAGCTGGAAAAAGAGAACTAGAAAAAAATAATGCAAAAAAATTCCAACTCAACTATCTCTAAAATCATTCTTGCTGAACCGCGTGGTTTCTGTGCTGGTGTAAATCGCGCGATTGAAATCGTTGATTTAGCTCTGAAACTATATGGCAGTCCACTTTATGTGCGTCATGAGATAGTGCATAACCATCATGTTGTTAATGATTTTAAAAACCGTGGAGTGATTTTTGTAGAGGAGCTTGATGAAGTTCCTGATAATGCAATGTTGATTTTCTCTGCGCATGGTACATCACCTGAGACTATTGAAGCAGCTAAAGCACGCGGACTTAAGTTCTTAGATGCAGTTTGCCCATTAGTTACTAAGGTTCACAATGAAATCAAAAAAGCTATCAATGATTCCAAGAAAGTAATTTATATCGGACATCGTGGACATCAAGAAGTTCTTGGTGCGATGGGTTATGCACCTAATAATTTTGATCAAGGCACCAAAACTAGTGTTAATGAAGCTTTGACTCCTAACCAAGATATATATTTAGTTGAGACTGTAGATGATGTAGAGCGTATAAAACCAATTCTTGAAAATCATCATTTGGTAGTTGCGACTCAAACCACGCTTTCTTTAGATGATACCGATGCAGTTATTAATAAACTAAAAACTACTTTCAAGAATATTGACTTCCCTAGATCCGATGATATTTGTTATGCTACGCAGAACCGCCAGGATGCAGTCAAAGAGCTAATTACAGTCTGTGATTATATCCTAGTAATTGGTAGCCAAAACTCTTCTAACACTCTTAGATTACTAGAGCTTGCTCATAAATTTAATAAGCCTGCAATGCTTGTACCAGATCCAGATCAATTCCAAATGACAGATGATCTTGCTGGCAAGGTGATAGGTATTAGTTCAGGTGCTTCAGCGCCAGAGTTTCTAGTGGATACTTTAATTTCTAAGCTTCTAGGAGATAATGATTATCAGTATTCTCGAGACGATGCTGCTAAATACTCAGATGTAATTGAAGTACTGAAGTTTAAAGAAGAGAAGATTTATTTTCCGTTACCGGCATCGCTGCAGATATCGGCTTAAACTATATATAATATAGAGAGGAAAATATTATGGTGGAATCAGTCGCTAATGCAAATAAAAGAATATTTATTGTAGAAAATAATGCTGGAGTTAGAGACACTTTAATTACGTGTTTGGAAAGCAGATTGCCAGAAGCTGTTATTAGTTCAGTTACTAATACTGGTGAATTGAGAGAGCAATTATCAGCATTAAGCAAAGCAGATTCGTCTCAAAGTGTGACTATAATCTCTGGAGATAAGAATAATTTATTTACTCTATTACCGCAAGAAAACATAAATTTTTTAGCTGAAATTTTAGAAGTAGTTGGTACGGTAGCACAGTCAAGAGTAATAAAAGTAGTGCCATATACTACACTTCCTGATCAAATGCCGAGTGTAAAAAACAAGCCTTCAAATGTAACAGTAGCTGATACTGTAGAAAAAAATTCTAATGGAATAGGGCGTTTATTGAGTGCTATTTAAGCATTCATCAATTCTTTACGCTGATTCTTTTTATCAAGAACTTTCTTTCTCAATCTAATATTCTCAGGAGTGATCTCAACTAACTCATCATCATTGATATAAACCAAAGCTTCCTCAAGAATCACTTTACGAGGGACTTTGAGTTGTACTAAATCATCTGAACCTGCTGCACGCATGTTAGTAAGAGCTTTCTCTTTAGTAAGATTCAGCTCAATGTCTTGAGGTTTGTTAGATTCACCAACAATCATTCCTTTGTAGACTTTGGTTGCAGGTCCAACGAAGAAAATACCTCTATCGCTAAATTGCTCAAGAGCATAAGTAGTAGCAACACCGTTCTCTAGGTTAACTAAAACACCAGAACGTAATTTTGAAATATCGCCCGCATAAGGTTTGTAATCTTCAAATGAGTGATTAAGAATACCAGTACCTTTAGTCATACGTACAAAGTCATTACTAAAACCAATTAAACCTCTAGTTGGAATTGAGAACTTAAGAGTAGTTCTGCCGTGACATGCATTCATATAAGTCATTTCACCACGACGTTTGTTGATTGCATCGATACAAGAACCTGAATGTTCATCATCCACGTCTAAAACCAGCTCCTCGAAAGGCTCACACATTACGCCCTTAACTTCTTTTCTAATAACTTGTGGTTTAGATACTTGTAGTTCATAGCCTTCACGTCTCATGGTCTCAAGTAAAATACCCAAGTGCAATTCACCTCTACCAGATACTTTGAATGAATCTGTTCTATCAGTTTCTTCAACGCGCAATGCTACGTTAACTTGTAATTCTTTGTATAACCTGTCTCTGATTTGTCTTGAAGTTACGAATTTACCTTCTTGTCCAGCAAATGGGCTGTCATTAACTGAGAACACCATCTCTAGAGTTGGCTCGTCTACTTTAATTGCAGGTAGAGCATTACTGTTGGTTAAATCGCTAACTGTATCTCCGATATTGCCTTCTGGCAATCCGGCGATGATAACTATCATTCCAGCACTAGCTGTTTCTAGTTCAATTTTTTCTAAACCTAAGAAACCGTAGATACGTGCAACTTTCTTTTTAGTTACAGTGCCATTTTCTGCGCAGATCAAATTAACTTGATCATTAGCTTTTATTCTACCGTTGAGAATTCTGCCTACAAGCATACGTCCCATATAATCACTTGCATCCAAGCTTACTGTTTGGAAGAGGAAAGGTGCTTCAGGATCGCCTTCTGGCGCATCAACCGCAGTAATTACTGTATCAAGTACAGGATTAATATTAGGAGTTTTCTCAGCGATACCTTTAAGTACAACATCTAGATCTAAGCTAGCAACACCGTTTACACCTGATGCATAAATAATTGGGAATTCGATTTGGTGATCATCTGCACCAAGATCGATAAATAGAGAGTAAACTTCATCGATAACTTTTGGAATATCAGCATTGATCTTGTCTACTTTGTTGATAACCAAAATTGGTTTAAGACCTTTTTCAAAAGCTTTCTTTAGAACGAATCTTGTCTGAGGCATTGGTCCTTCAAATGCATCTACAAGCAGAAGACAGCCTTGAACCATACCTAATACACGCTCTACTTCACCACCGAAGTCCGAGTGACCAGGAGTATCTACGATATTAATTGTGTACTCGCCGTATTTAACAGAAGTATTTTTTGCAAGAATTGTAATGCCACGCTCTTTTTCAAGAGGGTTAGAATCCATAACGCAAACGTCATGTCCTTTGTGTGCATCGAAGCAATTAGTCTGCTCTAAAATAGCATCAAGTAAGGTAGTTTTACCGTGGTCAACGTGAGCAATAATTGCAATGTTTCTAATTTTTCTTGTTTTTAACATAGTGAGGTCCAACCTTATAGATTAGACCCAAAATGCCTTGATCATTATGTTTCCTTATAAAGTATTTACATTTCTGTTATAATAATCTTCAAATGAAAGAAAAACCAAAACTTTCACGTTATCTTTTTTGGGATACAGATCCCGATAAAATCGATTATGATAGGCATCCACGTTATGTGATTGAAAAAGTGGTTACTATGGGTCAATTTGAAGATTGGCAAGAGATTAAACGTTATTATGGACTTGGAGAAATCAAGCAACAAGTAGTTCGTTCTAGAGATTTAGATCCAAGAACACATTGCTTTCTTTCAGAATTATTAGATATACCTAAAGAGGACTTTAGATGGTACACACAAATACAGTTGAATCCAAGACTTTATCCTTATTAAAAGATCTAATGAATTTAGAAATTTTGCAACCTTACTATCTTGTAGGAGGTACTGCTCTTGCTTTGCAGATTGGACATAGATTATCAATAGATATTGATTTATTTGGAAAAGTAAAATTAGATTATGAAGAGTTATTGCTACAACTTAAACAGTTTGGGGAATTAATTCCTGTTAGAGAATTTGATAAAGTTCATCAATTTGTAATCAATGGCGTTCATGTTGATATTGTTAATCGCAATTATAGTTTGATTAAACCAATTATTCGAGATGATGGAATACGATTAGCTTCACTTGAAGATATTGCTGCTATGAAAATTTTTGCAATAGAAAGTCGAGGAAAAAAAAGAGATTTTTTTGATTTATATTGTTTGCTTGAAATTTTTACTCTTGAAGATATTATTAGTTTTACGATACAAAAATATCCAGAAACTAATATGTTACATATAACTAGAAGTCTTTTAGATTTCCATGATGCAGAAGAAGACGAAGATCCTAAAATGTTTAAGCAACTTATTTGGGAAGAAGTTAAGGACAAAATGAGAAAAGAAGTTAAAAGAATAGCCTTATAAGGCAGTCTACAAGCTAGTTTTATAAAACTTGAGCTTCTTATCAAACAATTTTGCATCAGTGCCCAGAAAACTACTAAGCAAAAGCCAAAATTTCTCTGAATGATTTTTTTCAATAATATGCGCGAGCTCATGAAGAATCACATAGTCAATTAATTCATCTGGAAGTTTCATCAAATGACTACAAAGATTTATATTGTTCTCTGGTGAGCAACTTCCCCAACGCGTTTTAGTATTTTTGATGCGGACTTGTTTGTATTTAAGTCCATGCTTAGTTGCAAGTTCTGCTAGGCGACCTGGTAAATATTGTTTAGCTTCTTTGCGCAAAGCCTCTTCAATGCCAGCTTTGATCAGGGTTTGCACACCAGGATCAGTTATTGCTAAACTCTCTGGAAAATAAACTTTGATTTTAGTTGGACTGATTCTTTTGCTTGCTTTGAGAACTTCACAAGGAATTAATTCCAGTTCACGAAATTTAGTTTTGAATTTCTCTATTGGAATTGATTTAGTAATTTGAGATCTTTGTAGATTTTCTAAGATCCAAGATTTTTTATGCTCGACTAAATTCAAAGCCTCATCATAAGTACTGTAATAAGGAAGAGTGACTGTTACTTGAGAGCTTTCATGTACTCTAATTCTGATATGCCTAGAACCTTTGTATTTAGTAAGTTTTACTTCTCCTAAGTCTGGCAATTGAAAGGTTTTTGAGGCATTGGGCATCAGCTTCAATAGTAATGGAAGTTTCAAGGAAAGGAATCTTACCCAGGTATTCAGTTAGCGAAAACTCCTAAAACCTAGTATTTAAGCCAATTTTTGAGTATTGATAATACGTATTATGGTATTATTTGAAACATGTCAGCAAACCCGCAAATTATTTCATTCTCTGATTTTCGAAAAGATTTGAAAAAGAGTTCAGGATCGTGGCCAGTTGATGAACAGAGAGATGTTTCTAATAAACAAGATTCTCATTTATCGACTGTAAAAATTCCTACAAGAGAGCAAATTAATCAATGGTTTACTGATCCAGAAGGACAAAAAATTTATTGGACTAAACCAGAATATATTCGAGTTTATAAAAGATTTATAGAAAGACGTTACGAAGAAATAAATTCTTTGCAAGAAAAGCTTAGACAAAGTATTAAACCAGAAGTAATTCAAGACCTTGAAACAAATGAATCAAAAAGGCGAGATTTTTTTGCAGATATTGAATCATATATAGAAACAATTCAAGATTTATTCAAATTAAGTAAACAAAAGGAAGGCAAATTTACATTAACGTCTTTAAATAATATTATTGATAGTAAGAAAACATCTCGTTTTTTAAATTTGGTTTCTCGGTACGAACATAATACAAGAACCCCAATAGGCGTTATATCAAACTCGATAAATATATTTAATATTGTTCCACAACTATTTCAAGGGGAAATGCTTGGCCCCTTCTTAAGAGGTTTACAAAATTGTTTTGATCAAATTGAAAGTCTTTTTAAGGCTCTTCGTAATCCTAGTCATCAAGCCGATCCTATAGAGTTTAATATTGATAAATATTTATCGAAACTAGAAAATGAATATAAGAAAACTGTGTTTGATAATGATATCAAATTAAATTGGACTATTGAAAAAAGAGCTGATCTTCAAACTTTCACTAATGATTCTGAGAAAATACAAAGTCAAATCCTGGATAATTTAATTGAAAATGCTATTCAACATTTGAATGATCATCCTGATTTAACTCGTAAAATAGATGTTCAAGTTTTGATTAATAAAGAAGGTAAATCAGCAAATACTATGAAATTTATTGTTTCAAATCCAAGTAAAATAACTGATGAACAACTTGCCCGTTTGAGTCAATTCAAGATGGGTTTTTCAACTAAAACAGATAAATCTAAAAGCCATGGTATTGCTTTAGTTACTGCAAAAGAACTTTGTGAATCAGCTTTAGGAGGAGAATTTGAGGTTACAAGGAGCCCCAAAGGCGATTTTCAAGCAATTCTAACTGTAGATGACTTATCACCAGTTAAGAATGAAAATATACTTAAAGTAGCTTAATTATGGATTTCATTCAATCATATCTACCACGACAACCATTGCATCCTATGGCTTATGCGCATTTAAGCAAAAGAATTATTAAGCGACAGATTGATCAAAGAGAAATATCAACAGCTGCTATTTATTTACAAGGATTAGCTTTAAAGGATTTAATTCCTATTATTCAAAAATATTCTAATCTTAGTGGCAAAGTTTTTTCTGGTTATTACGACGAATTAAAACAAAAATTTTGCATATCTAATTGTCCTTATACGGGTATTGGTGCAAAGCAAGACGAATTAGAAAAAACTTCATTTAATCAAACTGATTTAGATAAATTAATTAAACAAGTTAAGCAAAGTACTGGCAGAAATATAACAGCAAAAATGTATAAAGAAATAAACTATGACTTCAGTCGAATACCTGAATATCGTATGGTCATTGGTTTACAACAAGGTACGAATGGTGATGGTGAAATACATTCTTTTGAGAAATTAGCTTTCTTACGTCTTTCAAAAATTCAACCAATAGAAGCTAAAGTAGTAAAAGTTTTGGTAATTCAACCAAATCAAGAACTTTATCAAGAGCCGGCAATTTATATCAGTATTTGGAATAATAAAAATTCACTTTTTGCACAAGATGCAGTATTAGAAGTTTTAGAAATTGCACAAAATTGGAATCACCATGTGATTGTGGAAGATTTACTCAAAGGCACAGCTAGTTCTTATGAATTAAATGGACCACGAGTTAAATTAACTGGACAAATTTATCCGGGAGCTACTTTAGAAAGAGAGCCCACTTTAGTCGAGCAGCTTCATGAATTTAAGTTTTAATTATTAAACTTAAATTCCATAACATCGCCATCTTGCACGACGTACTCTTTACCTTCTTGACGAGCTTTGCCGGTTTCACGAGCTTTACTGCGTGAACCACAAGCCACGAAATCATCATAACCAATGGTTTCTGCTTTAATAAAACCTTTCTCAAAATCAGTGTGAATCACACCTGCAGCGCGAGGTGCTTTATCACCGCTATGTATGGTCCATGCATGAACTTCTTTCTCACCAGCAGTAAAGTAAGTACGCAGACCTAATAATTCATAGGCTTTGCGAATCAGTTGATTGAGTCCAGTTTCTTCTACGCCCATTTCACTGAGAAATTCTTTTTTTTCATCATTGCTCATGCCGACTAGTTGTGCTTCGGCGGCGGCGGAAACCATAACTACTCCAGCATTTTCTGCTGCTGCATATTTTTTCACTTCTTCGACGAAGTTATTAGTTCCACTTGCCATATCTGCTTCAGGAATATTTGCTGCATAAATAATTTTCTTAAGTGTGAGTAAACCATAAGACTTGATAAGAAATTCTTCTTCCTCGCTGAGACTGGCTAAGCGAGCAGCTTTGCCTTCTTCAAGTAAAGGCAATATTTTAGAGAAAACATTATCTACGGCTACCATCTCTTTATCGCCAGCGCGTAATTTTTTACCGATTCTTTCTTTGGATTTTTGTACTTGCTCTAGATCAGCCAGAATAAGTTCGGTATTTATTACTTCAATATCATCAATAGGATTAATTTTTCCGCTGACATGGATGACATTCTCATCTTCAAAGCATCTCACCACGTGAACTATAAGATCGGTCTCACGAATATTCGCCAGAAATTTATTTCCTAAACCTTCTCCTTGAGAAGCTCCTTTAACTAGCCCTGCGATGTCCATAAATTCTATTGCCGCAGGCACTACTACATTGGTGCTAACAAATTTTTGGAGAACATAAAGGCGCTCGTCTGGAACATTTACTATTGCAGAGTTTGGTTCGATAGTACAAAACGGATAATTTGCCGCTTCGGCTATATAGTTATTTGATAACGCATTAAATAAAGTTGATTTCCCAACATTTGGCAGTCCTACAATTCCAGCTTTTAACATCAGGGGTTATTCTAGCAAAGCACTCATCTTCCCTTTCAGATAATGCTCTAATCAAAAATTAACAATAATATTTCCGCAAAGATAATATAATCACATTTATGGGAAGTCACAAAAATAAAATAGGAGCTGCTTTACCGGCGCAATTTCATACATTAAAACAGCACAGAAGTCCAAGATATGCGAAGTTTCTAGGGAAAAGTCTAGAAACTCGATTGGCTAGACAAGAAAAAAAAGAAAAAGAAAACAGAGCAAGTGCAGCAAGTTTAGTTCAAGTGGATCCTTCTGGGACAATTCCATCAGAAACAAATATACGAAAGTTTAATTTTAATGACATGGTACTTCGAGATTTTCCGAGGCTAGGTACAGAGGTTACTTTTAAATATGGCTATGAGGGTCTTGTAAAAGGTCAGTTAGTGGGAGTATTTGAATCTGGATTTAAGAATATATCCTTTGAGATAAGGATAGATGGACACAATACACGCAAGTATAGTGTTCTTGATGAATCCCTCAATAAGGCTACTTTAGAATGGTTAGTTGAACCAGTTAAAGCAACTTAGCAGTGCCGCGCCCAGTAATCACACCTTTAAGATTTTTCTTTTCAATATCAGGGCAGATCAGTGAAATTGTTTCACCTTGATCAGCGCTGCCAGCAGCTTTGCAGTTAAAACCAAGTTCGATAAATTTAGAACCACTACTAACTTTTATCGCATCTCCAGTTTTGATTAATTTCTCATGTCTAACCATATTTACTTTTAGCGGAGTATCAGCAGCGATATTAGTAGCAGCAGATTTTTGTTTTAGACTACCACTGTAATATAATTTTTCATCCATAGTAGAGCATAGAACTCTCTTGGTATAAGTATTTGCTTCATCGATATTTTCACCTACAGGTATGGCGTTCTTAACCACTAAGACATCTTTGTATTTTTGTACTTCCAGATTAATTATGATGCTGTCATTGAGGCTGCCATCAGAGTTATAAACCGAAGCCACAACACTCTTGCGATCATTGGGACTATTTAAATTGAGCTTCTCAAATTTAATTTCAGAGTCAGGACGATTACCTAGAAAATGTTTCATCTCTGATACAGGACCAAGGATTTTATACTCATAGAGTTTTTTATCAAGATTCTCATTGAGGTATTTTTCTAATTTTGGTTTTACTGCAAACCAATAAGGATTAGCAGCATCGAAAGCCAATGCTTCTGCACCATATGCCATAAAACAAATCAATAAAATCAGCAGCCCGCTACGCATGCGCTTAAGAAATAATATTGTTTGCTTGTTGTAACATTTCATCAGATGCTTTTATTACATTGCTACTTGCTTCATAAGCTCTTTGAGCAGTAATCATGTTAACGATTTCTTCGACTACTTTTACGTTACTACCTTCTAAGTACTCTTGTCTAATAGCACCGAAGTTATTATCCATTGGGCTACCCTCAATTGGTCTGCCGCTTGCTAAACTTTGTTGGTAAAGATTATCAGATTGTTCGATCAAACCTGCCGGATTAACGAAACGCACTAAACGTAAGTTACCTACTATATCAACTTGATTAAAAGAACCAGCTCTACTTACTGAAACTGTTCCATCATCAGCGATATGAATTTTTTGAATATTGCTTCCTAAATTTATATTTGGATAAAGTGGGTAGCCTTTATTACTAACTATCTCTCCAGTTTGACCATCGATTTGGAAATTACCGTCTCTCGTGTATCCAACTACACCATTAGGCATTTGAATTTGGAAGAAGCCATCGCCTTCGATAGATAAGTCCAGTGGGTTACCAGTGTTACTCAAACTTCCCATAGTAAAAGATTTATTAGTTGCATCTAAATCTACACCAAGACCAACTTGAACACCGTTAGGAGTTGTTTGTCCATTTGCAAGAGTTGCGCCTGGAGCTTTGACTATTTGTGAGAACAGAGTAGTAAAATGTGCGGAAGATTTTTTGAAAGCCGTGGTATTGATGTTGGCCAAGTTATGTGAGATCACATCGATATTGGTTTGCTGGGCTTGCATTCCGGTGGCAGCTGTATATAAAGATCTATCCATACTTGTAATATGGGAATAGGAGGACTTTAGCTAACTAGGATATAGAGTCTAGAAGCAGCTTCCTGAATAAGCTTGATGGCGTATTTCCGGGGTCGCACCCCCGCCTTTTAGCCTTTATCCGGGGGTTATGACCCTGGTATATAATGAAAGACTATGACTACAACTACAATTCCATGTGAAATAACCGATATCAAGCTTGCAGAGCTAGGTAGAAAAAGAATCGAATGGGCGGCTAAAGAAATGCCGGTACTTTTGAAGATTCGTGAGAGATTTGCTAAAGAAAAACCACTTACTGGCTATAAAATTGCAACTTGCGCTCATGTAACTACCGAGACTGCTAATTTGGCAATTACCCTAAAAGCTGGCGGTATTGATTGTATTTTAATTGCATCTAATCCACTTTCTACTCAAGATGATGTGGCGGCGGCACTAGTGCAAGATCATGGAATTTCTGTTTTTGCGATGAAAGGCGAAAGCACTGATACTTATATCAAACATGTAAATATTGCTTTAGATATGCAACCGCATCTAATCATGGATGATGGTTCAGACGTAGTGGCAACTCTTATTCAAGAGCGCCCTGAGCAAATAAAAAATATTATCGGCACAACCGAAGAAACTACTACAGGTATCGTTAGGCTTAAAGCTATGGAAAGAGATGGAGTATTAACGTTTCCTGCTATGGCTGTAAATGATTCTTTAACTAAACATCTTTTTGATAATCGTTATGGTACTGGTCAATCAACACTCGATGGTGTGATTCGTGCGACTAATGTTTTGATTGCCGGTAAGACAGTAGTAATAGTTGGCTATGGCTGGTGCGGTAAAGGTACGGCTATGAGAGCAAAAGGCATGGGAGCGGATGTTGTTATCGCTGAAGTAAATCCTATTAGAGCACTTGAAGCTAAGCTAGATGGTTTTAGAGTTATGCCTATGAATGATGCATGTAAAGAGGGAGATCTCTTTATTACTGTTACAGGTAACAGACATGTAATTGATAAAGAACATTTTCAAGTGATGAAAGATGGAGCTATTGTTTGTAATTCAGGTCACTTTGATTTGGAATTAAATTTAGTTGCCTTACGTGAGATGTCTAGTGAAGTAAAAATGGTTAGACCTTTCTCTGAAGAGTATGTAAGAGATCCTCAGAAAGCTAAGGTCAAAGGTTCTGTAATAGTTCTGGGTGAGGGTAGATTAATTAATCTTGCAGCAGCCGAAGGACATCCATCTGCAGTTATGGATATGAGCTTTGCAAACCAAGCTTTAGCTACTGAGTATTTAATAAAGAACAAAGGCAAACTCAAAAATGGTATACAGAAATTGCCTGATGAGATTGATCAAGAAATTGCAACTATTAAACTTTCGGCAATGGGAATTAAAATCGATACTCTCACTCCTGAGATGATCGAATACACAAATTCTTGGACAGTCGGTACATAGACAAGGTTTTGTAAGTTTCAGAAATTTTTATTTGCGGCCAAATTTTTTTCTAAGGCCAAAATTTCTCGTGGCCATAAATTTCTTAAAAAAAATTAAGAGACTAAACGATATTTTTTAATTTATAGTTAATCGTGTGTTGAACGCTGGTGATGGTGCTGTTTAAATAGACGCCCACTAGATATACAAAAATTATGGCGACCGCTGGTGAGTTATTAGGTGATTATATTGATGAAGAACTTGAAGTAAGTTCTACTCCTGTTGTTGCGGAGGAAGAAGAGGCAGCAGAGGAAGAAGAGACTACTCGTAGTTATTCAAAATCCGATGGTACTGAGGATTCTATAAAACTTTATCTAAAAGAGATTGGGCGTATCCCTTTACTAACTGCAGAACAAGAAATTGAACTTGCGCGTAAGATCGAAGCAGGTGGTCCTGCAGGTGATGATGCTAAAAGAAAATTAGTGCAAGCTAATTTACGTTTAGTCGTAAGTATCGCGAAGAAATATTTAAACAGAGGACTTTCATTTCTTGATCTTATTCAAGAAGGTAATCTTGGTTTAATTCGTGCTGCGGAAAAATTCGATCACGAAAAAGGTTACAAATTTTCTACTTATGCTACTTGGTGGATTAGACAAGGTATCACTAGATCACTCGCTGATAAGTCAAGAACCATCCGTGTTCCAGTGCACATGGTAGAAACAATCAATAGATACAAAAGAGTTACTAGGCAGTTGTCATTAGAATTAACTCGTAAACCTACAGATCAGGAACTTGCTTGGGCAATGGGCGTCAGTTTAAAGAAACTAAAAGAAATCATGAACGCTAACAAGACTCCAGTATCTTTGGAGACTCCACTTGGCAAAGAAGAAGATAGTACGCTATCTGATTTTATTGCTGATGACAATAGCTGTAGACCTGATGTTTCTAGTACTGAACGTATGCTTAAAGCACATATAAAAGAATTACTGGTTGACCTTCTTCCGCGTGAAGCAGAAGTTCTGAAGTTACGTTATGGTCTTGAAGATGGTCAAGCACGTACACTTGAACAAGTAGGTAAGATTTTTAATATCACTCGTGAAAGAGTTAGACAAATCGAATTTAAAGCAATGAAAAAATTACGTGAACCTTCTAAGTTTGAGAAGCTTGAAGGGTATTTGTCACAGGTTTAAATCAAGCGCCGTCATTATGCGGAATGCAAAAGGCAAATGACGTCATTGCGACTGCCACGCTGCGCTCGCAGTGACGGCGGAGCTGGTGTGGCAATCCACACAACTAAAACTTTCAGCGTTAAACTCTTATCTGAAAGCTAAGTCTGTATGCTAATTATTGGTAACATAGTACTTTGATTATGGACACAAAATACAAAAGAATTTTACTTAAATTAAGCGGAGAGGCACTTTCTGGTGATGGCTCTCTTGGAATCTCACCTGAAATTATTGGACAAATAGCAGAAGAAATCAGCTTAGTACACACACTTGGTGTGCAGGTTTGCATAGTTGTCGGTGGTGGCAATATTTTTAGAGGTTTACAAAAATCTGCTGAATTAGGCATGGATAGAGCGGCTGCAGACTATGTTGGTATGCTTGCAACCATCATGAATTCTCTTGTACTCCAAAGTGTGCTTGAGAAGCGCGGTATAGCGACTCGTGTGCAAACTGCACTTAGTATGAATGCAGTTGCTGAACCATATATCAGACGTCGTGCAATGAGACATTTATCTAAAAGTAGAGTTGTAATTTTTGCTGGCGGTACTGGGAATCCGTTTTTTACTACTGATACTGCTGCAGCATTGCGTGCTTCAGAGATGGATTGTGATTTAATGCTCACTGCCAAAAATGGTGTTGATGGTGTTTACAATGATGATCCAAAGAAAAATCCTAAAGCTACTAAATATGATACTTTAGACTATCAAGAAGTTATAAGCAAGAACTTGAAAGTTATGGATACTGCAGCGATAGCGCTTTGCCGCGACAAACGTATTCCAATTGCTGTGTTTGACTTTGCGCGTCCAGGTGCAGTGCGCGATATAGTTACTGGACTTGCTGTTGGAACGATAATCAAGTAAGTTAGAATTAAAACCATGGATCTTTTTGAACTAGTTAAACAAAAAGCCCCTGATATTTTAAAGCTTGCAGAAATGCATGGTGCTGAGAATATTAGATTGTTTGGTTCGGTTGCGCGTCATGAATCGGACGAAAAAAGTGATATAGATTTTTTGATTGATCCTGGTCCAAAAGAAAAATGGTCACCATGGTTTCCTGGAGGCTTGTTGATGGATTTGCAAGATCTTCTTGGAACTAAGGTAGATATTGCTATTGCGAGATCTTTGAAGCCTAGGATTAAAGATAGAGTTTTAAATGAAGCGGTGCCTATATGCGAGATGATAAAGAACATTTATTAAATATTCTTGACATGATTTCTAAAATAGAAATTAACTTTCATCTTGAGCAATTCAATAGAGATGTTGTTTATAGATTTGGTATCGCTAAAATGCTTGAATGCATAGGCGAAGAAGTAAAAAATCTCAGTAATGATTTCAGAACGCGTTATTCTGTAATAGATTGGCGATCAATTGTAGGTATGAGAAATTTTTTAGTTCATGAATATGACGAAATTAATTGGGACATAGTTTTAGAAGTGGTTAATGGAAAGTTGCCAAAATTACGAGAGTTCATAGAAAAGTTCTTAAATGATCAAAAAAATTAAAATAGGTTCTCGTGATAGCAAGCTTGCAATGGTGCAAACCCATTGGGTTGCAATAGAGCTAGAACAGTTTTATCCAGATCTGGAAATTGAAATAACTAAAATCAAAACTCAAGGAGATAAAATCCTTGACGTTGCACTTTCTAAAATTGGTGATAAAGGATTATTTACCAAAGAACTTGAAACTGAATTACTTGCTGGAACTATAGATTTGGCTGTGCATAGTATGAAAGATCTGCCAACAAGATTGCCTGATGGTTTAGAGATTGCAGTTACAACTAAAAGAGAAGATATTAGAGATGTGGTTTGTATTTCAGAGCATGCCCTGAAACGAGGTGTTAATGATATTTCTAAGGCTAAAGTTGTGGCTACTTCTAGCTTACGCCGTGTATCACAACTCAAAAGCATTTATCCTGAGATTGAATTTGTAGATATGCGTGGCAATTTACAAACACGTTTTAGTAAATTAGATGATCCTGCTAATAATATTGATGCCATAGTTTTGGCAGCAGCTGGAATCAATCGTCTTGGTCTAGAATCACGAGTCAATCAATATCTAGATCCAGAAGAGATTTTACCTGCAGTAGGTCAAGGTGCTTTAGCTATTGAGATTAAATCTGGCAATCCAGAACTAAGGGAATTTCTCCGTAAAGCTCTTAATTCAAATACTGATGAAAAGATAGTTTCAGCTGAACGGGCATTCTTGCGCAAGCTTGAAGGCGGTTGCCAAGTACCAATTGGAGTCTACTGTAGTGAAGAAGATGGTGCTCTGGTTATGCGCGGTATGGTTGCAAGTTTAGATGGTATAGAAGTGATCTGGAGTTCTATCGTTGGTGATATTGATAAAGCTGAAGCACTCGGCGTGCAACTTGCTCATGATTTAATTGAGCAGGGTGCGGGTAAGATTTTGCAGCAGATTAGAATTCTGCCATAAATTTATATCAAATAAAAACAAATACTACGAAGTCTGCTCTGTCTGATCGTTAGCTGCTAGTACAAGCCTGAATGAGTTTTTAGGAGGAGGAGCACCTGTTCTTCTAAAACCTATTTCTGTTATAGTATCCAAATTTTCTTCAGCATCAAGACGATGAGGGAAAATTGTTATAACAAAAGTACCAGGCTTTTCTTCAGACTGTACTTTTATTGTCCAATCTGCAATAAAACTTCTTTGCTCTGATTGGAATTCATTTGCTCTGGAATTAAGTAGAGAAATTTTATTAATCTTTGATTCGTTTGGTGATAAGACACCAAATTCTAACCCTTTATCAGAATTAATTTCAATAATTTTTTTTACATGAATATATCTAACATCAGGATTTTCTGGAAAAGTCTTTATGTCTTCTGGCCGTACGCCAAATGCTTTTTGGACGAAATCTTCGACTGTAGGTGATGATGAAGGGTCTGTAGAAGAGAAATATAAGTAAGTCCACTGTGCCATACCATATGTCCGAGCAGAAGAGAATTTATAAGAACTACCTGATTGACGAAGGTTGTTTTCTATAATTTGTTGTAAAATTTGACCTCTAACGCCGGCTATTTCATCTGTAGGAATTAGATTAAATCCTTCCTTATTAGTAGACTTTGGGTTTGATGAGTACTCACCATCTGTTCCATTAAAGATATATTTCAGTGGCGCGTGATCAAGATGTAACAATTTAGTAAAACTATTCTCAATTTTATTTGGATCATTTATTGCTAAATTAGCTGGTTGGATTTTAACTTTATGAACTTCAGAGGAATAGTTAGTAGTTTTTCCAAGACCAGTATTAGGTATCCAAAAATTTGGCAGCGTATCTTGTATTGTTGGCATAAATAAAATTCTAACAGTTACTTTGATTAAAGAAATAAGCTGTACAAAATATTGGATTCAAATTTTATATTTGACTACTTCGCTGCTAGCTCTTTAGCCTTATGACCTAACTTCGTAAGCACTGCTTCCAATGCAGCAAGTCCAGTGAGTATATCTCTATCAGACACAAAGCCTAAATGTCCCATGCGGAAAATTTTGTCCTGTAATTCTTTTTGACCGTTTGCTACAGTGATTTGCCAATCCTTTTTGAAAGCAGCTCTGATATCAGGCACTGCAATTCCTTCTGGTGGATAGATTGCAGTAATTGCAGCAGAAGCTGTTTCGTCTGCAGTTAAAAGTTTTAGTCCAAGTTTGCGAGCACCATTGCGTAAGGTATCTCTTAGCCTTATATGTCTGGCAATGATATTTTCAAGACCTTCTTCTTGCATGATAGTAAGTGCTACTTCAAGCGCGATAATAAAACTCACATTTGGTGTCCAAGGTGTAGTCTTGTCTGCAAGCGCTTTCTTAGCTTGTTTCCAACAGAAATAATAAGTTGGAGTTTTGCAATTTGCTTTAGCTTCGTAAGCTTTTTCTGATACATAGATGAAGCTTAATCCAGGAGGGATCATAAAACCTTTCTGTGAGCCAGATACAAGTACATCGATACCAAGCTCATCCATATTTAGTTTCATACAACCTAAACTAGTAATTGCATCCACTAAAGCTAATGCACCATGCGCTTTGATAAGAGGTACAAGTTTTTCAAGGTCATTTGCAGTTCCAGTTGAAGTCTCGGAGTGTGTGAGAGTAACTGCTTTAAAAGTATTTTTGCTAAGAGCTTCTTGTAATTGCTCTTCACTGATAGCCTCACCAGGATTGGCTTTGATCTCAGTAACATCTGCACCGTAAAGCTTAGCCATATCTGCAAATCTTTGACCAAAGACACCAATTACAAGAGAGAGAACTTTATCACCTGCGTTAATGGTATTAGCGATCGCACCTTCCATGGCACCCGTACCACTTGCGGTATAAATGAAGACATCATTTTTAGTTTGTGCAACCCATTTGAGCTTTTCATTTGCAGACATGAAAATTTTTGAGAACTCACCTGAACGATGTCCAATTGGATGCTTAGCCAGAGCTAGCAAAACTGACTCAGGTACAGGAGTCGGTCCAGGAATCATCAAAAATTCTTTTTCTTTCATTTAGCTCATTCTATCAATATTGAGAAAGGCTTTAATCCCTTTATCTATTTTTAATTGTTCTATAGTCTTGCCTAAGTTATCCAAATTAGATTCATGAGTTATTAATTGTTTGACTTGAATTTTACCTCTAGAAATTAGATCTAGACTTTCTTTTAAGTTACTAAGATTAGGTGAATAGCTTCCAAGGATAGTTAGCTCTTTATAGTAAATATCATTATTGGTATAGCCTTTAAAATCATCAGCAACACTTGAGAAAACTATTATAGTAGCGCCGTTGTTGGCATGAGCAATTGCAGTATCTATACTGGAATTGGCACCGGCAGAAAGGAAAATGAAATCATAGTCATTGTCATCGCGAGCCACGAAGTGGCGTGGCGATCCAGAATTACTAGTAGTGGATTGCTTCGTCATTTCGTTCCTCGCAATGACGTTGAAGCCCAATTCTTGAGCTAACTTTAAGCGCTCTTCCATAAGATCGTTACCCGTCACTTTAAAATCAGGCTTATAGTATTTAACTACTTGCCCAAGCATAAGACCAATAGATCCAAGACCTATGATTAGTACCTTTGCTTGACCTTGATAATTTTTAAGTCTACTTCTTTCTATAGCTTTAATACAACAAGCAAGTGGTTCGGTAAAACTAGCTTCTATATCACTTAAACTGCTAGGAATTTTTTGCACAGTATATTGAAGATGCAGTTCACTAAGTTCTAAATACTCACAAAAAGCTCCAGGATTAAAATTAGTTGTTTTAAATTGCGTGCAAAGACTCTCTTGCTGATTCAGACAGTGATTGCATTGTAGGCAAGGCACATGATGTGAAGAGAGAATTCTATCACCAACTTTTAAATTATATTTAGACGACATTTCTGGAGAAATTTCCTCAATAACCCCTACCATCTCATGACCTAGAACTATCCCTGGTTTCACTAGAGAGCGATTGAGTTTAAGTAAATCAGAACCACAAACACCTACGCCAGTGACTTTGACAAGGGCATTTTCTTTAGTGAGTTTTGGTTTATCAATTTCACTAATTGATAAATATGCTCTGTCTTTGGCTTCTGGATTGTAAATCGCGGCTTTCATCTACAGTTTCAATTATACAGTTTGAATACAGCACATTAAAATAACGTGATATTCCATATGGATTCGCCTACATTCGCTTGGAGCAAATCAAGTTCGGCTTACAACACGCTCCGCGACTGAAAGATTTTACTAATATTATAGATGCGCGAACTGCGCGCCTTACTGATTTGCTCACCAAGCTCATTTGCCTCATCTCATATTCATTTCAAAGTTATTTTAATGTGCTGTATTCAAACTAAACTCGCCAAAGCTTTAATTAACAATGGGTCATCTTTAAGAGCTCTTGCCATTAAAAAGTTCTCGATGCCTTTGCTTTCAGCAAGCTCTTTATAAAGCATATTAATTTCATAAGTAGTTTCAATATGATCACCAACGAAGCTGATTGGAACTACTATGAGATTTTTAACACCTTCTTTGGCAAGTTTTTGGATTTCATTTTCAGTCGAAGGTTCCAACCATTTGATAGGTCCTACTTTACTCTGGTAACTTAAGCTTGTAGTAAAAGTGGGATGGATTGCTTCCTGCTTCGCTGAAGCTTCCACCTTCGCCGAAGCTACGGTGGACAAGCCGCAGGACAAGTCGTCATGTAATCGCTTTATAACAGCGTCGACAGTTTTAGTAACTTGTTTCTGATAAGGATCACCATTTTTAATATATTTTTCTGGAAGTCCATGTGCAGAAAAAAGTATATGAAAACTAGTCCTAGCCGACTCTTTAAGTATTTCAATCTGTTCTAAAATCCTTTGCACCCAAAGCTCAATAAAAAATTCATTCTCCTCCCAGCTCTCAATATATTCAATTTCAATTTTTTTATCTAAGCCAGATTTACTAAACAGCTCGCGACATTCAGCAAAGTTAGAGCCTGTAGTTGCTGTTGAATATTGTGGATATAAAGGAATCACAAAAAGCTTTTCCAGATTAGCATTGAGAATATCTGGCTGAGTATCTTTTAGAAAAGGATATGAGTAACGCATTGCAAAGAAGCACTCGCAACCAAGTTTCTCTGCCAGAGCATACGCTTGTAGTTGTGTCTCATAAAGAATTGGTGATCTGCCACCGATTTTTTCGTAGAGCTCAGATACTTCTGGAGATCTTTTTCTAGCGATACTTTTAGCAAGTAGTTTTTGGAATGGCTTTAGAAAAAAGGGTAATTGAATAATATGCTCATCTTTAAAAAGATTGAAAAGAAAATCTTCTACATTTGCTATGCAGCACGGACCGCCCATTTGAACTAGAAGAACACCATGTTTTTTCATTCAGAATCTGAATTTTACAATCATTTACCGTAAAAGCAGCAAAAATCTTTGTTAGAATTTTAAAAGACTAATGAATGTTGTTGCAATAAGAGGCGCTAATACAGTTGATACTAATGATGCGGAGTTGATTAAAATCGCTTCTGTGGAAATGGTCAAAAAAATCGTTGATGAAAATCAAATCAATAAAGATGATATCGTAATGGTTTTCTTGACTATGACATCTGACTTGACTGCATATAATGCAGCGGCAGCTATTAGAGTAGGAATGGCTTGGAATGATGTGCCTTTCTTTACTTCACAAGAACCTAATATTGATGGCATGCTTGCAAGATGCGTTAGAGTTTTGATTCAATATAAAACTACTAAAACTAAAACTGAAATTAAACATATATACTTAGGTAAGGCTGCTGCATTGAGACCTGATCTTAAGGAACCATCATGATGAATTATATTAATATCCCAAATTCTATTTCTGTTTTCAGAGTCTTACTAACCTTTTATGGATTTTGGCTCTTTGCTCAAAATGGTAATCAACTTACTTTTTTACTTATAACTTTTGCTTCAATTATTCTTGATGGTATAGATGGTATTGTTGCTCGCAAACTCAAACAAGATACACCTTTCGGTGCCAAGATGGATATCTATAGTGATCGTATTGTTGAACTTTCATATTGGTTATTTTTCTGGTATTTAGATTTATTGGGTATCTGGGTTTTTATTTTCTACTTGATTAGAGGTTTAACAGTAGATTATTTATCTAGAAAACAAGAAAAGCCACTTGGTAACAGCTTTCTACGCTCAAGTCGTTTTATGCGTTTCCTCTACGGTGGACTCAAGTTGCTTAGTTTCTCAATGTTAATTTATGTACCAACCTTAATCTGGGCAGGCATCGATTGGACTCAAGTTGTAGTCTGTACAACTGTCTTAGTCTGCTTCCTAAGAGCTTGGCCAGTTTATCAAGACTTCTTTTCAAAAACTAACTAAAATCCATATATCAAGAGTAGGCATTTATAGAAACCTTTTTTGAGGAGTTGAGTAGGGGAGATTCATGAAGGTATAATTTATGACCTTCGTGAATGGGGTCCACACGAACGACGAATAAAATAGGTTTCTATAATGCTTTAACTTAACAAAAACTTCGAAACCCGGAGCGGTAAATAATTTGTTTGTCGAAATTAGGTGGACTGGATTGCCACGACCTCTTCGAGGTCTCGCAATGACGGTACTTGACCTTATTTGACGCTTATGCTCAGGATGACGAGATGATGTTATATTGGAAATAATATGATCAACCAAAAACTTGTTGGAAAGCAATATCAAGAAACAACTTACAAAGTTGGCAGAGAGAAGCTCAAAGAGTTTTTGATAGCGACCAAAGCAGATCAAGAGAAATTCTTAGAAATAGTGCCACCGACTTTCCCAGTAGTTTATCAACATGAATTGCTTGCCGAAGTACTTTTTGATTCAGAATTAAAACTTAATTTAGCTAAGTTAGTTCATGGTGAACAAGAATTTATTTATCATAAACCGGTTCTAGTAGGTGACACTATAACTACTACTGGCAAAATAGAGAAAATCTTTTCAAAAGGTCCACATGATTTTGTGGTGTTTGGGACTAACTCAACAAACCAAGTTGGTGAGAAGGTTTGTGATTCAATTTGGACTTTTGTGATTCGAGGCGGTAATGATAAAGATTTTACTTTACAAGAGAAAGTTCTAATGAAATTAGCTGGATATTTACCACAAAGTCCTAAGGATAAAATTGCTAAAGAGAAAGGTCTTACTGCTTTAATGCAAAAAACAGAGAAGAAAATTAACCTGGGTCAACCTAAACAAGATCTGTGGTTTTATGAAAAACTTTCAGATAAAGATTCTAGAATGCAAGTTTTAATTGATAAATATATGCCACAAGTTTATGCAGGTGCAAGTGGTGACTTTAATATAATTCATCTTGATGCTGATTTTGGTCGCTCAGTGGGCTTAGGAGGCTATATTCTGCATGGCATGGCAACAATGGCTTTGGGAGCTAATTTTGCAGTGGTTGGTAGAGATCCGAAGCAAATCAAACGCTATAAAGTTAGGTTCTCTGCACCTGTAAAACCTATGGATATTCTGACCTATTTTGGTAAGCTATCTGACTCTGGAAAAGAATTTAATTTTAAAGTTACCAAACAGTTAGGGGTTGAAGTTCTTAACTCAGCGACGATGGAGTTTCATTAGGTTCTTTATCTTTTAAATCTTCTTCACCGAAATTACTAGTTGGCAGATTCTCACTATTAAGATTTTTAAATTGATCTTCTAAATTTTGGATATTTTTGTACGGTACATCTCTACCAAAGACTAGTAACATGGTTATAAAGCCATGGAGTATTAAGAAGATAAATTCAAGATTTGTTTTATCCTTACCTAATTCTATAAACTCGCTAAAGAGTTCTCTTCTCTTCTCAAATCTATGAGTACTTACATTCTTTAATAAAGCTTCTAGTAAAGTTTGTTTGGTTTTAATAGGTTTAGTATTGATCTCAGTAATAAAAGGAAAGTATTTTGCGCATAGCGTTTTGATAGATTCTTTAAGTTCTTTACTACTTAATTGATCATAGGTTAAAGGTACATCACCAGCTAAAAATACTTTTGAATCTGCACTTTGTATGGTCAACATTTGAGCAAACTTTTCTTTGTAAATACTTTGATTGGCATCAAAAAGAACATGAGGATTTTTTAAATAAACCATGCAAGGTTTATTTAAATTAGTAATCTCTTCATGCATGTTTTGATAGGAATTTTTATCAATAATAGTTTCCAGGTCGAGATAAGTAAATCCCCAATCTTTTTCTGCAGCTAAGGCTCTACAGAAATATAATTTTTCCATAACCTCATTCCCGCATATTAAAACTCCACCGAAATTTTTATCGCAAGTTCTATTCCTATCTTCATCTATAGATTTAAAAAAGAGATTCTTGAATTCTTTGTAAAAATCAGAATAAAACAGAGGAATTGGAAGTTCAGATTCAAAGTGACTATTTTTTAAATCAGTTTCATCTAAGCCAATAATATAATCTTGCAAGATTATATTATTAAGTTCATTTAGATCAAGATCATTTCTTTTTGCAAGTAAACGTTTAATATCTTTTTGTTTATTGTCATGTAATTTTGACAGAGATAAAAGTTCTATCAAAGTCAATTGGCCACTTTGTTTGTTCAAAAACTTAGTTAGAGCTATCATTACATTACCAGCAACAGCTTCATTTTTTAATAAGGCATTTAGAGCATCGTGAAAATCTGATTTTCCAATATAGGACAAACTATCTTCTATTAAATCTTCTAATAGAGAAGCATCTTCAAGCCTTAATGGACGTTTTAATTCTTTATACTTATGTCCAAGAGCCGTAAGTATTTCTAAAAAAACATTTCTTTTAATTTCGTCATCTAAAGTCTTGCATTCTCTTAATGCTTGGGATTTGATAGTGTTATTTTCGAAATTAGAAGTTATAATTTCAACCATTAAATCCTTACAAATATATCCAAGATCAGGCAAAATATGAGTTAGTATTCTCTTTTTTTCTAGTGAAATTTCTGTACTATTTTGTTTACTAAATTCATCTTTGAAAAGTTCTAAAGCATAAGACGGATTAATCGATATTAATACTTCAGCAGCTTTTTGATAATAATTTGGAATGCTTTTATATTCACGCCATAATGAACCAGTTCTTGAAAGAAAGACACCAATTGGGCTATCTACCTGATATTCTTTAAATCCTTTTAAACAGTTCAGAACTTCTAAGGTTAAGTAACCCCATTTTTCTGGTCGATTATTAATGTGGTTAATTAGTTTAGCTGCAGCTTCGCTTCTAATTTCTTTGCTTTGCTTTGTAATCCAATTGAACCATTGTTTTTCAGAATCGTGATTATAGAGATGGAAAATTTCTGTCATCGAAGATTCTTTTTGAATATCGTTTTCTTGGACTTCGATTCCTTTTGCTATTGGTTTCCAACCATCCACATCAAATGAAAACTTATCAATGAAGAAATATAGAATTACTAAGCCAATAATAAAAAGAGCTACAGTTGCTAAAAAATTATCTTCGAAAAATTCCATTAGATTTTAGCTTTTCCTTCGAAAACCATTCCATCTAAACTTTTGAAATCTTGAATAGATATTAAAGTTCCATATACTATTAGCGATGCTTTAAAATATTTTGTTAAATAAGCATTGAACTCAAAGAAACTCATTTTCTCTGTAGGTTCCAATATATTTAATGATTCGTAATTTTGTTGTCCTCGTGAAGCCTCTAGTTGACCAAGTTTGATTGCAAGAACTTTATTTTTGAATGCCTCACTAAGATTGCTAATTTCTAAGGCATTAGGAAATAAATCTTTAAGTTCCTGTCTCTCGAATAAGTTACAAGAATTATTTTCATCAATTTCGGCTTCTACATTTAAAGTACCTAATATTGTTATTGAAGCATCGATAAAATAATGCTTAAAGGATTTAACAAAACTTGGATCTAAGTTTTTAAATATACTTTCAATATCATCGAAATAAACGACACAAGGTTTGTGGCTTGCAATTAAGTCTAAAAGAGATTTTGCAGTAGTGGATGAGCCTAAAACATCGTCAAATGATGCATAAATAAAATTTTGTTTTCTTTCAGCAGCATAAACTCTACTTAGATAAAGCTTCTCTTCATTTGAGTAGCCGGTTAATACTGTTCCTCCACTAACTCCAGTTTGTTTACCTATACTTCTCTCTTTAATAATGTCTTTGAGCTTTTCATATATATCTTCCATTCCTTCAGGAATTGGAAGAGCTTTATTAGAATGCTCATTATTTACAGGAGCTTTTTTAAAAGGAAATTCTTCTATCACATCCTTATATGTAATAAGTGCTTTTTCTGCAGGTTTAAGATCAAAAGCAGCCGCCATCATGCCCGCCACAGAATCATGTTGATCTTCTTCACAATGAGTCAACTTATACAATTGTTCAGTATTAAATTCCTTAGCATGAGATTTCAAAATTAAATCAAGAACTTTTATTGTTGTTTGAGATAGTTTTGGATGGGTAAGTGATTGAAAAATTAGTTCAAAAGAATCATCATTAATTTCTTTTGTAGCTGCATGTAATAGGGTTTCAAATATTTTTTGATCATCAAGACTTAGAATATTGTCAGATTGAGTAAAGTCTTTTACTGATTCACTAAATATTCCTTGAGCTTGCTCATCGTATTTATCTGCTACTACTGTCATGGCATACTCTCTTACTCTTGGAGCTTGTTTGCCATCAATAATTATTTGTTTGAATATATCATTTAGATTGGTATCTTGAGAAAACTCAGTAAGTGCAGTAACAATAGCTATACCTTGTTCTTCCTTAGCTTCAGTGTCAATTATTTTTTTAAGTTCATAGGGAATGATTGTTAAAGCTTCAGTAGGATTGATATGTATGATTCCTTTAAGTGCTTCTGTATAACAAGATTCACAAACCATATATTTTTTCCACATTTTTCTTGCTGCACTTAAGACACCACGTAGGATTTTAATATGTGATTGATCAGAAAATTTTGATAATGCTGTAATTACTTCAGGTGTAATAGCTCCCCATGAAGAAGGGGTTTGTTCTATATGTACTGTTAATTTTTCTAAAGCTTCTTCTTGTACAGAAGGATCTTGAGTTAATATCCAATCTGACCAAGCGCGAGAATCTTTATGGTTATATTTGTAGAGAATTTGTGCAAGAGGACCGTGATCTTTACTTTTTCTTGAAAGACTATTTTTTAATTTTTCCTCTAAAGCTTTTTCTAAAGTTGGAAAGAAACTGAACGCGCCAACAACAATAATAGCCAATCCTACAAAAGAAATTAAAATATTGATTAATAGAGAAGTCATTTATTAGTGTCCTCCATGTCCTTCGCCCCCATGACCACCTTCTGCTGGTGCAGGAGCTGCTTCAGGTTCTGCTGCTGGTGCCTCATGACCACCACCTTCTGCGGCACCACCACCGCCTGGATATTTCTTGCGATAAGCTTCTCTGGCTTTTTTGCGCTTCATTTCCTCAAGGCTCATTGGCTTTTCAGTTTTACTGCCAGTACTATTGTATTTTCCAGCATTAAATTCACCATTAGCTTTTAACTTAGCTTCCTTAGCTTTGTCTCTCATTACTTCTTTGCCAAGTTCTTGATTAGCATCTAAGTAAGTTGGTCTTAGTTTTTCTGCTTCACCTTCTTGAAGTAATAAAATAGTCATTCTTCTATTAGCAGCGGATAAAGGAGAGTTTGGATTTTTTAATTGAGTATCTGCATAGCTTTCAACTCTGGCAAATCTAGTTTTACTAACACCACCATAAACTAACCTTTGTTTTATAGCCATTGCTCTATCAGAAGCTAAGTTCCAATTATCATAGTTGCCATATCCATATTGTTTGCTATCAGTATGACCAGCAAGAATAAGTGGCGCTAATTTAGTTCTTAAAACATGTGAAAGCTTGTCAATAATTGTTGTTGCTTGTGTGCTAAGTGTCGCTGAGCCTGATTGAAAGACTTCCATAGTATCAGAATCTTTAAGTTCAATAAGAATTCCTTGTTCAACTAAATTAAATTCAATTTTGTCTAAAAGTTCTTCATCAGAACTCATTTCTAATTCTTTTTGCAATTCTAATTGCATTTGTTTTTTAACTTCTTCTTTATTTGCTGCAGTAACTGCAAGCTTTTCAAACTGAAGGAAACTTGCTCCACCTTCGAATTTGCCTGGGTCACCTGGATTCATAGCTCCACCGAAAATAAACATGTTACCTTCCATCGGTCCAGTTTCAGTAGGTTGTTTAAAAGCCGCTGCAATAGCAGATTTGGCACTAGGATCTACGTTAACTAGCCAGAGAAGTAAAAACAAACACATCATAGCTGTTACGAAATCGGCATAAGCAACTTTCCATGCACCACCATGATGGCCAGCATGACCACCTTTCTTAATAATCTTTTTGACTATTACTGGTGCTTCTTCTGAGTTAGTAGTATTTTCAGCCATATTCACTGAGCCCCTTTCAGAGCCATAATCTTTTTATTCCTTTCTTAAAGTTGGTAAATGAGATAGTACCTAGACCATTTGGGGGATTTTTTGCTTGAATACTCTAGAAACCTAGATAAACTCCGAGAACTTAATTGAGGAAGAAATTAATGTCTGAATTTTCTAACAAAATGAACTCTGCGGTGAATAAGAAATTCATCAAAAATATGGTTGAAACAGCAAGTCCAATGCAATTGATCATTATTTTGTATGACGGTGCTGTTCAATGGCTACAAATGTCTAAACAAGAAATTCAAAAAAATTCTGGACAGCCCATACCTGATTGGACTGATTTTAGTTTATATATGGGTAAAGCAATTGCTATTCTTACTCATTTACAAGAAAGTCTTGATCGCAACCAATCTAAAGAATTTGTTGAAGGTCTATTTAATTTATATGACTTTATGAAAACAACTTTATTCAAAGCTAATATGAAAAAGAATGAAAAAGATATTAGTGAAGTAGTCCAGTTATTAAGAGATCTAAAATCTAGTTGGCAAGAAGCTATTAAGAATGTTAGTGCCACTGCAACTCCACAAACAGTTGCTTAGAGCCTGCTTCATCTTCTGGATCCCCATGCATTACATGCATGAGGATGACGGCAATTTTGCTTTACAATGAAGCTTGATGCTTCATTTACAAGGAATATCAAAATCTTTTTCGAAAGAAAAAATTCTAACTAATATCAATCTTGAAATTCAAGATAGTGAATTTATTGTTTTGGTTGGTCCAAGTGGTTGTGGTAAAACTACGTTAATTAGGACTATAGCGGGACTTGAGAAACAAGATTCTGGACAAATTATTTTAGATGGAAAAGATATAGGTAGTTTGAAACCTTCTGAAAGAAATTTGAGTATGGTCTTTCAAAACTATGCTCTTTATCCACATAAAACAGTTTATGAAAATATAGCCTTCCCACTTAAGATAGAAGGTTTGAATAAAAAAGAAATTGATCAGAAAACTAAAGCAATTGCTGAAAAATTACGCTTGGATAAATTATTGAAACGTAAGCCTAAAGAGCTTTCTGGTGGGCAGAGACAACGAGTTGCACTCGCTAGGTCAATGGTAAAAAATCCAAAGATATTTTTATTGGATGAACCTCTCAGTAATCTTGATGCTCAATTAAGACAAGAAATGCGTCGGGAAATCTTTGAATTACATAAATTAACCAAAGCAATCTTTGTATATGTAACTCATGATCAGATTGAAGCCTTAACCTTGGCTCAAAGAGTTGTAGTTTTAAATCAAGGTGAAATCCAGCAAATATCGACTCCTCAGGAGATCTATAATTCTCCTCAAAATACATTTGTGGCTACTTTTATTGGCAGTCCGCCAACTAATTTATTAGAGCTTAATAGTAAAGAAGAATATATAACGGGAATTAGACCGGAGTATTTTGCCTTAGAGCCACTGGGCAATAAGAAAGAATTTTTTGAAATCGAGATTAAGTCCATTGAATTATTAGGTTCAGAATTCCTAATTCATGGGATCTTAGATAAAAAATATAACGCCTCTCGTATTATGGTAAATCAAAGTATTATCTCCAAAATCCCAGTAAATGATCAAAGTAAAAGGCTTTATGAGCAATTTCTTAGTAAAAGTCTAGAGAATAAGCCTATTCCCCTCGTTACCCCTATATACTTTGACAGCGAGATGTTTTATTATTTTAATAAACAAAACGGTTGTACTATATAAGTAGTAGGAAACTTTTTTTAATGACACCAAACGACCCATTCATTTCACGACAAATAGATCTTAACCTTAACATCGGCCAAGGTTATTATGAGCAATTAATTGAAAAAGAGCTTTTACCCTATGCAACTTCAGTAAATATTTCTACTGGTGCTCATGTAGGTGATCCTGCTTGTATCGATCAAGCTATTAAATACTGTAAAGAATTTGACGATATTGTTTTAGGTGCCTTAATTTCTTATCCTGATCCAGTCGGTTATGGCTTAAGAAGAATGCAATTAACTAATGAAGAGTTAAGAGCATCAATAATTTCGCAACTTGGATCTCTTGCTGCTTTAGCAAAGGCAAATAGTTTTGAACTACAACACGTAAGAGCTCACGGTTATTTATATCAACAAATGGCAAGCAATTATTCTATTGCAGAAACTGTTGCTAAGAGTATTCAAGAATTCAGTAAGTGGTTAATTTTAGTTGCCCCAGCAAGTTCAATTTTGACTGAAGTTGGCTCATGGACTAACATTCGCATAGCTTTCGAAGCGCGTTTTGATAGACGTTATAGAGCAGATGGTCTGCAACAAAATTTTGATACTGAACTAGATTTGAATTTGGAATTAGATACTATTGCTCAAAGAGCAAGAGATTTAGTTTACAAATCTGTAGTTAAAGCTGACGATGGTCAGGAAGTAGCAATTAAGTTTGAAACAATTCACTTAGCTACTAAAATAAAAAATTCTCTAGAAGCTGCAAAGCTTGTTAAAGGCATGATCTTAAAACCATTGCCATTAAAATCTGTAGACTACGAACCATATTTATCGGAGTTTATTTAAGAAATTTTATATGGCTTTTTTTAATAAGATAATTTAAGATAAAGATGATGAGGGGATAATACCTAATTAAGGTGAGGACAATAAAGTGAAAGAAGAACAAATAAAAGACTTAGTAGAAAAATATATCGAATCTCTTGAGAAAGACAACGATACGATTAAGGCTTACAGATTAGATCTTGAGAAGTTTACAGCTATTTTTGGTGATACTACAGCAATGAGTATCAAGCCAGCTGAATTAAAGGAGTATCTTGATAACTTAACTACCCGTAATGGGAAGAGAGTTAGCGTTTCAACTCAAAACAGACATTATGCGACTATTAGTTGCTTCTTTAATTGGTTAATTAGAGAAACTAAATTGATTGAAAATCCTATTAAGAATGTTAATAGACGTAAGCCTAATAAAGATGTTGGCGAGATCAATTCAAAAGATATCATTCGTTATTTAGATAAAGAAGTGATTGCAAAAATCATGTCTAATGCTAAATCAGTTAGAGAAGAATTCTTATTCGATCTTCTTTACAGCAGTGGATTGAGAATTTCTGAAGCGCTTGCTCTTAATGTGCAAGATATTCGTAACGGAATTATTCAAATCAGAGCTGGTAAAGGCAATAGAGCAAGAGTTACTTATATGTCTAAGCATACTGAAAAACTTTTCAGAAAGTATCTTGAGAAGAGAGTTCCAGACCGTGCAGTACTTTACAAAGCACAAACTCTTGAAGAAGCTCAAGCGCTTAAGCATGAAGGATCTTTATTCACTACGAATAACGGTACGAGGTTGGGATATCACAGAGCTAATCAGCTTTTCAAACAAGCAGCTCGTGGTTTAAAAAATCCAGACAATACTCCACTTACAATTCACCAACTTAGACATACTTTCTGTACTGAAAGAGTTGGTCATATTGATATCAGAGTATTGCAAAAACTTGCTGGTCACAGTGACATCAGAACAACTTTAAGATACGCGAAAGTTGCTGATACTGTAGCTAGAGAGCAGTTTGAGAAATTCGATAGAAGCCGTGGTTTTGATGATCATGGACAATTTACTCTACCGACTCAAGAAGATTTCGAAAAAGCTGAAGCATTAATCTAAAAGAGATAATTATTATTCCTGGTTCATGCGGTTCTAAATGGAACTGGTTTGATCAGCTCGAACATTTTAATAGTCTTGGTTATAAAGTCCATTTCTTGGACTTAATGGCTTGTGACGCGCATACCTTGAAGGATTGCGCAGACCGTTTATTAGATAGATTAGAGCTAATTTATAAGGATGATTCAACAGAGAAAGTAATTTACGCCCATTCTATGGGAGCAATGTTACTTATAAAGATTTTTTTGCATAAGCATGATTTCAGTAGTTTTGATCAAGCGCTTTTAGAGAAAGTTTTTAAATCCAAAATTATTTTCATTCAAGCACCTTTAAGAACTAGGTTATTTCCTTATCACTTGTATACCAAATGCCGTTCTATATTTCTAGCGGTAATGTCTTGTTATAGATCTTGGGTTTTTACTGGGATGGAAGCTTTCCTAATTTCTATAAAACAAAAAATTCTAAAATCAAAAGCCAGGGTATATAACATTGCTATTTTTGATTTGTTTTTAAACTTAGCTTTAATGGCTAACTCTGCCTTGGGGACTACCGCTAACGAGTTTTATAATTTGATCGAATACTATCATGAATGGAATGACTTTAATTTCATTGATCATATTACTGATGAAATTAAAGAAACTGATTACAGTAATTTCTATTTTACTTATGGGCAACCGGATATGTTTGAGGATAAAAAGCAGTTAGAATTTTTTGCGGCAATTCTCGGAGCGCAATTAGTGCATATGCCTTGGGGCTTTCATAGCCCGCAGCATTTTTTTTGGTGGCAAGATAGACTGAATCAACTTGCTGAAGAGTGTGTGCCGTCATTGCGAGCGTAGCGAAGCAATCCAATATTTTCAAAAATCATTCAACCGTTCGGACCCGCTCAGCTCATGTGGTCCTCGGATATTAAATTTTATCCTCGTCCACATTCCCCTCGCTGTGCGCCGCTTCGCTCTGCAAAATCCTCACTTGCTTGAATAATTTTTGAAAATATAATGAAACTCAGGATGGACTACATTGCAACAATACTGTAACCACAATCAACGTGTAAAACTTCACCTGTAATACCGCCAGAAAGTGAGCTTGCAAGGAATAAACCAGTGCCGCCAATTTCTTCTACTAATACATTACGTTTGAGAGGTGCTTTATCAGCATGATGCTTAAGCATACTTGTAAAATCAGCAATGCCTCTTGCTGCAAGAGTTTTAACTGGTCCTGCAGAAATTGCATTTACTCTAATATTTTCTGGTCCAAGATCATAAGCTAAGTATCTAACACCAGCTTCTAGAGCGGCTTTTGCGATACCCATCATATTGTAGTTAGGTACCACTTTTTCTGCACCAAGATAGCTAAGAGTAATAATTGATCCGCCACCTGCTTCTTTCATCAGTGGTCTTGCTTTACGAGCCATTGCTGCAAGTGAATAACTAGAAATGTCTTGAGCTAATGAATAATGATCTCTAAGAGTATCAACATAGCCACCTTGCAAAGTCTCTCTAGGAGCAAATGCTAGGCAGTGAACCATAATGTCGAGCTTACCATCGAATTGTTTGGCAACAGTCTCAAAAGCTTTATCAAGACTCTCATCGTTGCTTACATCAAGTTCTACTAAAGTAGCATTTTCAATCACGCCTTCTAAAGTTTTTTCAACTTCAGGCTTAAGTCTTTCGCTTTGATAGCTAAAAATTACTTCTGCGCCAGCTAAATGTAATGCTTGTGCGATTCCCCAGGCAATACTTCTTTTATTAGCTACACCTGAAACCAAGGCTTTCTTACCTTTAAGGATTTTAGGGATTTCTAGGGCAAATTTCTCTTCAGTCATAGTATTGTTCATGAGCTTCAATTCTAACATTACAGCCTGTTTGCAAAGTCCCATCTGCTCCGTTACACTCGTCCTTCACTCGCTCATTTACATTAGTAAACTCCGCTTCCTCTCTCCTCGCAAGCCTTGCATCTGGGAGCTTTTCAAATAGGCTGTAATAATATGTAGCAAAAGGGTTATCCCTTAAATTATTTATAGTGTAAAATCATATTTACTCATTTGCTATGAGTGATACTAAATCAAAAAAACAAAGTAAGTTCTAGATGTTTCTGACATTTAGGCCTATCTTTGCCATCACGTAAATGATAAATACGCTTAATACTAAGCAAGATAGTTTATTGGATATTCCGCCAAGGTTTTCTGGCGCGCTAGATTCTGCTGCTTCGAATAACAAAGTAACTGCCCAGCTTCGAGATGAACCTAATGCCATAATGCAAAAAATTCCAGAACAGAATTCTCCTGAAGAGCTTACTCAAGCAGATAAAACTATTAAACCGGATGAGTCCAAAGATAACTATATAGAGGCTTTTATTAATAACAAAATGGTGCGTAAAGTTTTTCCTGACATCATGAATTGGTTAAATATCAGTGGCAATGCTTTTTCTTTAGCATCATCAGTTTTAGGATTTGCTGAGGCACCTAAGAAATTTGCACAAACTATCGGCGCTCTTTCAACCAAATCTTTTCTGATAGCAACTGCAGTTATCAATATAGTTGAAAGAATTTATGCTAAGAATTTCCTTTCAGCTTTAGGTTATTTCAATGATATTTTAGTTGCAAGTTTTGTTGGGCAGGATCATATGTATCTAGCTCGAGGAACGGCGTCTGGAACTTATAATATGGCAAATGCTCTTTCTATTGCCAATAATAAATTTAAATTTGCAAATATAGAAGATCACTTGAAGCATCTTGGAGTTGGTTATAAAAAATTCTTTGCAAATTTATTTTCACCAAATGTGATTAGTAATTTCCTAAATAGTAAAAATGCCATGTTCGCTATTTTTGGAGGAATGTTTGCAAATCTAGGAGCTTTAACTTGGATTTTTTCAGGACAAGATAAATTAGCAACGACTGTTCGTGATATTGCAGGTGTAGTAATGGATGTAGAACAACTTAACCCTGGACATTTGAAATCAGGTTATAAAAATTATTTCTGGTCTGGTGTCACGCTTGCGATTGGTACTATGTGTGATTGGCTGGCGAAGATCATCCCAGGCTCAAAAAATGTCTTTGTACCACTAACTTTCATTATTGATGGGGTAGGTAGACATTTACTAAGACTGCATCAAAATCAAAAGGAAATAGAGGATCATCAGAAGAAAGCAAATCCTGTTATACAGCCTCAGATTAGACCTGTTGCGAAAGTGGAACTTGAGCAAAAACAGGTCTCTGCTAAAAATGAGAAGATACACGCTAGAAATCAAATGGAGAGTTTAGTGCAAGTAGCTGCATAATGTCAGTCAAAACTCCTACTCTTAAAATTCTTCAACCGGAAATTAACCGAGCATCAAGACTTCCTGCGGTTGAGGAAAAAAATATTGAGAAAGCAAATCCAGAACTAAAAGAGGGGCTTCAACATGCAATACATCAGGAAGAAGTGGAACAAGTAGAAGAAAAAAAATCTGAAGCATTTTGGATGAATGATGAATTTAGAAAAAAATACATTGGACAATATAGTCTACCTGCTTATGGCTTGTCATCAGTGTTTCATGTGCTTACAGCGGGTGTTTTAGGACTTACAAATTTTAGTCCTAAATTTAAAGCTAATTTAGCTACTACAGTAACTGGTTTTACTAAACTTATTAATTCAATTATTTATGGAGACTTAGCTCTTGGTGCTTTAAAAAATAAAAATACTTTTGACTTTATTAGTAGGATTTTAGAACCAATTTTAAATATGTTCTCTCAACTTTCTAATTATCATTTGCTTAGAGGTTTAAGCTCAGCTATGACCCAATTACATTTGGTTAATTTCCCTCATATTACTCAAAAAGATAATTTATGGGCAAACTTTATTGAGAATATACAACTCACTAAGAAGTTTTTTGTGGAAGCTTGGACTAGTAGTTTGTTTGGACCTAATAGAAAACTCTTTAAAGGTAGTAAAGATGAAGGTCACACCTTGGCTTTAACTTCACATATTCAAGCTGTTTCCAGTATGATCGGTTTATTGAATGGATCACGTCGTAATCTTATTGATCAGATAGTAGGTACAGTTAGAAATTTTATTGGTGTAGCTGTTGATGTTGAATTATTCTTCCGCAAAGATGCTGATGAGAGAAAAGCAGGAATTTACTATTTTGCACATGCCTTACTTGATACCTTGAAGCGCTTTATTCCTAAAGATAAAGCAGATTGTTTGGATAATATAATTATGCCAGTTTACAATGCTGCTATGTATCATTTTGGTCAAATTACGCGGAAACAATCAGAGAAGAAAGATATTATTGAACCCATTAAACAAGTTGAAAAAGCTTACAAGCCTAGTCTAGAACCAGCTATAGCAGCATAATGAATATTGAATTTGTTTTGCGATGAAAGATAGATTTTTTAATTTTAAATTCTACATAGATAGAGGAGGTACCTTCACTGATATCTACGCTGAGTATTCTGCGTCATTGCGAGGAGCCGAAGGCGACGAAGCAATCCATTCTACTAAAATCCTAAAACTACTATCTGTAGACCCAGCTAATTATGCCGATGCCCCACGTGAAGCAATTAGAAGAGTATTGTATGAAGTTTTAGAAGATGAAGTATTTGCATCACCAAGTAAAGCGTTTCCGAGTTTTGGGGATAATTTTATTATCTCTGAAATCCGTATGGGAACTACAATTGCGACTAATGCACTACTTGAACGTAAAGGTATTGATTGTGCACTCTTAATCACCAAAGGCTTTAAAGATTTACTGGAAATTGGATATCAAGATCGTCCAAAGATTTTTGATTTGGCTATTAAGAAACCAGAACTTTTATACAAAGAAGTTCTAGAAATTGATGAGAGGATTGTGCCAGCTCAATTTTATTCACATAAAGATGGCTATGAAGTTATCAAGGAATTAGATTTAGCTATTCTTGAAACTGATTTAAAGCGCATTTATGATTCTGGAATTAGAAGTTTAGCAGTTGTTTTATTGCATTCATATGCTTGTCCTGAACATGAAAAACAAATTGCCAAACTAGCTTATAAATTGGGCTTCACTAATGTATCTTTATCAAGCGAAGTAATGCCTATGATCAAAGTAGTTCCTCGTGGCGATACTACTTTAATTGATGCTTATTTAACACCTTTGATTCATAATTATATAAAGAGTTTTAAATCTGGTTTTAGTGATGGACTAAAAAATACAGAATTATTGTTTATGAAGTCAGATGCTGGTTTGTGTTTGGCTGATGATTTTAGAGGAGCGAATTCTATTTTGTCGGGACCAGCTGGAGGAGTAGTTGGTTACTCGTCATTGCGAGGAACCGAAGGTGACGAAGCAATCCATTCTCTAATAGGCTTCGATATGGGCGGCACCTCCACTGATGTTTCTAGATTCGCCGGTGACTACGAACTAAGCTTCTTCACTGAGCTTGCTGGGCTAAGAATCCAAAGTCCTCAACTAGAAATCAATACTGTGGCTGCAGGTGGTGGTTCAAGGTTATATTACGAAAATGGAATTTTTAAGGTAGGTCCAGAAAGTTCTGGCGCGCATCCAGGTCCTGTTTGTTATAAGAAAAAAGGTTACCTTTCAATTACTGATGCCAATTTGGTTTTAGGTAGATTAATTCCAGAATTTTTTCCTAAAGTTTTTGGTTCTAATGCAAATGAAGCTATTGATAAAGATTTAGCGATTGCAGAATTTAAAAAACTACAAACCAATTTAGCTGCGATGTCTATAGAAGATATTGCCTTAGGGTTTGTTAAAGTTGCCAATGAAGTCATGGCAAGACCAATCAGGGAAATTTCAGTAATGAAAGGTTACGCTCTGAAAGATCATATACTCGTGTGTTTTGGTGGAGCTGGAGCTCAGCATGCATGCGCTCTTGCACGTGATTTAGGTATAAGTAAAATCTTGGTTCATAAGTATTCTGGAATTCTATCAGCATATGGTATAGGTCTTGCTGACCGAACCCAAGAAAAACAAATTGCTTATTCGGCTATTTTAAATTCTGATAGTTTGAAAAATATTGAAACCAAATTTATAGATTTAATTTCAAGTCTTGATAAAAAATATAACTATATTATCGAAAAGTTTCTCAACCTAAGATATATAGGTACTAATACTAGCTTTATGATTAAGGAGTCAGTAGAATCTAGCTACCAAGAGCTTTTCGAAGAAAAATATTTACGTGAATTTGGCTTTAAGTTAAATGACAGAGAAATTTTAGTAGACGATATTCGTATTAGAGCAATTCTTAAATCATCAAGTTTGGAAAGATCTAAAATCTCAAAAAGTATTAGGGAACCGCAACCAAAAATAATTACTAAAACATATTTTGGTTCTTGGTTAGAGACACCAGTTTACTTATTAAATGATTTAGGTTTTGGTGATAAGATTTCTGGTCCTGCGATAATAATGCAAGATACCGCAACAGTGCTTGTAGAACCATTTTCAGAAGCATTTATTACTGAACTGGGTGATATTGAAATTACTTTAACTGATGTGGAGAAAACTATAGTATCTAGTAATTTTGATCCAATTAATTTATCTATTTTCAGTAGTCGCTTTATGTCTATTGCAGAGCAAATGGGTAAGACTTTAGAAAAGACTGCAATCTCAACTAATATAAAAGAAAGAAGAGATTTTTCTTGTGCACTTTTTGATAAAGATGGGAATTTAGTTGCGAACGCTCCACATCAGCCTGTTCATCTGGGATCGATGGGTCATTGCGTAAGGCAAATTATTAACAAAGTTCCATCTGCAATTAAACCTGGCAATAGCATTCTAACTAACCATCCACAAATGGGTGGCTCACATTTACCAGATCTTACAGTTGTAACACCAGTATTTATAACAAAACCGTCATTGCGAGGAGCTGAAAGCGACGAAGCAATCCCCCAGAGCGAGCTAATATTTTTTGTAGCAAATCGTGGTCACCATGCAGATGTAGGCGGTATTAGTCCTGGTTCTATGCCCGCCTTTTCTACTAGCTTAGATCAAGAAGGCATTGCCATTAAACATTTCAAACTAGTTGAAAATGGGGAATTCCAAGAAACTAAATTGCGAGAACTTTTTAGTACTGCAAGATCTATCGAAGACAATGTTTCTGATTTAAGAGCGCAAGTAGCTTCTAATAATAAAGGTATAGAATTAATTCGTGATCTTATAAATAGTTATTCTTTGGAGGTAGTACTTAGCTACATGCAGCATATTCAGGCTAATGCAGAGGAAGCTGTACGGGATTTATTGAAAGCTGTCATTGCGAGCGAAGCGAAGCAATCCATCTTGCCAGAGAGCCTAAATGAATCTGGATTGCTTCGTCGTTTCACTCCTCGCAATGACGGCACCTGTATTCTTACTGCAAACGACTTCCTAGATGACGGTTCTGAAATCAAATTACAAATCACTTTAAATCCTAATGATGGTTCAGCAATTTTTGATTTTACTGGAACTGCATCTGAACTCAAATCAAATCTCAATACACCAATTGCAGTTACTAGCTCCGCAATTTTATATGCAATGCGCGCGTTAATAAATAAAGAGATCCCATTAAATCAAGGCTGCTTAAAGCCAATCCAGATCATCATTCCAGAGAATTGTATTTTAAATCCTTCTGAAAATGCAGCTGTTGTTGGTGGTAATGTGCAAACTTCTCAGCGTATAGTGGATGTAATCTTCAAAGCTTTTGGTGCTTGTGCTGCTTCGCAAGGTTGTATGAATAATGTAATTTTTGGTAATGATAAATTTGGTTACTATGAAACCGTAGGCGGTGGTGCAGGTGCAGGTCCAACTTGGCATGGTGCTTCGGGAGTTCACACACATATGACTAATACACGCATTACTGATCCTGAAATTCTTGAAACTCGTTATCCGATTATTCTTAGGGAATTTAGTTTACGCAAAAATTCTGGTGGAGCAGGCAAGCATAAAGGTGGCGATGGTTTAATTAGAGAATTTGAATTTTTGGAAGATCTAAATCTTTCTATACTTACAGAACGTCGTGTTTATGAGCCATACGGTATGGCAGGTGGTGAAGCTGGTACTAAAGGTCTTAATCAATTCATTAATAAAGAAGGTGAAGAAAAACTTTTATCTCCTAAAGCAGAACTAGGAGTTAAACCAGGTGATAGATTTAGAATATATACACCTGGAGGTGGTGGCTATGGCTCAGGATGATGCAGAAATCTATTCAAGCTTTCAACTAAATATAATGGAACTCTGAATAAGTTTTGTGAACTATCGAAAGAAAAATTTTTAGCACTTAAAATCACTTTAGTTTGAGGATGATATTTATTAATATAACTAGTAAGACTCTTAGATTTAGTTACCCAGCCTGACTTAACTTCGAAAGGAATAATTTCAGTGCCATATTCGCGTAGAAACTCAATCTCAGCCTGTCCTTCTTGCCAAGAATAGAAATTATCAACTCCGTCATCTAATGCTCTAAGGGTCTGAGCAATAAAATTTTCTACATAAAATCCTTGATAAGTTCCAAAATCATAATTCAATAAAATTGGCATTTGAATTCTGGCAAGAGCTCCAAGTAAACCAATATCAAACATTAATAGCTTAAAAATATTTTCTTTGCTAAATGCTAGTAATGGTTGCTTAGAATGATTGACTATAGGGACTTTTATAATTAATCCTGCACTTATTAACCAGTCTATTGCTCCAACCATTTTTGTATAAGATTTGATACCAGAAATTACATCTTTAAAAATAAATCTAGAGGCTGAGCCATCTTGAGTTTGAGAAAGTTGTAATGGTATATTACGCCAAATTCTTTCTATATGCATGGCGTTAATTTTGCCTGAATGTTTAGCAATATCTGCGGTATAACTACTAATTAAATTATTTTGGTTCTCTCTAACTTTATCTAATACGCTAAAATCATCATCACTATTGATTTTGCTGTAAATTTTCACTGTCTCTGGTAAGCCACCTACAACAAGATAGCTTTTAAAGCGTTTCCATAAATGTTGATGTATTAAGTTAGGCAGGGGTTTTTTGAAATCAAAATTTTGTATTTCTTCCCATGCTTGCTGATCGCCTATACCTAAAAGAAATTCTTCAAAGCTCATAGGAAATAAGTTTAAAAATTCAACTTTACCAACAGGGAAAGAAGATTCATTGAGATGGATTCCTAATAAAGATCCGGCAGAAACTAAGCGGAGCTCAGGCATCATTTCACAAAAATACTTGAGACTGCTAAGAGCTTTAGGAATAAATTGCACTTCGTCAAAAATTACTAAATCATTTTTGATATCAATTTTCTTTTGGATTTTAAAACTTAGTTGAGAGATGATAAATTTTGGATCCAAACTTTCATCAAAAATTTTACTGAGGTTCTTATTCTCCTCAAGTTCAAAATTAAAATAGTGATAATTAGGGAAACTTTTACGACCAAATTCTTGAAGTATATAAGTTTTGCCAACTTGTCGGGCCCCTTTAAGAATCAAAGGTTTGCGATCAGGTTTGTTTCGCCAAGCTTCGAGCTTATCAATAAAATACCTTCTCATATACTTATATGTACCAAAAAGTTACCAAGTTAGCAACTTTTTCCTATATAAAAGTTATCAAATAGGGTTATCCTTCTATTGTTAAGATATATTGGCTGTGCAAGATCATTCTTTAAAAACAATAACCGTAATTGGCGCTGGGCTGGCTGGCACTGAAGCAAGCTGGCAGTTAGCGCAAGCTATTGAAAAATATCACTTACCTTATAAAGTCAAGCTTTATGAAATGCGTCCTAAGGTGAAAACGCCAGCACATCATACTGATAATTTGGCTGAATTGGTTTGTTCCAATTCTCTTGGCTCAGAATTTCTTACTACAGCTAGAGGACTTCTGATTAATGAAATGCAAAAGTTTGATAGTTTAATTATCAACTCTGCTATTAAGGCAAAAGTCCCTGCAGGACAAGCTTTGGCAGTAGATAGAGATTTATTTGCTAAAGAAATAACTGATGCGCTTACAAACAATCCTCATGTAGAAATTATTAGAGATGAATTTGCTGAAGATATATTAGATCATTTACAAAAGAGCGAGTATATTATTCTTGCTTCTGGTCCTTTAACTTCACCAGGCTTGGCAACTAGAATTCAAGAGCTTTTAAGTAAAGTTTCAGGTACAGAGAACAAAAAAAACTTTCTATATTTTTTTGATGCAGCTTCACCAATAGTTGCCTCTGAATCAATTAACATGGATATAGCTTTTAAAGCTTCTCGCTATGGTAAAGGTGAAACAGATGATTACATCAATTGCCCGTTTTACAATCAAGAAGATTTTGATAATTTCTATCAAGCATTGATGAGCGCAGAACGTGCTCCGCTAAAGGATTTCGAGAAAGAATCTATAAAATACTTCGAGGGTTGTATGCCGATTGAAGCGATAGCAGAGCGTGGGCAAAAAACTCTGACTTTTGGTCCACTGAAACCCGTTGGTTTAAGAGATCCTCGTGATCCTGAGCGCAGGGCAGTAGCTGTAGTGCAATTGAGGCAAGACAATGTTATTGGATCACTTTACAATATTGTTGGTTTTCAAACTAACCTAAAATGGGGTGAACAAAAACGTGTATTCTCGATGATACCTGGGCTTGAGAATTTAGAAATAGTTCGCTATGGAGTAATGCACCAAAATATTTTTATTAATAGTCCGGAGTTCTTAAATGAGAACTTAAATCTCAAACATCATTGTAAGGAGGGCGACTTGTCCTGCGGAGCTTTAGCGAAGCAGGAAGCTCTACGAAATACAGAAGATCTATCGCGAATATACTTTGCCGGTCAAATCACAGGTGTAGAGGGTTATACAGAAAGTGCTGCTACTGGCATAGTTGCTGCTAGATCTATAATTGGCAAAATACTCAACATAGCTTTTGAATTACCTAAACACACTATGATGCGAGCTTTAGTGCACTACATTTCTCATGCTGAAGCTAAACACTTTCAACCTATCAATTCTAATTGGGGCTTGCTCAATGATGATCCAGAAGCTCTTGACAAATCTCTCAAAAAAAATAAGGCACTTAGGCATGAATTCTTTGTAAATAGATCTCTCGATACTTTTAAAGAACTAATTCTAAATTAATGTAAGCTCAAATCAAAAATTTTATTTACAAAAGGTAAAAACTTTTCTATTTGCGGTTTGAGATTAGCATCATGTACTATTCTCCCTGTCTTAGGCTTCTCAGGTTGATGAATAATGGTTTTTATTGGACTTATGTCAAAGCCGCCACCCGTATTTGTTTCACTCTTTGATTTTACTTTTGTAGTTCTGAAACCTTTAGATGGTGTTGTTGTTTGTGCCTCTTTCTCTGTTATCCATTCTCTGAAATCTTTCCAATCTTTAAGTTGTTTATGAAAAAATTCCACTAAGAAATCTAATAAGTGAGGATTAAAATTTTGAATTGCAAAAGAATTTTGTTCTAATGAACTGGCAACGCTGGTTAAATTATTAAAACTACCATCAGCAGCTATATATATTTTGGGATTATTGCTGGTACCGCGTTTTTCATAAATATATTTAAATAATTTTGTTAATTTATCAACAATATTTTTTGAACCATTTCTTACTATAAAACCAATATTATTAGATCCAGGATCTGTTAGTGATTTAGAGATCTCCTTATAGTCTTCTTCGTTTTCGTTGCTAATTTGAACAACTTTATCTTCTGGGCTGCTGATACTTCTGCCAGTAAGATGATCTCTAACCTGAGTAACATCGTCAAAATCTTCTGTTAAAACAAATAAGCGATTATTCTCGTTACTATGATCTGTAACTTTAGATCTTTCTGGTTTTAACTCAGCTGTAGTTGCTGTAGGTCTACCAATTGAAGTTACCATATTACCCTTAATTGTAACTTCAAAAAAGTTAATTGTAAATTTTCTTCTTAGCCATTTCAGCCAATCTATGACCGACTTCGTCTTTGTTCCTAGGATGCACATTTAGATCAGGATCACTGAGGTCAAAAACATCAATCATATAAATTTTTGGAATGTTCATACTAAGCTCTTTTTGCACCTTTCTAAATTTTTGAAGATTTTGCTGAGGCTCAGTTTTAAAATTATGTAATTGTACTGTAATGAATGGTAGGTTAATTTGCCATTTGTCTCGCCAATCTTTTACCAATCTGCTAAATAGTTCTTTGTAAGAATCATAGTCATTAATATTAGATTCACCTTGATACCACAAAACTCCTTTAATCGGATATAAAGTCACAGGATTAATTTTGGTATTGAAATTTAAACCAGGGTTATTAGCACCAATTTCTGAGGCAGTTTGCCAATTATCTAATATTAGTCTTTCGCCGTTGAGTATAATTTTGCTCTCTTTAAGCCCAGTAGCAATCTCATCTAAGCTAGTATCTTTAAGTTTATTAGGATATACACGAATTTGTATTTTATTGGCTTCATCTAAAAATGCAGTTTCAAGCTTATTACAATTAGCTGCAAAAAAATCATTAAGAACCTTTCTGTCATTGATAAAGACAGTAATGTCGTTTTGATGTTTAGGATCACCCATACAAGCAAAAAAATATTTCCCCATTTCTTCGCGCGGCAGTTCTAACAAAAAAATACTTTGAAACCAAACTATCCTATCTTCCAATGCTTCGGCTTTAAATTTCTCCAGATCCTTATAATCGACTAAACTTTCTTTGCTCATATGAGCTTGAATTTTGGTATTGCTGACAGCAGTTTGAATAATACCGATTGGAACTTTTTGATCTTTGTAAATTTCTCTAGAAAAAGCGTAAGGCACTGCTGGAAAGGTTTTCACGGCTTGGCTAGTGGTATTAAGCCAAGCTATATTTGATGATACAAAAGGAGAAGCAGGTTCTTCTTTTGTTCTTAGGTTGGGATCAAGGAAAAATATTTTATTTGTATATTTATTTGCTTCAGCGATATTTTTTTCTGCATTTGTTGCAGAGTCAACAAACCACACCATATTTGATTGACCAGCAGAAAGCCAAACATCGCCAACATATATATTTTTAATTTCTATAGTTTTTTGCTGATCAGTAACTTTGAGTTTATATGGACCGCCTGCTTTCATAGGTTTGAGCAGGATTAACCACTCGCCCTCTTTATTTGTTTGAGTTGCTGATTTTTGCTTAGCTAAATTAAGTTCAATCAGTGAATCAGGTTTGGCTGTTCCAAAGATTTTTATATCCTCCTCTCTTTGTAGAACAGCATTCTCGCCGAAAGGGAAACCTAAATTAAAATCAAAATTTCTATTGGTAACGGCTTTTACCGGATAAATAAAGCAATTTAGAAGAATTAGCAGGATAAAAACATACATATTAATTGTCTCCTTCATTATAGGAGCAATTTAGATCTTTTTTAGGACCTCTTTTTACGAAACCTACGGTTCCGAAAGAGGTCTATTTGATTAATCTCTTACAAGGATCTAAAATAAAAGTACATAATGCAAACAACAACAGAGTTTCGTATAGAAAAAGACAGCATGGGAGAAATCCAAGTCCCAAGTGATAAATATTATGGCGCACAGACCGCTAGATCGTTAATGAATTTTAAAATTGGCAAGGACAAAATGCCAACAGAATTAATTAAAGCTTTTGCCGTGCTTAAAGAAGCTTGCGCGCTAGTTAATGCTGATCTTGGTTTATTACCACAAGAAAAAGCCAATCTTATTTCTCAAGCAGCTAACGAAGTTATAGATGGTAAATTGGATGAACATTTCCCGCTGGTGATTTATCAAACTGGCTCAGGCACTCAATCTAATATGAATATCAATGAAGTGATTTCTAATCGTGCTATTGAAATTGCGGGTGGTGAGATGGGTTCCAAAAAACCAATTCATCCAAATGATGATGTAAATAAATCTCAATCATCTAATGATACTTTTCCTACAGCAATGCATATAGCAGCTTCAACTTATATGCTAACTAAATTAATTCCGGCAGTCTCTCGTCTAAAAGATGCTCTGAATGCTAAGTCTGTGGCTTTTGAAACTATAGTAAAAATTGGCAGAACGCATTTGATGGATGCTACTCCACTTACTTTAGGTCAAGAATTTTCTGGTTATACACATCAATTGGTTAAAGGCATTGAGAGATTGGATAAAGTTTTACTTGATCTGATGGAGCTTGCCATTGGTGGTACTGCTGTGGGCACAGGACTTAATACTCATCCTGAGTTTGCAGAAAGAGTAGCTGCTAAAGTTTCTGATATCACTGGTTTTAAATTTAGATCAGCGCCAAATAAATTCGAAGCTCTTGCTACTCATGATGCTTTAGTAATGGCACACGGTGCGCTCAAAACTCTTGCAGTGTCGTTAATGAAAATCGCAAATGATATTCGTTTACTTGGATCAGGTCCACGCTGTGGTATTGGTGAACTCAATCTTCCCGAGAATGAACCAGGTTCTTCAATCATGCCTGGTAAAGTCAATCCTACTCAATCGGAGGCTATGACTATGGTCTGCGCTCAAGTGATGGGTAATGATGTGACTATAAATATAGGTGGTTCTAATGGTCACTTCGAATTGAATGTATTTAAGCCAGTAATTATTCATAACTTCTTGCAGTCAGCAAGATTACTTGCTGATGCTTGTGAATCATTCACTGACAACTGTGTAATTGGTATCGAAGCTAACGTAGAGAATTGCCAAAAGAACTTGGAAAATTCTTTGATGTTAGTAACAGCTCTTAATACTCATATTGGTTATGATAAGGCTGCTGAGATTGCCAAAACCGCTCACAAGAAAGGTTTGACACTACGTGAATCTGCAATTCAACTTGGTTATGTAACTGATCAGCAGTTTACTGAGTGGGTACGAGCTGAGGATATGACTAAGCCTGGATTGTAATCGGGGCCGCGTCTTTACAATTCACTTTTCAAGATAAGCTATAGAATTTCATCCAATATATTATTCAAAAACCCTGCCGCATATAAAGGTAGAGAAAGCCTTTGATTAGTTTTATCGAAGTGAAATTTTTTTGCAGAAATTTTTACAGAGAGTTGAGGTTTATATTTTTCAATAAATACACTTAAGCTCTTTGATTTAGTATTTGTGCCAGATTTAACTTCCAAAGGTACTATCTCACCTTCATGATCTCGAACAAATTCTATCTCTGAACTTTTGCCTTGCCAGCAAAATAAACGATCACTACGAGAATCAGCTGTCATTAATTCCTGGGCAACAAAATTTTCTGCAAAAAAACCTTTATAAGTTCCATAATCGTAATTCAATATTGAAGGGACTTTGATATCTGCTAAGCTTCCTAAAATACCAACATCGAAGATAAATAATTTGAATTTGTTTTCTTCAGCATAAGCTTTAAGAGGTATGGCAATTTGTTTTAGGATAGGAACTTTTATAATTAGACCAGTCTTAATTAGCCAGTTAAGAGCATCTTCTAATCTACTATATTCAGTTATTCCAGGAATAGCATCTTTAAATTTAAATTTTTCTGCACCAGAATCCTCATCTCGCCCTAACTGTAAAGCAGCATTTCTTAATAAGCCTTCAATATGCATAGAATTCACTTTGCCTGAATGCTTGGCTATATCTGAGTTATAGGCTTGGCATAAAATATTTTGTTTTGCTCTTACTGATTTTAATGCTGTGGCTAGATCATCTTGTTGTTTAATAAAAGTTTTTACTACTTCTGGTAGACCGCCAGTTATAAAATATATGCGTAGTAATTCCCAAAGTCGTCGATGTGTTATTTCTGAAATATCTTCTAGTGATTGGAGTTGATTAATTGATTCGTAATAAACTTTTTTATCAAAAGCTAAAAGGAATTCAGCAAAATTCATTGGATAAAGTTCTAGTAGATCTACTTTACCTACAGGAAAACTGCTTTCACCAAGTTTGATACCTAGTAATGATCCCGCACTGATGATATTTGCTTCAGGTAAATTTTCATAAAAATATTTCAAGCTAGTTAAAGCTTTTGGGCAAGCTTGTATCTCATCGAAAAAAATTAAGTCTGCTTTGACATCGATATCTAGATCAAAATCTATAATAAGAGTTTCTATAATTTTTTGTGGTTTTAAATTACTTGTAAAAACTTTATGCAATAATTCATTGTCTTCAAAATTTAGGTAATGTAATTTTCTATAAAATTTTTCGCCAAATTCTTTGATGAGGTAAGTTTTGCCTACTTGCCTAGCCCCATTAAGTATTAGAGGTTTACGATCTTGTAAGTCTTTCCAGGTAATTAGCTTTTGAAATACAAAACGCTGCATATCTAGCATTTTCCCACATATTTGTGTTTTTTAACCAGGGAAAAAACATATTTTTGTGTTTTTTAGCCAGGAAACTGAATTATTATACGGTATGTCCCAATTATAAGTTGTGAAAAATACCGTATTTTTCACAACTTATAATTGGGACTGCACCTTAAATTTTGTATCAGCCATACTCCCAGCTAATACTTTTTTTTCAAGAGTATCGCGCCTAGCATGCAGATCGGCAGCCAAGGGAAGAACGGCATCGAGCATATCTGCAATTCTCACTTCTCGTCTTTCAAGAAAATCTCTTTTATCAGTCTTAGTAATAATTGCTGCGATATTATCCAACTGAGTAAAGAGTGCGCTGACATTATAAGCTAGTCCCGTAAGCTCATCAGTCCTGCATTGAAACTCTGGTTTCTTAAAGACTGCATGCTGAAATGTCCTATATTTAGAATCCCAACTAACACTATCTGCATCCAACTCAAAATTGTGATTAGGGATGTGAAAATCGTCTGGTATTCTCCAAGCATATTGAGATCTATTTTCTTGGATTGATTCCAAAGTAGCCTTTAGTTTTTGAATTAACTGAAAAATCTCTTTTAACTGTTTGGCTCCTTTAGCTTTCATCTCTTTCTGTATATAGTTTCCTATAGAATTTAAAGCTCGAATTGCTCCAAGTGCGTGGTTGTAAATCTTCAAAGAGAATTCTGATCCTAAATCTTCTATCCACTTAGCTACTAGCTCGGCATGTTTTTGTGCATTGCTAATTAATAAATTTGCTAATTTTGGACTTGCTGTTATACATGGAGTACCAAGGGACGAGCTATGACTTACTGAATCAACTGCAAGTGCTTTTATTACTTGTGTTTCCTCGGGCGCAAACACCTCGGGATGTGAATTAATACGAACCTGTAATTGCTTTAATTGTTCATCAATAGGAAGAGCAGCATATTTTAGGGCTGGAGCATCATTATATTTTGTAGCTAATTCAAACCTAGTTACTCCATGTAAAACCTCAGGTATACGAGTAATCGATCTCCAAGTAAGAGAATCTCTGGAAGGAGACTTTATTGCAGCAGTTGACATGTGATTAAGATATTATATCACTGAAGCTAAGAGGCACTCCATCACCTCGCTATTTTCAAAAATAATTTTAACTAAGCAGCTTGTGCATTAGCTTTGTTAGTTTGCTCAAGCTTCTCTATTCTGGTTGAAAGTTCTTCTAATCTATTGCGAATTATATCGCTAGCGTTAATCACATCATCTACGGTTGCAGGTATTTTGTGCACATTTTCTTGTGTAGCTTTAATGTTTAAGCTTCTCTTTTCAGCTAGAAGCCGGTCACCAACGGCGTCATCTAATCTATATTCTTTTGGGAAATTAGTAACAGTGCCATGCAAAGCGAGATTTGCTTTGCATGTCCAATCTTCCATTGCTTCCCTCTGCTTTTGTCTAAAAGCCCAACTAGATTGAGTTTGAACAGGTTTTTTAGTTTCTGCACGATTGCTTGAAAAAATACTTAATGAATTCATGATTAAGATATTATATCACTGAAGCATCTCTCTAATCCCATTCTCAAAGTGCTTCACAAAATTCGCTGCATTAATTTCGGAGTTCTTAATAGCAGGGCGCAAATTTTTTCTATAAGCCTCCAAGCGCTCTAAGTCTTTACTAAGTGCAATTGCTTTTTCCACATACTCATCAAAGTCTCGTGCAATGAGTTCTTCATGCCCCAATACTCTTAGATAACTAGAACTAGCCCTACACATCCATCTATCACCATGCCAAGTAATTACGGGCACACCCATATGCAAAGACTCCACTGTAGTCACACCACCGCCATAAGGAAATGAATCCAGAGAAATATCTACTTCATTATATTTATCCAAAAATTCTTGGCGTGGCGAAAAAGATTCGAGAATGATTCTTTCTGCCGCGATACCTTGATTAACAAAGAAATCAATAATCATTTCCCTTGTTTGAGGATCACCTAAACAAGTATTTTTAAAAAACAATTTTGCATTTGGCACACCTTGCAAAATTCGTGCCCATACACTCATTACATCTGGAGTGATTTTCAGCATTTTATTAAACGCTCCGAAAGTTACATAGCCATTGCGTTTGCATGGAACATCTCTGATCTCTTGATCTATACCGTAAGGATCACCTGGCAAGTAAGAATAACGAAGTTTATAAGTTTTCTCTAAGTAGAAATTTTCATCGCCTGGTTCAAAGACGTTATGATCACCAACTAAGTAATCCATTTCCGGCATTGCTAAAGTACCGAAATATCCAATCCACATGATTTGTCTATAACAAGGTTTAGCTGCAAAAACCCTTAAGCGATTGAAGTCAGTAATACCAGAGAGATCTACAAGTATATCTATTTGATCATTTTGTATTAGTTTAACAACCTCATCATCAGAGAGTTTCGCTATATCTCTAAATGCAAAAGCACTTTCACGCGTCAGTTCATTTACATGATCACGCGTACCTTTATTGTCATAGCAAAAAATCTCAAAGGCATCTTTATTGTGATTTTGAATCACGCTGACCATAAAATCTCCAACTGGATGTTGGTGAAAATCTCCAGAGACATATCCGAGACGAATTTTGTATCCAGGTTCATCGAGTCGTGGATTTCTTTCAGGATGATTCTTTGGAATATGTTTGAAAGCTAGATCGTAAGCGATTTTGGCATGTTCCAAAAATTCTTCGTTCTTTACATGTAGATCATGTTGTTTAGCAAAAATCAAACCATGATGAATTGCGGCATGCTCTTCGATAGGATTTTTTGTTAAGGCTAGTTCTAGAGATTTAATAGCTTCTCTGCTATAGCCAATTTGTAAATAAGCCAAAGCAATATTGGTATGCAAAGTTCCATGCTCAGGATTTATTTCTAAACCCATTTTGTAAATTTGAATTGCTTTGTGATTAAGTTTCATCTCAGAACAATTCAAACCTAGTAAGTTGAAAACATCTGCTTGATTGGGATTTAGGTTAAGCGACTGTAGTAATAATGCTTCGGCTTCCTTGTTTTTTTTCTGACTCGTGTAAGCTACTGCAAGTGAATTAAGCAAACTAGCTTCGGCTGGAAATCTTGAAAGAACAGGCTCTATCAAAGCAATTAATTTATCGTAGGATTTTTCTTTTACTAAAATCTCTGCAAGTAGAATATAAACTCCAGGATTAGTCCGATCAAATTTCAGATGTTTTTCTAAGGCTTCAATTGCAGTACTATGTTCACCAGTCTCATTTAAAACAATTCCAGAGATATGTAGAGCTGTTAAATTACGAGAATCTTTTTGAAGAATATCTTTTAGTAAAGATTTTGTTTTATTGAAATCGCCAGCTTTTAAAGCTGAAACAGCTTCTTGGATTAACTTTTGTACCATCAAGATTTATTTTAGAACTATAGAGCTGAAAATTTAGTAGAATAAAGAAGTTCTATTTTTAAGTAGCTCTGAACCTGAGGCCTTTCAAATTAGAAACATGCGGAAGTAGCTCAATTGGTAGAGTACCTGCCTTCCAAGCAGGCTGTCGCGGGTTCGAATCCCGTCTTCCGCTCCATTTTTAAATTTTACTTCGTAAAAGAATTGTATACTTGCATGCGCTGGATGTACACCAAAGTTGTGTAATTTAAGAAGTAAAACTCTTCTGATTAAGCA
>CAZFCF010000001.1:0-415815 GCA_964517685.1 uncultured Gammaproteobacteria bacterium | reverse complement strand
ACGACTAGGACTTTCCCTGTACTTTTATGAATTTCCTTTCAGGCTGGAATTCAGGCATATTTTACACGGTCGAGATAATTCCGTTTATTAATAATCTTTAATTTATAACGCAAAATGTTAATATAAATAAGTCGCGCAATTCTTAGAAAATTTATGGAGCGTAAGTTCGACATTATTGTAGTCGGTGGCGGGCATTCAGGTTCTGAAGCTGCTCATGCTGCTGCTTGTTTAGGACTCAAAACTTTATTACTAACTAATAGCATTGATCAGATTGCAACAATGCCTTGTAATCCGGCTATCGGTGGTCCTGCCAAGTCGCACTTGGTTAAAGAGATCGATGCGCTTGGTGGTTTGATGGGCTTAGCTGCTGATGCTACTTACCTGCAGATGAAGACTCTGAATTCTTCCAAAGGTCCAGCGGTGCGCGCACTAAGAGCTCAATCTGACAAAAAAGAATATTCGGCTTGGGTAAGACAGTACCTTGAAAATTTGCCTAATCTAACTATTTATCAAGCTAGCGCTAAGTCGCTAATTTTCTCAGAAGCTGTTTTAGATGGCGTTACTGATTCTCTAACTAATGATTTCCAAGTGCGAGCTATTGGTGTGGAGACCCAGCTCGAAGAAAAAATCTACGCTGCTGCAGTAGTGCTTACTGCGGGCACTTTCTTAGAGGGTAGAATTTTTAGCGGTGATAAATTTGAATCAGCTGGTAGAGCTGGCGAGAAACCTTCATTAGGTTTAAGTCCTAAACTTAGAGATTTGGGTTTACGTACAGGTAGACTTAAGACTGGAACTCCTGCGCGTCTTGATCGCCGATCAATAGATTTTAGTGTTTTAGAAATTGCACCTGGTGATGCTAAGCCAAGTAGTTTTTCTTTTCTTCCGAATCGTCCTGTGCGCCCGCAGTATCCTTGCCATATAACCCGCACTAATAGTGAGACTCATAAGATTATTCTTGATAATTTGGATAAATCTCCAATGTACTCAGGTCTCGTGCAAGCAAGTGGTCCAAGATATTGTCCATCGATAGAAGATAAGGTAGTTAGGTTCGCGCATAATCCTTCACATCATTTTTTCTTAGAGCCAGAGAGTTTAAGTTCTAATGAAATTTATTTACAAGGCTGTAGTACTAGCTTGCCGGTAGAAGTGCAATGGCAAATGATTCAAACCTTGCCTGGTTTAGAAAATGCTGTAATCACTCGTCCTGCTTATGCAGTTGAGTATGATTATTTCCCTGGAATTCAATTTAGACATAACTTAGAATCCAAAACCATCCAAGGACTTTTTGTTGCAGGGCAAGTACTAGGAACCAGTGGTTATGAGGAAGCTGCAGCACAAGGTATAGTAGCTGGAATTAATGCTGCGATTATGGCTGCCAGAATTAAGCCGAGCACAGAAGTACTTAATCTGAGACTTGCAAATTATGTCGCTGAAAATGACTGTTTAATTCTAGATAGATCTATTAGTTATATAGGAACTCTTATTGATGATTTGGTTACCAAAGAAATTAGTGATCCTTATCGCATGTTAACTTCACGCTCTGAGTATCGTTTGCTTTTGCGCCAAGACAATGCTGACCAAAGACTTACTCCAATCGGCAGAGAGCTTGGTTTAGTAGATGATTATAGATTTAAATATTTCGTGGCGAAACAAGAGCGTATCAAACAAGAAATAAAATTTATGACCAAGGTGAAAGTCAATGTTAAAGAGGCTTTGCCAGATATAAATTATAGACCTGGAGAGAAAATTACCTTAGCTGATTTGGTTAAGCATAATGATTTTGATTACGAGAATTCTGACTTATATGATTTTGTCAAACTTGATGAATATGAAACTGGAAAGTTGCAAGAAAAAAATATTTATTGTGAAAGTTTTAACTACGCCTATGAAGTAGCTACTGAAATAAAATATGAAGGCTATATCAATCGCCAAATGTCTTTAATTGAAGATATGAGAAAGTTTGAAAATGTAAAAGTACCCGAGGGCTTTAATTTTTCTAATTGCCAGCAAATTAGTTTAGAAGCTCGCGATAAGTTAACCAAAGTCCAGCCACGTACACTCGGGCAGGCAAGCCGTGTTGGTGGTGTGAGTCCTAATGATCTTTCGGTGTTGTCGATTTTGTTTGCTAGTAAAAAGCAAGAGATTTTTGCTTAGAGAGTTTTAGCTATTATGAAAGTTTTCAAGCTTATTTCTGCTTGTAGCTTTTATGGCTGCAGTAGTGGAATCTTTTCTTTTGTCTATTTCTTCTTCTAAAAGTAAAAATATCATTTCAATTACTTTTAAGGTTTTCAAGTCATAAGATATTGCAAGATATTTATTCGTTAGAGAAGTTAAAGCAGTTTTTAATGTATTTTCATCAAATTTATCAGGTTCTAATATTAGTTGTCCAAGAAAAATATTTTCTTGAAAAAAATGATCGCATAAAGAAGGCTTATTTTTTCTTAAAAATCTATATCCATAATCTTCTTTGCTTTCACGTGCAAACTCTACTAAATTAAAATCTTTTTCAAAAACACTACTTGCTTGTATTGTTTGTGGAAGTTTTGCTATTGCATTTTTTAGATCAGTTTTAGTTGCTTTATCAGTTATAGTTCCTAATCGAATTTGGTTAAAAGTTCTCTGCTTTATTGGCTGTTCTCGTAATTCTTGAATTCTTTCAAGAATAGGAATTACCCATGCTGTCCACAAACTTAACTGCATATTTTTTAATTATACTAAAATATTCTATTTGCTAAAAAACTTCTTCAAACCTTCTTGCCAAGGCATGATCTTAATGCCTTTTACTAACCTTGTTTGCGTATCTTGTGAAAAACATAGAGCTTCACAGTTCTCAAAAGCTTTAGAAAGTTCTGATAAATTATGCAAAGAATCTTCACTAACGCTTTTACTACTTTTTATTTCAATAAATAATTTCTTTTCTCTGGGTCTATCTACTATTAAATCTACTTCTGCATCATCTTTAGTTTTTAGATAGCTAAAGCGATAATTAGGATGAAAATAACTAGATAGTTTGATTATTTCTAAAATTACAAAATGCTCAAAAGCATCTCCATAAGCATTAGTACTTTCTTTTAGTTTCAAGTCCAAACTTAAATCTAGAGCACGTTTGATGCCTGTATCAAAGAAATAAAATTTAGGTTTAGAGCTAAGTCTTTTGCGAAAAGAATGTTGAAAGCCATGAAGAAAAAATCCCAGCATTGTATCTTCCAAAATAGAGAAATATTGTTTAATAGTTTTATCATCAACACCTACATCTCTTGAAAGTTTAGAAAAATTTATAATTTTTCCATTCATTTGTGCTGCAACTTCAAGAAAATGTCTAAAGGCATCAAGATCTTTGATAAACTGTTCAGCCCATATTTCTTCTTTTAGATAAGTATGTGCATAACTTTGTAAAAATTGAGTTTTAAATTTATTAGTCTTTAATTTATATATTTTAGGCAATAATCCCCATTCCAAAGCTTCTTGTAAATTGAATTTCTCATTAAGTTCAAAAGATGTAAGAGGATGTAAATTACAAGTGAAGGCTCTACCTGCAAGTAGATTTGCTTTTCCCAATTTTAATCTGCGTGCACTTGAACCTGTTAGAATAAAATTTTTGTTTGTACTTTCTATCAACTGGTGAACTATATTCAAAAGTTTTGGAATTTTTTGGACTTCATCAATAATTACATATTTGATTTTTTTATCTAAGGCTAAAACAGTTTCTTTAAATTTATTAGGTCTTCTTATTAGTTCTGCTTCTAACTCAGGATCAAGTAAGTCAAAAGTTATACTCTGTTTTGCAAACTTTTCCATAATTAAGGTACTTTTGCCAGTACCCCTTGGACCGAAGAGAAAAAAACTGTGGCTATTTGGTAGCTCAAGTAATCTTTTAAACATATAAATATTATACCCGACATTTCCGGAGTTAACTCCGAATTTGTACGCCATTTTCGGAGGAGAGTCTATGAATTGTTCTTAAAATCTCTAGTTAATCTGGATTGCCACGGCCTTCTTCGAAGGGCTCGCAACAATGACGATATTTTTTAAAGATTCTCTAAAACCAGATCTCTTTCCATCAACTTAGCCGCTTCAGCAGCAAGGTTTTGGACTTTAACATCAATATTAGGTGTTTTGGAAATCTGTTTAGAAATATCAACTGTTCTTCTAATGCCTCTGAGGATATCACCTTCATCAAGCATAATGCCTTGATTGATCTCTTCCCAAGTTTGTCCTGAAGCCCAGTCTAAGACAATATTTGAAAGATTTAAGTTCATTTCAATTGCAGCGTTTAAGCCAAATTTTCTTTGAGTTTGTATCACGTTACGAGCTACATTTTTGAAATCTCTTTCTTTCTCTTGAACTACTTTAGCTAAATTAGAATAGCTCTTTTCTCTTGCTCTACCTTCGCCTATAACAAAACAAGACATTAAAGCTGCAAATTCAGTAGCTCTAACGTTATTAAACATTGGACTTAGTAATAATTCTGTAAGGAAATAAGTGTTATCAGCTCTCAGTGCTGCGCAAGTTTTTCCTTTGGCAGTTGGCTTATATTTACTATCAACATAGCCTTCTGCTTTAAGTAGGTCTACAACCTTCTCAAACTCTTCCCAGCACATGTTCTTAATATCTTCGATTTTATATTCAAGCTCTTTACTTTGTTTTTTATATCTTTTAATTTTGTCCATTTGCTTAGAGCAAGGTTTTTGATTTGGACAACCATTACATGGATAGTTCTTAGCTTCCATGGTAAGGATTTCTATAGAGCCTTCGATCTCATCCACGCACTCCATCTGCTTTTCAAGAGCTTTCCTTTCTCTTCTGATGGTGTCTAGCTTAGCTTGCAATTCTGTGTAATGATTTAAATCACCTAGTTCTCCAGGACATAATGGATGTTGTAAATCCATTATTTGATCTTCTAATTTTTTAAGTTCTGCTTCTTCGTCTTTAAGTCTGTTATTTACTAAATATTGTCCAAAGCTTTTTGCAATAAGGTTTTTGATTTCAGCGTATTCATGACCTTGTAATAAATTTAAAACCATTTCATAGCTTGCTGTGAAATGACTAGTTATATCTTCAGGCTTAGAACTTGCTAGGTAAGCCACTTCTGCAGCACCATAGTTACCAGATTTGATAGTTACTACGTAACCAGCTTCATCCATACCTCTACGTCCCGCTCTACCAGACATTTGCATGAACTCGGAAGTTTTCAAAGTTCTAAAGCCATCATCTGTAGCTTTAGAAATACTGCTAATTACCGTTGCTCTAGCTGGCATATTAATACCTGCAGCTAAAGTTTCAGTAGAGAAAACTACTTTGATTAGACCTTTAGTGAAAAGTTCTTCAATTAAACTTTTTACTTGAGGGAGCAAACCTGCATGGTGAGCAGCAAAGCCTTTACGCAACATTTCAAGTTGATTGAATTTTTCAATGATTGGAGTGTGTGCCATTGCTTTGTCTATTTCTTGATTAAGTTCTTTGTGATCAGCTTTAGTCAGAAGATCTAAACTTCTACAATCTTCAACTGCTCTGTCACAGCCTTTTCTGCTGAACACGAAATATATAGCAGGAAGCATATCGCGCTTATGCAGCTCTTCAATTACAGTTTTAATTTCTGCTTTAGCTGCATTGCCACCGCTACTAAATCTATTGCCAAACTTTCCTTTGTTCTTTCCGAAGCGATTATCATTACGCTCTTTTAATTGAGGATTAAGTTTGCCATTAGTAGTAAGCAATGGTGATAAAAATTCATCTTTGAAGTAGTAATGAATTAAAGGAACTGGTCTGTCGAAAGTCTCTACTAGCTTGCATTTGCCATGAATTGTTTCGATCCATTCTTTGAGTTCTTCTGGATTATTGATAGTTGCAGATAGTGCAATAATCTGTACTGATTTAGGTGTGTAGATTACACTCTCTTCCCAAACAGTTCCACGATTAGCATCGTTAATAAAATGAAACTCATCGAAAATAATGTATTGAAGATCATGCAAGAAAGGATCAATAGAACCGAAACTAGTACCGTAAAGCATATTGCGGTAAATTTCAGTTGTCATAACGATGATATTTGCATCGCGATTCTTGTTAGTATCTCCAGTAAGAATTCCTACTCTCTCCTCACCGAAGGCTTCAGAGAATTCATAGTACTTTTGGTTAATAAGAGCTTTAAGAGGTGCGGTATAAAAAACTTTTTTGCCAGACTCAATTGCCATGCGAATTGCTTCTTTAGCAATTACAGTTTTACCTGCACCAGTTGGCGCGCAAGTTATAACACTAAAGCCATTTTTAATGTGCTCTATTGATTCTAGTTGAAAGTTATCGAGTTTAAATTTTTCTTGACTTAAAGTCTTGGACACAGGGACTCCGTTAATTATTAAATTGCTTTAGCAAACATGCAAAATTTGGCTTTTTGTGATAAAGCCACAATGCGTATTTATAGCATGAGCTTTTTAAAAAATAAGCTCTTATATCAATTTTTAAGGATAATTACATCTTGGCAATCAGTAATACTTTTTAAGCCCTACCTTGATTAGCTGTAATTAAGCGTTGCCCAGAGGGATCAACCATTATGTCCATGTCTTCCATGGGAATTGCTCCCAATAAAACTTCATCTCCCATTACTAAAGCACCAACCAGGCAGCCCTTGTCTTCATACTTAACCTCTATTGGACCAACATACTTAGATTCTCTATAGCTACCATCTGCAAGTCTTACCTGCTTTTTGTAAAATCCTGTTATTCCTAATTTCTCACAAACAGACTCTGGAATACAAAGATACAGCGATCCCGTATCAACTAAAGCCTTGACTCTGACTTTGTTTGGTTGATCAAACTTTGCATTTTCTAAAACTAAATCTGCGTAAACTAATCCCATGATAAATCCCCCTTTGATTTATTTGGATTTAGCATAGCATAAGTGTTTGAAGAGAAATTGTTTTTAGGCTGAATTACGTGTTTGTACTTAAGCTGCTGTAGTGGCGTAAGCATAAACTTTGCCCGAAAGACTATCTGGATATTTTTTGGCTACTTGAATGAATCTTTCAAATTCTTTATCATCATTTCTATCTAAAAATAGTAATTTTAATTGGTTAAGCTCTGAAGAGTTGCTCGTCCAGTAGGTGACAGGAATATTTGCAGTTTCCATAATTGGCTTGAGTATATCTAATAGATGTTTTATTTGTTGAAGATTAATATTCTTATTTGCAAATAAAGATCTAATGAATGTACTCAAGTCAAATTTCGAAGGATTTTTTTCCGTTAATGATTTCAAAGATTGATTAAAAAACAAAACACTTTCTTGTAAAGATCTCATATCTGTTACTAGTGGATCAATTGAGGGTAAAGCTTCAATTGAATTATCAATATCTTCAAAAACTTCATCAACTTTATCAATTAGTTTGTCAATTTGTTGTTTGCTTATTACTGATGAAGCTAAAGCATATAAAATTTTATTCCTGGAGCTATCGTATTCAGTGATGGATAGTGACTTTAAAAGTTTTTCAAATAAAGTATCATCTAAGTTTGCTATGGAGGATATTAAATCACTTGCAAATTCAAAAGTCGGATCATCATCTTCGTCAATTGTTGTATTCTCCGTTAAGTGATCAAAAAAAGCTGAAATTTGCTTGAGGTTTATAACTGGCTTACTATAATGTTTTGAAAGCTGATATTCTAATCCTAAGCCTTTGAAGGTTGTATACTTTTCAAGAAACTCTTTGAATTCTGCTAAACTAAAATTTTTATTTTTTGCTAAAGCTTCAATAAAATATTTATCAATAAATCCATTTTGTTCTTTATAAATTTTTGTAATTTTGGATAATTGAGCTTGATTAACTACATTTTGAATGGGATGTAAATCAATTTTTATTTTCTTGTCTAATAAGCTAATTAAAATATCTAAACTATCTCTATTTTCTATTTTATATATTGCTGGATTTCGAATTAAATTTTGAATAATAGCTTTTAAGCTTATTCTTTCTGCTGCATTTTGAGTAGAGGCTAAAGAGTCTCGGGTGACAGAAATTAAACCTTTAAATTGTTCTGGACTAAGCTCTAATTTACTAAGATGATAAGTAAGCGAAGATAAAAGATTGTCATATGCTACTTTGCAGAGTTTTTCTAAATCATCTTTAGTCCAAGGAAAACATCCAATAATTGTGTCATCCTCAATTGTATTTAACTCTGAGTCATTTAAAATTTTTTCTAATATCTCTGCTTTAGTTTCGTTTTGTCCAAAGCTGCGAAGAAAGCATTTGGTTAATCTAGTTTGCTGCTCAGGGTTTAGATGTGTATTTTGTGAAAATCTATTTAGATTTTCTCGCATTATAGATCTATCACAATCTCCTGGTTCTACTTGTCTAAGAAAATAAGCTTCAAAACCTTTTGTGAGTTTTTCTAATAATTTTTGATCATTTATATTTTGTAGAACCACTGTTCTAAAGGGAAATTTAGTAAAAAAATCTGGATCATTTATTAGTTTTAAAAATTTACTGTCAAATTCGTTGCTAGGATTTGGACCTTCTGAAAGTTGAGGAATTATAGATTCTGGAAGTTTTGGATTTAATGGTGAAGCAGGTTCCAACCCATCAAGGTTGTAATAGAAGTTTTGTTTTGAGAATGGCTCTATTCTAGAGAACATTTACAAGATTATAGCAATGCTTCCTGACAGCTAAAGCAAATCTCCCCACGCATATCGCTTTCAGCAAATAACTTCCAGCAACGTTCGCATTTAACTCCAGCAAATTTACCAGCAACAACTTTATTTACTGTATCTGAAATAATCTGGTGATTCGAAACTATAAACACTGCGTTGATTTCATCTTGAATACTTTTTAAAAATTTTTCTGTTTGGGGATCAGCATGAATAGTTACTTCAGCTTCTAAAGACTTGCCTATAACTTTGTTCTGACGAAGAAGTTCAATCTCTTTGAAAGCTAATTCTCTAATCTCAAGAATCTTATTCCAATCTTGCTCAAGTTGATTATTCACGAATTCAGTATCAATAGCAGGCCAGGAGGAGAGTAGAACACTAAATTCTTTTTCAGTACAGCCTTTAGTAAAGAAGTCTTTCTTTAAGTATGATTTTTTCACTTGTTCGGGACTATGTTGTAAAACATCTTCTGCTAAATGCGGCACCACTGGCACGAATAATCTATTAAGCGCTGAAAGTAGCTCATAGATTACTGTTTGCGCAGCTCTGCGTGATTTAGAATTTGCAGCATTAGTATAAAGTCTATCTTTAATGATATCGAAATAGAAAGATGATAAATCTACAGAACAGAAATTCTGAATTAATTGATAATACTTAAAGAATTGATATTTATCAAAAGACTCAGTTAGTTTCTCTTTGAGGTTTTGCAAGCGATGCAAGATGAGTTTATCGAGTTCGTTGAGCTCTGCATATGGCAGGCTATCTGTTTCTGGATTGAAGTCATACAAGCTACCAAGCATATATCTACAAGTGTTTCTGAAATTTCTGTAGATATCGCTAAGCTGTTTGAACATATTGTCGCCAACTTTAATATCGATAGAATAGTCCACGCTTGCAACCCAGAGCCTGAGTATATCTGCGCCATATTTTTGGATTACATCTTCAGGATCCACTACGTTACCGGCTGACTTAGACATTTTCTGTCCCTTCTCATCCATAACAAAGCCATGAGTTAGAACAGCTTTATATGGTGCAAAACCATTGGTTGCAACTGAAGTAAGTAAGCTTGATTGGAACCAGCCACGATGTTGATCTGAACCTTCGAGATATAAATCTACGGGTTTGAATTTACCATCAGGACAAAGTTCTGGACGTGCTGCTACTACTGCTCTGTGAGTAGAACCAGAATCAAACCAAACATCCATAGTATCCATTTCTCTGCTGAGTTTTTCTGGATTATATTGTGGATGTTTGGAATCCTTTCTAGGATTGCCTTCTAAATAATGACTAGGTAGTAGATCTTTGATTTCTTTTGTGTACCAAGCTGAACTTCCTTCTTCTGCAAAAATTTTGGCAACATGTTCAATGATTTCTTGATCCAGAAAGGCAAGTGGGTTGCCGCTTTCATTCAGCTGAGATTTATCATAAAAAGCTGGAATCGGCACTCCCCAAGTACGTTGACGGGAAATACACCAATCGCCTCTATCCTCTACCATTGAATAGATGCGGTTCATGCCCCTTTCTGGAATCCATTCTACACGTTTGATTTCATCAAGGGCTTTTTGGCGAAAGCCATCAACGCTGGCAAACCACTGTTCGGTTGCACGATAAAGTAGTGGAGTTTTAGATCTCCAACAATAAGGATAGCTATGAACTAGTTTGCTTTTTTTGACTAGCGCGCCTGCATCAATTAACGCTGCAATAATTGCATCATTACCTTGCTTGATAGTATGTAAGCCCATGAAATCAAGCTTTTGTGGCTTGCCTAAATTCTCTAATTTAGCTTTTAGACTTTCATTACTACCAGCAATTTTGTAAAGAATATCTGTTTTAAATTCATATGTGCCAGCATCTTTAGTGTAGATACCTCTGCCATCAACAGGACAAAGAATATCTAAGTTATATTCTTTACCAACTTGAAAATCTTCCTGACCATGTCCAGGTGCGGTGTGTACAGAACCTGTACCGGCTTCAGTAGTAACGTGATCACCAAAAACTATTACAGATTCTCTGCCGAAAAGTGGATGTAAGAAAACTGCACCTTCTAGTTCAGCGCCTTTAAAAGTTTCAGTAACTTGTTCAAGCTTAAGATTAGTTTCTTTAGCAACAGAAGCTATGAGCTTTTCAGCAAGAATAAAATTACCAATTTCTTTAGTAGTACCATCTTTCTCGTTTTCTTTAATTGCTTTAACTATGCAGTAATCAATTTTTTTATTTAAAGCGATTGCTAAGTTAGCAGGTATAGTCCAAGGAGTTGTAGTCCAGATCAGTGCTTTAGCAGTTTTAAGCTGGTCTTTAAATTTAAATTTGCTGATTGCTTTATTAGTGTTGCTGAGTGATTTTTCTTCAAAAGGAAAAGCCACATAGATAGCTTGTGACTCATGTGCTTCGTTGTATTCTACTTCAGCATCAGCTAAAGCGGTCTCTGCACCATAGCTCCAATAGACAGCCTTAAGACCTCTATAGATATAGCCTTTAGCAGCCATCTCACCAAAGACTCTTAGTTGTTCAGCTTCGAACTTAGGATCTAAAGTTATATAAGGATGCTCCCAATCCCCCAAGACTCCAAGTCTTTTGAACTTAGCTTCTTGTCCCTTAAGGTTTTGAAGAGCAAAATCTTTACATTTCTCGCGCAGTTCAGGGATGCTTACTGCTTGCCTGCCGCCTTTAATCCCGTTTACTACCGCGTTCTCGATTGGTAAACCATGTGAGTCATAGCCAGGTATGTAAGGCGTTCTAAAACCACGCTGTGATTTATATTTGATAACTATGTCTTTAAGAATTTTGTTGAGTGCAGTTCCGATGTGGATTTTATCCGAACTTAGATAAGGTGGTCCATCATGAAGAATAAACATCTCAGCACCATTCTTCTCTTTCAGAGCCAGTGATTTTTCATAAACTTTTTGCTCATACCAGGTCTTTTGGAATTCAGGTTCTCTTACTGGACCATTGCCACGCATTGGAAAATCTGTTTGCGGCAGCAAAATAGTCTTAGTGTATTTATTCTCTTGGACCTGATTAGAATCTTTATTGGAATCAGTAACCTGATTGGTCATAACTGAATTAATATATCATAGTTAGAAAGGTCTTTCTAAGCCTTAAAGATAGTAAAATTCTTACATCATATTGATTAATCTTACTTACATTGAGAAATGTCATGATTCTTTAGAAAAATTACTTAAAAACTTGATTACGGAAACAAAAAGGATATTTGCATGGCTGGAAAAAAAACTACCGTAGAATTAAAAGAACTTACAGATAAAGTCGTTAATTCGGTTACAAAGAGTTTTCAAATTGATGAGATTATACTTTTTGGTTCCTATGCAAAAGGCACAGCAACAGATTTGAGTGATGTAGATATTGCTGTCGTCTCACCAGATTTAGAAGTTGGACAGGCTATGTTCAAGAATGTTTTAACCGTTTCTAGAAAAGCTGGACTTTGTGAGCCATATTTGCAGTTATTGGCATTTCCTTCAAAAAGTTATTACAACGAAGATTCCTATATTGATCCTGATTTTATTAGAGAAATTAAACGAACAGGAAAAGTTTTGTTTTCTAGCCGATAGTCAATTTACCTACTAAAAACCCACAGCTCTTGAAATAGCAGAAGTAACTAGTTGGTTAATACTTACGCCTTCACGATTACTTTTATTAATAAGATCTTGATGCAAAGAAGGTGGAATTCTTACTGAAAATTTACCGCTGCATTTATTAGGTTCAGGAATTCTCTCCCCATTAATTAAAGCTGTTTCAATCCAATCGTACATTGCATCTTTAATGTTCTTCAAAGCTTCTTCTGGGGTTTTGCCGTCTGAAACGCAACCAGGTAATTCATTGACTAAAGCATAAAAGTATTCCTCTTCGTCTTCATCAGTATCTTTGGCAACCGTGAAGCTATATGGAAGCTCTAGATAGTTTTTTATTTCTTGTTTGAAATTTTGTTCTTTAGTTTTTTTGGTCATTTTCTATTACCTCATTAATTGCCTTTAGACATTCTCTTACATAAATTGGTTTTATATGTTTGCCAGGATGAGGAGGCGCAACTCCAATAGTTAATGATTGATAGTAAAAAATATAATGATTCTTAGAACCTCTTCTATAAGAAAAACCGATCAATTCCATTAGCTTTATGAGTTCAGTGACTGTTACAGCTTTTGGATTCTCTTTGATTTTCCTGAGAATTTTAGTATATTTTTTGTCCAATCATAATATTATAATACCAGATTTAGTATCATATATAACACCAAAATTAATATGATATTAAGAACAATCGGCTCAGAATTATCTTTTATTTGAGCCGATTAATTTTACTATTCGGCTCAGCAATTATATAGATTTGCCTTAATATGCTAATTTAACTTAAAGTAATGGACGCAAGCAAACAATATTCACCAATAGAAATCGAAAGCAAATGGATGAAAAATTGGCTTGAGCAAGGTATTTTTGATACCACTGTCCGTGAAAATACTGAAAGTTTTTCTATTGCTTTGCCACCACCGAATGTGACTGGCGAGTTACATATGGGTCATGCCTTGGGTGGCACTATCCAAGATATTCTAATTCGTTACAACCGTATGCTTGGTAAAGATGTGCTTTGGCAAATTGGTACTGATCATGCTGGTATCGGTACTCAGCTGGTGGTTGAGAAAAATCTCAAGCAAACCGAACACAAAAGAAAAGAAGATCTAGGTAGAGAAGAATTTCTCAAGCGAGTGAAAGCTTGGAAAGAAGACTACGGTAATAAAATCATTGAGCAAATGAAAGTCTTGGGCTTTAGTCCAGATTATAAACGTATTCGCTACACCATGGATGACCACTACGCTTCAGCGGTGCAGAATGCTTTTATTAAATATTTCAATGATGGACTAATTTATCGCGGTAATCGTGTAGTGAATTGGTGTCCTAAATGTCTTACTTCACTTTCGGATTTGGAAATTGCAAAAGAAACAACTAAGAAAAAACTTTACGAAATTAAATACCAAATCAAAGATTCTAATGAATCAATTACTGTCGCTACAACCCGTCCAGAGACTATGTTTGGTGATGTGGCAGTTGCGATTAATCCTAATGATGAGAGATTCTCTGGTTTGATTAAACAAATTAAAAACGCTCCTGATTCAGTTAAGGTTTTAATCCCACTTAGCAATAAAGAAATTCCTGTGATTCTTGATGAGCATGTGAAGACCGACTTTGGTACTGGTGCCCTAAAAGTTACTCCAGCACATGATGCTAATGATTTCGAGATTGGTAAAAAACATGGCTTAGATAAACCAATAATTATGGATAAACAAGCCAAGATGAAAGCTTGCCCAGAGATCCCTGAAAGCCTTGGGTTGACTGGGCTTGATAGGTATGCTGCAAGAGAGAAGGTTCTTGCTTTACTTGGTCACAGTGACAACAAAAATGTCATGGCGAGTCCTGCGCAGCAGGGCGTGGCGATCCAGTCTATGCAGGGAGATTGCTTCGCTCCGCTCGCAATGACACGCTCTGCTCGCAATGACGTACTTGTGCAAACTACAGAATACGACCAAGAAAAAGACCTTCACGATCGTTGCAATACTGAAATCGAACCTTATCTAAGTGAACAGTGGTACTTAGCAATGCAAGGTCTAGCTCAAAAGTCACTCGATTTAGTTGCTTCTGGTAAATCGCAATTCACTCCAGAAAGATATAATGTGATTTTTAAAAACTGGCTTGAAAATATTCAAGACTGGTGTGTAAGCCGTCAGATTTGGTGGGGACATAGAATTCCAGTTTTCTATTATGAGACGAATGCTGGTACTCCTAATCCTTTTAACGATAAAGAAAACCCTGCCGATGATGAATCAGGCTTGGTGACTAGATACTATGCTGCTGAAAAAGCTAGAGAACTAGATCATAGGCAAGATGATGATGTACTTGATACTTGGTTTAGTAGTGCACTCTGGCCGTTTGAGACCTTGAAGTCTGCTAAAGGTGAGCTTGAGACTACAGACTTCGATCAAAAAGTTTTTGAAAAATTCTACCCGACTGATGTGCTTGCAACTGCAAGAGAGATCATTAATCTCTGGGTGACGCGAATGATTTTCTCAAGTATATATTTTGAAAATGGTAAGCAGCCTTTCTCAGATATATTGATTCATCCAGTTGTGCAAACACCTGATGGTAAACGTATGAGTAAGTCTAAAGGCAATGCTATTGATCCTTTAGAGATGGTTAGTAAATATGGCGCTGATGCTAGTCGTCTTTGGTATGCCAGCGTCGGTATTCATGGACAACAAGATGTAAAATTCCCTGGTCGTAAAGATCAGAACGAAGCTTGGTTCTCTGATACATTTGAGCAGTATCGTAAATTCTGTAACAAGCTTTTTAATGCAACTAAGTTTGTGATGACTAAGCTAGATGACGGTGGAACTTTTAAGCCTGCAGTCATGAGCAAATTAGACACTAGTAACTTACTTGAAACTGATAAATGGGTTTTAACTAAATTCTCTAAAGTGCTTGCTGAAATTGATGAAGCATTTAAGGGATATGATCTAACCAAGATCCAAAAGCTAATCTATGAGTTTACTTGGTTCGATTTTTGTGATTGGTATATTGAATTTACTAAGATAGATAGTGCTGATAAATCTAGCCAAAAACAAATTCTCTTTTATATTCTTGAAGCGTCTTTAAGAGCCTTACATCCAATTGCTCCATTTATCACTGAAGAGATTTGGCAAGAGCTAAAAGCTAAGTATGATTTTTCTGCGATTGATAATGCTGAGACTAAATCAATTTGTTTTGCAAGCTATCCTAAAGCAGAGAATTTTAATTTCTCAGAAGCTAATAGCACTGTAGAACTTATTAAAGATCTAATTGGTAACTTGCGTAATATTCGTCAGTCTCTAGATATCCCATGGTCAGTGAATTTTGAGGTGATTTTAGTAATTAAAGATCAGGCTTTGAAATCTAAGCTTGAGAACTTTAGTGAATATATAAAGAATCCAGTGAAATTAAGTAAAGTAAGTTTTGAGTCTAATACTGTAGATGCTAAGCCTGCTTTCAAAAATCAAATTTCTGGAATTGAAGTTATAGTTCCTTTAAGTGGCATTGTAGATCTCAATAAGCTCTCAGAGAAAATCAAAAAGCAAATTGAGAAACTTAATGCTGATATTAAAGTTCTAAACTCAAGACTTAGCTCTGATGGCTTTATTAAGAATGCTTCTCCTGAAAAGATAGAAGAACTGAAAGCTAATCTGGATGAAGTTAGTAATAAGAAAAAAATCTTTGAAGATGAATTGATGGCAATCTCATAATTTTAAAAAAGTATTTAATAAAAACTGAAAATAAATTTATCATTGAATATCAATAATTAGGAGCTTTTTAAAGACCCTCTGTGCTAATATATTTGTAAGAGTATCGCGATGAATGAAGAATATAAATTAGCCATTTTTGAAGAAAAGGAAATCCGTAAAACCTTACATAATGATGAATGGTGGTTTTCTGTTGTAGATGTAATTGATGTTTTAGGAGTTAGTGAAGACGCTAGAAATTACTGGAAAGTCCTAAAAAATAGGTTAATGAATGAAGGTTCAAATCAAACGGTTACAAATTGTAACCAGTTGAAATTATTAGCAATTGATGGCAAATATCGCAAAACTGATTGTGCTAATACTGAAACGATGCTTCGAATTATTCAGTCAATTCCATCGCCAAAAGCAGAACCACTAAAACTTTGGCTTGCTCAAGTTGGATATGACCGAGTTAAAGAAATTGAAAATCCTGAGCTTGCTAGTCAAAGAGCAAGAGAAATTTATAAAGCTAAAGGTTATTCAGAGAATTGGATAGAAAAGCGTATGCGCTCTATTGCCATTCGTGAAGAACTTACAGATGAATGGAAGCAACGTGATGTCAAAGAAGGAAAAGAATATTCAATTCTTACTGCAGAAATATCCAGAGCAACTTTTGGAATGACTCCAAGTGAATATAAAAAACACAAAAATCTCAAGCGCGAAAATTTAAGAGATCACATGACTGATTTAGAGTTAATTTTTTCAATGCTTGGCGAAGCTGCAACCACAGAGATTACTAGAAAAAATGATGCACATGGTTTTGTGCAAAACAAAGAGGCTGCCAAAACCGGTGGTGGAGTAGCTGGTAAAGCCAGAAAAGATCTAGAATCAAAAACTGGCAAATCTATTATTAGCCAAGAAAATTATTTACCCCAAAACAAAAAGAAAATCATTGATGGGAAGAAATAAATTTCACCTTAACCAACCCTTAATCCAATCCAGCAACAATAGCTACATAACCCTAGGAGGGGTTGGGTCAGATGTCGCAATCGGCAATTATAGATGATGCAATTAAACTTGCTCAGGAGGTATTAGATACTGCTCCTGGCCAAGCATTGAATATCAAGCATAATTTTAATTACTTAAGTAAGACTTCTAAATCAAATAAAAACAAAAACTTACCTTCTCAGTCAAGAATAGTTTATGCATCTCCTGGACAAGCAAGATTATTAGAATTAAAGGTACCACCTCGCGATCAAAGAGTAGGTAGATTTCCTCAACACAATACTCCAGGTGCTTTTCAAACTGGAATTCAAGTTTTAGCTTCTCTCACGCTGGATAAATATCGTGACCTGCATTCTGTATTTAGTTTAGAAGAGGCTGGCTTTAAGCCACATAAAGCCACTCTTACCAAGAAAAAAATTGCGAATTTAGCAAACCAGTTTGCTCATTTAAGTTCTGAATGTTTTAAAGAGATGCTTTGTTTGCAAAGTGAAGTAGAAAAAAGAGATTTTGATGTTTGGGTTAGAGAAGTTGAAGGTGAAATTATGATTGCCTATATTAATCCTCATAACTTTTTGATTCAATTTATGCAAAGTGTATTCCTTGATGAATCAGGTGCTGTCTGTGATTTAAGGCATGTGGTTTATGAGACGAGTATTCCACTGGTAATAAATCAAACCTGCATTGATAAAGATGGTCGTACTCGCAATATTGCTCATGTGGGCGTTACGGGATCTACTTCTAATTCTTTTGTGAATTCTTTGGAGAGATTTGATGATGGAACTATCATGTGGACTACTTCTGACTTTAAGTTTGGTAAGAATGTAGTTGGTTCAGCAGTCTTGAAAGATGATGGAGAAGTAATTCTATTGCCTGGTCTGAATAAAGAACTTACAGAGTTCTCAGCAAGAAATTTAGGTGCAGAAGGTATTGATACTAAAACTCAGTCTTGGATTGGTAAGTTCTCTCCTGAGGCTTGTGTGCCTGAATCCCATGATAAATACATAGTTAGAAGAGAGTACAAAACTTCAGTAAGAAAACAAGTTAATCAAATTGTTGATGGAGCTTGTATACCTGGTTTAACGCCAATCTTCCCAATCTCTACGCTTGAAAATACTAGTTTTACAGGCTAAGCTAACTTAAGGTAGGTTTCTTTAGACATAGAATTATTTCTAAAAGATACTCTCTGCATAGAGATGGATGAAGAACAAAAAGAAGAAGCAAAAGCAGTTGAGAGTGTAAGACTTGAACATAAGTTTAATTATGTTGGTGGTCCTTATGCATATAAAAATTCCAGTAAAAGCGGTAAGCGACTTGATCCAGAAAATCTTACTGAGTTAGTTTTGATGACTAAGCCTGGTCAGGCAAGTAAAGTAAATATTGCTTTTCCACAAGAAGATAAAAGAGTCGGAGTCTTTCCGCAGCATAACTCTCCAGAGTTTAAACAAACACTAGAACTTATTCCTTCTCGTAATCTTGAGCCTTACGTTAATTTGGGTAACATTGAAAGCCTGGAAGAGAAAGGGTTTCAGCCTAGAATCTGTTCTATGACTAAGCAACGATTATCCAAGATTCATGCGCAATATTCTCATTTAAGTGAATTTGCTTTTAATCAAATGCTTGATATTACAAGACCTGATAAAAGAGATTTCCAGGTTTGGTTTAAAAGAAATGAAGCTGCAAATCAAGTACTTATCGCTTATCCATCAGAAAAAACCTTGCAAACAAATTTTGTGCAAGTTATTCAATATGATGAGGCTCATCATATTATTAGTGTGAAACATTGCTCTTTTGATAAAACAGAACCAATTGTAATTAATGAAACCACTGTGGATCAATATCGCAACCTGAGACAGATTGCTCACCTTGGTGGTCGGGGTGAAAGTAAATATCTCAACTCAGTAGAAAGATTTGATGATGGAACTGTGTGTTGGACTATATCGCTTGCTAAAGAAACTGCCACTGCGGCTCTAAGACCTACTAATGAAATTGTCTTTGCACAAAATCTAATGAATCACTGTAGTGAAATGGCTGCTCGTAATTTGGGTGCTGAAGATATGGAAAATGATGAATGGGCTGGCAAGTTTTCTTTAGAAGCCTGCATGCCTGAATCGCATCCCTTACAAGAAGCTTATAAAAATAAAGTCAGAAAACAAATTAATCAGATCATTGATGGTGCCGCGATCCCAGGGCTAGATCCTATATTTTGGATATAGTCCATCGGGAGCATGGGTGTTAATTTAAGGACAATAATCGTCATTGCGAGCCGCGAAGCGGCGTGGCAATCCAGCCTACCATAAGCTTTTTAGAAGACAGAACTCCAAGTTGATACTTAATAGTTAATACCTGATTAAGGGTTTACCTGTCAAAATTTCCCTATCATTATCCTTTTAATATCAAGTGAGGATTCGATAAAACGGAAGGTAATTAAATCATGGGGAAAAAATGTAGACAGCAATTTATTCAGCAACAAGCTTTTTATGCACCTGTAATGCAGGCAAAACATAAATATCATAAATCTCAGCCTTGTGCTCCTGTACAAACACAGGCTCCAAGTTGTGCTGCACCGAAAGACAGTTTTACGCCAAATACAACTAATGATTCTAATTCAATAGTTAGTCCAGCTCCATGGACAACATTTGATACAAAAGAACTTAGTCCAAAAGAATTTGATTCGAGTTTAGATAAAGAAAATTATCAAGGTTTGAAATTTTATCGAGCTCGTACTAATGGTGAGTCATATTTAGTTTTACGCGATACTAGAGCGGGTGTTGATCCAAGCGTAAAAATGATTAAAGAATCTAAAGCAAATGAAATTAGAAAGAATGGTGGATCGATTTTTGATCCAGCACACTCAAAGACTCTTGGATGGACAGTAGTACCAGCAAGCTTGAAGCAAAGTATTGATTATATGAATGCACCATCAGGTACTGAAGAAAAAGGTATTGAGTCAAAGCCTGAGATGCCGGTAACAGAAAAGCCAGTAACTCCAATAGAAGATGCAAAAGTGGAAAGTGAACCAGTTATTACTGAGTTAACAAAATCTAAGCCGGAGAACTTTGGATCAAAACCGGAAGAAGTAAATTCTTTTTTATATCAGGCAAAAATAGATAATGAGTGGTATTTAATTGATCACTATTCTAAAAAGGATGGTAGTGATGGCTTTAGCTATGTACCTTATAAATCAGCTCTGGACTGGTTGGGTCGTGAGGAGAACAAAGGTAAAAATCTTTTTGCTACTGAAGCTAAAGTATGGTTTAACGACACTGTTCCTGAAAAACCTGAAGCAAGCGAAAAATTAAAAACAATGATCAGAGACTCGGAAAAGAAAGCAGCAGAAGCAATGCCAAGTCCACCAGAATCTGCGCCAAAAGTAGAAAAAGAATTTATACCAAGTTTTAAAAGAGATAAATATAATGGTTACAATTTGAGAACGCCTGGTGCGCTATGGTGCATGAACTTAAATGGTAGTAATATAAAAGAGAAATCAAATTTTAATAAAGAAACTAATAGTCTTGATCTGGTTCATCCACATACTTTGATTAGTGATAATGGAGAACTTGATGATATAAAAGCATTAGCTTTAAAAATTAGCTATAAAGATCCTGGAACTATAGCAATACGTGCAAGTTATGATACAGATGAAGATTCTGCTTTAAAGAGTGCAGAGTTAGCTGAAGAATTTGTTATTGATTCATCTTCTAAGGATATTATTTTTGCAGATAAAAATATAACAGAAATTGCTCGTAATTTTTTAGAGGAAATGAAAAGCAGCAGTGATGAAACTGTAAAAGAAGGCATCAATCATATTCTCAAGCAATATGAAAATAATTCACCAATTGAAGCAATGGTTGCTGATGAAAATGAAATACCTACAACAGTAACTTTTGCACCAGAGTCAGAAAATAAGACGGCTCCAATAGTAGTAAAGCCAATGAAGAATCCTGAAGCAGAAGTAGGACCGCCGCCACCAGAATTACCAATTAATATTGTTGAAGAAAGACCAGAGCCACCGGCTTTGCCTGTAACTATCGCTGATGAACCTATTGATATACCAAATTTGGGACCTTTAGTAATTTCAGGTACAAAAGGTCTAGCAGATGGTCTCATGATGCTTCCTGTCGGCATAAAAGCTTTGAGTGATTTAAATGAAGATTTAAAAACTCAATTAAAGAATGAAATAAATGAAACTGCAAAATCAATGCTGCTGCAAGGTTTAGACTTTGCGACTGAAGCAGTTGAATTTGGCAAGGCTGTAAAAACTAATGTTAGTGGGTTTATGAAGGGTGCTAATAAGATAGCTCCACCAATAGCTACTGCGCTAAATTTAGAAGGTCAAATTTTTAAATCAAATACTCTTGCTGAGCGTACTCCAAGGAAGCCATTAGTTAGGGATATTACTGATATTAAAAGGACTACTTCTGAGGTTGAGACTACTCCTTCAAGACCGACAAATACAACTTATGACTTCAAAGGTAAGGATTTTTATATGGATAAGTCTACTGTTGCTAAAAATCCTTCCGAGACAAAAGAAAATAATAGAGGTGCTGCGGCAACACCAGAATCAATTGTGGATTTAACTCCAATCAGAATTTCATTAAATAAAGATTTGAGTCAGTCTAACAAAACTTTTGAACCAATAGTAATCGAAGAAATGAAAGAATCACCTGAGCAGGAAAAAGAAACTAAAGAACAGCCAGCGAAAGAAACAGAGCCAGCTCCAATAAGAATTAAATTAGGAAAAGTAGATTTAAAACAGCTTGGTTCTAAATTGGAACTAGCAATTCCTGAAGTGAAAAAATCACCTAAGCAAGAAACTACAAAGCCAATCAAAACTTCAACACCACCTGTTTCCAAAGAAACTAAAACAATTGATGAAGCTTTAAAACTAAGTGAATTGAAATTATCAAATGAAGCTAAAGAAAAATTATTTGGTAAACATGAGCTAGCAAATTCTAAGGTAGATAGAATTAAAACAGATGATGGCAGTATTGAATTGCTTTACCATAATTCTACAAGTGCAGTTGCATTGAGAATTTATGCAAAAAATAAAGATGAGATTGTAGTACAAACAGCTCAAGCAAATAATAAGAACGAGGCTATTAATGGCTTAGATAAAGCAAAAGAATTAGCTGTATTGCAGAATCAAAGTGTTGGGGTGAAATTAGGTGAAGGTTATCCCTATTTAAATTATTTAACCAAAAAATCAGAACAAAAAAACAATAATCAATACTATCCAATTTTTATTGAGATTCAATCATTATTAAAAACTATTGGTCGTGAACTCTTTAAGAAAGTGGATGGCGATTATACAATTATAAAAACTCCAACAAATGTAAAATAATAGTATTTCAATACTTTATAATAGTATAGATAATATGAGCTTCCTGAAAAATATAGTTACATTCACTGGGCTAAGCTTAACAGGCTTTGGAGCTTACACTGTTCATGATTTAGTTGAGCCTTCTAAAAATAATACAACTAATACGATAACCAAAAAAGCTGAAATGCCTTTGAAGCCAGACTTTATAGGTGATGGTGGTGAAGAGTATATTGATATTAGAAAAATTCCAGCAACTACGATTGAAGAAACAACAATTGAAGATACAGCAATAGTGGCTGATCAAATCAATAAAATTCTATATGACAAAAATTTATATATTGCACTTAGTACTTTATTAAGTGGTGGTGGTCTCGTTTTTGCAGCATCACGTCGTAGTAAAAAAGAAAAACTTGAATCTTCCATCACTAAATTAATGATGGGCACAACTGGAGGACTTGAGGATTTGAAAAGATTGCTGCCTTATGTTGTTAAGGTAGAAAAAAAGTATCCTCAAGAAAATTCTACTCTAGATTCTTTACCTGAGCCGGAAGATTACAAAGGTTTATTAGCAGTTTTTTCACTGGAAGCAACATTGCCAAAAAATATCAATGCATATCAATTACCGATAGAGATTGGAATTAACGAAAAGGTGATTAAGTTTGGTATCAATGGCTTGGAGTATACTCTTCCGATAAACGTTCTTTCGAAAATTCTAGGAAGTTTACCAACTCAAATTAGAAAACAGTTTAGTAATTTATTACCTACTGCAATTAAGCAAAGTAAAGCAAAGCCAATAGATCCAAAAATTGCAAAAGACCTTTGGGATAATTTTGAACATAAACTTTTGGAAAACCGTAAATTAGAAGATTTTCTTGCACTTATACCTTATATTGAATCAGTTGATAAAGGAGAAGATAAAAATTCTATATCTTTAAAGTTAGATTTATTGTCTAATATTGGTAAACAAGTTGTTGTAATAAAAACAGAAATGATTAGTGATAAACAGTTTATTACCTTTGCATGTAGAGGTAGAAATGGTAGGGAGGTTAGGGGCTGCTGGTCTCTAGAAAATAATGATAATCAAGCTTTAAATACTATTTTACAAGCTTTGCCATCGGATTCTAAACAAAGAAAACTTTTTGAAAATCTACGCGATGAAAAGCTTGAAACACAAGAGATACTTCCTCTTGGAATGACTTCTGTGCAACCGTTAGAAGAACCCGACGGTCGACATCTTTCACACATATTGAGAGACTTTCAAGATCTTGACCGTATTCTTGAATTACTTCCCTATCTAACTGATATTGAAGCAGGTTCGCAGAATTTAGTTGATGGTAAGTCATCGGTCAAATTAAAATTAGATTTATCACAAGTTGTTAAAGATGTGAGTGTAAATCATTATTATCTAGCTAATCGAGTAGGGCCAAAAACACTTGTTATAGAAACTCGATATCCAGATGATTCTAAGTCTCAACCTTCAATTACTTATAAGTTAGAAGATGACGACAACAAAATGGAATCTGTTGGGGATACAAATTTTATACACGATCAAATAAATAAAATTCATGATGAATTGCCATCAAATCTAGAAAAGCAAAAAAAAGATTTGGTTTTTACTTTACGTAATAATAAACCTGGACAAGGTACAAATAAAGTAAAAGTAGCTGAAGAACCAGCACCTGAAAATGTGAGTACTACCACAACTTCAGGCTATAAAGCACATTTTAATCCTACAAGCTTAGAGCTATCGATTGCAATGATTAAAGATGGAGAAATTAAAGGAGGAATTAAAAAAGAGGATTTCATATTAAGAAAACTTGTTAGAGAAGCAGCACATCAAATAAAAGGAAGGAGTGAAGGCACAGCTCAAACAGATTCAGAAACAGGAAAATTGGCTGAAGAAATAATAGGCAGTGACTTATCATGGTCTGTGCCACTCGGTGCCTTGAAAAATTTTATTAAGAGTAATCATTTTGAAAAGGATCAAGCTTTTGTGAATTTTAAAAATAAATTTGAAGAATATATTAATCAACGTATTAGAAAAATAGAAGAGAACTCAGTGAAACCAAATGAGCAAACAGCAGCAGTACCAGCATCTTCTGTCTCTGAAAAATCAGTACAACAATTACCACCGACACAGGAGCCGCTCAATAAGAAAGGATTCAGCTTTGCTTTAGAAGAATTCAAGAATGATGGTCCATATTATGCAAAGTTTGATGAAAAGGCAGTAAGAAGCATGATTGCCGATGTTGTTGAGGAAAAGAAAGTATCTAAATCAATTGCAAAGCAGGCAGATGATAAATCGCATCTTAAGCCTAGTATCAAGGATTTAATTGAAAAATCTAAAAATCATGGAGTATTTTATTCTAATTTAATAGATTTTCTTAAAGACAAAAAAATAATAGATTTGAAATTACCTAAAGGTCAGCGAAGCGGGTTAACTATATTAAATGATTTTAGAGATACTTTTAGTAATTATAAAACAGCATTATTGGAGTATGGAGCATTCTTCAGAAGAGAAGGTTCAGCAGCAGATCCAAGAGAAGCTAAAGCAACTTTAGTTAAAAAAGAAATTAAGCTTATAGACTCTCTTGCAAGCCAACTATTTTTTACTATCACTGCTCTTGCTAAAGATGATTCAATAGTCTCTCCGCCGCCAAAAGCAGAAGAAAAATATAAGTTTCATACAAATCTTGCGGAGATAAGAAGTAAAATTCATTCTTCTGATATGGACAAAGCTTTAAAAGCTATTGTTATTGAAGCTGTTGTTAAACTTCGAGGATTGGACATAAAACAAATAGATCCTAATAAATTTAATGCAACATATGATAATGAGATTTCAATAATGAGAGGATTTAGAGATATGAGAACCGATTGGATTCTCCTTGCCAATAATATAAACCGTGACCATATGGACGATGAATATGGTGCTTTTTCTCGTGCTTTTGAAAATTTTATTAATGCTAACCTTGATAAAATACGACCTTCGCAAAACTAATATCCTCTTGGGTTGTAATTTTGATATTAGTCAAAGGGCTTTCTACTAAATAAATTTCTTGTCCGAGATTTTCTACAAGTGCACAACAATCTGTTCCTGAGAAATTTTCTTCATGAGCTTTTTGATGTGCCTCATACAAAAGAGATGATTTGAAAACTTGTGGTGTTTGCATTGTCCAAAGATTTTCGCGAGAGATATTTTTTTCGATTATAAAGTCTGAATTTTGCAAACGACTAAGTTTTAGAGTATCTGTTACTGGCCTTGCAGCGCTTGCAGCGCCAGTTTCTATAGCTTTATCGATTACATTAGTGATTGTTTCTTGATCAATTAATGCTCGCGCAGCATCGTGCACCAAAGTCAGCTGAGTTTCAATAGCAAATTTCTTTGCTTCTTGTAAAGCCTTGTAAACGCTTTCTTGACGCGTTTTACCACCACTGCATACTATTAAGGAATTTTCATGCTCTGCTAGAAACTTGTGAATGATTTCTTTGCTGTAATTTATATCAATTGTAGGGATGATAATTTTCTCGAAAAATCCAGTGTTTATAAGGGTTTCAAGAGTAATGATGAGAATTGGTTTGCCATTGATCTCAATAAATTGTTTTGGCGTATCACTATTCATGCGGCTGCCAGTGCCGGCAGCGGGCACTATTGCAAGAAGTTTTTGTGGCATTGTTTTTTTGTTCATCATCTAAAGACAAGCTTGCGCTTGTTGGGCTATAATCCTTTAATACTGAATTGCTATGGAGCTTTTAGGAGAATACATAAATTATATCGAAGAAAATAAGATTTTTAGTTTTAATTCTCTTAGACTTTATCGCCGCGATTTAATGGATTTTTATAATTTTTGTGTTAACAAGCTTGATGTAAATTTTCTACTTACTAATTTAAATTCTGAGATCCTAAATAAATTTAGAGCTTATATCGAAGAGCAGGGTAAATCTACAGCTGCTGTCAATCGTAAATTAACGGCAATGCATGGTTTTTGGATTTGGCTCAGAGAGAAGGGTTTAGTTAGTAGAGATCCTTTTATGCAAATCCAAAGAGATTCTCAATACCGTAACAAGACTTGTACTTTTCTTTCTGAAGATGAAATTGTAATTTTGCTTGATTATGAAGAGCATGATCTAAAAAGTAAAATTGTTTTGGAGTTAATTTATGCTACTGGAATCAGAGTTGGTGAACTAGTTAAGCTGACTATTACAGATATTGATTTAGAGTCACAATTAATTACTATTCCAAGATCTAATAAATTTAAAGAACGCATAATCCCCTTCAATCAGCTACTTGCAAGCTATATTCAAGAGCATATTAAAAACAATAATCTGGGTATTAACTCTAAGCTTATACTTAATCGCCGTGGTGAAGGAGTTTCAGAGCGCGAAATCTTTCGTTTGATTAGAGATGCAGCTAAGAAATCTGGACTTACTAAAAGAGTTTCTCCGTCAATTCTGCGCAATAGTTTTCTCAAGCATATGAAAGAAAACGGCGCCCATGAGACTTTGCTCAGAGACCTTACTGGGCAGAAGACTGTGAATTTGTAAGTCGTCATCCTGAGGAGCGAAGCGACGTAGGGATCCAGAACTGATTAAAGCTTGTGGCAGACTGGATCGCCACGCCAGCTTCGCTGGCTCGCGATGACGGCATTTGCTATTACTGACTCTTCGGATCCAACAAATCTCTCAAATAATCCCCAAGTATATTAAAACTAAACACCGCAGCAAAGATCAATGTAGTAGGAATAAAAATGAGCCAAGGTCTTGTAAGAATATTACTCAGATCCTTACCTTCAGAAAGTATATTGCCCCAGCTGGGATCAGGTTGATTAATGCCTAAACCTAAGAAGCTTAGTGCTGACTCACCGATGATAAAACCCGGCACGCTTAAAGTCATGGCAATAACTAAGAAACTAAAGGTATGCGGTATGAGATGTTTGAGAATTATTGCGTAATCCTTTTGTCCAATAGTTTTGGCTGAATCTATAAATTCCTTGGATTTAATTGAAAGCACTTGGCCTCTGATGATTCTTGAAAGTCCAGCCCAAGATACAAAAGAGAGAATCACTGTGATCAAAGAGAACCTTTGGAAGTTATCCAAACTAGCAGGTAACATCGCTGAAAGAATTATTAGTAGATAAAAAGTTGGCAAGGACATAATCGCCTCGGCAAGACGCATCATTATATTGTCTACAGGTCCACCCAAGTAGCCAGAGATACCACCATAGATTGCGCCAATGGGAAAGGCTATAAGTATGCCCAGAAAACCAATGAGTAAGCTTGGTTTACTGCCATGTACCAAACGTGAAAATAAATCTCTGCCAATTCTATCTGTTCCTAAAATATAAATATGAGCTGGTTTTTCTACGCTAAATAGTTTGCCCTCTTGGAAAAATTTTAAATAGTATTTTTTGCCACCAAGCTTCTCATCAACTTCGATATTTTGTTTTTGGTAACTTTGCTCATCAATTAAAAATTTCTGTGGATAAATATAGAAGCCATTTTTATTTAAATGAATTTTTGTGGGACTAGCATAGCCAGCTTCGGGATTTTGATAAAGCGGATCATATGGTGCAATAAAATCACTAAGTAGCATTATTGAATAAAGCGTTACTAAAATCAGTAATGAAATCTTTGCTGAAAGGCTTATTTTTATGGCTTTGTGGGCGGCTCTATCCATGATTGGCTTAATGTTCTATCATTATCTTTGTGCTTAAAAAAATCATAACAGCATTTTTGACTTTGTTTCTGGTTACTGCCTGCGGGGTCTTTGAAGACCTGGGTGAGGCTAAGAATTTAGTTAAAGAAAAGCGTTATGAAAAAGCCATTGAAGTTTTAAACCAATATAAAACAACTAGAGCTAAGAATTATAATTCTGAAGTACATCAGGAATTTGCTTTATATAAACTTTCCGATCTTAAGATTGATAAACATCAAAGATATAGAGAAGCCAAAGAGCTTTTGGATGAAGCCATAAAATTAAATCCCAAGAATCTCGAAGCTAAGAATTACTTTTTAATGACCACTAAAACTCTTCATTATGAATTTCCAGAATCTAACTAGTTATATTTTACTTTTCAGTTTTACTTATTTAGTGGCAGCTATTCCAAGTGGCTATTGGATGGGTAAAGCTTTTGGTATAGATCTAACTAAAGAAGGCAGCGGCAGTACTGGTGCTACTAATGTTTTACGTCTAGTAGGTAAATGGCAAGCATTTGTGGTTCTACTTGTAGATGTGCTCAAAGGCTTTCTGCCAGTGTTCTGGGCTAAGAATTATTCAGGACTTTTCCCAGGAGATTTGCAATGGTTGTTTCTTGCGCTATCTCTTGTGCCGATTATTGCTCATAGTAAAAGTATTTTTATTGGTTTTAAAGGTGGTAAATCTTCAGCAACGGGTTTGGGTGTTTTGCTAGCACTGAATCCAATAGTGGCTTTGATCACTCTTGTAATTTGGGTTACTACAGTTAAGCTCTCAGGTTTCTCTTCTTTAGGTTCTATAGTTTGTGTGCCCTTAGTTCCTATTTGGCTCTGGCTCTTTGGTGAAACTCTGCCAGTGATTTGCTTTGGTATATTTGCTTTTATTTATATAGTTCTGATTAAACATAGTGGCAATATTAGCCGCCTGATTAAGGGTGAAGAGTATAATTTTAAGACCGAGACTAAGAAAGAATAATTCTCACCAGCTCATCGTAACTAATCCCTGCCGCTTTAGCTTGCGCAGGTAAATCACTTGTATCAGTCATGCCAGGTAAAGTATTAACTTCAAGAATATAAGGCTTATTAGTTTTACCATCGATAATAAAATCAACTCTAGCTGCACCCTTACAATCTAATTGATGAAAGGCTTCCAGGGCATAGGTATGAATTGCTTCTTCTAGTTCTGTGCTTATCTCCGCAGGCAAAACAAACTCAGTCATGCCCTTAGTATATTTAGCTTCATAATCGTAGAATTCGTTTTTAGGACGTAATTCTAATATAGGTAATGAAACTATAGTCCCGTCATCCTGAGCGAAGCGTAAGGATCCAGTTCTTTGCAAAGCCTTACAATGATTCTTATTCTCTGTGATCATCTCCAAGTTTGCTTCAATAATACTTGTAGTTACTTCAGTACCACGAATAAATTTCTCAATGAAATATTTTTCAATTTCATTTTTAACTTGAATATTTGCATCTATAAAATTCTTGAATTCAGCTTGAGAATTGAATTTGGTAATGCCGACACTAGAACCGCCGACACTAGGTTTGAGGATTATTTCCGTATTGGCATCTAGATCAGTCGAACCTTCATATACTTCTTTAGCTAAATAAGTTTTTAATATTGGTAAATTATGCGCACTAAGAATTTCTTTAGTACGAGTCTTATTCATGCAAATAGCGCTAGTTTCAACCTTTGAACCGGTATACGGTACACCCAGTAATTCCATAAAACCTTGAATACAACCATCTTCACCATAAGTACCATGAGTAAGTAAGAAAGCTTGATCAAATTTTCCTTGGCGTTTTTTTTCAACTAGATCAGAAAGTGAATTATAATCTTTGAAATCAAATAACTCAGCATTAGCGTAACCTAGTCTCTGTAAGGCACTATGAACATTTGCTCCAGATCTTAATGAAACTTCTCTTTCTTCTGAAAGTCCACCGCAAATTACTATGATTGATTTGTCCATAATGTTTAGTTATTAAAAGTTTAGACTATAATCTAAACTTTCCTAAAATATCAAAAAGTTTCGATTATAATCGAAACTTTTTATGGATGCTATTGAAGAGATATTGACAACCTAATTGTTTTTAGATAATATTTCTGAATGGTCCACACTACTACCCAAATAACCCATGCCCTTAACTTTGTTTATGGAGGATTAAAGGAACTAGACAGTTTGCAAAGAATGACTATTCCTAATGCTCAAAAGATATTCTCTGGCTACAAGAGAGGTGAGTTAAGGACATTAAGTTCAGAAGAGCAACACAAATTACCTACGTTCATCAAAACTATAAACAACCAGTTTGACTTAATTAAGCAACCTGGTTTCTTTAGAAATTTAAGACAAGAACTCAAGTCTTTGTATCAACAATGGAAGTCTATACGACCTAAACTTCTGGGAGAAGTTTCTAATTTAGAACAAGGTTCTGCAAAAGCTGTTGATAGAGCTGAATCTAGACCAGTGATTAATTCAAATGCACCTGAGAGAAAATTTTTGGATGGGGAACTGGATGTTAAAACACATCTAAATTTAGCTTTAGCTAATCAAAGAATACCTATGCTCACAAGGTTCTTTGGTTCTCTACATAGTCCAAATAAAGTGACTATAGATTTACGTGAAAGAATATTGTTCTCGGCTTTGCAAAATCTTTTGAAAGAAAAAAGTGATAAGGCTGCAAAAGAATTAAAAAACATTGTTCAATCTAATAAAAGTAAACTTCTAAGAGAAAATGAAAATGATTTAGGGTCTCTCATAAATAAAAGGCTAGGTCAATTAGCTTATTTAATAGATTACCAATTAGGGAGTTGTTATGAAGAGCGCAGTAAAATAAATTATGAAGTACCAAATGAAAAACAACAACATGATCTTGAAGTAGAAATTTATAAATTAGAGAATCTCTTGAGGCAATTTAGGTTCTTTAAATCAATTACAGAAAACAGTAAGACATCAGGTATCAAAGCAGCTATTCAAGAAGCTTTTACAGTAGAGAAGTTTAGTAAATCTGCTAATGTCTGTGAACTTCCAACTAAAGAAGCTGCTGAGAATTACGAACAAAGTCGCAAATTTATAGATTTTACTAAGATTCAAAAAGACTATAATCTAGCAGAATATTACAGCTTCGCGTAATTTGATATAAAAACTACCTTGCAACCTTCATGCCAAGTTTCTCAACCAGCTCATGGTCTTTCGATTTGCCGGCAAGTGGAGTTGTAAGAAGTTTATCTCCAGTGTGGATACTATTAGCTCCAGCTATAAAGCACATTGCTTGCAGTTCTTCGCTCATAGTTAACCTGCCTGCTGATAATCTAATGCGCGCACGCGGGATCATAATGCGGGCAACAGCTACAGTGCGCACTAAATCAAATTTATCTATAGGCTCAGCCTCTTCAAGCGGAGTCCCTGCAATCGGCACTAGGACATTGATTGGCACTGAGCTAGGCTGTGGGTCCATTGCTGCAAGGCTAGCTACAAAGCTAACTCTATCTTCAAAACTTTCTCCGAGCCCCAAAATTCCACCACAACAAACATTAATGCCTGCTTCTTGCACATGGCTAATAGTATCTAAACGATCTTGAAAAGTTCTAGTAGAGATGATCTTAGAATAATGCTCTTCAGAAGTGTCTATATTGTGATTGTAACTATGTAGTCCGGCAGCTTTTAAGCGTAGAGCTTGCTCTGAAGTTAACATACCAAGAGTCACACAAGGCTCCATGCCCATAGCTTTAACTTCAGAGACCACATTAACCACGCGATCAAAATCTGGTCCATCAGGAATCTCACGCCAAGCGGCTCCCATACAAAATCTCGTCGAGCCATTTGCTTGCGCTTCTCTGGCTTCTTTTAGCATTTGCTCTTCAGAAATTAACGGCTCATACTGGAGTCCTGTCTTATAGCGGGCTGATTGTGAGCAGTAGCCACAATCCTCTGGACAAGCGCCAGTCTTGATACTACTCAGGGTGCAGAATTGAATCTCATTCGGGTCATGAAATTCTCTATGAATAAGCTGTGCTTTAAAAATTAGTTCAGGAAGCGGTAGACGAAAAATTGCCGCTATTTCTTCTTGAAGCTTTTGACGAGTTGTGTTTTCCTGTTGTGTTTGCATCTTTTGGGATACCTCTACCTAAAAGTGGTACTGTGGCTGAAATGAACGCTTTGCGGTCACCGAGTGATTTTATCACACACTCAGATGAATCAAGGTCGACATCAAAATATCTTGCTGCTACAGAAAGAAAATCTTGCTTAAGTTGTTCAATAACACCCTGTGGTAATTGATAACGATCATTGACCAGCATTGTCTTCATGCGATTAGAAGCTGTAACCCCGCTACCATCATGTTTAATTCCTAAAAGCCAACGAAAAATATTTCTCATATCAATAATCCTTTAAGCAAATATCGCCTTTATTTTATTAATGATGTTAAGTCTTTTATTCAGTTCCATAAAAGGTACTTCCTCACCGAGTAATCTTTTCGCTATGTTTCTGTAAGCTTGTCCTGCTGACTTATTGGTAGTAAGAGAAAGCGGCTCTCCTTTGTTAGTAGAAATAATGATGTCTTCATCATCAGGAACCACGCCAATAAGATCGATTGAAAGGATTTCACAGATATCATCGACGCTCATCATTTGATTAGCTTCTATAAGACCTGGTTTAACTCTATTTACAATTAAATTAATAGCTGCAAATTGATCTCTTCTTGCTTCAAGCAATCCTACAATCCTGTCAGCATCTCTTACTGACGACATTTCAGGAGTTACTACTACTACTGCTTGATCTGCTCCAGCAATGCTGTTCTGGAAACCAGATTCAATACCTGCTGGGCAATCAACTAAAACAAAATCAAAAACTGTTTTGATTTCTTCTACTAAAGCTTTTATTTGATCTGAGTTAACTGCAGTTTTGTCTCTAGTTTGCGCTGCTGGTAGCAAACAAAGATTTGGCATTTTTTTGTCTTTTACTAAAGCTTGTTTGAGTGTGCAAGTGCCTTCTACAACTTCAACTAAGTTATAAACAACTCTATTTTCAAGACCCATAAGAATATCAAGGTTTCTTAAACCGATATCCATGTCCATAACGCAGACTGTTTTACCTAAGCTTGCCAAAGCAGCTCCAATATTAGCGGTGGTAGTAGTTTTTCCTACTCCTCCTTTGCCTGATGTGATTACTATTACTTTACCGTCTGCCATATTTAAAAATACCTTGTGATTATTATCTCATTATTCTCGATTTTTGCAACTAATGGGATTTTATTTCCGTTATTAAATTTTAATTGAGAGCTTTTTTTGTTTAATGAAGCTAATTTATTAGCAATTCTGATCTGACCTGCTTTAATGTCCATCGCAATCACTTTGGCATTAGCATCCCCAGCAACGCCTGCGTGAACGATTCCTCTTAAAGTACCCCAAATGATTACATCACCATCAGCAAAAATTTCTGCAGAGGGATTTACATCTCCAAGTACAAAAACATTTCCTGGATATTTAATGAGCTGACCTGAGCGAAGATTATTTTTGATATATAAAGTTTCAGGTAAAGAACTGGTATCGATTATTTCTTTTTCTGAAACTTGTTCTTCTATTTTTTCTTTTTTAGCTTTAGTAATTTTTTTTACCTTAGTCTTTAAAGCGCTCTCGTCATCAACGCTTGCATTCTCTAGCTCACTGACTATTGCCTTGAGAGAAATATTTCTTCTATTCAATTCTTCCTTAAGTTGTTTGATGACATTTAAATTTTCAGTCTCTTCTCTCTTTAATTCATTGGGAACTATTAGAGAAACTGAAGTGCCAGAAAGGAATGTTGATACTTGATTTGTAAAGTCAGAAAATCCTGCAAAAAAATCACGGGAACAAAAGTCCTCCTTACTTAAGTCTAAGAAGGTGCCGTTTTTATTTTTTTTGATGGTTATTGTTGCCATGGAAGATTTGGTCGTCAGTTTTTCATTATATATTAAGTATATTTTTTGACAAGCTTTGCAGGGTATCTTTAAATATAAGTAAGTGATTCCTGATGATAAATCTATAAATTCTCTAAAACAGCAAGTTTATAGATTACTTTTGGTTTTGTTATGGATTGCGCTTGGCTATGTCCTAATAAAAATAGGCGAACAATTTAAAGATATTGTTTTTTGTTTTTTTGTTGCGATTCTAATTAACTATATGCTTGCAAGACCCGTGAATTTTTTAGCAAGGCATATAAAATCACGAGGACTTGCTGTTATATCAATATTCTCAGCTGCAGTTTTGATTTTAGTTTGCATAATATATTTTGGCTATCCTGCTATTGTTGATCAGTTTATAGTGTTACGAAACTCTTTGCCTAACTTGGTTACAGAGATTTATCAGCTCTTGCTGAATTTGAATTTATTTTTACTGAAGAATTATCAAATTGAATTACCTCTTTCACATATGCGTGAAGAAGAGATTTTAAATTCTTTAATTGGCTTTGTAACTCAAGTAAATGTTGCTGATGCTGGAGCTACTTTTATGACGGTAATTGCAAGCTCGGTGAACATTATTCTTTACGTAGTTCTCAGTTTAATAATGACTTTTTATATGTTAATTGATGGAGATAGAGCTTGGCATCTCTTCTTAACCCCATTCTCTGACAGACTTGCAAGGCATTTACAGGCCATTCGTGTCAAAATAAATTGTAGTTTAAATGCCTTTGTCTCAGGACAAGTACAAATTGCAACTATGACTTCTGCAGTTATGTTGGTTACTTATTTATTTTTGCAAGTGCCTTTTGCTGTATTGTTTGCCTTTGCTCAGATGTTAGAGGTCTTTCCTGTAATAGGAACTTGGACTGCAATTATTCCATGTATAGTAATCATTTGCTTGACCAGTGGATTGAGTAAAGGAATTATTGCCTTTGCAATTTATCTACTCTACACACAATTCCTGAGAGATAACTTCATCGCTCCAAGAATAATGGGTGATGCTTTAGGACTACATCCTTTAGCAATAATCTTTGCTGTGATCATCGGCGCGAAAGTTGGAGGCATTATTGGTATTGCTTTTGCTTTGCCGATACTGGCTACGATTAACGCGGTCATTGATTACAATGTAGAGCTGAGCAGGTTAAAAGTTATTAAGTCAAATGAGTATTGAGCCTTCCGCAAAGTCCCATCTGCGTTGTTACGCTCGCCCCTCGTCGTCCTCATTTACGCTAAGTAAACTCCGGCTCCTCGGGGACTCGCAAGCCTAGCATCTGGGAGCTTTTCGGAGAGGCTCTTGGAAATGATAACTATATTGATAATGAGTCTTAGAAGCGTAATATTGATCGTAATATGAGATGAGAAGAAAGAAGCTTGATTTGCTCCAAGTGGAATGAAGTCGAATCTATATGAAGATCACATTATGCTTTTAAGACTCATTTCAATACATAGGCACACTTGTGTCTATTTCAGTGGACCACGCATGGATGCCGCCATAGAGATTATGTAAGTTATCAAATCCCTGAGCATCTTGTAACCATTGAACTACTTTGCGGCTTCTGCCGCCGTGATGACAATGAATGATTACTAGTTTGTCTTTAGGAATCTCTGTAAGCCTTTCAGCAATTTGTGACATTGGTATTAAAGTGCCACCCAAGTTGCAATAATCAAATTCATCAGGATTACGCACGTCTATAAGAACATAGTCTTTGCCACTATCTTGCATGCCTTTAAGTTCTTGAACTGTAATTTCTTTAATTTCCATAATTAAAAACAATAGTAAAAATTGAACCGGTGCCAAACTCTGATTCACAGCTTATTTTACCATCGAGCGCTTCTATAACATCCTTACAGATACTTAAACCTAAGCCTAAGCCTGGAATATTTTCTGTTTGAGGATTCTTCGCACGATAAAATCTTTCAAAAACCCTGTCATGTTCTTCTCTAGTCATGCCTATGCCATTATCACGAATTGCAAAAATTAATTCTTTTTTTCCTTCGTCTATTTTTATTGAGCAATTAATTTCACCACCATAAGGTGAATATTTAATGGCATTGATTAAGAGATTCTCTATAACTTGTCTTAAAAGTTTTCTATCTGCTTTAATGAGCGGATATTCATTGATATAGCTAACTGTAAAATTATGATCTTTGTTTAGGGGTGCAAGAGTGTTGATGACAAACTTTGTAATCTCACCAATATCTAATTTTTCTGAATTGATATCCCAGCCACGTGTGCTAGCTCGGTTGAGTTGGATCAAGTCATCAATCATCCTTGAGAGACGGCTTCCAGCTGATTGAATTTGTTCACTGGCTTCTTTGATTAATTCAGGCTTAGCTTCATGTCTTTGTAATAAATTTGAAAAGCCCATAATACTTACAAGCGGAGTTCTTAATTCATGAGAAACGTTATTGATTAATTCTGTTCTGGTGCGGTTAACTTCTACGAGTTGAATATTCTGTTCTTCCAGTACTTTTAATCGTCCTAAAGACGCTTCCAGAAAGCTTTTTAGGTTATTGAAAATTGAATTGGAGATCTCTTTGATTTTAGTTTTAGAAACTGGATCTAAATTTGTCGGCATTTGTAATTCATTTACTCTAGTTGCTAAGTGATCACAAAAAGACCAGAGCATATTAAATTCTTCTTGGTTAATTTGTTCTTTACTATAAACGTAAACTAAACCTAAGATTCTATCCTCTGTCTCTAATGGAAAAATAACTTGTTTGTCATCCAATCTACAAGGCTTCTTATGTAGGAAAATATCTTCTATAACTTCTCTACTAAAAAAAGATGAACTAGCAAGTTTATCTACGTAGTTTTTTTCATTACCTTCTTTGTCAGGATTCTCTACGATAAAAATTTCTGCACGATAATAATTTAAATAATCAATAAACGACTCTTGGACTTTTTCTACAATTAAATTCACCTGATCGTAATCTTTAATGATTTTAACTAAGCTTCTAAACCAGCTCCATGAGTATGTTCTATTTTCAATTTTCAAATCAGACATCTAGAAAAGTAATTCTAAATCATTTTGGCACTGCTTCCAAACTTCAATCATTCATTTGCTATATAATTAACTCTATGCAATACAAATTAGCTTTAGCTTTATTAATATTCTTTAGTGTTAATAAAGTCTCTGCAAAATTGAATAATAATTATGAGCAAAATCTAGCTCAGTATGGTCAGCCTGTAGAAGTTAAGGACTTCCCTTCTAAGCTAGGCTTTACTGGCTATGTAACTTATTCATTAGATAGTAGCTGGCGTCTTAAAGCTTTCTTCCTCAATGACAAAGTAAAGATGGAACATCTTTATCCACAACCTCATGCAAATCCAAATTTAAATAGAGAAGAAGTTAAAAACCGAGCTTTGAAAATGTTTGAGTTAGGTCAAAGAGGTAGTTATGTAAAAGAAGTTAACCAGGCTAAAGTTCAAGGTCATTTTTTCCAGAAAGGTTTAGTTGCTTATGAAAATAACTATAGAGGCAAGGCTAAAATTGGCTTTAGAGGCATCAGGGTTATGTTCTATGAAGATGGTAAAAATTTCTCTAAGGCAATTAACCCAAGAGCATATTTATGAGAAGTCTAGCTAATAAATTCGAAGATTTTAATTTGGGTAGAGAGCTTAAATTTAGAGGTTCTAAGAAAAATTTATCTCTATATTTAGTACATGGTCTTGATGGTAAATTACTCGAATCTTCTCTAAAAGCTATAAAAGAAAAAACAGATTTTAAAGAAGTTCTTACTTGTCATTATGATGATTTGAATAAGCTCTTAGAGTTAGATCCTAAATCTTTTTATATTTATACTGTGCATCTACCTTTGGACGAAGAAATAAGCCTTCATAAAACCATCTCCAAATGGGCATTTGACCATGAAGTCTATCAGGTTAATCCCTACAATAAAATAGCTAAAATCTTTGATGATAAATTTTTGTTTTATGCCTTAATGACAGCAAATGAAATTAGACAGCCTTTCACTTTAACCATTCATACTAATCATAAATTTATTAGTGATGAGGAAAAAAATAAACTATCTAAATTTCAATCTATCGCAGTTAAGCCACGTCATGGAACTGAAAAAATTGACTTTGCAGTAATCCCAGTCACAGAGTTAAATGTAGGCAATGAAGCAATTAGCAAAATTTTAAAATATGATGATTGTCTCTTACAAGAATATATAAAGGATGCCAAAGAGACCAAAGCACTTTATATATTTGGTGATTTATATATCCAAGAAAACTGGGGCGATGCTCAAAAGAAATTTATTGCTGAAATAGTTAATGTGATTGATGAGTTCGCTTGGGCTAACCAAATCATTATGCCTGAGATTTTTTCTATTGACTTAATGAAACAAGATGGGTCAGAGATTATAGTCCTGGAAGCCAATATACGACCGGCGGCTATTTATAAGTATCAGTTACCATCCTGAGCGAAGCGTAAGGATCCATGTCATTGCGAGGAGGACGAAGTCCGACGTGGCAATCCAGTCTACTTAAGAACTTCTGATTGACTGGTTTAATTTTAATCTCTATTTTTAATAAAATGCAGGTGTATATTGAGGTTCGTTAAGTTCTCAGGCTTCTCTGGATTTACAATATATTGATTATATAACCTTTTTAATTCGTCCATATTCTCAGGTGTAGCTCTTGGGAATTTTTTCAAAAGAGCTTTATCATTACTTAAATGATATTTTTTTTCAATAAATTCACGTAGTTCTTTAAGGTTAATATCACTTAAATAGCGAGATGTTTCTATAATTTTATCTAAAAATTCTTGTGGTAATGGTCTAATGCTACCTAATAACCTTATATCTGTTATAAGAGTAAAAAAGCGATTAGATATAAGGTAATCTGGTTTGACTCCATTATTTAGAAAAAACATTATTACTTCTATTGCATTTTCACCACGAGAGGATGGACGTAACGTGTCCAATGCTTCGCGCAATATCCTAGTCCAAAATTCTGGATTATTTGAAAAATTTATTTTAGCTGGCTTTAAAATTTTTTTTAAATTTTCTATATCTCCTTTACTAGTCATCAAATAAATTACAGAGTTACTTACATCATTAGTAATAAGATCATCAGGATGACTTCTTTCCAAGAGCTCATCATCAAAATCACCTTTCTGATAAAGTTCATAAAGATTAGGTAGACAATCTTGTATACCGAGAGCTTTTTTAATTGCAGTGGAGCAGTGATCAAGTCCAAGAGCCGCATCTTTAGCTGAATCACCATCTGCATTCCTTGAATCTGGATCTGCACCATTCATAATCATTGCCTCAACTATCTTTGCAAATTTATCGTTGTAATCAGATGTTTTATCCCTTGGTGAGTAAATTTTAATGACTTGATGTAGTAATGTTGTTTGATCTAAAACACTTTGAGCAGTTGAGTTAATTAATAGAAGCTTTTCTAAATTATTGAAATCCTCGGAATGATTAAATATCGATAATATGGGATTATAGGATGATTCATGATCTCGCCATCTCCACTCAATATTGGCTAAGTTGGCTCCTGATTCTACTAAGCTAATAACTAATTCTTTAAAGACATCGTTAAGTGATTTTGCTTCTGGACCAAAATCAGATATGGAATTTAGGTGATCGTAAATTTCACATAGAAAACCCAGTAAAAATCTTCCTTTGATTTGAAAATTAGGATCTGCACCTTGTTCAATAAGTTTTTTTACTTCTTCTGCTAATTGCTCTAGGTCAACTTTAGTTTTATTCTTTTTATATAAAGTGCCCACAGGGTCGTCAGGATCTAATGCTTCTTCATACAAAGCAGAAGTTTTTTGACGGAAAGATATTACTGCTAACTTTAATTGCAGATTTGGGTTAGGTTTGACTTTGGCTGCAAGCTTTTTATTAAAATTACTTTCTGGTGGTGGTTCTGCCCCAGCTCCACTTGTAGCTTCGCTGTCTGGAGCATAGTAAAAAGGTTTGAATAGTGATCTGACCTGCACCCTCGAGATAATAGCTGAATCGCGACGTAATGTCAATTAAATAAATCTGAGATTATAGCTCTAGAAGCCAATATACGACCGGCTGCTATTTATAAGTATGAGGATTCTTTATGAGGCAAGCAAACCTTGTAGAGAGATCTTAGATTCTATGTGTTTGCCTTCTTCTATATCGATTTGGCTATTAAGAATAGCCAAGAGCTGCTTTCCAAGCTTTATTCAAAATATCTTTTTTGTTGAGGCAATCTAAAAGTTCTTGATCAAAAGGGTCTGGATAGTATAATTGAGTTCGTTCGCCAGGTTTTGGCGGCGGCGGCGGTGGAGATGGTGGAACTACCCCTATCTCAAGTTTAAGGTTATTTCCATTTAAACCAGAAGAATCCGTAATCAAATCTTGTTCTACTTTTAATAGTTGAATATTTTCTATGTTTGACCAATTACTAATTATACCTTCTGTTTCTGGATTTTCAATTTCAAGCCATATTGTATAAGTGCGCATTTTTTGATCTTGAGTCTTAAGAGTAAGAGTTGTGGGAACTCTCTGTATTGGATATCCAAAGAATTTACTTACTGGAATTGAACCCTTCTTGTATATTGGTTTACAGTCAATTTGCACACTAGGATCGTTAAGAGTTGTGATTAAAGTTTCTCTTGCTTCGTTTTGCAGTTTTTTTCTTATTGTGTTTCCAAGTGTGAGGCTAACATTGTTTAGTACTGAAGAAATTTGTCCCGCAGCTTTATAACCAAGTGCCGTAATTCCATTAACAATATTTTCTGTTACAGTCATGTTACTCTCGTTTGAGAAAGGAGAGGAAAGAAGTTCATTAGCCATAGAAATACTCTTGGTAAAAAGTTGATTAAAAGGAGCAGAAGTAGAAGAACTAGGATCAGTAATAGTCGAATCCACAGGATTAGAATGAGCTTCTTTAGCAGCTTGCTCTATAACATTTATTAAAGGAGTTATTCCTGTGTTATTTACTGCGTTTTTTGTTGCCATGTGGAAGATAATAACTCATCGATTCGTGAAATATCAATATCTTTTGAGTAGTTCTGGATCCTTAAGGCTTAGAAATCCCATTTGCCGCTTCATACTGTCTCATAAAGTCACTAAAAGTATCTTGTTCAACGTATTTCTTCGTGACTTCTTTTGCCGCAGCATAAGCTGTTGGATAATCTTTTACCATTAAGGATGCATGGAAAAGATAGACATTGAATACTTGTGTGTTTGGAAAGCGTTGTGCATAGAGCCTTGCATATTGGTAAGTTCGAGGATGTTTAATATAGAACAGTCCATCCATTAATCCTTTAGCTAAGAATGAATTACTATAGGCATCCTTTTCCATTTTACTTAATAGATAGTTTGTAAATTTCTCATCCTGACCATAAGTATGAATAAGCATTTGCAAGTTAGTTTGGAAATGCTCAGGATAGTATAAATGAGATGCTTTGAATAAATTCATTGCAAGGTCAAACTGTGATGTAGTCAAAGCTTCAGTTGCATTAAAGAATAATGCAGAAGCAATTGCTTTATTACCAATGTAAGAATATTTATTAAGTAGATAATGATCTGGGTTTGCAGCCTCCTTGAGGTAAAAATTAATAGTTTGATTATTGAGTAAGTTGTAAATAAAAGGAAACTCATTGAAATCTTTTTGAGCTTTCTCTTTAATAAATTGATTTGCTACAAAAGTAGTAGTACCTGGATCTTGATAATATTGCAATAATCTATAGCGCCAATTTTGTTTACTGCCAAGATCACTTACAGAGTCAATCGTAGAGCTCCAGAAAGCTTCACCATTGCGCCAATCAAATGATTTTATAAAAGATCTAGTTCCGTAAGCAACTACTAAAATACAAAGTATTGTAATCAAAATAGTTCTTAGATTATTTATGTTGTTAAATAATTTTTCTTTAATTGAATCTTTGCTAAACCAATATTTATCAGCAATAAGAAAAATCACACAATACATACCTAAACAAAAAAAGTAAGTATATCTGTCTCTTGCAAGTACATAGAGAGGAATAATGTTCAGAGAAATTGCAATGCTAAAGCCAGTAAAGAAGATAGATCCAGCAATTAATTTATTGTGCAAATCATAATCTGGTTCTTTTAAAAACATAAAATAAAAAAAGCCAAGAACAAAAGCTAAAGCAACTGCAAAGCATAGTAAATGGTAAGGTGTGTAAGCATTTTCTAAAACTACATTGTGATGCTGATCTACAGTGAGTTTGATAGGAAAGAAAAATAATTTAACGTAATGAAATAAAATTTCTGGTGCAACTACAAATAGTCTTTCAAAGAAATTATTGAGTCCACCTGCCATCCATTCTTTATCTTCAGATACAATAAAAGATCTATGTGAAAGATAGCTAATAGATGAAGCAAATGCCAAAATAATCTTGAAAAGCTCATGCTTATAGCTTTTGATGTCCCTGCCCAAGATCGAGCGAGCAAATACTACTACTAAAACCCAAGGGGCAATGACAGTCATTTCTGAACCATGATAGCCAATAAACATGAGAGCACTTGCGAGTACTAAAAGTCCAATATTCTTTAATTTATGAAGGTCTTGTACATAGAGAAAAATAGTAAAACCGGTCAGGCAGAATAGAGTTGCTGACAAGAAGCCAACACCAGAAGTCAGCATATTTACTGCCTCATTATGTAGAGGATGTATTACCCAAAGTAGAATAATTACAAAAGGTAACCACCAAGAAACTCTATGTAAGTTCTCTAATTTATTTGTATTTTGAGTAAAGGTTTTGGTAGAGCTTTTACTTTTTTTACCTTTAGTTTTGGTCAAAGCCTTTGGACTTGAAACAATCTCTATTGCTGGATCTTCAGTGCCTTTGATCGGTGTATAAAATATCTTTGAAATAATAAAGAACAGTAATATTGAATTGAGAATGTGGAAACTAAAATTTACAAATAAATGGTATGCCCAAGATCTAGGTCCCCAGATTTTGTAACCTACTGCTGAACCAAACCACTCTAGAGGTCTATAAATTACTGTTGGGTAATTTGTCCAAGCTACGTTATGACTATCTGAAACTATATTCCAATAAAAATTCAGAGTATAAGCAAGATCTTTCTGTACTCTTTCGTTACGAATTATTAGTTTGATGTCATCGTAACCAACGAATTCATTGGTGATACTACTTGACCAAGTGATTGCCGCAATAATTACTATAATTGCGAGCCTTACCCATATATTTTTAAAGTCTATAAATTTCATAATCGTATTTACTGGTTGTTTTTTGTCCCTCTTTATAATACACAAAGAAAGACGGTGTGAAAACAGTTTTGCAAGATCTCTATTAAACCTTATAGAAATTTATAACTATAAGGATAGCCGCGGGCTATGATAATTTGGTTTGCTTATTTACAAAATACTATGAATCTTAATTTTAAATTTGAAGAGGGCCTAACTTTTGATGACGTGCTTCTCATCCCCCAATACTCAGATGTTGAGCATAGAGAGGAAGTTAAAGTTACTACAAAAATTCTTAGTGATTTCCCTTTAGAGATTCCTTATATCTCTGCAAATATGGATACAGTTACTGAGCATCAAATGGCTTTCACTATGGCTAAACACGGTGCCACTGGTTTCTTACATCGTTATATGTCAATTGAAGAATTGCTTGAAGAGATCAATAAATATAGAGAACTTTTTAAAGAAGAAAATGAAGCTGAGAAGCCCTTAGTGGTTTCAATCGGAGTGCATGATCAAGAGAGAGTTGAAGCAGCTTTTAAAGTAGGCATTAAACATTTTTGTATAGATGTTGCTCATGGTCATCATGCTTTAGTGAAGAAAAAAATTCAATATCTTAGAACTACTTACGGCAGTAAAATTGGAATCATTGCTGGTAATGTTGCAACTTATGAAGCTGCTAAAGCACTTTTTGAGTGGGGCACAGATTGTATCAAAGTCGGAATAGGACCGGGTTCTGTCTGTACTACCAGAGTTAAAACAGGAGCTGGTTACCCGCAGCTTTCTGCTGTAATTGCAGCAAAGCAAGCTAAGGATGATTTCTTAAAAGCAAATCCCGGCAAAGAAATTTTTATCATTGCTGATGGTGGTATCAAAGTCTATGGCGATATTACTAAAGCACTTGCTGCTGGCGCTGATGCAGTAATGATGGGTTCAGTGTTCTCTGGTTGTAAAGAAACTCCAGGAAAAGTTTGGCGTAATGAAAATGAAGAGATGACCAAAAGTTATAGAGGCATGGCATCAGCTATGGCACAAAGTGATTTTGGAATTGAGAACATCAATGAAGAAGGCGTGGCACTTACTGTTAGATATAAAGGTAGTGTTAGACATATACTTCCGCGTATGACCAAAGGACTGAAAAGTGGTCTTAGCTATAGTGGCGCCCGTAATATAAAAGAACTTCAAGAGAAAGCTAAGTTTGTGAAAATTACTTACAGTAGTTACCTGGAAGGTAAGCCACATAAGGCTTTCTAACGGGGTCGTACTTCAACAAGCAACAAATTTAATATAATTTCGCTTCTAACTTTATTCTAGAAGCTTATTTGATTTTTGTTGCTTGTTGAAGTACGACCCCAATATAGATACTTTAATTTCATCTACTTTATGATCAGCATAATTAAGTTCTATATCTTGGTAATTGATATTTAAACTTTGCGCAAGTTCTTGAATTAAATCTTCCAGTGTTCTACCAGAGCCTGAACTAATGTTAAATACACCTGTCTGTTGGTTAGTAATCAAGTTGCTAACTTGTTTGCAAAGCTCATCTATATAAATAAAATCTCTGATAATTTGTCCGGGAAAATCTGCATTGAGATCTAATTTACGCTCACCTGCTTCCAGTTTAGTTTTAAAAAGTTTATACATACCTTTATTAGAAACTTCTTTGCCAAAGGGATTAGCAATTCGTATAATGAGATAATTAGCAAAAGTATTTTTTACTAAATCTTCGCAAACTAGCTTGGTTCTACCGTAGTCATTGATTGGTTTACAGATAGACCCTTCTGAAAAACTAGCGTGAGAATTTTCTTTATACTCTGCTTCAAGATCACCATAAACTGCAGCGCTGGATAAATAAACAAATTTAATTTGTGGATTTCTTTTTGCCACATAGTCAATAAAATTTTTTTCATTGGCAAAATTTCCTAAAAAACTACTATGAATAATTATTTGTGAATCAAGAATAGCTTGCTCAAATTCTTTTGATTTGAACTCTTGGCATAAATCAATTTGAATATATTTGTATAATTCAGGCTTGGATAAATTCTCTCTTTTGAGAGTTCTATCACAAACAGTAATATCAAATTCTGTTAAATTCTCTAGTAAGTTAGAACCTATATAACCTGTACCACCGGTGATTATTGCTTTTGGAAGCATACTAAAAGCAATATATCATGTATAAGAATTCTCTATGCCCTTGCTATATCGCCTTGGGCTTTTCTTGCTTCTTTACTTTCGTTTAATTCCTGTTTCCAAAAAGCTTCTGAGTTTCTGGATTCACCAAGTGATGATTTTAATCTTTCTAATTCTAGTCTTAATGCACCAATATCCTCAGTTGATGCTCCCAGTAAAGATGCATCCATACGACGTTCAACGTCGCTGACAGCTGTCTGTAGAGCATCTATATCACTTACTACACTGGCTAATTTTACTGTTGTGTTTACTGACGACATAGTATTTGGTCCTCTCTTATGATGACGATGCTAGTTTGTTACCCTCTTTAGTTGCTAGCTTACCTTCGTTAATTTCTTGTCTCCAATAACTTGCTTCACCTCTCCAAAAACCTATTGAACCTCTCACTGTATTAATTTGTGAACGAAGTTGTGCTACTTGAGCTGTTGCTGAACCATCCTCATTGTTCTGCATGAGTTGGTCCATTGAATTCTCAAGCGAAGTCATCTGCGACTCATAAAGCTCTGTTTTGAATTCTGAATATGCTAATTCTAGTGATGGATTGACACCCATAATTACACCCCAGCTTCTATTTGCTGTAACATCTCCTTAAGTACTTGCTCCGACTTATCTCTGATAGCTTCTTTGTAACGAAGATCAGCAAGAAAATTTTTGATTGAACTACTAGCTGAACCGTTTTGATCAGATAGCTGCTCTTTTATGTGATTAAGCTCTTTAATCTCTTTATCAACTTTTTCAAGTTGAGTACCGAGTAAATCTGCATGTTCACGTTTTTTAGCAGCTTCAGTTCTATAAACATTTGCAGCTTCTCTTAGTGCCTCTGGACCAGCTTTAACGAGAATACTTAATTGATCTACGAACTCTGCTGGAATACCAAGTTGTGTACTTAAAAGTTCCCTGACTTCCTCTAGATTTTTCTTCTTAAAATCTGGATCATTTTTTTCAGATAGCGTAGCTAATTTATCAGCGTAATCTGCAGTTTTATCAAGCATTGCAGCTTCGCCTCTAAGGCTCATGATTACTGAAGGATCTAAAGAATCTTTTTGTTGTAAAAGAGAGTTTATGCGCGATTCTAGTTTCGCGACCTGTTTTTTCTCATCTCTGAGGCCATGTTCTTTCTTGTTGCTTGATGCAACTTGCTCCAATACTGGATTAATTTTACTGTCTGCCATATTCTGAGTACTCCTCTTTCCCCTCTATGGAGTGTATGAATACATATGATTGTTATAATTTGGTTAAGTAGGCGTCATCCTCGGCTTGCGTAGCAAGCTGGGGATCCAGTCAATTGGAATAGTTGGTAGACTGGATCGCCACAGCCTCTTCGAGGCTTCGCGATGACGGCATTTGAGCCTAAGTTGACGCAATGACGGCGTTTTAAATTACTTCTTGCCGCGAATCATCGCGATAGTCCCAGTTCTAGAAACTTCTTTGATTCCGAAGGGTTTTAAAATTTGAATGAGTGCATTGATTTTTTCATTGTCACCAATGGCTTCTATAATTAGAGCGTCATCAGCCACATCAATAATGCGGGCTCTAAAAAGACTAGCGATTTCAATAATCTCACCGCGATTAATTTTGGTAGAGACTTTAATTAAAGCTAATTCTCTATCGACATAGCTTAAATCAGAAAGGTTAGTAACTTTAATAGTGTTAATGAGCTTATGTAATTGTTTTTGAATCTGCTCAACGTCTTCAATATTAGTAACAATTACCATACGGCTTAAGCCTGGAACTTCAGATTCACCTACCGTAATACTTTCAATATTGTAACCACGGCGGCTAAACATACCAGAGATTCTGGCAAGAACTCCGGCTTCATTTTCAACAAGTACTGATAGTATATTTCTCATTTCTGATGGACTTGTCACTTAGATCTTAACATTTTAGTCCCTTAATCTATTTGTTCAACACGTTTTTGGTGTCTACCACCTTCAAACTCAGTATCCAGCCAGGTTTCAAGAATTTCTTTGGCAGTACTTTCATCAGTGAAGCGTGCCGCTAAGACTAAGACATTGGCATTATTATGTTCTCGAGATAATTTAGCAAATTCTGTATTAGTACAAAGTGCTGCTCTAACACCCTTATAGCGGTTGGCAACTATGCTCATGCCAATACCGCTGCCGCATAATAAGATACCTTGAGCATTCTCAGTCTGTACGTACTGAGCTAATTTGTGAGCATATATAGGATAGTCGGTTGATTCCTCAGAGTCACAACCTAAATCGACTACTGTCGAACCTTTCTCTTGAAGATATTTTTTTAGAAATTCTTTGAGCTTAAAAGCTGCATGATCTGAAGCAATGGCAATTTTTCCTTCAGTACTCATGGTTATATATTCAAAAGCTCTTTAAGATCACGCATTTTCTTCTCTAAAGTGGAATCAATAACTTTATTCTCTACTTTGATTTTCATACCAGCGCTAATTGAACTATCAATTGTTTGCGTGATGTTGATATTTTTGTTGAAAAGCTTTTCAAGCCTATCTTTAATAGCATTCAGTTCTGAATCTTTGATTTCTTGAGGAGCGCTTATTTCTGCAGTAGAAACATTATTAGCTTTATTGTAGATTTCTCTATAAGCATCAGCAAGTGAACTAAAAAGATTAACTCTGCGCTTCTCTAAAAGCACTAATAGAGTGTTAATTAGTTCTGAATCGAAAGTAGCAGAGAAAGTTTTTCTAATAAGATCTGCCTTGACTTCTTTTTTGATGCTTGGATTAGCCAGGAAGGAACTGAATTCAGAATTCTCTTCAATAAGATTTTTGAGCAATTCTAATTGAGTGATAATGCCTTCTGAAAGTTTCACTTTAGCGAGAGCTTCAGCGTATTTTTTGATGATTAATAGATCTTTAGAGCTGATCATTAGTTTTTTGCTCCTTCTAGGTCTCTAATAACTTTACTGTTAATAGATTTGTTTAAATCTGAACTTCTTTCAGAGATTGCTTTTTCAGTAAGCTCATAAACTTTCTGTGCAACTTCTTTTCTAAGATTTTCTATTGCTGAAGTTTTTTGTAGTTCAATTTCATGAATAGCTTGTTTGTTTAATTTCTCTATTTCATTTTTAGCTTGAACCAAAGTTTCTTCTTTGATTTTTTCGCCACTGATCTTCGCGTTCTCAACAATTTTAATTGATTCTTGTTTAGCTCTTTCTATTTCACGTTCAAGTTCTTTGAGCTTTTCCTCAGCTTCTAATTTGGCTTGTTTTGCAGCCGCTATCTCACGTTCAAGTTCTGTCTTACGCTCTTGAGTTGATTTAGGTACGAATTTAACTAGGAAAACTACAAGTATAATTAAAGCAATAGTGAAATTGATTAGATTGCTTTCAAGTACTTGTTGAATTAATTGATTGTTTTCCATTTCGTTTTATTGTTTTATGCAGCTACTGTTTCTTTATCACCAAGCTCTGTGTAGAACTTATCAAGAGTGAATTTTACGATCTCTTGAACTTGATTACCTAATGAAGCCATTAGTTCGTCTTTTTCAGAGTTAATATCTTTTAGTTCGCTAGAAATTTTGTTTTGAATTTCTTCGTGCGATGCATCTAATAAAGATTGTTTTTTAGAATTAGCAATTTCAATTGCTTGAGAAATAATTTCTTGGGATTGAATTCTAGCTTTGCTTAAAATGTCAGAAGAATTAGAATCTTTAAGCTCAGCATTAGCTTGCTTTGCAGCTTTACGAGCCGCTTCTAAGTTAGCTTCTATAAATTTCTCTCTGTGCGTAATGACTTTTTTGAGTTTATCAAAAAAAACAAGCTTCATTATCCCAAGAAAGATAATGAAGCTCATAGTAAAAATTACAAAAGTAAAATTTAGTGCCATTGTTGATTATTTAGTATAAACTAAGCGATTTTCCCAAAAATTAGGAAAGAAACTAGCCATGCAAGAATCCCTAATGCTTCAGACATACCCGCAAATATAATTGCGTTAGTAAAAAGCGCACCAGTATGCTCAGGTTGTCTTGCAGACCCTTCAAGCATTTTTGCCGCTACATTACCTACTGCTATTGCAGGACCTGTTACTCCGAGAGCAGCGATACCAGCACCTATTGCTAAACCTACAGTTTCCATTTCAGCCATTGAATATAACTCCTTATAAAATACACCGTGCCTTAACTATGGCCCAAGACCCTAATTAAAAGACTCTCAGATTATAACAGGTAATTTTTTAGCCATTTTTGCTTGAATCTTGTTTAAAGATAAAGTTTTGTTTCACAAAACTATGTTCTCTCTCAGCTCAGCATAAGAGCAAGCTCTATGCTTTCGCCTACGTTCGAATAAAGATTCCTCAAAGTTCTTAACCTGCTCTTAAGTCTGATTTAGTTCTATTAATCCAAGTTTCATTGGAGAATTAATGGCAAATACACAACAATTTCAATCTATGCCCATGCTTGCAGGCTATGGCAAATTACCGGGAGTCCCAGGAGTCCCTAATCATCCGGCTTTAAGCGGTTATATTAGTTCTGGCTCGGGAGTCGCAGGAACCAGCTTCGGTGGGACTTTAGGACAATTAGTCAATCAAGCAAACAGCGTGATGGGCAAGCCTGAAGACCTCAGTATTCAAGCTGTTCATACAGGTAAGGTTGATATTCACGAAGTGATGATTGCTTTAGGTAAGGCTGATGTAGCATTTAAGTTAATAACAGCGGTAAGCCAAAAAGTAGTTGGTGCCTTTGATAAATTAACTAGTATGCAAGTTTAATTTGCGCATTTACCTAAAAAACCTAGCCGATAAGCGACGGGGATAAATGGCTAAGTAAACAAAAGTGGAATAAAGAATTTGATTAAGAAATACTTGGATGGCAGGAGAAGTTACTACAGAAAATAATAATGACATTGATTTTGGTGAAGGAACCAACAATGCAGGAGGCGGCGCAGCTAATTTCTTTCAAGGAATTTTAAATGACCCTCAAAAAAGACTTTATGCAATTATCGGTGTTTCTGTTGTTGTCATAATTGCAATTTCAATTTTTTTCTTTGCTGGAAAAAAAGAAAACAATAATGCCGAAAACAAAGGTAAATTAGTACCTCTAGTACAAGAAATAGATCAAGCTAGAGCTTTTGAAATTGTTGCCAAGTTAAAATCAGTAAACATTGAAGCTAAAGTTATACCAAGTGAAAAACCAGGAGAGTATGTTGTCCAGGTTTACGAAAATGCAATTGAAAGTTCTTACCTATCACTCTCAAGAACCAATCTTTTAGAAAATGACGACTATGGTCTTTTCGATGTCAGTGATTGGGCTGCAAGTGATTATGACAAACGTATCAAACTCACTAGAGCTATCAATGGTGACCTTTCTAGAATTATAAGTAGATTAGAAGGTTTACGTTCAGCAATAGTTAGAGTAAATGTTCCAGAGCAAAAAATCTTTACTGATGAAGAAGCAGATACTACTGCAACTGTGCAAATCGAACTTCAGAATGATGGTGATGAGATCACTAAATCACAAGTAAAAAGTATTGTAAATATTCTAAGAGGATATATTCCTAATTTAAAGAAAGAGAGAATTTCTATAGTTGATACTCAAGGTAGAAATTACAGCAGCTTCAAAGCCGAAGAAGAAGGCGGTACTGATGATTACATCGATGAAGTTGAAAGACTAAATAAAATTATTGAAAAGAGAGTTACTAAGTATCTTGATGTGATTCTTGGTTCTCCTGAATACGAAGTCAGTGTCAGTGTTTCACTTGCTAGAGAAAAAGTACAACAACAACAAACTCTATACTCAGAAGGTGCAGTTGGTTCACGCCAAGCTAACACAGAACAACTTCAAGCTAATGCTGCAGGTGGCGGTGGAGATGGCAGCGCTAATTCTAATAGCGGAAAAAATTATAATGCAACTAATATCAATGAGACGATGCTCCCTAGTTATGAACAAAAAAATATTACTTTCTTACCTGGTGGCATTCGTGACGTAACAGTTGCTCTGGCTGTAGATAAAGCAGTTCCAGCGATGATTTCATTACAACAATTAAGAGACAGTGTGGCTGCTGTAGTTGGTCCAGAGATCACTGCAGAAAATGTCAAGATCACTGTAGTAGATTTACATTCAAAAGATTCTCCAGCTTCTGCTGCTGCGAAAGCTACTATATGGCAAAACGTTTCAAGCTTCTTTAAAGGTGGAGTATGGAGTGTAATCATGAAGGTGCTTACAATAGTAGGAATTATTGTTGGCTTACTTCTGGTGGCAATAATCTCACTGAATTTCTTAAGTGCTGCTGCAAACAAAAATTATAATCCTGAGATCGATCCAAATCTTTCTAATGAATTTGACGAAGTTCTCAACGAAAATTATATTAGTAATGATTTTGAGGATTTTGGAGAGGGTAAGGCACTTGAACAGCAAGAAGCTTTACTTCGCGAAATGATGAATCAAAACCCGTCTAAGAGTGATTTTGCTAATCCATATGAGAAACCAGAGGCGACTTCATATGTACAAAATGATAGCCCTGAAGCTAAAGAGCAAATGCAATTTGATAACCTTCTAAATGATTTTCAATCGGTCGCAAGTTCTAAACCAGATCTACTGGCTAAGAAAATTCAAATGTGGCTGGATGAATAGTTTTTAAATTGGAGAATTTGGGATGGACATGAATCGAAAATTAAAATCTCTGGCATTGATCTTAAGATCTCTACCACCACAAACGCAAAAATCTATTTTTGAACAATTGCCCTTGCCTTTAGTACAAAAAATTAGTGAAGTGGATCTCAGTATTGATGAGACTTTGTCACAGGAGGATTGGGATTATTTCGCAAAATCTTGGCCAGACTTTTTTAAATTAATTGCAAATGTTAAAAATGAAACTAAAGTGCAACGCAGCCAAGAGTTCATTGTTACTGAAAGACCTTTAGTTCGTGAATATATTGAGTACAGATTAGGTAAAAGAAAAATGCGACCTAATATTAGTCACACTATTGCAAAAATTATCGATGAAGTAGTTTTAGAGAACGTATAGATGTTAATAAAGAAGAAAAAAACAGTAAAGGAGATTGTAGTACCTGTTACTAAAGCTACTGCTATTTCTAACTCTGGTTTTAATTTCAATAATCCTATTACTCAAGAAATTGAGAATCAAGCTCAATCTTTAGTACAAAAAAAATCTGAAGCATTATTAGAGGAATTCAATAGGGAGATTGCTGTTAAAAAATCTCATGCTGAAGAAGAAATACAGCAAATGATCCAAGAGGCTCAAACTGAGGCTGCAACTATTGTTGAGGAGGCTAATGCCTATAAAAAAACTGCTGAGATTGAAATTTATGATACTAAAAAATTACTTGAAAATGAAAGAAATCAAATTGTAATTTTAAAAGAACAAGAACTTAAACAATCCTTTGAAGAGGGAATGTCTAAAGCTTCAGAGATCATTGCTGAGCTAATGAATTATCTCGCAACTTTTCATCATGCTAAGAAAAATGTAATTGAAGAATCCAAAAAAGAAATTATGTCCATTGCTTTTGATTTAGTTAATCAAATCCTTGGATATGAAGTTGAAACTAATGATGAAGTCTTGCAAACTCAAGTAGAAAGAGCTATTTCTAAAGTTGTTACCGCCAAAGGTATTATGCAAATTTATTTACATCCAAAGGATATTGATAAAGTTGCTTTCCTGGAAAAAGCCTTGTTAAAAGTGCTCGATCCTTCCATAAAATTAGTTTTTCAAAAAGATGAAAGTATCGATCAAGGCTCTTGTATTGTAAATACTCAAGGTGGTCGTCTTGACGCATCTTTCAGTGGTCAAATAAAAGTATTAAAAGAGGTCTTAGGACGTTATTTAGGTTATGAGATAAAACCCTTAAAAGACCCAATGATTGAGCCTAAAAACGAGCTTCTAGAAGGCTTAATAGAAGTCAAAATTGACCCATTAGATGACCTTGATTTCGAAAATTTAAGTTTAGAAGATTACCTGTTGCAACATGGCGAAAATGTGGATAATAATATTATTGACAATATCGATTTAGAGGATGAAACCATGTCTATTTTAGAACTAGAAAGCCAAGATAGTAAAGAATTAGGTGCTAACGATTTTAGTGATCAAGAAGCAGAACTTATGCTGGGTGATGATGATTTAGATGATCCTGATGAAGATCTAGATGATGATTCTGATGATCTTGAGGAAGAAGATGATGACCTTGAAGATGATGTTGAAGATCTAGATGAAGAAGAAGTCGAAGAGGAAGAAGACGAAGACTTCGAAGACGATGAAGATGTTGAAGAATATAACGAAAACCCTGACGACGACGATGATACTGGAGACGACAGGTTCCCTGAGTACTAAATAAGCTATAATTACAGTATGGATACCTTAAACCTTACTGTACGAGCGGAATACACCCCTAACCCAAATAGCCTGAAGTTTATTTGCAGTGAAGTAATTTATCCTTACTCAAATTCGCTGAGTTATTTAAACATTAATGAAGCTCAAAATGTTGGCAATACGCTCGCTGAATCTCTTTTTAAAATACCTGGTATCAAGAAAGTTTTCGTTATGAATAATTTCGTTACTGTTGATAAAGAAGAACATATCAATTGGAAAGATATTCATCTAGAGATTAAAGAAGCTATCAAATCTAATCTTGATGGAATGCATAAATGGGCAGAACAAAATAAACCTGCTGAAACTGCTCCAAGTGGTGATGACTCTGATGCTAGAGGACGTATTGAAGCTGTTTTAAATAAAATTAGACCTGCTTTAGTTGCTGACGGCGGCAATATTGAATTGGTTGATGTTGTTGCTAAGGATGCAAGGCTAAGAATGGTTGGGGCTTGTGGTACTTGTCCAAGTGCTCTGATGACTATGAAAATGGGTGTTGAGCGTGCCTTGCTTGCAGAGGTTCCTGATTTAGTAGAAACTGTAACTCAAGTATTCTAATGCTTGAAGTACGAGATATTTCTAAAAGTTTTAGTGATAAACCGATTGTTTGTGATCTTAGTTTTAACGTCACTGATTCCGAATGCTTAGCTATCATTGGTCCCAGTGGTTCTGGTAAAACTACAGTTCTGAAACTTATTAATCGGCTTTTGGCTTATGATAAGGGCTCTATTTCTTTCTTTGATAAATCAATCAATGATTGGGATTTAAAAGATCTTAGAAAACAAATTTCATATATTTTCCAAAAAGGAATCCTATTTCCGCATTTAACTGTGTTTGATAATTTGGCTTTATCTAAGCAAAATGAAATGAGAAACACTGAAATGATTTTTGGCTTTCAAGCTAAGAAAGATTTTTTCTTACAAGAAATTTCTGAATTACTGGATTTTGTGGAGATTAATTTTAGGGAATATGAAGGTCGTTATCCAGCAGAGCTTTCGGGTGGGCAAGCGCAAAGAGTCGCTTTAGCTTTGGCATTAATGAATAAACCTAAATTACTTTTACTTGATGAACCCTTTAATGGTATTGATAAAGAAACTAAATCTATTTTGATTAATAAGTTTCAATTGCTTAAAAAACAGGGTACTTCAATGATTCTTGTAAGCCATAACTCGGAAGAAATTGAGGGTTTGGCTGATAGGAGCTTAGAGCTAAAAAGCCTTATTTTAAGCCAGTAATTAGAAATTTCCAGTAAAACTAGGCAAGATTTTCTAGTGAAACTAGGCGACTTTTTCTAGTAAAGCTAGGCTTCATTCACTGGAAAGTATCGGTATTAATTGCTGGAAAATATCGGGTATAATTACTAATAGTTATGGCAGAAACCTTGAATGATATTGAACTTCAATCAAAGAATTGGCTAAAACGCCAGCTTAAGCAAAAACAACTTGTATTTGAAAAAAGTTCTATTGAAACTAAAATTTATAAATTTCTGAAGCATAAATCTTTTCTTGAAGATTTAAATAAACAATATTGTTTTATCAAAGATCAATTTGATTCTGCAGAAATAGCTTTTAAAAATAATTTTTGGATTATAGTTTTTCAATTTCTAAATTTAAGTTTTAAAGATGGTTGGTATTTAACTGGGAATTATGCATATAAATTTCTTGTAGAAGATTTCAGTATTCACTCATCACAAATTTCTTTAGCAACTAAATCTAAGTCAAATAGAATCATTGACTTGATTTCAGGTGTGAAAATACTTGCTGCTTATGATGAAAATTTTGATACTAAACCAATCTTAGTTTCAAATTGTTTTGCTGGTTCTTATAGTCATTTAAAACATGAATTTTTGATAATTAATTCCACTTTAAGTGAATACAAAAATTTTAAATATGAAATCATGTCATTGCTTAAATCATCAGATCGAGATGATCAATATATACTTGAATTTTTTAAAGCTAACAGTTCACCAGTTTTACTTGCAAGATTAATTGGAGCTTTAGATCAAATTGGAGATACAGTCCTTCGTCTAGAGTTAGAGGAGTTCTTTAAAATTATGGATGCCAAAATTAAAGTGGTAAATCCTTTTGATGACTTTGTTCTATCTACTAATACAGAAAAACCTATATATGTTTCTAGATTTGAAATTTCAATATTAAAAGCTATAAAAATATTAGAGCATTTAAAAAAACCAAAGAAATTAACCAATAACTTAACGGATAAAGATATTGATGCAATTATTGTTGATGATACTTACCATAGTTTGACTATTGAAGGTTATACAGTAACTAAGGCTCTTATTGATTATTTACAAGAAAACGACAGTGAACAAGTTGATGATGTAGATTTGAAAAATCAATTAGCTGCTAAAGGTTTTATGAATGCTTTGGGATATATAAAAAAAATTATTTCAAGTAATTTTGTTATCAATGAAGCTTTGTCTAAAAAACTATTCCAAGAACTGTGGAAACCTAGTATTAATGCAAAGTTGATCAATGGTGAGTTGAATGTTTATCGTAATCATATGGTTAGTATTAAGGGAGCTAATTTTGTACCTCCAGCACACGAAAAACTTTATGCTTTATTAGATACTTTATTTGATTATTTGAAAGAGATAGAGAATGGTTTTGAAAGAGGAATTTTCTTACATTATTTTTATGTCTGGATTCATCCTCATAGTGATGGCAATGGCAGGATTTCAAGATTTTTGATGAACTTAGCTTTTGTTCAAGGCAAATATAGATGGCTTACTATTCCAAGTGAAGATCGTAAAAAATACTTTGCTGCTTTAGAACGTTCTCAACTTGAAGATGATATTAGTTACTTTGCAGAGTATATTTTAGAGAAATATAAAGAGAACAAAATCTAATATGAAGTATTTTTGGCTAATTTTTATTTCTTGTTTTTTATTGAGTGCTAAGGCTGAAACTATTATAAATATTGGTTCTCGTAACTTCCCAGAGTCGATATTAGTAGCTGAAATCCTTTCACAAACCATTGAGCAAGAAACTAATTATAAAGTCAAAAAGTTTTATTACTTAGGAGGAGTAAATATTTGTTTTAATGCTTTGCAAGCTAATAAGATTGATATTTATCCGGATTATATTTCTTCTTTAGCTAATTATATTTTTGGTAGAGATTTGAGTTTAAAGAAATCTACTAAGGATCTAAATACCGCATTAGCTGAAAAACAAATTAGTTTCAGTAAAAGTCTTGGTTTCGATAATAATTTTGTTTTGCTAGTTCGAAAAGGTTTAGCTGATGAGATTCATTTACAAAATATTTCAGATTTAACGAAAGAAGATTTGCGTTATGGCTTAAGTCATAATTTCATTGCAAGACCTGATGGGCTAAGTCTTTTGGAAGATATTTATAAATTAGATTTACACAAAAATTTAAAAGCTCTTGAATATAATATTGCTCTTGATGCTTTGAGAACCAATAAAGTGGATCTTATAGATGCTTATTCTACTGATTCCCGAATTAATAGTTCAGAGTTCCAGATACTTAAAGATGATTTAAATGCTCTTAAGAGTTATGAATCTATTCTGGTATACAGAAAAGATTTACTTGTTAATTTCCCGCAAATAAAATCAGTAATAAAAATCTTAGAAGGTTCTTTAAGCAATCAAAAAATTATTGAATTAAATCAGCGAATTATTAATGGTGAAAGTTATGAATCGGTTGCTAATTCTTTTGTGGCTGAATTGACTCAAAGAAAGGCTTTACAGCCTAAATCTAGGTTTGAAGAAGATTTACAAAGTTTGGCTAAAGCCTTTGTTAGACATTTACAAATAACTTTTATTGCGGTCTTAATAGCTTTAGTTTTGGGTCTTAGTCTGGGGATCTTGATTAGCTATAAAGAGAATTTAGCTAAATTGGTTTTAGCTTTAGCTTCAATCATACAAACCATTCCTAGCTTGGCTTTGCTTGCTCTACTAATTCCAATATTAGGCTTGGGAATGCCAGCTGCAATTATGGCTTTGATACTTTATGGCTTATTACCAATAGTCCAAAATACTTATACGGGAATTAAAACTATTGCTCCTGAATATATAGATTTAGCTAATTCACTCGCGCTCAAAGAGTCTTTGATTCTGTGGAGAATCAAGCTACCACTTGCAATGCCATATATTTTTGCAGGGCTTAAAACTACTACGGTGATTTGCGTTGGCATGGCTACACTTGCTACCTTTGTCGGAGCCGGTGGTCTTGGTGATTTGATTAAAACTGGGATTGATCTCGGTGATAATTCTTTAATACTTATGGGTGCGATTTCGGCTGCGTTGCTTGCTTTGTTTTTTAATTTTTTAATAGATGGAGTTAATAGAGTATTTATTAAGCCTTATAGCGTAATGTGATATTTCATACGGATTCAACTTCATTACGCTTGGAGCAAATCGAGCTGGGCTTGAAACACGCTTCGCGAATAAAAAAAATTATTAAAAAACTTTATATTCCTTAAACTTCGCGCCCAGCTGATTTGCTAACCAAGCTTCATTTGCCTCATCTCGTATTCATATCAATTATTACGCTTAATAAGGCTTAATGAAATACTCTCCTTAAGAAGTCTTGTTTAATAAGATAAAATGTACAAGGCATGTCTGAATATAATCCAAAAAACATTGAAACTAAATGGCAAAGGCTTTGGGAAAAAGCCAAGCTCTATCAGTATGATGAAAATGAGAAAAATAAAGAACAGTTTTATTCTCTAGTGATGTTTCCTTATCCTAGTGGCAATCTCCACATGGGACATATGCGCGTTTATACGATCTCAGATGTAATTTCTCGTTACAAAAGAATGCAAGGTTTTAATGTCTTGAATCCTATGGGCTTTGATGCCTTTGGTTTACCTGCAGAGAATGCAGCTATCGAACGTAATATTCATCCAGGTAAATGGACTGAAGAAAATATTCGTTATATGCGTGATGAACAGCTCAAGCGCATGGGCACTAGTTATGACTGGGACAGGGAAGTAGTTTCTTGTAGAGAAGATTACTACAAATGGACTCAATATTTATTTCTAAAACTTTATGATAAAGGTCTTGCATACCAGAAAGAAGCTCCTGTTAATTGGTGTCCTGAATGTAATACTGTGCTTGCAAACGAGCAAGTAGAAGATGGTAAATGTTGGCGTCATGGTAACACTGAAGTCAAGAAACGCATGATGAAACAATGGTTCTTGAAGATCACTGCTTATGCAGAAGAACTGCTCACGGACTTGGATAAGCTTGAACACTGGCCTAGTAGCGTAAAACTAATGCAACGTAATTGGATTGGTAAATCTCAAGGTGCAGAAATTGATTTTCCTATTCTTGATGCTGAAGGCAAAGCTACTAGCGAAAGAATTAAAGTTTTTACTACTAGACCTGACACCATTATGGGAGTGACTTATATGGTCTTGGCTCCCGAACATAAGCTTGTAGCTAAGCTAAGTACTGAAGCTCAGAAAAAAGCTATTGCTGATTACATTACTATAACTGCGTCACTTACAGAGATTGAAAGGACAGCAGAAGGTAGAAAAAAAACTGGCTGCTTTACTGGTGCCTATTGTCTCAATCCTTTTACCAACGAAAAAATTCCTGTTTGGATTGCAGATTATGCTTTAGTGGATTATGGAACGGGTGCAGTGATGGCGGTTCCTGCGCATGATGAAAGAGATTTTGAGTTTGCTAAAGAATTCAAGTTACCAATGAAAGAGGTTATTCAGGGTGAAGATGGGTCTTCAAGTCACCACAATGGGATTGCTTCGTCGGGCTCCGCCCTTCTCGCAATGACAGCAGCTTACACTGGCACTGGAACTTTGGTTAACAGTGGTGAATTCAATGGCTTAGATAATGAAACTGCTAAAACTAAAATAGTTCAGTGGGGCAAGGCTAAAGGCTTTGCTGATTTCAAAACTACTTATAGATTGAGAGATTGGCTTATAAGCAGGCAACGCTATTGGGGTTGTCCAATTCCTTTAGTGGAAACTGAAGATGGGGAAATTAATCCAGTGCCTTATGAACAGCTTCCTGTAAAGCTTCCACTCGACATAGATTTTGCTAAAGCTAAGTCTGATGGTGGTTCTATACTTGCAAATAGTCCAGAGTGGTATGAAACTACTTGCGCGACTACTGGTAAAAAAGCCAAAAGAATTACTGACACTATGGACACCTTTATGTGTAGTAGTTGGTATTTTTTGAGATATCCTGATGCGCATAATTTAAATTTACCTTTTGCTAAGGATAAAGTTTTTCCTGTTGATCAATATGTGGGTGGTATAGAACATGCAATTCTCCATTTACTCTATTCTCGATTCTTCACTAAGGCTCTTAGGGACTGTGGTTTACTGAACTATGATGAACCTTTCACTCGCTTACTTTCACAAGGTATGGTGGTGAAATATTCAGAGACTGAAGGCAAGATAGCAAAGATGTCTAAATCACGCGGCAATGTGGTTGGTACTAATGATTTCTTCGATGAGTATGGTGCCGATGCAGCTAGATTATTTATTCTCTTTGCAGCTCCAGTAGAAGCAGAAGTAGAGTGGCAAGATGAAGCTGCTATCGGTCAATTTAGATTTGTTTCTAGAGTATGGCGTCTCTTCGAACAACTGAAAGACACACTAAAAGTAGAAACTACTAATTATGAATTTGCTTTTAATGAAAACGTAGCTGAGCTTGAATCTGATAATGCAGATATTCTTAGAGCTTTTCATCAAGCACTTAAAGCGATTACTAATGATTTAGATCCTGAAAGAAATGGTTTTAATACTGCTATTTCTAGAATGTTCGAATTTATCAATTCAATGTACAAATATATAAACGCTAGAAATGAATCTGCTAGTACCTTTGATGAAGAAGATCAAAAAGTTCTCCGTCATGTACTTTTTAACTTTATTAAAATTCTTTCTCCATTTACTCCACATTTAGCTGAAGAGTTGTGGTTTGAAATGGTTTTACTGAAAAATACTAATGAAGATTTCTCTGCTGAATTTATGAAAGCTAATTCAGTACATATACAGAAATGGGTTCAATATCAAGATGAGTATCTAGAAACTAATAGCTATAATCTCGTGATTCAATTCATGGGTAAAAAGATAGATGTTATTGAAGTTGAGAAATCAATGGATAAGGCTGCTATTGAAAAGCTTGCTTTAGCTAATACTAAAATGCAAAAGCGTATTGAAGGCTTGAGTGTGAAGAAAGTTATAGTGGTTCCAGAGAAATTAGTTAACGTGGTTGCTAGTTAATTCATAAAATCTTTTTTCGGAAAAGCTAAAATATCACAAAAGAACCAACGTTCTAATGACCAACCTTTTCCCTTAAGATTCATAGCCTTTTCTTGTTCTAGTTCTTTTTTAAAAGCCATTTTATTGACAGGTCTGCCAATAAATACTAAAAAACCTATCATCATAAAGAACATACCAAAACCTTTTAATAAACCAATTAAACTTTCATTCATAATTTTTCCCTTATATTTCTTTCGTAGATTCCCCTAAATACTCTTAAACTAGCAAGCACAAGAATTAGTCCAACTAGATGCTTGCCCCAATAATAATTATTGTAGTTTATATTTTCAAAATTTTGGAAAGTATATAGGAATAAACTAGCTTCTGGGCTTGCCAGCATTACTGCGACTAATTTCCAAAAATCATCGATAATTTTATCGTACTCAGTCTTCACAATAAAAATTATGCTTAACGCAAAATAGAAATGAAAGGGGTCGAAAGTACTTTTTCATTCAAGAAAATTTCACTACCCAAAGTGGCGATTGGCTAAATAACAAGCCCAGCTAAGCATCTGTTATGATAAAAATTATTCAAATGCTCAAAAAAAATCTCTTAGTTTTACTTATTCTTCTACTCAGTGGTTTAAGTGCTAATGCCTTTGAAGGTGTTCTTGAAACTTATGAAGCTGCGCCTAAAGCTGTAGTCTTAGACAAAAATTCTAAATATTTGGCTTTTGATTTAGATGAGACTTTAATTGCTTCAGATCGAATGACTAAGGAAGATATTTCAACTGCAAAGAGATTGGGATATAAGGTCAACACTTCCTTAGATGGTCAGCAATATGTGATTCGTCCTGGAGCGATCGAGATTCTGGAATATGCTAAAAGATTGGGTTTCAATCTTATGATTTTTACTAATAATCGTAAAGCCTATGCCAAGGACATTCTGGGCAGTTCTGGATTAGCAAAATACTTTGATAAGGTCATTGCTAATGAGGATGTTCGTAAACCTTATAACAGAGATTTTGCTCTCTATCCTAATCATCGCAATAATATACATCCGCAACAGAAATCAAAGCTTAAGCTCTATACAGTAGGCTTCTATAAATCTTATGTCAAAAGATCTTTTCAACACTTAACTGGTAATAAAAATATTCATCCATATCTGGCTAAATACTATACAGCTAAATATCCACCTATTTATGGTGCAAGAGTTCTAATCGATAACTCTGCTTATAATGTTGAAGCTCCAATAGATTTTGTTGGCATTAAGGTTCCAGACTTTTTAGCTTTAACTGAAGAGCCTAGAAATCCTGATAACTCTTTTGTTTGGGTTGAGAACCTCAAGAAGGATTTATATTTCTTGAAAGAATATGGTTGGGTTGAATTATACAGACTTAAATACAAGAAAGCTCCTGTTAATAAAGTTATAGAAGTGCAAGCAAGCCTAGAAAAGTCTTCTAAATATTTTCTGTACGAATCCACTGTCTCTTTCTTTAGAAAGGGTACCACTGTCAATGATTTGTACTTGAGCATTGGCTAACTTATAGCTTGGTAATTCATTATTAGAATCTATATCTTTAGGGAAGACAATACCTCTGACATAAAGGCTCTTAGTCTCGCCTTCCATAAGGATCTGTCTGCTACCTTCTACAACCATATTGCCATTTTCTGGATCTACTTCCACTATTAAACAGCTAACTAAAGTAAAAAATTGTTCTTTGTTGTCCACTGAAATCTCTTTGATATTTCTTCTTGAATAATCAACCGGAAGAGAAAAATTAGTAAGCATGTTTGCCACATTATTTGCTGAAGGAGTAAGAGAGCTTGTAGCAGTCATGGCGAGTTGAAGAGATAAACCTGAATCACTTCTAGTATCGTTATCAAGAATGATTTGTGATTTTTTTAGGGACTGAATATTTTCTACTATTTTGATAGTGATTACATCCCCAACATTTCTTGCAATATAGGGTTCAAGATAGCCTCTAGGACCAGTACTTAATGAACTGGATTTAACACCGCCGCCATCTAATAAACTTACAGAACCTGCTGGCCACTGAAAGCTAAGAGCAAGTAAAGGAACAAATATTAATCTTCGTAATAAAAGAAGCACTATAATCAATATTCCTCTGAAGATCTTTCCTGAATAGTCTAAATAGATGAGACTTCACGTTTTACTAGTTCATATGCTCCATATAAAGTTGGATATTCTAGTTTTGCCTTGGAAAATTTGATTTTATAGACTAAAACTTGATCTAAATATTCTTGAGCTTTTTCTACTGCAGGAGCAATGATTGAATCCCAATTATTATCAACTTTGCCACCACCAAAAACAATAATTTCTGGAGAAAGAATACAAGCCAAGTTGATTAGGGTTGATGAGAGTGTGATGATTGATTGAAGGTTCTGCTCATAAGGTGTAGATTCTTCTTGATTCAGTAATTGTGCTTGTACCATAAAGCTCAATCTTAAAGTTGGTGAATAACTAGTTGTAAAAATTTCGCCATCTTTGTAGAGCCCTGCGCTGAAACCAGTTCCCATATTGATATAAAGAACATTGCTGTATTTGTTCTTAAGACCATAAACTGCTTCACCCATAACGGCAAGCTCAACATCAGTTTTGAGAAAAATAGGCAAGTTTAAACTCTTAGAAACTATTTCCCATAATGGATAATCAATTAATTCTGGTAAATTAAGACTTTGCTTTAAAAGACATTTTTCATCCCAAAAGCCAGCAGCTCCCACGCCAATAGCAAGTGGTTCATACTGCGTGAAATTAATTATATGGGTGCAAATATTTTCTGCAAGCTCTTCAGGATTTTTTGAGGTAGTGAAAACTTCTTGGGCAATGAGTTTATCATTATCAAAAATACCAATTTTAGTATTTGTAGCTCCTAGATCAATAGCAACAATATTAGTCATTAATTGAGACTCCAAAATTTTCCTTTACTTATGTATAATACACCTGAATCTATAACGGTGTGAGCCTTTCCAGTAATAATTTTCAAATTAGAATCCACCTTATTTGTGTCGTCATTGCGAGGAGGCGAAGGCGACGTGGCAATCCCATTTTGAGCGCCGGGGGATTGCTTCGCTTCGCTCGCAATGACAGCCACAGCCGCTTCGCGGCTTCGCGATGACGGCATTTGTTTTTTACTATGACTCCTCCTGACTGAAGCAACAACAAACTGTGGTTTAGTAATTTCTATTAGAGTATTTAAATAAATATCTTTTTCATTTAACTGCGGCAAAATTAAAATATCTACTTCTTGTAGATTGCCAGTCAGAGTTCCTAACTTCTTAAGTGAACTACGATTCTTAATTAGTAATATTTTCAAATCTTGATAATCAAGATATTGAGAATTAATTGATTTATCCTTCATTACTTGCTTAAGTGCAGGGAAATTTTTAATCAAGCCATTTTCAATAGGCAATACAACAGTGTTGTATGGAGGCAGGCTAGTTGCTAAAAGCAAAGCCAAAGTAGAAACTAGCACACTGATTTGCATACAAGGGTCAGTAAATATTTTTTTCAAGAATAAAAAAATATTCTCATCGTAATAGCGTGTATAAATAGTTTTCATGAACTCAGCATCATTTGGAGTATTAATATTAGGTCTTATGATTGCAAAGGCAAGCATATTAAGAAATAAAGTCATAAGTACCATACTTGAGAAATCCATATCATAGGCAGAATCTAGACCTGGTAATTGGTTGGCATGATAGACCAAGTATTTAGTTAAATTTAAAAGCGGTTCAATAAGGAAACATAGACCAAAGAATGAAAGTAAAGTAATTAGAGTCAAGATTGGTGTAAGAATTATATTGGCAAGGATACTCCAGATTTGTAAATTTCCAAAGTAATAAATTGATAAAGGTAGCAAGAATAACTGTACTGAAAGCGTTATAGCCACCCCTTCGCGAATGAATTTAGGTTTAATAAATTCAAGTTTCTTCTCTATAGTTGAAGTCCAAATTAATAGAGCTAATGTAGCTAGATAGCTGAATTGAAAGCCTAAGTCTAAAACAGTGTAGGGATCAATAAATAAAACTATTCCAGCCAGTATTAGTAAAAATCTTTTACTATCCATTTTACGCTTACTAAGTTGCAAGAGTAAAAATACAGCAACGCAAATAGCTGCACGAGTTATAGAAGGACTAAACCCTGCTAGACCCGCATAAAACAGAACTAATACTAAGGTTGTTAAATTAGTGACATAGAGATTGAATTTGAGAGTTTTGAAAATAGAGTTTATTAAAAACCCTAAAACTACGAGCTGAAAACCTGATGCTGCCAAGAAATGACCTATACCGAGTTTGTAGGAAATCCTAGAAAACTCTTCTGGAGGGCTTGCTGTTTTAGCTCCAAGAAGTAAGCTGCTGGCGATTTGAGCATTTTCGAAACTTAGATTTCTAAAGAAATATTCTTTAATAGAGTTTTGTACCTTAGTAAATATATTGTCTTCAGAAGCAACAAAACTTATACTCTTAGTTTCTGATTCATTAAAGACTTTGTTTTTCTTGTAGATTCTGTATCTATATCGATCTAATCTATGGAGCGAAAGGTCTTGAATGGCAACTATATCAGCTTCTGCCAATCCTAAAGTAGCAGGGGCTTTAGCTAAGAATCTATAAGGCAGGAAAATATCTTTGACTATATTACTGAACTTTCTGTTTTTATTTTTTACTTGAACTATAAATTCAGAATAGAAAACTCTATTACGAGGTGGGCTTACTATTTGAAAGTAAAGCTGTGACTTGTTTGTGGTGATATATTGCTCTAAGTCAAAAACCTCTAAAAAGTCTGATCTCAGGTTGTAATTAAAAAACATCAATAAGAAAAAAACTAGAAAACTAATGATTTCTTTGCGACGATGTCTAAGAGTGGTAAAGACTGCACTTGATATTACGAATGCAACTAAAGCTGCAAGCATAACTCGATTATCACCAATTACAAAATAAAGGGATCCAAAAATTATGCCAAGTGATGCAAATAAGACGGACATTTAATAGACATCTCTGCAATATCTCTTAGTATCTTTTAAGTTTTTGATATACTCTTCTGCGTTCTTGCCGTTCTCAGTAATAATTTCTTGTAAGGCTTGATCAACATCTTTCGCCATACGTCTTGCATCACCACACACATAGAAGTAAGCACCATTTTCCAGCATTGCAAAAATCTCTTTCGAGTTTTCTTTCATTTTATTTTGCACATATACTTTTTCAGCTTGATCACGTGAAAAGGCTGTAGTAACTTTTAAGTTATATTTTTTTGCATATGCTTCAAATTCGTCTTCATAAAGGTAGTCATATGCAGCTTTTTGGTCACCAAAGAAAAGCCAGTCTTTGCCAACTGTTTCACCTTGATCTCTTAGGAAATTTCTTTCTTCGATAAAGGCTCTAAAAGGTGCAATGCCAGTACCAGGACCAACCATGATGATGTCGGTAGTTTTTTCGCTAGGTAACCTGAATTTATCATTGCTGTGTAAGTAGATTCTTAGATTTTTTTGATTTAGTGGCACTCTAGATGAAAGATAGTTAGAACATACTCCAAGAACCTGTTGTCCATTGACTTCTGTATCTACTCTGGAGATACAAAGATGAACTTCTTCTGGATGAGCTTTTAAAGAAGAGGCTATTGAATATGCTCTTGCTTGTAATTTAGAAGAGTTTTCAGCAATTTCATTACTACTAAGTTCTAAATTAGAATACTGTGCTTTAAGAGTTTTGATAATGCCAGGAATGCTATAGCCATTAAATTTCTCTGTTGCTTCAGTAGTATTAAAAGCCTCACCTAGCTTGCCTTCTATTAATTTGAAAAGTTTATTACTGGCTCTAGTAATATTAATTTCTTGAGTAAAGCGATGCAGTTCTGCTTCTTTGTTTAGATCAAGTTTTAAATAGCTAAGTAGTTCATTGACTAAATTGATTTCGTTTTCTGGACAAACATACAATGAATCACCAGGTTCATAATTAATACCGCTGTCTTTTAAACTAATTACAAAGTGCCTGGTATCTTTACTTGAACCAGGTTTGTTTAAAATATAATTTTCTAAAAGCAAAGTTAGAAAAGGATTTTCTTTAGTGTACTGCTCTAAAGTTTGAGTCATATTTTAATTATTTACCCAAAGTAGAGTTCTGGTTAGACGGATAGAGATTTTTTAATTTGTTCTATTGCGTATTTATAATTACTATTAGAGTTATCTGAATTAATATCTTTTCTCACCATCGAAGCAGAATGAATTATTGAACTATGCTTTCTTCCAGCAAAATAATCACCGATTCTTGTATAACTCAGTCTCAAAATTGTATGAGCTAAATAGATAGCAAGATGTCGTGCGTTAGCTATTTCTTTAACTCTTGACTTGCCGATAAGCTCCGATAAATCACAGTCATAAAATTCTGCGACTTTCTTGGTGATTTTTTCTATTGATAAACCTTTGTATTCCGGTTCTGGCGCAATACCCCCAAAGAGATTAGCTATAAGATCATCATCAATACTTTCACCTGCAAAATTCTTAAAGGCGGATATTTGCATTAATGCACCTTCAAGCTCACGCACATTGTTCTCGAATTTACCCGCTATAAATCCTAAATGTTCTTCGTTGATTTGAATTTGCGAGATATTAGCTTTCTCTGAAAGGATTTTTAAACGTGTTGTGTAATTGGGTTTCTCTATAGTTGAGATTAAAGAACCACGAATTTTACTTTTGAGTTTATTTGAAAGAGTTTTAAACTCTTCAATCATTTTTGCTGAAGACATTACTACTTTGCCACCATTTTCAATAATGGATTCTAGGGTGAATGCAAACTCTTCTTGGCAGGTTTTTTTGTTATCAAGAAAATGAAAATCATCGAAAAGTAATAAATCTAAGTTTCTGTAATTAGATCTAAACTGTGCAGTGTTGTTGCGTTGAATGGAAACTATAAGTTCGTTTGTGAAGTCTTCAGCTTTAACGTATTTAACTTTGAGCCCGTATTGCAGTTCCTGAGCTTGATTGCCAATGGCATGCAATAAATGAGTTTTACCCAGACCTGTATCTGAATGTATAAATAGAGAACTATAAACTCCTGAACTGCTTTCAGTGATTGCTTTTGCAAAAGTATAAGGTGCTTGATTAGATTTACCAAGTATGAAATTTAGAAAATTGAATTTACTGTTGAGTTTAGTCGAATGTTTCTTGTAAGAACTATTAGGTGTTTTTATTTCCGCAAGACTAATTTGCTTATCGTTAAAATTTTTCTCATTTTCAACATTAGATATTGACTGGTTTTCAGGGATTTCTAAATCTATAAGAACTATAAATTTTATAGCTATAGATTTAGCCAGAATTTCTTTTAATGCCTCTTGTATTTCTTTGTAATAGCTTTGGAGCAGAAAGTTTCTAGTGAACTCATTTTTCACTGCAATCGTTGCTGTGTCGCTTTCGATCTTGATTAGCTGTGTTGGTCTGATCCACGTATCAAAGCTGGGTTTTCTGAGTTTTTTCTCTAGATATTCAAGAACCTGTTGCCAAAGCTCGATATAGCCATTTTCTATAACTATATTTTCAGAATCTTCTGAGCTTTTGATGCTTATTGATGAATATTCGCTTTGCTCGCTACTATTTTGGTCTATATTGTGGTTAAAATTGCTTTCTAATTGATCTAACATCGTCGGGTGGGCGCTCTTTTATAACCAAGTCTAGGCTTGGTTATCTTTATTACTATTCAGTTTTGTTGACTTTGACTAAGTTCTAAACAAATCCCTGTTCAGGAGGGTTGTATAAATATATCACCTAGAATCTGTTCTGGTCTCTAAGAAATTTTTAACTTGAAATCAACGCCCCTGATGCTGATTAATCTCCTTAACCTATTTTTAACTTAGCTTGCGTATGTAATGAAGAGTGGGTTTTGATTCACTATCTGGTAGTTCATACCACATGCAAAAACTGGCGCCGAGTCTTGTTAATAGAGGCGGCCCGCAGAATCCTAATGGTCCAATTTTACACAATAAATCAACTGTTAGACGAGACACTGTTAGAGGGGTAATAGTTGATGCAGAGTTTAAACCTGTTTCTGACAGTGATACACAGAGCGCAAATAAAGCAAGAGACAGAGCAAGTAAAGCAAGATTCTTAGCTTCTAGACCTGGTGCAATTCTTGGTGACTCTTCTACGCCAAGGCTTCAAAGAGCAAGCGATGAATTTAAATCTTCAAGAGCTGCTGAGCAAGCAGGTTCAAGTGCCATTGATGAATGGCAAAAAATCGCTGATAGAAAAGCTCCACCAGAATCTGTTGAAGAGCGTTTAAGTAAATTAGAAGAGCAAGTGAATCAGCTTAGAGATTTACTTGGTGGCAAAGACTCTCGTAATACTCTTGCTGCAAATCAAACTAATTCAGCAATGACTTCAGATCCTGACTCACGTTATATGGCAAGCTCTAAGCAGTATTCAACTTTTATTCCTGGAGCTCAATCGTCTGCAAGAAAGTTAGCAGATGTCTAGTTTGACTTCTTATAATTGCCATGCATTTTTTTGAATACTTTCTTGAACTATAGGGTCCCCTTTTTACGGCGCTTCCGAGCGGCGCAGCTGGGAGGGAGCAAGTAATAGGGAGTGAAAGAGAGTATTCAAAAAATGCTCTCAGTACTTACAATGACGTCCTAATAAATGGCTGATAAACTTATATTTATGCCTAAGATTCGTCTGACTGACTTTGCTGATTTCCAATCGCTATTAAGTGAGGAAGAGATTTTGATCATGAACAATACTATGGACTTCACGAATAAAGAAGTGATGCCAATTATTGATAAAGCTTATAACGAAGATAGATTTCCGCAAGAACTAATTCCTAAAATTGGTGGCATGCGTTTTCTTGGAGCGCCGATTCATGGCTATGGCTGTCCGGGAACTGGTTATGTCTCTTACGGTTTAATTAATATGATGCTTGAAGCCGGTGATTCAGCAATTAGATCTTTTAATTCTGTACAAACTTCACTTGTGATGTTTCCGATTGCAACTTTTGGTAGTGAAGAACAAAAAAATAAATGGTTACCTTTGCTTGCTCAAGGCAAAGCTATTGGCTGCTTTGGTTTAACTGAACCAGATCATGGTTCTAATCCATCAGAAATGGAGACACGTGCTGAAAAAGTGACGGCTGGTTATAAACTTAATGGCGCAAAAATGTGGATCACTAACGGCTCTGTTGCTGATATTGCAGTTGTTTGGGCAAAGCTAGGAGCTAATGTCAGAGGCTTTTTGGTGGAAAAAAACACTCCAGGATTCTCTACCAAATTAATGACTGGAAAACATTCTTTACGAGCTTCAGTCACTTCTGAATTGATATTTTCTGATTGTATTATTCCAGAAGAAAATCTTTTACCTGGTACAGATAGCGGTCTAAAAGCTGCTTTGCAATGTTTGAACTCAGCTAGACTTGGTATAGCTTGGGGTGTGATTGGTGCTGCAATGAATTGCTATCAAACAGCTCTTGATTACTCGCTTACACGCGTGCAGTTTCACGGCAAACCTATTGCTTCACATCAGCTTATTCAAGCTGATTTAGCTTGGATGCTCACAGAAATCAGCAAAGCACAATTTCTTACTTTGCAAATTACTCGTCTAAAAGAACAAGGCAAAATACGTCCTGAGCATGTTTCCATGGTCAAACTCAATAATGTGCGCATGGCATCTGATATTGCAAGAAAAAGCCGGGACATACTCGGAGCTAATGGAATCAGCTCCGAATATCCCGTCATGAGACATATGTGTAACCTTGAATCCGTGATCACGTATGAAGGTACCGAAAATATTCATACATTGACTTTAGGAAAATTTATAACGGGAATTAGCGCGTTTTAAAGCTTTCTTCCCTCCCCTTTTGAAAGGTTACAAAAATGTCTCCCCCCTTAACTCATGCTTCTTATGTGAATATTATTCCCTTGTTTTCCGGGTTAATAACCTAGACTAAAGGGTGGTTTTATGAGATTTTTCTAAGAGTTTATAGGTAATGCTTTAAGCTTATCTAAGAACTCTATAAAATCAACTCTCGTGTGTGCAAAACAAGGATGATTTGGTGGAAGGTTAATAATTGTTCTAATTAAGCTAAGTTTATTGGCATTTGATTTTATATCTTTTAGAAGGTGGGCATTTTGCTTGTCTGGAAGATTAATTACAGAAAAGTAACTGAAAGCATTATCGCTATGGAAAGCTTGATTACTAAAAGTAGTTTTAGGATCAATTCCAGTGTATGTCGCTGAGGCATGCATTAGCTGTTGATAAACTGTTTGTTTTTCCAATAGGTTGCTTTTATCATCATATCTTTTTAAAAGATCTTGAATTTCTTGTATTTGCATCTCTCCTTTAGTTTTGGTTTTTTCTGGTATGTGTGTAACTTTTATATTTTGTCTTTCGATTTTTTCCTGTGTAATTTCTACCTTATTAGTGTCATTAGTATTAATTTTTGTTTCACTAGTATTAATTTTTGTTTCACTAGGTTTTTTACCAATTCTTGTTTCCAAATCAGCTATAGTACTTTTCAATTTAATTATTTCATTTTCTAGTGTTTTAAGTAAACCTTTTTGTTCTGCAATTTTTCTTTTTTGAGATTCAAATTCTTGATTTTCTTTAGTTGTTTTACTGCTTTGCTTTTGTTCACCTATTACTCTGTTTTGACTTTTGCTTCTAAGTTTAAGCTCTTTGATTTCAGTGTCTCTATTTTCAATTGTTTCTTGACGATCATTTAATAAATCTTGTAATTGGGCTATTAAAGCTCTTTGCTCTTGAATTGTTTTATTTTGTGTGTCGTTTTCCTTTAATGCTTTAGTTATAAATTCATCTTTTTTCCTAAGCGCATCCTCTACTCCTTTTTGCCCTGAGGATTGAGTTATTTCTGCCTTTTGTTTCTTAACTAATTGGGTTAATGTTTTGTTTTCTTCTACTGATGTTTGAAGGCTTCTAATTTCTTCCTTGAGCTGCTTGTTTTCTTCTACGAATGTTTGAAGGCTTCTAATTTCTTCCTTGAGCTGCTTGTTTTCTTCTACGAATGTTTGAAGGCTTCTAATTTCTTCCTTGAGCTGCTTGTTTTCTTCTACGAATGTTTGAAGGCTTCTAATTTCTTCCTTGAGTTGCTTGTTTTCTTCTACTAATGTTTGAAGATTTCTAATCTCTTCTGCAAGTCGTTCACTCTCTTTAGTTAGCTTATATTCTAATTGAGTTAAATTTCTTTGCTCCGGTATTGTGTTTATGACTGAAATTAGTTCTGTAGTCGGAGTTTGGACTTCAGTTTCAGCAGTTTTTTCAAAAATTACTGAAACTGCTGGAACTTGTGTTTCTGTTATGTCAGTAACACTTGGAAGCTTTATTTGTGAACCTGTGCCTTGAATATATTGATTGTGGGCGCTAGTTGAATTTGCTCTTATAGGGTCATCTTCAAATCTAGGCTTTGCCTGAAATCTTTCTAGTATCTGATTTGATTTTGCAGGATTTTGCGTTGATAGTGGAAGAGGAATTCTAGGTTGACTAGGAGTGTGACTATTTATAGAATTTCCTTTGCTTCTTGATGCTTGTTGCTTATCCGGCTTTGGCTGTGTAATTATTTCTTGACGAGCATTGTTTGTAATGATCCCGTAAAGCCAATTAAATACTTTAGGGTCTCGAACTAATTTTCCAAGATTAGTTTCTGATTTTCTATCAAATATTAGAAATAACCAGTTAACTTTTGAATGTTCTTTAATTAGATTTATATGCTTTAGATCTTTTATAAATTGAATTAAATCATCATCTCTACATGTTGAATCGGGCATACTAGGTACTCGGCGTAAGCCTAAATCTTTTTTCTTTGCATTTAAAAATCCTGCTGTAGTGTATCCACTATCTCTTTCTTTCCATAGTGCTTCAATAACAGAAGTTTCTAGAGCTTGTTTACTATTAGTAATTGCTTTTTGGATAACGTCGTCTAATTCATCAAGTGTACTTGGAATAATTTCTGGTTTTGGCTCTAGCTTTACTTCTGGTTGGCTTGTTACTGCTGCAGAAAGGTTTTTAAGATTTTGTTCTGTATCATTAGCTAGCCCACTGGTATCTTGAGTTTCTTGTGGCGACTGATATGTAAAATTTGGATCAAAAAGCAATGGTAAAAAAAATTCTTTAAAATATTTTGGTTTACTTAGATTCTCATATAAAAGTTTCTGATTTTCATTCGCGGGGTCAAGATTAAAAGCTTTAAGTAAAAATGGAATTTGTCCAACCAAGCTCTTAGAAGTATTAGAGTTGGCAGCAGTTTGTTGAGGGGAAAGTATTTCAGTAAGTTCTGCTAAGCTAGCAGATTGCATCTGTGGAATTTGAATTGAAATGCTTCTTGCTACATTTAATGAATCTAAAATTTCTACTGTAGCGCTTTGTACAGCTTTTCTCAACTCTGCTGGTTCACTTCTTTGCTTTTCAATATTTTTCCAAAAATCTACGATCTGTTGATCACTAATTTGATTAATAAGGGTCCTGATATCTGATTTTGCTCCATTTGGAGAAGTTTGATTTTTGGGTGATTCGGTAGGTCTTATCATAAACAACCGTTATCATAGCATTATCAAGATATTTTTATTGTAAATTAAGCTTGTGGCCTTTTTGAGCATTTACGACTATAGATTCAGTATTTTTTCCTGAATTTTGAATAGCTTTTTCAAAGAGACTGAAATCTAAGTCCTTAACTAATTGATAGAGATAGCCAAGCATTACAAAGTTAATTGATTTGGGATTACTAGCTTGTTTACGGAAATCAGTAGCAATAACTGTAAATTTATTTGTAGCTTTAGCAATGTATTTGTTGAGTGCCTCAGCAAAGCTAGTGTCTATGAGTATTGTAGAGTGAGTATTTTCTGCTTCCATAATATTGTCCAAAAATTCTTTGGATCTATTAAGCCCATCAATAGAACTTATAAGAATGAAATCAGGGACATCAACTCCAGAATAGTAAATTTCTTTACTTGAGAATTTAACTTCACTAATTGAAAATCCTGTACCAATAGTTACGGGGTTGTCATTTTTTTGGACTACGTTCAAACCATGTAGTAATGCACTTTCTATCAAGGTGCGTGAAGCAAACTGCACACCTTCACCTGCTGAGCCCGCAACTACTATAGAAATTTCTTTGTCGATATTTTTAGGATTATCTACTGTAATTAAATTTTTTGAACTGTATTTTTGTGTGATTTCTTTTTTAGGAAAGCTGTTTTTGTAAACTTCGCTATAGCTACTGCGATCAGTTCTTTCTACTATATTTCCTCTTTCATTGGAATCGATATTTATAAGAATATTTTCTATGTCACTCTTACTCATGTCATTCCATTTGGTTGCATAACCTGTACAAAGTTCTATTACTTCTACTAAGCTGAAACCCTTATAATTAATGGCTTCTACAATGGTGTCATCTAAATCTTTATCAGTTGCTAATTTGCGCGCGATAAAGCCAGCATGCGCGGCTTCTAGTAGCTTGGCGATATGAATTGATGGAGTAATACTACCTGCCATGGTTGTTGCTGTACGGAAATGCTCAGGAGTAAGTCCAGAGTTCTGCCCGCCAGTCATACCATAGACAAAGTTATTGTGGAGAATCACAGTAATATTGGCATTCAGTTTCGCAGCTTCAACTAGATGTAATAGTCCAATCGTCGCACCACCATCACCAATCATCACTACATGAATTGCATCGTTATCGAAAAGTACTTCATCTGCTATTTGCAGACCTGAAGCAAAAGCAGTACTACGTCCATGAGTAGTATGTATAGTATTTGTCAGAAATAATTTATCAACTAGACCTACGCAACCGATGTCACTGACTAGATTTACTTTAGTAGGTTTGACATTGAGTTTGGCAAGAGCTGCAGCAAGTGATTTATTAATCCAAGTATGACCGCAACCATTACAATATGGAAATTGTGGATCGTTGACTAAATATTGGTAGCCCTTAGCTTCTATGCTCATTTGTGCTCCTCCAATACTTTGAGAATTTCATTAGGGCTAATTAACTTAGCGATAGAGTTAATTTTAATGTGTTCAATTCTCTTATCTTCGCGATTGAAAAATAAATGCTTGATGATATCAGCGTACTGACCAGAAATATTGATTTCTGGAATAACTATTAGCTCAGCGTCTTGAATGGCACTTGTGATCACGTTTTCAAGTACTGGAAATAAAGTATAGAGAGTTAGGTGATTAACTTTGATACCTTTTTTTCTGGCTTGTATTACTGCATCTCTAGCTGATAAATCAGTCTGTAAGAAACTAATGATAGTAATAGTTTTGGAATGATTTTGGTTTGCTATGTAATCTGGAGATTCACTATATCTAGAGAATTCATGAAAACTATATTTATCTAAATTCTTTTCAGTCTTGTCTTTTAAATGTTGAATTACTTCTAATGCTTCTTTAGAGGTCTTAGAGAGGTTTCCAGCCTTGTCATGAGTAGATGCTGTAGCCACTACTCTATCTTCACCACCGACACCGGCAGCCACAAATTCAGGCACCTCGGAGAGTTGATTGAAGTCATAAGTTTTGTAAGCTTTATCGGAGTCGAAATTATGATATTTTCTTTCGATAATAGTTTGACTTTCTTTAACTGCTTGAAGTTTCTCGAAGTCTACATTTACTGTAGACATAATGATATCTTTTTCAGTTAAAAGAATTACTGGTGTGCGCAGCATTTCAGAAACATTAATTGCTTTAATCGTCATTTCATAGCAATTGAAAATTGAATTAGGAGCAATTACGGGAATGCTAAAACCGCCTGAGATCAGGGTTTGGATAAAACTAATATCACCTTCCGCTGATTGAGTTGCCGCGCCTGTGCTAGGACCTAATCTCTGACCAAGAACTATTAGCATTGGAGTTTCAGTTGCAAAGGCATAACCAATACTCTCTATCATAAGACTCAAGCCAGGTGCTGCAGTTGCAGTCATAGACTTGGCTCCACGCATTGCTGCGCCTATACACATAGCAATTCCAGAAATCTCATCTGATACTCCTAAGGCGACTTTACCTTCAGCTTGTAATTTATTAAGCATTGCAGAATAAACACTAGAAGCTGGTGTAATGGGATAGCCCGCAAAGAAATTTACTCCTGCATCAATAGCAGCCTGTGAGATTAATTCAGAACCATTAGTTATGAGATGTTGTGTCATTAGCCCAAATCAATTAGCAATTTACCATTATCAATATTGAGACCTTTTTTGAAACCTGCATCTTCATCAAGCGCAGCCATACCTTTGTCGGCAAGTTTAATTAAATAAGGCATTGTTGAGTTACATAGTGCACTAGTACTGGTGTTTGGTACAGCACCAGGCATATTAGCTACACCATAATGCAGAACATCATGCTTAACAATAATTGGTTCTTCATGGCTGGTAACTTCGCTGGTTTCTATACAACCACCTTGGTCTACTGCTACATCTACAATCACAGAACCATATTTCATTTTCTTGACAACTTTCTCTGTGACTAGTTTTGGAGCTTTTTTACCAACTACTAGAGCGGCACCAATAACTAAATCAGATTTCACTAAAGATTCTTCAATTGCAGATGAAGTACTAAATATTGTTGTAACTCTGCTGCCAAACATTTCATCTATCTTTGAAAGTGCATTAGGGTTTTTATCAAAAATATGTACGTAAGCTCCCATGCCTACTGCGATCTTGAGCGCAGCTTTACCAACTATACCTGCACCTAAAATAGTTACGGTTGCTTGTGGTACTCCAGATGCGCCACCTAAAAGAACTCCACGTCCTTGATATTTATTGACACCTCTTTCTAAATATCTTGCACCGATTTGCACTGACATTCTGCCAGCTATCTCAGACATTGGTTTTAAGAGAGGTAAATGACCTTCTCTGTCTTCAATAGTTTCGTAGGCTATACAACGTGCTCCAGTAGCTTTGAGTTTTTCAACTAGATTTAAATCTGCAGCAAGATGTAAGTAAGTAAATAAAATATGTTTTTCTTTTAGTAATTTAATTTCCTGATCTAGTGGCTGTTTGACTTTCACAATAGTTTCTGCTAAGTCAAAAACCTCTTCCATCGTAGAAACTACTTTAGCGCCACTTACTTGATAATCAACATCGTGAAAACTACTGCCAATGCCGGCTCCAGCTTGTATATAAACTTCATGACCTAATTCAGTTAGATTTCGAGTCCATGCCGGCGTAATTGCAACGCGATTTTCGTTGGCTAGGGTTTCTCTTGGTATACCAATCTTCATATATTCCTTATTCCCCACTAACATTCTAGTTGCGAAGTATGAATTTGTTAAATTTATTAGACAAGTAAAAAGCAAAATTTATTGCTCGTAAACGAACTTATGCAGCGAGATGACACAGCTTGTGAGTGATAAATACATAATAGAAAGTAAATTTTTTGACGAACAAATACTGTGTCACGAGCGAATCGTGAGTGAGAGGAATAAATTTTGTTTTTTACTTAAGGTAGTTTCTTATTGTGAAGTTCGAGTTCTTCAACTTCATACTTAACTAAGTCATTTTTCTTCTTAGTAAGTAGTTCTAATAGATCTTCAACAAATTCAGGCTTGGAAAGTCTTTCACCCTTATCTTGGTCTTTTTTGATCTTTTCTAAAAAGATCTTGCTAATTCTTATATCTTCGTCATCGAAGAAACTTTCAGACATTTCTCTACACCTTTTCTTTACTTTTACTCTTATAAAAAGTGAGTTAGGTAAATACTTGGATAGAAAGTTTGTTAATCGGTTCTTAATGTAAGGCTTGCGCAGGGGGATTGCTTCGTTCCTCGCAATGACACTATTTCATAATAAGTTCAGAGCTATTAGCAGCCCCAACCACAACTTTGTCTTTAAGTTTTGAATTTGGCTTGATTACTGCATTTGGACCAATAATACAATTTTCTAATTCAGAATTCTCACCAATACTGACTTTGTCCCAAATTACACAGTTTTTGATTTTTACACCCTTCTCAATGACTGCGTTTGCACCAATCTCATTAAATCCTTCAAGCTCGGCTTGTGGAGAAATTTTTGCTTCTTTAGAAACAGTGGGTAATAGATCAAGTTTGACTTTGCCTTCACTTAGATCTTGAATACTTTTTAGATATTGCTTAGGAGTGCCTAGGTCAGCCCAATAGAAATCTTTTTCAACAGCGACAGCTTGAATATATTCACCTTGTTCCAGAAGTAGTGGAAATAAATCCTTAGCAACATCATAAGTAGGAGCCTCTGCTTCACTTGGAAAGAAATCAAAAATTCTTGGTTCGAAAAAATAAATTCCGGTATTTGCCCAATTCGATAAAGCTTCTTCTTTTTTTGGCTTCTCTTGGAATTTTACAATGCGCGCGCCTGTAGATGAGTTGCTGATTGCGTTTGGTAAAAGTGATTCAGTCACAATTACACCAAACTGAGTTGTATCTGCTACTTGCATCTGAGCCACTGTTGCTAAGCAATCATGTTTCTCTACAGCTTCTTTGTGTTTTTTATAGAGTTCAGTTAAATTTGCATCAGCAAGAGCATCACCCATGACTATGCATGAAGTTGATTGTGATAAAAAATCTTTACAAGCTCTAATACCACCAGCAACGCCAGTTAATTTAGCTTCATGAACGAATTTAAGATTGATACCTTCACGCTTATCTATGTCTTTGAAGTGATCATGAATTTGATCTGCTAAATGATGAGTGTTAGAAATTACTTCAGTCATGCCATGCTTTTTAAGTAAAAGCAGAATGTAATCCATAACTGTTCTGCCAGCTACTTTTATTAAAGGCTTAGGTACTACATCGCATAATGGTTGTAATCTTGATCCCACCCCTGCTGCTAAAACCATTGCACGTAAATTTTTTTCCATATAGCCTTATATTATCAAGCATTTTTAGCGTAATTACCAATAATCCCGAAAGTTGATTAAAATGGATTTATATTATGGTTTTTAATGAAGATAAAAAAAGAGAAAATTTAATTGCAACAATTTTAATTAGTCTCTGTGCTCTTAGTTTAGTGATTGGTTTGTTTATTCTCAAAGACACTAAGAGACTTAACAGTAATAAATCAAAAATTGTAGAAAGTTTACGCAAAGACAAAATTGTAGTGATTGCCCTTGAAGGTGTAATCTATGACACGATTCAGGACCGTGCTCCATTTAGAGCACTATTCAATACTGCATATCTGAAAGATGAAATGAATAAAGCAATTGAAGATCCTCATACCAAAGGTGTTCTATTAAGGTTGAATAGTCCTGGTGGTACTGTTGCGGCAAGTCAAGAGATCTATCAATTAGTCAACAAGTTAAAAGCTAATAAGAAAGCAGTAGTAACCAGTATGGGAGATCTTTGTGCGAGTGGCTGTTATTACATAGCGAGCGCTTCTGATCTCATTGTATCTAATAGAGGAACTCTTACTGGAAGTATTGGTGTGATTAAGCAAGGCCTTAATTACAAAGGTCTTTTCGATAAAATAGGAATTGTTGATCAAACTTTTAAATCTGGTAAATTCAAAGATCTGGGTTCTGCAAATAGAAATTTGACTCCAGAAGAAAAAATTGTTTTACAAAGACTTTTAGATGATTCCTATGATCAATTCCTTTCTGATGTTACTGAATCTAGAGGCATGGAAAGAAAACGTGTTGAAGAGATTGCCCAAGGTTTAGTTTATACGGGAAGACAAGCTCTGGAAGTGGGTTTGGTAGACAATTTAGGAACCTATGAAGATTCCAAAGACTTTATCAAAAAGATTCTCAAAGAAAAGTACAAATATTCTAGAGCTAAGAGTTTGAAGTTTGAAGAGACTTGGACTAAGAATAAACTTTCTTCAATTGATGATTTACTCGAGTTTAGTTTTAAAGGTATGAGTGGCAGTGGAATTGGTTTGCAAGATTTATTTGCTAACTTCTTCTCAGTTAGCCATGATTCAATTCCTGGATATCAAGCGGAGTCTAAATATCAAGTAATGTGGATGATTCCTTAGACTTGTTGCGAAAGCATAACAAGTCTAGAACAATAAATTCTATTTTTAACCGTTCCTTAACTCAAATTCCCTTGCTAATTGGCTTTGTACTCCTATGGGCTATGAAATTAATCGATAATAAGATATCATTATCAGATACTATTTTTATCGAATAGAAATATCCCGCAAAAGATAAAGAATGCTTAGTGCTGAACAAAAAAAGCTAAAAAATTTAACCAAGCTTGTAGACGGTATAGTTTCAAGTCTTGATGAAAGCTATCGTGTTCGTAGAATTAATTCAGAATATGATGACAACAGAGTCAGTGAGTTATGGGCTAATTTAACCATGATTCAGCAGATGAATGGCAATGACTATTGGTTAGGTCTGTCTAATAAGTCTGGTAAATCTTGGCAGGAGTTTATAACTAAATTGATTAAATCTCGTGGTTCACGAGTAATTGTTTTTGAAAATGATGAAGAGGTTTTCGGATTTGCTTATATGATTTTGGAAAATAAAAATGCCAATAATCCTAAACAAAAACCTTCTCTAAAAGCCATTATTAAAGAGCTTTACCTAGAGCCTAAATATCGTAAACAAGCTAATAAACCAGAAATGGCTGAAATGATGCAAACCTGCCTCATGGATATGGGCATTGAGTTTATTGAGTTTGATGTTAAGGATTTGTAATGCCTTTTTGCTAAAACAAAGACATTCAGTGAGTTTGCTGAAGGCTGTTTAGTTTGCGTATCATTTTATGCTTGTTTGCGTATCATAAATGATACGTATTTTGAGTAAAAATGATACGCAAATAATTTAGTCTGCTCGAGGGGATTGCCACGACCTCTTCAAGGTCTCGCAATGACGCTTATAATCCAACAAAATTTTCTAATAGTTTCAAACCATTCTCAGCACTCTTTTCTGGGTGAAACTGGCATGCAAACAAGTTCTCACCATTCCAATAGCTACTAAGAAAAGGACAAGAGTAATCTGTCTTAGTGAAGGAAGCTTGAGGAAATTGTTTTAGAAGAGATTCAGTGTAACTATAATTCACCATATAACTATGGACGAAATAAAAAAATGCTCCATCGTTAATGCCTTTAAATAAAGGGTTCTCGCGATTTTTATCAAGGCTTACAGCATTCCAACCGATTTGTGGGATTTTAAATTCAGGATTTTCTGGAAACTTTTCTACTTTAGCTTTGAGGATTCCCAAGCCTGCAATATCACTAAGAGTATCTCCGTGTGTTTCGTCGCTTGACTCAAATAAAACTTGCATGCCGACACAGATTCCCATAAAAGGAGTTCCAGATAGTGCTTTTGTAATGATTGCTTCTTTGAGATTTAAATCGGTAATTTGGTTTATTGCTTTTGTAAAACTGCCTACACCTGGGAAAATAACCTTTGAGGCTTTGAGAATCTCGGCTGGATCTGAGCTAATAGTAGTTTTTACACCTAAATATTCCAGAGAGTTATTGACACTGAATAAATTCCCGCCTTCTTTATAGTCAATAATCGTTACAACCTTCATCTAAATTCTCAGTATACTAAATATACTTAAGTGCCATAATTTCTTTTGATTCTACGTAAGTGAACTTATGCAGCGAGCGATTATAAATAGGGTTTTAAAAGGATTAACTAACTCGCGAATCGTGAACGAGTAGAATCAAAAAAAATTCCTTAACCAAGTCTTAAATTATCCATGATACCTTTTAATCATAGATTTCATCTAGAGGGAGATAAATTTTGCCAACTACAGAAATAATTAGAATTGACTACGGAATCTCTGACTTAGGTCTAGAGCTTGATTTGAATCTTAGTTGCCTCAATCATCCTATAGTAAAAGGCAACAGCGCATTAGTTGCTCGTGATGATGAATCTCTTATACCTAAAATTCTTGATAAAAAACTTGAGCATTCTGCTTATAGAGCCATTTTGAAGAAAAATAAAACAAAAATTATAAAAGATAAAAGTGACTTAGCTTTAGTCCGTGAATGGCGTCCTTAGGCTTCTTTGCTCTTGCAACAGGTCTATGCTATATTTTAACAGTCATTATGAGAGTAAGCGTTATCGGTACTGGATATGTTGGTTTGGTTACTGCAACCTGCTTTGCTTTTCTTGGTCATGAAGTTGTTTGTTTAGATATTAATGAAGAGCGAATCAACAAACTTAAAAACGGTCAAGTACCAATTTATGAACCTAATTTAGAAGAACTGTTACAAATCTGTAAAAGTCGCAAGAATTATCCTGTTTTTACTACTGCAGCTCAAGAAGCTATAAGTCATGGTGAATTTGTTTTTATTGCAGTGGGCACGCCCCCTTTGCCTAATGGTGAGCCTAATTTAACTTACTTGCAATCTGCTGCTGAAACTATCGGTATGTATATTAATGAAGGTGCCATTGTCATCAATAAATCTACTGTGCCTGTTGGTTCGGGTAATTGGGTGGCAATGTTGGTTGAGAATGGAATTGCAAAAAGATCTTCAATGCCGTTATCTGCAACTTCAACCATTGAAAAAGTAAAATTCCATGTAGCTTCTAATCCAGAATTTCTTAGAGAAGGTTCTGCAATTGCAGATAGCCTTTATCCAGATAGAGTGGTGATTGGGACTGATGATGAAACTATTGCTTCTAAGCTTCAAGATCTTTATGAAGCAATCTGTGAGCAGAATTTCAAAGCTCCAGAGTTTTGTCCAAGACCAGAGAAACTTAAATCAGTACCGCTTATCGCTACTGATGTAACTAGCGCTGAGATGATTAAATATAGTGCTAATGCTTTCTTGGCTCTGAAAATTAGTTTTGCTAATCAAATGGCAAATATCTGTGACTTAGTTGGTGCGGATGTTGTCGAAGTTATGCATGGTATTGGTTCTGATAGCAGAATCGGTGAGAAGTTTTTAAATGCTGGAATTGGTTGGGGTGGAAGCTGCTTTGGTAAAGATATTGAAGCCCTTATTAATATTGCTCATGAATATAAATACGAGCCAGAAATTCTTTATGCAACAAGAGATGTAAATTATAAGCAAAGAGAACTTGTGATTACTAAGCTGCAACAGAAATTAAAAATTGTAAAAGGTAAAAAAATTGGACTATTGGGAATAGCTTTCAAACCCAATACTGATGACCTTCGCGACGCTCCAGCTCTAGATATTGCAAGGTCATTAATTAAATTAGGTGCAAGAGTTAGAGCTTGTGATCCAATTGCTATTGCTAATTGTCAGAAAGAAAATCCTGATTTGGAATTAGAATATTTTACTTGCCCGTATGAAATGCTAGATGGTTTAGATGCTGTAGTTCTAGTTACTGAATGGAATGAGTATAGAAATCTTGATCTTCATAAAGTTAAAGCTGCTATGGCTGGAAATATTTTCATAGATGGCAGAAATCAATATCATTCTAAAGCTATGACTCAGATTGGCTTTGACTATATTGGAATGGGTAGACCTTAAATGATCCATGGCAAAACAATTTTAATAACAGGTGGAGCGGGTTTTATAGGCTCTCATTTATCAGAAAAACTTCTTAGCTATGACAATAAAATTATAGTTGTTGATAATTTAGTTACAGGCAGTCTTGAAAATATCAAACATCTTCTTGATAAACCAAATTTTAAATTTATCAACCAAAATGTTTCTGTGTATTTTAACGTAGAAGATAAATTGGATTGGGTTATGCACCTTGCAAGTCCTGCAAGTCCAGTGGATTTTAATAAGCTTGCAATTCCTATTTTAAAAGTTGGGAGCCTTGGCACACACAATGCACTAGGATTGGCTTTGGAGAAGAAAGCTAAGTTCTTTTTAGCAAGTACTTCCGAAGTTTATGGTGATCCAGATGTACATCCACAGCCTGAAACTTATAACGGGAATGTTAATCCAATTGGACCGCGTGGAGTTTATGATGAGTCTAAGCGCTTTGCTGAAGCAATTACTATGGCTTATCACCGTAAGCACGGGATTGATACACGTATAGTACGTATCTTTAATACTTATGGACCACGTATGCGCGCAGATGATGGTAGAGTTGTTTGTACTTTAATTAATGAAGCTTTGCAAAACCAGCCGCTGACTATTAATGGCGATGGCTCGCAGACTCGAAGTTTCCAATATGTAGATGATCTTGTAGAAGGTTTTATTCATTTAATGGCAGTAGATTTTAATGAGCCCGTTAATATTGGTAATCCAATTGAATTTACTATTCTTGAATTAGCTCAAAAAATAATCTCTATGACTAATTCGAAATCTACATTGTCTTTTCTGCCAATTCAGCAAGATGATCCTAAACGTCGTAGACCTGATATTACTAGAGCTAGAGAACTTCTCAAATGGGAACCAAAAGTCAATCTGGATGAAGGCTTGAAGAAGACTATTGAGTATTTTGTTTGTGCAGCGTCATTGCGAGCGTAGCGAAGCAATCCCCTTGCGCTGACTGTGAATCCTTAGACCTGTTTGGCTCCTCAGGATGACACTAGAGCCAAAACCTTATTAATGCACTCTTGTTTCTTAGCTGGCATGCAGGATTTCAGCACATAGGTTTCTAAATATTGTTTAGCACGCGCGTCATCTAAGCCATTATTGGCAAAAGCTCTTGAATAATCCATTACTTCTTGAAAGTTTTTTTGCCCCCAGGATATAGATTCAGAGAGGATTTCATCTACTTGTTTAATTAACTCTGGACCAAGTTTTTTATTTGCTACATTACATCCTAATGGTAAATCTAAACCTCCAGAATTCTCATACCACCAGGCACCAAGATCAACTAGAAGTTTATAACCATAGTCTTGATACTTGAGTTGAGCTTCATGAATGAGTAATGCAGCATCAACTTCACCTGATTCGAGTAAATCGAAGACCTTATCGAACTCACAGAAAACAAAGGCGTCATTGCGAGGAGCGCAGCGACGAAGCAATCCATTCTTAAGAACAAGAAAAGCCGTAGTATTTTTCCCTGGAACCGCAATTTTAATGCGGCTTAGATCATCTTTAGTTAAATTAGGATCCTTACAAACAATTTTAGGACCATGATCTTTATTGGCAAAAGACATACCTGAGTCTAAAAGAGCATAGTCATTTTGGATCAAAGCATAAGTATGAAAGCTTGCTGCCATAATATCTGCTCTAGGATTGCCATTGAGTAACTCTTGATTTAAGACTGCTATTTCAGCACTACTGAACTCAAAATCTAAACCATGCAAATCTATCTTATGCTCCTTGATGGCATAGAACATAAACGCATCGTCAGAGTCTGGACTGTGAGCTACCTTCAGCTTAGTAGTCATTATGAAACAAACAGATTGGTTGCTGTTACAAACTGCTGTATTAGAGGCTCATAAAGATCATTTATGAATTTAGGATAGATTCCATACAAGAGTGAAAGGCTTAGTAAAATTCCAAGAACAGTAAGTTCACAAGGTCTTGCATCTTTAAGGCTAAGCCATTTCTTTTGGATATCTCCGTAAAATACTCTTTGATTCATCCAGAGCATGTATGCAGCTGTAAGTATCACACCAGTAGTTGCCACTGCTGCTGAAATTCTTATTGCATCGAAATGCACTCCTGGAGCTGCATTTGCAGTGAAGGCTCCATAGAACACAAGTGACTCACCAACAAAGCCAGAAAGTCCTGGTAGACCGAGGTTTGCCATTGCTGCTAGAAGGAAAATATAAAAAGTCTGAGGCATTACTTTTGCAAAGCCACCATATTCAGCAACATCACGAGTATGAGTTCTTTCATAAAGCATACCTACCAGCATAAATAGTGCTGCTGAAATTAAACCGTGAGAGAACATTTGGAAAGTCGCACCGCTGTAACCAGCAGCATTTAAAGAAGCTAAGCCAAGAAGAATAAAGCCCATATGCGAGATACTTGAGTAGGCAACTATTTTCTTTAAGTCGGTTTGGATTAGAGCTGCATATGCTCCGTAAATAATATTGACTGCTCCTAAGACTGCAATGAAAGCAGCAAGTTTTACTACAACTTCCGGAAAAAATCCAATTCCAAATCTAAGTAATCCATAACAACCCATTTTAAGTAGAATCCCTGCAAGTAGCATAGATACTGGGGTTGGCGCTTCAACGTGAGCATCTGGTAACCAAGTATGGAAAGGTATTGAAGGCAATTTGATAATAAAGCAAAGTGCAAACAGAATGAAAATTGTCGATTGTATGCTGTAGCTAAGTTCTTGCGCTTTACTTGCAAGTTCAACCATATCGAAGCTTGTAAAATTAGTTGTTGAAAGTAAAGTGAATAAACCTATTACTAATAGAACACCTGCAGCAAAGGTATAAAGTAGGAACTTCATTGAAGCATAGTTGCGATTCTTGCTACCCCAAATTGCAATCAGCAAGTACATTGGCACCAATTCTAATTCCCAAGCAAGGAAGAATAGAAAAATATCTTTTGCCATAAATACAGTCATTACTGCAACTGCTAAAACTAAAATGAGCGAGTAATAAAGTCTAGGCTGACCTTTTTCTGCGATTGGTCTACTAGCCATAATTGCGCAAGGCATGAGAATAGCCATTAATAGAACCATTGAATAAGAGAGACCATCCACTCCAACTGCAAAATTTATTTTGCCAATCCATTTATAAGACTCTACTAATTGAAGCTGAGTGATTTGAGGATTAAAGAGTTGAAAATATTGATAGATGGTAATTGCAAGAGCTAGCAAGCTTGAACCAAAAGCTATGTATCTGGATTTGGCTTCATCTAAGTTTAAAACCGCAATTAAAATTGCAGCAAGCGAAAATAAGGCAAGAATGCTGGATAAAGAATGTGACGCTAAAAATTGACTAATCATAATGATACTTAGCAAAATATATCAGCTTAATTTAGATTAGCCAAGCAGTGCCTAGTTAAGTGCCTCTTGGCTATTTATCTAGGCTCCGATAAGTTAAGGGTGGTAATGCTTTGGATTTTACTTCATAAAAAGTATACTAAGATTGGCTTTTAGAAGAGGTGCTTAATATAGAAGCATGTTACTATTTTCAAGGTTTTTGATTGAAGAATCAATTGCCGTCATTGCGAGCCATCCCGAGCGTAGCGAAGGGAACAGGCGTGGCAATCCATTTACCGACATTAACATGGTCAGATAGCTCAGTCGGTAGAGCAGAGGACTGAAAATCCTCGTGTCGGCAGTTCAATTCTGCCTCTGACCACCATTTTTTTAAAGGGCTCATTGCCAAAGGCTCTTAAGTACTTATCTAATATGTTATTATAGTTTATACAATGACAAGCTTAGCTCCGTCAACAGAAATTGCAAAACCACTCAGAAGATGTGCATTTGGTAAAGAAGAATGTGGTCCTGCCGGAAAAGCTCTTTGGTATCTTATTGGAATGATTTCTCCCAAATTAGCTAAGGCTACTGAAATCATTCAAATCCCTGGGACTCAATCTGGTCCACTTGCAAAAGTTATACCAGCGATTAATAAAATTTGTAGAGAGAAAAAAATAACTGGACTTGATCTTGTTAAATATATTAGAGCTAGGTTCACTGATGCTGGTATTGAGAAAACTCCAGATGAAGTTGGCAGTCTTTTGCAAAAACTTATGACTCATAGACATGATAGTGAAAAAGCTCATGTGGAAAGTGAACGCGCAATAAAAAAAGAATTACAAAGTCAAGGTATCGGTGAACATCAATTTGAATATGCGGCAAGGTTTATTCATGAATTTTTTGCTGCACAAAACTATCGTGCTAATGGTTCACAAATTGTCCCTGCTTATGAAGACGATGTCGCAAATCATTTAAAAGCTCAGAGCGAGGAAAATGCTAAAAATAGAATCAAACATTTAGAGATCAAAGCACCGGCAGTTTCTGAGAAAACTAGAAAGCTTTTGGAATTGATGTCTGTGCCATTCCAAGCAGCTTACTTAAATAACTAGTTCATATTCATTGGTTTTTAGAAACAAGTTTCAAGATTTAACAAAATCTGGTCTATAAGCTTCACGTAAGTGAGCAACAAATCCATCAAAATCTTTTAAAACATTCTTTAAAGTCTCAGTCATACCAAAAATCCTTTTCAATTGTGCTTTTAAAATTTCAGGATTATTAGCAGTCATTAAAAATTCAGCTAGAACTTCTTTGGCTACTTCAGATCTTGATCTACCTTTATATTCACTAAATTCATCTGTATAAAATTCAGGTAGAGCTAAATCTTTAAAACTGAGTGCAAAGTCAACAAATGAACATTTACCTTCTACACTTTGCCATTGCTCAAACATACCATAACAGCCTTCATGGAGAGTCTCGAATCTTGCGTTCTCATCATTGCAACTAGTACTTATACATACCGCTATATCGAGTATCTCTCTAAGTTTATCCATCTTAATTGAAGATTGATTAAATTTTTCATGTTGCAATCTATAACTTATATAACGACATAAGTTACGCATTAGGCTAAAGTATTTGCCAAATACTGCATCAAGATTTTCTTCTCTCATGAACTCTTTTCCAAGATGTGATCTTATTAATGAGCTCACTTCTTCCTTGGCATAAGTAACTTTTTCGGGTCTATCATAAGAAACCAAATTAGACTTAAATTCTGTAAGTTCTGTTTGAAACTCAGTTGATTCAGGAAGAGCATTGATCATAATCTCTAGCCCTTTATTTATATCTTTAAGAATTGGTGATTTGAACTTAATTCCATTTGCTTTTGGATTTGGAGGAACGACTTCTGCATCAATGACTTCTGCTGCTGGAGGAGTATATGTTTGCTCTTTGCGGAACCTATGTGCAAAAGTTATACCAGCAAGAGCACCCATGATAAATCCTCCGTACTCACCTGGCTTTTCGTTGAAATATTCCAACACCCTCAAAGGCAGGCTTTCTCTAAAAAGACTAACTGCTTTGCTGTAATTACCCTCATTAACGGCTTGTATCAATTCTTCTTTTTTATCTTCCCTTAAAATTAAGACCGTATCTTTATCAATGCCAATGCTTTGCACATAAGGATAAAGTGAAACTTCTCCTAATGTTTCTTCTGTAACTCCTTCAAAGATAGAACCCAGGGATGCTCCTAAAATTGCACCAGTTACTACTACCTTCTTGATTTGTTCACTGTCAAAGAATTTTACTTTTTTTAATTTCTCTAACAATTCTAAGAAAGGTTTTAACTCTGTTTTTACATGGTCTATTTCATTTCCTATAAATTTTGCTACTGGTTGAGTCTCTGCTCTTACATCTTCTTTAAGATCTTCAAAAAGATGTTTTAGAAATTTATTGATAATTTTATGAGTTGAACTTAGGCTTGTAGCAATCTGTGATAACAAAGTTTCAGATTGTGACGGCAAAGCGGCTGAAGCTTTAATTAATTTACTTCTTGAATCAGTTGCAGAGACAGAAAGATTTTCAGTCAGATTATGGACAGGAGGTTTTGATTGACCCCATGTAAGGCTAAGAATTCCCGCTACTAAATTGCAAATATTCATGGAGTATTATTTTACTGTATCCTTTTGCATTAAAGTTGCCATGTTTCAATAATTTAACAAAATTTAGATAATAGGCTTATCCTTAATTAACTTACTAATATAATTAATTCTCTCTTTGCTAACCTTTGCTTTCTTGGCAAAGCTAGTAAACTTCAAACACTGTTCTTGTATCTCTTCGATAATTTGTTTTGCATTTTTGATATGGAATTTATTTGCGTAAACTAATAAGTCTTCTTTCGTGATATTTGTGGATTTGCCATTCACCAATAATTGATGTTCTTTAATCCAATGGTTATCAGGATTATAAGAAAAAGTCAAATCATAAGCTGGTGCTAATTTCCATTTGGCATCTCTATCCATTAAGAAAGAAAAATTCTTAGTATGGTCATCATGATTACGACTTACTACATTGAAAACCATACGTCTAAATATTTGCTCTTTATCAAAAGCACTTAAACTCAGTAAGTTAGCAGTTCGAAATAAAATTTCATAAGATGCAACTCTTGCTTCGTTATAGTCTAAATGAGCAAGCGCACATAAAGTTTGCATATGGAGTTTTTCTCCTTGTTCCGTTCTATCAAAACGTTTAGTCATAAAATGTGCCAGACCATTCTCTTCCAGAAGTTCTGATTGATTCATTTCTATGCCGCAAGCTTTTGCCATTAGATAGTAAGCGTATTCAATATTGGTATAACCTAAAGCTTTGCCTGATGATTCTTGACTTACCCCATCTAGCTTAATGATATAGGGTTCAAAGCCTTTAGTTGATTTGGTTTGCCCTGAGCGAATTTCTCCAGTCTCTTTGTTAAAAGCAATTACTGCTTTAGCGCGCGCGCCACCTGCTGATGAACCAATCTGAAGGAGAGTTCTTAAATCTGTGTCCTTAGAGCTTTTGAAAATTTTTCTTTCTTGTAGAACTTTTTGTGAAATATCTAGTAATTTTGAAATATCAATTTTTGTATTATTACTAATAGGATTTTGGTTTGGGAAAAACTCCAAAGCTCCCATTGCTCGAGTTCCCAGGTAACAAAGTCTATCTAATGCTGTTAGCTCAGATAGAGCTATTCCTTGAGAACTAAACCAGGCATCAATCATTTGATTACCATATTTATCTGGTAATGAATCTGCAAGTAATCCTGGTAAGCCATGATAAGTTGCGTAGTTTAAATCAAAATTCCAAACTTGCTGCCTTGCTCTAGGCATCATGATTGGAGCTAAGTCATAAATTTGCGGAAACTTTGTATCGTATTCAAAATATACTAAGCGACTATCTTTATAAGCTGCATAACCAGCTATTTGATTCCAAATGCGAATTTCTATTTCTGTGATCATTTGCTTTTTCGCACTCTTTGTTTTGCTTGTTCTGAACGCTGCTGGTAAAGTTCTTTAGGTGAAATATTTTGTGGACTTAAAAGATGTTCAACTTTATCTAAATCAGCAAAGAATCTTAGTATACGAATAAAGGATTCAAGTTTGGGTGAATGACCTTTTTCGATTTTATGAATGGTGAGTTTAGTCAGTCCTGTTTCGCGAGCAAGTTCTTCTTGAGTCAAATTATTCTGAATTCTTCGAGCACGTATACGCTCTCCAAGAATAGCTATAATTTCATCATCAGTTTGCCAGTTGCTGATATTCAGATCCATTAGATTATTATACCCAAAATAAAGTATACTAAACTATATACTAAGCCATAATTCTTATTTTAAAGTATATTAAGATATATTTTATTTAGCTTCCAAGATCCTGTTGCACAAAATACTTAGCAAAGTAACTAAGTATCAAATCCGCACCAGCACGTTTAATTGAAGTCAGTGATTCTAAAATTGCTTTGTCTTTATCAATCCAACCTTTCTCTGCAGCAGCATGAATCATAGAATATTCACCACTAACTTGATAGGCAGCGATTGGTACTGAAGATCGCTCTTTAAAAGATTTGATGATGTCACCATACCAGGATGCTGGCTTCACCATCACTATATCAGCACCTTCTTGAATATCTAATTCAAGTTCACGAATTGCTTCAGTAGAATTAGCAAAATTCATTTGGTAAGTTTTTTTGTCTTGAGGAATATTCGTTTCTGGTTTCTTTGAATCTTTAAGTGAGTCCAAAGCCTCTCTGAATGGGTTGTATAAGCACGATGCATATTTAGCCGTGTATGCCATTATTAGTGTGTCCTGAAAATCATTTTTGTCCAAGCTTTCACGAATAGCTTTTACTCTGCCATCCATCATATCTGAGGGTGCAACTATATCAGCTCCAGCTTCAGCTTGTGCAAGTGCCATTTTAGAAAGTATTTCTACTGTTTGGTCGTTAACAACTTTGCCCTCAGCAATAAGACCATCATGACCATGATCCGTATATGGATCGAGGGCAATATCAGTAATTAAAAGACTTTCAGGAAAGCGTTTCTTGATATTACGGATAGTTTCTTGGTTGAGAGATTTAGGATTGAAACTTTCTTTGGCATCTGAAGATTTTTTTGTTTCATCTACAACGGGAAATAATGCAAAGGCTTTAATACCAAGCTCTAAGCAAGCTTCAATTTCTTTAAGTAAACTATCTTGGGAGTTTCGGTAAATCCCAGGCATGGCACTTATTGCTTCTGCTGAACTTGTATCTTTTACAAAAACTGGATAAATAAAATCGTTTGCAGTGAGTTTGTGCTCTGCAATAAGTTCTCTGATGAATTGGTTTAGCCTAAGCCTTCTCGGTCTGTGAATTAGCATTGTCTTTTTTTTGTTTAATTACATCAATTATGATAAGTAAAGTTATTAAACCAACACCAATCATTGTGCCAAGAATACAATAGTAATCAGATACTAAGCTCATTTTAGACTCCTTGAAAATGTAAATAATATCAATGAAGCTAAATAATAATAGAAGACTATTATAAAGCTTGCAATAATGCTAATCATATCACCCAGTTCCCAGAAATGTTTTAGGAAAACCAATACTGATGTCATATTCCCCAGATTTTGCAAAGACTTTGCTGTTTCAAAAATCCCCTCTTTTGTAAGCATAGTGATAATTATGAAAGCTATGAAGCCAGAATGAAAGGGGTCAGAAGTACTTTTTCATTCTAGATAACCTGGTTTCCCAACCTAGTTTCAGCTAATTTAATTGCGGATTTTACTTGAGTGAAAGCCGTAGCTCCAGGAATATTACGTGCATTCACTGAGTTAACTGGTTGAATGAGTTCTAGAATATCTTTTTCTAGAAGTTCAGAGAAACTCTGCCACTGCTGATGTGATAAATCTTGAAAATATATTTCCTTTGAAACACAGTGATTAACTATGTTTCCGGTGATTTTGTAAGCGTCTCTAAATGCTAAGCCTTTCTTGACTAAGTATTCTGCTATATCTGTTGCGGCACAAAAACTTTTCTCAAGTATTTTATCAATTGAGTTTTTTTTGATTTTTATATTTGCAATTAACTCTGAAAAAATTATCAAAGATTTTTGTACAGTATCAATACTTGCAAAGAGTAATTCTTTATCTTCTTGAAGATCTTTATTGTAAGCAAGTGGTAAGCCTTTAAGTGTAATGAGCAGGGCATTCATAGTGCCAATCACTCTGCCAGTCTTAGCTCTAATCAGTTCTGCGATGTCTGGATTTTTTTTCTGCGGCATCATACTGCTGCCGGTTGCTAGATGATCAGGAATTTCTATAAAACTAAATTCTTGAGAATTCCAAATTATAATTTCTTCTGCTAAACCAGAAAGATGCACCATTAATAACGAAAGTGCAAACTCAAGCTCTGCTACATAGTCTCTATCAGAAACTGCATCGAGGGAGTTTTCTGTATAGGTCTTGAATTCAAGTTCTTTAGTTGTAAATTCTCTATCTATATTAAATGTAGATCCTGCAAGTGCTCCAGAGCCTAGAGGATTAATATCAACTCTACTAAGCACATCATCGAGTCTTTGAAAGTCTCTTGTCAATTTAGCTTCATAAGCCAGCCAATAATGTCCAAGGCTAATGAACTGTGCTTGTTGTAAATGCGTGTAACCAGGAATAACTATTTCTAGATCTTCTTTGGCGCGACTAATTAAAACTTTTCTAAAATCATTAACGAGATTTTGGATTTCTTTAATTTCTTTTTTGAGCCACAGCTTCAAAGCTGTGATTACTTGATCATTACGGCTTCTTGCAGTGTGGATCTTTTTACCCGCATCACCGATGATTTCAGTGAGACGAAATTCTATAAAACTATGAATGTCTTCAAATTTGAAAAAAGAAAAATCTTCTTTTGCTATTGCCTCTTCTAATTCTTGTTTTACTTGGTTTAAGCCTTTCTCTATGACATCTAAGTCAGCCTTGCTAATGATGGATTGTTGAGAGAGCATTCTTGCGTGCACTAAACTTGCTTCGATATCTTCGCGATAAAGCTTGTAGTCAAACCTTATACTTGAATTGAATTCATCAAGTATTTCTGAGCTTTTATCGGTTATTCTGCCTTGCCAAAGTTTGTTCATAAGGGTTTTGCCTGGAAATACTTAAGGTATTCAAGCCCTAAGCCAAATCATATCAAAAATGCCTTCTTAACCTCGTTTTAACCTTAGGGAGCCGAGAGATGTCATATATAGGGACAATTTTAAATAAATCATACTTCGCAAGTCCAATTAGCAGGATAGCTAACAATGGTTACAGAGGGGAACTCTTTAACAAATTTAGTGGTGAAACACTTCGCTTTGATTCTGAAGATGAATTCGTTCAAGCTCTTGCAAAGCTTGAAGAAGATCAAGCTAATGAAAGAAAAGAAAGAGTTAGAGCTGATTTACTTTTAGCAAGTGCTGGTAGTCCAGATGCAATTAAAAGAATTTTTGCTAATACACGTAAAACGGTTCAGGGAATTGTTGTTGATGATTATAATGATAATGTAGTTAGAGATTCAATGATCAAAGATGCAGTGAGAGCTGAGGCTAGATCTGTGATGACTCTGGCTGATCTTAAAAGATATGCTCGTGAGTTTCCTGAATTGCAATCTTTAGTTACTGCTAAAGAAGCAGATATAGTAAGAAATCAAGCTAGGCTGAATGTGGTTTGTTAGCAGGGAATTGCCACGCCCGCCTGCTTCTCGCAATGACGGCACTTGATCATTAATCGATTTGGGCGCGCTGTAATTTTCCAGAATAATCAATCGCAATAGTTTTGTATTGAGTATAAGTATCTAAAGCTGCAAGGCCAGACTCTCTTGAGCCATTGCCAGTATTTTTCCAACCACCAAAGAAGCTAGCTCCACCACACTCAGCACCTATAGTCGGTGCGTTGAGATAGACTAAGCCAGATTGAAATTCTTTAGTAGCTTTCATACCTAAATTTATATCTCTAGTAAAAATTGAATTAGATAAACCGTATTCAACATCATTAGCTATAAACATTGCATCTTTAAGAACTTGCTCTTTAGTGCGCGCTCCAGATTCACTCTCCACTTCCATAATTGCAAGTACTGGACCGAAAACCTCTTCCTTAGTGATTTTCAGGCCATGTTTGCATTTAAGAATAGTTGGTAAATAATAGCAACCAGATTTAGAACCATCGTCAAGAATCTCACCACCACAAACTAATTCAGCACCTTCTTTAAGTGCTTCCTTGACCATGGCATCGATTTTATGAAGTTGTTTCTTGGAAATAATTGGTGTATAGCTTTCAGAAATTTTACCTGTAGTTTTATCACAGAATTGTTCTGCTTTCTTTTTAAGTCTATTTGTAAATTCAGCCGAGATAGCTTTATCTATAATCAACCTACTAGTACTAGTACAACGTTGACCACCAGTACCAAAGGCTCCCCAAGTAATTCCTTCTTCAGCCAAGTCTAAGTCAGCATCTGCAAGCATGATAGTGCTGTTCTTGCCACCAAGCTCTAGTGCACATTTCTTGAAACCTTGTGCTGCAAGAGTAGCCACATGTCTACCAACTTCTACTGAACCTGTGACACTGACTATCTTAGAGTAAGGACTTTTAACCAAGTACTCACCGACATCACCAGCACCGAAAGCTACTTGCGCAACCCCTTCTGGCAAGCCAGCTTCATTAAGCACATCAACAAATAACTGACCGCTAAGTGGTGCAAGCTCTGAAGGCTTGAGTATAAAAGTATTACCAGCAATCAATGCAGGCGCAGCTTTCCAAGAAGGAACAGCGGCAGGGAAATTCCATGCAGTAATGAAAACCGCTGGACCAATAGCTTCTCTTACTGAAATGATGGTTTTATCAGCCATTTCAGATTGACCTGTAAGACCATAATTACGGCGACCTTCACCAGCAAAGAAATCTAATACATCTATAATCTCTTGAATCTCACCACGAGCTTCTACAAGTGGTTTACCGTTTTCACGATGAAGTTGGGTTGCAAGAAATTCTTTTTTCTCGGCAAAAAGTACTTTGGCTTTAGTTAAATATTCAGCGCGTTTAGGAGCTGGCAGTTTAGACCAAGTCTTGAAAGCTTCAGAAGATTTTTTGAGTTTGGCTTCAAGCTCGCTTACTGAATCAATTTTATGTTCTGAGACAATCTCAGAAATCTTTGCAGGATTGCGGTTTATAATCTTGCCATCTTTGATAATTTCCATATCAGCAAGGTCTTTTAGTTTAGTTTCTAGTGCTGTGTTCATAAAGGTTTTTTCTTGAATTTAAATTTGTTAGTTAGATATCTTATATCTTTTAAAAAATTAGCTTTAGCATTCTTATCTGTTAAAACGACTAAAGCTAATACATATGCTAGAAAGCCACAAAACATAATTAAAAAAATTAGATCATCCATCATTTTACTTCAAAGACGCTTTAATCGCCTCCACAATCACATCCAAGCCATTCTGCAAATCTTTTTCTGAAATCAAAAGATCAGGTGCAAGACGAATAACATTACTATAAGGACCACAAGCTAAAAGCAAGACACCATGCTCTTTTGCATAGGCTCTAACTTTCTTCACTTGCTCCCCATCTTGTAAACTTATTGCAATCATCAATCCTAGTCCACGCAATTGCACCTGTGGATTATGGTATGCAGAGAAACCATGACCAGATTTTGGTTCATTAGTTTTTCCGCAGCCATCTTTAACTGCCACTCTTGTATCAGAATTAGGAAACTTAGCAGAGAAGAAATCAAAGACTTGTTTTGAGCGCGCTACAACTTTATCTAAAACTTTTTCTCTTTCAAGAATTTCAATTAGCTTTAATGAAGCTCTACATGCAATAGGATTGCCACCGAAAGTTGTGCCGTGAGATGCAGGAGGCATTAGTGACATTAATTTATGACTAGCAGCAAAAGCTCCAAGTGGAACTCCACCAGAAAGACCCTTAGCCATGATTTGAATATCAGGTACTACTCCATAATGCTCTGAAGCAAACCATTTGCCAGTTCTGCCCATGCCAGATTGCACTTCATCAAACATGAGCAGAATGCCATGTTTGTCGCAGAATTCACGTAAGAATTTAAGATAGTTTTTTGTGCCATCAAGTCCCGGCGCTGGCAGGTAACCACCTTCACCAAGTACTGGCTCAATTAGAATCCCTGCGATAGTTTCTGGATGTAAAACAGTGTCAGTATATCTAATAAAAATTTCTTCTAAATGTTTGAAAACATAATCACGCGCAGCCATAGTGCCCATCTCATAAACATTTGGATATTCAGTTACATGAATACCTGGAAGTAAGGGTTCGAAAAATTTTCTGTAAGTATTTTTGGAAGTGGTAAGAGAAGTAGCTCCTAATGTACGTCCATGAAAACCAGTGCGATGCACAAGAAAGTTAATGCGTCCTGGCTTAGCAAGTTTGGCAAGCTTAATTGCGCCATCAACAGCCTCTGCACCACTATTAGAGAAGAAACTACAACTTAAATCTCCTGGCATTAAGCTAGCTAGTTTTTCAGCTAGATCCACATTCGCTGAATAATGCACTACACAACTGGTGTGAATACATTTAGCTGCTTGCTCGGCAATAGCTTGCACGACTTCAGGGTGCGCATGTCCAACTTGATTAACTGCGATGCCACTGGTTAAATCGAGATATTTTTTGCCTTCAGTATCGAAGAGATATGATCCTTCACCACGCACAGCAACAATATCAAAAGACCTTGCTAGTGCAGGTGATAAATACTTTGCTTCACGTTCTAGTATTGATTTGGAATCGGACATAGAAATATTATATGATTAAACCTAGACCCGGCCTCTAAATTGTGTCGTTATGGATGAATCTTTAACAAAAAACTTCAATAAATATGAAAAAAAACTTGTCGATTTCATAAAAAATTACCCGTTTCCTGCTGCTATTAAAATTTATTTATATGGTTCTCGAGCGAGACGAGATCATGATGAGTCATCAGATATTGATTTAGCTTTTGATAATTTGCCTGAAAAATTTCATCTTTTTGATTTTGAAGATGAGCTGGATAAACAAAATCTTCCTTATCATGTGGATCTAACTAATTTAAAAAACGCTTCTGAAGATTTTAAAAAACAATTTTATGAACATTGTATTCTTATACATGAAACATAATGAGTAAGAAGTTAAAACTACAAAACAAATTAATTAATGCCAAGAAATCATTGGAAGTTTTCCGCAAAGTTTTGGAAACAGATTTGACTAGTGTTATATACCGCGATTCCGCGATAAAGCGCTTTGAGTTTACTTTAGAGATTTGCTGGAAGCTTTGCAAAGCCTACCTTGCAATTAGCACACATGAACTTAATTCCCCTAAAGCTGTTTTTAGAGAATTAGCTCAATATGATATTTTAACTGAAGATGAAGTAGCACTCGCTTTAGAAATGGTTGATGATAGAAACGAAACTTCTCATGATTATAGTGAAAGCAAAGCTAGTGAGCTTGCTGCTAAACTACCAACTTACTATAAATTAATTGAAAAAATTATCAATCATCCAAAGATAGCTTTAGAAGCTAGAGAAGAGTAACCACAATGGGATTGCTTCGTCACTATCGTTCCTCGCAATGACGCGTAATTACCACTTCATAGTGTCGAAAGAGTCCATTCTAATATTCAAACGATTTCTATAAATTAATAACAATAGTGCAAGTCCAATTGCAGCTTCAGCAGCAGCAAGTGCCATCACAAACAGACTTATAACTTGACCTTTGATTGCCAAAGGATCGATGTAATGTGCAAAAGCAACGAATGCAATATTAACGGCATTAAGAATAATTTCTACGCTCATCAAAACTCTGAAAGCATTATTTCTAGTGATGATGCCATAAAGACCAATGCTAAAAAGCAAAGCAGAAAGAATAAGATAGTGATTTAAAGTTATTTCCATAATTAGTTCTTTTTAGCCTCCTGATTAGCTTTGACTTCTATTTCGGCAGAGTCAATATGTTTTTTAGAAAGAATAATTGATCCAACTAAAACTACTAAGAGTAAAACTGAAATCAATTCAAAAGGTAGAACAAAATAACTAAGCATTGAGTTACCGATTTGGAAAGTGTAGTTTCTAGAAATCGCTGGAATCATGTCCATATGCGCTTCTGCACCACTTATATTTGCTATTGCAGCCCAGTCTTGAGAATTAACTACATAGCTTAATAAAGCAAAAACTAAAGTACAAACAATCAAGGCAACTATTCTTCTGCTGCCGATTTCTTTAACTTGGCTTATATCTTCATCGTTAGTCACATCATCGACAGTTTCTTTAAGTGAACAAAGCATCACTGCAAAAACAATTACTAAGACTATTCCAACTGCATATATCAAGACCTGTGATACAGCTACGAAGTTGGCATAAAGTAAAAAATACAAACCTGCTATTGCCACGAAAGATCCGATTAGTGTAAAGCCTGCTCTAATGAGATTCGGATTGAAAATCATTGCTATTGCGCAGACCACTGAAGTGGTAGCCAATATAAAAAAGGGTATAGATGAATAGTTAGCTAGTAATTCCATGAGCCAAACGTCATTATAATATAGAAAGCAAAATATGCAAAATTTTAAGAGTTAGAAGATTGAACCTGAAACAATTAGCCGAAGCAAGAATAGTAATGGATGAAGATATCTGTTCAGGTAAGCCTAGGATCAAAGGCACTAGGGTAACGGTTGCTGATGTTTTACTCTGCTTGGCTGAAGGACTATCTCAACAAGAAATACTTCGTAACTTTCGTTCATTACAGCCTCAAGATATACAAGCAGTAGTTGCTTATGCCTACTGCATCACTGACAAAACCAAATTAACTATCAGATCATCCTTTGGTGAAAACATGTCTCATGCCATAGCGGATAAGGATGGAATTACTGATACTAAGCAAACTGAAGAGGACATAAATAGCAAATTTTCAAAAGTTCTTGAAGAACAGGCCTCGATTCAAGCAGAAATTACCAAAGAAAAAATCGAACAGATTCAAGCGAAGAAAACTCAAAAATCTAAAGCACCTTCTCTACCTAAACAAGAAGCTCCCAAAGAAAGACCTTATGATTTGCTCATCGATATCTCTGGAGATAAATCTACAAGAGTCTTTAATGATGAGGATGCTTTAGAGCAAGCTTTAAATCTTGATTTTGAAAATTATGTTTTTGAAAATAGGGAGGATGCCAAAGCTTGGCTTACTTATTCAGTGCGTGAAGGTATAGAAATAGATCAAGCTATGAAACGTAATCTATTAGTGACTTATAAAGCACTAGATGGAAAAATTAAAGAAGGAATTTTTGAAGGTTACTTAACCACTGACAGACAGCATAAGGTTTTTATGCAACGCGATGAGCAAGGGAATACCTGTGGTAGGGCGCTTTAGATTATTTGTCATCACGAGGAGCCAGCGGGCGTGGCGATCCAGTTTTAACTTATTCAAGTTCTGGAATTTCAGGATCAACCTCTAAATTATTTAAAGGGTTATTAAGTTCAGGATCTTTTGCTGCTGGAGTTTCAGGTTCTTTGATATCAATTTTAGAATAAAAGTCTCTGATTTGAGTTTGATCCCCTCCGGTTTTTTCTTTTACGAAATCGTAAACATCGGAATTTAAAGAATCAAAACTTGTTTTTATTTCTGGAATAATATTACTTTTACTATCAAACAGTTCCTTCGAACTCAAGTCTTGAGTCCTTTGTAATAGACCTTCCGTTTTCATTGTTTGGTCATAATTTTTTTCTAACTTAGTTGTATCTATAGATGGATCTTCTTTAATAGCTTTAAATGATGATTCAAAATTCCTCAAAGCGTCAGTATGTGCTGTTTGACTAGCTTCATCATTACTAAGATTTTTTGTTGCATCTATTAAACTTTCTCTAGCTGAATCAAAAGTCTTAAATTTTTCATTGTTTTTTTGATCATCAGGAATAGAGAATTTATCTTTTTCTAAAGAACTTAGGGACTCATCTTTTAACTTATCTCCTAAATTTAAATAGGTTTTATTATCTCCTGTTGCTATACCTTTCATGACAGTTGCTTGTTTATCAGCTTTCTCTGCCACTTTCATATATTCTTGAATGTTCTTATCGTTTTTCAGTGCTGGTTTGCTATCAATTAATGCTTTTAATTCTTTATAGCTTTCATTAATTTTTCCAGGATTAAACTCTTTATTGTCTTTGCTTGGATCACTGTATTTTTTTACGTCATCAGTAAAGCTTTGAATCTTGTCAATAACACCTGTATATTCATTTTTAGTTACACCCTTGTCTTTGAGTTTGTTGTCTATGATTTCTTGCATTTGCTTTGCATAATTTTTCATGCCTTCATGCATTTTGCCAAGTTCTGCAAGTACTCTTTGATCAAGTTTGCTTGTTTCAATGCTGCCATCCGAACGAGTTGCAGATTTGCCAGTTAGATTGTCTTTCATCATCTGCTGCATCATTGCATTCATCATTGCTTGCTGCATCGGATCTGTTTTAGGCGTTGTATTGTTAACGGCGGTATTAGCTGCAGTTGTTGGTGAGGCTGGCATAGTTGTTGCATAAGGATTACGTACTTGTGCATCACCAGCATAATTAGTCACTGCACCAATGGCGCCTAACATTGCAGCACTGGCGCCTTTCATAGTTCCAACACCTGCATTAAGAGCAGCTCTTGCAGCAGCTCCTGCGGCAACACCAGTAATGGCAGAGGTAAAACCTTTGACATAATTTGGTCTATCCATGGAGTTCTGACTAATTGACATTTATTTTTCCTTTCTTTTAGTTACGCGGTTTGACAATTTTCACAATTACACCAAGGAGAATCTGCTGCAGAATCTCTTTGTGGTTCGTTAATTTTGCTTGCGAGTTCTGGATTACCACCAAACACTGCTGCTGTTTGATTTCGTAATTGTTTTTCTCTTGCGGCAGCACTTACCATTTCTAGTTCTTGCTCATCTTGTTGAGTTTTTAAAGTTGTTAAAGTTGAATTTTCTGAAGTAATTGTTTTAATTGGAGCTGCTTGATTTGGAGTAGTTCCTGCAGCTGCATTAGTTTTACCTGCTTGCAGTTGTTCTCTTATTGTTGCATCGTAAATATCTGTTCTCATGATTTTTTCTCCTTCTATGCTTGCATTATTCCAGCATCTGCTAATGGTTCTGGCGGTGGTGGTGGTGGAGTTGTTGCTTGTGCTTGTTGTGCTTCAACTGCAGCATCAGTTTGAGATCTCATAGCAATTTGCTGATCTGGTTGATTAAGTGAAGAATCCAAATCTTTTGGTCCTGTAGCATTTTTAATAGCTTGATTAGTATCTAAAGAGTTCATTGAGTCATTTGAAGCTACATTGCATCTACCGTTTGCACAACCGCCTCCGCCGCCAGCTCCACCTTCTTCTCCGCCTCCACCTGAAGAGCGTCTGCCACCGCCAGATCCACCACCTCCGCCGCCTTCACCGTTACCTTTTTTTCTGCCAAATAATTGTGCTAAGCCTTGTCCTGCTGCACTGAAAGCACCACCAATCATTGCTGCTGCTTGTTGTTTTCCTTGATAGCCCATTGCTTCTGCTTGCGATACTCTATTTTTTTGTGCGTACCAATCCACAATCTCTTTAGTGCCGTCTGCAACCGCTTTTTGTGCAGTAGCACCAGGGTTGCTATACATTAGTCTTAAAATTGCTTCGCTTTTTGTTTCTGGTGATTTAGTTGAAGTACTATCATCACTAGATTTTTTTTCGCTACTAGAGCTAGTGCTAGTTGCTGATATAAGGTTCTTTACAATAGAACCTTTAGCTTTAGTTCCAGTAATTGCTGGTGCTGCTACTCCTGCTGCTTTAGCTAAGTTCATAATGTTGCTCCTTCTTCAGCCAGCTCTGGAATTTGGTTTGTATGAGGTCTGTGTATTTGCTCTACTGTCATTCCATTATTTGGATTAAATTCTTGTGCATTAATTTGGTTTTGATTTTCTCTATTTGCAAACCGATTATTGTTGTTGTATGGATTAGAACCGCCTTGACCTTGTTGGTTTGCGTATTGTTGTTGATTTCTACGCTGAGATCCCATCATGATCATCATGTTCATAAACTGCATGGCAAAAGACATTACCATTCCCATCATCATTTGCTTATTCATATTAGCTGTGGCTTGAGCAGCACTATCGTTTGAATTATTTGTATTAGTTGTTTCTGTTGTAGGCGTAGTACTAGCTGGAGTAGTTGTTGTAGAACTACCTGTTTCAGTACTAGCTGTTGCCTTAGTTTTTTGATTACTAACAGCGCTAGCAGGATTTCCTGTATTTGCATTAACACTTGTTGCCATAAGCTTTAATAAGGAAAAACTTTTCCTTGAAGCCTTTAGATCATATAGAGGTTATGTTTTAGTTAAACTAAGCTTTCTATATCGAAATCGTTATCGAGTGAAGCATTTGGAATACTGTTGTCATTAGGATTGAGAGGTTCTTCATTATTGTTTTCTGGAGTCTCCTGAAGTTCAGGAATCGTGTCTTCTTCTTTCTTAGGAGCTTCTGGTACTGGAATAGTTTTAGTAATATTCAATGGCTTAAATAAATCTTCTAGTTTTGTTATTGAGCTAGATTTGCCATCTGCTTGAGTTCCTGAATATCCCTCTAATTGTTTATTTATTGCCTCGTATTTAGTTATGAGATCTTTTGGATAGCTTTTAGCATCAGGCTTTACACCCTTTAAATCTTTTTCTATAAAAGTTCTAATCTTTTCTTGTAGACCTGAATCAAGATTATCGAAATTATTACTTAAATTAATTTTATTTGTTTTTTGTTTTTCAGGATCAGGATCATTAAACCCTTTAATAAAATCTGGAAAAGTACCAGCTTTGTCTTTTGTTACAAAACCATCCTCTGCTGTCTCTTCTGTTTTCTTCTCGTCAGTTTTTTTCTCATCCTTAGCTTCAGGGTTTTGAGGAGTTTGGGTTTGTGGACTTTGTGTTGGAGGCGTTTGCTGATTAGGATTTAGACCATTTTGCGCGCCGCGACCTCCGCCAGGTCCAGCACCAAATCCTGGATTAGCATTATTTCTATTTAAACCAAAGCCGCCAAGTCCCGGCATTCCGCCGAAGCCACCAAAACCGCCAAGCATTCCCATACCGCCTAATCCCAAACCATTTGGAGCAGAAGAATAAGGGTTACTGGTTCCTAGGTTTGGTGAACTTGGAGCAGAGGGCTGGCTACTTGGTGGAGTAATAGTACCAGGGCTTGAAGTTCCTGGAGCGGAAGCTTGTCCTTCTGGAGGCGTGATCGTTCCTGGTGTACTTGTTCCTGGAGCTGCTGCGCCAGTACTAGGTGGAGTTATAGTTCCATTTCCATTTTGGTTACTTAGATGTGATCCGGCACTGGCTCCAGGATTAGTTACTGCGCCGCTATGGGTTTGATTACTAATATGAGATCCAGCTGAAAGACCTGGTAAGCTTGTTGATAATTTGTTAGCGCTTGCAACAGCAGTTCCAGACTTAGTTGTAGAGCTTTGTCCTACTTCACTAGTAGCTTTTTCTGGATTAACATTTTCTCCAGTTAAGCCTTCACTGTTTGCAGATTTTTCTTCTGTAGTTGGAGTATCAGTTGAAATTGCTTTTTTAATTACACCGCCACCAGTACTAGCTTTCACACTAGTATTAGGCTTGGAAAATATTGGTGAATTTGCTGTATTAGAAAATGACAATTTAAAATATCCTTGTTAGTTTGTCTATGCACTGAAAGCATTCTCTCCGTAATCACTGATATCAGTAGTTTTAGTACCAGGTGTTTCTGGAACTTGTTTTTTATCATCTTTAGTTTTGGCTTCAGGCTCTGCTTGTTTACCTGTAAGTTTCTCTAAAGCTTGCGCTACTACTTTATCTCCAGGACTTTCTTTATTACCTTTTGTAAGCTCAGCAATTCTTTCACCCGCTTCTTTTCTAAAGTTATTAAATCTTTGAGCCATCTCCTGTAGAGCTTGCTCTGCTTGAGAACCTTGTGACCCAGTTCTAGAACCACCTTGCTCAGCAGCTTGTGATTTTTGCCCGCCCATGCCACTCATCATTGCCATCATTGCAGGATCCATGCCTTGTTGAGTAGGAGTTGTTGCAGCGGGAGCGGTATAAGGATTTGCTGCAGCTGCAGCCATATCAGCTTTAATTTTTTCTGAAAACTCTCCACCTGTAGTTTGCTTCTGTGCTCCAGGAGCACCAGTTACTGTAAGCTTTTCAGATTCAGATTCAGCAGTTGTTTTTGAAGTATTAGGCTTACCAGTATTTGTAGTTGTAGGCTTAGTGGATTTTGCTATAGCAACGCCACTTCCGCTTAACCCACCTAAAGTTCCACCAGACATAAATTTATCTCCGCCACTCTAAGTGGCTATTACAGTGAGAGAAACATAGTGAGTTTAAGATCTAGTTAAAACCAAAATTCACTTGATTATAAGGATTCCCAAAGCCTGGATTATAAGGATTGGTATTGAAGGGATTATTGTTCTGACCGAAATTATTATTCAAAGGTTGTGGGCTTTTGCCATTTAGTACAGCTCCGATTTGAAAAAGACCTCCAAGCATATTAGTTATTCCAGCCATAATAATAGAAGGTGCTTGGTTGATACCATACATGGCGGCCATATAGGGATTAGTCCCCATGCCCATTCCATAGTTTTGTAAGCCATTCATTCCGCCTGAATACGGATTAATATAAGGGTTGCTATAAGAGTTATAGCTCTTAGCGAAAGAATATGGGTTGTAATAATTCGAATTAACCACTGTTTTTAATTAGAGTTCTTGCGAAACCCTGAAGGGCTTCTCACTGCTTTACTAATAATCAGAATTTTTACATAGCTATGTTAACTACTGGTTAAATATTTTCTGTTTTGATCCATAATAAAGAAAGATAGATGTCAGACTCAGGCAATATAGATATCTCAGGTAAATTTAATGCAATCAAGGCTGGTAAGCTAGCTAAGCCTAATGCAAATGCTGCTGCGCCTTCTGAAGCACCAGTAAGTTCTAATAACCGTCTGCAAGAAATTAAAACTGAAAATCGTGCTCGCTATAAAGATTCTACAAATGCACAAAGCGACCTGGTAAAAAAACAACTCACTGGATCTAGCCCAGTTAGCGATCCTAATCAAAACTTAAAAGAAGCCTTGAAGTCTACTAATCCAATCCTAGCAGCTAAGCTTGATAGCGGTAAGGTTGATCTAGTTAGTAACAAAAAAAATAAAAAAACTCCTCCGCAACCTTCAGCAAAGATTGGCAAAAAAAACTCAGGACAAGCTATTAATCCTCGTCGCATAAAGCCTTCTATGCCAGGTAGATTAAAATCATTCTTCGATGATCGCACTAAAAAAATCGATAAACTTGCAGAAGTTTTAAAGACTGATGAAAAGCCAGGCATAGATAAAATTAAAGTTCTTTCTAAAAATATATTTGAGCAGAGTTTTGATTTTCCGATTTCAGAAAGCCTTGCTGATAAATTAAACCTAAGCGAAGAACTCTTCAGTGAAGATACAAACACAATTATTGCGACATTAATTGAGAGTGCGGAACTCTTAGATTCTGAGCCTGAGTTAAAAAAATTCTATTTAGAACTGGTTAATCAAATTGCGACCTTGCCACCAAACCATATGATAGTGCCGCTTTTCCAATTGTTCTTGCCTCTACCATTTGGATTTGTTTTTGCTGATCTAGATGCAGAATTCGATGAAGATGAAGAGGAGCACTATGATGATTCTGATGGTTTCTTCAATGAAGAGGATGAGGATGAAGAAGACGAGGAAGATAATGATGAAAATTACAAATCAACTTTATCGATGTCAATAAAAACTATTAATTACAACAAACTTTATTTCATCATCAAACATAATCCTAAGAACGCTAAACTAAAAATAGCTATTAAAGCTTCACCAGTAGCAACTGAACTTGCAATTCCCATAGAATCTAATCTAGAAGATATTTTGGTAGATGAGATTGATGATGTTGAATATCATCTAAGACTTTGGCGAGAAAATGTTTTAAGAGTTACTGAAACTCGTATACTTAAAGTGAAGTCTACAGGTAGGCTTGATCCCGTTATCCTAAAAGCTTGTAATAGTATTCTTAATACTATTTGCGAAAGTGATATTGATCTTTCTGATGAAAGTTTGATAGAAGCTGATTACAATATTATTTAATGGCAACAGAAGAAAACAAAAAAATAAAAAAAGTAATTGGCAAGATCGTTGGTTACCACGGCATCAAAGGTGAGATTAAACTCTATCCTCTTTTTGATGATGTGAAAGATCTAAGTGATGTTGAAGAGATCTTTATTGATGAAAAAAAATATATTCTTGAAAATTATCATATGCATAAAGCTAATTTACTAATTAAGCTAAAAGACGTAGATGATAGAACTGCAGCAGAAAAAATCAAAGGATTGGTTGAAGCTGAGATAAATATTGAGCTTGAAGATAATGAATTTTTTATTGAAGACTTGATGGGACTTAAGGTCTACGATCAGGATTCTCGTTACGTAGGCTTAGTTATAGACTTTTCAGATAAAGCTGCAAGCCATATAATTATTGAGCTTGATAAATCTTTTGATTCTAAACGAGATTTGATTATGCCTTTTGTGGAAGAGTATATAATGGAAGTTGATTGCGAAAACGGCTTCATGAAAATCAACTTAACGGAAGATTTACTCGATTTGACTAAATGAGACCAAAAGTAAAAATCTGTGGGATTACAAATTTAATTGATGCCAAGAATGCTTTGAATCTCGGTGCAGATTTTATTGGCTTTATTAATATTGAATACTCACCAAGATTTCTAAAAATAAATGAGATAGAAGAAATTTCTCGCGAACTCTCTGATAGCGAGCGCTCTAAGTCAGTCTTATTGACCCAAGAAGAATCTATAGATGGAATAGTTAGCAGTTGTGCTAAAGCTGGTTTTAAAATTATTCAACCATATGCAAATATCAGTTCAAGTGATCTAAATAAATTAAGATCTCTGGGATATAAGATTTTTAAACCTTTAAGAGTTGCAAGTTATGAAAGTTTAGATGAAATTGAAGCGTACCAAAATGCCGCTGATTTGGTAATTCTAGATACTAAATCTAATGATCCAGAATTATTAGGTGGCAGCGGTAAGGTATTTGATTGGGAGATTTTCAACAAAGCCAAAGACGATTACCCGCTTGATTTTGCATTAGCTGGTGGACTTTCAGCTGAGAACATTTCCGAGGCAATAAGGGTCACCCAGCCTTATATGGTTGATTTATCTAGTGGAGTTGAATCGAAGCCTGGGATTAAATCGCTTACTAAGCTAAAAGATTTATTCAACGCTATCAACAATTTTGCCGTCAATTAGGCTATTTAGCCTATTGAATATTTTTAATATACGCCTACAGAACTAGCTTCAATAGATAATTCCAGCCAATAAAGAATGTACTATGTTTGGAGATCAAGAATTAGACAAACTCTACACGGAATTACAAGGTCTTACTACTGCTAGTAAGCCAAGTAACGAAAAGAATTCTGTATTTAGCTTTGAGGAAGAAGACTTAAATGTTCTTTTTGACAAAAAAGCTAGACATAATTCAGCTCCCGTGGCAAAACAAAAAAAAAATTCTGGAATTAACGAAGATTTTGTTTTAGGCTTATCTTCTCACAAACCTAGCGCCAGCGACAAGGAACTCACTCTGGGAGAGTATTTGCAGAAATATGGCGAAGTTGAAAAAGTTATAAATAAAGAACAGAAAAGTAGATCTAAGCATCATGGTGCAGGTTACGACAGATTAATAAATATCGTTGAAGAAAATGAAAATCAACCGGTCAATAATCCTTTCAAAATGATGCATAAGGAATATAGTCGTGAGATGTTTATTTCTAAAAAAGTTGAAAATAGAATTGAAGCTGGTCAGCAAAATAGAGAATCAAGTTCATCAAAAGCTAAAGCTTTATTCCTTGGCGATATGCAGCGCAGTAAAAGTGTTTTCTCACAAATCAATAGAGACGAACGTAAGCCAGTGAATAATCGTATAGAGAATTTCTCTAACGCTAAAGCTTCGCTTACTCATGAAAAATTCATGTCACCTCTTTCTCTGGAAAGATTTAATTCTAAAGAAGCGTAATAGGTTTTAGATAGAAGTTTTCTTAAATAAGTTAAATCAAGTTGATTAACTTTAACCCGATAAGCCTTTTAATAAATTAAGCAGCAAGTTCGGCGTTTGCATTAATTTTCTTATCGGGCTTAATTGATTTAAAATCTAATAGAGGTTCTTTATCTCTATTTGCTGTTGGATCTGAATTCTTATATGTCATGAGAGCCGCTCTACCAGAGGCATGTGCGAGCATATTTAAAGTTAATCTTGACCATTCATTCTTAGCAAATCTGGCAATAAAGTCGAAAATACTTTCTCCAATAAAGAGTCCACCAGCTAGTTTTTTTAGTTTTGCTTTGGAGAAGAGAAGCTCAAAATCCATTAGAGCCCCAGCAAAGTCTCTTATAGAGCCAAACAGCTTCTCATTGCCACCTAGCGCATATCCTACAGTTGCGATAATGTCACCTATTGAGCTTAAAAGCGCTTTGTGACCTTTGCTTTCTTTTGTAAATATAGTGCCAATAGGGTCTTTGGCAACCTCTTGTAACAACTCTAAACATACTTTAGGTACCTTGACCAAACCTTCATACCAATTGTCAAAGCAGCCATCTTTAATCCCATGCTTTTCTGCAAGTTTCTGATCTGTAGCAACCCAAATTTGATCTGTACCAGTTCCGGCACCACGAATAAGATATTTGGTTTTTATATCAGAAAGCCAAACCGTAGAAGTCTCAAGAAAGAAACCAAAACTTTGATAGATATTATTTTTCTCTTTTAGACCGATTCTCATTCCATCTAAGCCATAAGGAATGAAACTTAAATTGGTAATATTGTCGACTACTTTTGCAAACAAGCGTTTTAGATTATCTGAAATACCTAATTGCATGATAATAGCTCCAAGGAAATTAAATCCAAGAGCTGTATAAGTTGAAAGCCCCTCAGCCTTATGAAGAATTTTAAAAAAAGAATCCAACATAGTAAGATCATTCTTTTTATTATTAAATAGCTTATCGGAGGAGCTTTTATTTTCTAAATCGGCTTCAATATTATGGGCGCCATGAATATCTGATTTATGGTCTTTTACCAAAGCCTCATTTTTCGGACTTTCATTTTCCAATGGAGGGTCATTTTTGAAAGGGTTAGTGTTGAACTCAGTAGTCTTATTAGTTTTATCTAATGACGTGCGATCATGTGTCCGTTGCGAAACGGGCAATTGTTTTCTAGCTTCTCTGAGAGGAGCGTCAATCATCATTTATTTTTGCAAGACCTGTTTTTGCTCAAGTTTCACTTTGGCAGCAGGCCTATTATCATCGTAGGTAAATCTATAATGACACTAAAAAATTCTACTATACATTAATACAATTTGGCACAAAAACCCATATGTGCTTAAAATAAGTCTCCGATTCTGAAAGTGAAAAAATAAAATGGCGTCATTCCTCAGTCGCAGTTCAAGATAATTAAGAGTTATCTTGACTTACCCTTGGTTTGCACATTAGAGATTTTTAATCAAAGAAATTAGCAAGCTCTTACAAAGATATGCTATTATAAAAGTATGGAAAATTTAATTTTAGGAATATTAGCTCTTGGCATTATAACGTGGCTTTTGTATTTTGTAATGAGAAGTTCTATGTTGAGAATGGAAAGCAATCACAAATTTTTGTCGATTCCGGATTTACTGTTTTTATTCTTAATATCTTCACCAGAGAGCTAATTAGTAAAATTATGCGGATAACTATAAATTGCATATCGGACCAATATATTTTCTGAGTAAACCGCAATTAAGAGCCTAATGTTAGTATTTAATTTTAGTGCCTAAACGCAATGACATAAAAAAAATTCTCATAATCGGTGCCGGACCAATAATTATTGGACAAGCGTGTGAGTTTGATTATTCAGGTACCCAAGCCTGTAAAGCCCTTAAAGAAGAAGGCTTTGAAGTAATACTAATCAATAGTAATCCTGCAACAATCATGACTGATCCTCAGTTTGCAGATAAAACTTATATAGAGCCTATAACTCCTGAATACGTCAGGAAAATTATCGAAATAGAAAAACCAGATGCAATTCTTCCAACTATGGGAGGGCAGACTAGTTTAAATACTGCTGTTGCACTTTGTAAAGATGGAACCCTTGCAGAATTTGGTGTGGAGTTAATTGGTGCAAAGCTTGATGCTATCGAAGTTGCAGAAGATAGAGAGAAATTTAAAAATCTTATGGAGAGCATTGGACTTAAAACTCCAAGATCTGCGATCGCCACTAATATACACGAAGGTCATAAAATAGCTAGTGATATAGGCTTCCCTTTGATTATAAGACCCGCATTCACACTTGGTGGATATGGAGGAGGTATTGCTTATAACTTCGAAGAATTAGACAATGCGCTAATGAAAGGACTGAATGCAAGTCCGGTAAAACAAGTACTTGTAGAGCAATCAGTGATTGGTTGGAAAGAAATTGAATTTGAGGTAATGCGTGACCTCAAGGACAATGTAGTAATTATTTGTGCGATTGAAAATTTCGATCCAATGGGAGTTCATACTGGAGACAGTATTACTGTCGCGCCAACCCAAACAATTAGTGACAAAGAATATCAAGCATTACGTAACGCTTCAATCAAGATTATCAGAGCTGTTGGTGTAGAAACTGGTGGTAGTAATATTCAGTTTGCGATCAATCCTGAGAACGGCGAAATCATAATCATAGAGATGAATCCAAGAGTATCGCGTTCAAGTGCTCTTGCCTCTAAAGCTACAGGTTTCCCAATTGCTAAAATCGCTGCCAAATTAGCAGTAGGTTATAGCTTAGATGAAATTCCTAATGACATCACCAAGAAGACCATGGCGAGCTTTGAGCCAAGTATTGATTACGTGGTAACTAAGATTCCAAGATTTGCTTTTGAAAAATTTCCTGGAGCTAAAGACATTCTCAACACACAAATGAAATCTGTTGGCGAGACCATGGCAGTGGGCAGAACCTTCAAAGAGAGTTTCCAAAAGGCTTTGAGAGGTTTAGAGAATAAAGGTCCTATTGGTTTTATCAATAAAGATACTATAAACAAATACACAACTAAAAATCTCAGCAAGGAAGAATTAACTGCTTTACAAGAAAAAATCAAAAAAGAAGTTGCGATACCAAGTTCACAAAGGGTCTATAAATTATTTACTGCTTTATATCTAGGAGTAAGTTTAGAGGAGTTGCAACAAGCAACTAAAATTGATAAGTGGTATTTATATCATCTTAAAGAAATAGTAGATCAAAGCAAAGCCTTACAGGATGACGCTTGTGCAGAATATGTGAGACTAGAAGCTTCTGGCTTAACCGCAGATCTTTGCCACAAAAAATTCCTTGCAGATATTTTGCCACTTGCAAAGTTCAAAAAATTTAAATCTCAAGGATTCTCAGATGAACAAATTTCTGTTTTATTAAATCCAATTATAAAAATCAACTCAGCTGAAATTAGAGAATATAGATATTCATTGAAACTAAGACCTGTGTTTAAAACAATAGATACTTGCGCGGGAGAATTTGAATCCTTCACTCCATATCACTACTCTAGTTATGAAGAAGAGGACGAAGTCAAAGCTAGCGACAAAGAAAAAATCTTTATCCTTGGTGGCGGTCCTAATAGAATTGGGCAGGGGATTGAGTTTGATTACTGTTGTGTACATGCCTCTATTGCACTTAGAGACGCTGGCTATGAAACCATAATGATCAATAACAATCCAGAAACGGTTTCTACGGATTTTGATATTAGTAGCAGATTATATTTCGAACCAGTTACCATTGAAGACGTACTTGAAATTTGGGATGCTGAGAAAGCCAAAGGTGGCAAGCTCAAAGGCATGATCGTACAACTCGGTGGACAAACACCTTTGAACATTTGCAAAGAATTAGAAAATGCTGGAGTAACAATTATCGGAACCGCTCCTGAAAAAATTGACTTAGCTGAAGATCGTGAAAACTTTGGTAACTTACTAAAAGATTTAGATCTCAAACAAACTAGCAATGCTATTGCAAATAGCTTTGATGAAGCTCTTAGACTCTGTGAAGAAATTGGTTATCCAGTTGTTCTTAGACCAAGTTATGTGCTTGGTGGTAGAGGCATGGAAATAGTTTATAGCAATAAAGAAGTCCATGAATGGCTCTCTAAGACTATGTTTGAAGAGAAGCAATTCCCAGTGTTAATTGATAAATTCTTAGATCAAGCAATTGAAATAGATGTTGATGCCATTGCTGATGGTACTGAATGCGTGCTTGCAGGAATCATGGAACACATTGAATATGCAGGTATTCATAGTGGTGATTCAGCCTGTGTCTATCCACCACAAAATCTCTCAAAAGACATCCTAAGTAAAATTGAAACTGCAACTAAAGAGCTTGCAAAAGCGTTAGATGTAAGAGGTCTAATGAATATTCAATTTGCAGTTAAGAATGAAGAACTCTACATATTAGAAGTCAATCCTAGAGCAAGTCGTAGCGTACCTTTCATTTCTAAAGCTACTGGAATTTCTTGGGCACAACTTGCAAGCTTAATCATGGCTGGTAAAACTATCAAAGAACTTAAAGTAGCAGAAAAACTCAAAAACATTAATTCAGAACAAATTTCTGTTAAAGAAGCTGTGTTCTCTTTCAATAAATTTGATGGTTCTAGTATTTTCTTAGGTCCAGAAATGAAGAGCACTGGTGAAGTGATGGGCATTAGTAATAACTTTGCGATGGCTTTTGCTAAAGCGCAGATTGGTGCCAATCTAAATCTTCCAAGTAATGGCAAAGTTTTCATCAGTTATAACGATAGAGATAAAGAGTCTGCAGTTCAGATAGCTAAAGACCTTATAGATATTGGCTTTGAGATAGTGGCTACCAGCGGAACCGCTAATTTACTGGAACTTAGCAATATAAAAATTGAAAGAACCCTTAAAGTAAATGAGGGTAGGCCGAATATTACTGATTTAATGAAGAATGACGAGATTAAGCTGATTTTGAATGTACCGTCAGGTAAGGAAGCCTATGAGGACAGCCAAGTTATTACGCAAATAGCCCAAACCAAGAATATCCCTGTTATAACCACAGTAACTGGCTCAGAAGCGACGGTAAAAGCCTTAGAATCACTACAAAATGAGCCTATTAAGGTTAAATCACTCCAGAGTTACTTGAAACATCCGATAGCTTCTAATAAGGTCTAGAGTTCTATTAAAGACCTCTTTTTACGAAACCTCGCGGTTTCGAAAGAGGTCAAGGGTATAAAGTAAAAAGTGTTCATGCAAAAAATTTTCAAACTTGGTGTCTTAGGAAGTAGTTTGGCTCATAGCCGCTCTCCACAAATTCAATTAGCAGGAATGAAATTTCTGGGTCTTGAAGGTTCATATGAAAAATATGAAATTGCCGAAGATAAATTTGAAAGAGAAATCACTCAATTGATTTCCCAAATCGATGGTGTCAATGTCACCATTCCTTACAAAGAAAAAATCGTTAAATACCTAAATAAAAGAGATCCTCTCGTGGATAGAATTGCCGCAGCAAACACACTTGTCATCAGAGAAGGACAGATACATGGTTACAATACCGACTACTATGGTTTCAAAGAATCACTGAAAAATTATGATCTCAGTGGTGCTTGTGTAGGTATATTGGGAGCCGGTGGTGCCTCTAAAGCGATTATCACAGCGCTTGATGATCTTGGAGTTGCTGATATAAATATCTATGCGCGTAATCCAGGTAAAGTCGAAGATCATTTACCAAAAGTCCATAGAGCAAAACTCAACTTAGAACTTTATACACCAGAACTAGATATATCCTCTGCAAAGCTAATCATCAACTGCACTCCAATTGGTCAAGGAAGACTCGCTAGTTCGATTCCTTTGGAATTAAATCAATTAGATCAATTGAAAAACAAAACTATAATTTACGATTTAGTTTATAACGAAACTCAATTACTGAAAGAAGCTAAGAGTCGTGGACTAATTGCCATCGATGGTTCAGAGATGCTCATTCTTCAAGGAGTTCAATCTCTAAGCATTTGGACAGGTTGTGAGATCAACAAAAATCTTATTGATGCAATGAGTTCAGCTTTCTTTGTGAATTCGTAATTTATTATGGATCCTTTGAGACCAGCAGGAGAAAGTCCCAGAGTTCCAGAAACTGCGGAGAAAATTATTTCTCCGAAAGCTACTGAATTAGCTGTGGCAGCAAGTGATGGTAAGGGTGGAACTCAGCCTATAAATTCTCATGCATCACAAGCAAAAGCTCATCAATTTTCTTGGTCTACTAACTTAGCTGATTTATTTACAAAAAGTTTTATTGCTAAAGATGATGATAGTTATGCTTACAAATTAGATAATGGATCAGCAAGTACAGCTTTAGTAATAAGCAAGGCTGAATTCAATCATATGCAGGCAAGTTTAAAAGTTTATCAAAATCAAGCACAACTTTTTCAAGCAAACACAGGCATTGCTTCTCTGGATGCAGGACTTAACCCTGTCTCATTAGCTTTAGCACAAGCATATTTAGATTTAGAGAAAGAACCTAGTATTCAAACATCTTCTCCAGATAGAGATTTTCTTATAGCCAATTTAATCGCTAGGCTGACTAATAAAACCTTAATTCAAAATACTCGTACACATGAAGTAACAAATTTACCGTTTATAGAAAGAGAAAAAACTGTTGATGCAATATTAAATGTTATTAAAGCGAAATTGAAATTACCAGGATCAACTTTCAGAGTAATAAAAGCTTTTGATTCAAGTAAATTTAATACTTACAAAGGTCCTTTACTAGTTTTATTTCCTGATAACCATCATGGTTTAACAGTGGATGAGCAAGAAGAAGTTAAAAGATTGCATCTGAAACAAGGAATTACATTAGGATTATTAGCGCAACATGAGATTATACCTTTAATTTTTAGAGAAGGGCCAGGCACTACTAGTCATAATTGGGCAGAGATAGATCAAAAAGACTTATTCAATAGACCAATCCCCACTGGTGCAGATCTTGCTGGAAGATATTTGTCTAATTCAAAGAAACTAACAGTTGAAATACCTGGAATTGAATCAGGAAATAGCCAATTGTTTTGTGAACATGTTTCACAAATTTATTTAAAAGAAATATTAATAATGGAATATTTTCAAAAAACTTCTCAAGAATACACCGCAAAAAATGAACTTGAAAAATTGAAAAATAATCTTGCCTCTGTAATTAGAAAATTAAATGAAAGTGATCGTAATAAGGTCATCGAAACAAATAATCAATCACTTCAAGCAATGATTGATTATTATCATTTAGATGACATCTTATTATTAGAATCACAAAAAATTGAAGATTATGAAATACTTCTGCCTAAATTAAAGACTCAGGATCTTGATCAGAATAGATTAAAAAAAGATATTCTAGCTTTAAATACAATGGATGATTATTATGCAATTCTTAGAAACAGGGAAATAATGAATGCTATACGAGAACGAGCAACTAGCGATGCCTCCTTGGTTTTAGGTAGTGCACATATACCAGAGTTGATCAGTGAAGAAATGTCCTCCAATAATCCAATTCCAATTTTTATTGTCATGCACAATGAAACACTTAAAGGTCAAGATCGAATATTGAATCTCACAAAAAAAGATGGATTCTTAAATATAAGATCGAAACAAGAACAGCAAATCGGCTTCATGGCTCTTGATTACATGCAAAGAAAAGCTGTTTAAATCAATATATCAATAGGATACTGATTTAATTTGCAAGTAAATATTCAAACAAGGGTTTAAGAATAATTTTCTTGCCTTGTTGCTTGATGATCTCATGTCTATTTTTGGTAATAATAGTAGCCGTATCAAGCTTATACTGTAAACAAGCTTCTAGAGCACCATTCAATTCCCTTTCATAAGTCCTAGTGTCTTCTAAATTAGAATAAGAGACTTGAATAGCCTCTGTAACCTTGTGTTTATCTACGATCAAGAAATCAAGTTCATATTCACCTTTATGATAGTAGATTGTTTTTCCACGACGTTTAAGTTCTAGAAATATTATGTTTTCTGCAACTTTCCCGTAGTCCTTAGATAGAGATTGAGAATTGCGTAAACCACTGTCTATCGCATAAACTTTCTTCGGACTACGTGCTTGAACCTTGAGATTAGAATCATATTTAGTAACAAAGAAAAGTAAAAAAGCATTTTGGCAATATGAAGAATAATCTTGAACTGTTTCAATATTTACATTGAAGGCTTTCTTAATGCTACTAAAAGTATGTGTGCTACTGACATTAGTTAAATAGAATTGAATTAATTGTTCTAAGAATCCAACATTGCGAATTTCATAACGAGAAACTATATCTTTATAGATGATGTCAGTAAAATATTGTTGCAAAGTTTCTCCTTGCCTATATTTATCGGCCTCTAAAACAACAGCAGGAAATCCACCAAGATCAAAGTATTGTTTCAACTTAGCCAAATGCTCATTATTAGTGAGTTTCTGAGCGCTTTGAGTGAATGCCAAAAACTCTTTATATGATAGAGGAAAGACTTTTTTCTCTAAAGCTCTACCGGTAAGAGAACTAGAGAGTTCTGAACTTAATAAAGTAGCAGAGCTACCGGTAATAATGATGCGATATTTTTTACTATCAATATATTTTCGTAGCCATCTTTCCCAAGCTTTAATATATTGGATTTCATCAAAGACAATAAACTCTGGTTCATATCCATAGTGCTCAGTGTAATTCTCCAAAAGTAAATCTAAAATACTAACTTCTTTGTTAGTGAAAAAAAACGGATCTTCAAAATTGATATAGAGAATTTTTGTGGATAATTTTCTAGCAATATTACAAGCAATATAAGTTTTACCGCAACGTCGTACTCCAATATAAGCTGTGGCTAGATCAAGGTTTGGAGCATCCTTAGTTTCATAGCCTTGCCTCTCTATAAAACGCTCTTTATTATCAGCAAACCAATTTTGCCAGTATAGTATAACATTCAATATATCTGACATATAATATATTATACCATAGTAAATTATAAAATAACGTCTGTTATAACAGTCTTCACCTCATAGCTTTTATAGAATTGCCAACTATATGGAATTTTCAGTCCCAAATGCTCTTTCCAACCCTTTCTAGTTTGGAAAGCAGTCATATTATATATCTCATATAGATCACATGCATAATTACATTTATTACATTTGTATCTAGTCACTGATAATTTACAAGTATTCAGAAAACCTTCCGTATAATTCCTACTAAAAAAAGAAAAATATTTTTCAATATCAAAATCTATTTGATTAGAAGTTTTAAGTTCCTCCAGTTTATTTTGGAGTTCATCTAATTTACTATTATGAAAATATATTTCGAATTTATTAGATTGAAGCATTTCACCATGCTTATTCTTACAATATTGACTAGAACCAACCTTTATCCAAAGCACTGGACCAAGACTTCCTACCATAGTGCTAATCAAAAAACTAATTTCCGTAGAATAAAAAAGCTGCCAAGCTGCAATATTCATAACTATTACAAACAAAGCTATCTTAAATCTACCGTACTTGTGGAACACTTGTGGGCGAAGCAACAAGCTAGTAATTAAGAAAGCAGCCATAAATGCAATTTCAACTTTAGTTATGCGTCCTCTCATTTAAACCTCTCTTCTCTATTAATTTCTGAATTACTCAATGCCTTTCCTTATCTCACAAGAGAAGACAATATCGCTACCGGAAGAATGATAGGAAGAAGAATCAGTCCCCCTACTATCATCGTGCCCATCTCAGCAATCAAAGCTAAACCACCCAGTGTATTTCGTGGGTTCGACGGTGATTGATTTATTACTTTCTGAGTCGGTTTAATTTCAGGATTTACTACTTGCTCACTCGGCTTAGTTTCAAGATTTGCTGATTCAAGCAATGTTTGATTACTATATTGAATTACATTCTTGCTATCTTCAGCCAAAACAGGTGCATATAATCTAGTACTTATAAGCATTGTAATAACTATAAATTTCATTAATTTGTTTTTCATGATTTTCTCCTTTTTATATATCCTAACTAGCTAAAGTTCCGGTTAAAGTCGCAAACATTACTTTGCCAGATGATAAGGTTGCTTCTCTGCCCTTAGTACGAAACACAGCAATTGTACTTAAAATGGCACCCACGGCAAAAATAATGCCTGTTGCAGATCCCACATTACTTGCAAGTTCAAGTGAACTTACTCCTGCCATTAGACCACCTGCCACCGGCATCAATCTACCATCACCTTTAGCATTGGCACTTAACTGCACTTCATGCGATTTACCATTGATGTCAACTAAAACGCCTCTACTTATACTTAATTTAGCTCCACGTCCCAGAGATCTAGCTGCTTCTAAATTATCGATGTATGCATAACCTGCACCACCTTGAGCAAAAAGTTTTTGCTCGCCATTATAAATGTCTTGAACAATTTGCAAAGGTATAGCATTGCCTGGTTCTATATCCTTAGTACTAACATCACTAAGAAAACGTACAGGTATAGTTTGTACATTATTAATTAGCTCAGCACTAACTGGTGCAGCCAGTAATATCGATCTAATTAAGATCATCATTATTATTCCTAATTTAGTTATTATGTTTTTCATTTGAGTTCTCCTTTGGGGTTTTGTAGTATACAGAGCATGTTATTTACTATACACTGTATAATATATAGCAGATACTATACGCTGTATGATAAGATCTTGTTAAAATAATTGATTAAATTTACTTAATCAAAGGCACGATGCCTAAAAAACAAAGGTTTTATGCGGTTTTCTTCAAGCCAATAAGGAATATTTCAATAAAATGATCAACTAGGGTTTTTGCAGATTTAGCTTTTACGGTGTTTAATTTACCAGTTAAAGCAAGTATGGCAATGCCATGAAGAGATGACCAAAGCACTTGAGCTGAGATTCTTGCTTTAGCAGGACTGGAACAAAAATGAGAAATTCTTGACTCAACTAAAGCAAAAATCTTTTTTACCTGCTCGTCATACCATTGAGGTAAATCTCCACCATCTTCACGTGGATAATTAAATTCATAAAGAGCTTTCCAGCGATTATTATTTTTCAATCCATAATCAACGTAAGCATGAGCAATGGCATAGATAGCTTTCTCATGTGATTTGCTTTTAGAACTAGCTTTATCTAAATTTTCATAAAGTTGGTTTAAAGTATCAGAGTTTATTTTTAAAATTAAATCTGCAAAATTTTCATAATGACTATGCACAGTACCATGGGTATATCCAATTTTTGCAGCGATTCGGCGAGTACTTGCAGCCTCTAAGCCTTCAGCTTCAATTAACTGTGTTGCAGCAGCGATAATTAACTCTTCTAATTCCTCTCTACTATGCAGTCCACGTCTTGGCATAGTTTAATTATACTCCGTATAATTAAAAGAAGTTGCATGGTTTATTTATCGCTATCAGTAACTAACTTATCTAACTTTTTTAACACGCCTTCAACAAAATCAGACTTCAGATCTAACCAAGCTTCATACTTCTCATCTCCATCACAAAAGAAATCATTATCAAAATCATTCTCTTTATTACGTTTATCTACAATTAAGCTTTTTATAGTTTCTATTTCTGCTAACAATTCTTTTGGCAGATACTTTATAGCTAAATCTAAAAGTACGTGAAAAATATCCTGGTCAATAATAAGAGCCTCTCTCTCAAATGAGTTTTTTAACCAATGAATTAATAACGGGCTATCCTTACTATCTTCTGTCTTAATTTGAAATAATCTTGTTAACTCTTGTTCATTTATGTTCTTAATTAAAAAACCTAAAAGTTTACGCAAAGTTGTTTTAAGAGTAGAAGTGTCAGTAAATGAAGTATTTTTACTCATAACTTTATCAAGTATTTGAAAAGCTTTTGGTACTTTTTCTATCCCCAGTTCAGCAGGTTTTAATAAATTTCCTGGATCTCTTAATAAATGTTCAATCAAAGTTGATAAATCATTTGCACAGCTTTCAATCTCTGAAAAATCATTTGAGCCTAGATAGACTTTAAGGATAACGTTTAACAAACTATCAGCCGCTTGGTCGAACATTTCGTCAACTGGTTGATGTAGAGCCTTAAGACCAAACATTTTCTTGAATTGAGCATCGCCTGTAACCAGATCAGTCCATGATCTTGTTGTTGCTTTTCTGGCTTTAGCAAGTATATTTTCTATCTGCGACGAAGAACCGCTTCGTTGTGTTACTCTCACCCAATCATCTACAGGTTTTTTTCTATTTCGGGAATCTATGAAATCAACAAAAGACATAATTTAATCAATCAGAATCTTCTCTTTCAGAGCTAATAACTCAGGCAAATCATCAGTACATTTTGTTTCGAGAAAATGCAGAAGCCTTTCTGCCGCGGAATTAGGATACTCTCTAAAACTATTTCTGTCTGAAAGTTTTGAAAGCAAATAAAATGCTTTGGGCACATCTCTTTTAAGCTCTATAGAATATGTTTTCTCAAGCAAAGTCTCAGGTAAATCATCTATTGCATAATTTACTAATTCCGATATCAAACTTGCTGGGAGCCTGTTTATACCATGTTCATCATATCTATCATTTGAGAAATCTCGATAGATATGATCATTTAAAATAGGTTCTAGAACCGCTGAATAAAAATCATCTGCCGGAACTTTCTCTGCAATTGCATCTACTAAAATCTCATATACTTTAGATTCGAAATTCAGTTCAAAGGCATTTAGTTTATAAAAGTTTGTAAATAACGCTTTTGTATCAGCTTCGTTTTCAAAGAAATATTGATTTATAAAATCTACTAGACCAGGAATGGTTTGCAAATTTTGATGAATGTCTCTTTGTTTCTTAGCTACAACATCAAGCTGCTTATAGAATAATGCCAGAGCTCTATCTAACTCTTCTAATTCTTCGCTTTTGACTTCTTCTACTTTTTTTTCTTCTATTGCAGTTGGAACCTTCTTACCCTTGCCAGTTGCGTTAAGTCGAGCAACAAAACTCTGATTTTCAGCCGGGCGATCGAATAATGCACTAAAAGTATTTCCTTGATGTGGTCCCTGTTCTCTAGCAATGCGGCGTGCAAAACCATCAGCATTCCTTTGGACTGGACGATGTGAAGAAGCAAACTCTTTCGGAGAATCAGTTCTCTCACCAGTTGGCAGCTCACTAACCATTGAAGGTGTTCTAGTAGAAACTCTTGGCTGCCATGAACGTCCTTGTTCGTGCACTAATCTCATGATTAGCTTATACTATAGCACTTTGTTAAGAAAAAATAAAGCCTTCCTGGGATCTCACTAGTACTAAGCCATTAGAAGTTTTAAAACCTTCTTGTCATGCGCTTCTACTGGTATATATTCAAATACTAAATCAGCATGAATCACACCAAAAGTTTTGCACTTTTTGGAAACCTTAGTTAATAGGCGATCATAATAACCTGCTCCCTGTCCAAGTCTATAACCACGCTCATCAAAACCCAAACCAGGGATTATAACTAAATCTAATTCCTCAGCTTTAAAGAATTTAGAATTTGAAGCTGGTACTTTCAAACCATATCTACCGGTTTTTAATTTATCAAGATTCTGCACTTGAAACAAAAGCATAATTCCCTTACCTATTGGTCTTGGCAAAATCCAGTTTTTATCAGGATGCGCCAAGATCAAAGAACTCAGATCAAACTCGTAATCAAACGGATAGTAACTAAGAATATTTTTTGCTTTTATAAATTCTGGAGAGTTTTGGATCTGATCAATTAATTCAATTTGCCTACGATGAAAATCTTCTTTATTCGCTAAGATTTTTTCGAGCTTAGATTTAGCATGGGCTCTTAATTCATCTTTAGTAGTACCTATAACACTCACTTAATAGTGATTTTAACATAGAGGGAGGTCGTGCAGGGGGATTGCTTCGCTACGCTCGCAATGACGCAGTCAATCTCTCAAGCGCTCTCTCTTTACCCAAAAGCTTCACCACTTCTCCCAAATCCGGTCCATGAGAGCGACTACTGAGAGCAATTCTAATCGGCCAGAAAAGATTTTTACCTTTAATACCTAAATTCTCACCAATTTTATTGATAGCATTTTTAATTTCAACAGCATCAAGAGTAGTAAGTCCAGAAATATATTTATGCAATTCTTGAATTGCAGGTTTACCGGATTCGACAAAACTTTTTAAATCATCAGGCACAGCAACATCATCAAAGAAGTAATTTATATTCTCATTAATCTCAGAGAAATTATTTAAGTTACCGCGAATGCCATTAATTAAAAGTCTTTGACTTTCATCATCTAACTTGGATAAATCATATTTTAGAAATGGCTTCAGATGTTCCAAAAGCTCTTCATGGCTGAATTTCACGATGTATTCACGGTTATACCAATTAAGTTTATTAATATCATAGATCGCAGAACTTTTACTTAAACGACTAGTATCAAAATCTTTAGTTGCCTCTTCAATAGAATAAAGTTCTTTACCATCTTCAGAAACACGCGTGTAACTCATAGCAATAAGATAGTTAACCAAAGCTTCTGGCAAATAGCCTTTGCGCTTATACATCTCTACACCAGCAATATCTCCATGTTTACGTTTAGAGAGTTTTTCTTTATTTGGAGTAAAGATCAAAGGCAAATGCCCAAATACTGGTACTGAGAAACCTAAAGCTTCATAGATAGCGATTTGTTTAGCAGTATTAGTTAAATGATCCTCACCACGAAACACATGTGTGATATCCATCTCATGATCATCAATCACAACCGCAAAGTTATATAAAACTTGTCCATTGAATTTTTGGATAACCGGGTCACCACCAAGGTCTTTAGAATTAATAGACATCTCACCGCGCACTACATCATTCCATTTAAGATCGTGATCAGCACCGAGATTCAGTCTCACAACAAACTTTTTACCTTCAGCTTCAAACTGAGCCTGATCTTCATAGCTAACTTTACGCCCGCGATTGTCGTAGCCCATAGCTTTGTGATTTTTTTCTTGGAATTCACGTAAAGCTTTTAGCTCTTCTTCTGTTGCAAAACATTTATAAGCTTTTTTCTCAGCAAGTAACCTAGTGACATAATCTGTATGAATTGCATTCTGGGTAGATTGTCTAACAAAACCCAATGGGTCACACTGAATCTTACTTGGTTTATCCCATTTGATTCCTAACCAATTAAAACCATCAATAATTTCTTGAGTAAATTCTTCTTTACTTCTCTCTCTATCAGTATCTTCTAATCTGAAATAAAAATCGCCACCCTCATGCTTAGCCAGCAAAACATTATAAAGAGCCGTTCTTACAGTTCCCAAATGTAAATTACCAGTAGGACTAGGAGCTATTCTGGCTTTGATTTTTGGACTTGGCTTAGACATGATGTGGAATCGCTTTTACTTTGTAGGTTTTAGGTTCTTTTGAAAGTATAGTCGATCTTTGGAGTGCACTCAATGTGCGAGGAATATCAGCACGGAAATGGGCTCCACGGCTTTCTTTTCTAGCCAAAGCAGATTTAGCAAGAAGAAGCGCTGTAGTTTTTTCTTTATGCTCACCTTCAATAGTTTCTAAAAGCTTGATAGTAGAGTTAATTGATTTTTGTTTTCTTTCAACAGAAAGAGTTTCACTCATTAGACTACGAATCTCTTTGAGCAATTCTTTATGCCTAACTTTCTCCGCAAAGCTAATTACTGGGCTATATTCAGAGCAATATTCAAAATCTTCTGGCATTACAAAAGCAGCTAATACTTCTTCTTCTAAAATACTATTAGCAACAAACTCAGGCACCACAATACATTCAAGCAGTGAATTAGAAGCCAATCTATTAGCTCCATGTAAACCATTTGCCGCGCACTCACCAAGAGCATAGAGACCTTTTAAATTGGTTTTACCATTGATATCAGTTTTAATGCCACCAACACTATAATGCGCCGCAGGTCTTACTGGAACTAAGTCAACAGCAAGGTCATATCCTTGTGCCAAACAGTACTTGTAAATATTTGGAAATTCAGTTTGCAACATTTCTTTATTGAGCTTAGTCGCATCGATATAAACAAATTCAGAATTAGTAGATTTCATTTCCGAATAAATTGCACGACTAACAATATCTCTTGTAGCCAGTTCAGCATCAGGATGGTATTTATTAGCAAATAATTCTTTCTTGGCATTGCGCAACTGCGCGCCTGCGCCTCTTAGAGCTTCAGAGATAAGAAAATTTTCGCCTTTAATAGATTTAAAAACTGTTGGATGGAATTGTACAAATTCAAGATTCTCGATTTTAGCGCCTGCATCATAAGCAAGAGCAATACCATCACCTGTAAGAATATTAGGGCAAGTGAAATCCTCATAGAGAGCTGCTAAACCACCAGTAGCCAAAACTACATTATTTGCAAAAGCATCAAAAATATTTCCAGTAATATCAAATAAACTTACGCCACAAATTTTGCCATTCTCTTTATTCTTGATCAAACTAAAAGCTTCTGTGCCCTGAGAAATAAAAACATTATGATTTCTAGAAACCTTATCTAGTAAGGGTTTGATTATGGCTCTACCTGTAGCATCACCCACATGCATAACGCGCTTATAACTATGAGAACCTTCTAAATTAAAATTCTTATCGAAGTTCACACCAAGTTTACGAATCTCTTCTACTCTTGTCCAACCTGCAGTAAGAATTGCAGTTACAGCTTCTTCATTACAAAGCCCTTTACCGGAGCTGATTGTGTCTTGGATGTGACTCTCCACGCTATCCTCTGGATTCAATGGACTAACCACTGCAACCCCACCTTGCGCATAATTAGATGAACCTTCAGTGATAGCTTCTTTAGAACAAATAAAAACTTTTTGACCTGCTTGGGCAAGCTTTCTTGCTAGGTTGAGACCGGAAATTCCAGAACCTAGGATTATAGTATCGAAGTTGTTAGTATCTTTATCCACTTTTAGAGTCAGGGACTGTCGTGCTTAACTTGCACTGACAAGACTAATTATAGAGCATTTAATCTTTTCGTTCTTTTTTAAATAGAAGACGTTGTTGAATGAAGCCGAGAAAGGGATATTTTCGTGTAGCGGAATTTCCACAGACGAATAATTCCCTTTAGTGAATTTTCGTCGAGGACCGTGAAGCGGCGAAAATATCCCTTTCTCGGCTAATAGATTCAAACACCGCCTTAGCAGCAGTATCCTGAAACAATTCCGAGCAAATAAACTGAGACTCAGTTGGATGGATCAAAAAACCAAATTCCACGAGAACAGAAATCCGTTGTGGATTCTCTCTTAGTACATGCAAATCCTGGCGAATAGCTCCTCGATTATCCAAACCGGCTAAGTTAGAAATTTTCTGTGCAAGTTTCTCTGCAAAACTTTTACTATGTTCATAATAGTAATGCACTGATATGCCTTTGTGCTCAAGAGGCTTTTGATCATCTGGAATGGCATTGTGATGCACTGAAATAAATAAATCACTATCAGTTTTTTCTGCAATTGCAACGCGCTCAGCTAAAGCCAAATCACTGTCAGTATCTCTAGTTAAAACCACTTGAATATCCGAATCAAAAAACTTTTCCTTGATCAGTTTTGCTAATTTTAAGTTTAAGTCTTTTTCAGCAATGCCTTTTGGTGAGCAAGTACCTCTTTGGCTTCCACCATGCCCTGGATCGAGACATAGCCGCTTGAAACCCTGATCATAAGAATATTTCAAGTCCTGAGCTTCACGCCAGGGCTGAGGACTTAGAGAGGCATTAGCAGGATCAGGAGAGTTACAAATGATTTCTCTTCGGAAAGCTTCACCATCAATCTCAATCAAGAAATGGTTTTCGCCTAAATTTAAATCAACCACAGGGGAAAAATTTCCATTATCAAAAATTTCAATATTTTGACCATTGATTTTGCAATAGCCCTTAGCAGAACCAATAAAAAAAATAGTTTCGCTAGTCGTCACATGTCCATCTGGAGGATAAACAAGCATTTAGATTACTTACGGAAAGCACCCCAGCTCGATCCTTCACTAGAAGAATTATCATCTAATCTAAGTTCAATACTACGCTTAGTACCAACTTTAGGATTTGGATTGAAATTTGCGGTGTTTGTATTTTGGTAACTTTGTTGTGCCGCAGCTTGATTAGTATTCGAGCTTGCTTGCATCTCACTTGCAGGTGGCTGTGATAAATGCTCTAGAGGTGAACCATACTCAACTTTCACTGCTGATGGTGCATGCCCAGACTTATGAGCGTCATCCACTGAAACTTGCTTAATAAGCTGGTTTAGAAGAGCATCTTTATATTCAACTTCACGAGTTCTTAGATCAAGTTTCTCTTTAAGTTCATCGATCATTTTGTTTGCTTCTCTAATACTACGTTTGTGAGATTCAATTTCAACTTGTTTTTCTTGATCATGTTGTTTCGCTTTATATTTGTATTCAAGCAATTCAGCTTTAAGATCAGAATATTCTTGAACTGATTTTTCTTTCTCATCGTTTAATTGCTTTAACCTAGCTTTGAGTTTTTCACGCTCATCAACTAAGCTTGAAAGCTGTTCATCATATTGCAGCTTGTTAGTATCAAGATCTTTTTTAAGTCTTTGTAAATCAGCCTCTGAGAGTCTTAAAGCTTCACGCGAAGCATCCATTTCTGATTTGAATTTGCGATTTTCATCTCTTAAAGTTCTCACTTCAAGTTTCATGTCTTCATGCACAGTTTCCAAATGCTCATATTTAACTTTATAAGTTTGGCTTTCATTGGCTTTGTTTACGTAGCCGTCCATTAAGGCACTAAATTCCGGAGATACTCCGCTACTCTGTCTTTCAACAATAGCGCTGACTTGTTTCTGAATCACGCTTAATTGTTTGCTTAGGTCTCCGCCAACGGTCGGCAAATTAGTATCTAAATCTTTAGTTTCGTTCATTGTTGCTTTTTTAGTTTTTTTGGCTTTTTTTTCAGAGCCTTCTATATCTTCTTGAAAATCACTCATTACTGTGGCACTCATGGTTATATTATCAAATGCTATTCTATCAGCTTTTATAAGAATGTCATGACGAACATTGACTCCCTCTAAAACTAGCTTTACACTTAAATAATGGTTGAGGAATTTAACAAGAATTCTGAGCATGCTTTGGAAGAAACTGATTTGATTGGCTTTGATGGCCTTTGGAATGCGGATTACAAAGAAACCAAAGACTTTCTCAAATCAAGAAAAGTACAAAACATAGGCAGTAACAATATTGAACTTGAACTCCTGTACAAAGAGTTTGAAGAAAAGGATTTTGAAATCCAAAAATTGCAATGGCAACTTAGTGAAAGAGAAAAAGAACTCAATAAACTTTATGATGAATTGCACAAGCTACTTGAATTAAACAAAAAACTTAATAAACAACTTTCAGATTTTGAGAGCCTTTCAGACAAACAAGATTCTCTTCTGAAGCTTTTAGGTGCTGGACAGAAAAATACTGAGCCGATTTTACCGAGATTTGGTTAAAACCTTGTGTCATTGCGAGCCATGAAATGGCGTGGCAATCCAGCTTCTATAGACTTATTTTTTATTTAAGATTTCTTGTATTACAGGAGCAATCCTCATGCTAGTATTTACTATTGCTATGAGAGAAGCTATTCATCCTAAAACTAACGTTATTACTGCGACTTGCGTTTGCGGCGGAGAGTTTGTTGTACAAACCACTCTTGATAGCTTAAGAGTAGAGATTTGCAGTAGCTGCCACCCATTCTACGCTGGTACGAACAAAGTTATCGATACTGCAGGTAGAATTGACAAATTTAAGAAAAAATATTCTGGCGCAAGCAAATAGGACTGGATTGCTTCATCGCTACGCTCTTTGCAATGACGAAACTTTAAAAAGCAAAAACCCCTCTTTCGAGGGGTTTTTTATTGATCTAATTTTTTCTTTGACTCAAACTAAACAACAGCGCTATCTAAGTAATCTTTTAGTTTTGCTGCTCTTTCAGGATGTCTGAGTTTTTTCAGAGCTCTGAATTCAAGTTGACGAACGCGTTCACGAGTAATACGGAGCATTCTACCAACTTCTTCAAGCGTACGCTCTTGTCCAGAGTCAATACCGAAACGTAGCTGGATTACAGCTTTCTCTTTTTGCGTTAAGGTGTCGAGCACTCTTAAGATGTCATCAGCTAGAAGGTTTTCAGTCGCTGCCAATTCTGGCTTAACTGATTGGTTTGGATCTGCAATAAAGTCCTCTAATTTACCATCGTCTTCGTTGTTAATTGGAGACTCAAGTGAAACTGGAGTTCTCATAGCTGCAACAATCTCTTTAATCTTAGTGATTGGTACTTCCATTACTTCAGCTAATTCCTCTTCAGTAGGTCTACGATTTAATTCTTGACCTAGTTTACGAGCAATCTTCTTGAATTTGTTAATTGTCTCAACCATGTGTACAGGAACACGGATTGTTCTTGATTTATCAGAGAGGGATCTGGTGATACCTTGTCTTACCCACCAAGTAGCATAAGTTGAAAACTTATAGCCTCTTTCAGGGTCGAATTTTTCAGCAGCTCTGATCAAACCAAGATTACCTTCTTGAATTAAATCAAGGAAAGGTAGACCTCTATTGATATATTTTTTAGCGATAGAAACAACTAATCTCAAGTTGTGTCTAACTAGTTTACGTTTAGCAGTGATGTCGCCTTCTTTAATTTTACGTGCAAGTTCAATTTCTTGTTTTGCGTTTAATAGCGGCACTCTGCCAATTTCTCTAAGGTACATTTTTACTGAATCGTCAGATAAAGGGGAGACCGAGCCTAAGCCGTCTTCTTCGTCATTGCCACTTTCTGACCCGTTCATTCTGCTTGCGGCAGATGAGATGATCTCTGATTCAATATCTGTATTCTCTACAGTAATTGCATCAAAACTATCTTCGATGAGCGATTCTTCATCATCGTAAGTTAGAATTTCATCGTCAGTGAACTCTTTTGTCATTCCGGATTTTTTTCTTGCCATTAACCTTCTCCTTAATAAAAAGCTTACGGGCTAGATTGCTTGATAACTGATTTGAGATTAAATAAATCAGGTACTGAGTTTTCTAGGGTACTAATGTAATTTTGACTTCTAATTAACGTCTTTGAGGGGGTTTCAGCTATTCAATAGCAAATGTTGACGTTTTAGTTGTCTTATGGTAGATGATTATTCTAACCCTATAGTTCCATATTTTGGTTAAGAAATACCGCATTTTAATATAGTTTTAAGGTCAATACAAATAAAATGGGTCATCTAGTTGACCTAGAGTTAAACCAAATTAATTAGAGATCTTTTTTTTGAAAGAAATCTCTTAGCTGTCTCCAAAAGAGCACCACCCTGTTCTCTCAAAGTCGGTGGATGTACTGGTTTGGGAGTCGTACCTTGTCCAACATCAACCATATTTCTTACGGCGCCTAATAATTTTGCTGTTGCACTTGGTTGTGTACCAGGCTGATTTGGATTAACACTTGTCATAATTTACATACTCCTTAACTTAGTATAATGATTATAACAAAGCGCACTCATCTTGTCAATACATTATCATAATTATATATAGAAGGTAATTTTTAATTTAGCTTTTTAAAAACTTGACGAAACAATTCCTGCCATGGATATACAACGATATCAGCAAGTTTATAAGCCTTAGGAGCAATGGAAGCACAGCATAATATTGCTTCAGGACAGACTTCGCCAAAGGATTTCAATCCTCGCAAATCTTTTAATTGTGGTGAAGCCGAAGATTTGATTTCAACAGCATAGATTGTATTATCGGGGCACTCAATAATCAAATCCACTTCAGCATTGTTTTCCGTACGATAAAAAGAGAATCTGAAATCTTTAGCTAAGGCTTTAGAAATATCTACAAACTCTTTAATAATGAAATGCTCAAAAGCATCGCCAAAAGCCTGAGTCCCAGAATCAGTATTTATCATGGTAATACTTTAATTACGCCACGATTTATTAAAGTAGCGGTTTAATAAATCGTGCATTTATAGATTCATAGGGGCTGAATTCTTGATTTTCATGCATTCAACCTATCGTACTGCAAAAAAAAGGCTGAATTTGTGCAGTACAGCAGGGCTTAGGAGGTTAATTAAGAGACGGATTACTAGCTTTGATTCATAGTTATATTAAATGAGTACTCTAACTCTAGAACTAAATATCAGTAAGAAAGAGTTTATTGAAAAACTTCAGTCTCTCACCATACCAATTTCAGTTGAGAAGATCAATCAAATAAATCAAGGGGACTTAGGAACTTGGTTTAAAAGCGCTCTTAAACAAGACTACAATACAATCAATAAACAATTTACTTTAGAGCATAATGTTTTTGCTGAAACACAAATACCTGAAAACTATCTCTTTGCAGGTGAAGTGAATGACAATGTGATTAAAATTTTTATTGCAGATCCTGTCAAAGATGAGCAAATTAAAACTGATTACTTAGAAAAAATTGCAGACGAAAAACTCAAAACTCTACTTCAACAGCAAAAAGAGACAAAGCACAATAACTACAACATTAAGAGATTGATGGCATAGATTTAATAAGTAATCCATTCAATCAATCCAACAATTTAAGCAACCTGATTTTTTTTGAGAAACCTCTTCAAATTGAGAATTCTAAAAATTAAAATGCCTAGACCAAGTATTCCGCTCCATTGAATAACTTCACTAATAGAAGCTGAAGAAGCAAGTCCTAATAAAGGATTGCTCTGAAGTATTGGAGCAAAAGGTTTACAACCATTTGTATAAAAGCTGATCAGAAATAAGTAACCATATGTTGCTAAAATTCCTGCAAAGATTATAGAAAACCAAGTACTTTGTATTTTTAGTATTTTGAAAATAATTTTTGTAACAATAATAGTCGTAATTAGAATAACTGTCATACCGGCAACCTTTGGAACAAGGTGTTCTGCAGGAAGATATTTATAATGCTCCATAGAGAATTTGTAATTTATATCAAAAAGAATTTGAGCAATAAAATAGCTTGTGAGGCTAAAACGCTTTTGAAATACAGCTTTGGCGAGCAATGCAAGACCTGAAAAATAATTAGTAAAAATACTCATCCTAAATTATTTTCTATTTTTCCGTCTGATTTTGAAATAGGTGTTGGAATATTATTGATTAATGCAACAGTATAGTTTGGATAATCACCAGATTCTATTTTACTTACAAAAGATTCTCTGGTCATTACTAAGCCTGTCAACGAGTCTAAAAAACTTATATTACGACCTGTTTCAGTCTGTTCGATAACCCTCACTGATCTGTTTGGATCAATTAATTCTAATAAGTCTTCACCTTTATAAATTCTAGGGTCTAAGTTGGTTAAGCTTCCATATTTTCTTCCGATGGCGTTATTCCATAAATCCATATTCCTTTCTTCAAATGAATTTCCTGAAATATCACCATGTAATTCATTTAATTCTCCTAAAATATATGCGATTAACTCATTGAACTTTTGAGTAAACACTCCACTAACATATGCATGACGAAAAGCATCCACATCAGTATTGCGAAATGCCCCACTCGCTACATCCCATTTTCCTGAAGAAGTTTTTGGTAGTGGTCTAATATTGTCATTAAAATATTTATATGCTTCTTGCTCAGCTTGATCCTTAATAGCATTAACCCACCCTATATTTAGTTTCGAATCCTGCATAGGAATATTGTATCAGCAAAGCATAAGCACTTAACTATCTTCGAGAATGTTTAATTTTATATCACTGGGTCAAAAAGCATCGAGACATTTCAGATGAATTACTCAAGCGAGTATCTATTAGCTAATAAGCTTAAAACTCTCTTCCAGCTTGAGGTACAAGTGGACTTCGAAAATAACAGTTATAGAATTAATCAAAAAAGATACAAACAAAGTCATAAGACCCAAAGCTAATGAGTCTGAACTAACAACGAGACCACTAATTAAAGCAGTAGATATTAATACAAGCGTAGTGATGACTAGAAGCCCAAGCATCAGAAAATTTATAAAAAATACTTTCCACCATCTGCCTTGAACCAGTTGTTTACTATGTTCTCGAGCTTCGCGAGTATTTAGATGTGGTTTGAAAATAATAGATAGACCTGAAAACTGTCTGGAAACTCCATAATTAACTCCAGGAACTATAAGTAGAGGTAGCCTAATAACGGTAAAGAACCAAACTTTTATAGAAGTCCAAGTGGTAATAAAAAATTTCTGGAATAGAAGCTTCATAGCTCTTTCAAAACTTGCAGATTGTCCAGACCTTTCATCCATTACGATTGAAGATACTAGGATACAGATCGCAATATTACCAAAGAGATCAAATAGTTTTTCTACTTTACTATCAAACAGCAAAGATAGAACTGCAAGAATTGCTAGAACCAATAAATAGCAAAGTATAAGAGTTGAAATATTCCTAGTAAGGAAATTAATTGACTCTCCTAAGATTTCTGCAAAGGATATATTGTTCTTTTGGGTTTCCATGAGTAGTTAGATTATACGGGTTCATTTAACAAAAATTTTGGATTTTCATGCATTTGACTTATCATACTGCACAAAAAAAGCTAAATTTGTGCAGTATCAGTATAATTAAGCATATTAATTCTCTAGTTTTTTAATATTCGGATTTTCTACTAAAGATTTCATCTGAATAATTGCAATCTTATTTAACCTCTTAAGTCTCTCACTTTGAGATATACCTTGTCTGATGAATTCAGCATTTATAGTTTCTAATCCAGCTAAACAAACTAGCTGGGTAACATTAGAATTGTCTCGAATATTACCTTTTAGTTCAGGGCTCTTCTCTCTCCATTCCCTTGCAGTCATACCATATAAAGCAACATTTAATACATCTGCTTCATCTGCGTAAATAAAATTTTCTTGTTGCTTTGAAATTTGTGCAGGAATAAGATTTTCTTTTATTGCATCAGTATGGATACGATAATTTAATTTAGTTAAAATTCTTTTGATTTCCCAACCAAGATTTTTACGCTCGCTCTCTTCTTCTTTAAGTCTTTGAAATTCTTTAATCAGATAAAGTTTAAATTCTGACGAAACCCAGGCTGCAAACTCAAAAGCTATATCTTTGTGAGCAAAAGTCCCTCCACCCTTACCTTGTTTAGAAATAATTCCAATAGCATTAGTAGCTTCTATCCATTTACTAGGACTGAGCACAAAAGTATTACTGCCAGCTTCATTTTTAAAGGAGTCGAATTCGACCCCTTTAAAACTTTGGTTATTAATTTTCTCCCATAGACCTAAAAACTCAATTGTTGACTTGGATCTAAGCCAGTTTTTCACTATATCCTTTGGTTCGACAGAATTCTTATACCTAGCAATATCTGTTAAAGAAATAAAGTCATTTGCATCTTTTGAAAAGACTGTAATTTCAGTATTTTGAATTTTCAATTTAGACTTCATTTCAACGCTTACTTATGTATGGTAGCATAAAATTGCGCTTAGACAAACAGTCTTTCGAGATTAAAAAATGGTACCGATGGCCGGACTTGAACCGGCACGGGATAAAATCCCAACAGATTTTAAGTCTGTTGCGTCTACCTATTCCGCCACATCGGCACAGCGAAAAATGAGATTTCTACCCATTAGACTTGGACAATTTTACAATAAGTCAGGATTTTTATTAGTGCTAAATAATTAAAAGTTAGTTTTTTTAGACTCCAAGAGATTTTTCAAAAACTCATAAGCGCGATTAACATTGGTAATTTGAACATTAGTATCACGGGAAGAACTATCAGGGTGAACAATTGCAGCTAAAGTTCTATAAGCTTTTTTTATTTTATCTAAATCCAAAGTCTCTTTAGTATCTATCATCAAAACACCACGTGCCCATAATTCTTCCTGTTTGAGAATAAATTCATCAACTAAGAATTTCTCTTTAACAAGTTTCACTTCAGAAAAATTCATTGAAGCACCTTTGGCAAAGCCTTCATTAAAACTAGTGAGAGCAAGTTTTTTTTCTTCATCAATTTGCTTATCGAGTTTTTTTACTTTACGCTTAAGAGATTTATTTTCTTTTAAAAGCTGCTCTATTACTTGATCTGGTCCAAGTAAATCACCAGAGCTTAAGAAAATGATTTCTAATAATTCAATATTGTTATAAATAAAATTTCTTGGAACTCCAAGTTCAAAAGCCACATTAATTGGACTTACCGTTTCGTGCCTAGCTTTAAGAGTTTCTATAGCTCTGATTACTTGAGCTTTATCAATAAGATCTTCCATCTATTTCTGCAAGTCCCTTTTTTGCTTTGCTTTATTTTTTGCGCGATATTTTCCAGGACTAATTTTCAAACCTTTTTCTGCATCCCAAATATTTATGGATTTAGACCTTGCCGAATATTCAGCTTCCTTCAATCTAGCACTGTATTTGGTTTCCATCGGGAATATATAAATTTGTGCCAAGCCGTTTGCCAGAATTTCTTCATTAAGCACATGCATATTTTTTATCTCAGGCTTCTCACTATTAGTTGGATCATAAAGGATGTAACCAAGTGTTCTGCCATATTTATCTATTGGCTGAATGCCTTTCTCTAAATAAATTTTTTGATTTAAAATTTTTGCTTCAGTAAATTCTTTGGACTTCAAACCCCAAGGATGTTGCTCTAGTTCTGGTGCATCAAGTCCGATTAATCTCACTTTAGTTTTAGGACAGGAATTTTCTGGACTGATTTTTTGCTCAGCATACGTGCACTCATAAGGAATCAGAGTAACTGTGTCACCATCATGTACACCAACAGCACGATAAGTAACTTGCTCAGCATCACAAGCACTTAAAAATAAACTCAAAAATACTAGGCATCCTGCAAAACGAAGTTTTGCTAGCGATGCCGCTTGAAAAAAAGTGGCAACCGTGCGAAACGCACGAGTTGCCCTTAAGGATAAGTTCTGCTTTTGTATGGAGTTTTGTAAATGAATATGCAACAGAAAATATTCTATCCCAGATACTAAGTTAATGCTAAGTTAGTACTTATGACAAACCAGGAGAGAAACTACAAATACCTAGGTTTTATAAGCATTTGCTTTGTAGTGGTTTTGATTTTAACTAATTTAGTAGGCAGCGTAAAAATCACACGTTTATGTATTGGAGATTTTTGTTTTAGTACTACAACCGGCTTACTACTTATTCCAGTCTCATATTTAATCGGAGATATTCTTACTGAAATTTATGGTTATGCCGAATCTCGTCGAGTGATTTGGACTGGCTTTATTGCTTTGATTCTTTCGAATTTAATTTTGCAATTTTTCATTTCTTTACCTCCTGATCCTAATTGGGGATCACAGGAAGCTTATGCCAAAATTTTCAATTTAAGTTTGCGCGTGAGTTTTGCTAGCATCATTGCTTTTTGGTGTGGTGAATTTGCCAACAGCTATGTAGTTGCCAAAATGAAAATTTTAACTGGCGGCAAATATTTAGGCGCGCGACTAATTCTTTCAACTATGGCAGGTGAGTTAGTTGATACTTTGATAATTTTCCCTTTGGGTTTTCTTGGAGCTGAAGGCTATCCACTTTCACTTATGCTCAATGTTATGGCAAGCAAATATATAATCAAAGTTCTCTGGGAAATCATTGCCTATCCTATTTTCACAGTGCATATGATTAAGTTTTTGAAGAAGTCTGAAGGTGTGGATGCCTATGATTATCAGGTTGATTTGTCGCCGTTTGCAGGGGAGAAAGTATAGATTTAAATGAAGGCAAAAGCTTTCTTGGTTCTGTTCTAATCAAAGTTTTTAGATATTTGTAATCTAACTGCGAAGATCACAAGTTCTTTGCCACATCCAAGTTAGAGCATTGGCAAAATCATTAGCAAAATTATCAGCACGCATTTTGCCATTAATGACCTTGTCCCGAAGAGTCGCCTTGTAATTAATTATGCGATCCCTGTCATTAGCCAATTCTACAGCTTTTTCAATATATTCTTGCTCAGAATTAGCAACTAACTCATCATAGCCATTGGCTATAAGTATTCCAGCACAGACTCTACTAGAAGTTCTATCTGCCATATTAGTAATTACTGGAACACCCATATAAAGTGAGTCTGTAGTAGTAGTTCCTCCACTATAAGGGAAAGGATCAAGTGCTATATCAATCTTATTATAAGCATTCTGAAAATTAAATTTAGAATCAGCTCCTTCAATCACAATACGATCTCTGCTAACTCCTAGCTTCTCAAAGCGTTTCTTAACATTATCAGAAACAATAGGATCATCAATCTTTGCATATTTCAACATTAACTTAGAATTCGGAACTCTCTTTAATATTGCCGCCCAAGTCTTATAAACATTATTGGTAAATTTCACATAGAAATGAAAGGATCCAAATGTAATATATGAATTAGACAAGCATGGTGGTTCTTGAATATCTGGAAGTTCCATAACTTCATTTAATTGAACTTGGAATAATCCTGAATCTAATCCACAAAGAGTCTCCGTAAAAAATTTATCATCACCCTCAAGAATCTGATGCCTTGATGTAATAAAATAATCCATTTCATCAACACCTGTAGAACCACTAGCAGAAAGCCATGTAGCTACTACTGGAGCAGGCTTACGTACAGTCAAACCAATAAAGGGCTCTTGACCATAATTATATCCAGCAGTACCAGCAAGGTCTATTAAAATATCAATATCATCATTATGAATATTTTCTGCTATAGCTTCTAAGGAAAGCCCTGCAAAGTTTTCCCATCTAGCGCAATTATCAATTATTTCTTCAACGTAACTAGCTTTAATATTCTTGCAATACTCAGGCAATGCTGTTTCAGATGGAACGCTTGCATAAGCATATATTGAAAACTTATCTTTGTTCAAAAATTTACAAATAGAACGCACACCAGCCCAATCGGTTAAACCTTGGCTAGAGAAGAATCCTATCTTAAGATGAGATTTATTTTTATCATATCTTTGTGGATCATATTGATAAGTTTTTGGCAAATATTTCTGTTTATAGTTTTGATAGAACTGTTTTGTATAGATTTGCTGATCTTGCATATTTAAATTAATATCATAATTACTAAACTGCAAAAATATTCCAAATAGTTTATCAGAGTTAGTAGCATTTATTCCTTCTTTTAATGTTGCAAGCATATCTTCTGTTTGACCTAAAAAGGAATAAACAAAAGCTAGTTCTAAATAGAACATATCAATTTTTGAATTAAATCTAATAGCCTTCTTATATATCTCAATACTAGAACTAGGATTGATAAAGTTCTGCGCTACTACCGCAAGAAAGTAATAGAATTCAGCTTGATCAGGTTTAATCTTAATGGCAAGCTCAAGGCTGTCAAGGACTACCTTTGGATGTTCTTTTTTAGTTACTATAAATAGCGCATAACCAAACAAAGCATAGGCCCAAGGATCCAGCCCTCCTTTACTAACGTGCTTCTGCAATAAGTAAATAATCTCTAGATATTTTTTTTGATTAAATAACTCTTTTGCTCTTTGACCTAATTCAAGATCGTTAATTAAATTAGTATTATCCATTTTTACAACTCTTTTCCCACATCCATCTTAATGACTTGCCAAAATCAACTGCAAAATTCTTAGCTGACATCTTAGCAGTAGAGACTTTATTTCTAAGAAGTGATCTATAATTTGATATTCGCTTGTAATCATTAGCAAGATCTATTGCCTTTGCTACATACTCTTCTTCAGTCTTAGCAACTAATTCATCTAATCCATTACTAATAAGCATTCCAGCAGCAACACGACTAGAAGTTCTATCTGCAAGATTAGTTATAAGAGGCACACCCATATATAGACAATCTATAGTTGTAGTACCGCCACTATAAGGAAAGGGATCTAAAGCAATATCAACTTTATGATAAGCACAGTAGAATTCATATTTATCAGCAGGACCATCAAGAATTATTCTAGTTCTATTAATACCGTGTTTTTCAAAACGTTTATAAATCGACTCATTAATCTTAGGATCATTCAACATCGCATATTTAAGCATAAGTTTGGAACCGGGAACTGCTTTAAGTATTTCAGACCAAATTTTATATACATTACTATTAAATTTAATATGGCGATGAAAAGATCCAAAAGTAACATATGAATTAGTCAAACACGGTGCTGCATTGACTTCAGGCATAGACATAACTTCTTCTAATTGCACTTGGAATAATCCATTATCTAACCCACATAACTCTTCACTAAAAAACTTTTGATCACCAGCTAGTATCTGATGACGAGATGTGATGAAATAATCAATCTGCTTGACTGCTGTAGAGCCATTACTTGACAGCCAAGTAGCTACAATAGGAGCTGGCTTTCTAATAGCAAGACCAATAGATGACTCCGATGATAAATTATGAGAAGTATATCCAGCTAAATCTATAAAAATATCAATCTCATCATTGTAAATAATTTGAGCAAGATCATTCAGAGGCAAATCACCATAGTCTTGCCATTTAACACAGTTATTCTGAATATCATTAACATAGCTAGCTTTAATATCTTTCCTATGTACCTGAAGACTTTTTGCAGGGGGAACTTTAGCATAACCATAGAGAGAAAATTTATCCTTATCTAAATACATACTTAAAGCACGTATTCCTGCCCAATCAGTCAAACCTTGACAAGAAAAGAATCCTATCTTGAGGTGAGGCTTATTAATATCATATCTAGAAGAATCATAGTTAAATATTTTTGGATTGAATTTTTCTAGATGTTTTCTATAATACAAATCTGAATAGTTATATATTTCATCCAGACTACTCTTCGGATCATAATAAATATACTCAAGTAAAAGACCAATAAATATAGAATCATTAGTTTGAGAATATGCTTCTTTTAAAACACGAGAAACTTCCTCTGGTTCTCCCAAAATCACATATAGAACAGCTAAATCCAGATAGCATTGATTAAACTTTGGATTTAATTTTATTGCGGTCTGATAGAAAGGAATGCTCTGAGGTAAATCAATAAGATAGCGAACGATAGTAGCAAAAAAATAATAAAATTCAGGCTCATCTTTTTTGATTTTAATAGCAGTTTCCAGACTCTGAACTACAATATCTTGATATTTTTTTCCAGTTAATTTAAATAACGAATAGCCAAATAAAGCATAAGCCCATGGATCAAGACCTGCTCTATTAAAATGCTTCTCTAAAAGTTTAACAACAGCCTCATGCTGGCCTTGATTAAAAAGTGTTTTAGCTTGCCTAACAAAATCATGCTCTTGATTTGATTGAATATTGGGCATTCATTAAATATTCACTTGCATAAGCGAATTTAACATCATCCAGATGGCTGGGGGGTTTGCTCTAATATTACTAATAATGCCAGAAACATTAAGCCAAAAGTCATAAGTCGGAGTGAGTTCTAGATTAAAGGACTGATTCCAAAAACCATTAATTAGATAGAATAATTTATATGCCTAGCATCCTCATCAAAAACGCCACCATTGTAAATGAAGGCAAAAGTTTTCTTGGTTCTGTTCTAATCAAAGGCGAGTTCATTAGTTCTATTAGTAAAGATCCTGAACCAGTTGTAAAAGCAGATGAAGTTATTGATGCAAATGGTCTCTATCTAATTCCTGGCATGATTGATGATCAAGTACATTTCAGAGATCCTGGTTTAACTCACAAGGGCGATCTATATACAGAGTCCCGCGCGACTGTAGCAGGTGGCATTACCAGCTTTATGGAAATGCCAAACACTAATCCGCGCACTATTACACTTGAGCTACTTGAAGAGAAATTTAAAATCGCTGCTGAAAAATCTTTTGCAAATTACTCATTTTATATGGGCACTACCAATGATAATTTTGAGGAGATTAATAAACTCAATCCTCATGAAGTTTGTGGAATAAAAATTTTCCTTGGCGCTTCTACTGGTAATATGCTTGTCGACAATCACTCTGCCATAGAAAAAATTCTAGACTTTTCAGCACGTACAGGAATGATAGTAGCAGTGCACTCTGAAAGCGAAAAAATCATCCAAGAGAATGTAGCTAAGTTTAAAGAAAAATACGGCGAAGAGAATATCGATGTAAGCATGCATCCAGATATCCGTGGTCGTGAGGCTTGTATTGAGTGTTCTAAATGGATTATTGATCTGGCTAAAAAACATAATGCTAATCTCCATATACTGCATTTAAGTACTGCTGAAGAAATTCCATTATTAGAGAATAAGCCTATTGAAGAAAAGAAAATCACTGCTGAAGTTTGCACTCATCATTTATGGTTTAGTCGTGAAGATTACAAAACTAAAGGCAACTTTATTAAATGGAATCCTTCCATCAAAGAACTTAATGATAGAGAGGCTTTAAAACAAGGTCTGAAAGACGGTTTCATAGATTTTATTGCGACAGATCATGCACCACATACATTAGAAGAGAAATCAGGCTCTAATTATTTTACGGTTCCTTCAGGAGGTCCATTAGTACAGCATGCACTAGTAGCAGCGTTAGAACTTTATCATCAAGGAGTTTTAACCTTAGAGCAAGTAGTGGAGAAAACTTCACACAATGTCGCAAAGAGATTTGAAATAGATCGCCGCGGTTTTATCCGCGAAGGTCATTATGCTGATTTGGTTTTAGTGGATTTAAATTCTCCATGGACTGTTGATAAATCAAACTTACTTTATAAATGTGGCTGGTCGCCATTTGAAGGTATTTCATTTAAGTCGCAGGTTGTTAACACTATTATTAATGGCAATGTCGCTTATCGGGGTGGGGAGATTAATGAAGTGAAAGTAGCTAAGAGATTAGCTTTTGATATGCCTACATCAACTTTATAATCTCCGCAACTCTAGTTTCACTATCTTTAGCTTGTACTGTATAAAGCTTGCCATCTAGTTTCCACTCACTAACTAACGAAAGCAAAAGCCTATCAATTTGTTTTTGGTAAATAGAATTATTCCAACGAAAACCATCATCTACTAACTCAAAGCTAATCGGGAAATAAATTAACAGATCATATTTTTGCGCTTGCTCATAAGCGGCTTGATAAAATTCTTCTGCCATTTCCACAGTGCAAGTATTCCAAGACCAGCGCATAAAGTAAGCCCAAGCATCAATTACAGAGCGGTCTGCAATAAAACTATCATTAGAATTTTCTACTTGAATTTGCCTACGTAAAACTTCAAAACGAAATTCATTTATATCGCCTTCAATTTCGTAAGGGCTTTTATAGCCTTTCTCTTCACAAATGATTCTTACTTGTTCAGGAATTGCTGAAAAGTTTGCTTTGATATCTGGCAACTCAAAAAGTTTCTCAAACATCGTTGTTTTACCGGTTCCAGCAGAACCGATTAGAGCGATTTTTTTTAGTTGTTTTGCGTTTTTCACGTAGTCTAAGGAAATTTCAGGTATCTACACAAGATTTAGCATTTTAAAGAAGTATTTGCTAAAAATATTTATGGGGAAAATTAAAATTACTAAGAGAGAAAAACAACATAGGTTTATATTAGGTTTACTTCAATTTTTAGGTATAACTTTATGGATTCCTTTAGCTCAGATATGTCAAAGATTTGTTTTAGGTGAGACAGAATACAGTCCAAACGTTGAGTATGCATGGATTCTAGCTTTCCTTGGACTTATCATTTTAGTTGTAGTATTATTAGGAATTAAAGACGATGATTGATAAACTTTATGAATTAGCTGGATTAGAAAGATTTCTTTGGTCTGACTATATGTTTTCATTTCTCTTTTTAATTTTCTCAACTGCTCTTTATTTTCTTTATGGTCACAATTATTTAACATCTAAAGCAGAGCGCAAGAAAAAAGAAGCTAAATACAAAGTTCTAAACTATTGCTAATTCGCAGACTGGATTGCCACGCCTTCTTCGAAGGCTCGCAATGACGGCATTTGAACTAGACCTGCTCCCACTCATAATCTTGTGAAGAACGTCCATTAGGTAAAGTACAAGAATCAATCCCCATCATGTCCATGTTAGATGCGCCAGGAGGCACTATCGGCCAGACATTCATTTCATAAGCCATCGGGAAATCAATTACTACTGCCACATCAGATTCTAAAGCAGCCTTAATTACCCCTTCTACATCATCTCTGGTTTCTGGTTTAAAACCTTTCAGACTATAAGCTTCTGCCAGCTTCACGAAATCAGGCGTACCATGCTTAAGATCTACATGTGAATATTTTTTATCATAGAAAAGATCTTGCCATTGTCTTACCATGCCCAGATTTTGGTTATTAAAAATACAATTGATAACTTTTAGATCATAAGCCTTGAGAGTCCCAAGCTCCTGAATACACATCTGAAAACTACCATCACCAGTGATGTTCACAACTACTTCATCGCTACGATCATTTTCAGTACCCACTGAATCTAGAACCGCAGCAGCAGCGCCCATTGCTGCAGGCAAGCCATAACCCATAGTTCCTGCGCCACCACTTGTAAGCCACTGATTCGGATGATCTATTTCAGCATGTTGTGCTGCCCACATTTGATGTTGCCCCACGTCTGTAGCATAAATTACTTTATCGCCTTTAAGTTTACGAATAGTTTTTAAAATATGCTGTGGACTAATTAAATTCTCTGCAATAGGATCATGATCAAGTGGATATTCATTTTTCCATTCTTGGACTTTTTTGAGCCATTCTTCGGTATCAGGTTTACGTTTATTTATCTCTGAAAGCAAGTCTAGAAGAACATTCTTAGCATCCCCAACTATAGGAATATCAATAATCTCTTTCAGTTTTCTATTCTTACTAACTTCAGCAGGATCGATATCAATATGAATCACATCTGCATCAGGTGCAAAGGTTTCAATCTTGCCGGTTACCCTATCATCGAAACGTGTCCCAACTGCAATTAATAAATCACAGTTATAGATTGAATAGTTTGCAAATGCAGTACCATGCATACCCAACATTCCAAGAAACATTGGATGTTTGTGTGGTATTGCTCCTTTACCATGTAAGGTCGTAGTCACAGGTATCATGCAGCTTTCAGCCAACTCTAGAAGTTCACGTGAAGCGCCAGAACTTATAATTCCACCACCGGCATAAATTACCGGTCTACGTGCTTTAAGAATTTTCTCAGCAGCTAGTTGTATCTGTTTAGGGTTGCCTTTGATCTTTGGTTTATAACCAATGATATGAGATTTGTAATTATCATCTATTTTATTCTCAGCAGTTACTTCAAACTCATCATTGAGAACATCTTTAGGCATATCGATCAAAACCGGTCCTGGTCTACCTGTTGAAGCGATATAAAAAGCATCGGCGATACATTTAGCGAGGTTCTCAGCTTTTTTTACTAAGTAACTATGTTTAACAATAGGGTAGGTAATCCCAGTGATATCAGCTTCTTGAAAAAAATCAGAACCAATTCCCCAAGTAGGTACTTGTCCTGTTAAACAAATAATGGGCGTTGAATCCATATAGGCATCAGCAATTCCTGTTACCAAATTAGTTGCACCAGGTCCACTTGTTGCCAGTACCACACCAGGACGATTTAAAACTCTTGCATAACCTTCAGCAGCATGACAACCACCTTGCTCATGACGTACAAGAATGTGCATCAATTCTTGTTCATGATAAAGCTCATCATAAAGCCCAAGTAAAACTCCACCTGGATAACCAAAAAATCTTTTGACACCTTGTCTTCTAAGTTCAGCAAGTAAGGATTTAGCGCCTGTTGAGGTATTTGGCTTAGTGCCCATAATATAAATATACACTATCCCATTAGTCTGCGATATCTGCAAACAAAGCTGATGACAAATATCTTTCACCATTAGAAGGTATTATGGCAACTATAAGTTTCCCTTTATTCTCAGGACGTTTAGCAAGCTCAATACTTGCATAAATAGCTGCTCCTGAAGAGATACCACATAGTATTCCTTCTTTCATTGCAGTTTCTCTTGCAGTTCTCATGGCATTTTCACTATTAACTTTGATAATTTCATCAATAAGAGTTACATCTAAATTATCCGGTATAAAACCAGCACCAATACCTTGAATCTTGTGCGGTCCAGGATTGCCACCTGAAATTACTGGAGATTCTTCAGGCTCAACTGCAACCATTTTAACTCCAGGCTTTCTTTCTTTAAGCACCGAACCTACACCTGTTAAAGTTCCACCAGTACCAACTCCTGATACAACTATATCTACTTGACCATCAGTATTATTCCAAATCTCCTCTGCAGTTGTTTCTCTGTGGATCTTAGGATTTGCTGGATTAGAAAATTGCTGTGGTAGAAATGCATCAGCAGTTTCTTCAAAAATTTCTTTAGCTTTTTCAATGGCACCTTTCATACCAAGTGCTCCTGGAGTCAGCATTAATTCAGCACCATAGGCTTTAAGCAATTTACGTCTCTCAATACTCATGGTATCTGGCATAGTTAGAATCAACTTATAACCTTTAACTGCTGCAACAAATGCCAAAGCAATTCCAGTATTACCACTAGTAGGCTCTATTAAAGTAGTTTTGCCAGGTTTAATCAAACCAGAGTTTTCCGCTTCAGTAATCATTGCTAAACCAATACGGTCTTTTACCGAACCGCCAGGATTAAAATATTCAAGCTTTAAAGCAATGGTTGCCACACAGCCTTCAGCCATACGGTTAAGTTTGACTAATGGGGTATTCCCAATTAATTCAGAGATATTATTTGCGATATGTAGTTTTCCAGAAGTTTGCATAAACTGTAATTATAGTACTTTTAAAGCTGTAATAGACCGATTAGATGATAGTTTACAAGCATAAATTTAAATACTAGGTCAGAAACATTAAAAGAAATCAGTTACCTAGGCTAAGGGTTTAAAAGAGTCTAATTACAAGCTTCGTGGAATATTTACTCTACAGATTAGTTTTATCGTTAATGAATATTTACTTAAAAATCAATGAACAAAAAGCTTCCGCGAAATTAAGTGAAGCAAAGAATTTGTTTAAGGAAAAAAAATATGAGGAAGTTGCAACACTTCTTTATCCCGATATTGAAAGTTATGCAAAAGACCCTTGGGCAAACGCTTATACCGCATTTTCATTGCATAAACTTACATCCGATAGAAATACGAATCAAAAAATTTATGATCTATTTAAGAAAGCAGTAGAGTTAAATCCAAACGAACCAAAGATTTTTAATTTAATGGGAGAATTCGTTAGAGACAAGACATCTCCAAGCCTAGCTATAGATATCTTTGAAAGAGCTCTTGAATTAAATCCAAATTATACTGAAGCTAAATATAATTTGGCTTGGACATACTTTGATCTTGGACAAATCATTCCAGCCATAGATTTAATGTTTGACTTAATTAAGTCTGATTGCAAATTAAAATATCTAGAAGACCTTATACACTATATCTATTACGATCCAAGGTATAACAATATTCATTATCATAAGCTTGCCTGCTTATTCTACGATATATATAAACAAACATACAAACCTGAAAAATATAATCATTCCAAGGACAAATATTTAAAAGATAAAAAGACATTAGTTATTGGGGTATTTGATGCGGAGTATAACAGTTCTCCTACTTGGGATTTCTTTGAAAAAATCATGACTACTATCGATAAAGAAAAAATACTCTTTAATTTCTATGTCAGACCACCATCAGTTATAAAAGAGAGAGAACCAATTCTTCAAATAAAGGCAAAGGCAAATAAATGGGAGTACTTAAATAAAAAAACCATCAAAGAATCAGCAGAGATTATATACAAAGACAATGTAGATATTCTGATTGATATATCTGGCTATGTACCAAGTAATATGAATTTTCTAGAAGAGGAACCAAATATTTGTATCTTTGCTTATAAACCAGCTCCTGTGCAAATCAGTTGGTATGGTTTTTGGGGAACTACTGGCTTCCCAGAAATGGATTACTTAATAACTTCAAGTGAATCAGTTCCAATCAGCCAAGATCAATATTTTACGGAAAAAATATATAGGCTAAATGGCGCTTATACTCACTTTGATATATTCCAAGATCTACCAGAGATCAAAGAATTGCCTGCTATAAAAAATGGTTACATTACCTTTGGTTCTTTTAATCGTTCTAACAAAATTAACTTTAAGACATATGATATTTGGTCACAAATTTTACATAAGGTTCCAAATTCTAAACTACAAATCAAATTTGTATCGGATCCAAAAGAATATATCAGCACAAAAATTTTAGATGCTTTTAAGGAAAGAGGTATTGATGAAAGTCGTATTGAGTTTAACAAAGTAACTAAAAGGCAAACTGGCAAAGAATTTATTAGTTGCTATAACAACATTGATATAGCTTTTGACACCATACCTTTTTGTGGAGTAACAACAGCGATAAACGCACTCAGTATGGGGGTTCCAGTTATTGCAACCATGGAAGAAAATTCCATTGTTTGTGGAGGAGTAGCCAACTTAGTCAAACATCTCGGCTTACCAGAATTAATGGCAACTAATTATGATGAATACGTGAATATTGCAGTAAATCTAGCAAATGATATTGAGAGATTACAATACTACAGAAATAATTTAAGAGAAATTGCCAAAAATTCAAAACTTAGTATTGAAAGTTATTGTGAGACTTTAGAAGAAGCCTTTCGCGATATTTGGATTGATTGTTGCACAAAAGCTCACAGTGAAATGGTTCAACAGTAGTTATAGAATATAAGAAGGAAATAGTAAAATGGAAATTAATAAAAGACAAACTTCACGAATAACTTTTGAAGAGTTCAAAGAATTTGCCAATGATTCAAATTTATCTAGATATGAAAAAATTGGCTTCCCTGATGACTATAGAGCAGGTAAGGAAATCAATATATTTAAAGATTTAAATCAAAAACTAAAACTAGATCGAAATGAAATTACAATTTTGGATATAGGCTGTGGCTGTAGTGATTTAGTAAATATTTTAATCGATAATGCTGAAACAAAAAAACAAAATTTAATTCTTGTAGATTCTGATGAAATGCTTCAACTATCCAAAGAAAACAAATTTACAAAAAAAATTGCTGGTAAATTTCCTGATTGCTATGAGGATCTCCAAAGTTTTGAAAATCAGGTTGATGTAATTGTTGTTTATAGTGTTTTACAACATATAGTCTTAGATTCAAATCCATATGGTTTTATCGATAAAGCGCTAGAACTGCTTAAACCAGAAGGTTATTTGCTTATAGGAGATATTCCAAACTTCTCTAAACGTAATAGATTCTTTCAATCAAAGCGTGGGCATAAATTTCATCAAGACTATATCAGATCGGCTTCAGCACCTGTGCCAAATACTAGTTTCCCAGATTCTTTTGAAAAGATTGATGATGGATTACTTTTTGGTATTTTACATAGATATAGAGGTCTTGGCTTTGAAACTTATATAGTTCCTCAAAACAATGATTTACCAATGTCAAATAGAAGAGAAGATGTTTTAATTTTCAAAAATTAGGTAAAAATTGCAAACTCAAATTACTAATCAAACATATAAAGTAACTCAGTATAGTCCTGAGTTTAAAAAACATTGGGATAACTTTATTGACACTGCTACTAATGCTCATTTCATGTTTAAACGAGATTACATGGAATATCATGCCGATAGATTTCAAGATTTTTCTTTAATGATATATGAGAATGAAAACCTTATAGCTATTCTTCCAGCTAACAAAAAAGCTGATTCCCTATATAGCCATCAAGGTCTTACTTTTGGAGGTTTAATCGTAAACAAAAATATTAAAGCTGTTAAAGCAATTGAAATATTCAAATCATTACAAAACTTTTTAAAAAAGCAGGATTTAACAAAACTAATCTACAAAGCCATGCCTTTTTGTTATCACAAAAACATATACGGAGAAGATGTTTATGCATTAGCTTTACTTGAAGCTAAAATTATCCAAACACAGATTAATAGTGTAATAGACATATCTAATCAACTAGGTTTCAGCAAAGGTAAAAAACAATCAGTAAAAAAAGCCCAAAGTCATAACCTCTCTGTTGAGTTAAGTGAAGATTACCAAAAATTCTTTACCATAATGGAAGAGCTTTTAGAAGATAAGTATGCTGCTAAACCTGTTCACAGCTTAGCGGAGATGCAAAATCTTCATAGTAAATTTCCCAATAATATAAAACTATACTTCTGCAAAAGCCAAGGTAAAACTCTTGCAGGCACAATAATATACGAAACAGATACCGTAGCCAAGACTCAATACATATGCAGTACTATTGAAGGTAGAGATTTAGGTGCAGTGGATTATTTAATGGATTATTTAATCAACCAAGAATTCCAGAAAAAGAAATTTTTTGATTTTGGTACTTCAGTTGCAAATACTGATACAGGTTTCAATGAAAATCTAATTATGCAAAAAGAACTTTTTGGTGCCAGAGCTATAACTATGTCAATCTACGAAATGGAAATTTAAGATGAATAAATGTTTTGATAAATATCAGGCACAAAAAATTCCTCTTAGTAACCTTCATAGAGAATATGAAGAAATTAAACAAGAGATCAATACAACTTTTCAGAAGCTCATGGATAAAGCTTGGTTCATACTTGGAGATGAAGTTGAATCCTTTGAAAAGGAATTTGCAGAATATTGTGGTGCTAAATATGCAATTGGTGTAGATTGTGGGCTTGACGCTTTAATTTTAAGCTTAGAAGGTCTTGGCATAGGAAAGGATGATGAAGTTATTACTAGCCCACATACTTTTATTGCTACCGCTTTTGCAATTTCTAGAATTGGAGCAAAACCTGTTTTAGTCGATATTGAAGAAAGTAATTTTAATATAGATGTTACAAAAATAGAAAGCAAGATTACTGAAAAAACCAAAGCAATCATCCCAATTCATTTATATGGGCATGCTGCAAAGCTTGACGAAATTAAAAAACTTTCCACTAAATATAAGCTTAAAGTTATTGATGATGCTGCACATGCTCATGGTACTAAATATAAAGATCAAAATATTGGTAATTGCTGCGATGCTAGTGCATTTAGTTTTTATCCAATAAAAAATCTTGGTTGCTATGGTAATGGAGGTATCGTCACCACCAATAATCATGAGCTTTATGAAAGAGTTAAAGAGTTAAGGAATTATGGATCTAAGAGCAAAAATGAATATGTTCATATTGGCTATAACTCTAGATTAGATGAAATACAAGCGGCATTTTTAAGAGTTAAACTAAAGAAATTAGATGAATGGAATTTAAGGAGAAAAAGAATTGCCCATCTTTATCTAAACGAATTGAGTAAAATTCCAGAATTAATCTTACCTACTCAAGCCGAATATTCTCAAAATTCCTGGTATACATTTGTAATTAGAGTAAATTCAAACCACCGCGATAAACTTGTAAAATTCTTAGAGACCAATGGTATTGGCAGTTCTATTATTTATCCAAAACCAATTCACTTACAAGAATGCTATAAAGATTTAGGGTACAGAGAAGGTGATTTTCCTATTACAGAAAAGATTTGTAAGGAAATTCTAAGCTTACCAATTAGTCCTCATCATCATGAAAGTGAAGTTTTAGAGGTAAGTAAATGTATTGATACCTACTTCAAATCAAGTCAAAAAGAATAAGGGACTAGCAGAGATAGGCTCTAAATACAGACTCTTAGACTATATAGACTACTAGTATATAAAATTAATAAGTCAATAAGTATAGGCATTTTAAAAATAAGCACTGGGAATAAAACTATTATTAGATTATGCTTTCAGAAAAAACAACAGTCTTTGTAGGAGCCAGTTTTAATGCTTTATTGATGGCATACTATCTCGCAAAAAAAAATAAATCAGGGAAAATTATAGTAGTAGAAAAAGATTCACAAATTGGTGGACTTTATAGAAGCTTTAAATATGACAATGATTTAAAGTTTGACATAGACGTACATATTTACACTGAAACCTGCAATCCAGTTATTGATAGTCTTGTACATGAATTATTGCCAGAGAATGAATGGATCTTTCTTTCAGGAAAGTATAGAGATGTCTCAGGCACATATTTTAACGGTAAACTTCAGACCAATACACCTTTTGTTGATTTAAGAAGTCAGAGTGAAGAAAAAAAATCAAAATTTCTTGGTGACATGTTTACTCAAATTAAAAATGATATTTGTCCTAATAACTACAAAAATACAAAAGATTTCTTGGTTGCTAAATTTGGTAATTCACTATATGAAGAAGTTTTCAAAGAAATAATTTACAGCCATTACAAAACAGATGCAGAGAATTTAGATCCATTCTGTACGCATGTCATTCCTGTTGGCAGAGTCGTACTTTATGATGAAGACATTATTCAGGATTTAATGAACTCAAGTGCAATTAGATCCAGAATGGCTTATCCAGATCAATTTTCATTGCCTGATTGTTTTTTAAAGAAAGGAAATTTAATATATCCTAGAAAATATGGAATTTATAAACTTGTTGAAGAACTGAAATCTAGACTAGAGAAGCTCAATGTTGAAATTCATACTAATACTAGTGTTGAAGATATTCAATCTACTAATAAAACTATAAATAGTCTTACTCTTCAAAACAATAACCAAAAAACAATTATAGACAATGTTGAACATCTATATTGGAATGGTGGTTATCCAATACTTGCTAATAAACTGGGACATAAAGTGCCTAGCTTCAAACCAGAATTTAGGAAATCTGCTTTTGTAAATTTAGTATTAGACAAACCGCCAAATATGTCTAATATGTACTATTCATACTGCTTTGACAAAGATTCTCCAATATTTAGAATAACTAACTATTATAATTATTGTCCAGATTCAGTAACTAAGCTTGGATATCCAATTTGTGTAACCTTGTGGCTAAGCGAAGAGTATGAAGGAAAGGATTTAGCAAAATTTACAGTTAACGAATTAAAGAGATTAAATTTAATTTCTGATGATCATAAAGTTAACTTTGCTAAAGTTGAAACTATTGATAGAGGTTTCCCAAACCCAACCTCTGAATTCATTTCACAAGTAGACAATCTTAGAGAACAAATAAATAACGAGTCCTACAAAAACTTAGGAGTAATTGGGATGTTAGCTAAAAAAAATCATTTCTACTTAACTGAAGCACTTGAACATGGTTTTTCTCTTTTAACCTAATAGAATTTTTTAAGATCCCGAAGGTTTTAAAGGACTAAAATCAAAAAAAAGCCCACATAAATGTGGGCTTTAGGTATTTAATTGTTATTAACTAAGTTGTTATTAACTTTATACACCAATAGTTTGTGCAACGTTATTGTTGAACTCGCCACTTTTGAGCTTGTGAGTGATTTTTTCTGTATTTGACTTTAGAGTCTGGTAAACTTTTTTACCATTTTCCATCAAACCACTGATCTCATGTTCAACGTCTTCTTTAAATTCGCTACCTGGTTTTTTAGCACAAAGCAATCCTGCAAGGTACCCTACAGCTAGGGCTCCTCCAACTATTCCTATAGAACCAATACCAGCTATAGTTTTCAAAGTATTTTTGAAACCATTATTTTCTTTTTCATTATTGTTATTCATTTTCTTTACCTCCATTTATAGTTAAGAATTTTGAAATTACTGTAATTAGAGTTAAATTCAGTCCGAACTCAAATCTAATTTCTCACTAATACTAACTATACCACAAAATTCGTATTCAAAACATTTGTACTCAAACAATTATAAAGAAGAAAAAATGAAGTTAATTAGTGCTAAAATTATTCTGAGTAAAGGCGTACACTAAGCGTCTTTTGTGTTAATTAAAAGGAGTTAATAAAATAATGTATATTAAAAAAATGATTTTAGCGTCAGTTGTTTTAACAGCAATTGCTCAACCAAGTATGGCAACTGAGGCTAGTGTAGAAGCTTTTTCACAAACTACTACACATGAAACCACTACTCAAACAGTTGCGCCTGTGGTTAAACCAACTACACCTGTTTCAACTGAAACATATAAGGAAACTGCAGAGTATAAAAAAGATGGTTCATCTACTCAAGCTAAATATGAATATGATAGAAAAGTTGATCAGGGTCACGATGGTGAGACTAAAGTAACTACTGAAGAGTCTGTCACTATAAAAGATGAGCAAAAATAATAGGAATTACTTTTCATTAAAGTAGTTTTAAAGCAGGTTTAAGACCTGCTTTTTTGTTCTTTGTAAGAAATTTTTCAACTTTTAATGATGAAATTTAATATTTAGGTGGAGGATTTCGTGTATAATAATCATTAGAACACAAATGATTTATACAGTAATAATTTCAAACGAAGCAAATATGGAAATCTTTACCTTATCTGGCAATGCAAATTGCCAGCAAGCAAAACAAATAGCAAACAATATAGAAACATTCAAAACTTGTTTCTATCCGTTAACAAACAACAAATTCAGGTAGTTTAAAGAGCTAAATGTTTTTGCAAAGTGACGGCATCCACTTCATTTTAGATGCCACAGTTCTCAAATAACAAATGTTCAAAAAGGAGTAACGAAAATGGAAAAAAATAACACAAATAATCCAAGTAAAGCTAATAAAAAACAAGAAGACAAAAGCAAAAATTCTGACAATAAAGGAAAAAGAAAATGAATAAAGATCAAGTAAAAGGGAATTGGAAACAATTCATAGGTAAAGTAAAACAAAAGTGGGGCAAACTCACTGAAGATGAATTAATAGAAGCAGATGGTGACGTTGAATTAATCTGTGGAAAAATTCAAGAGAAATATGGTACTGCTAGAGAAGAAACTAAAAAATCTCTCGAAGAATTAAGACAGGCTATTTAGTTCAAACAAAAACAATCCTTAATGAAATGAGCTGGCAAAACTAATCCAGCTCATTTTATTCGTTTTAAAACAAAGTGAAATAACATGGTTAAAACAAAAATTTATAAAAATACAAATATATTCCAAAGCATGAGTAAGGCTTTAAATGGTATTTGGTTACTAATAAAGACAGAGCAAAGCATTCGCTGGATAGTGCTCACTAATATAGCTTATTGGATTTTAAGTTACTACTTGCATTTCAATTACATTGAAACCATTATAGGTTCACTTGCGTGGCTAATAACTCTTATGTCTGAAATTACAAATTCAGCCTTTGAAAATGATATGGATTTCACTGGTAATAATGCTTTTCATCCTGCAATTAAAAGAGTAAAAGATTTTGCAGCAGCAGTAGTTTTTCTAATTAGTTCTTTTGCAACTATAATTTCTTGGTATTTTATCTTCCAACATATATAGAAAGGAGTTCTCATGCGAGAAATTAAAGCCTATAATTTTGAAAAAGTCACAGATTTTCTATATAGATGCTCTATGCCTTTTATCACAGATCTCGAAGTATTCAAAGATGATTACGGAGTAAAGACTATTATTGATTTTCGTATTAAAAGTAACCCCAGTGAAAAAAAAATCTGCCACCGAATTGGTCTTAATTACATAAGACTGCCTTGGTCAGCGCATCTCTATAACGTTGTAAATTTTAGATACTACTTACGCATTGCGATAAAATTTGTCGAAACTATCATTGATAATGAGTTACAACCGATATTAGTTCATTGCATGCACGGCAGAGAAAGAACTGGCGTAATGATAGGAATCTATCGTATATCCTTTGAAAACGTCTCGGTAAAAACAGCCGTTGAAGAAATGAAAAGATTTGGCTTTAAGCCCTATCTACATTTTGATTTGGTTCTATTTCTACATCACTATAAAAGATTAATAGACAGATATTCACTTCAAGAAATAATTAGAATTACTGAGAGTATTTAGCAGGGTTCATTTCAGTGAATAAATCTTTCATCCCATGTTTCATATTAAAACTAAGTTTTGGACTTGAAGCTGCAAAAAATTCTTTTATTTTCTTGCAAACATATAGAATTTCTTCTTCTGTATGATAAGCATCAAGCGGCAAACTCAATTCTTCTAAAGCAAACTTTTCTGCAGCGGGAAACTCACCAACACTATGTCCTAGAGAACTATAAGCTTTTTGTAAATGAATAGGCACAGGATAATGAATGTTATAGCCTATTTTATTTTCACTTAAAAATTGAATAAGTTTTTCGCGTATAGAGTTTTTAACCCTTAAAGCAAATACATGCCAAACATGTTTAGATCCTTCTCTTACCTGAGGCAGTTCAAGATCAGCAATGCTTGCAAGTTCAGTCAAATAGATCTCTGCAAGTATATTTTTTCTTGTATTCCACTCTGGCAGCTTCGCTAATTTAACTCTCAAGAAAGCTGCTTGCAATTCATCTAAGCGTGAATTAGTACCTAGAACTTCGTGATGGTATTTAATAGTAGAACCATAACTTCTAATTAAACGTAATTTAGCAGCAAGTTCATCATCGTTAGTAGTTATAATTCCGGCATCACCAAAGGCACCAATGTTCTTAGTAGGATAGAAACTAAATCCTCCAGCATCAGCCATAGAACCAGAGTTCTGCCCTCTATATTCAGCTCCATGAGCCTGTGCAGAGTCTTCAAAAACTTTTAGTTTATGTTTTTTAGCAAGATACATAATCGGATGCATGTCTGCGCATTGTCCATATAAATGTGTAAGAGCAATAGCTTTAGTTTTAGAAGTAATTTTAGACTCAATAAGTTCTGGATGAATGTTGTAACTTAGATTTTCAATATCTACAAAAACTGGCTTAGCACCAAGTTTAGATACAGCAAGAGCAGTGGCTATAAAACTATTAGCAGCGACTAGAACTTCATCTCCTGGTCCAATATCCCAAGCTTTGAGAGTTAGCTCAATAGCCTCAAGACCATTTGCTACCCCTATTGCATGTTTTACACCACAAAGTTCAGCAAATTCTTTTTCAAATTCTTCTACTTGAGAACCTAATATATAAGTCCCTGAGTTCATAACGTTTTCATAAGCAATATCAAGACCAGCCTTTAGATCTTTATAACAGCGCTTGAAATCAAGGAATGGCACAGCAGAAACTTTAGCTAGCTCATCTTGCCACTCTACAAATTCGGTATAGTCTCTAAAATAATCATCTTCTTTATAAACATCCGAAGCAAGCACAGTACAAATAGCATCTGGACTAAAACCTTCCAAAGTAATCCAATGTCCTGGAGGAGCAACTAAACCTTGGCTTGATGAGTCCAAAACATATTTCTGACTGAAATAATTATTTTTTAGTTCTACTGTAAAACTACCTTGCTGAGCAATAATACACTCATAAAGTTCTTTATGAGCATGTTCACCACGAGTTTCTCCAGTTTTAATATCCTGTACATAGAAAATTCTTTTTACAGCGAAAGGCACATCATGAGCGAATTCAATCACATTTATATTAGCCCTATTAGCTAAATTTATTTCTTTAAACTGTATTAGTTCAGGTGTTTTAAACATGGATATTAGAATATATTGGCTTGGACGCCATAAACAACTTTTTTGGCTCAAGGTTCCTCATATAGATTTGATTTAAGAGTATTTGCTCTTTAAAAATTCTTGAATCTTTAAAGATTATACTTGATATCAAATTAGAATCTAATATAAAAGAACCTTTCATCAGAATCGAAGATTGAATCTCTGAATTTTCAATAACAGAATTATCGCTAATACTTGTATAAGGTCCTATAGTAGAATTGATAATCTTTACATTCTTGCCAATAAAAATTGGTCCCATAAGATTAGAATTCTCAATAGTAGAATTTTTACCAACGATTAACTTACCAAATAAATGTGAGTTAGAAATTTTATTTGATAAATTCTCTACCTTGCTTGCGTACAGAAGCATACGGCGATTGGCATCAATCATGCCATCACGAGTACCTGTGTCATACCAGAATGAATCAAGTTGTTCAGTTTTGACTTTCAATCCTTTATGTACTTGTAAAGCAATTGCATCAGTGATCTCAAGCTCACCTCTCGCTGATGGCTTCACTTCGTCAATAGCCTCATAGATCTTCTTGTTAAATAAATAAACGCCAACTATAGCAAAATTTGAAACAAATTCTTTTGGTTTTTCAACAAGACTAACTGCATATCCATTCTCATCAAATTTCACCACACCGAAATCATAAGGATTACTTACATCTTTTAATAGAATTAAAGTATCTGGTTTTGATTTTCTAAAGTTCTCAACTAGAGAGAATAATTTCTTATCAAAAAGATTATCGCCTAATAAAACTACAAAACTATCATTTCCAGTAAAATCTCTTGCAAGACCAATTGCATGAGCAAGACCCTTAGGTTCATCTTGATAAATAAACTTGATATTTAGACCTAATTGGTAGCTATTAACTTCATCTTCAATTAATGCACCTTTGTCTTGGCCAACAATAATAGCAATATCTGTAATTCCGGAACTAACTAAATTCTCAATACAATGAAGTAAAATTGGTTTGCCAATTACGGGTAAAAGTTGTTTAGGATAAACTTTAGTAATTGGAGCCAATCTTAAACCCTTACCGCCAGATAGTATAACGCCTTTCATTATTAATTTAATTCCGAAAAACCAAACTTTTAATACAATATAAATGATGGATAAAATTTTAATAACAGGTGGAAATGGCTTTATTGCGACAAATTTCATACACCATTTGCATGAGAACTACCAAGATATTGAGGTTTTCAATATTGATTGCTTAGATTTCCCAGAAACTGCTGCTAATCATGATCATCTTGATAGTAAGCGCTATCACTTTATCAAAGGCTCAATTCTTGATAAAGAACTGCTTTCAGAGCTCTTTAAGCAAAACAAATTTACACAAGTACTAAACTTTGCAGCTAAATCTCACGTAGATAATTCTATAAAGGGTCCAGAAATTTTTGTTACAACGAATGTAATGGGCACGCACAATCTGCTAGCAGAAGCTCTTAAACATCAAGTAGATTTATTCCTACAAATCAGTACTGATGAGGTTTATGGCTCACTAAAGTTCACGGATGAGCCTACTACCGAAAGTTCAAATCTACTTCCGAATAATCCTTATTCAGCAAGTAAGGCTGGAGCAGATTGCATGGTTAGATCATATGCACAGACTTTTAAATTACCAGTGATTACAACTCGATCTAGTAACAACTATGGCCCATACCAAGCTACTGAAAAATTCATTCCAGTAGTGATTACTAAAGCTCTAAACAACCAAAGCATTCCAGTTTATGGTCAAGGGATAAATGTTAGAGATTGGATTTATGTCGGAGACAACTGCCGAGGTGTAGATCTTGCCCGCACTAAAGGCAAACTTGGAGAAATTTATAATATTCCTGGAAATTATGAGATTAACAACTTAGAGTTAGTTAAAATTATTCTGGATATCTTAGGTAAAAGCCATAGCCTGATTAACTTTGTAGAAGATAGAAAAGGTCATGATCTAAGATATGCCATGAATGGAAAGAAACTTTTTGAGTTAGGATTTAAACATCAAGTTGATTTCAAAGAAGGACTTGAAAAAACCATTGAATGGTATTTAAGCAATGCAAATAAACACAAACAAGGAAAAATTTGCACTTGAAGTTATAACTTCTCTAAGAAAAGCAATTCAATTTGAGATTGAACATCAATATATCAATGCCATCGGTAAAACCGGTGACTTTAGTAGTTTTATTCGTAACAAAGCCAGAGAAGCTTTAAAGCTTTTTCCTGAATCTCTGCAATGGCATTTAATTTTTGAATCAATCAAGCGCTATGCCTTTCTTGATCTAGTTACAAGAATGAATATAGTCAAAAAGATTCTTAATTCCTTAAATGAGCTAGAAGAGTTTTACGAAAAGGATTTTGATGAAACTAAATTTCTTAAGAAGCTTGAAAAAGATCTTGGTGTGAATGAGAAAGCTAATATAGACAAAAATCTAGATATCTCCGAACTTCAAGTCCAATATATAAAGGGCGTCGGACCAGCACTTGCCCAGAAATTAGCAAGTGTCGGTATTAAGACTTGTGAAGATCTTCTGCATTACTATCCGCGCGAACATATCTCTTATAGTGAAGTAACTTTAATCAGAGACCTTGAACTAGAGCAAGATGCTACAGTCATGGGTCATATCCATTCTGTAAGCGCTTTTCAGAGCCCAAAGAAAAATCTAATTATTCTTACTATTACTATTGCAGATTCAAGCGGTAAACTCAAAATCAATAAATATTTCAAAGGTAATTCAATACATTTCTATCTCAAACAATACAAAGGTCAATATCCAACTGGCTCCAGTGTACTTTGCGTAGGTAAAGTTAAATTTGATAAATTCTCCAAACAAAAAACTCTTCACGATGCAGTAATAGAAGTTATTTCTGATGACTTTAATGAAAGTGATAGGGACAATCGAATTCACACCGCAAAGATAGTCCCTATATATCCGCTCACAGAGGGACTTTCATTGATGCATTTACGTAAAATTATTTTCAATGCACTGAAAATCTACAAAGCTAATATTAGAGAATTTATTCCAAAAAATATCCTTGAAGCTAATAATCTAACTGATTATGCAAACGCTATTGAGGAAATTCACTTCCCAAGCTCTATCGAGACCAAAAATGCCGCAGCGACAAGATTACTTTTCAATGAATTCTTTCTTATGCAATTGAGGTTCATGCAATTAAAAGATATACACCGCAAAAAGCATCAAGGTATAAAATTTAATTGCTTCGAAAACGGTCTTACAGAGAAGTTCCTAGAGATTCTGCCCTTTGAATTAACTTACGCCCAGAAAAGAGTTTTCTACAATGAGATTCTTCCTGATATGGTAAGCAGTCAACCGATGCACCGTCTATTGCAAGGCGATGTGGGTTCTGGTAAGACAGTGGTAGCATTCCTTGCACTCTTGGTTGCCATTGCTGATGGTTACCAAGCTGCAATCATGGTACCGACAGAGATTCTTGCAGAGCAGCATTACCGCAAGTTTTGTGAATGGATTAATACTATGGGTGAAAACCTCTCTGTGAAAGCTGGTCTATTACTAGGTAAGCTGAAAGTCAAGGAAAGAAGAGCAACTCTTGAAGGCATTAAAGATGGCAGCATTAATCTTATAGTCGGTACTCACGCACTAATCCAAACTGCTGTAGAGTTTAAAAAATTAGGTCTAATTGTCATTGACGAGCAGCATAGATTCGGTGTTAAACAAAGAGAGCTGCTGGCGAAGAAAGCTGAAACCAACCATAATCCTGCTACTGCACAGTTAAGCCTCAACCAAGACATCATCACCGAGCACGATAGAGCCATTGACAAACTTAATCTGCATATAGAGAAGTTATTTATGACTGCAACTCCTATACCGCGTACCATGGCACTTGCAATGCATGGTGATTTAGATATGTCGGAGATTGATGAAATGCCTTCAGGTAGGCTACCTATTATTACTAAAATAGTTGAACGCAAAACCAATGCTTATGAGCTAATCAAATCTGAAATCTCCATGGGCAATCAAGCATATATAGTCTTTCCATTAATCGATGAATCTGAGGCACTTGCAGCCAAAGCAGCAACAGTAGAATATGAAAAACTTAAAGAAGGTTTTTTCAAAAATTTCAAACTGGGTCTAGTGCACGGCAAACTTAAAGACGAAGAGAAAGAAGAAGTCATGAAGAAATTTAGAGATAAGGAGCTTGATATCCTCATCTCTACGACTGTGATTGAAGTGGGTGTAGATGTTCCTAATGCCACAGTAATGCTTATCGAGTCAGCAGAAAGATTTGGACTAGCGCAATTACATCAGCTTAGAGGTAGAGTAGGTAGAAGCAACAAACAATCTTACTGTTTGCTTTCTACTGCATCTAAAATTGAAACCAGTCTCACGCGTCTCTCAGTACTCACTAGAACTAATAATGGATTTCTGGTAGCGCAAGAAGATCTTAAACTCAGAGGTGCAGGAGATCTTGCTGGACTCAAACAAGCAGGTATACCTGATTCAGTTCTACAAGGACTTATAGACCAAGAGGATGTATTGGTTCACGCAAGAAACACTGCACGCAAACTTATAGAAGAGAATCCTGAATTTAAAGGCTTAGAACTACTTAAAAAGAAACTCGCGAAATCAGCTTATAGTATGCATTTGAATGCTGGTTAGTTATTCAGCTTCAGGTGCCATTGGAGAAGCCGGCATATCCACTTCAATTTCAGGTATGTCATTTTCATTTGCAATTGTTTCAGTAACAGAATTATTTATTTCAAAAAATTTCTTTAAGAGTGCTTCTGATACTGGTTTTGTGAAGCCTTGTTCATTTAATGCAGTAGTTACAGACTCAGTATATTTTGCTTGATTTTGCTCACTAGAGCCAAGCTGTGCATACTTTCCATAAGCAGCTACTAAGGCGTTTGCCATTCTAGCTTTAACACTTGGAGATAAAGGAGTTTTAAATTTCAAACTATCTAATTCATTAGAAAATTGATTAAGTAATTTCCTAGATTCTAAATTGATTATAGGCCTATAGCCATAAGTTACTGTTGCTGAATTTATCATTGGTTTTTCTTCTAATTTTGGTTCAGGGATTGATTTTCTCTCCGGCTCTTGATTTTTTTGGCTTAATTTATAATAAGCAGGAATAACCTTCGCAGAAGCTCCATCTGGATATCCAGCAGCTACAGAATTAGCATTAAAGAGTTCTCCAAATTTAGCTAATTTTTGATCATCATCAGCTAATTTTTGATTATTCTTAGCTAATTTTTGATCATCCTGAATTAATTGATTAAATTGCATTTGAGTTTTAGCTAAAATAGCTCCAACAATTTGTTTATCACTTTCTGGAATTGAACTATCTTTAAAATTTAATTTACTTGTAAATTCCCGAGCAAGAATTCTTTCTTGAAAATTTAATTGAGAATTAGGAGCTGTTGCTTGATGACTTTTAATAGCTGATTGAGCTTGTGGTTGATTGGCATTACTCATCGGAGTTTGCTGTTGACCTAGTCCTTGATTTTGATTATATAAACCTTGTTGATGTTGCTGATTGAATCTATTAAATCCCAATCCATTTGTTGCACCGCTTCCAAACCTAGTACCCAGCCCATTAAAACCATATGGACTCATTCTTTGATTAAATCTCTGCATTGGACTAAATGACCCACCATATCTTCTGTTATATATTGGTGGACCAAAACCAAATTGAGCTAACTGAGTTCCTGTATCTCTTGGAGTTTTTTCACTAAATTCATTATTTAAAACATTGCCTAAATCTCGAGTTACAGAGGATTTAGCTTTTGTATTTGCAGGCTTAACTACTACATCATGATCAGCAGTACCCGCTAAAGCTAATACTGGTGAGGCTACAGAAAAAATTGTTGCAAGCATTGTATTTTTAAAACTCATTTTTATTACCCTTCACATCAAGCCTTGGAAGATAATTATACTATTATGTGGCTGTAATTTGGGTTAAGGACTGGATCGCTACGCCATTTCATGGCTCGCGATGACGGCATCTGTTTTAAGCCGCTGCTGCAACTGATTTACTCTTAACCAAATCACTTGAATTAAGTTCAAGCTGCGCTTGCTTAGGCTTAGTAGCCACAATAGCAAAGCTTTCAGGCTTAACCATACGTTTCATAGCCCTCATAACATCATCAACAGAAATTGCATCAATCATGGCATTGAAATTATTTACGAAACGCTCATCTTTATTACGATACAGCAACTCAGACATAGTCATGCAAGTCTTCTCCCTTGAGTTAAGTTGATGCATTGATGATCCCAACTTCATACGATTTTTGACTAAAGTCAATTCTTCTTTAGTAATGCCATTTTTGAAAAGATCATTTATTACTTCATATACCGCTGCCAAACAAGCTTTTATATTTTTTGGATCAGAACCTAAGTTTATTGAAAAAAGTCCTGAACCATATTTATTCGTAATAAAACTTGAGCGCACATGATAGACCAAACCTTTTTCTTCACGCAAAACCTTACCCAATCTAGAACTCAGAGGTATTGCACCTAAAATAGAATTTGCTAAATGTGCTGCATAGAAATCCTTCTGATCATCCAAAACTATATCTGTAACATTGCCCATCATCAAATTAGATTCTGGTCTATTGTCATCGGCTTGTATAACTTTAAACAGAGGTTTTTCAAGTAGCTTAACCGGGGAAACACGCTGCTCATCAAGCTTTACAGGACTAGCTTTTGGATTTCCTAGATTAGTAAAAATCGGCAATAAATTATTTTCTATTTCTGCTTTACTAATATCACCAACTACAGTAGCTTGTATATTATTAGGTTTCATTGATTTAAAAATAGAAATTAATTCAGGTAAATTTAATTCAGAAGCCATTTTTTTCATTTCTGCAAAAGTTAATGCGGCATTTTCATGATTTTCAGGAAATAAAGCTCTAGTAAATTCAATGAAAGACTTAGTCTGATTGTCTTTTTGCTTGAGCTCTATCCCTTTCAGGAAGCTTTGTTTAAACCTTTCAAATTCAGTATTAATTTCTTCTTTTAATTTTGGATTATCGCTATTCAAGAAAGCTGGATTATTTAGTAATTCATTTATTAAAGCCAATGATTTATTCATATGTTTTTTAGAGAAAGAGAAACTTAAAGTTTCATAATCCAAACCAGGACCAAAAGACAAATCCAGACCAAGTTCTTCTGCAAATCTTTCAACAGCTTTCTTGTCTATTCTCATATTGGTTTTTGGATTATAACTACCAAGGTTATTAAACATATGAACTAAAAGAAAAATATAGAGTCTTTTTTTCTTATCCAATTTTAAAAAGCCACCATCAAAATTAATTTTTGCAAAAACCAATGGCAGTTCAGTATCTTTTTTAAAAAATAAATCTACATTATTTGGGTATTTAACTCTTTCAACACCATTAAGCTCACAAGGAAGTTTACTAGGACCCTTTGCTAAAATTTCAAGCTCTTTAAGCTTTTCAGCATTGACTATTTCGGCTTTGGCATCTTTACCCTTTTTACCAGTAGCTTTTTCTTTTAAAACATCTAAGAAAGTTTTATCTAAGTCATTGCCATTTGAAAAAACATTAAAGCTAAATTTATTTTCATCAGTAAAATATTTCGCAGCAAAGTTTTTTATATCAGTATTAGTAATAGCTCTAAAATCATTTAAGCGTCCAAGATACTTAGTCCAATCTTCTCCACTCATTTCATATTGAACCAGTGAATCAATGCTGGAATGTTGCTTGTCTTGTTTATAAAGTTCTGAAACTTCAACTTGATTTAAAACCCTCTTAAACTCAGAGTCTTCAAGACCTTGAGTTTTGATTTTCTCAATTTCATTTTCAATTACTGTTTTAAATTCCGCATAAAGTTTTGGATCTTGAGAATTTTTCAGAGGATTAGCTTGAATAAAAATATGTCCACGATCTTTATCAACAAAAGGAAAAAATGAAATTCCACTTGCAGACCTTACAAGTTCACTTGATTTTTTATCAATTAGTAATTTATATAAACGAGAATTTTTACCATCGCATAATGCCGTACCAATTAACTGCAATATCAAAGAGTCTTTGTGATTAAATTTACTAACGTTATAAACCTGTAAGAATGATGGTTCTAGAGTGTTGTCTCTAAATGTGTGTTCTCGAATTGGATTAGCTTTTATAGTTTTACTAAGATCAATCTTTGGAGCATCCGGACCTGCTTTAATATGACCAAATTTAGCTTCAACCATTCTTTTCAACTCTTGAATATTAAAACCACCACTAATAACTAATTCAGCATTATTAGGGATATAGTATTTCTCATAATATTTTTTCAAGTTCTTCGCAGACATGCCTTTGACGCTGTTTACAGTACCAATGACATTAGTACATAGAGGTGAATCTGCACCATACAAAACTTTTAAAATTCTATTGTAAAGTTGACCAGCTTCAGAACTAGCACTCATAAAGACTTCATTCGAGATTATGCCTTTCTCTTTTTCTGCTACAGCAGCTTTCTCATCGCTATCTAATTCAACATGTGCTAATTGATCGGAAAGTATTCTTAAAGCCAATTCCAGTTTATCTTTGGGAGCATTAACCCAGTAACCAGTTCTATCAAAAGTTGTATAGGCATTAACTGTAGCTCCAACGTAGCTTGCCACATCATCTATTTTGTCGCCGAATTGCTTGGTGTTACTTAAAACCATATGCTCTAAGAAATGTGCTTGACCTTCTTCACCTTTAGGATCATCTACAGCACCTGCTTTTATAATTAGCTCTGCATTGATCTGCGCGCCCGGTGATTCCTTGGCAATAACTTTTAATCCATTTGCAAGTCTAAACTCATGGAAATTTTTTACTGACTTAACATTACGTATACTAGGCTCGGACCAAAACTTTAAACCTCTGCCACCAGTGACAGTATCCAAACCGCTACTTATTAATTCTGAGACGTAGCCAATAGGTTTAACTAAAAACCTATTGAAAGTATTGCTTATCGGAGTAAGAATATTCACTCTAAGTAATACATATTAACACAGGTTCGTCATTGCGAGGAACAGAGTGACGAAGCAATCCAGTTTTCAATAAAATCTAGTAGTAAGTGGATTGCTTCGCTACGCTCGCAATGACGCGCAGATGGGACTTTATGATAGGCTCAGATTAAATCAAGTAAGGGATCATAAGTAGCGCAATGATATTGATAATTTTGATCATTGGGTTAATCGCTGGACCTGCAGTATCTTTATAAGGATCGCCTACAGTATCACCAGTGATTGATGCTTTGTGAGCTTCAGAGCCTTTACCGCCATGATGACCATCTTCAATATGCTTCTTAGCATTATCCCAAGCACCACCACCAGAAGTCATCGAGATCGCAAGGAAAATTCCAGTAACGATACTTCCGACTAAAACTCCACCCATGATCTTTGCAGAAGCCATTGGCATATAAGCGTTTAAGAATAATTTACCTAAAACGGTCACCACTAGTGGAAGAGACACTGGAAGTAAGGCTGGTAAAACCATTTGCTTGATTGCACCTTTAGTTACGATGTCTACACATCTTGCATAATCAGGTTTAGCTTTGAATTCCATAATTCCAGGAATTGCAATGAACTGTCTTCTTACTTCATTAACTACATCAGATGCAACTTTACCTACAGACATCATCGCAAGTGAACTAAAAAGATAAGGGATCATACCACCGATGAATAGACCACTTAAAACATAAGGATCAGCTATGTCAAAGCTTGGCATAGTCAATAGTTCATTAAAATCAATATTATGCTTCTCAATAGCTTTGGCTAAATCCGCTTGGAAGCAAGCAAAGAGAACTATCGCAGCCAGTGCAGCTGAACCGATTGCATAACCTTTAGTAACTGCTTTAGTAGTGTTACCAACTGCATCTAATGGATCTGTAATTGCACGAACTTTAGAATCCATTCCTGCCATCTCAGCAATACCACCAGCATTATCAGTAATAGGACCGTAAGCATCAAGCGCAACAATAATTCCTGCCATTGAAAGCATACTCATCGCCGCCACACCAACACCGTAAACTCCAGCCCACATAAAGGTTAGAAGAATCGCAGCCACAATCACAATGATAGGTAGTGCTGTAGACTCCATAGAAATCGCAAGTCCAGTAATAATATTAGTTGCATGGCCAGACTCTGAAGCCTTAGCAATTTTTTGTACAGGACCATAAGCTGTTGAAGTGTAGTACTCAGTGATCACAACAAAGAGTCCAGTTAAAACTAAACCTACTAAAGTACATAAGTAGTATTCTCCACTTGAATGATCCAAACCTTGCATTAAGTGTTCAGTAATAAAATAGAAACCAATTGCAGCTACTAGACCGCTGACTACAAGACCTTTGTAGAGAGCTTTCATAATGTCGTTGTCTTTGCCAAGTCTCACAAAGAAATTACCAATAATAGAAGCAACGATTGCCGCCGCACCCATCGCTAGTGGATAAATTACTGGAGACATATTTCCAGAATGAATTTCATTTGGATAAACTAGTAGTCCTAAGAACATTACTGCTGTTGCAGTTACTGCATAAGTCTCAAATAAATCTGCCGCCATTCCCGCACAGTCACCGACGTTGTCGCCAACGTTATCAGCGATCACCGCAGGGTTACGTGGATCATCTTCAGGAATTCCCGCTTCAACTTTACCAACAAGATCAGCACCAACGTCTGCAGCTTTAGTGAAGATACCTCCACCTAATCTTGCAAACACAGAAATTAAACTTGAACCAAAAGCTAAACCAATTAAGGCTTGAATATTTTCCTCGATAGCTTCAGGGAAAAAACTTTGTAGGTATGCATAGAATCCAGAAACACCAAGCAAACCTAAACCAACTACTAAAAGACCAGTCACCGCGCCACCTCTGAAACTCACATCTAGAGCGTCTTTCATACTAATAGAAGCAGCTTGAGCAGTACGGATATTTGCATTTACAGAAACATTCATTCCTATAAATCCAGCAAGTCCACTTAAAATTGCACCAATAAGAAATCCACCGGCAACTTTAGGACCTAAAAATATATAAATTAAAACAGCTAGAACCGAGCCCACGACAGCGATTGTCGTATATTGTCTATGAAGGAAAGCCTTAGCACCATCTTGAATAGCGCTTGCGATTTCTTTCATTGCGGCATTGCCAGTATCAAGTTTATAAATCCAAACAGCGTAACCTAAGCCAAATAAAATAGCTAAGAATCCTGCAAAAATCGAAATATAAATAATTATGTCCATGCCTTTAAAAATCTAACATAAGGCTCATCACACGAAAAGAAGCTTTTTTGTTTCTTAATCAAGGCTTTACATGTTGTCGCCGTCATTGCGAGGAGCGAAGCGACGTGGCAATCCAGTTACCAGAAACTAATTATTTCGTTAATGGCACTACCTGTTTTTAGCAACCTAGATATATGATATAGAAGATTAGAGAATTTTTATGAGTGATATTAAAGAAAGAATGCAGAAAGCTCTTGAAAGCCTAGAAAAAGAGTTAATGACTATAAGAACTGGAAGAGCAAATCCTGGAATCTTAGATAGAATTAGTGCAAATTATTATGGTACGCCTACACCAGTAAAAACTATGGCAAATATTGGTATCGTCGATGGACGTACTATTGAGATCAAACCTTTTGATAAATCAAGTTTAAAAGATATTGAAAAAGCTATTACCGATAGTGATCTTGGTTTAACGCCAACTAACGATGGCAATCGTATTCTCATCAGCATTCCTGATTTAACAGGTGAAAGAAGAAAAGAACTCGCAGCATACGTGCGCAAAGAGGCTGAGGGAGCAAGAGTAGTAATTCGTAACATCAGAAGAGATGAAATGGATAAAGCTAAAGCTGCTGAAGGTTCTGAAGATGATAAGAAAAAACTTCAAGACCAAGTACAAAAAACCACTGATGATTTTATTAAGCAAGTAGATGCTTTATCTGCAGCAAAAGAAAAAGAAGTTACAACAATATAAGAGGGAAAATGAGCAACAAAGATCTAAATATTTATGTCCTTATCAAACAAGTACCTGACACCAGATCCAAAGCTGGAGTGAATCCTGACGGTACTATCGATAGAGCTAAAGCCGGCAAAATGCTAAATCCATTTGATGCTTTTGCAATGGAAGCAGCGCTCAACGCCAAGAAAATGGGCGGACCAAATTCTAAAATCACCGCAGTAACCATGGGTCCACCACCTGCAGTTGATATTCTTTATCTAGCTCTAGAACACGGCATTGATAAGTGTTGCATTCTTTCTGATCGTAGATTAGCTGCATCAGATACTTTAGCAACTGCTTATGCATTAACCAAAACTCTTGAATATTTATTTGAGCAAGATGGCAAACCAGATTTGGTTTTCTGTGGTTTACAAACTACCGATGGTGATACTGCGCAAGTGGGTCCAGAAATTTGTGAGCGTTTAGATTTAACCCAAGTTACTTACGTAGAAGGTTTCAATATAGAAAATAATTTAGTAAATGCGCGCAAAGTTATAGAAGGTGGAGCAATGGAAGTAGAAGCTAAATTGCCTGCACTAATGACTATTGCAAACAGCTACAAAAAACTTAAATACAAAACTTTCAGAGGCGCAAAATTCGTCCAAGAAATCAAGCGTAATGAAGCTCTACAAAAGGATTTCATTAAAGTGATCAATTTAGATGATTGCAAAGCAGATGAAAGATACTGTGGTCTAGCAGGCTCTCCGACTATTGTTTCCATGACTTGGAAGATTGGAACAGTTGGTGGCAATTGTATTATGCACCAAGGTAAAGGTGTAGAGGAATTAGTAAGCGGTGTAGTTTCGCATGTGCCTTTAATCGATGAGTATCTAAAGGTCTAAGTTAGTTAATTGAGGAATTTTTAAATGGCAGGAGAAGTATTAATAGTTGCAGAACAAGTACATTCAAAAATAGCGAATGTTACTCTAGAACTTTTAGGTGAAGGCAGAAAGCTAGCAGATAAGCTGGGTTCGCCGCTTAGTTGTTTTATCCTAGGGCACAATATGGAACCTGAGATTCAACGTGTGCTTGATGCCGGCGCAGATAAAGTTTATATCGCCGATCATCAAGAACTTGCTGAATACAAAACACTTCCTTATCGTCGTGTAATTATTGATGAGATCAATACCTGGGAGCGCGCTCCCCATACGCTTTTGATGGGATCTACTACTACTGGTAGAGATCTTGCACCAAGAATTGCAGCGTTCTTCGAAACCGGACTTACTGCAGATACTATTGAACTTGATATTGGACCTTATGAACATAAAGCTGGAACTGATAAAACTAAAATCGGTTATTTCCCAGAATGTTTATATGCTAATAGACCAAGCTTTGGTGAATCACTTAAAGCAAGAATTCTTGGTCCATGGAAAGATCCACAAATGGCAACTATCAGACCTGGAGTATTTCCAGTGCCTGCGCCTGTTAGCAAGGATAAAAACTCAGTACAAATCAAAAGAGTAAATGTAAATTTACAAGAAACTGATTTTAGAGTACAAATCAAAAATATTCTTCGTGAAGAAAGTACTAAGCTCGACATCACTGAAGCAGATGTAGTAATTGCTGGTGGTTTTGGTTTGGGTTCTATCGATGGTTTCAAATTACTAGAAGAGCTTGCAGACTGCTTTAACAATGCGGTTCTTGGAGCTTCTCGTAAAGCAGTAGACGTGGGTTGGATTACATACCCACATCAAGTTGGACAAACTGGTAAAACTGTTAGACCTAAGCTTTACATCGCTTGTGGTATCTCTGGCGCTCTTCAGCACAGAGTTGGTATGCAAAAGTCTGACGTGATTATTGCCATCAATAAAGATCCAGATGCACCAATATTCTCATTTGCAACACACGGTATAGTTGGTGATCTCTATCAGGTAGTGCCTGAAATGATCAAACAACTTAAAGTTCGTAACCAGAATCGGGAGCTAGTAGCAGCCTAGTATATAAGAGGCACTAAGAAGGATATAAAAATGGCAACTCAAGAAGCAACACAAACTATTCAACAAAAAAATAATGCTAAAGGCATTATCACTTATGACCTGGTTTTAGTCGGCGGCAGTCCATCGAACTTGACTCTGGCACACAGACTCTGCGATCTAATGAAAGATCATCCTGAGATGCAGCTAACAGTTGCGATTCTTGAGAAGGCTGAAAACTTCGGCTCTCACATAGTTTCAGGTGCTGTAGTTACTAAATCAATTTTTGACAAAGCTTTCCCAAATCACATTGCTGAAGGCATGCCAATCGAGACTGTTTGTGAAGAAAGTCATTTTAGTTTACTTGGCAGCAAAGGCAAATGGGATATGCCTTCTGTGCTTACTAGAACTTTACTTCCAGATTTTTGTAAAGAAGGTTACTATGTTCTAACTTTATCTAATGTAGTGGCTTGGATGGCAACTAGCTTGCAAGAGAAAGCTAAGACTGTGCCAAATATCTCTATTGATATGTTTACTGGTTTCCCGGCAACTCAAGCGATTATTGAAAACGAAAAAGTAATTGGCGTTAAAGTTGCGGAGACTGGAGATCCAGTTGAGGATCACGTTTATGGCAATTTGATTTGCTTTGGTGATAAGGGTTTCGTTTCTAAAGATGTTATTCAACACTTCGGCTTAGCTACTAATCCACAATTGTGGTCAGTAGGTGTGAAAGAGACTTGGAGATTAGCTCCTAACAGTCCTAAAATGAAAGGTAAGGTTTACCACACACTCGGTTACCCAACTTTAGATGGTTCGCTTGGTGGTGGCTTTGTTTATGGTCTTGACTATGACAGGGTTACGATTGGTCTTGTGATCTCTCTTGATTCTAAAAATCCAAACATCAATCCACAAAAACAATTACAAGAATACAAAAAACATCCTTGGTTACAAAAAATGCTTAAAGGTGCAGAGATGCTAAATTACGGTGCTGCAGTACTTCCTGAGGGTGGTTACGCAAGCTTACCTAGTGAGTTCCAATTCAATGGTGGACTTCTACTGGGTGATGCGCTGGGTTTACTTGATATGAAATCTTTATCAGGCGTGGACAAGGCAATTGAATCTGGTTATATCGCTGCTGAAGTTGTACTTGAAGCTTTCAAGTCTGGCAACTATAGTGCTGAAGCGCTTTCTGCTTATCAAGAAGAGTTAACTCACTCTCCATACATGGATAAACTTAAGAGCAATAAATATTTCAGAAAAGCATTTCTTGAAAATCCAAAAATGCTTGAATCATATTTACCAAAAATTCTTGATAGTGTGGACTACTCTGGTAACCCGATACTTGGTGCATTACAAGTAGGTTTAACAGATCCAATCAATGCAACTAGAGTAGCAATCAAAACTGCACTCTACATGAATGCGCCTTCGGAAGTTAATGAAGTGATTCATTACAAAGCTGGTTACAAAAATATCGATCCTAACTTTGATCAAAAGTTAATTGCAAGAAACATTAGCCATAATGCTTTCAATAAAGATACTGTTTACTCACGTGAGGATGCAGTATTCTACGCTAAGACCAAGTACGAAGAACATCCGCATCACATCGATGAGTTCAGCGCTGATACTTGCTTGAAGTGCATTAGCAAATATCAATCAGTAAACCTGGATGTGCCTTGTGTCTCTGACTGTACTGCCGAAGTACATAGATTAGATATCAGAACCGATGGAGTTAAAACTCACGGCATGTCACTTGAGAACTGTGTACAGTGCCGTACTTGTGAATTTGTTTGTCCTGAACAAAACCTTAGAGTTAATGCAGCGTACTCTGGTGCTGGACCGGATTTTAGAGGGTTGTAGAATTAATTAAGACAAAGGCCGTCATTGCGAGACCTCGAAGAGGTCGTGGCAATCCATGTCATTGCGAGCGCAGCGTGTCATTGCGAATCCCGAAGGGATGAAGCAATCCCCCTGAGCAAACCATAAATGGATTGCTTCGTCACTTCGTTCCTCGCAATGACGAAATTCATAACCAATCCATAACCTCTAATTGTTTAATATAGGTATGCCTAAAGGAGCTATCTCTACTGGTTCTACAAATCTACCTAGCAAGGTAACTAAAGTAGCGCCGCCTGCAGCAAAAAATATTGAAAGCAGTACTTTAAGCGAAAGCGCTGATAACAACACTGTGACTGCGGTCCCTAAAGACGAGAGATTAGCTTACTCAAATACTTTTAGTAAAAAAATTATTCCCGAAGTGCAATTAAACGACAAGGAAGTTAAAGTTGCCAATGATACCTGGTCAAAACTAGGTGCTCAATTAGTTTAGTAATAAATTGATGCTTAACGAAGAAAATAGTTTTAAAAGAGTCTCTGGAGTCATAGTTGATCATTCCAAAGTAGAACCCATTAGGCAGCATACAAGGCTAGCTCTAGGCGAAATTTATATTAATGACTTTGCAAGCCCTATTACTACTAGCTCAGAAAGCCAAAACTTCTTATCCAAAATAAACTCCAGCAAAAATCATAATGGAAGATCCGACTTAGAAATTAAGTTACATGCTAAGTCATTGAGTGTTTCTACCTAATTTTTTAATTTTCTTGCCATAAATTTTTCATTTGAGATAAGCTATAAGTGTTTAGTCAGAAAATACTCCAAATGAATATGCAAGCCAATAATACTACTTCCCAAGCTCTAATCTTGTTTGATCCTAAAGTTAACGCAAAGGCTCCTAGCAAAGCTTTTGATTTAGATACTGAAGCAACTAGCATTTTACAAACTAAACGTCATCCTAGTGTTAGCGAATCTGAACATGCAGAAGAACAACATAGACAGTTGAGATATTTAGCTGAAGTTGCACGATTAACTAACTTTGGAGTTTCTGAAAAAACTGCAAGAACATATTCTTTAGGAGAAATAACAAGACAAGTCGATGAACTTGCAAGAAAATTGCATGAAATGGAAGAGGAAACTACTGCTGATGCTTCCAATTTACTTGCGACACATCAAACAAACTTATTAACAAGTGCAAATAGTGATTCTCAATTAGAATCCTATGAAGATAAAGAACTAACAAATAAACAAAGAAAAGAGAAGTTACATAAACGTCTTAAGAGAGAAACTAGAACAGAAATACAAGAATTTCATAGGACAAAAGGTAAAGATGATGAAGTAAAACCTACAAAGCCATTGCACGAAGCACACTCAAATACATTTGTAGAGCTAGATGGTAAAAAATTTAGCTTTCATGAAGTTGCTGGAGCTTATTTAGGACAAGAGACTCGAGCACTTAAAGATGCTACTGAAACAAAACAAGCTGCAGACAATAAATCTGTAAAAGAAGATCAGCTACCTGAAGTAAAACTAAGAGAGTTAGCTAAAGCATTTTTTGTAACGATGCCTAAAGAATTCCTTGCAGCCTTACTTTCAGTCATGGATATTGAACACAATGAAACCAAGGTTTTGAAATTAAGAGATGAGTTACTTAATAATAAATTCAGACCGCTCAAAGAAAGTTTTATGAGATTACTTGATAACCACAGTAAGAATTTAAATTGGGATTCCATTATAAAAATCTTCAGGAATGAAATGAAGAAAAAGAAATGGAAGGACGGCAAGATACAAGACAGCAGCCCTATTACCAAGGGAATTAGTCAAAACTTTATTTCAAGACTTGAATCGACTTGGAAAAACCAAGGTCATTTAACCAGTAAACCAACAGAAGTTGCTATTTAGAATCTAGTTCTTGCTAAACTTTATTTCTACGTCATCCTCAAGGCACAGAGGTCAATGATAAATGCCGTCATTGCGAGCGCAGCGAAGCAATCCCCCCTGGGTGAGCCAAAATGGGATTGCCACGACCTCTTCGAGGTCTCGCAATGACACACAGTGTCCTTAAGCTCGCAATGACAGCGTCTGATCCTTAAAACACATGCAGAAAAAACTTACTATCATCGGCTCCACTGGCTCCATCGGAACCCAAGCCCTAGACATCATCCGCAAGCGCGCGCAGGAATTTAAAATCATCGCGCTTAGTGCTGGTAATAATTTCGAATTACTCGTCGATCAAATCAAAGAATTTAAACCGCAGTTTGCTAGCATCGCAAACCCAGAAAAAATCAAAGATCTGCAAGAACTATTTCCGCAACTTACTATTCTCAAAGATATTGAGGAAATTGCACAGATAGAAAATATCGATATAGTCATCAGTGCCATCGTCGGTATTGCTGGACTGAAAGCTAATCTCGAAGCGCTCAAGCACGCGAAGCGCGTAGCTATTGCTAATAAAGAAACCTTGGTCTCGGCTCCACATTTAGTAACTGAGTACCAAAAAAAATATAACTCAGAATTAATTCCAATAGATAGTGAGCACGTAGCCATTCATCAATGTCTCACTCAATACATGCAAAATCCTCAGCAAAATTATCAAAATACTATTGATAGAATTTTACTTACCTCTTCTGGTGGACCTTTTAGAACCCTCTCTTTAACCGAGTTTCAGCACATCACCAAAGAGCAAGCTCTACAACATCCCACTTGGAAAATGGGCGCAAAAATAACTATCGATTCTGCAACTCTAATGAATAAAGGTTTGGAAATTCTTGAAGCGAAGGCGCTATTTAATTTGCCATTAGAAAAAATTCAAGTAGTAATTCATCCACAATCAATTATTCATAGTGCAGTGACTTTTATTGATGGCAATACTATGGCGCAACTGAGCCTGCCTGATATGCGTGTGCCTATTCAATATGCCATCGACTATCCAAATAAAAATGCACTCAGGCTCGAAAAAACTTTTGATATTTTTGAAATCGCTAAACTAGAATTTGAAAAACCTGATCTAGAAAAATTTCCATCAATCCACTTAGCTTATCAAGTGGGATATAAAGGAGATAGCTATCCAACAGTGCTGAACTCCGCCAACGAAGCCGCGGTAAAACTTTTTCTCGAAGAGAAGATTTCCTTCTTGGAAATAACTAAGATTATTGAGAAACAACTCGATAAACACTCCGCCCTGCAAAGCCCCCAGGTCGAAGATATTTTAAAGCTTGATAAAGAAATCAAAGAATCACTGGAATTATCTTATAGTCGCTGACTTTCGCCTTTTTTAATAGTAAAATACTAAGAAGTGGCAAATAAGTCATTCAAATTTAAAAAACTTCCCTTTAATAAGCTGGTAATTATACTGGTTTTGATTAGCTTTTTACTTACAGCGCTTCTGCCGCTATTTGCGATTGATCCTAATACAACTCGTAAAGTCACCTCTGTGGATAAACAGAAAATCCTGAGCGACCTGAGTAAACGGAAAGACGACCTTGCTTTAAAGCTTAGAGAAGCAAGGTTAAAGGAGGCGTATGCTGCCGACCGCCTCAATAGCATCAATCGCAGGCTAAGAAAAGCTCAAGAAGACCTAAAGCTGAACCAAAGATATTTGGAAACCAATAAAGTAGCTTGGGAGAAATCTAAATCTAAATTAGAAAATATTCAAGACCAAAAGCAAGATCTAGAAGGTGAAGCCAGAAAACGTGTGCTTTCAATTTACAAACAAAATCGTCTTAAGCTCATTGATGGCTTGATCAACTCACCAAGCGCGACTGATTACATGGATCATCTCTATTACCAAAAGAGAATCATGCAACATGATAATCAAGTAATTGGAGCTTTGCTTGATCAAACTCAAAACATAGAAAAGTACAAAGTACTTTTGGCAGACGAAACTTCAAAGATCCAAAAAGTAAATGAGAAATTACAAGGTCTAACGCATGAAATCAATACGCAAAGACAGGCGCAAAAGCAGATACTGTCTAGGTTACAGAACGAAAGAATTCTCTATGAAGATACTGAAAGACAATTAGAAAAAGAATCAGTTAAATTAGTTTACAAAATCACTGAATTATCACCAGAAAGAGTTGATAATCCAGAAGCAACTGGCAACTTTGCTTACCCACTTAAAGCGCGTATCACATCACCATTTGGTCCAAGAAAGCATCCGATATTTGGTGTGAGAAGTATGCACAGTGGAATTGATTTAGCAGCTCCTCGTGGCACGCCGGTCAAATCATCTGAAGGTGGCATAGTAATTTATTCTGGTTGGTATGGTGGCTACGGTAAAGTAGTTATCATCGATCACTCTAAAGGATTCTCTACACTCTACGCGCATATGGATTCTATTGCTGTTAAAGTTGGTGACAAGCTTAAACAGGGTGAGGTAGTGGGTTATGAAGGCGCAACCGGCTACTCTACTGGTCCTCACTTACACTTCGAAGTAAGATCACAAGGTCAACCGCAAAACCCAATATTATATTTGGGTGATGCATAATATTTGAAAATAAAAATGAAAAAATTTTTCTCATTATTTTTAAAAATTTCTCTGTCAATAATTCTAGTTTTTCTAGTAGTCAAATTTACCAATCTCAATATTCCAAAAACTATTGAGCAACTAAAAAAAACAAATCTCTATTGGTTTGGATTAACTACTCTAATGTTTACTCTTACTGTCTTCACTAACAATTATCGTTGGATCTTACTTGCTAAATTACTGAATTACCACATCACTTTCAAACATGGATTGCGCATGTACTTCGAAGGTGCTTTTAGTAATAATTTTCTGCCTACTAACTTCGGCGGAGACGCGCTCAGAGCCTACGATCTAAGCCGCCGCGATGGTAACTTCGTCAGAGCTGGTAGCACTGTAGTAATGGAGAGGCTATTTGGTTTTGCCATGATGTTTGGCATGATACCTATCGGTATACTCATGAACAAACTCTCACCTGATAAAGTTTTCTTCCCTCAACATTTCGAAATGATAATGTTAATTACTTTCTTCACTATGGTCATCGGTATCAGTACTTGCAAACTGTGGACCAAGATCCCACTTAAAGTTTTTGGCAAAGTCGAATATGCAATTGATGAATATACTAAGTGTCACAAGAGCCTCGCCAAAGTAATTCTTTGGACCTTTATCACGCATATGATTTTCCTAGCTGGCAATGTCTGCTCAGCTTACGCAATGGGAGTGACTTTGAAAGAATTGCCATTCTGGTATTGGCTGCTTATTACTCCGGCATCAACACTTGCCGGCTTTATCATCCCCACTGTAAAAGGCGTCGGCGCCAAGGAAGCAAGCTATATCTACTTCCTAGGCTTAGTCGGAATCAACACCGAAACCAGCTTAGCAATAGCTTTCCTATCATTCTTAGCAACAACTATTTCAACTCTTCCGGGCGTAACCATTGCCTTTAGAAGATTTACCAAGAAAATTAAATGCCCGCCTGAAGCAGTGGTTTGTCCGGTGGAAGTGTAGAATTTACTAGAGGGGAGCCTAGTGACCTGAGCATCCCCTTCTTTTTTAGTTTTTGAAATTAAAATGCCAAACAGAAAAATATTGATTAGCATTAAGCGTCAGATTACTAAAGTTTTTTGCACATATCTTAAATCTTTTTTAGCTCTATGCAATATTATGGGTTCTGCAAATTGCTCTAAAACTATATCAAATTTGATTCCAGATTTATGTTTTAGATCTTCAGCTAATTCAAATTCATTAATATGCTTTTTGGTTGGTTGTTGAATCAATAGATCAATGTCATTTGCTTTTTCTTCACGAGCAAAAGAACCAAAAACACCGATTTGTTCTAAGCCAAATAAATCAAAAACTTTATTTTGATTTAGAAAGAGTTCAAGTTCTTTTAAATCTTTAAACACGATGTTTTTGAGTAAACTGGATTGCTTCGCTCCGCTCGCAATGACGATTCTAGTATCGGCTCAGGATGACGAATTTAAAACTAAGCAGCTACTACTTCAGCTACAATATCTTCAACTACAGAAATATAGCTACGGCCGCGTTTCTTAACGAATTTAACAACACCTTCACGAATAGCATATAGAGTGTCATCTTTACCACGACGCACATTCACTCCAGGATGATACTTAGTACCTCTTTGACGAATGATAATGTTGCCAGGAATTACTTCTTGACCAGCGTATTTTTTAACGCCAAGTCTTTGCGATGCTGAATCTCTTCCGTTCTTTGTACTACCTACACCCTTCTTTGATGCCATTTTTTAAATACTCCTAATTAAAATCCCTAAATCTTTTAAATGTTTATAACCTACTAAGCGTTGATTGCTTCAATCATTACCTTAGTGTAATCCTGTCTATGACCTTGCTTACGGCGATAGCCTTTTTTGCGGCGCATTTTGTAAACAATAATTTTTTTGTCCTGAAGGTGGCTCATTACTTTAGCAGTAACGTTAGCACCAGCGATAGTTGGCTTACCAAGAGTAACAGTCTTGCCATCAGACACCATAAGAACTTGATCAAATTTAACTTGATCATTTTCTGCGTTGTCTTGAAGGTCGATCTCTAGATACTTACCTTGCTCAACTTTATATTGTTTACCTTTAATATCAATAATTGCGTACATAACAGCCAAAAATTATAACAGCTATAGACCCATTCAAATATAAGGAAAAGGTTAAGGGGATTGGAAGCTAGCCTACGCTGCACTTATTTTAGATGAAAGAATAGAGAGCTTTTTCTTCATTTGCTTTTCATATTCTTTGTTTATTGCTTTTAGATCTTCATCAAAGAATAAACTATCAAAATTGATGGATTTTGGAGAAAGAGATCCGGTTGGGACTGAAGTACTATTTGGATCAAGAAGAGCAGGTTCTTTTTCAAAAGCCTTCGAATGTTTATTTTTAAAAGCTTCAACTCTTTGCATTACAGCTGCAAAGGAATACATTACTTCATCGACACTTACAACTTCAAATTGTCCTGGAATATCTTTAACTATTTTATTTCTTCCAAATACAGAGAAAATAGACTTTGTTGATTCCAATAAAGATTTCTTATCATCGTAAGATTCGGTTAAGTCATTGCCTTTACTCAATGCTTGATAATTTGCTAATTTAGAATTTATTCGAGAACTAATCTCATTTACTAAAACTTTCGGTTCTTTACCAGACTGACCAAAAGTATTTAAAAAATCAATTAAAGTAGCTTCGTCATTAACTTTAACTACTACTTCAGATTCATCTTCGGCAATATAACTATAACTAAAATCTATAGCTTTAAAAAGCTTAAGTGCATTCTCATAGTTTTTAACCTGTTTAACTTTTTCACCATCACCTAATGGTTTCATTTCTTTTAAAAGAACTTCTTCAACATCTTTTTCAGCAATCTTAAATTCAACATGAGTCGAGGCATCACCATTAAAAGAACTTCTATGACAGCCTAGAACCCCTTTTTGAATCCAGAGTTCTCTAGAAGAATTTGCAAGCTGTTCAAGCCTATCTGTGTAACCTTTATTTTGTGGTTCTAAAAATTTTAATGAAGAATAATCAAAACCTTTAGTCACCATAATTCTAGCTATTTCATACTGTCTAATTGCATCAAGTCTATCAATACTACCTTCAAAACTAGAAGATATTTCTTCTAGAAATTCTTTCGCCAATTCATCATCTTTTCTAAGGACTTTTATAAAATGCTCTAAATCAAAAGTATTTGGGTCTTTAATTTCAGGAAAAGGATTAATTACAGAAACATCAGCATAATTAGTCGCAGGTAATGAATTTCTAAGAACAAGTCTCCTTGTTATTTCTTGAATCAATTCAGGTTTATCACCAACTAACGCTTTAAGTGTTTTTGCAAGCTCTTGAGCCAATTCTTCATTTTGCAATTTAAGTGCTTTTTTACCCAGAAGCATAAATTTATAATCTGGAACACTAACTTTCAATGCCCTAAACTTAGTATCTAAATTAGTGATTATCTCTTCAATCTTTCTATCATCAGGACTAAATCCCCAAGCAAGGTTGTCACTGGTTTTAATTTTGCTAGCTAAAGTTTCATTTATCAATTTTTCAAAATCATTGTTAGTATATTCAAAACTTGTACTACTATACTTTCCAAGAATATTTTCCATGAGATTCAATTGGATAGGATGTAAATTGCGTCCATTTCTTAACAAGTAAATAAAATCTTTTATTTGATTAGAATCAGCGGTACTGGCAATAGAATTAATTGCTAGTAAGTCTTGCTGCAATTGAGTCACTGGCTCGTTGTCTAAAGCTGGAGTAGCAGGAATAGATGAAATCTTTTTAAAATCACTACTTAGTATTTTGTTGATCTTTTGTCCTATTGAGAGAAGTGGTTGCTTGTCGTCTAATTCTGGTTTTTTTATAAAATCCTCTAATTGTTGTTGAATTGCTATTTGAGATGGTTCATCAATTTTTAAAGAATTTAAAATTAAAGTAAGGCTTTTTTTAAACTCTGTCTGGGATTGGCTTTCAATGCTCGTGCCTTTAAGTTTAATTAAAGCGTAAGTTAAATTACCAATTAATTTTGTTGCAGTGGTATTTCTTTTTTCAGAATAGTCACTAATTTTCTTATCCAAACCTTCAGATCCAGATTTTTCTTTTGTTAAATATAACTTCTCACCAGAGAGTTTTTCTGCCAATTTCTTTATTTCAGCCGGCATAGTGGTTTGCTGAAGTTGTTTCTTTAAAGCTTCGGTTGGATCAGCTGCATATTTACTCAAAATATCGTAAATATTTTGAAACTCCTTTATTTCTTTAAAAGACTGATTATCATCAATACCAAAGAATGCAGTTACAGCTTTTGTTTTTTGATCATCAGTTAGTTCTGATGTTTCTAAAGTAAAAAATAAATTTGCATCATCTTGTACCTTAATACCTTGTTCAAGAAGCTTAGTTAAAAAGTTCTTCTGAACCGCTTTTAATACTTCAGAAAAATTATAAGTAGAGATTGTTTTAAAAAATTCTATAACAGCTAACTTTCTTACATTAGTTAAATCAATTGGTTGATCGTAAACAGTATTTTCAGTAATCCCAGCAAGAGTAGTTTCAAAATCCTTATAAGATTTACTACCAAAATCTTTAGTTCTAATATTACCCTTACCATCTAAATCTAATCCTCTGATATTAAATTTATTTCCCGGTGTTGACTCAATAATAAGAAACGAAGTTATTCCTTTTAATTTAAAAACTTTAGTAGTAGAGGAATTAATTTCTCCTAAGCCTAAGACTTGAGTTAATGTTGACAAAGCTTTAGTATCGACACTGTTTAATTTATCAAATTTATTCTTATTCTTTTCAATAAAACTATCAAGGGATTTTAATTGAACTTCTTCTAAAGTCTTTTCTAAAGAAATTTTTCCTTCTAAATCCAATAATTTAATAACAGTGTCATTAAGATCCGTTAGCTCACTAATCGAGGTGCCAAGATGATCTTGAATTAAATCAAGAAGGAGTTTAGCGTGCTGCTTATTAATCTCATCTTTATTTTTATAACTTGGAATATCCAAAGAAGCGCGTACTTCTTTTAAAAAGTTCCGAAGTTCATTAAATGCTAGATCAATATCTCTAATTTCACTTTTCTTCAATTTCTCAGATAAATTCTTTTTGATATGCTCAGCAAATTTATCAATTAAAGAGGCTAGACCATCAGTCACTTGTGTTGAATTAGATGTTCCATATATTAGCTCTTTAGCTTTTCTCTCTCCTAAAGTTTTTTCAATAGAAGAATAAATTTGCACATATTCTTTTAAAAGTTTTTTTTGTTCTTCAAAGTTTTCACTATTTTTAATCTTAGTTTCTAAATTAAAAAATAATTCTTGAATAAGTCCCTTAAAGAAAACGTCGTTTCCCGTATTCGATAATAAGTAATAACCTGAAGAAGAGCCATTGAAAGAATTTACTAAAAGTTCAACTATTTTTTTTAAATTATCATCCTCTTCCGGCTTAGAACTATCATAAATAATAGTAATATCATCTGTTTTTCTATCTGAAAGTCGATCTTTTGTCTCTTTGAGTTTAGAATCATAACTAGAATCATTTAAACTTATTACTGGCTGGTTTAAGGCAATAATCTGCATTCCATCTTTTGTTACACTAATTCTCAAACCACTAAAGGCTGATTTCTTGGAAAACAACTGACCTCTTTGGTCTTTAAAAACAATAATCCAATCATTATCGCTAACTGTTGTATTAGGAGTTTTTTCTATTAAAATACAATCTCCACTACTAATATATTCTTCTATCCCACTCAGAATTCCTGATTTTTTAAAATTATCTGCTGCCTCTGTTGAAAGAGAAAAATTTTGCTGTTCTTTTTTGACTTCTTGATTTGGTGGTTTCAAAGAAGGTTGAATAGAAGTAATTTTTGGTAGTTCAACTCCAGGCATGATTTCTAATATATATAAAGAATTTTCCTCACTTATATTGATATTTTCAATCAAATTAAGACGCTGATTTACTTTTTATATCTAAGCACCGTTAAGAAACGGTTAAACGAATTAGGAGATTCAAATGATACAAGCGGCAGGCGCAATGCTATTCTCAAACTTTTTAGGAAGATCAGCTTCAATGTTTGAAAATGCTTATGGTATTTTCGATGGAATCAAAAAAGGACATTGGGGTGGCTATAAACAGGCTCTACAAGGCATTACAGGTGGTCAAGACAATACTGTAATTGGTAGTTTATCAGAGTTAGCAGTAGATTGCGCTACTATGGCAATTCCAATGCCTTTGCAAATTGGTCTAAATTTATTCAGAGGAGCAACTGAATTCTTCTTAGGCAAAGATTCAATGGATGCTTGCATGTATGCAGCTCAAGGCCTTTCTGGAGGCGACTTTAAAGGTTTTGCTTCAAAAGTTATGGAAGAAGGTAAAGATGTCAAAAAAGTTTGGTTACAATGCAAAGGAACTAGCGAAGGAATGCTTGGACATTTAGGTTCTAGAGCTGGACATTATTACGGAACTGTTTCTCAAAAAGCAGCACCATATCTAAATATATTTTTCGATGCAGCGAAAAGAAGTATGAGTTTACTAAGAAGATAGTTATTACTAAAATTAATCTATATAAGCCAAAAGCCTTCTCGTTGAGAAGGCTTTTTTATACGCATTAGAGTACTCAATCGTCATTCTGAGCCTTCAAAGAAGGCGTAAGAATCCAGTCAGGCACAGGCTTTCAATCAAACTGGATCGCTCGTGGCTTCGCGATGACGGCATTTGCTTTTTATTATGCCAGACTCAATTACTTAAGGCTTAAACAGCCGCTTTAAAATCATCAAAAGAAAAATTAATCTTATTAAGATCCAGAGGAAGCTTAGATAAAGCAAAAATACTTCTTGTATCTTTTTTAGCAATAAAATTATCAGCTGGGTTTAAATCAGACAAACTAACAAGATGCTTAAGTGTATTTCTTACCTTAAGAACATACTTTCTAATTTCCTCAACTTTTTTTCTTGATACCCATAAGAAATTAGTCGTTTTGTTAATCATCTCAAGTACAAAAATCATCTGTTTGAGGTCAGAGTTATAAATGGCTTTAAGAAAGGGATTTGCCTTAACTTGTATAAGAGAAACCGTTTTCTTTAAATCATTGAGCTGCCTGATTTCTGCAATAAGAAAGTTAGTATCTTCAATGTACTTAACCCTAACTTTTTTTTCTGTTAGCACTAATTTTTTATTAGTTAAAATCTTTAATAACCAAAACATAATTCAAATATATAAAGAGTTAAAAGAAGAGGATTTGACAACCTACTTATCAACGTATCGAGGAGAAAAACCAAAGTTATCTACTGAGGCTTTAAGAGTATCATCAATTCCTACAAGCTTAGAAGCTGTAGTTAAAACATTCTTTTCACCAGAAGCAAAGCCTTTTAATTGACCTAGCACCAGACTTAAACCAGTACCAGCCAAGATTGCGTGTAATCCTTGAAATTTGGATTTACCAGCAGTTCCAAGAGCTGTGTACCACATTCCAATACCCATTACCCATTTCATAAAAGCATCAGCAAAATGAATTATTTTATTAGTTTTTTTACCACTGAAATAGTTATTGATCCAACTAAAAGTACTTTGAGCAGCAAAAATCATAAACAAAACAGCAGCTCCTAGCATTCCATATTTTTTCATTTTGACAATATTAGGATCGCTATTATTATCAGCGACATTGTTCATAAGCTCAGAGCTTTTTTGCCATAGTCCGCCAAGAACTTTTTTAGAACTATTCCATGGTTGTTTAACCAAAAGATCATGCCCTAAGGCAACTCCATCTTGAAGCTGGTTATTTACAAGTGTTTCAGCAGAAACTTCTTTATGCAAAGCTCCTTTCAATCTAGACCTTGGAGAATTAAGAAATTCTCTTCCACTAGAGATAGATTCACTAGAATTATTAGAACGATAGCTTAATTGGCTAGAACGATTTCTAGCCAAATTATTATCGTTTAAAATTAGTGATTGTTTTTTCATGCAGTAGCTACTGAAGTACGATTGCTTTCCATGTTAAAAGCATTTGGATGCTGGAAATTGATACCAAATAAAGCAAAGAATTTTTGATCCAACGTTCTTATATTTCTAGACCACCAAGGTAGTAAGGTTGATCTAAAAGCCGCACCTGGATTCTCAGCTGTTTTAAAGTCAATCATAAAATTACTAAGACCAAATTGTGCAAGCTTCGCCAAAGGATGGTTAATAGTACAAGTACAGATTGATTGAAAATGATCCATAGCAACTGCTCCTAGAGCTGGAAGTGCAGCCACTGCTGGAATAGTACTCATAATCCACCTTGCAGGACCACGTGGTATAAGCATTCCAGTGACGGTAAGACCAGAACTAAATAGATGCATAGCAGCTTGAGCATAAGACCAAACCACTGAGCCATTATTATTTCCGCTCATGGTAGTTACAGCTCTACCTTCTTCATAATTTCGAAAAAGTGTAGCTGCAGACCAAACACTTCCGAGTCCACCAACACCTAATTTAAGAAGTTTAACGGTGTCATGTACTGGATTATTGTCTTGAAGCTTACCCCAGGAGCCTAGAATAACTGACTTAGTATAAGATGCTACATCCTTACCTCGAGCAAAACCTTGAGTAGCAATTTGCCAGAGAGCTCCTGGTCCTAAGTTCTTAGATAAGAATCCTAATGCTTGTGTACTTAAACTCATAAATTAATTTCTCCGTTAACTAAAACTTCTACCTATATCTTGGAAGCAAGCTCCAAACCATTCACCTATAGGTAACGATCCCTGTAACCATCCTTGATTCTTTGGTTCTTTACCTTGAGCTGTAGTAAAAGCATCTTTTGCTTCAGCAATAATCAAATCAATTGCAAAAGGAAGAATTAGACTAGCTGCAAGTCCTATTGGACCTCCCATAAAACCAATAGCTCTAGAAGCTATTCCAAATCTTGCCCAACCTACCATAAGTCCACCTTTTAAACCTTGAGAAGTTGTTTGTTGTAATACAGCATGTGCTACTGCACGATTTGCTAACCTTGATGCAGCTCCTTTGCTGAAAGTTTTATTGGCTTCTAAAATTAGTTCCTCAACAGTTTCTTTTACCACCGAACGAGTGCCCCCTTTTAACAACTTTCCGGCATCTGTTATTGCACTTTTTAATATACTTTTGTTTTCACCAAAATAATCGTTAGCAGAGAACCATAAACCTACTAAAGAAGCGGGGACCACAACACCAGCCATTGCTTTATAAATTGGTATTGCCAAACCTTTTACTTCTTCTGAAACTGCTTTTTCTTTTGCAGTAATTATTTCATTCAGCTTAGGATCTACAACATTCTCTGATAAATGTATAAAAAAGTTTTTTACTTGTGAATCATTTATATATTGAAGGAATTTTTGCTCATTTGTAAAAATTGCTGAAAGTGAAATTTTATTACCAGTAGGAATTCCATTTATATTTCTTTCATATATTTCAACTTTTTGAAACTCTTTTGGTAAATTACCTTTTATTTCTTTCAAAAATCCTAGTTTTAATTCCTCTAAAGCTTCTTTAATAGGATTAATTGAAGTTATCAAGCGGGTTTTGTCATTGTAAAATTTCTGACAAGCTTCTATATAGACTCTAAAGTGAGGATCTCCTGTAAGTCTTGTAATCTCATTGATCATAGAAGACTTAAGTTTTAAAAGTCGATATTCTTTATCTCTAGGTGCAAGATTCTCAGCTTCTTTAATAGCATTACTATGCTGAATTAAAAACTGCCCATAGCCCTCTTTGAAAGCTTTGTAATAATCTCTACTTACATTAACTACATTCGTGTATAGATGATCCATTGATTCATACGAATCAGTCTTAAAAACAACTTGTTTAGCTATAGTAGAAGTATTGTCCTCAACGACTCCAACTCTTTTTGGTGCAACTCTCGTTTCACCAACATCACTTTCTAATTTAAACTCTATTGCCATTCTATAGTTAACCTCTTGTTAACCTATAAAAGAGAAGTGTAAATACTTTTTTGACAAGAAAATAAAAATATCAAAAAGATACTTCAAGTTACTTTCTATATACAAAGGAAGTTATAAATCATGGATGAAACAATAGCAATGCCACTAGGAAGAATCGTTGCACAAGCACCAGGAGTACCTAAGCCAGGCGTAGTACCAGCAGCAGTCCCCCCGGGAGTACCTGGAGTAGCAGGAAATGCAGGTCAAGCAGCTCTTGAGGCTATTCAACTAGGCAAACAGAAAATTTCTGATACTTTTACAAACAGTTTAAAAAGCCTTGAGGGTGTAACTGATGTAGAACAATTACAACAAGGAACTATATTTGCATTATCAGAAGCAACTGCAGCAGCAGGTAAAAACGCAGCTGAATTAGCAGCTACAGGAAACCAAGCAGCAGCAACTTCAGCATTAAATGCGCAACAAGCCTTAGTAAGATTTATGCAAGAGATTCAAGGTCTATTTATGGATATTAGAATCCTTCCATTTAAAATGCTATCAGCTTTTGCTAGAGGTATTGGCTTAACCGTAATCCAATAATTTAGGAGTATATAAACTATGACAAGTCTGCCAAATTTCAGTACAGTTAAACCGATTATGGCACCTATGAACGAATGGGTGCCAAATATCGGACAACAATTTAAAAATGGCGAGCCTACTGAAAAAATCGCCTTCGATTTACAAAAATTACAAGATACATTTGGAAAAGTAGGAAAATATACTGAATTTCAACTAAATAAAATCTTTACTGTTGCAAATAACTTTAGTGACCATAATGCACAGATACGGAATATATTAGTTACGATATCTAGTAGTAGCAGATAACTTTAGTGATCATAATGCACAGATACGGAATATATTAGTTACGATATTTAAAGGTGCTTAGGATAAAATATGACTGGAATATCACCAATAAAAACTTCTTCTACACCTGGTTATACATCAAGTGTAGATGAAAGTGAAGATATTGAAAAATTAGCTGAAACAAAAGTTGATCCAAAAGACACTCTTACTGACAGGCTTTTAAAAGCTAGTCAAGCTGATGATGCAAAAATTAGCAGACAACCAGGTGCTCTAACAACAAGATTTGGAGAAATACAAATAGCAGATGCTGCAAGTGAAAAAATTGAAGCAGAAACAGAAGAGGCTATTAAAACCGAAGGAGTTAAACCAGAAGCTCCTAAAGAAGTTCTTACTGAAACAATCGAAACTGCAAGAGCAAAGAATGAGCACTTGATTGGAGACAACGATATTGACGGAAACCCAAAAGAATTACTCCAAACACTCGGTGAATTTGGTGGAATAGATATTGGCGATCTTAATAAACTTGAAGCTGGGAAAACATTAGAAGCTCAGCCAGGTAGAATATCAGAAGAGCAAGTAAAAAATTTAAAAGAGATGCTTGATAATCTCAGAGATCCTGCAAAATCTGGTCCTTATTTAGCAAAGCTTAAAGCTAACCACGATCAAAAACTTGCAGAGCAACTTAAACAAAGAGACGAAAGAATTCAAAGATTAGAAGAAGCTAAAAAAGCAAATGATCCTGCTTTAATAGAACAGATTCAAAATGAGAATAAGAAATTTGCACAAAGACTCATGAATGATATGGAGAGATTAAAATTTTGGGAAGAAAGCCAAAAATTCAAAAATGCACAACTGGCAGCAACACTAGCAGCCATCCATGATTCAATCAAATTAGCTGCATCAGTACAATAACTTTAACTAGCTGAATATACAGAAATCCAAGTATCAGGGCATAATAAATTAATAACCCTATGAAAATTTTAGTATGTAATGATGACGGTATTTGGGCTGAAGGTATTAGAACTTTGGTCACGACTCTTGCAACTGATCACGAAGTCTATGTTTGTGCGCCAGACAGAGAACGCTCTGCTACAGGGCATTCCATGAGTTTACACACACCATTAATGGTAAGTCCCGCTAAAACTAGCGATCTTATTCATTCAACCAAAGAATCATATATGACTTCTGGCACTCCTGCAGATTGCGCCAAAATCGCAATAGGAGCGCTTTTCAAAAAAGTAAAATTCGACTTAATGATTTCTGGAATTAATCATGGTCCGAATTTAGGTATTGATGTACTTTATTCTGGAACTGTATCTGCAGCCATGGAAGCAATGTTACTTGGTTTGCCATCCGTAGCTTGCTCACTATATAGCTACAGCTCTAAAGAATTTAAAGACTCAGCAGAGTGGATCAAAAACTTTATCGAAACTAATGACTTACCACGTTTAATTCCAAAAAGATCTTTTCTGAACATCAACTTACCTGCTGGTCCCAGAGCAAATTACAAAGGTGTAGAGATCACTCGCCTCGGCTACCGCGCTTACGAAGAGAATTACGAAGAGCGTGAAGATCCTAGAGGTAATAAATATTTTTGGCTTGCCGGTAAACCAATTGAAGGTCTTGAAGTAGATGGCACCGATGGCATGGCTTTACTTAACAACAAAGTTTCTATTACTCCAGTGGTTTTCGATATGAGCTTCTATCCGCAGATTGAGATTCTGAAGAGTGGTTTGAAGATTTAGTTTCAAATCATTGCGAAAGTCAATAGCTACGCGTCATTGCGAGCGGAACGTAGTGGAGCGAAGCAATCCACCTGCTAGTAACCATAATGGGATTGCTTCGTCGTTCCACTCCTCGCAATGACAATTAAACTAAGTGCAAGCACGTAGTTTAAGCAACTTTTGTAAGCTAAGAAAAAAACTCATTAGAATTATTGATATGAATTCTTTACCTAATTCGCATCAATATCATGACCTTCTTCTTGATTTAAAGTCTAAAATTCGCCAAGCACAAATTAAAGCAAATCTTGCAGTAAATAAAGAATTGATATTACTTTATTGGCAAATAGGAAAATCTATACTCTTAGAACAGGAAAGACATGGATGGGGTACTAAAATTATAGAAAATTTGGCGAAGGATTTAAAACAAGAATTTCCTAATATGAAGGGATTTTCTATCCGTAATCTGAAATATATGCGTGCATTTGCTGAGAATTATACAAATTTTGAATTTGTGCAACAAGCTGTTGCACAAATTCCATGGGGTCATAATTGTCTATTATTAGACAAGGTCAAAGATACTAAAATAAGAAATTTCTACATAGAAGCCACTATTAAAAATGGTTGGTCTCGCAACATTTTAGTGCATCAGATAGAGAGCAATTTATATCACAGACAAATTCAAAACAGTAAAACTCATAATTTTCATGATACCTTACCAATAACCCAATCTGAACTAGCTCAAGAATTGCTAAAAGATCCCTACAAGTTTGACTTTCTTAGTCTTGGTGAGGAAGCCAAGGAAAGAAGTTTTGAAAATGCTCTTGTAGAACATATCACAAAATTTTTATTAGAACTAGGAGCTGGTTTTGCTTTCATTGGCAAGCAATATCATTTAGAAATACTGAATAAAGATTTTTATTTAGATTTATTGTTCTACCATACTAAGCTACATGCCTATATAGCAATAGAACTTAAAGTAGGTGATTTCAAACCTGAACATGTTGGCAAATTAAATTTCTATCTTTCAGCTATTGATGAACAGCTCAAAGACAGTCTGGACAACCCTTCCATCGGCATAATTTTATGCAAGGACAAAAATAAATTAATTGCTGAATATGCTTTGAAGGATATAACTAAACCAATTGGTGTCTCTGAATATCAACTTACAGAAGCAATTCCTGAAAACCTCAGAGGCAATTTACCAAGTATAGAAGAATTAGAAAATGAACTCAGTAAATATACTTTGTAAACATTTATGGACACTCGCAATCATAGATAAAATTATTTCTCTATAAACGAATTTAGTATGATTACGAAGAACGTGAAGACCCTAGAGGTAATAAATATTTTTGGCTTGCTGGTAAACCAATTGAAGGTCTTGAAGAATGGGTTGAAGATTTAGTTTTTAAATCATCGTGAAAGTCAATAGCTGCGCGTCATTGCGAGCGGAACGTAGTGGAGCGCGGCAATCCCCCTGCTAGTAACCATAATGGGATTGCTTCGTCAGGCTTTGCCTTCCTCGCAATGACAACTAAACTAAGTGCAAGCACGTAATTTATATAAATAATTTTTGTAGTTATTTTTTTCAAGTAAACTTGAGTTATAAAAATTTATTTGTAAGGAGAAAGACATGACCACTATAATAGACACGGATTACAAGAGCTTTGTAACAACCATCAAATCTATGGTTTCTCAAGCTCAATACGAAGCTCTCAAGAAAGTTAACAAGGAGCTTATAGATCTTTATTGGAATATCGGTAAAGCAATTAATGAAAAACAAACAACACTTGGTTGGGGGAAATCAGTTGTAGAACAGCTTGCTAAAGATTTACAAGCTGAATTACCAGAAGTTAAGGGATTTTCTGCAAGAAATCTATGGAATATGAAGGACTTTTACTCTGAATACCATGGAAATGTAAAACTGCAACCAATGGTTGCAGAAATTAGTTGGAGCAAAAATATCGTTATTATGAGTAAATGCAAGGATGAAGCTTCCAGATATTTTTATATTGTCATGACCAAGAAATTTGGATGGACTAAAAATGTTCTAATTCATAAAATTGAAGCTCAAGAATTTGAAAGATTTACTCTTAATCAAACAAACTTCGATGCAACTATTCCAGAAAAGAATAAATCACAAGCCAAACTAGCAGTTAAAGACAAATATACTTTTGATTTTCTAGAATTAGCAGAAGAGCATTCAGAGCGAGAATTAGAACTTGCTCTGATGAAGAATATACGTAAATTTCTTCTTGAGATAGGCGGTGATTTTTGTTTTATAGCTAATCAATATCGCCTAGAAGTCGGTAGTGAAGAATTCTATATAGATTTAATCCTGTATCACCGCCGATTAAAATCATTGATTGCAATTGAACTTAAAAATGATAAATTTCGCCCTGAACATACAGGTAAGATGAGTTTCTATCTATCAGTACTAAATGACAAAATGAAACTAGAAGGTGAAAACCCAGCTATAGGTATCATCATTTGTAAGTCTAAAGATAGAACAATTGTAGAATACGCTCTGAACAATAATAATCAACCGATTGGTGTTGGAACTTATAGCATTGAAAAAGAGTTGCCAAAAGAGTTACAGAAATTTTTACCAAGTACTGAAGATTGGATTAACAGTATCGAAAATTTTGAAGATAGTAGTATCACCTAAAAACTTTAAATGGTGAGCCCAGCTTTCTGCGCATCTCCATTTATATAATCCCTGCCAATCCGAAGTCCTACGATTTATTCTAGGGATATTAATGTAGGAACGGTGGGGATTTTTATTTACATACTTCTACTTACTTTCCCTAGAAAGATTTATACTTAAGGTATGTGGCTTAGATTTACTCTTATCACTTTACTACTTGTTGGCACATGTTCAACAAGTTTTGCAGCATCACACCATGCCAAGATGCTTCTTAAAGTAGAAGAAAGAAATATTGACTCTGATGAATTTTTTGAATATCAGCTCTTTGATGATAACCAAAATGGATTGATTATAAAAACCATTACCGCAAACCCAAACAATGAAAACAAACTTTTCAACAGTGAATTTAAAACTATCGAAAAAAAGCAATTAGATAAGCTCAAAGAGCATATTGCAAATTTACAAGCAATTGAATACGAAAATGATTTCCCTTGGAAGGAAGACTACTACAAGCGTGGAGATGTTTATAGAATAATTTTCGTCGATAAAATCACACTAAATAATTTTGATACTAAAGCCAATCCAAAAGAGATTTTAAGTCCTAAGACTTTTTATTACTACCAAGGTCGCAAAGATAGTCCTGAGCTTTTCAAGAAGTTAGTGGATACTTTGCATGATTATATTTGAGACCAAATACCCTGCTCTTCCTCACTAAACACACCCATCGGCTTCACTTCAGGCTTAAGCACTAAATTCTTCTCGCTCAAAGCCTTCTCCTGAACGTGTGCCATGAGTTTACAAAAATCCATCGAGGTGCCATCACCAATATTTTCAAAAAAATTTCCATGCAAATTAGAAATCATGAAATCCCCTTGCCTGTAACCTTTCAGACCGAGATCATCTATTAACTTGCCTGCACCATAAGTACTCAAAGGATTTTGGAAAGTACAACCGCAAGTCCAAGACTTAATCGGTTGCTTCGTTGTGCGTGAATGATTATTTGCAACCACGCGCGCGCGAATCGCATCTTTATCATCAGGCTTCAATTTAAAAGTACCAGAAAGAATCATATATTTATGTGGATCAATATCTGAATGCCTGTAACGCAATCCCAGACGGGATTTGTCCCAGTCTTCAATTTGCAAAGTTTCAATATTCAGAAGCTTTGCTGAAATTAAAATATCAGAAATTTCAGAACCATGAGCACCAGCATTCATGACAATGCCACCTGCAATAGAGCCAGGAATGCCTTCCATAAACTCAGTGCCTGCAAGAGATTCTCTCGACATCAAAGCACAGAACTTTGGCATGCGCATACCAGCTCCAGCTTCATAAGTATCATCAGAAATTTTATTTAAAAAATCAAGATTATTAGTTGAGATCAAAACGCCAGGTATTGATCTAGAACTTAACAAAGTATTAGAGCCTGCACCTAAAATATTCCAAGTCCAATTATGTTTTTTAATTTCAATAAATACTTCAATAACTTCTTCGATACTTTTAGGCGCGACAAAAAGCTCAGCCCTCGCTTTTACTCTTAAAGTACTAAGCTTGGTAATATCTGTATCTTTTTGAATTTCTAGAAGCATCATATCTAAGTTTATTCTAATTTAATTCCGTCATCCTGAGCCTAAATACCAACATCGTAAATCGTCATTGCGAGACCTCGAAGAGGTCGTGGCAATCCCCTTTGGCACACCACCATGAGATTGCTTCGCTACGCTCGCAATGACAACCACATCCAGTTAACTAGAATATTCCTATACTATCCTATTTTGGTGTATAAAATTTAATAGATATGCAAGTAGTGGGGTTTAAATGTCTATAAAAAAAATTCTAATCAGTACTGTTTTGGCTCAAGCTCTTTTTCTAGGAGTTCAAGCGGCCAACGAGCCTCTTTGTCCCGAAGGTACAAAAGATTGTTGTCATGAAATAATCAAAAACGAATTATTCAATACGGACTATAAAGTTTCAGCCAACTATGTACCAATATTGCCATTAAGAGGAATGGTTCAAGCAGACGTATACAAAGACAAAAAATCTTTAATTATGGATCGTAGATATTACATCAAAGATGCCACAGGTAATTACGGTGAGCCTTATCAAAAAACTTTACTAAATATTAGCGTTAAAGGCAGCGGTATAATAGGCAGAGAAGTAAGTGCTGACGGTACTTTAAACAATCATACTCTTAAATACCGTAATGTAATGAAGTTTGGCTTACCAAAGAAAGCCAATATGAAAGTTAATGCCAGTCTAGACGGTTTACCATTTCTGGAATTAACAGTTCAAAGTGACGGCGACAAAATGACAAACCTTGTAAAAGGTAGTTTCCTGGGTAAGAATGTAGATTACCAAACTCACTGGCGTGAAACTAAAGGCACACTAGCAGGTATTCCTTATCTACTTCATACAGAAGGACTTGTTAAAGAGAAAGAAACTTTTAGAGCTATTACCAAGGGAACCATTGGAACTTCTGCTATTAAAGGTGAAATCAAGATGCTAGATAAAGACCATTTTGAGTCAACTGAATACTATGGTCCAGTCATGGTGAAGACTAGGCTTACTATTTTAGCGAAGAAGAAGTAATCGTCAACTGAGTACAAGTGCTGTCAAGCGCAGGGGGATTGCTTCGTCGTTTCACTCCTCGCAATGACAATCTTCAACACGTCATTGCGAGACCTCGAAGAGGGCGTGGCAATCCCCCTGCTGTTAACCTAAATGTTTAATTCAACGCAATGACCCCAACAATCTCATTAATCACATACCTTGTATGTGCGTAGCTCAGACCACCTTGCAGGTAGCCAATATACGGCTCGCGTAATGGTGCATCCACAGAGAGTTCTACACTAGAGCCTTCCACAAATGAACCCGATGCCATGATGATTTCATCATCATAGCCAGAAATGCCTGCAGGAATTGGACTGAACATAGAATTCACCGGACATAAAGATTGAATCAATCTACAAAACTCTATGAGCTTGTCTTTGTCATTAAATTTTATCGCTTGAATAATATCATTGCGATCAGCATCGTAAGCAGGAATAGTTTCCAAACCTTGATCTGCAAAAAGTTTTCCAGCAAGTGACATACCTTTAAGAGCTTCACAAACTATCATCGGTGCCAAGAAAAAACCTTGCATAATTAATCGCGTCTGATCAAACATACAACCACCATGCACACCAATGCCAGGCGCAGTCAGGGTTTCAGCAGCATTATCTACTAAGTCTCTACGACCTACTATGTACGCGCCAGAAGCCACTATTCCAGCTCCAGGATTTTTGATCAGTGAACCTGCACTAATATCGGCGCCGACATCAGTTGGCTCCTGGGTTTGAGTAAACTCTCCATAGCAATTATCCACAAAACAAATAATCTCAGGACTAATTCTTTTTACTGCTTGAATTAAAAGTCCAACTTGCTCCAAGTTATAAGAAGTGCGCCACTCATAACCACGTGATCTTTGGATAAAGACTAGTTTAGTCTTCGGAGTAACTTTACTGCGAATCAGCAAATCCAAATCAGCATCAGCATTTACCAGATCAGGACTAACATCATAGATAGTTTGATAATCAAAATTATATTTCTTAGAAATTTTATTAAAGACAGTTTGCAAAGTATCATAAGGCTGACCCACACATACAAACTGCTCACCAGCATTGAGGTTACCTAGCACGGCGCAAGTTATTGCATGAGTTCCAGATACCAATTGGTTTCTAACCAAAGCTGCTTCAGTATTAAAATAGCAAGCAAAAAGCTCGTCTATTTTATCCTTACCAAGATCATCGTAACCATAACCAGTAACCCAACTGTAATGAGAGTTTTGGATGCCGGCTTTTTGAAAAGCTTTGAGAACTTTTACTTGATTGTGATTTTTGATTTCTTCAAATCTTTGCCAAGTTCTCTTAAGAGAATCTTCGGCTACGGTTAATAGGTTTGTTTCAGACTTTGTTATCACAATAATATTGTATTATAGTAACAATGCACGACTTACTTTATTGGCTTCAAATAATTTTTTTACTATTAGGAATCTTGGCTTCATGCCAAATCTTCACTAATGCTATTGAGAATCTTGGCAATAAGCTTAACCTTAACCATGAGTTCACCGGTAGTATCCTTGCTGCAATAGGCACCGCCCTGCCCGAAACCATACTTCCTTTAGTAGCTATCTATATGGCTTCACAAACTGGCTCCATCTTAGCCAAAAACGAAATTGCAATAGGGGCAATTATTGGGGCACCCTTTATGCTTGCGACCTTGGCAATGTTCTTACTCGGTTTAAGTATTTTTGTTCATAGAGAATATCGTAAAAATTTATTTACTAAAAAATACGGTGCTGAAAATGCAAAAAAATATTCACTAGAACTTAAAGTCAATCTTAATCACGTAAAAAGAGACTTAATTTTCTTTTTGATTATATTTTCAGTTGCAGTTGGCTCGTCTTTCTTTGGCACAACATATATCGCCCAATTTTTAAATTTTCTTTGTAGCACTAAGATTGGTTTTCAATTACTTTCCTTCTTAGATCTTGCAGACTTATCACAAATTCCTAATAGATGTTTTGACAATATAAGTTTCATCTTAAAACTATTAACAGCGGCTTTGATGATTGCGCTTTATGTAATCTATTTAGTCCAAACCTACAAAGCATCGAGCTCAGAGATTGCTGATGAAGAAGACGAAACACCAGAATTATATTTCAATAAAGTTTTTAGACTTAAAGAAACCAGATTTATTAGCGTAGTAGTCCAAACTTTAATCGGACTCATTGGCATAATTTATTTTGCTCAAGATTTTGTACACGCAATTGAGCATGTGTCCGATCTCGTTGCTATAAGTCCTTTAGTATTAAGTATGATTATCAGTCCAATTGCCACTGAATTACCAGAGAAAGTAAACAGTTGGTTGTGGTCAGCTGAAGGTAAAGATACTCTTGCCATCGGCAACCTCACTGGTGCAATGGTTTTCCAATCAACCGTACCTTGTTTAGTGGGTATTTTACTTACACCTTGGGGAGTAAATAAATTTGTTTTGATTTGCTCAGGCATTTCAATATTTGCAGCATTAGCACTTCTACTGAAAATTAAATTCACTAATAAAGTAGGCTATAAAACCCTCTTGGCAATTGGGTCTTTGTATTTGGTTTATTTATTTTTTGTTTTCTTTGGGTAAGGGTGTCAAAGTGTGTCATCCAGAGCCCTTGAAAAGGGCGTATAGGGATCCAGTCTACTTGAATTCTGAGTTTGTATGTAGAAATGTCCGCGTCATTGCGAGCGTAGCGAAGCAATCCCCCTGATGCAAACTTTATATTCTGCAAATTTCAGAATATAAGTCTTCCCAATTTGGATTTACTTCTTGTATTAATTTTAATTTCGCCGACCTTGAGCCTGCTTTAACTTGTTTTTCTCTATTAATTGCGCTATCCATTGATTCTAAAATTTCATAATAGACAAATAAATTGCAATTATATTTATAAGTAAAACCTTCTATTAATTTATTCTTGTGCTCGTAAACTCGTTTTATTAAATTAGAAGTCACTCCAACATAAAGCACACCCATTTTTCTATTAGTCATTATGTAAACAGCTGGTGTTTTCATAGATTGTGATTATATCGCGCAGGGGGATTGCTTCGCTCCACTGCGTTCCGCTCGCAATGACATTATTCTGCATTATTCGCAATGACGGCTTCTGCATTGTCATTGCGAGGAAGGCAAAGCCTGACGAAGCAATCCCCCTGGGTGAGCCAAAATGGGATTGCCACGACCTCTTCGAGGTCTCGCAATGACACACAATGTCCTTAAGTTGACACCTATGCTCTGGATGACGGCTTCTGCATTTAGTTATTCGCAATGACGCGCATTACACCCCAGTACTAGCAACACTCACATTCCCAGCATTAGCAATCAAACTCTTAACACCTTTAATCGTGTGCTCGTAGTCATTAATTGTATATTTAGAACCCAAAGAAATTTTACGTGAAGAATTTTTGTTGCGTAAATTTAGAATTATAATTTTGCCACCCTGGTTTTCTGTGCGTGAAATAAATAGCTTGAGTGAATGGAAGAATTGGAAGTAATCTCCAATTTTAGTAATATCAACATCAAATTCAATCATGCCCATGATATCAAGATCTTCAATACTCTCAACCATGATACTTTGATCACCCTCAGAATGCTTTGACAGAGTGCCTTTCACTAAAATACGTTTCCCTTTTTCGATTAAGTTTTCATACTCAGCAAGCTGCCTACTAAAAAGCACGCCTTCAACTTTTCTTTCCATATCTTCAAGTTGCAAGATACAAATCATCTTATTAGTCTTAGTAAGTTTCTTAGTAAAGTTTGTAATTAAAGCAGCTATCGTAACTTTATCATCGTCTTTTTTATCATCAAGAGTTTTGATAGTCATAGTGGTAAGTGTCGCTGTAAGACTAGCAATACCTTGCATCGGATGATTACTTACAAAGAGACCCAGAAGTTCATATTCCATCGCTTGTAATTCACGCTCTGGATACTCGTCCTTGACGCCATTACAGAAATTTGGCGCTGCCACAAAAGCACCGTCATCATCACTAGCAATACTAAAAAAACTTACTTGACCTTTAGCCGCATCTGCTTGAGCTTTCTTAGAGGCATTCATGAAAGCTTCAAGGTTCTCCAGCATTGCTTTTCTGCCAGCCATAAATGGATCCATGGCACCGCATTTAATCAGTGATTCAAGAGTTTTCTTATTAACCATCTTCGGATTTATTCTTCTAGTAAAATCCGCGAAATCCTTAAATGGTCCATTTTTCGCACGCTCTTCGATAATAGCCATCGCCGGTCCATCACCAACACCTTTCACCGCGCGCAAGCCAAAAACAATTTTGCCATCAACCGCACTAAAATCTTCCTTAGAAAGATTTATATTAGGAGGCACAACTTCTATGCCAAGTCTTTCAGCTTCAACTATATAGACTTTGATCCTGTCAGTATCACCGTTAGATGACATGAAAAGTGAAGTCATAAACTCTACTGGATAATTAGTTTTCAGATACGCAGTTTGGTAAGTTACAAATCCATATGCAGTTGAGTGCGACTTATTAAAGCAATACTCAGCAAAAGAAATCATCTGCTCAAACAGTTTCTCAGCCAGGCTTTCAGGAATTTTGGCAGCGTTATTATTACAGCCTTGGATAAATTGTGCTTTATAAGGAAGAAGCACTTCGGGCTTCTTCTTACCCATAGCTCTTCTTAAAAGATCTGCTTCTCCTAAACTAAACTCTGCAAGTACCTGAGCAATCTGCATGATCTGCTCTTGGTAAACAATAGTTCCATAAGTGTTCTTGAGAATCGACTCTAATAATGGATGATCATAGACGATTTTTTGCTTACCACTTTTACGTGCAATAAAATCATCAATCATGCCTGTATCCAGCGGTCCAGGGCGATAAAGCGCAATCAGTGCCGAGATATCCTCCATGTTACGCGGAGCAAGATCTCTTGCTATCTGCTTCATACCAGCAGAAGTCTCTAACTGAAATATTCCAGCTAAATTACCAGAGCAAATCATGTCATAAGTTTTTTCATCATCCAGTGAAATCGAATCTATGTCTATCCTTGGAGTACCTGGCGCAGAATTAATTTCAATGATATCGATAGCTTTCTTGATCATCGTTAAGTTACGCAAGCCCAAAAAGTCCATCTTGAGTAGACCCATAGACGCGCATTCATCCATAGAGAACTGAGTGATGATATTGCCATCATTACTTTTAGATATTGGTACAAGCTGGTCTATAGGCTGGTCTGCAATAATTACGCCGGCAGCATGCACACCGAAATTCTTATTCAAACCTTCGTTCTTCAGTGCAAGATTAATTACTTCCTTAGCCTCTGGATCACCTTTGTATTTCTTTGCAAATTCATCATGGTTCTCAAGCATCCAAGAAATTGATCTAGGTTTACCACGAACTACAGGAATTAATTTAGCCAGTTCCTCGGCTTTAGCATAGGGATACTCTAGAACCCTTGCCATGTCCTTGATTACTGCTTTAGATGTAAGTCTATTAAAAGTGATAATCTGGCAAACGCTATCGTTACCATATTTCTCGCGGACATAATTAATAACTTCCTCACGTCTCTCAATACAAAAATCCGTATCAATATCGGGCATTGACTTACGCTCTGGATTCAAGAATCTTTCAAAAAGCAAATCATACTTCAGTGGATCTATATTAGTAATTCCCAGGCAGTAAGCCACCAGAGATCCAGCAGCAGAGCCTCTTCCAGGTCCCACAGGAATACTATTTTTACGCGCCCAATCTATAAAATCCCAGACAACCAAGAAGTAAGAAGCAAAGCCTGAATCATTCATTACTGTAAGTTCAAAATCCAAACGCTCAATAATTGTCGGGGTTAATTCACCAAAGCGCTTTCTCGCGCCTTCATAACTAACTTCTTTCAAGTAAGTTTCAAAAGTATGTCCTTCTGGAATATGCGGATCAGGCATATGCATACCTGGCTTACTGAGCAGTTGGTAATCAGAAATTTTATTATAGATTTCCGTTGGATTATCCAAGATGGCTTTGCGAATTTCTGTTTCGTCAACATGATCTTTGAAAAGCTCAAACATGTCTTCTTCAGTCTTGAGAAATTCATGCGAAGAAAATTTCATGCGCTTCATATCCGAGATGTATTTTTGAGTTTGCAAACACAGAAGTGCATCATGTGAATTAGCATCATCTATATTTGTGTAGTGACTATCATTAGTGGCTACAACCTTGATACCAAGCTCCTTTGCGATCCTCAAGATTACAGGGTTAACCTTACGATCTTCTGGATAATAATGATCCATGATTTCTAAATAGAAATCCTCAGCAAAAATTTCTTTATAACCTTGAGCTGCATCACGCGCATCTTCGTAACTATTATTCAAAGCAAGATTATTCACCTCACCACCAAGGCAAGCTGAAAGTGCAACCAAATCACCAGAGTATTGTTTTAAATATTCTTTCGAGATTCTGGGTTTGTAATAGAAACCATTAATGCAAGATTCTGAAACGATCTTGATTAGATTTTTGTAGCCTTGGTCGTTCTTTGCAAGTAAGACCAAATGATAAAGCTTATATTTATGCTCTTTGCCTTTTAGGGTGTGATCGTTATTTACTACATAAACTTCACAACCAACTATAGGTTTAAGTCCTGCCTTCACAGCCTCGTGATAAAACTTATAAGCACCAAACATAGTGCCGTGATCTGTAATCGCCAGACCCGGCATTCCCGAAGCCTTAGCTTTTTTGCAAAGGTCCTCTACCCTACTTGCACCATCAAGCAGCGAGAATTCCGTATGTAAATGAAGAGCTATATGTTTTGGCTCTGCCAGCGTCATTGGAGCCTTAGTTTCCGCCATATCCTTTTATTTTAACGAGGCTTAGGAGATTTTATTTGTTAATATAATTTAAGCTAGCGCTAATTATGAACAAATGGTACGAGCTAAACATAAATCAGTTCCCAAGGAACTCAAAAAAAACTTCTCATGGTTAGAGAAACAAGGCATTAAATTAGTTTTAGGCATTTGCGAGTGTGCTAGACACAGATACAGTCCAGGTACTATTCGTCTAGTTAGAGACACTGACGCTGGTTACAAAGCCATCGGTTATACCGGGAACGGCATAATGAATTTTTTTATTGTAGTGCAAGATGAAGAGCTGAAAGAGGCAATTAAGGAAAGGTTCAGTGAGGATTAGTGCGTCATTGCTGTATGGGTGCAAGTTAAGAACAGGTGCCGTCATTGCGAGCCCATGGAATGGGCGTGGCAATCCAGTTACTAATAGATATTATGGAAAGCACAGTTGATAATTTAATCGATTTAACAAATTTAAATCCTAGCGCTAGTTTGGCAGAACTAAAAACTCTAGCAGATACAGTTTTAGATAAAGATTTACATTCTGCATGTATACGTCCATCTAAAGTAAAAGAATTGATGAATCTAAATCAACACTACAGACTTTCAGCCGTAATTGGTTTCCTTGAAAATAAATATGAAATAACTGATGCTAACAATTTAGAAAAAATAAAATCCTCAATAGGAAATTTTAGCCTTGAAGCTAAGAAGGTAGAAGCCGCTAATGCTCTTGGAGACGGCGCTATAGAACTTGATCCAGTAATGAAAATTAGTGATCTTGATAATTTACAAAAAGAATTGCAAGGCTTAATTGAAACCTTATATAAATTCTCATTAGAGCGCCCGGAAGAAAAATTTTGGATGAAACCAATTTTTTCTTGTGAAATTTTAAATGACGAAGAAATTGAAAGAACTGCAAAAATATTTAGTGATGTTGTTGCAAGATTTTATGAAAGTAACCCTGATGTAGTAGCTAGAATAAAATTTGCTTATAAAAACTCAACTGGTTATATAGGCAGCAAAGAGGAATCAGGAGTGGTTTTGAAAACAAGTTCACCTAACTTGATTTCCTTAATTGCAAAGCTACTAAACAAATATGATCCAAAGAGAAATATTTCTATCAAAGCTGCTGGCGGTATCAGAGATACTGAGACTGCCTTATTAATTCAAGACTCTGCCGATGGCAGATTGACCCATATTGGGACTAGTAAATTGTTTACTGAGCCGGAAAGTAAAAATACTTATTGATTATCCCCAATAATTGCAGCCAACTCCATCATCAAAAGATCTCCGTGCGCAAGATCTCTTTTCGGAAGTTCTTCTTTTTGCACAGTTTCTATAGTAGATTTTATTAGATCATCAAAACTCATTTGATCTGTAACTTTGGTATTAAAAAATCTTTCTATACCTTTGTCAATCTCAGCCAAATCATTTCCAGAAAATTGTGAAAATCTCAAACGTTTATCATTCACTTTTCTTGGATTAATAGATTCTAAACTAAGATCTCCTCTACAGGAGTTAGGTATAAAATAGTTATCATAAGGAATACCTTCTGGCTTGGCTCTATAGCCACCAAGCTGAATTGTTTCGCCAGTTTCCTCGTCAATGACACCAATACCTGGGTTTAATTCTTGAATTTCACCATCCTGTAGTCGATTTTCTAAATGGCTGTCTTTAGGTTGCGCTAATTTAATCCAAGCTCTTGCTTGAATAGAATGTACATTAGTTGTATCAAACATTTTACGATTATTTATAACTTCGGTATCATCAAAAGAAGTACCAATAGTATTTTCAAAAGCAGATAATTTTTCAGTACTAGAATCTTTACCAATTGGTTTTAAGGATATAGGATAAGTACCGTCTTTGACACCTTGTAAAAATATCTTCAGGATCTCTTTGGCATCTGCAGTTGGTATCGAATTTCTTTTTCCTCTATGCTGGATTTGTTGTAAAAAATAATCAGAATGATTGTCTATTGAAGTACTATTTCTGGCTCTAATATCACGATCTTCAAAAGGACCCCTAGGACTACCATCATGTCCTAAAGCAAACTCCACGGTAGATACTGGCTTGCCCGTTTCTGCTTCTCTTATAGAAAAATAATGGTATTTACCTCCCTTTGCTTTGTTAACGTAACGTACACCTTGACCGATGCAATGACCTAATGCAGAAGATTCATAATCAAAATCTTTGTAATTGATCAAATTTTTAACTAAGTATCTTCTATTACTATTAGGTAAAGTGATTTCAACTTGATTAGCCACAGAATTTAAAATAGGATGCCATGAGCCTTCAGGACTAATATGCCTTACTGCTGTAGCATAAGCGACAACAGGGTTGTGAATACCTTTTGATATATTGAGTAATAATGATGGCATTTTATAGTTTGCATTTTTAGGTAGTGAAGCTACTTTCCCCTTTAGCTTAGAATAATCAGAGCTTGGATCAAAAAATCTATTTTGAGAAATTGCAATAACCAAATATGGAATTAGTTTTTCTCTAAATTTTGATAACTGCCATTGCTTTAACTCCTTAGTTGCAGTTGTATCTAAAAACTTTTCTAATCTTGGTAAAACAAAAGTATCAAAAACTAGGTTCAAAGAGTCTTTAAAATCACTGGCATTATTTGAGCGAAGATCACTATTAACTAATTTACCTTCATGTATTAAATCCTCAAGATTATTTCCACATGAATTATATAAAACTCTACAGAGTTGATTCCGAGCTTGATGATTTTCTGCGCAAACATGCTTGCTAAAAATGTCTGTCTCAGAAATCAAATATAATCTTGCAATTAATTCTCTAGGATCAATTGTATTAATTTTGCTTTGCAATGATGGATCAATACTATTTATCAAAGAAAAGTCAATATCTAAAAATCTAATTACTTGATGAACTCTAAGATTACTTAATTCTTTAGAGTCAATATTTTTAAATAACCATTTGATTCCTTCCCTGAAATTAACATTATTAGCAGAGAGAGGATTTATAATCTGCTCAAGCTGCCGACTTGTGATTTTTACATTGCGAAGATTACAATTACTAAAATCTGCACCCATAAGATTGCTGCTATCAAAATCAGCGTTAGAAAGCTTGGCTCCTTTAAAGTCAGCACCAGTTAAATCAACGCTTCCAAACTCAGTTGACATTAATTCTGCATTTTTAAAATTTGCACCCATAAGATTGCTTCCAAAGAAATCAACTTTAAAAAGTTTGGTTCCACTAAAATCAACACCAGTTAAATCAACGTCTCTAAACTTAGTTGATATCAGTTCTGCATCACTAAAATCTGCTTCCTGGAAAGAGGAATTCTTTATTATGACCTCACTGAGATCTGCTTCATGAAAATTTGCTTTTAAGAGCTTACAATTTTCGAATTTAGCTTCAGGTAAATGAGAATTAGTGAAATCAATATTAGAACCTTTTACTTCTGTAAAGCTAGCTGAATCTAATTGGGCATTCGTGAAATTTAATTTATATAAAGCTAGATCCGAAAATTTAATTCCTATACAATCTGAATCTGTTAAATCAATTTCAGAAAGACTTGATTGCGCAATATTCGTATTTCTAAAATCGATATTTTGTAAATTTTTTCTTTTAAGGTTTAACCCATGAAAAAGAGTTTGAATTGTAGGATATAGTTGTCTGTTAGCGTTAAATACTCTTACATTCTCAGATTGAAGTAAATCATGAAATTGATTCAGTCTATTAGTTTTATAAACTAATTTTTTGAACTCTAAAAGATAATTCTTTTTTTGTTCTAAAGTTGCTTTCGTAGATTGTAATTGTTGTCCTAAAGATCTATATTCTAATGATAATTCTCTAATCTCTTTATTATCAGAATTTCTTTGCCCTATTTGAAAAAGCCTATCCAAGCTATTAAAGACGGGTTGTAATTTTCTTAATATGTCATTATAATCATTTTTTTTCTTAAGTATCAAATAGGGATGAATTCCGGCAAGAATTTTTCCAAGCCTTGTAGAAGGCTGAGTTAAAGTAGAAAAATTAGCTAATCGTTCTAAAAACGCCACCAGATTATCTTAATCCGAAGCGGTAATACTTGTCAATACCTAAATGGCAGAAATCGCAAGTAGCCTATAAGCTTACTTAATAATATGGTTCCAAAAGAAATATTTCTATCAAAGCTGCTGGCGGTATCAGAGACACCGAGACTGCCTTATTAATTCAAGACTCTGCCGATGGCAGATTGACCCATATTGGGACTAGTAAATTATTTACGGAAGAGTATCGCTCCAGAGGAACTTATTAAAGAGGAGGTTCTTCTGTTTGCACAACTTCTATAATAGTAGATTTTATTAGATCATCAAAACTCATTTGATCTGTAACTTTGGTATTAAAAAATCTTTCTATACCTTTGTCAATCTCAGCCAAATCATTTCCAGAAAATTGTGAAAATCTCAAACGTTTATCATTCACTTTTCTTGGATTAATAGATTCTAAACTAAGATCCCCTCTACAGGAGTTAGGTATAAAATAGTTATCATAAGGAATACCTTCTGGCTTAGCTCTATAGCCACCAAGTTGAATTGTTTCGCCTAAATTATTAGTGGTACCAATACCAGGATTCAATTTATAAGTTTCGCCATTTTGTAGTCGATTTATTAAATAGCCATTTTTAGGTTGCGCTAATTTAATCCAAGCTCTTACTTGAACTGAGTGTACATTAGTTGTATCAAATATTCTACGATTCTTTGTGACTTCAGTATCATCATCACAAAAAGTACCAACTGCATTCTCAAAAACAGATAATTTTTCAACACTGGAATCTTTACCAGTTTGTTTTAAAGATAGAGGATAAGTACCGTCTTTAACACCTCGTAAAAATATTTCCAATATCTTTTTGGCAGCATCACTTGGTGGCAAATTATTTTTTCCTTTATGTTGCATTTTTTGTAATTGTAAGCGCTCATTTAGAGCAAATTCCACCGTAGATATTGGTATACCAGTTTCTGCTTCTCTAATAGAAAAATAATGATGTCCTCCTTCTTTTGCTTTGTTAACGTAAAATACACCTCGACCGATACAATGACCTAATACAAAAGTTTCGTAATCAAAATCTTTGTAATTGATCAAATTTCTAACTAAATACTTTTTATCAGTATTTGGCAAAGTTATTTCAACTTGATTATTTGCAGAAATTAAAATGGGATACCAAGAGCCTTCAGGAAGTATATGTCTTACGGCTGTATCATAAGCTATAACAGGATGATGAATGCCCCTTGATAGATTAAGTAACAATGACGGCATTTTATAATTTGCACTCTTTGGTAGTGAAGCTACTTCTCCTTTTAACTTAGAATAATCAGAAGATGGATCAAAAAATCTATTTTGAGAAATTGCAATCATAAAATATGGCATTAATTTTTCTTTAAAGCTTGATACTTGCCATTGCTTTAACTTTTTAATTGCAGCTGTATCTAAAAACTTTTCTAATCTTGGTAAAACAAAAGTATCAAAAACCAATTCCAAAGAGTCTCTTAAAATACTTTCATTGCCTGAACTAAGATGATTACTTAAGAGCTTGCCTTCAAGTATTAAATCATCAAGATTATTTCCACATGAATTATATAAAACTCTGCAGAGTTGATCCAAAGTTTTATGATTTTCTCTGTAAACTCTCTCGATTAAAATATTTATTTCATAAATCAAAAATAATCTTGCAATAAATTCTTTTGGGTTAATAGTATTAATTTTACTTAGCAATGTTGGATCAATACGGCTTACTAAATTAGAGTCTATATTTAAAAATCTAATTATTTTATGAGTAGTAATATTACTTAGTTCTTTAGAATCAATATTTTTAAATAACCATTTAATTCCCTCCTGAAAATTAACATTACGAACAGATAGGGGATTTATAATTTGATCAAGCTGTTGATTTGTTATACGGTAAAGATCACAGTTCCTAAAATTTGCACCCGTGAGATTACAGTGATAGAAATTAACTTTCAAAAGTTTGGCTCCACTAAAATCAGCACCAGTTAAATCAACATTATTAAATTCAGTTGATGTTAATTCTGCATTTTTAAAATTTGCATCAAATAAAAAAGAGTTAGAGAGATTGGTATTCTTGAAAATTGCTCTTTCAAAATTTGAATTATGAGATTTTAATTTATTTATTTGAGCTTGACTCAGGTCTGCCTTACTAAAGTTTGCTTCATAAAGCGAAGAATCTTTTATTTCAACATTACTAAGATTTGCTCCACAAAAATTAGCTTTAAAAAGTTCACAATTTTCAAATTTAGCTTTAGGTAAATTTGAATCGGTGAAGTTAATATTGGAACCATTTACTTTCGTAAAGGTAGCTGAATTTAATTGAGATTCAGTAAAATTTAATTTATATAGAGCTGATTTTGAAAATACAGTTTCAATACAATCTGAATCTGTTAAATCAATTTCACAAAGATTAGAATCTATAATTTTTGCATTCCTAAAAACAATATTCTGTAAATTTTTTCCTTTAAAGTTTAATCCATCAAAAAAGAGTTGAATTGTAGGATGACGTTGTCGATTAATATTAAATGCTTGTACTTTTTCAGATTGAAGTAAATCATAGAATTGATTCAATATATTAGTTCCATGAATCAGGTTTTTGAATTCTAGAAGATATTTGTTTTTCTCTGGTAAAGGTGTTTTCTTCGTATTTAATTTTTCTTTTAAAAATGTATATTTAGCTGATAATTCAATAATTTCTTTGTCATCATATCCATTCCTAGTCCTTTGAAAAAGTTTGTCTAAACTATCAAATACAGGACCTAATCTTCTTAAAATCTCATCGTAGCTATTTTTATCAGATGATGAATAAGGATGAACTTCTTTTAAAACTTTGCCTAATTTTGAAGTGGGTCGCGTTAAAATAGAAAATCTTGATAATTGTTCTAAAAAAGACACTAGATTATCTTAACTTAAAGCGTTGATATTCGTCAAGACTTAATCAACATACTGGATCTCCAAATCCTAATCGCAATTCCAAAACGGTAAAATTTCTTTGACATAACAAAAATCGCAAGTAGCCTATTTGAATACTATTTTTTTATTCCCAAATCATCTAAATATAAAAGTACTGTATGAGAGTCAAAATTAGCTATTGGTTTTAAAGATAAAGCAGCTTTATCAAAACTTCCCTAAGATGGATTGCCACGCCCTCTTCGAGGGCTCGCAATGACGGCACTTGCTTTCTTTACCCTCAGGATGACGATTTTAAGCAGCTATTGAATTTCTATTAGCAAATAAAAAAAGATGCCATTTTAATTTATCAGTATTAAATCTAACATCAGCTAATTCTCTCATAGCGTAAAATACAGCCATACTTGGATGCATTCCCTGCTTTGGTAATTCCGTAGCTACGATCTCCGTAGATATAAGTTCATTAAGTTTATCGTCAAATTCAGGTATTTTTTGCAAAGCAACATTAATGATATATGCAATAGAATCTCTTTTTTTATTAATTTCTGACTTAGTATTAGGAGCTGCTGATATCTCACTTTGTAATTTTTGTACATCTATATCATGAATCACTTTAGTTATCCCATCAAAAGCCTTTTCATCACCTAATGTATGTGACTTCATAGATTCAAGAGCCATAGAAAGTGATGTAATTCCTTGATCACCACTATCAAAGCTAGCTAGTGCGTCTTGTATATATTTAGAAGTAGCAATTTCAATTCCTTGCTCTGGTGTAAGTCTTTTAAAAAGATTTGCTAAAGTATCTAGATTTGCATCTGTTACATGATTAGAATTATTAGAGAGAAGTTCCATTAAAGGCTTGACGTCTGCTGTAACACCAGCCTTCCAAGCTTGCGAAATAGATAATTTAAAATCTCTTTGAAATTTTTCCTTAGGATCGATGACGTTCCCTATTCTAAGAGTTCCAGTTACTGAGCAAGTGTTTACCATATAAACCTCATTGCTTACAAAGCTTGCTCAAATAGTATTTTGATAAAAATTGCAAGTAGCCTATAAGCCGGGTTCTGTAATGATTTGCATCATGAACAATCATCTATCTGGGACCAAGATTACTCTTAGCCTCTAGCGGAATTCAGGTAAATCTAGGGAAGCGAGCAGCTTTAATCCTAAACTTAAATACCTTTACCTTGCACCTTCAGTGGGGTTTACCGAGCCAAGACCTCTCGATCTTGCTGGTGAGCTCTTACCTCACCTTTGCACCCTTACCAATTTCTTGGCGGTATCTTTCTGTGGCACTGTCCTCACGCTCACGCGCACTGGCAATTAACCAGCAACCTAAGCTCTAGCGGTGCCCGGACTTTCCTCTCCTCCTTACGGAAAAGCGATTGCCTGAACTACTTGCAGAGATTATTGTAGCTTGTTTAGTTTGAAAGATATTTAGCTAAGCGCCTTCTAGTAAATTTTAAGTTTGCAAAATGAACCTCATCATCAAACTGAAAGTCATCAATTTTTAAATACTGAACAATAGCCTTAATTGTTTCTATATCTAAGATTGGTCCATTGGTAAGCCTTTCTTGATAGATATCTCTAAATTTTTTAGAGATGATTTCTTTTAATAATTCTACGTCCTTATTATCATCAATACGATGCATATCAAACAGTAATAATTCATTGACTTTAATCTTTTTACCAGTAATATAGTAAAACTCTTCTTGAATTTTTTGCGCTAGTCCTATATCTTCCAAATAACGTAAAACTTCTAGTGATTTCATTTCAGCTACTGGTTGCAAAAGATCTGCTGCTGTAATTCTTCTTGCTTCAGTTTTTTGTTTGCAAGTTAATTGCTTATCAAAAACATCAAAAACTCTATTTACAGAGTGATGCTGTTGCGGCTTTAAATGTTCAGTTAATCTGTTTGTAGTCACACTTAAATGCTATCACAGAGTATTTTTAACTGGATCGTCACGTCGCCCTTACAGGGCTCCTCACGATGACGATAGGGAAATCTCAAAAGCAGAACCCTCACCTAGAGTAGATTTCACATTAATTTGCCAGCCATGTAGGTCTATAATTCCTTTGACAATGTTAAGTCCTAATCCATTTCCTTGAATATGAACTCTGTCTTTGATTCTATAGAACTGCTCAAAGATTTTTGCTTGATCTTCTTCAGCTATCCCTAAGCCAGTGTCTCTGATAGTAATGTGACTTAAATCAGCTGAGACTAAAACCTTGCCATCAGGCTTGTTGTATTTAATTGCATTATCGACAAGGTTAGAAAGTAAATGATCTAGTAATTTTTGATCAGCAGCTATATGAAAATCATTAGAGACTAAATTCTCCAGGTGAATATTTTTCTCTTTGGCACGCGATTCTAATGTCTCGAAAACCTTATCTACTCTAGCTTTGAGAGGCAAGCTCACTTTATGTAAATCAATTACACCATTTACTATATGACTTAAACTGAGCATGTCATTAACTAAAGTACCGAGACGGTCAGCTTCAAAATTCAGCTTCGTTAAATATTCATCACACTTAACTGGATCATTCTTGGCACCTATAATTAAGGTCTCTGTAAGTGTTTTGATGTTTTGAATCGGGCGCTTCAATTCATGAGTAGTTTGCTTCATGTCCTGATAAACAATAGGAGTTAGTTCCAGCAAATGTTCATCAATATTAGGCTTCGAGAGATATAAATTAAAATACTGACCTTCAAGACTAATCTCAAATCTTTTAAATTTAGAATCTTTTAAATCTGTGTCAAACTTGCCAGCAAAAATTTCTTTTAGTAATTTTGCAAAGTTAATTAATGTTGGACTTAAACCTGCTAATGCAGAAATATTTTTATTCAGTTCAACAATATCCCAACCAAGTAATTTTTGTGCAGCTCGATTTAAATATGAAAACTGTCCCTGAGCTAAGGTAATGATTGCGGTATGGGTTTTAGCGGTTAAGGGGTCCATTGTCATTGCGAGCGAAGCGAAGCAATCCCCCGTCTTCTAATAAATTAATCCACAGAATAGTTAAGATTAATGAGTAGTTACACCTATAATCTATCAAATTCCTATCAAAAAGACACTTCTATATATAGGAATTTAGAAAATTTTCTATGAGTTTAGATTTATTAAGCCAAATAATTCTTAAAGGTCCAAGTATCGCTACTAGGGTAGTTGAGGCGGCCAATGCTTTATCTGCGCAGTCAACTGAAACTACAGAATTAACAGATCCTCCTGTAGAAGTAAAGGTTGAAGAACCAAAAGATAGTTTTACTAATTCAACTAAAACTGAAACTGTTAGTGAACAAAAAACCACAACAGCAACTCCCACTATAAGCGATGTACTTAAAGCAACAACAGGTTTTAGTATCGATGATGTCGCTAAAGGTGCAGCGGCACTATTAGGCACAAACAAAGAGACAACTGAAATTGATAAAGCCGAATCTAAGGAAGGGATTGCCACGCCATCTTCAATGGCTCGCAATGACGTCAAATCAAATATAGAAGCAGGTATTAAGACTGCAACAAACTGGCTTGCTCAAGGCATGGCATGGGGAGCAAAAGCCGTAGTTAGTCCGATGACAGCATTTACTGAGCTGGTAACTCATCCGAGTGTGACTAAAGTGTTTTCTAATTTTAGTGAAACTATTTCTGGTATTAATAATTATTTTTTCAAGCCAATCTACAACTTCTTTTCAAACACATATCGCTATTTATTTGGCAGTTCATCTTCTTGCAAAGCAAAAAAAGAAGCTTACCTAGCTAAGCTTGAGGAAAAACGTTATATAGAAAAAATGTATCAAGAGAAAGTTTATCAACAAAAACAATATGAAAAACATCGCAATGAAATAGCTGCAAGTGAAGAAAAGGCTTATGAAGAGCAAGCTGCGGAAAGAAGGCAAATAGCTTTAGCTGAAGCTCAAAAAAGATCTTCAGAAACTCCAGCTCAAAAAATTGCTAGCAGTTTCGGCAAGGTTGTAGATAGCTCGACAACTATGTTACAGGTACTCCAAGATTTAGCTACAGATATACCAATCGATAAAATTGTTACTGAACTTGAACAACTTGGAATCAATGTTCATGCAATTAAAGATCAAATGAGTAAAGTCGGCAATAATAGCTTATTCAAAGAAGCTTTGGTTCAAATCATCAGAGGCAATAGCATAGAAACACCTAGAGCTGTACTTGAGAAGAAAGCTATGGATATTTTAGCGGCGTAATTTACTATAAAAGCCTAAATACTCTTGTCTTTGTATAAATAAGAATTCTATTTAATACAAATGCAATTTCCACCATTATTATCACCAACAAATGAAGTATCTGGCCAAAATAGTAAAAAGCTAAAACAGGTCTCGGCTGGGGAAGCATTTAGAACTTATTATGCAATCAAACATCCAGGTGTATCTGTAGAAGCTTTATTTGCGGTTACAGCTCTCAAAAAAGGCAGAATAGGAAGTGAGACTGAAGAAAAACATAAACCAATACCTTGGTATGTTAGAGAAATTGGAATTCAAAATTGGATAGATGAAAATCCTCAAGGACAAAATCTTGATGGAGTAGATGTTACTCTATCTCCGGCTTCAAATAAAAAAACGAGACTCACTATAAAAGGCAATTGGGCTTTTCCTAGTTTCCAAGCTCTAACAGCAATTGCAACGGGTAAAGCAAATGACAATAATAGTGCAGGTGGCTTAGGAATTGGTTTAAAAGAAAGCTCTAGAGATTTATTAGAACATAAGATCATTGATAATTTAACTGTTATTGGTGAAGGTTGGTCCGTCACATATCGTATACCACCAATAGAAGAAGTTCAGAAAGTTCTTCTTCAACATGGAGTTGAGCCTCCTGAAGCTTATTTATTATCAGAATTAAGAGAGTTAAATTCAAATGAGTATGAAGCTGGGACTTGCTCTTACGTAATAGAGACTGATAACGAAGAATTTATCAAAACCTTTGCAAAACTTAAAGACATGGCTCCTCATAAAGATCATCCTTCTCTACAAAACCCTGACTATCATTATATAGGCATTGAGAAAAAAACTAAAAATGGTGTTACACAAGAAAGACCATGTAATTTTAGAATTAAATGGCATGATAGCCTCAAAACAAGAGGTGAATTATTTATTCAAGGACAACCTTGGAGTTATCTATCAAATGTAAATCCAGAAGAAGGCTTTTTTAAAGGTGCGGAGGGAGTAACTCTAGAACTAGGTGCTAGCGGAAAATTTCACCATGATTCCGATCGTAATCCCTTAAACCAATATGCTTTCAAGAAATGTATAGAAAAACTTACTAAAACAATGAATAGTAATGACAGAAAAGTACAACTAGTAAAGTCTTTTCCTATATGGAGTCAACATAGAGATGAAACAGATTCTAATAGAAATAGAAATGGAGCTTTTATTTTATTGGAGCAAATAGTTGAAGACATACAATGGGATTTCGCAAATAAATTTACTTTAAATACTCTTAAAGAACTTTTTCCAGGGAAAGACTTTATTGCAATAAACAACGATGTTACAGAGTATATTTCAGATGAAGAAATAGCAGAATTAAAACGCCAAGGAAAAACAATTTGCCCTAAATTTTTTACTGCATTAGGAGTCCCACTCTACCAAAAACCTAGACCAATAATTGTACAAGAACCACAACCAATTAATTTAATTTCTGAAGTCCACAATAGACAACCTAATAGTAAAGCAGCTAATGTTGCTTTTAAAGAAGTCATGCAAAATCTAGGAATTGAAGTTGATTACACAATTCTTGATATTTCTTCAAATGATCATAGAGGATTCTTTATTGAATTACAAAATCAACTTAGAAGCAGTGCTGTTGAATTAAAACTAGGCAAAGATGGAGAATTAGAATTTATCTTCAATCAAAATATTGCAGCAAATTTAATGATGAAGCCTTTTTTCAGTAAGATTATAGGCGATGAATTATTAAATCAAAAAACTTGGATACAGACTATTAGAAATCTTATTTTCTGGGGCTTGGAAAACAAAGTATTACAATATCCTAGCTTAATAGCTCAACTACATTTAGCAACTTTTAATATTAATTATGATTCTGAAGCTAAAAAAAATAACCTAATGACTAGAATAATACCATTTATAAATACCAAAGCTAATGAAGAAAGATTCTCTTTTAAACTCAATGATGAAGATTTGGAAATTTTCAAAACAGTTTTTAGTTTTGACGAACACAATATTTGGAAACCTGAATATAATCCTCCAACTAACGAAGTGAAAGAAAAAACAGTAAAGAACGGTGCCGAACTAGCTATAGCAGATGCATTAGCAGAAATTCAAAGAGGCACGGATCCTCTAGTAGCATTTGCCAATGCTCAAGAAGCTTTAGTAACCTTAACTGAAAGAATGGCAGCAGAAGCAGCTAAGAATATTTCAGTATCAAACGATCCAACACCAGAACTTAATAAACAAGAGGATTTTAAGGTAAATTCCACAATAGTAGTAAAGCCCATCCCTGCAAAGAAAAGCAAACTAGCACTAGTAACTACAAGTCTTATAGGCTTAACAGCAGCAACTACTGCTGTACTATGGTTTAGCTTTATGGATAATTTGCTTACTAGTAATGTGGCTAGCAAGCCTGTTATAAAAGCAAAGATAGATCCTGAAATTGCTGTCAGCAACAGTACTAAAATTAAAGACAAAACAACTACGTCATCATTACCTCATCCCCAAATTTTAATAGCTAACATTGTTACTGAAGGCGCAAAAGGAATTGCAAAATTAATAACAACTGGAAATAAAACTTTAAGCGAAGCTGAACATAAATTACAAGATGAAGTTATAGAAGTTGGTCAGTCACTATTAAAGAAAGGAACTAAACTTGTCAATGAAACAGAAAAACTTAAAAATACCACTATAGAACTTGCATATGATTTAGCAAAAAGATTAAAAAGAATTGATACTAGCAAATTAGAAAAAGAAATTGCAGGCTTTACAGAAAACTTACCTACTGAGAGAAAAGATACCTCTGATCAGGATGAATTCACGAGATGGTCTCAAGTAAAGACTTATGGTGATGCTCCGAAAGATGCTGAATATACTAAAGGCGATGATATAGCAACTTTTGTTGAGAAATTTAATTCACATGGAATTGAAACTGACACAGTCCAAGTATCAGAGAAAGATAAAGCTTTAGCAAAATTAAAACAAAAAATCGAAGCAGCACAAAGTGGCAAAGAACACCAAATCAAAAATTTTAAAATCGTTGATAATCCAGAACATAGGCACCTAGTACAATTGGAAATTCTAAAAAACTTTCTTCATGAAGCTACTGATGTAAAAATAGATACACCGGTATTTATTTTTACAGGTAATGGTGCTAAAGGAGTTAATTTCCAAGGTAAAGGAATTGGTTTACATAAATCTTTATTTGATGGACCATTGGCTGCAATATTAGAAGTACAAGCTCATGAAGTTGCTCATAATTATGGTGGTCATAACAATCCAAATTTTTACAATACAATGCAAGCTCTCCTAGGGGGCACGATTCAAAGACTTTTTGATGTGGCAAGTAAAACAGAAGAAGAAAGAACAGAGTCTGATAAAAAAATCTTATCACTTAAAGAAGAGTGGGATTTAAAAGCAAATGTTATTGATAAAAGAAGTGGATTCTTAAATCTTAAATCTAGAGCTTATGCTGGAGCACATGGCTAATCTTTTAACTGCCTAAAAGCCTCATAGTAAACGGTTTGTACCGTACTAGCTAAATTCAAGCTACGCGAATTTTCAGAACTCATGGGTACAGTAATTGCATTATCCCAATTAGTTTGCATCAGTTCCATCGGTAAGCCTTTAGTCTCTGGACCAAAAACCAAATAGTCACCTTGGGAAAATTTCACATCCCAAAAAGTTTTAGTAGATTTAGTTGTTAAGAACCAAACTTTACTGAGATCCTTTCCTTGGATAAATTCCTGCCAACTTTCATAGACTTGATAATCAAGAAATTCCCAATAATCTAAAGCCGAGCGTTTAAGATATTTATCGCTGATTTCAAAACCCATTGGTTTAATCCAATGCAGCTTAAGATCATTTGCCACGCACATTCTGGCGATGTTGCCACTGTTCTGCGGGATCTCGGGTTGGTAGAGAACTATGTTTATAAAATTTGAATTCATAATATGATGTCATTGCGAGCCGCGAAGCGGCGTGGCAATGCCTTTGCGCAGGGGGATTGCTTCGTCACTCCGTTCCTCGCAATGACGACTTATCTACTTCGCTCCTCAGGATGACAGACTCCAATTCTCTAAACATCAAACTTTTAGCCTGCGCCAAACTTATACTACCAGCAAGCAAATCTAAAACTATATTCCTAAAGACTCTTGTAGCAATCGCATCAACTCCAATTTGCTCAAGATGTTTAAGATCAGCAAGATTCTTACCAAAGCCAGTAACTATAACACTTAGAGCCGGATTAGATGTTTTAATAAATTTCACTAAATTCTCAAGCTGAATTTCTTTTGGCTTCAATAATAATTTCAAAGATTTATCTGCGAGGAATTCTTTGCGAATCCTTTGATAGTCACGTGGAGTTTCAATAGTAGTGATTGAAGAATTAGTTTTTGATTTCTCATAGAGATTATATTTCTTAGCAAGCTCATCATCTACGGTAAAAATTCTTTTCAGAATATTTGCTTGTTTAAGTTCTGGATATGGTGCTTGTAAAGATCTCAGGAAGCTCATTGGATCTCTGGCTTCAATAGGAAATATTTTTATTTTACTTAGAGCTAAATTTTTAGATTCTAATTCGGCAAAATCTTCTTCACAGAAAATTCCTGGAATATAGTCAATGGTTGAGTTTGGACTAAGGTAATTATAAATTTCATCATCGAAGGCTGGGGCGAAGTACTGGATTGCCACGTCGCTACGCTCCTCGCAATGACGAAAGTCCACCAAACTCCCAAAACAAAACTTATCAGGATGATTATTAACTGCTTCCAGAATCAAATCCATATGATCAAAGATCTGTGACGAAGCAAAGCTAAATTCCAGCTTCTTGATAGCAGAATTTTCGTGTGACTCTTTATACTCAAGAAATACCTCAATGATATTTTGGTAGAGTGACTGCGTATCTTGAAAGCTCAATACAGTCTCGCCAAGATTTAAATTGATTATGGGGTAAAAATGCATTTATTCTATTTCTTATAGACAACAAAAATACCACCTTTCGGAAATAAAACCCCAGAAAGTGGTAAAATATATCATATAGTACCGTTTTTTCGTGAGTATATAATATGAAATTTGTCGATTTTAAACAGAAGTTCAAAAAGTTTATTGTGCTTACTCAGAATCAAATTCGTTTAGTTGATCCTGATTTTAATATTAATCGCCTCGGTGATTGGCAAAAAAAAGGCTATTTGAAGAAAATCATCAAAGGTTATTATATTTTTGCTGATCAAGAATTAAATGAAGATGTTTGCTGCCATATTGCAAATCAAATTTATAAACCATCTTATATTTCAACCTATTATGCACTCCGGTATTACAACTTAATACCTGAAGCTGTTTATCAACATACTTCAATAAGTTCAAGACAAACTAGGAATTTCAGCACAGATGTCGGCAGATTCTCTTATAGACACGTCAAACCAGAATTATTTTTTGGCTATACACAGTGCAAGCACTTAAACTTCTGTTATTACATAGCTGATTTAGAAAAAGCCGTATTAGATTTTCTCTACTTTGATTCAGGACTAGAGACAGAGGATGACTACGTGCAACTACGTGTTTCGCCTGAAGAATTTTTCAGAGCCTGTAATTTAGATAAACTAAAAATATACTTAGCCAAGTTTGAAAATAAAAGCTTGGAAGCAAGAGTTGAAAAATTCTTGAAATGGATCAAATATGTTTAATTTAGAAGCAATCATAGAAAATTACCCACCGCATTTGCGTGATAAAAGTAAATCAATTTTACGTGAATATTTACAATGTAAAATTCTAGAAATAGTTTACAACTCCAAAATCGCTCCTAAACTGAGTTTCATTGGCGGCACAGCAATTCGAATAATTTACAATAGTCCAAGATTTTCTGAAGATATTGACTTTGATAATTTTGATTTATCAGATGATGAATTTTATAGCGAAGCAAATTTTGTTCTTGAACAATTGAAATTGCTTGGATATGAAGTCACACTAGAAGCTTCGAAAAACAAAACTATCTTTCATTACAAAATTAAATTTCCTGGTCTCTTTTATGATTTAAATTTATCTAGCCACAAAAATGAAGTGATCATGATTAAGTTTGATTCAGAGAAACAAGGATTTGATTATCAATCAGAACCTTACTTATTACAAAGGTTTGGCATACTTTCCAATATACTCACTCCACCAAAAGATATTTTATTCTCAATGAAACTTCATGCCTTCTTTGATAGAGAAATGGGACGCGATTTAATCGACATTTACCATATGATAAATATCACTAAACCTAATTATAGATTTCTCGAACAAAAACTAGGAATCACTAATGGTACTGAACTAAAAGAAAAAATTCTGAGCCGCTTTGAATCTTTCAAGACAGAGAAGTTAATTGAGCGAACTAGAAATTTTGTTTTTGAGGAAAATAATTTGAAAGCTATAACTTTATTCAAGGAAGTTATTCAGGCAAGTTCGTTGTAACTACCTCTTATACACATTAACAATCTCAAGCCCTGAAACCTTGCCAGCAAGAGCCTCTCGCAAGGTATCTTCCACCTTAAAAGCTTCTTCTTGACTAATAACAGGTAGCTCTTTGAATTCAATAAATTCTGGCTTCACTTCTTGCGCTTCATTCGGACCATAGTGATTACCACGAGTCTCAATCCAATACTCACCAGTCTTAGAAACAGGTTTAGGACGAGTCGGAGTATTGATTTGAATTTTAGAAACTTGGGTTTCTGCGATTAGCGCAGCGAGGTCGTTTAGGTAGCCGTCATCCTGAGGAGCGGAATCATCACCACCGTCATTGCGAGCGAAGCGAAGCAATCCCCCTGCGCCCAAATACTTCGGCATAATCATAATCTGCAACTGCAACTTATCCACATCATCAATTTCATTACGCAAAATTTTTATACCATCAATAATTGTTCTCATCGTTACACCAGGAGCTGGTTGGTTAATAGCTTTCAATATCTCATCATTCACCGCATCGAGCTTCAATGAAACCAAGTCAGCAAGCTTAACTCGCTCTCTCACTTGCGAATCATTCAGCATCGTTGCATTAGTCAGAATAGAAATCGGCACTTGCTTTTCGCGCGCTTGATAAAGTTTACGGATCGCTGTAATAGCCTCAGCAAGGTTCTCTGCAAGTGTCGGCTCACCTGACCCTGCAAAAGTAATTACATCAAGATCATTGTAATTAAACTCTCCAGCCGCTTCCATCTCTATGAGATCTTGAATAATTTTTTCAGTGGGCACATAAGTTTTGATCTCAGTAGTAATTTTTTGGATCTTACCGAGCTGGCAATAAACACAATTAAAACTGCAAGTGCTCACATTGCCGATGATATCCACTCCAAGTGAAGTCCCTGAGCGCCACGAATGCACCGGACCATAAATAGATTTGATATTAGTGCTTTGATCAGTTGTATCTTGCATCTAATTAGATGGTAACGCGTCTGTCATCCAGAGGCAGTCGCCGTCATTGCGAGCCTAAAACAAGTGCCGTCATCCAGAGGAGCGAAGCGACGTAGGGATCCAGTCCGAAACACGCGGAGTCATTGCGAACAAAGCGAAGCAATCCCCCTGCGCAACACAATAACAAGCCAAAACCCCTAGTTAAATTACCTAATTCTCATTTTCAGCCCTAAATACAGGGCAAAACAGCCTTGAACATTAAAAATACTTAATCAAAAAATTGTATTAATATTTACTTAACCCCTTGACGTATTTACATATAACTTGTTAATATGTAATGCACATACTATTAAATACTTATTATCAAATTTAACTAGACTGAGTATTTATAAGTAGTAACAGCGTAATAGCTAATCAAAGAGGAAAACAAATAACATGCCTGGAAAAATACTTGAAATGAAACCTTTATTTGCGGATGCAGCAAATCAACAGGAAACTCCTAAACAGATTTCAAAGTCTGATGCGCTAAAAGGTTATAGAGAGACTAAACCTGGCTCACAGAAGAAAGAAGAAGTTACTTCAGTATTAGAAGAGCAAATAAAAAAAGTTGAAGAGATCCTTGATTCTAAAGAAGATTTTGCCATTGTTCCAAAATCTGATGATGATGCAAAAGACCCTTTAAAAGAATTAACAGGTGGAGTAAATGTAATTGTTAGCTCTAAAGCAAAAAATAGATTTGAAGCACTTATGGCTACTCTTAGCGACGACTTATCAAACTCAAGTCCAAAAACTAAGGCACTTATTTATAAACCTGAACTTGCTCCTGTAGTTGCAAATTTATTCCAACTCATAAGTGTCAGATCTGAAGACTCAGAAGAGATGCTTAAACCTCTTCAAAGCAGTGCTAGAACATTACTTGAAGAAGCTGTTAGATATGGCTCTGGATCAAACAACATTGAATTTTCTGATTTAAATAGTGTTCTATCTATTTTAGGTGGCAATTCTACTGAATCAGTTCAGGGAACGATTAACCTAATTAACTCACAAGGATTAGACAAGCTTATTAAATCTGATTCTGGTTTTATTTCAAAACTTTCTAGAAGTTCAGGCAAGCTTGGAAAATCTCTTGCTCAATTCGTTCAGAATAAAGTTCTAGCTTTAACAACTAGACATATTTCTTTACTTGGTGGTGATTCTGATATTGATCCTGAGACTATTAAAGCCTTAGAAACTCTCAAAGAAGATATCTTCAATAAAGTTGAAACTAAACTTCAAGAAGATTTGGAGAAAAAATCAAAGAGCATAGAAAAAGCTCTTGGCAGTGAAGGCAGAGAGTTTATTGATGAATTCTTGGCGAAGATCAAGGCAGCATATTTAACTAAATCAGATGAACCTGAGGCTGTAGAAACTAACTCTAGAGAAATCGGCAAATTAATATTGCAAAAGCACTCAAGAATTAGAGTCGAAGAAGCTAAAGTAACTGAAGCAAAAAATAAAACTAATGAACTTACAACTGCAATCAGCAGATCAGGTGGAGATAATCCTAGAACTGTTCGTATATCTAAAGACTTAATTGGAGATAATTCAGCTCTTAAAGAAGCTTGGTATAAAGATTTAGTTGCTAACGCAAAACTTGCATTAACAAAACTTGACGACGCTGTAGAAATAAGTCAAAAAGATGTAGTTGAGAAACTAAAAGTTGCAAGTGATAAAACTAATAAAGGTAGTGTATCAGTAAGTATTAATGATTTACTTAAAGGTCTAGCAATAGAAGATTTAAATGAAGAACAAATAAAAATAGTATCTGGTGCAATTAACTCTAAAGGTGTTATTGATAAAAAAGCAACTTGGGGTACAACAGGTAGCGGGAAAAGTAAGACAACTATTGTAGTAAAAACAGCTGATGGCAAGACAGAAGTTAAACCACATGAAGTTCTTCAAGCTATCCTTGATAAAATTACTGAAACAAAAACTGCAGAAGCAGATACTAATCGTAAGCGTGCTACAGAAATCGTTGGAATTGATGATTCTAGCGATACAACTGAAGTAAAACTTGCTAAAGTTCTAGAAAAACAACCAGCTTGGGATTTAGTAGTAGATAAAGATAGAAAAGATATTGCTAATAATTTGAAAAAGCAATTAGACGAAACCTCTAAAGAAGCTAAACAAAAAGCTAAAGACTACAAAAAATTCATGGAAGAAGTGAATAGACTAGTTTTAGTTCCAATGATGTCTAAAGCTTCTACTATTAGTAAAACTATTTTGCATGGTTTAAAAGAATCAATGACTGATGAAGATGGCAATATTAAAGATGAGTTTTCAGAAATGTTCACTGATTATGCAAAAGCTGCTAAAGATGAGATTGAAGCTCTTGCGAATCAAGCTGGAGATGAAGTTGAATCAGCTAAATTGACAGCTCTTAGTAAAGTCAAAAAAGCTTTAACTGAAGCTATTGGTAAGTTTGTACCTGGTGCAGACAAAAAAGAAAAAGATGTAGCATCAGCGCTAGGTTTAGGCAAAGCAACAACTAAGGAAAATTACGATGCTTTAATAGCTCTAGTTAATAATGCTGCTATTAGTGAGAAAACTAAAATCACGTTTAGTGAAAATGAGAAATCATTATTAGATCCAAGTAAAGATGGTACTAATGATTTTGATAAAGCTAATAATCAATTTAAACGTTTGATATTGATATCTAAAAAATTATTAGCTCTTCAACAAGCACAAAAGAATAAAACTTTTGACAAAATTGCTGATTCTGGACTTAAAAGTCAACTAACTGATTTATTAAGTAGTGACTTTGGCAAAAAAGTATCTAAGGATCTTGAAAGCTTCTTGAGTAATAAGCAATCAGGTATTTCTGGAGATGTTAATAACATTGAAAACCTTGAAAAGAAAGTAGAGAAATACAACGACCTAAGAAATGCAGCTAATGACGATATTTGGGATTTAGCTACTGGAGATCATGAACACAAATCTCTTGTTAGTAAAATTCTAGAGAACCTCCAAAAAGGTGTCAAGGAAGGTGTTAGAGCCGTTCTTAGAGCAACTGGATTGTATCATGAAGACAACGTAAAAATCCTACAGGAAAGAGTTGACAAAATGAAAGAAGAACAAGACTCAGATGACTCTTCAGGAATGCCTAAGATTCTGAAAGCAACCTTAACTGGACTGATGAAAGCTCCTGAAACAGCGACAACAACTGCAGCTTAAGCAACAAATAAAATACAAAATTAAAAACACCGCCATTAAAACCGGCGGTGTTTTTTTATGGTCAAAAGTAATACAGATTGCGCTTTATATATATAGAATGTCTTGGTTATATGATACAACTGTAAACACCTTTAGTAGGGGCATAAGCACCTTAAATAGAGGCGCAAAAGCAGCTGCTAAAACAGTTGCAATTACGACTGCAGCATTAATCGCAACTGATGCAAGTGATAATCCTCTACATGTCAGAGCAAACAATATTGTTTATGCTTTAGCAAATGAAACAACTGTAGGCAAAGACATAGGCTTTAAATTAGCAGATGGAAGAACGACTCCTGATGAAGTTAGCTTCGCGGCACAGTTAGACGAAATTTTACTAGATATTACCCACCCGAATGGTCGTATAAACCATAATTCCGCAATCCTCAATAATAAAGCAGCAATTGAAAAATTAATTGAAATCACACAAAATACTGAAAAATATAAACCAGAGTCAAAATTACCTCAAACAGCAGCAAAAATACTTTCGAAATTAATAGATCACGCTGCAACAAGAGGTGGACTTTTAAGCACAGCTTGTCCTGAGATGATCAAAGAACTCGTAACTAATTTTACTGATGAAAAAGATCAAGAATCTAAATTAAGAAAGCATACAGCTATTATAAATTTCTTAGTAGAAATTACCAAGAAAAATAAAAACCAAAATACATCAGAAGCAGTCTCTGAATATCTCTCTCAAGTAGATAGATATTTTCATGGTCAAGTAGGTCAGGCGATGACTGGACTCTTTAAAAAAAGTATTCATGAATTTCTTGTAGACCCTAGTAGTCTTCTTAATAATCCTGATTTAAATTTAGATTTAGATAAAGTAAACCAATTAACAAGAGCTTTAGGTGGTTTTTTTGAATCTAATGTTCCACCCAAATTTAGAAGCGACGAGCTTGTTGTTTTAGCAAAAAAACTAATTGAAGCTTCTGAAGCTGAAAATAGAGATTTTGGTGAAGGACAAATACAAGAAGGCTTAAATCAAGCTAGAACAAATTTTGTTAATGCTTTATTTGAAACCAGTTTAGGTATTCAGGTAACAGAAGCACAGGCTCAATCACTAAAAAAAGAAAGAGATAGTATAGAACTTAGTATCAAACATAAAACAGAAACCTTAATCCATAGAGATTTTTGTTCTCCAGAACAAATTAGAGGTAATACTGATGAATATATTTTCACGGCTCCAGATGCAGGTAATTTACAAAAGATAGGACAAAAAATTAGAAACCTAATTACTGAAGCTAGTGATAAGGAAGTTGCATTCCAAAAAAGTAAAATAGCGATTGGTCATGCACTAGAAGTGGCTGGCTCTCCATTTGGACCAGAAAGTAGCGGATTACTAAATCTATTCTTCGATAGATTATTAGGAAATATAGAATCTCAAAAATTAAACGATGCCGAAAGAAATTTTGCTGAACTTCTATTTGGAATTACTGAAGATGGAGAGTTAGATATAGATCTTGATGAAATATCAAAGCCTGACTATGGTTCAGACTTTACTGGTATCAAAAAACATTACTTAAATTTATTACGTCAAAAAAGAGATGAGTATCAAAGACTAGAAACTCAAGTAGAACTACATAAAGCTAATATTGGTCCTGAACTTCAAAGAATAGATGATGAATATTGGAATCCATTAAAAGCAAGCATTCCTTTAGATCAAATCATAGATCCAGCTTTTACTGCAGGTTTTATTACTAGGCTAGATGCCTTTTCAAATAATTCTCCTCTAAAAACTGACGTAAAAAATAAAATAGACGAGATTAATATTAAAACTCAAAGAACTCTTGATCTTTTAATTTATAAGAAGGATAACGAGTTTGTAATTAATGATGCAGCTCTAAAAGGTTTAGGATTAACTCCTGCAAAACAAAAAGAAATAGTAGATCAGTTAAATGCTATTACTACACAAGCCAATCTAAATAAAGCTACTGATGGTAAATATGCTCCAAAAATATCAGAGTTTACTAACGCATTTGGAACAGTGATGCAACTTTTAAGAGAAGAGAATCCTAACTTAGAATTAATGACAAGAGAAGATTTCCCTGAATCTGAAAGTAAAGAATTAGCAGTTTTATTGAAAGATGAGAATACAACTTACTTAGATTTATTAAAAAGATTGTCAACAATAGTTCAACAAGAAAAAAGTGCATTAACTAGTAATTTAGATTTCTTTGAAACTAAATTAACTGACGTGGTATTGAATTCAGGTATAGCACATACTATGAGAGTATCTGATCTTTACAACAATATAGAAAGAGCTCAGTATTTTAGAGGTCTAGAAATTGGTTCTAATTCTAATACAAGCATCTCGAAGATCATGCTTGATCCAACGCATGAAAAATATGAAGAATCATGGAAGAAAGAACTATTACTTCTACGTAATAATAGTAAATCTGTGTCAGTTAAGTTAAAAGATGATTTAGATGAACTTGGTTTAAATGCACAGGGTGCAGAGAAACTTCATACTCAATTACAATCAATAATTGAGGACTTTAGCTTCTCTGATACTGATAATTTCCAAGGATTTGCAGCAGCTATTAAAAGTTGGGTTCAAAGTCTTATACAATTTTTAGTACAATTCAAGGAAGGAAAATAATATAGATGAATAAAAATTTCTTAGCTTCTAAAAATTATGATTTAAAAGCAATTGAGAAACAACAAAAGCATGAAGAGAATGCTTGGTACATTATCAATTCTATTAATAAAACCAAATCTAATTGGCTCAAAGGTGAACTAGTTAAAAATTTATACTTCTACCTTGATCTTAGTTTTGTAAAAGATGAGCTGATAAAAATTTATAAAGCAACAGACTCTAAAGAATTAAAAGGCATAATCAAAGGATTACACGACCAGACCCTAGATTTATCTAATTTAATTGAAGAAGCCGAAGAAAATACCAGATTATTTAAAGAGAATGAAGAAGCTCGAAAAGAATTTGAAGAAGAAATTCATACTGAAGATTTTGAAGATTCTATAATTAAAGTTAAAGATCAAACGACCCTTCAATCTAGAGAGATTGGGCTTTTGAAATCAAGCAAATTATAATCCTAGGTTAGTTTTAGGCATAATCAATCCCTCATTAACTATCAAAAACCTGTCATACATTGCTTTATATAGTGACTATGGCATTCACATTCACAGCACCGAATTTTTCAAGCGCAACATCAGCCTTAAACAAACCTTTACCTAATCCAGCAGCTCCAACAGTAGTAGTGCCAACGCCTACAACAGTTACAAGAGGCAGAGCTACTTTTATTTGGTTAAATAATTGGATTAATCGTCAAATTAACTCTTATGGTTCAGGACTTCCAAACATGCTTGGTGGACAAATTTTTAATAATAGATTACAAGAATCTACTCTTGCAGGTCTTACAGAGACTCAAAGAAACTTAGTAAATCTTACTAATGCAAACAACACAAGAGAAATCAAAACTTTACTAAATACAGCAAGAACAGACCTTTCAACAATATTTGGTACGAGTATGAGTAATGTACCAAATGCTGTTATTGGCGCATTAGAAGATTTAATGGCTCGGAATAACACTAGTAAAGAAGCTAAGTCACTAATTAGTTCTTGGCTAGAAGATTCTGGTGTTTCTCATATTGATATTATTAAAGACTTTACAGCTGCAGGATTGGACTCAAGTAGAAAGAATCAGGCAGCAGCTAAAATAATTCTAGATCTGGGAATTAGTTCAGGTCAAATCAAAAAAGCAAAAGCTGGTGATGAAACAGCAGCAGAAACTATTATCAGCCATTTTGGCAATGCTCCCATTACAGGATCATTCGTACAAGCTGCTCTCATTAATGACTCTACGATTTTGGCAGGATTAGAAGCACTTGAAAATTCTATTATTGGAGGAGCAACATCTATACCTGGTTTAACTGGACCTCAAATCACTCAGTTAAAAACAAAAATTACTAACGATAGAATTGATGCAAGAAATCTAAAAGATACTTCTATAGAACTAAGTGAAAGACTTGAAACTAGATTAGGAATCACTGATGAAAATTTTGAACGAATTGAAATTCGAGATCAAGCGACTATAGATAGAGTATTTGGTACTGGTACTTATGCAAGCGGTACTAATTTATTTACTTTTACTTTCGGTGAATTTTTAGAAGATTTTGTGAAAGGTGGTGCTGATAGAGATCGTGCTGTTGGATATTTCTTAGAAGCATATACAATTTTAGAAGATAGAAAAATTCAACAATTAATTGCTAATGATACTGATAGTGCGACTGAAACTAGTAATCAACAAGCAATAATGATCGAGATACTAAGAGATCCTGAAATTTTAGATGATACCGGTAAGATTCAAGCTGAAATCAAAAAACATTTTGATAAACCAGCAGTTCAAACAGGAGTATTACAACAAACTATTGTTAAAGTAGGTGAACAAGCCTTGGCTCTTTCTAATCATTTAATTCAAGATTTTTCTACTCAATGGAATAGTACTAATCCAACTGAAACTATTACAACATTTAATAAACAAGCATTAGAAGCATTAAGTAATTCCAAGAAAGCTTCTATTGATAACTTAGCTACAGAAATTCAAACTCAAATCCAAACAGCATACGGAGTAACTACTATTCCTTTTGCTGGAATTAGACAAAGCCTACAGAAAATTGCAAATGCTGATCAAGCTGCATTATCACCAGTAGATAATCTGATTAAAGCTTTAATAACAAATGATCCTGCATCATTTAATTTAATTCAAAGTGATAGTGAAGGTTTACAAATTTATGGCTTAGCAAAACTTGAAGCAGATATTCAATCTTCCACACTAGGAACTGCTGAAAAAGCACAAATGCAAAACAGAGTTAGAGGATTCTTAGGAGTTAGCAGCAAGACTGCAATTAATACAACTTCTATTGAAAATATTGAAACTTTTTCGTCTACTATTCCTACTGGTTTGTATATTAGCAGTGTAGATCAAACTATATTAAACATTGGAAATCTTGATCCTGATCAAACTAATGGCACGGATGAGTTTAGTAAAAATCAGAAAACTGGAATTAGACAAACCAAAGCAATATTAGATGAAAATATTAATATAGGAACACCTTTATTCGGTGCTAGTAGTGAATTAGTTCTTTCAACAAATACTATGACCATAGAAGAGGCTCTAAGATCTACAGACACTGAAATTAAACAACAAGGTTTAAAAGCTTTTATTTATTATGCTCAGGGCAAAGACAAAGTCAATAATATAATTAATAGTGGTCTTGTAAATGTTGGTTTAGGAGTGACGCAAGTAGGTTACAGTAATTGGAATACAGAAACTGCTGCTGTAAACTTCAATTCAACTCTGTCAGCATTAGAAAGTAATGGTACTATTAGCAGATTTGCTACTTTAGATACTTTGGCTGAACAATATCTCACTATAAGTGATACGGCTCAGGGAATCGATAACTACACAAAACAAGCAGTGAGCCAATCTTCTTTAGCAAACCTCGCTAAGCTTAATAGCACAATAGGAACTGTTTTAGATGCAAGAGAAGCAGGACAAACAGTAGGTCCTCAAGTACAAAATCAATTTAATTCAGCAGTTAACGCTATGGAAACTAGTGCTACATCATATGTTCAGTCGCACTATAATTTGACTCCTAACTTAATGAGTTTCATTAGAGATATTATTAAATATTTCTTTGATGCAGAACTAAAAGGCAATAGATAAATTATGAATAAAAATTTTTCACAAGATCTTTTTATACCAAAACCTAATAAAAGCAAAATCAAAGAGAGGCTGAATTTAATTAAGTCTCAGATTAAAGAAGCTGAAAGTAAATTAGCCGAATCAGAACCGATAGAGGATTCTAAAGTTAATAGCTCTAATCTAATGTTTCATAAATTCAAGAATTAAGCCCTTAATTTACGCCACTTTTCCCACAAGCCCCGAATTATAGTAAAATAATATTCATGGCTAAAACTGACGCGCAAGACCTACAAAACCCGCAAACTAACACTAATGAAGCGGGCGATAAATCTAATCCACTTTTTGCGGACCTGGGCATACTCGGACACATCGAACTTGTTGATGTGATGGGTGATGATCTGAGCATCGTCAATGCCGCAAGAGTTTCATACAATACTCAAGCAGAAGAACTTTCAGATCGCGACAAAAAACTAATTTTATTTTTGGCTAAACACAAGCACTGGACCCCCTTTGAGCAGAACGCTCTCAAGTTCCGTGTTAAATGCCCTATCTACATTGCGCGCCAATGGATGAAACACCGTTGCTGGGTTTTCAATGAGATCAGCGCACGTTACACCAAATTCGACAACACGATTTACAAACCTACAGAGTTTCGCGAGCAAGCTGCAAGCAACAAACAAGCCAGCGTAGAAGCTACAAACATCAACCAAGGTCAAGCAAACGAAGTCTACGAAGCTGCTTGCAAAGCTACTATTGATGCATATTCTAAACTTATTGAACTTGGAGTTTGCAGAGAGCAAGCTCGCGGTGTGCTACCTGTTGGCAGCCACACAGAGTTCATCACTACTGTGAACTTACGTAATTTTATGCATTGGTATGCATTGCGCGCACCGAAAGAAGCACAATGGGAAATCCAACAATACGCGCAAGCTGCAATCCAACTTGTGAAACAAAAATTCCCAGTTGCAATTGAATGCTTCGAGCAACTTAAAGACGACGAGCTTAAAGAAGCAGCTTTGCTTCATGCAGCAAAGTCGATGCAGAATAACTAAAGTTCAAATGCCGTCATTGCGAGGAGGGCGAAGCCCGACGTGGCAATCCAGTCTACCAAAAGCTCTATAGTAAATAGATTCCTACGCCCTCTTCGAGGGCTCTGAATGACAGCTTACAACAAGCTCAAATCCAAACCATTGTCCTTACTATAAACTCGTTTACCAGTGCGTTTAATTTCCTGTATGAAACCAGGATCAACAAAGGTTTCATTATAGAAAACCTCAGAAGGAAAAGATGTAAGCTGCAGACCAGGCTCATAGAGCTTAATTTGCGTTTTAATAAATCTATTATTAGCATAAATACTTTTCTTAGTTAATTGAGGAGAGATGATAGCTAAATCAATATCACTATCAGCATTAGCCGTACCTTTGGCATATGAGCCATACAGTAAAACTTCATCAAGCATAAAATCTTGTGCAATTTTGGATATCACATTAGTCAAGAATGACTCTAGCTCTAATTTGCTTTTGTGTGAAGCTGGCTTCATCAAGCAAAATTATAGCTTAAGTAACTCTATTGAAAAAATGTGCAGATTTCCTCTTACTACAAATCAATAAAATTCAATTTGTAGTAAGTTGCTCACGTTTATCAACTTACTACAAATCAACAAAATCAGATTTGTAGTAAGTTACTAAAAATTCTGGTGTGCAAAAGTACCTCAAAACGGTACTTTCTCATAGGACAAAGTACCGAAATTAGGTACTTTCTAAACTCTCCGCAACAACTTCATACACTCATCTGAAACAAACTGCTTAATAAGTTTTTGATCAGCCTTTTCTAAAGCTTCAAACTCAGTCCCAAAGTCTTTAAGGAAATCCTGTAAAACATCTTGCGCAAAGGGTCCTAAGAATTTTCCAATTTGCTTAGGGTCATTTTTGATCTCTGATAAATTAACTTCAGCAATTTTGCTCGTTACAGATTTCAAACGATTTTCATTGATATATGCCAAAGTTTCTTGGCGTAGATCAGTTACAGCATCCGATATCTTCGGTCTAGGTTTTTTAATTTTATGTTTCTTGATAATTTTCTCTTCGTACTTTGGATTTTTATTCTTGAGTATGACCCTCTCTTTACTTGGCAGAAACTTCGCGCTAAGCGGCTTAATGACTACGCCTTCAGCAATATTGCCTGGGATTAAAGGTAAACCCAAATACTCAGGAATCTTAGATTCAAATTCATTTGGATAAGCCAGGCACTCTTCAAGCGAACCTTGAAAAAGAATTTCAGCATGAATAAATCCCAGCTCTGCAAAAATCTTTGTCGAGAGATCCAAATCCAAATAGCTTTTGTTATAGACTCGCAAATCAAATGCATAAAAATCATTATCAGGAGAATAAAATACACCTTGTTGTAACTTAATCGCTGACTCCACTTTAGGCACTTGGGGATGTGGATACTGTCCACCAAAGATTTCACCGAAAATATATAACTCATCCATCTCTGGATATAACTCTTTAACTCGCTTATAAGCTGCAAGTATTTTTTCACGATAGCGATCTCTTACTTTCTGAAAGTTGTAGAACCTTTCATTATCATCCAGTAAACCTGTTCTCTTCGCGCAGCGAATTTCTTTGCCATCAGTAATAAAAACTAAATTGCCACCATGAACTTTTTCTTGAACTACAAAAATTCCTTGGTCAAGCTGATTCTCTCTTAGCTCTTGCAGATAGTCTTCGCGCGAGCTATTTTCTATTGGATGATAAGGTTTGAAGTGGTATGTCATAAACCAGAAGCTCTATAGTAAATGGATTCTATGCCCTCTTCGAGGGCGTAGGAATGACAAGGAGCTTAACCCATCAACTTAAGCAATATCGCCTTCTCAGTATGCAAGCGGTTTTCAGCTTGGCTGAGAATAGTTTTTTCGTGTCTATCCAGTACTTCAGCAGTAACTTCTTCGCCTCTGTGTGCAGGTAAACAATGAAGTACGATTGCAGTTTTCTTTGCAAACTCTTCTAGAAGCGGCTTGTTGATTTGGTAACCAGCAAAAGCTAATTTACGTTTCTGCGCTTCTTTTTCTTGACCCATACTAGACCAAACATCTGTATAAATTACATCTGCATTCTGTGCAGCTTCACCCACACCATGAGTAACAGTCGTATACTCAGATTGATAAGATTTAGCTGGCTCATAACCCAATGGCGATGCGACATGTATCTTAATACCAAGCTTAGTACAAGCAAGCATCAAACTGCGCACTGTATTATTGCCATCGCCGATATAAGCAATTTTAAGTCCATCAAAAGAACCGAAGTGCTCGCGTATAGTTAATAGATCTGCAAGCGTCTGACATGGATGCTCAAGATCACTTAGACCATTGATCACAGGTACTGTTGCATATTGAGCAGTCTCTTCAAGAACCTCTTGTCCAAAAGTTCTGATCATCAAACCATCCATATATTGCGACATAACTTTAGCAATATCCGCTCTGGTCTCACGCGCACCAATTCTAATTTCATCAGCAGTCAAGTTGATACCTTGTCCACCTAGCTGAAATATTCCAACTTCAAAACTAATACGAGTTCTCAAACTTGGTTTTTCAAAAATCATTCCAAGTGTTTTACTCTTCAATAAATGTGATTGATCTTTGCCAGCTTTAAGATCTCTTTTCAGTTCAGCAGCCGAATCCAAAAGCTCCAAAAGCTCTTCTTTGCTGACATCATTAATACTCAAGTAATGTTTAACCATATACAAGTTTTAATATATCACAAGACGTCATTGCGAGGAGTGGAACGACGAAGCAATCCCCCTGAGCAAGCCTTGATGGGATTGCCACGTCGCCTCCGGCTCCTCGCAATGACGTTTCGCTACGCTCGCAATGACAGCTTTGCCTCTTGCCACAAGGCTTCCAGCTCAGAAACGCTATAGTCTTTTAATGTTTTGCCTCGTGATTTACAGATCTTTACCATCACTTCAAAGCGCTTAATAAATTTGTTATTAGTCTGTCTTAAAGCTTCTTCAGGATCAATCTTGTACCAGCGTGCCACATTTACTATAGTAAATAAAATATCTCCAAGCTCTAATTCTGCTTCACGTTTTACTTTTTCATCCTGGAAACCATCTTTATAAAGATCAATCCCTGTTTGCTTTTCATAGTTCTCGGTAACTTCAAGAAACTCTTTAATCTCAGAATCTAATTGTCCCCAAAGTTTTTTCTCTTCATCCCACTCGAAACTTTCTTTCACAGCCTTCTTAGAAATTTTCCAAGCGCGCGCTAAAGCCGGCATCTCCAGAGGGATTCCTTCGAAGAACGACTCGCGACTTTCTTTCTCTTTAGCTTTTTCTTTATCCCAGTGATTATCCACTTCCGAGACAGTAGCAGCTCCACCAGATTCGGCTCTCTTAAAAACATGTGGATGACGTTTAATCATCTTTTTGTTAATGCCATCAATAACATCGTCTAAACTAAATTTGCCTTTTTCTTCAGCGAGTTTAGAATGCAAAACTATTTGTAAAAGTAAATCACCAAGCTCTTCTTTAAGAGCATCATAGTTTTTAGTTTCTTCAAGCTCATCAATAGCTTCTAATGTTTCATAAAGCTCTTCTAATAAGTAACGTTTAAGTGAACTGTGAGTTTGGCTGAGATTCCAGACACAACCATGCTCTGGATCTCTAATCTCATTAATAGTCTTATTAAATTCTTCCAAATTGTCGCTCACAGAACAATTATAACCAAAGTGTCTATTCAGCAATTATTCAATCAAGTGAGGACGTTGCAAAGCGGAGCGGCGCACCAATGAGGGAGTACGGTCGAGGGTAAAATTTAAAACCCGAGACCGCACGGACTGAATGTGTCCGAACTGTTGAATAATTCTGAATAGATACGCGGCTGCTAGAATAAAACTAATGCCCACCTCCATACAATCAAAAGAAATTATCGCCAAAATCCTTGAAGCTAAGACTGCAGTAGTCGTTGCGCATCTAAATCCAGATGGCGATACTCTCGGTTCAATGCTCGCTATAGCTAAAGTTTTAGAGCAAGCTGGTGTCCAAAGAGTTGATCGCATTATGCACGATGAAGTGCCAGAAATTTATAGATTTTTTCCTGATCAAGAAAAAGTTCTATGCTCTATGAAAGAAGTTGATCTACAACATACTCTTCCTGAATATGATTTAAGTTTTAGTCTTGATTGCGGCTCTGTTAATAGATTGGGCTCAGCAGGCAAGATCTGGCAAAAAGCAAAAACTAAATGTAACATCGATCATCATCTTTCTAATCCTTTATATGGTGATCTTAATTGGGTTGATGCTGAAGCTACTTGTACAGGTCAAGTAGTGAAAGAGATGGCAAACGATTTAAAGAATATACAAACGGATAAAGACCTTGCAAGTCTGTATTACATCACCCTACTAACAGATACCGGAGGGTTCAGGCATAGTAATACAAACAGCAAGGTCTTCACCTGGGCTAGTGAATTAGTAAACCAAGGAGCGGATCCCAATTTACTTTTCAACAATCTTTTTAATCAAGTCCCATTTAGGGCAATCAAAGTCATTGGTGATGCTCTGGACAACATGGATTTATTAACAATAGACACGGATATTCCCTCCAAACCTAATCTGAAAGTGGCTTATACAACGACATCAAGATCTTGCCTTGATGCTCTTCAAGCTAGAGATGAGGACACTGACGAGATTGTCGATCACATTATGCGCATAAAAGATATTGATATGTGCATTTATCTTCGTGAAGGCTTACGTCCTAAGGCATACAAAGGCAGCTTACGGAGTGCTATTAGTGAAATCGACTGCTCTCTTGTCGCCAGCAAACTCAATGGTGGAGGTCATGCTAGAGCTGCGGGCTTTAACATGGATTTAGATTCTCCATCATCTAACTTCGAAGAGCTGAAAGCAATTGTTATCGATCTTCTAAGGAATTACTCAAAAATACAAAGTTAGATGTTAACTGGTATTTGTGCCAGTGACTCAATCACTACTTCTGCACGCTGAGCGTCAGTCATAGTATCAAGAGTACGCCACATATACTTGACCCATTCGGTTCTGTCTTCATCTAAATGTTCTGTATTCTCGCGTAAAAATTCTTCACAGGATGCAAACTCTCTGTGGTAATAAATTGCAGCAATTGTATCTGCAACATATGAGAAGGTGTAGTCATCACCACCCATATTTTCCGAAATCACCTGGCAGTCGGTTAAAAACCTCTCCAATAGCACGTTCGGCTCTAAGTAGTCGCCTACTTGAAACTCTTTTCTACTCATTCCATTCCCCCGGTATTTAGTATTTTTTAGACCCTGTTGTGACTCAGCTTTGCTAGCACAACAAAGTCTAAATTTTTAAGAATATAGCCTCCACCCCTCCCAGAGTTTAGGTTTAATTCTTGCTTACGTGTATCTCTTATTGGTTGCTTTGGTTAAGCTAGGTTTAAAGGACTAGTCTTTTTTGCCTAGGTTTTATTAAATAATTTTAAGGTTCGGTCGTCATCCTGAGCCCTGAACAAGAGTCGTCATTGCGAGCCACGAAGTGGCGTGGCAATTCATTTAAATATTTAGGCTTGCAAACAAGCTAATAGCTGCAGTCTCAGCCTTGAGAAATCTCTTACCCAGCCCAATATCTTTAAATTTAAACTGCTTAAGTAGAGAAATTTCTTTATCAGTCAAACCACCTTCAGGACCTACCAGCAGAAATATTTTTTTTGCTTCGGCACATTCCCTAATTAATTCAAACTTCAATTCTAAATCTTGTTCAACTCCATCTGCAAGTTTCTCAGAAGCAAAAATTCTCAAACCACCAGCTCTATTAAAGAGTAAAGGAATCCTATCACTGCTAATAGTTTCACAAAGTACCGGCAAAATCGCACCTTCACACTGTTCTACAGCTTCTTGCATAATTTTATTCAAGCGCAGTTTATTTTTCGCTGAATTAATTGCAGAGATATTTTGTTTTTGACTACGCTCAAAAGCAATAGGTATAAAGCTTTGCACACCTAGTTCAGTTAACTTACGCAGCATAAATTCAAAAGCTTCAAGTTTGATTACCGGCACCAAGAAAATAATTTTCGTTTGCAATTCTCTTTGCGATAAATATTTTTCAGTAACAATAAATCGCGCCTCTTTAGAAGAAACCTCCTCACAACGAGACCTTAGTACTTTACCTGAACCATCAAGGAATTCAATGATTTCAGGAGAGTCACTTTTAAGTCTCAAAACTTTGGTCATTTGCTGTAATAAATCTTTGTTTTTGATTAAGACTTCTGTCCCAGAGAGACTATCTTCAGCATTCAAAAAAAACCTATAAACACGAGGCATAAATTTAGTTTATAATAGAGTCGCACGAAAGGGAGTAAATCCCTTTCAGGCGACTCTGCTAAAACCTTCGGTTTTAGAGCTTTTTGAGAAATCTGTTTTAACTCAAGCTAAGCTTTCGTAACAGATTTTCCAATTAAAGTCCATCATTATGTTAGATCTCAAACTTATAAGAAAAGAGCCCAATAAAATCAAAGAATTACTTAGTAGAAGAAATTCCTTATGGGCACCTCTTATTGATGAACTGATCAAAATCGACGAAGAACACCGCCTCGCACTTCAAGAAAAAGAAAAACTAGAGGCAAGCCGCAATCAACTTTCTAAAACTGTCGGCATGAAAAAATCCAAAGGCGAAAATGCCGATGCCGAAATCGAAGAATTAAATCAAATCAAAAATTCTCTCAAAGCTATTGCCGATAAAGAACCAGAACTCCATTCTAGGCAAATGGCAATCTTATTAGACCTTCCAAATGCACCACAAGAGTCTGTGCCACAAGGCAAAGATGAAAATGATAATCAAGAAATTTACAAACATGACACACCAAGAGTTTTCAATTTCACCGCAAAGGATCATGATGAGATCGGTTTAGCTTTAGGGATTTTTGATTTTGAACGTGGTGTAAAAATTGCCAAAAGTAGATTTACTTTAGTACAAGGAGTTGGTGCAAAACTTGAAAGAGCTTTAATTAATTTCATGCTAGACCAAGCTAGCAAAAATGGTTACAAAGAAATGCTTCCACCTTTTCTTGCTAACTCAGCATCTTTACATGGCACTGGGCAATTACCAAAATTCGAAGAAGATCTCTTCAGAGTTCAAGAAGAAGATTTATATCTTATTCCTACTGCAGAAGTACCTTTGACCAATATTCATCGCGATGAAATTTTAGACAATGCAGTTTTGCCTCTAAACTTTTGTGCATATACACCATGCTTTAGAGCAGAGGCTGGTGCCGCATCTAAAGATACACGCGGCATTATTCGCCAACATCAATTCAATAAAGTTGAGCTCGTGAAGATCTGCCGCCCTGAAGAAAGTGAAGTACTTCACGAGCAGCTTACTAAAGATGCTGAATCAATTCTTCAAGCGCTTGGATTGCCTTATCGTAAAATGTTACTTTGCACTGGCGACATGAGTTTTAGTACCAGCAAATGCTATGACTTAGAGGTTTGGTTCCCAGGTCAAAACAAATACAGAGAGATTTCAAGTTGCAGTAACTTTCTAGATTTTCAATCACGCCGTGCCCAAATCCGTTTCAAACGTGATGCAGGAGCTAAAGCAGAATTAGTTCACACCATTAACGGCTCAGGTCTTGCAGTGGGTAGAACTGTGGCTGCTATTTTAGAAAACTACCAGAATGAAGATGGCTCTGTGACTGTGCCTGAGGTTTTGAGACCATATCTTGGTGGACTTTCAGTTATTTCTGCGTCATTGCGAGCATAGCGAAGCAATCCACTTACTAAAGACTGGATTCTCACGTCGCTTCGCTCCTCAGAATGACACTTAACCCAAACTTAACCTTGCTTTGTAAATATAACTTTGTAGGTAAATTCATTTGAGAAGATAATTTATGGCTGGCGAAAGCATACCCGACAATTTTGCAGCATCACAAATAACCACTGGTTATGACATTAGAACTATTGCTGGTGAAAAAAAAGATACCTCACTCAAAGCTAATAAAAGTCCTATCAAAGGTACGGCTTTATCCAGTTCAAGTAATTTTTTAAAACCAATTTCAGATACTTTTACTTCCAGTGATGGTAAAAATCTTAAATTACCAAGTGCTGGAGAGTTAGGTCAAGCAGTCTATGCATCCGCTGTAAATTTTATTGAACGTAATGTTGATGGTGATCCATTTAAATTAGCAGACACCGGTCAAAGTGAATCTTTCCTTAGTGATATTGTTGCGCAAAATCAAATCAATGCTATTAAAGGTTTAGACTTAGCTCCAGAAAACGAAGATAACTTCGGTCCTGGTGGAGTAAGCTTCGGTTAATTGGGGCCGCGTCTTTACAATTCACTTTTCAAGATAAGTTAAATTCTTGCGCGATATAAATACGCAGACAGTGCAATCACAGCAAGCACCAGATTCGGCAACCAAACCGCAATCACTGGCATTATTCTTCCAGAACTACCAAATGAATCAAACATTGATTCAGACATATAGAACACAAATACAACTAAACCGATAACAATATATCCCCAGTTAATCGCACGACGACGTCCAGTAATTCCCAGACACGCACCAATTACCGCAAGCATTAAACAAGAAAACGGATAAGCGTATTTATTAAAGTACTTGGTTTTAAACTCATCAAGTTTATCGGTAATAATTCTTCCTTTCTCATGGACACCGATATAATGTCTCAGCTCCAAGAAATTCATATCACGTACATTATTAATGTTATTCAAAATCTCATTTGGATTCAGGCTACTTGGAATAAAGGTCTTCTGGAATGTAGTCACCAAATGGCTTTCACCTGACATTTTACCCTCAAGCATATCTTTCTTTCTTTTCTTTTGATCCGCTAATTTAATATAGCTACTCATACCATCATAGAGAACCCAACCACCTTGCTCAGGATCCCACTTACCAGTTTGAGCAGTATGAATCATTGAAGTATTGTTTTTAGAAAAATCCAAAATCAAAATATCTGAGAGCTTAGTTTTTTTAAAAGTTTTCACATAGAAAATTCTTCTAATCGCATCATCTGAATCTCTCTCGAAATAACTAAAACCGGCAACACCTTTAGTAGAGATGGGGTCTTTGTAAAGCGCGAGAGTATAAATTTTCTTAGCAAAAGGAGTCGTGATCGGTACCACAAACTCGCTCAAAAAGAAACTTAGTGCCGCCCCTATAAGTCCAAGAAAAATTACCGGTCGCATCAATCGCGTGAAACTCACACCTGCAGCGCGAATTGCAATAATTTCTGATTGCGATGAAAGTTTCTGGAACGTAAGAAATGTCGCAAGCAAAATGCTAATCGGTAAAGTTATAGAAAGAATATGCGGTATCTCTAAACCCAAAACCACTACACCAGTAGCAATCGGCGCGCCTGATTTAGCCAAAAGTTTAAATACATCTTTGAATTTATCAATCCCTAACCAAACACCTGTAATAATCCCAGCTCCGGCTACTAGAGGTAGCCAGAACTCTGAAAGGATATATTTATCAAGTTTTTTAATCAATATTAGTTAAGTACAGTAGATTGTGATTTGCCTACTAAGCTTTCTTGTAATTGTCCAATCGCAGCACAGATCTCAATCTCAGACTCCAAACGGTTTACATACTTACCAACACCCACACCATGAGCACCAGCAGCGATTGCAAGCTTCACAGTATCAGGTGTCATTGCAGATGCAGTAATGATGAAAGTTTTTTCAAGAGATTTAGCAAGCTCAATAGTGTTAGCTAAAGTCAATCTTGCTTTCTCGATTTGACCAAGTGCAGATGGGCTTGTAGCTTCAACTAAAGTTGCACCTTCAGTTTGGATTAAATCCACACCAAGTTCTTCTAATTTAACTGCTAAATCCACTTGAGCAGCCACATCTAAATGACCTGGGATAGTTACCGAAACCAAAGCGGATTTTTTTCTAGTCATTAACTCAGTAGCCAGCATCAATACTTGCTCAGCGCTGAAATAAATTCCATCTTCATAGAAAGCTTCATAGTTACCAAGCTCAAGCATATCTGCGCCTAAATTCTCAGCAGCAATAAGTTCATCAACATCAACAGCTGAAACACAGATCGCTGTACGATTTGCTTTTGCAACCGCCGCTTCAACAATAGCTTCATTTGCAGAGATGTCTACGCAAGTTGCGCCCATATGTTCAGCAGCGCCGACAATCTTCATAACATTCGCTAAATCAAAATTTCTTATACCTGCAATCACTTTAAGCGCAGTTTTGTTTTTTAAATCTAGTAATAATCTTTGTTTTTTATCCATAGTGCTTTAATTCTATCATCCAGTATCTTAAATCTTATTTGTAAACCTTTTTAGCACCAGAATGTCCACCAATATCAAGCAAAAGTATAATAAGTTTTTTTTCTTGAAGCTCCCATATTAGCCTCAAATCCCCATCAATTCTGGAACTATAGCGAATACCTAAAATTCTAGTATTAACTTTGTGAGTAAATAAATTTTTTGCAAAAGGATCAGCTGCAAGAACTAACAAAATTCTATTAAATTTATCAAGAGATAAACGATGACTCTTAATTAATTTTTTCAATGATTTTCTAAAGGGCTCAGAAAATTCAATATCGTATTTGGATTCATTATTCATCTAGTATCGTTTTCAATTGTTCTAAACTATTTTTTTTCATATTAATCCGATAAACCTTTCCTTCACGATACTCTTTAACATTCTCAGCAATTCTTTTTTCAGTATTTAAATCTACAAAGGGTGCTGAATTAGTATCAGTAGTATTAAAAAAACCAAAACTAATTTCTTTTTTAACAAAACCTTGCAACATTAATTTCATAACTTGGTTAATAGAATTAAAGCCAAGTTCATCTGACCTTGTATTAGCCTCATTATAAAGCTCCAAAGGAATTTGTAATTGTAATCTTTTCGGCTGTTTTGTTTTTTTCTGCATGAGTAAATTATACTCATAAACAACTAAAAAATAACCATATATGCAGAACTAAAACCGCTAAAATTTCAACAATTCATGTTTATACAATTTAAACGCAGCCTGGCTTGCAATCAACCTTGCAGTACAAGGTATAATCTCATGAATTATCTCAAGACCATTTTCTTCTAAAGTTTTACCACTGGCAACTAAATCGACAATGACATCACTTAAGCCAGTAAGGGGTCCGAGTTCTACTGAACCATAGAGATTTATGATCTCCACATCCAGACCCTGCGCATCAAAAAAATTCTTACTAATTATAGGGAAGGTCGTAGCGACTCTGGTGTAACTTGGCAAGTCCGACAAAGATTTAAACTTACCTTTAGGTGCGCAGACACAAAGCTTGCATTGACCATAACCTAGGTCTTTGAGCTGAATAACATTGGTCTTAGAATCCAGAATTACATCACTACCAACTATACCTAAATCAGCAGCACCATGATCTACATAGACAGGCACATCATGCCCACGCACCAATAAAATTTCTATTTCATCAAAGCCAAAGCCTTTTGGCAAGCGAGTTTCAAGAATCAACTTCCGGTTATTTTCCAAACCAAGAATCTCAACATTTTTTTCTTGAAGAAACTCTATAGCTCCAACGAGTAAAGAACCTTTTGAAATTGCAATTTTAATTTTTTTCTTAGCGACCATATTTTCTCAACCATTAGTCTTTAAGAAAGACTCTATTCCTTGTGTGTATAAGTTTTCTAATTTCATTTAAAGTTTCTTTCCAAGTAGCGCTTGGCTTTAGCACACTCAATTTCACAGAACTTTCTTCTAATAAATTTCTTTCAAGTAAAATTTTCAGCAATCTTGGAACGTAGAAGGCAAAACCTATTGCCGGTAAATCCGCTCCAAAAGATTTACACAAATTATCATATCTACCACCCATAGCAATGAGCTTGCCTTCACCAGCACAGTAAAGACTAAAATGAATTCCAGTATAAAGATTTAGATCAGGACATTGCAGAGGATCAAAACTTAAATACTCTGGATTATTCTCTAGAAGCGACTTTAAGAGAGATAAATCAAGTTTCAATTCAGCTTCAAATTTACTAATATCATCCGATTCTAGAATTAATTTCAATAGGGGATTTTTTTCAGCAAGTTTTCTAAATGCAACTAGATCACCGTCCAAGAGGAAGTTATAAGCTTTAGAGCCTAGCCCCAAAGATTCTTGATCGCATAACTCAAAAACTCTTTTCCAAATTGCAGCATGAGTGATAGTGATTTTGAAATCTTTCAAACCTAATTTTAGAGCTGATTCTATTAATAAGTGAATAACTTCATGATCGGAAAAATTTTGATTTTCTTTGGAACCAAAGTATTCAATACCTACTTGCTGAATCTCCCGTGAATCATCAGTAGCGATACCTTTATATCTAAATACATTTGAATTGTAATAAAGTTTAATTGGGAATTTAATTTCATCAGAACGTAGAGCTATGGTCTTCGCGATAGGTTGAGTTAATTCAGTTCGCAGTGCAAGGGTTTTACCGTCTCTATCGAGAAGTTTAAAAACATCGGCACTAAATTTAGAGTTAGCTTTTTCAACAACGGATAAATCCACAATAGTAGGAATAACTATGGGTTCATAACCAAAACTCTCATATAAATTAACCAGCGTGCTACTAAGATATTCTTGCTTGCGAACATCAGATGGTAACCAGGTTTTTAGACCAGAAGGGGTCATAAGATTCCATATTAACAGAACAAACGCCGTCATCGCGAAGCTGCGTAGCAGCTGTGGCGATCCAGATTGCCAGAATCTACTTGCTAACTGGATTGCCACGCCATCTTCGATGGCTCGCAATGACACAAAATACTTAAAAAAATATGATAAGAATAATTTTCCAGCTTCTAATAAGAAACTAATATTGTTATAATCAGCCTCATGTCTAAGATTAAAGTTGGTATTAATGGTTTCGGTAGAATTGGTAGAAACGTTTTCAGAACACTAAATGAGAACTTCGCAAACACTCTAGAAGTAGTTGCAATTAACGACCCTGTTTCTGATCCAGTAATTTCAGCTCACCTAATTAAATACGATAGTATTCTAGGTCGCTACAAAGGTACTGTTGAATCTAGCGCTGATTCAATCACTATTGATGGCAAAAAGACACCATTTTTAAAAGAGAAAGATCCTGCAAACATTGGCTGGGACAAACTTGGAGTAGATATAGTTCTTGAGTGCTCAGGTGTATTCACTGATGCAAACAAAGCTAAAGCTCACATCACTGCTGGTGCTAAGAAAGTTCTTATTTCTGCGCCTGCTTCAAACGAAGATATTACTATCGTTAAAGGTGTTAACTGTGAAAGCTATGATCCAGCTAAGCACCACATCATTTCTAACGCGAGCTGCACTACTAACTGCTTAGCTCCTTTAACTAAAGTTCTGGATGATAAGTTCGGAGTTGAAACTGGTTTCATGACTACTATTCACTCTTACACTTCAGACCAAAGACTTCTTGACAACGCTCACAGCGATCCAAGAAGATCAAGAGCTGCAGCTCTATCTATGATTCCTACTACTACTGGTGCTGCTAAAGCTATCGGTTTAGTATTACCTCATTTAAATGGCAAACTTAATGGTTATGCAATGCGCGTACCAACTCCTAACGTTTCTGTTGTTGACGTAGTATTCACTTTCAAAAACAAAGTAACTAAAGAAGCTATCAATGCTGCTCTTAAAGAAGCATCTCAAGGCAAACTCAAAGGTATCCTTGACTACACTGAAGATGCAGTTGTATCAATCGACTTCACTGGCGATGCACACTCATCAATCATTGATGCAAGCATGACTATGACTCTTGGTGAGAACCAAGCGAAAGTAGTTTCTTGGTACGACAATGAGTACGGTTATTCAAACAGACTTTGTGATCTTGCAGTTCAAGTGGGATCTAAGCTACCAGTAGCAGCTTAATTCATTATTTCAATATATATTTATTCTTTAACCGTAAATAGGCGGTAGAGTTTAATTTTGATATAAATATGAGATGAGGTAAATGAGCTTGGTAAGCAAATTTGCGAGTCGCGAAGTTCGCAAATTTAAAGCATTTAAGAATATTTTTCGGTCGCGAAGCGTATTTCAAGACGAGCTTAATTTGCTCCAAGCAAATGTAGTCGAGTCCATATGAAATATCACATTAAACTCTACCGCCTATTTACGGTTAATTTAAATTTTCAAAGAAGTGTATAACTCCGACTTCTTTAGTCACCGTCTGATTATCAACTTCAATTTCCAGAACTATTGGCAATGACTCCAAAACCTCATTAATATTGAGTTTCAATCTTGCCGCAATAATAGTATTGTCAATTAACTTTGCTTCAACACCATTGATTCTAAGTTTATTGATTTTCTCATCGATTTTAAAACCATAAGTTTCAATATTGCCAATTGAAACAAAAATATTTTCATTGAAAATTCTTTCCTTAGGTCCAAGAATTTCAGCTTTAGAAATTCCTTTATAAGGCAGGGACTCTTCACTAGAAGTCAATTCAAAAGTAGCATTTAATTTAGCTGGATTAACAGTTAGAGAAAAGTCAGAAATGTAATTAATTTCTTTGATCTTTATAGAAGCTACACCACTATAGTTACTTCTAAGTATCGATCCATCTATTTCCAAACGATGAACAGTATTGGGATAAAAGAAAAATACTCTTATTGAATTGTGTACAGGGTCAGCAACTTTATAAAGCACCCTTGCTTGCGCTGATTGTCTTTCAAGTTCACCTTGTGGATTCTTTACCCAATCAAAAACTTCAAGCTGCTCTTCAAGAACAAATGATTCAGCGGGATCAATATCAAGCTTAAGTTCAATTGCTGTAAGGTTTTTAATCTCAGAACCAACTACAGAAATTTTAAAAGTTTCCGCTTCTACTGCTGCTATATTCAAAAACAAAAATATTGCGATAAAAAATTTTGAACTTATACGCTGGCAATGCATAATTTTTGTGAATTAGGAGAGAAGTTTTTTGCTAAATAGCAAGCTAGCTTAGTATTCAAAGCATGACCGCCCTTAGAACTAATGATATCCGCATTCAAGCTAAGTGGGTTGAATCCAATCAATCTTAAATCACCAATTAAATCTAAAGCCTTATGCATAGCGGGTTCATTATATGAATACAAAGGCTTAGTAAAACTGCTTTCAGTATATCCAAGTACCCAAGCATCGAGACCCAATATTTTATTTTCTTCTTCACTACTAAAAGTACGAGCTCTTGCAATAAGTTCAATAGAATCTTCTCCTAAAGTCCATTTCGCTTCTCTTCTACCTATAAAATTCTGAGGCATATCCAAAATATAATTAACGCTGAAAGTATCTGAAGGCCTGACTTTGATAAAACGACTAATATCATTTTCATCAACCAGAATAAATTCTTCACTTATAGTAATTCGTTTTTGCTGAACTAAATTTTCGCTAGCAAATCCACTTGCACGCAAACAATCAATCCAAAACATTGCCGAACCATCTGCAAAAGGCAGCTCGTAATTATCCACTTCAACATCTAAATTATTTATATCAAGAAGAGAGCAAGCTGCTAAAAAATGTTCTACCAGGCATAAAGACTCTTCAGAATCACCTAAAACTGTGTTTCTCTGGGATGAAAATATACTTTCGGTAGAAGCTTTAACAATCTTCCCACTAGGCAGAATAAATCTAATACCGAGATTATTATTGACGCTTATCTTGACAAGGACATCAGATCTGCTAATAATGCCTTTTTCAGAACAAATATATTTTTCTGACATAGAGTAATTATGGCATAGAATCAAGGTAAATTACACTTTTTAAGCATTTTAACGCTTATCGGCGAAGATTATTAAAGATTTTCAATCTAGATTCTCATATATGTATAGCTAAATGCTAGAATCTGTATTACTCGATAATGTCAGCGAGCATCTATACATTTGGAACTAATTTGTTTTCAAAAGCCAAAGAATATATCTTTGGTGCTGAAACTAAGAAGAGCGCGCATACTGATTCATCTTGGGAAACAAAAGAAGGATCTCCTACAAATTTAAAACAAAGTTCAGATCGAGATTCAAAAGATAATAAAGGTTTCAACAATCCCGGTAAATTTTTAACTACAAATACTGATATGGAATTAATAGTTTCCAAAAAACCAATATCAGAAAAAATACTTAGTGAACTTAAAGCTCGTGAACAAAGCAATAACTTTGAAATTTATAAAGCAAATCCATTGATAAATGATCTCCTTACCGACATGAAACAGAAGTTACGTAATAAAGAAGGTTCTAATTTAGTAAAAGGTCAAATCAAAGAACCAAGTCTCCAAATAGCTGAAATTCTTATTCAAGAAACTTTTCAAAAAATTTCCCAAATAGACAACAATGCAAATTTTGAAGAAGTAAAAAATCAATTTGAATTATACCTTCATGAATACTGTGAATCATGCTTAGCTTTAATAAATGAAATTCAAAAAATTATACTCAATGAAACTTTAGAAAATTCCTCAATTTTACAAGCTGATTTCCTAGAAACGATACAGTCATTAAAAGAAGTCAGTTCCGAGGTTTCAAGTAAATTTTTAAATAAAATAACTGCAATGATTCCTGGTCAAAAAGCAGGCTCATCAGATTCAAAAACATTCAAGCAATTAACTACGGAAAAAGCTTGGCCAAATATTAGGAAACTAATTATTGGTAGTCACTTTGGAATTTTAGATAGTAATTTAGTTAAACCTATTTTCAATTCTGGATTGGATTTAAATAAAATAAATGAAACTGATCTTTATTCAAACTTAGCTTTTATTACTAAATTACAAAAAATAGTTCAAGGTACAGTATTGATTAATAATGGCAAAAATGAAAGTAATGAAATAAATATCGGTTCTATCCCCCAAGACTTAGCACAAAAAGTTTTAGATTTATATACAACAACCATAATTAAAAGCGTTGAACTTAAATATGATCATATTTCTGACAAGCTACAAACAGCAGAAATCAGCAAATTCAATCATCGAAAAAGTGATCTAAGACAGTTTTTCAATAAATGGGGTAGAAATGAATCGAACTCATTTAAAGGAATCAATGATTTAGAAAAGTTTCCAATCTGGGAGAACTTAGGGATTGATATGAAGGGTGAACTTGAGAAAATCAAATCCAATTGGGTCCCAGCTGGAACTGTATCTAAATTATTAGGTAGCACTCAAGCAGAAACCTTGCCAGGAGGATATAAAGTTGAAGCAACTTATTTACTTAATTTTCTTTTTAATGACGATGATGCTAAAAGGAATTTCGAAAGAATAGTTCTTGAACTTAGCGCACTTGCTGGCATTGATGCCATTAGCACTTATAAAGGTTGGAAAAAAGATGATCACAGTTTACTAGAAAACTATGAAAGCTATCAAAAAGATTCTATCCCTTGGATTAAAGATTTTTATGCGAAAAGATATGCAGCAATGAAAGATCTTATTAGTAAAGAAAAATCTGAAATCCACATTACATCAGTAGTTGAATACATTAGCCACTTGGCTTTAGAATTAACTAATTCTACTAAATTATTTAGTCCTGATGACTATTTAAACCGTTATGCAGCTAAACCTTACATAGAAGAGTTATTTAAATTTATGTTCAACTCCACTCGTACTGGTATTCTTCCATTGAATATTTTACTAGCACAAAGTTGGGGACCAAAAGAAAGTTCTGTTCTCTCTCAACGGGAGATGAAAGAAATAGAAGAAGTAATTGAATTTATTAAAATAGAATCTTTGCTCAAAGATGAGAACGGTGATATTCAATACGCACCAATTGGACACAGTAAAGCAATTGATGAAACCTTTACAAGGTTATCAGAAAGTTTGTCCAATACAGGATTTTTATTAAATCGTGCCGATGTGATCATGAAATTTCTGAAAAAGAGTATTGAAGCAGCTTTAAATGCCAATCGTAATGAAGCAGAATTTGACATTCTAAAATCACACAATATAATTCTTGCTACTTGGCTTTTTTATATATTGGTAAAGTTTTTACCTGAAAAAACGAATGATATTCAAGCACTAAAAATTAAAGCAAACATTGTTGGGTCAATGCTTGATGAAAAACTTAGACTTGAAAATATAATTCCAAAAACACTGTATAGCAAACTCAGAAGCCAAGCATTAGGCTTAAAGGATGACAATCTAAGCTTAGATCCAAAACATACAGGTACTTTTAGATCTCTATTTGAAGAGCTTGATTCAAGAATTAATGATATAGCTACAGGCAGAGAGAGTAAAGATTCTCTCAAAGATTTAATTTACATCTATGCTGAATTAGAAAAAAATATTAATCAGAATCAAAGAACTTTAGGAGTAATTAGCAAAATTTTCAAAGATAGAAAAGATGTTCACATGCTTGAGGGCTTAGATAAAGCTATTACTAAAGTTATGTATTTAGACACAGACCTAGATTTAATCATAAATTCTGACGAATTTAGTACTAAAAAAGTAAAAACAACTTTGGATTTAATTGTAGATTATGCCAAACACTGTAATAATCCCAAAGTAAAAACAGCAGTTGCAAATTCTTTACTCGATAAAGTTACAAACCTTGCAGAGAGCCTTCTGAAACAAAATATAAATCGACATGGTGAATTTGAAATTAAAGACAATAATGAAGAAGATATTTTTAATATGATTAAGACTTTGCATTACTTAAATCAGATTGGATTTCTTTTTAATACACACAGTAATAAATTTTTGAATTTAAGACCTAGTCAATTCTTAGATCAGGACAATAATATAAATAGAGAACAACAGGTAAGGGAATTACAAGCAAAGATTGATTTAGTACATAAATTTTTACAACAAAAAGTTAATTTATTAATAGCTGATGATCCTCAGAAAGAAAGCTTCCCTAATCAACTAAATGCCAAGAATATCCTTATCGATCTTTTGAAAAAATTTCCTAGACCTCTACTCAGTCCAGCAGTTGGCTTAAGTTTTGAATGGAGAAATTTGAAGAATGTAAGCACTCTAAGAGAAAGATCATTACAACTTTCTAAAGAAAATCTAGGTTCGCTACGAAATGCAAGGCTATAAACTTATTAGCTATTGAATTTATATTTTGCTCATGCGAATATAGTTAAACGTTTCTTGTTTAATAACAAGAAATTTTTGGCTGAGTAGCTCAGTTGGTGAGAGCGGTGGATTCATAACCCACAGGTCGGCAGTTCAAATCTGCCCTCAGCTACCATCTTTATGGTACTTACACTTTACGATTTGAACTGAACAGTTCTTCTCTTTCTCATGAGTCGCCTTCGCGACTCTGCCCTCAGCTACCATTCTTATGGTACATCACTCAATTTTTTATAACTTTATTCAATAAGTCTTATGAAGTGTAATTTTGATAGGAATATGAGATGAAACAAGTGAAGCTTAGTAAGCAAATCAGCGAAGGTGCGAAGTTTTTGAATTTAATTTTTACAGTAAAATCTTTCGGTCGCGAAGCGTAATTCAAACCGAGCTAGATTTGCTCTAAGCGGAATGAAGTTGAATCCATATGGATATCACATTACACTTCTAAGACTTATTGAAATAAAGGCTAAAATAAAGTTATAACTATGAAAAAAGCTCTTTCTATTTTAGGTATTTTTCTTGCAGCATTTCTTATAGTCCTCACTGGATTATATTTTTATATACAAGGCTCTTTTAAACATGATGTGCTAGTCGCTATAACCGACTATGTAAAAAAGGAAACCGACATCAAGATTTCTTTTGGTGATGTTAAATTCGACTTTCCGGCTTTGCTGAGATTAAAACCAACCCTGGCAATCACTCAATTAAAAATTGGTGACGCTATCGACGTTGAAGAATTAAATGCAGAATTAGAACTTAGATCTTTACTTGAGAAGAGACTTTATATAAAGAAAATCATTCTTGATAAATCAATTCTTAGATTCGAAGAGAACTCTAAACGCGAAGTTTTTCCTAAAGGTATCAATTTAACTGAGTTACAGGAAAAACTTGAGAAAGAGAAAAAGAAACGCAAAAACAAGAAAAACAAAGATGAGTTTATTACAGACTTCAATTTAAAAGAATTTATTATCAAAGACTCAACTTATGAATTCACTCCACATAAAGCTAAAAAACCAATCATCCTAAATAATTTCAATTTAGAGCTTTCTGATTTTGTTGTAAGCGACCAAGAAGAAGTAATTTCTAAATTAAAAATGACCGCAGAATTTTTTGGAGTTAAAAGCTCCAACATTACTTGTGATGCAGATTTGGGACCAATCGGTACTAAGTTTAATAAATTACCAATCAACGGTAGGTTCAGCATTAATATCAAACTTAATGATTTACCTCAAGAACTCAAAAGTCAAATTTTGGGTAATGGTATTAAAGTCACTAGTGGCTCATCATTAAAATATGATTCCAGCCTTACTGGCGATGTCCTCGATGTTATGCACGGTTCAGGAAATTTAAAAATCAATGATCTACTATTAGGTAACACTGTAGACCATACTATCGAAGTTAATACTACTGTTCCATTAGGATTCTCTATCAATATGATCAAGAACCCAAATCTCTCTTTACTCAGCAATAATGCAAAAGTTACTCTCAAAGACAAAAATTCTAAAAGTGCTACCTTGACCGCAAACACGAAAGTTAATGTAAATCTTGAATCAATGTATATGAGTGGCAGTGGATCTGGAAACCTTTCAGGGCTTGAGATTGAAGAGGCACTTAATTGCTTCACGAATACAAGAGAAGTAGTATTTGGAGTTTTCGAAATCAACAATTATAGTTTTAGATTTGCAGGTCTCGATGCAAAACAAATCAATAAATCATTTATAGCTGATGGTCAAATCTCTATAAAAGACGGTTCATTATATATTCTTAAAAACATTACAAAATATAATGACTTAGCAGATGCAATCATTAAGAACGGAAGCGAGCTTACTAAGAAGATTTCAGATGAATTTGCTACTCTGAATTCTAAATTCCATCTTGAAAATAATTTTTTACGAACTGACGATATCCTTATTCATACTTCTGTTGCTGATATTACTGGATCAGGTACTGTCAAAAATGGTCAGTGGATAGTTTATGACATAGTACTTAACAGTAAGGAATTACCAAGCCCTCTACCAATGAAAATAAGAGGAACCATAAACAAGCCTTCTATTTATCCAGATTTAGAAGCACTGGCAAAACTTAACAAAGGTAAAGTAGTACAAACAGCTCTACAACAAGGGTTAAACTATTTACAAAAAACCGCTGAGAAAAATTCCAAACTCAAAGGACTATCTGATACTTTAAACTCAGCTCTACAAAATGGTAAAACACAAACAACTGCTCCACAGACTACTAATGGTACAACCCAAAGTTCTAAACGAGAACTTGAACAACAGCTAGGGACTGCTTTACAGGGATTGCTACAACAAGGAATCAAGAGTGGTGTAATTAAAACTACCACTACAAATGGAGCAACTACAGCACCTACTACTCCTTAGATTCTAGTCGCCTGTATATCCTTCTGCAACCATGGAAACGCGAAGCTTCTTCACAGCTTCTTTAATCATATGAGAAATTCTTGATGGTGTAACTCCAAGCTTGTCAGCGACTTCGTTTCCACTGAGGCAATCATAGTAACGTAATTCTATAACTTCACGTAAATTACTTGGTAGTTTAGAAACAGATTTTTTTAAACTTGTTTTCATAGCAAGTAATTCAAGTCTTTCAAGTTCTTCAACTTGATTAGTATCAGCGGGAGAAAAACCTAATTCTTCTTCCATGCCTTCAACCGACATAATTACTTCGAAAACAGCTTTACGTGCATCATCAAAACTATTAATCTCTGTAGTTTCAGTAGGATCTGGTTTAGCTTGCCCTTCAGCACCATCAGCAGCAACTGGCTCCTTGCCATCAACGGCAATAACAGTTTTAACACCATACCAACCTTGTCTAGAACGAATTTCGTCCTTCATTGCCCACTTAACTGATTGAGCGATATAACTTGAATTGTATTCAGTATCTTCGTTTAACTTTGCACTTTCAATAAGCTTATTAACTGCTATCAAGCCAGTATTAACCATCTCATCGTAACTGATGATTTGTTTGGATTTGTTTTGAGATTCTTTTCTTGCGATCATCTCTACGATCGGCATAAACTTAGCAATGTCTTTTGCGCTATTCTTCGAATTAATTTTTAGAGATTTTACTTTATCTTCTTGAGTCGACATTCTTGTTTTAAATTCAGGTATAGACTCATTCAAAAATGGTCATAATATAAGATATACCATAAAGATTTTGAAACTAAACCAAAGTAAAATTACAAAAGCATTTTTTTATGAGACAATAAGTCAATATGCGCGGAATTATCTTTGCAGCAGGCATGGCAACTAGGTTAGGTGATCTTACAAAAGATTTACCAAAGTGCTGTTTACCTATAAATGAATCTGAAACTATTCTTGAAAGAAATCTCAAGTTAATGAGTCAATATGATTTTACAGAGATCATCATTGTCACCGGACATGCGGCAGATGAGATAGCTGCCGTCATTAAAAAATCGTCATTGCGAGGAGCAGGCGGGCGTGGCAATCCAGATTACTATAAACCTTTGCAGATACGTTCAATCTTTAATGACTACTATAAAGATAGAAACAATATTTACACAGCTTATTTAATTCGAGATCTTATAGATGAAAATACTTTGATATTTAATTCTGATATTGTCTATGACGAGCGCATTCTAGCAATTAGTGTCGATGCTCTAAAGGCAAATAAAGAGAGCTTTATGATCGTGGATAATAGTGAGGCATTGGTTGACGAAGATATGAAAGTTTTACTCAACGAACAAAAAAACATTATACGAATTCACAAACAACTTGATAATCAAAAATCTTTTGGTGAGTACATTGGGATTTTAAGACTTAGTAACAATGATGCTTCCAAGTTCAAAGCTTCTCTTGAAAATATGATAGCTAATGGTATCTATGATAAATATTACGAAGATGCTCTTGATAGAATTACAAGCGAGCTTAAACTAAAAGCAGTTTCTACAGAAGGTTTTGGTTGGACTGAAATTGATACTAAAGAAGATTACCAAAAAGCAAAAGATTTAGAATGCGTCAAATTACAATACCAAAAGAACTAAAAATTGCAGATGACTATGCTGCTTTGTTAACTGTGATTGAAGATTTAATCACAGAGAATGCAATTACTAAACTTTATATTTTCGCAGGCACTTATGCAAGCTTTATTCTTGCTAATCAACTAGCAAAAGATTTAGAGACTTCTACGCAGATTAAAAATTGCAAAATAAATTATCAAATAATCGACGAGCAAGCTCTACTGCACGAAAGTGAATTAAGCCAGAAGCTCGATAACAATTGGCTTTTAGCAGTTGGTGGCGGCAAGGTACTCGATCAAGTAAAATATTTAGCAGCTAAAACTAATTCAAAATTTATCAGCGTACCGACTTTAATTTCACATGATGGTATCTGCTCACCTGTAGCAGTCTTAAATGGCAAAAGCTACGGAGCAGTGATGCCCTATGCTTTGCTAGTACCTTTATTCATTATCAAAGATGCCAGCACTGCACAAATTCAATCTGGTGTCGGTGATTTGATTGCTAATTTATCTGCAATAGAAGATTGGAAACTTGCAAATAAATACAAAGGTGAAGAGATTGATAGCTTTGCTGCAATGCTCTCAAAACAGTCTGCCATGACGGTTATATCAATTTTGGAAACACAAGTTAAACTTAAAAATCAAAAAGCAAATTGGTCTGAAGATTTTATTCATGAAGAATTTTTTCTTAGATCATTAATTGAAGCACTTGCAGTTTCAGGAATCGCTATGAGTATAAGTGGCAACTCAAGACCTTGTTCTGGAGCCGAACACATGATCTCTCATGCCATCGATGAAATTTATGGACATGGCAAGAAGGCATCACACGGCATTCAAGTTTTAGTGGCAACACTTTTTCTAGAAAGTCTCAGAGGCTATGATTTGATCAAAAGTATTTTTTCTCAAGCACATGATTTTGATTTAAGTTTAGATAAAGTTGATTTTGAAAAGCTTGAGTACAACTCAATTCTATTCAAGCTACTTAGTGAACTAGGCTTCCCCACTAAGTTTGCAGATATAGGCATAGATGCAACTGAGCTCAAAAAAATTATTGAACTAGCACCACAAACACGTAAAAATCGTTTTACTATTTTGGATTTGTTTTTGAATAAAGAAGCTAAAGCGTAAGCGAAGCTAGTTATTTTGAATCAAAAAGTACTTTCGACCCCTTTCATTTCTGAAGCTGGTTTGCTATTTTTATTTTTTGACAGGGGGACAAAGAATGGACGGCTACAGCGAGCCAGGTGCTATTTATTTTTCAATAGGCAAAAAAACCGCATACGCCAAGATTGATCTCGATGAGATCTTCTATGCAAATGAGGATTTAGCTCCGATCAAGACTGGTTCTTACCTAGGTGCACCACCATATCGCACTATTAACGGTGAACTATCGAGGTTAGCCAAAGAATTTCATGCAGCTGAGCATAAAGTCTATAACTGTTTTCAGGAGAAAATCAAAAATCTCAAAGCCAATACCAGTTTAAAAGTAATCAGGAAGTTTATTCCAAGACTCGAAGAAATAGAAAAAACCAAACCGTTTTCAATGTTTTGTGGAACGACTATTTTTCTCAGCTCAGGTTTACTTTTATTACTTTCAGCCCTGCCTAATATTTTTCTATTTCTCAATAAGAATTTAGTGTTTATGATAGCTTGGCTAAGTTTTTCAGTTTTTATAACCTTAGTTATCACCACTAAAATTCAACAAAAATATTTCTTACTCAAACCCAAAACTTATCAAATCAAAGTCGCATTAGAAGCTTTAAAGGAGGCACTAAAAGATGAACATATTAGTAATGAATTCAGTAGCAGTATTAGGATTTTGCCTAAAGAGCCTTGTACTACTAGCAGCAGCCACAAGTCCGATTTGGGCTTATAGGATGCTCGAAGAAAGGATCTTAGGTAAACATAAAGCCCTAAGAGTCACTAGAGAAGGGGGAAATCAAGCACAGGGAACTACGGCTATCGTTACCTCCGTAGGCACTACAACTGCTGGAGTTTTCCTTATCCAAATACTGCCACTGATATTTAGCATTATCGGTGATGTCGGTGGAGAGTTTAGTATGAACACTCTATATGGCGACGTAGCCAATAATGTCTCAAGTGATTATGTTAGTAGTTTTTATGGTCTAACAGCACAACTGGGGGACATGTTACAAACTGCTTCACCATTGGCTGCTGTCGGTCTAGGTGGATACAACTTACTCAATAATCTTTCACGTGGTTTGCCGGCATAATGATCCAAACCTTCCGACATATTAAAAAAGAGCCTGAGCTATTTCTAGGGCTCAATCTTTGGGCAATATTGAAGATCCTTCTTCTTTCCATATCACTCCTCTATATCGCCCTATCCTTAAGATTAGCCCTAAATAGCCCATTACTAATTTTCCTAGCTACGCTCTATATGATCATTCTTAGCTTAGTTATCAAAAGCAGTCAGGAACCAGAAATCAAAGGATTCTATAGCTCATTTATATTTCACCCATTTGCAAATCATCATTTTACTAGAGGCAAAAACTCTCAAGGCTATATCTCCACTAAAGAACTAATTGATATTAAATCTCTCTATGATGATTTTTTACTTAGCAAGGACAACGATCAAATAGCAATTATAAAAATCCAAAGTGGAATTGTTTTAAATCGCCTGGATAAAACTGAAATAGAAAACTTCTTACGCAATTGGGAAAATATTCTCGCTACTGTTTCTGAAATCAAAAATATCAAATCATATTTCTTTTCAGAAAAAAACTATGGCGATATCATTCAGCTCTTTATTGAAATAGATTCTTACCAAATGCCAATACTAAATGATATCCAGAGCGATTGTCTTAACTATCAAAACTACCAAAAAGCATACAGTGACTACCTTCAAGCCAAAACAAGCGAAGAGAAATTTATTCCAGAAACTAATTTTTATATGATTATCAGGCAAAAAAACCAAAGAAACAACATTCACCCAATTTTTAAGTCTTTGTTTGCTTTCTACAATAAATATTTTAATAAAAACAAAGAAGCAATTTTAGAAAAAGAGCAGCAAGCACTTATAGAGGAAAATTATTTACTCAAACAGAAAATCAAAAAGATCCAAGAATTTTTCCAAAACAATAATATTCAATCAGAACAATTAGAGCATATAGATTTACAAAATTTCACAGAAAAATGGCTTGGTAAAGAATACTTCGACCCTAATCGTCATCCTGAGCGAAGCGTAAGGATCCAGTCCTTAACTAATGAAGAAATTAAACTAATTGATAGAGCAAAGTATATAGAGCATAAATCAAGCAAAGATTCCCCGACCATTACAAAAACCTATCGAATGGTTTTCAGTCCAGAAAGCGGTGACTTAGATTTTTGGGTTTATGATTTCATCAAAAACACTTCTTGTAAATCCATAATTAGCATTCAGTTACTAAGCCGCAATGCTTTAAAGGACAGATTAAAATTAGAACAAAAATCCATCTACTCTAAACAACTCTCAAACCTCAGCAGGCAAAGCACTTTAGCAATCATAAAAGAAACCGAACTTGCCAGTCAGAAACTTTTAGAGAAAGCTATAAGTTTTGATATATCAATTTTCATTACTATTTTTTGTAAAGATCTAAATGAATTACAAAAAATCGATAATAGTATTTTAAGCTCAATTAAATATTCCAAGATTTCAGGACTAGATAGGCAACAGGTTCCAAACTATCACTATTCGCTACCCTTTGCCTATAACAAGCTAAATGACAAGGAAATGCACTTTGCCTGTTTAGACTTTGCTAAAGCTTGCTTCCCCTTCATAAGATCACAAATTGGCTCGAAAGAAGGTTTCATAGCAGGCTTTGATCATAAATCACAAAAAGTAATTTTTGTAGATGACTATAATCGCTCAGAGTTTCACAATAGAAATTTTAATTTTATTGGTGATTCGGGTTCTGGCAAAACCGTCTTAGCCAAAATCCTCTTATTAAGGATGTTTGCCGAGCAAGATAGATTTTTTTACATAGTAGATAGTACTGAAGATGGTTGGAGCTTCTTCACTAATTATCTAGGTGGCAAAATTATAGAAATAGACAAGATCAACTTAGATGAAGGTGAGTCTTTATTTGCACCTTTTGAATTTACTCAATGTCCAAGATACAATCTCAATCAACACATCGATGATTTAATTAATTTTCTAAAACTACTGAAAAGTCCTGATAAAGAATTACAGACAGGTGAGAAGGCTTTCTTGATACAGAGCCTTAAAGAGCTCTATGCACAATATGCTAAACCTCGTTTTAGTGATTTATACAATCTATGGAAAGCTTATACAGAAACTAATTCAGCAGCATTAAGCAAAGAATGGTTAGAAATCATTTCTCCATATTGTTATATCAGTAATGGTATTTATGCTGCTCTTGCTGATGGTCAAGAACTTAAAATTAACGATCGCTTAGTTCTATTCACTTTTTCCAAAATCACTAGTGATGAGAGCTTTATTAGAGCCAGTTTATTTCTAGTAGTTAATTTTATTTCCAAAAAAATAGTTTTCTTCAAGCAAGCTAAGACCAATTTAATTATTGATGAAGCATGGAAATTATTTGGCAGTAATAAGTCAGTATACGCAAAAGACTTACTTACTCACCTCGCCAGAGCTGGTAGAGGACTAGATCTTGGGCTTTGGACTATCTCCCAAAAACCTTGTGACCTACCTGCTGAAGTTCATTCGAACTCTTCTTGTTCTTTTGTTTTTCAATTGAAAGAATTTAAAGATAGATTTGAAATTTCACGATTTAGTAATTTAACAGAGAAAGAATCTGAAATCATTAATTCAGGGCTCTTGAATAACGCGGGTACTGTATTTATGAAAAGCACTCGTTCTAGTGGACTTATGAATATTAGTCTTAATCCACTTGAAAATATTCTGACTAATTCAACCAGAGAATTTGCAAATAAAAGGAATCAGCTCTTTGAAAATTTTAAACAAACACAAACAAGTAAATTAGCAGCATTAAATACTAGCCAAGAACTTCTAAGGACTTTAATTCATGGATGAGAAGAATACTATATTCTTTGACTGGATGGCGCAGCCAGGCTTAGTAAAGAAGCTACAACTAGCTCTCTGTCTAAGCCTTATACTCAATATGTTTTTTACTATTCAGTTATTAGAAGTGCATAAGAAAAAAATACCAACAATATCCAGAGAAGAAAAATCCCAGACCGTAAAATCAAATCAAGAACCTAGTAAAACAATTAACCCAGAGCAAATTAAAAAATTTACTCATATATATCTAGAAAATTTCTTTAAAACCTCTGAAGAGTCGATTAATTTTATACAGAAGCATACCGACATGAACCTCTTTAGTGAGACTCTAGCCATTGAACTTGAAAACAGGCAAAAACAAAACTTGAATAGCAGTTTTACTATTGAGGATCTCTATTTAGAAGAGCTCAATGAAAAAGAAAATAAGGTCATAGTTCTAGGTCAAGAAATATTTAGTGATACTAAGTATCAAGCTCGTAATTTAACTATTGAATTGATTATTAATAAAGATGATTTGATAGTTAAAGCAATACCACTATTCAAGGTGAAACAATGAAAAAACTATACTTAGCCTTAATCATATTATTTATCAGTGTTTCAGCGGTTAAAGCAAAAGACTCACAGATTAAATTAAATATTCTAGATATTCCAAGCAATATTTTTCAAAATCAATATCCTGAAGAGGAAAACAAGAAAATCGATGTTTACAAAGAAAAATCTCCTTTGGAATATACAAGTCAAGAAACAGATTTTATAGAGACCATCACCGATTTATTTGATAACAGCATTGTTGGTGAAGTCAGGGAACAAGTAACTAATTTTGGTTTTAATAAATTTTCTCTCGGCACTGGAGCTGTCGATGTCACCTTCCAGGTAAAGAACGGAGTCAAATATGCTATTAAAGACACTTTGGCAGGTTACCCTGAATATCAACGCCGAAAAACAACTGAAGAAATTTTAAATTCTAATTTAAATTCACACATTAATACTGAAAAATTTATTAGTGGTAATCAAGAAGATTCCGATATATTCAATCTCGGCAATTTATTTGGCGGTATACTCTCTAATTTTGGTGATTTTTCAAACTACTTTAACTTTGATCATTCCAACTTAGTTCTAATCACACAAAACCTACTAGAGAAAAGGGTTTGCCAAGATTTATTTAATTTCTTTCAAGTTATTGCTTATATACTCCTAACCCTATTTACTACAATGCGAGTATTCAAAAATATAAAACCCACTGAACAACACCATGAATCTTACTCACAAATTATCTACGACTCACTAGTATGCCTACTTTTAATTAGTTTTCTTGGACCTATTTTAGACATTATCATAGAAATGATTACACTAATTCAAGCTGGCATACACAGCATTATTGAAACTAATTTTATTGACTTAGGACTAGATTATTTCAGCCTAGAAAGAAGCTGGGAAAATATCAGTAACCACATCGGCTATATGCCAGCACTCATACTGAGCATCATAGATAGCATTTCACAAGTTTTTGTTTATTTCTTTGTAATTGGTTTAATCATTTTTATCATTCTCGGCAAAATCATTAGCCCACTCTGGGCTCTTACTATAATGTTTCCAAGCCTGAAACAAAGCTTCTTTGAGAACCTCTTTAAATGGTCTAAATGCTTATTTAGTTTGACTTTAATACCCTTAATTTTTTTACTCATTAAACTCTTAGCCCAAGAATTTAACGATGTTAATAACGGAATCTTTGAAGTAGTGATCTCCATCATTGGCTTTATTCTATTGCCTTTGTCTTTAAATATTTTCAAAATGAAATAGAACGTCATTGCAAGCGCAGTGAAGCAATCCCCCTGCGCAAATGATAGAATAAGCAGTTACACATGGGGGACGGGGTGTTAATTTCAATTATATTAATTGCTACTGCATTGTTTTCAGCAGGCCTCACTTTATTAATCAACCAATATCACGAGCAAGCCAATTTACTTAAAGAAAAAAATAAAGTAAAAAACTACATCAATTCTTTAATCGCTCTGAATCTCTCACATTTACATGATGCAGCAAATTTTTTTGCATTGATCAAATCCTCTATTTATAACCAAGATACAGAAAATAGTTATAACTTTGCGAAAGGAGCTGCCTTTCATTTTCAATCACTATTTGAAGAACTAAAAAATAATCTAATTGCTTTTGAAAACTCTAATGAAGATTTTGATTTTTATAAAAATTTTGATTTACTCTATAAAAAAGAAACCATAGACCTTAAAGACTTACTTGAACTAGAGCTTTTTCAGCTCAGTAACTTTAATCGCATTAAATTTTCAAATTGCAGTCAAAACGAGCATGCTTTAATAGCAGGAAATTTCAATTTAGTTTCAAAAGCTCTAATTAATCTTATTGAAAATGCTCTTAAATACACTGAAGATGAAATTAAAATTGAACTTAAAGATAGATCTCGCCACTGGCAAATTAGAATTAGCTCTTTTGGTAAAGCCATGCCTCAAGAGGTAGTTAATAAACTAAAAAATGCTTCTTTCCAAAATGCTGATGGACATGGGCTTAGCGGACTATCAAGTATAATGTTATTCCATCAAGGTAAAATTGAAATTGATACATTTGCTGGTGAAGGCTCTTCAATAAATTTATTATTTCCAAAATTAATTAATATCAACAACTCTTTAAACAAAAACCATATGGTCAAAATTCCAAATACTAGAGCTAAAGCCACTGTAGTAATAATTTGCCTGTTACTTATTTCCGCAATTCTCTTCATTCTGGGGTTTTATTATTTAAAAAATAACTCTAAAACCATCCAACTAGAAGAAGTAAAAACTCTTCCTAATACAAAAAAAGAATTCAATGAATTAAAAGTCGGTCTAAAAGGACCGAAGAGAACTTCAAAGCGCAAAGCATTAGCCGTAAAAACTGAGCCAGAAAACAATAACGGTGATAAATTATTTTATTTAATAGAAAAACAAGATGAAAATCTAGGCTTGGATTTTAGTTTTTGATCTTTTCAATTGTCATTAATTCTCGTCATTGCGAATCCCGAAGGGATGAAGCAATCCCCCTGCGCAAAGGAGATTGCTTCGTCGTTTCACTCCTCGCAATGACAGCATTTGCCTAAGCCTACCAAAAATCCAGTATTCTAATCATTAAATAAATAACCTAAAATACCTAAATAAAAGCTTTATAAACAAATCAATCCAGTATTCAGGACATTAAATTTCAGCAGTTTTTATAACCCAATCTTAATCGATAAGTGTTAAACAATTACCTAGAACACATCGAAGTAAGGGTGGTAATTCATGACAGACATTATTATAGGTCAAAATCTAGATCTTGAATTAAGACTAAGAGAAGAGCAAAAGCAAAAGCAAAACAAATTCAAGCAGGATCAGCTAGAAGAGAAGCTAGTAAATGACTCTCCAAATTGTGCAAATGGAATTTGTGCGGTGCCAAAATTTGGACCAAATATATCCAACACTTTCAAAGAGCAAAATCAATTAAGCTCTAATTTACAAACAAATCCTACAAATATTAGAGCTGCAACAAAAGATAGCGCCTGGAATGATGCCGGCGCCATAAACACCCAGAACTTAAGTGCTGACAGTGATAGCGTGAAACTTGGTCGTGATGATTTTAAAGCTAAAGAACATATGCTTGATGGGCAGCTTGATAATAAAGAAAACAGTTTAGTGAAATTTTCTCATAATGGTAAGGACTACTTAGCTTTCAGGAGCAACAATGAAGCCTACGGAAATTATTATGGCTTCAAAGAAATGAATGCTAAAGGCTGGCAAAGTATCAAAAATTCACCTATATCTGCAGAAGCGCTAAAAGGAAATGTCGATAAAGCTCATGAAGCAAAGCAAGCTTTAATAGATAAATTTGGTAGTTATGAAAATTATAAAACTGCTCAAAAATTACAAGGTGAGTTCAAGGATTTGCATGATATGCATTACGACAATACTGGAAACTTAAAGCCTAGCCTACAGCCCAATCACCAAGAAGCTTTAACCAAGGTAGAGAAAATTAATGCTGATATAGAAAAAATCAAACAAGGTGATAGTAATATCAAAATTTCCGACCTAGAAATCCAATATAATTCAATCAAAAAAGACCATCCAGAGTTAGTAATTGATTTAATCAATAATAGACTAAATAAAGCAAATGATTCGCTTGGCAAAGATGAGCTGAGTTCAATAAAAAATAAAATGGAAACTGATCTTAAATCCATAGATCCTAAAGATAAAGATGAAATCAATAAAATCCTAACTAATATTGAGCAAACTATAGATAGTAAAATTAACGAAAAACTTAATAGCGGACAAGAGCTAAATGAAGCTCAGAGAACTGAATACAAAAATAATCATCAGGAAGTTAAAAATCTAATTGATAAATTGTCTTCTTCAAAATACGCAAGTGATCAAGAATTTCAAAAACTACAAAAATATTTTAATAGAGAAAATTTCACAGAAGATCCAAATAAACTAAAGCACGGTAAATATTCTTTAGATCAACTAAAAGCATTTAGAAATCATCTAGAAAAAAATGATTGGTTCAATAAAGCAAATGCTCTTGATAAAAATCGCCCAATACAAATATCAGGAAAGACTTTTCAAACTGAAAAAGAGCTATCTGCTTACTTTAAAATTCTCTCAAGAACTACTGGCAATGCGATTCTCTTAACGGAAGACACCGAATCTAATAACAAAAAAGTTTTTGCTTTCCAAAACAACCAATACCAAGAAATTGAATCTCAACTACATGAGAAAGCCAAGGTGGAGGCTTATAAAATCAATAGAAATTCTCAAGACCTTTATCTCATGCTTAATCCAGAGAAAAACGGTTTCTGGGAACTTAAGTTGCCAAAATATTCAGAAGGACTCTTAACTGCTAGTAGATATGATCTCCTTACAGCAAATATTAGTCATAAGGCTGATATTAACGAGATGAGCTTTAACTTTGATTTGAATGGTAATTTAATCGGTCTGCAAGCTACGCAGGGTCGCACTCAAGGTCTGAGTTATACCGATGAGGAATTAAAAGCAGCTCGCAAAAATGCATTTCTTGAAACTATTCATTAGTATTAGCTAAAATATTATCGAGTTTCCAAAAAGAAATCCCACCTTGGTCATAACCAGTAACAGGTCCATCTTCAAAGAATTGCTTTAGAGGAAATGCTTTATATAGAATAGCTACTCTTTTTGGTCCATACATTGCTTTGATAATGCAATCTTCAATTGCTTGTTTATGTTCTAAAGTAGTATCAAGCGAATTATATCCCAGTACCTCCAAGAAAAAATTTGCATCATCAAGCGCTTTAATTAACTTGGTAGGTTCATTTTTGGAACTCAATCTATAAATGAATCTTGCAGCAGTAGCACCCGCAATCAATGAAGCTAACCTAGCACTTTTTATTTCAGCACCAAATTTTTCAATCGCATCTAACTTGTGGAAATAATCTGTTCGATCAATTCTATTTGCAATATTTGATTCTTTTATATCACGCATATTAGCTGGATCAGCAGCTAATTCACAACTAGCAAGTTTCGCCAGATCCTCTACAAAACCTAAATTACCTTTAATTGGATTTGCGGTTATAGTTTTAGCATTCCAATCTTTAAGCTTCAAAGAATTCAATATACGCATCCTAATATCACGCCCATTACCGCTTAATTTAAATTCATCTTCTCTATCTTCTGCTGACCATTGAGAGAAACCATCATAACTAAGAGCTTTAGCTATATCTCCAGGCTTAGGTCTAAGTTCATCAGAGCTTAAATCTTTTTCTGGTTTAACTTGTGGAGTATCTTGATTTTGAGCAACTAAAGTTTCTGGAACAGCAGCAGCAAAGGTTCCAAATAAAGCTGTTTGTAGAAGAGTTCTTCTTGAAGTATTGCTCGGCGGCTTTGTTGTTGCTGTTTGTATAGTTGTTTTGCTTACGGCTTGTGACGGCCCCGGATTCACAGGTTTAACCACTACAGAATGTCCAGGATTTAGAGGAATATTAACCATAATACAACACCTTGATTTAAGATATTATAACAGGTTTTATCCAGGATACTGGATAGATTATTCAAGTAAATTTAGGATTCTATCAACCACTTGCTCAATATTTAAGCCATCAGTATTAATTTCTACTGCATCACTAGCTTTAACTAATGGCGCTTCTTTGCGCGTTGAGTCAAGACGATCACGAGTTTCAATTTCTTTAACTAAGCTTTCCAAAGCAACAGTCTCTCCACGAGCATGCAATTCTTTAAACCTTCTTTCTGCGCGAACTTGAGCTGAAGCTACCATAAACACTTTTAAACCAGCATTTGGAAAAACTACAGTGCCTATATCACGTCCATCCATGATTACACTTTTACCTTGAGCTATTTCTCGTTGCAATGCCACAAGCCTATCTCTAACAGCTTTATATGAAGCAACTATGCTCACATGCTTACTAATTAAATTATTACGGATAGCGGTACTAATATCTCTGCCATTCAGTAAAACTTTTTTGCTGCTCTCTTCTAGCTGAATATTAATTCCCTCAAGCAAGCTATTAACGAAATCTTCCGTCAACTGATCTGCATAATTATCTTTCGATAAACTCGGATCTAATTTTTCTAATGCAGCTAAAGTCACAGCTCTATACATTGCACCTGTGTCTATATACAGAAGTCCAAGCTTCTCTGCAACACGCTTTGCTACAGTACTTTTACCACTGGCTGCCGGACCATCAATTGCTATTGTAAAATTTGTAGCTTCCTGGATCCTCACGTCGCTTCGCTCCTCAGGATGACACACACTCTATACATTCGCCGCCTGCGGATTTATTTTCGCACTCTCACGTTTCTCGTAATAACGATTGATTGCATTGAGGTATGCAAGCGCTGAAGCCAAGAGTATATCTGTGTTTGCAGCATGCCCACTATAAATAGCTTTAGTCTTATCATCTTGAATTCTGATTATCACTTCACCTAGAGAATCAATTCCTTCAGTTACTGATTTAATTGAAAACTCAATCAAGGTACATTCAGCTTTACTCAGTTTACGAATACATTTACAAATCGCATCAACTGGACCAGTGCCCAATTCAGCACCTTTAAGTAAATTTGTTTTATCACGCTGGTCACGCAGCATCACACTTGCAGTCGGCAAGCCAGAAGAGCCGCAAGTCACTTGCACATGAACGAGTTCAAAGATTACCGGAATCTCACTAGCAAGAGATTTATCAGTAGTAAGACTAACTAGATCACGATCATCTACACGTTTCTTCTTGTCAGCAAGCTTGATAAACTTCTCATAGATTTCTTGTAAAGCTTCTGGACTAATATTCTTAAAGCCAAGTTGCTCTAACCTAGATTTGAGTGCATGCTTGCCAGATCTCGGTCCTAGAGGGATTTGTGTAGAAAGCAAACCGATATCTTCTGGATTCATGATCTCATAAGTCTTGTTGTTTTTAAGCATGCCATCTTGATGAATTCCAGATTCATGCGCAAAAGCATTTGCTCCCACTATTGCTTTATTAGGCTGTACAAAAATTCCTGTAATATTGCTAACAAGTTTACTTGTTCTGATAATTTGCTTGGTATTGATTTCTGTTTGCAGATTCAAATCATGACGAGTTTTAAGAATCATGACAATCTCTTCAAGACTGGCATTACCAGCGCGCTCGCCAATACCATTAATAGTACATTCCACTTGCCTTGCACCATTCTGCAGTGCTGCAAGTGAATTAGCAGTAGCAAGACCCAAGTCATTATGACAATGAACAGAAATAATTGCTTTGTCGATATTTTTTACATTAGTTTTTATATCAGCAATCAATTTACCAAACTCAGTCGGCGTCGTGTATCCCACAGTATCAGGAATATTAATTGAGGTTGCACCATTTTCAATTGCTGCACTAATAACTTCATAAAGAAATGCTTTGTCACTGCGCCCAGCATCTTCTGGAGAGAATTCCACTTCATCAATAAGTGAGCGCGCAAATTTCACCATAGCTGCAGCACGTTTCAAAACCTCATCTGAAGTCATTTTCAATTTGTACTCCATATGAATTGGAGAAGTAGCGATAAAAGTATGTAGTCTTTTTCTTGCAGCAGGAGCTAAGGCTTTAGCAGCATGTTCAATATCATTTTCAAGTGCTCTGGCAAGTGCACAGATTGTGGAATTTTCTATTTCAGAAGCGATAGTATAAACAGCATCGAAATCACCCTTGCTTGAAACTGGAAATCCGGCTTCTATAACATCAACATTTAATAGAGCTAATTGCTTGGCAATCTCTAATTTCTCCTGAGCGTTCATTGTTGCTCCAGGACTTTGCTCCCCGTCTCTTAAAGTCGTATCAAATATATAAACTCTATTTTTGTTGGAACTCTTATCATCGCTATTCATAAATACAGTTTATTATAGCTTAATTAAAAGTATCTTTTTAATCCCAAGATCCTAAAAAACAACCATAAAGATATTGTTTATGATCTTCATCTTTAGTTAAAGTGCCTGTTTTTGTTTTAAGAGCATCATAGCCAGTTTTAGCTTTTGCTCTAGCTTCAGCTAAAGCCCTATCAAAAACTTTAGACTTCAATGCTTCAAAGAGTTTTGTTTGTAATCCCCCAAGCTTATCATTTTCTTTTTTAGGAACTAAAAAATAGTTATGAGCTCCATTTGCACGAATAGAAAGTGGACCAGAGCCATGATAGTTGAAACTAACATCAAAGTTGTTATCAGCGTTTCCATCAACAGTTTTGGTATTAAAATTAATAGCATATAATTCAGATCCAGATCTAATACTGAAAGTCATTAACGGCTCGTTCTCCAGCTTATCTCGTAAATCAATCTCATAAATATCTGGCGCCATTTCCCTAACAGTCATATTCTGTGTATTACTATTGATGAACGCAATTAATTTAGCAAAAGAATTCTCTAGAATATTAGTTATCTCTTTATCTCCATGTTTAGCAAAAGCTTTTATTGGATTTAGTGAACTAAGCAAAATCTCTAGAGAGCTATAAAGTTTTCTAAAAGCATCAAAATTAAATCCTCTGTTAATACCTTGCCTATCGATAAATAAGTTTCTAAGAGCATTCGGTAAATGCATCTTAGAAACTTCTTGTCTTGCAGCTTCAGGATCCGTTAAAATACTTGTGGGTAAAGCATGGGAGAGTTTTTGTAAAGTAGGCACACTTTCTCTAAGGAACTCAAAAGCATCACTAAGTAAATGTTTTTCTTCAACAGCAGACATAGCTTATTATCATATACGATCAATTACCTTAAACGCAATCCGTAAAGCGCAATCAAGTTTCACAATACCTATTTATCAATTAGAATAGAGGGGTTTGCGTGGGAGCAATTATAGAAACTTACAATTGAAAAGTTCAAAATTTTATTTGAAAAATTTTACTTGGTTCTTTGGAATCTGTTTATTGCTTTGCGTATTTTCTACTCTACCTATATATGCAGAAGATGCTCCTGCTGCAACCCAAAACGGAACTCAAGCAAAAACAACCGTAATAGACGCCACAACTTCAGCCAATGGCGAGCAAATGTTTGCCGGTAAAATAGCCGGAATTGAAATTAATGGCAATGAACTTGTCAGCACTGAAGAAATTCTCTCTAGCTTAAGCATAACTACTGGTTCACAGGTCAATAGAGATGTGGTGATTCAGCAGCTCAAAAATATTTACAATATGGGTTACTTTGATGCCAAGAGTATCGAAGCTAAACCTGTCAAAAAAAGCGATGGCACAGTTTTACTTAAATTCAATGTTGCAGAAAATCCTCCAATAAATGATTTGGTTATTTATGGTAACAACAACGTGAAAGAAGTTGCACCTTACGACTATTTTGAAGGTCTTATTGGCAAACCAGAAAATGTAAAAGTTCTCACCGATAAAATCAGAGAGCTTGAACAAAAATATTTACAAGAAGGTTACATAGTTGCGCGTGTCAAGGATATAGACTTGGATCCAAGCGGTACTTTAAGAATCTATCTTGATGAAGGTGTACTCACTGGAATTACATATACCGGCAATGAAAGAACTCAAGCTTCCTATCTTGCACATGTGGTTCGAAATGCCAAAGAAGGTCAACCTTATAACGAAAAAGAATTCGTGAAAGACTTCCAAAAACTTCAAGGCACAGGATATTTTTCAAATGTTAGTAGATCAGTAAAACCTGATCCCGGTCAAAATGGTTATGTACTTGAAATAGATCTTAAAGAAAAGAAAGTAGCATCTATTGGTGTTGGTGCTGGTATCAATTCAGCAGCTGGTCTCTTCGGAAATGCCAATCTTAATTTCGGCAACCTTAGAGGTCGAGGTGAAAGTTTAAATATTACAGCCCTCTTAGGTAGCGGCTTTGGAGCTGGATCAACTTTACAGACTAATAGTAATTTAGTTCAAAGAGGACGTTACACTCAACTTGCAGTGAATTATACAATTCCATATTTTAGAGATAGCGAATATACTCTCACACCTTATTTCAATTTCACACGTGGACCTAATTTCAACGTCGATTTAACCACTCAAACTTTAGCCAGCCTGGGAACTGCAGTATCAAGAAATTATGGAACTCACCATCGTTTCAATATGAGCTTAAGCGCAAATATGCTTGACATTCAAGACGATGACAGAAAACAATTCATTGATACTGTCACGCAAAATATTTTAGAAGTAGATGGGATAACAAATGAAGAGCTTTTAAATGGTAATCCAGATGATTTTCTTGCAGGACAAAAAGCAATTGCAAGAGAAGAGGCAAGAGCAATTAGAGATGCACAAATTGTAAATGGACTTTATGTCAGTCTTAAACCAAACTATACTTACACCGAACTTGATGACAATGCCAATCCTAGAAGTGGTTGGAAAGCCAATGCTGAATTGAATCCTACGGCAGGTTTCTCTGAAATTGACAGTTATACCAAACTCACCGCAAGTACTACTCGTTATATTCCTGTAGGTCAAGAATCAAGTTTCTTATTCAACGTTCGTGGTGGTTGGAATTTATTTGGTACTCTTCCTCAATTCAATAAATTTAGATTGGGTACTTTTACAGGAATTAGAGGTTACAGACAATTCACCGACTTAGGTGTTGGTAATAAATTAATCATAGGAACTGCTGAGTTTCGCACTCCAATTTATAACGTAATCCCAGCTCTAAAAAAATACGAGATGATGCATAAAGTTGGTTTTGCACTTTTTGCTGATGCGGGAACCATCGGTGGAGACATTAGATTAAACAGAGTTACAACCAGGTTATCCCAAGCTGCATCGATAGGTTTCGGTTTGAGATTAAACATGCCAGTAGTTGGTGGATTAAGATTTGATATAGGCTTCCCATTAATTAGAGCTTTAGCTGGGGATGGCCAATTCTTTAGACTCAATTTCGGTCCTTCCAACATTTTATAAGTTCAACTTAAATACAAATGCCGTCATTGCGAGCCACGAAGTGGCGTGGCAATCCACACCACCAAAATTTCTGCAAGGTAGGTGTTTTCAACCTTAGCCTAGTTAATTAGAAAAAGAATTTAAAGAAATTAACCAAAAGATGTATTAGAAATGGTGATTTAAAGGAATATGTTATTATAAGTAAGCTTATGTCAAACCAAGAAGAATTACTGGATATCAATCAAGCTCTTTCTGAAGCTGCTGCTGAAGAAAAGACTGAACTTAGCGATGAAGCGCGCGTGGCTTTTGCACTTTATTTAGATGTGATGAAACACGGTAAAGTAACCGCAACAGGTACTAAAATCCCTCCTCTAAACACTAATAAAATTTCTAGATTAGCTGAAGTAAACGTGAAACAAGTATCTAAAAGCTTTGACAGACTTAGAAACAAAGGTTTTCTCAATAACGATGAAAACGGTGAACTTTTTATTCCTGATATTATTGCCTTTGAAGATTGGCTTAAGACCGAAGGCGCTGTAGTCTAACTAAAAGTCAAATGCCGTCATTGCGAGGAGCGTAGCGACGTGGCAATCCACCTACTAAAATTTTCCATTCCTTAACCCAAACATAAGGTTGGTATTGTACATAGTCTACGTTATGACAATGTATCAATCAGTCCCCTATATAAATCCAGCAGAAAGACTCGCAGATGCTGACTCGCTTGTAGCGCAGTCAGAAGCTGATAACGCCTTTGCTGATCAACTCATGCAACAAGCCATTCTAGGAATTGGCGATCAACAAGCTGCGACACAGTTGCAATCAACTGTTAGACAACTTTTAGGTCATGCAAGAATTAACCAGCAATTTTGGTTAGAAGTAGCTAAATCAGAAAAAGAAACTCTGAAAAAAACTAACGAGCTAATTAAATCTAACTAACCCTAAGAAATAAAAGAGAGCCCCTGCTATGTTTATCAATTATACGCAACAAGCGCCAGAATACGATCCGTTTGCATGGAAAGTGGAAGTCGACGACATGGATAAAACCATGAAGCAACTGGTCGCTAGTAACTTCCAAGACACTTTTACCATGACCAAGAGAGTTGGTGAAATTGAAACCAAGATGAACAATATCAATTTCCGTGCTCAAGGTATTGGTGGCATGATCGGTATTGCAGCTGGTGCCATGGGTGGTCCAATGGGAAGCATTTTTGGCTTCGGCGTTGGCAGAGCAATCGGTGGTTTCGTCGGTAATGTTCTTGGCAAAAAATATTATGGTGAAGAGCAAGCAATGGTGAACGAACATTTATTCATTGCAAGAATGCGAGACACTCAACTCAAGAACCAAATCGGTGACTTGAATGGCTATAGTGCTCTACTAGACACTTTCATTTCAAACAAAGTCGCAGACGAGAAGAAACTTATACAAGATATGATGGTTCTATAGCGTAAAAATCACTGTGTGATTTTTACAGGTTGCGGCACTTCATGCCTGCTTGCGTTTCACTGCATGCGCTTCGCTGCCTACACTCTCATAAAAAGCCTAGTTTCTATAAGGATTTCAATATATATTGACAATATCTGCCGAGCGATGCTATTATTTTAAGCGTGCTGCCTTTACGAAAATATTTATCACCTTCTGATAATCAGGGCGATTTGCCAAAAGTAGAGTTTACCGCAAAGACAAATACAGCTGCAAATCCTAATATAAAATCTTCAATTACTGATTCAACACCAGCCAATACACCATCAATACCTAATCCTAAATCAACTACGGAAGCCGGTAAAATACATGCTGGATTAACTAATGATCCTTTGCAAAATGAATTGAGTCTTTGTTTAAATGAACTCTCTGATTTAGTAACCACTTTTAGAAGAATAAATCTTCAAGGAAATTCCGCTTATGGAACAGAATCTCGCCTTATAAAAGAGCGTGTAATTGATGATCCAGATTTTATAAATTCAGCTTCTGATCCAAATAGTACAAGAACTCAAGTCAGAAAAAAATTACAAGAAGCTGTTCAAACTTTGAGATCTTCATCCTCTTCTTTAATGAATTCATCTGTTTCACCTTATATTTTATTACTCAAAGAACTTCAGGAAAATAATTTATTACAAGATTTAGATGATATAGATCTCAATCATAAAGGGAGTTTAGCTCTTTTAACTTTTGCTGCAAAAACTTTTATTAGAGAACATAAGAGTAAGTCATCATCTCTTAGAGATGAAAAAATTCCAGACCAACAATTTTTTGATTTATATAGAAGTACACAAGAAAAATTTACATCAAAATTTCAAAGACAATTATTCAATATGATTACAAGCTTAAGCACAAAGGCTGTAAAGTGCGATTCACTTGAAGAAATTTTTGATTTTAGTTTAAAACTTACACAAGAAATAGATGCAATGCTTGATACTCACGAATTACCATTTCGAGATGCTATACAAAAGTACTTTATTGATAAAGGCAATTCAGCTGAATTACAAACAACTCTAAAAAATGGATTTAACTCATATACACTGGGTTTTATACCAGCAAACAAAAATAATATTGCTCAAACTTCAAGTAAAATTATTGATTCATTTTCACCTTATTTAGGAGATGAAGTAAAAGCCAATCTAAAAGAGAGTTCTATAAATAAATTACCTCAAGACTATAATAGCTGCATCTTTGGAGAACATACCAACTACCAACAAATTGCAAGAAGAGTACTAGATCAAGATACAGATTATTATAAATTTTCAAAAAAAATTAAGTCAGAAGATTTTATAAAATTCAATGAAGAAACTGAAAGCAGACTAATAGAAACACTATGGAATTTTAGTCATACTGATGGTAGAAGAGAATTAGCTAAAGCCATTTTTGATGCCGCAAATAATTCCACAAAAGATAGTCCAGCCTTTAATCTTGCAAAAGAAAACTTACATACACACCAATATGATGATTTTATTGGTTATTTAAGAAAAAGAGTTGGAGCTCTAACTAATCTCCCTTTACTAAGAGAATTGTACGAAATGAATTTTGACAATATTCTTGAGTATATACCCAAAGATGCTAATCCAGCTAATCTCTTAAATACTCTTGAAACTGACCTTACAAATGGATTCTATAGTAATAATCCTTCACCAGAATTTCTAAAAAATATCATTGCTTTTTATCATGAAAAAGCATACATAGACGGTTCAGAAAAAAATTCTATTGATAGGATACTCAATCAAATGCCTAAAAATAATTTCGCCCGAGACCAAAGACGAGATTTACATAAATTCTTACATCTACTTGTAGCTTCTAGGCTACATGGTTTAACCAATATTGCAGATCTGTTTTCTTCACTATTAACTAGAATGCAAACTAATACCGTATCCCAAGAACTTGATAGTTTACTAGAAGTTCAATCAATTGAAAATCATCCTCGACTTGCCCCTATCAATATTAGTGAGAACCTAAAAAGTACTATTAATGAGCTTCTTGATGATTATCACAGTAACACTGAGGAAAAAGTAAAGAAAGCAAAGAAAAATCTTATTAAAGCTAAACTCAATGAAGTAAATCGTAAGCATAATGAAAGCACTCTTTATGAGTTTTTGAAATTAGCTAAAGTTCTATCTTCTCAAATTATATTAAGTGAACCAAGCTATTCAGAGAAATTATTGAAAGCATTACCTACAGATAAAAAACTACAATTAGATAATCATAGTTACTCCTCTCTCTATGATCTTTTCATTGAATTAATCACGGAGAATTTCTCACGCAATGCTATAAAATTAAAGCCTAAGCAAATTCAAAAAATACAAGAACATGTTAAAAAATATCCTAAACTTTGGATGGATAATAACTTCTACCTTAATTTACTTCAATACCATGCACTACAAAAAGATAAAGGGGGTCTAGGGTCAGCACAAATTCAAACTGAAAGATTGTTGCACTTACTTGCCAAACATAACCCAGAATCAGAAGACATAAAGACTTGGTCCAAAGTAAAAAAATTAGGTGCCAAAGTTTTTGAACCAAAAATTCTCAAAGAATTTAACCAAAGACATACTGAAACTTACGATATAAATTCTTTAAAACCTGATCTCGAGAAGAGCTATACAACCATTCGCTTAAATACAATGAAACACCTTGGAATCAAGGTCATTTCTGATTTAGAAGATGAAGAATTCAAAAAAGAATTTCTAATTAGTTATAAAGAAGATGATTATCAAAAATTATTAGCTTTGGTAAAAGGTATTGATCAAGCGCTTGAAGGCAATCTGCCTATTTCAATGTCAGAGATTAACGAATGGCAAGTTACAGCTAAATCATTGACCCTTCATGCAAAATTTGAACATTGGAATGAATTCATTAATAATATTAATCAAATTAAATTAGTTAATCAAAATTTAGATGTAGAAATTAAAGATGCTGAATTTAGTATCGATAATGATCCACATGAAATTATTAGAGCAGGAGAAAAACCTTTTTACACATGCCAAAGAATAATAGATGTTACTGGTCACAATGGTGAAGGCAAACCAATTACTAGAGCCTTGTATAATCACTTTACTTTAGCTCAAGCTAAAGTAAATGGTGAAGTAGACAGCCGTAGTATTTTAGAACTTGCCCCTTGTCATGTAGTTAATTCTCACGAAACTAAAACCGCACTACTGGTAGAATGGCTTTATTCTAAAGCTTTAGTTCCCTCTGAAGATTTTTATGAAAGTATTATAGATTGGGCACTTTATAATACATCTATTGATTATGCGGTAATACCTAGTTATCATTGCAAACATTATCCTCGGTGCGAAGTTTCAGTTTCACCAATAGACACTAAAGGCTATCTAGTATATCGAGATACTAAATGGGGTACTCATAATGCTATTGATTTAAATGCTATAAGAGAGATCTATAAATCAACTAATGAAATAGAAAATTAGGAATTATACTTCAACGGTTGATTCAACTCATCCACCGGTCCAATATAATCCTTACGCAATGGATAGCCTTCCCATTTATCAGGATTAAGAATTCTAGTTAAATTTGGATGACCATCGAAATTAATGCCGATCATATCGTAAGCTTCTCTTTCAAGCCAGTTTGCATTTGGATAAAGCTCAGTCAAAGACGGGATTACAGCCTTGTCTTTAGGCACAGTAACTTTAATCACTAAATATTTTTTCTCATCAAGATTATCGATTTGAATAATTGATTGATAGCCTTTTTTAACTTCAAGTGCAGTCATATAGTTTAGAAAATCTAATTTCTTAGATTTCTTCAACTCTTTAACTGCCGCAATCAAATCAGCCGCTTCAAGTTCAATCATCTCAGTGCCAGAAGCACTTTTGCCAAGAGAATTAACTTTGATATTTTTTTCTGATAAAAGTTTTGCAAACTCACCAGCCTCGACTGCTGCAACTGGTTCCATTACTGCTGTATTTTCTTCGTTCATAATTTAACTCTTTTTGATTAATAAGCCAGTCTCTTCATCAACCGGCTTAGCTTGTAATTTATGTGTCTCTGATGTTGCATGTCTATTACCAAGCTTCTCTTTACGAATTTTACGTTGCAATGTGAAAAGCCCATGTAATAAGCCTTCTGGACGTGGTGGACAACCAGGTACATAAACATCTACAGGAATAATACGATCAACACCTTGAACCACTGAATAACTATCATGGAACATACCACCAGTTACAGTGCATGCGCCCATGGCAATTACATACTTAGGTTCAGGAAGTTGCTGATAAAGTCTCACAAGTGCAGGAGCCATTTTACGAGTGATGGTACCTGCGGTAATAATCAAATCCGCTTGTCTTGGCGTTGCTCTAAAAACTTCAGAACCAAATCGAGAAATATCAAACCTCGACATGCCGACCGACATCATCTCAATAGCACAACAAGAAGTACCAAAAGTAAGAGGCCAAACACTATTAGATCTAGCCCAGTTATAGATACTGTCTAAAAAGCCGCCAACAGTAGTAACCACTAAATTACTTTTGAGATCTTCTGGAATCTCAATGTCTTTCCTTGCGGGAAGTGGGACTTTACTTGCTGAATATAATTCTTCGATATTAGGCATACATTTTAAGGATATACCAATTTAGGATTGGCTTCAAGAGAGAGGCTTTAAAAGAACTCTGTAACTAATATTATACTATAAAGTATTGACTTCACTTGCAACTAAACCTACTCTCCTTTTAATCGACGGCAGCAATCTGGCTTTCAGAATGTTCTTTGCTCTCGAGATGACCAATCTTAGAGATTTAAATGGCAATCCTACTTGGGCTGTATACGGAACCCTCAAAGCACTTTTTGATGCAATTGAATTTGCTAAACCAGATCATTGCGCTGTAGCTTTTGATTTGCCTGAACCATCTTTTAGACATGAACTTTTTGTTGACTATAAAGCTAATCGACCTGATGAAATGCCAGATGATCTAAAAGCTCAGTGGCCGGTTATCAAAGATGGTTTTGCTAAGTTTCATATTCCCGTACTTGAAGAAGCTGGTTTTGAAGCTGACGATATCATCGGCATTATGGCAAAAAAAGCAGAGAAGGAAAATTACAATGTAGTTATTCTTTCTGGCGATAAAGATCTTTTTCAGTTGGTTACCGAACGTGTCTCTATTGCTGTACCACAGCGTGGTGGTGGACTTGAGATATATACACCAGAGCATGTATTAGAAAGAATGGGAGTAAGACCTGATCAAGTTCCGGATTACAAAGGTATAGCAGGTGATAGTTCCGACAATATTCCTGGGGTTAGAGGACTTGGTCCAAAAGCAGCAACCAACCTACTTACAGCCTATAATAGCCTTGAAGAAATCTATCAAAACATTGATAAAGTAACGCCACCAAAAACCAAAGAAAAATTAGTTGAGCAAGAAGAAAATGCTCGCCTATCTAAATATTTAGCAACCATTATTGTTGATCCTGATGCAGTTAAAACTTGCAACCTCAGTCTCACTCATTGCCGAATGGATATGCCTGACACTGATAACTTAATTGAATTTCTCAAACTTATGGAATTCAATTCGATTCTCAGAAGATTACCAGAAGTTCTCAAACCTTTTAATAATGGTAATTTGGCTGAAATAGTTACAGAGAAAACTGTTACCTCCATTAGCACCACCGCGAGCAGCACAACAGTTACACAAACTCAAACTAAATTTATTGACATAGATACTCCACTTGAATCATTGACCTGCACCCCAGTGATAGTCACAACTCTACCCGTGCTTAAGGATTTAGTTAATGAATTAAAAGCACAAAAAACTTTTGCCATTGATTTAGAGACTGACGGTTTAAATACTCTTAGCTGCAATATCGCTGGTATCGCAATTGCTTTCTCTGATTCACACAAAGCAATGCCTGACGACGATGAGATAAAGCTCTATTACATTCCAACCATGCATCAGGACTTAGAACATATTCCACTTGAAGATGTAATTAGAGAACTGAAAGTCATTATCGAGGATCCTGATAAATTACAAATTATTCAAAATGCTAAGTTCGAACAAAAAATATTTATGCGCCACGGTTGGGAAATTCATTCCAACTTCTTCGATACCATGCTTGCAAGCTATGTTGCTAATGCAAGCAGCAAACACGGTCTCAAAGCACAAGGTAAAAGAATTTTTCATCAGCGTATGCAAGAGATTGAAGAAATCATTGGTGTTGGTAGAAAGCAAATCACCATTGATCAAGCTGATATCAATGAAGTCGCTAGTTATGCTGCCACAGATGCTTTAATAACTTATAAATTATATTTTCATTACTTAAATTCTCTGGATGTCAGAGAAATGAAACTACTAAATGAAATAGAATTCCCTCTAATAGCGGTTTTGCGAGATATTGAGCTTGTTGGCATTAGCCTTGATACCGAGTTCCTCAAAAATCTCAGTGTCGAAGTAAATGGCAGGTTGAAAGAAATTGAAGCTGAAGTATTTGCTATCTGCGAAGAAACTTTCAATATCTCTTCACCACGTCAATTAAGTGCAGTAATTTTTGAGAAGTTGAAAATCGAACCTATTGGTAAAAGAAACAAAACTGGAGCTTTTTCTACTGATTCAGAAACTCTTGAAACCTTGCTCTACAGCGAAGGTCTAAGCGAAAAACAAAAAGGACTAATTCTTTTAATCACAGAATATAGAACCCTCTCTAAGCTAGCTTCCACATATATTGATAACCTACCTACTTTAATTGCTAAAGAAGACTCTCGCCTGCATTCTGATTTCAATCAAGTAGTAACAGCTACAGGTAGATTAAGTTCTAGCAATCCTAATCTACAAAACATTCCTATCAAAACCGAATATGGACGTAAAGTTCGTCGCGCCTTCATTCCTCTCAATGATGAGTATCTAATTCTCAGTGCAGACTATTCACAAATCGAATTGCGTTTGCTTGCAGATATGGCTAATGAGAAAGCTCTAATAGAGGCTTTCAAGCGTGGTGAAGATGTGCACAAACGTACAGCAATGGAGATCTTTGGTATTAGTGAAACTGAAGTCACTGAAGATTTACGCCGTATTGGTAAAACTCTAAACTTCGCTCTGATATATATGCAAGGACCTTTTGCTACAGCTAAACAACTCGGCATAGAAATGCGTGAAGCCAAAGAATTTATCGAAAAATATTTCAATGCCTTTAAGAACATCAAACCTTATATGGATACTATTCTCAAAGAAGCTCATCAAAACGAATTCGTAGAAACTAAATTCGGCAGAAGAAGATACTTCCAAAATATCAACAGCCCAAATAAAATTCTAGTGAAAGAAGAAGAGAGACAGGCTTTCAATGCTGTACTCCAAGGTACCGCAGCCGACATCTTAAAAATCGCCATGATTAATCTCTACGAAGAACTCAAAGAGAAATCTTACAAATCAAGAATCACTCTACAAGTGCACGATGAACTGGTTCTAGAAGTTTACAAACCAGAACTTGAAGCTATTAAAACTTTGGTCATTGAAAAAATGTCTGCAGCAGCTCAATTGCAAGTCCCATTAACAGTAGATGTGGGTGTGGGTGCTAATTGGTTGGATTTGTGATAAATCACAAACGAACTCATAAGCAGTCTAGCTTAAGGACAAATTCCGTCATTCTGAGGCTACGAAGTAGCCGTAAGAATCCAGTCCAAGACAAGGTTTCAAAAATTATAGTAAAACTATAATAGTTTTACTATAATGGTTTTTATATAATTTGATCCAAGTTCAGTTCTCATCCAGCAAATCCGCAGAAATTTTGCGGATTTGCATGAAATCGACCTTGGTTGCTAATTTGAATTTTAATACCTATTGACACATTTCTGCCTCTACGTTATTATATTGAGCACTGTGATGACTCTGTTAAATGAAGTAGGTCCGTTAAACAGTGTAAGAACGTTAGGAAGATATCTTCTTCAATGCCAAGAACTAAAGGGACAACCCGATAATATCCAAATAAATGGAGATAGAGTAGTTGGCGAATTACTTGTAGTAGACCCTGATGCACCGACCAAGGAAACTATCAAGCGAGCAAAGAGCACAGTTAAGTGGCTCAATGATACCATCCAAGATATTGAAGATAAACAGACTTCGAAGAAGACCCAGCCTGATCAACAGTTAGTGGCAAAATTAATACAAAATTTTCCTTATGCAAATATAACTTCTTCCACAATTAATTATGAGCCTGATACAAACAACTTGACGATTGGGCTTGGTGGTATAGCATCTGAGTCTATTACTTTATTACCAACTGATGGTACTCAGCCTATTAAGTTGGAGATTAAATTTCCTCGCGATACTATAGATCAAGTAATAGCATATCAGAACCCAGCAACTACTCCAGTAGAGTTAAAGGTTACTATGGGAGTTGGATCTCAGGCTGAGAAGCCTATTCACTTTTCTTCGCAGGATATAGTTTCTTATAATTTGATGGATACTATTAAAAATATTAGAACTCGCGCTCTTAAAGAATCAGCCCAGAACTAAATTTCTGCAGCAGCTGAATTACAAGTCTCTCCATTAAAGAGACTGAATAAATAAGATCAAAGTACCTCTATTAGTAGATTTATAATAATCTTTAATGCAAGAAGACAAAAAAATCACAGTCATTGGTGCAGGTAATATTGGCAGTACCTTAGTAGAGAAAATTTTATGCAAGGATCTAGTAGATATAATCTGGATGAATCGAAGTATTAATAAAGCTAAAGCCAAGGCTATTGATTTAATGCAATCAAGCTATTTCGAGAAATTTTCTAAAACAATTACGGCTACAGATGATTTCTCTTTAACTGCCAATTCTCAAATAATCGTAATCACCGCCGGTGAAGCTTGTAAACAAGGCATGAATAGAGAAGATCTCCTGGAAAGAAACTCAAAAGTTTTAGAATACTATTTATCTCCTCTTCTAGAACAAAGTCCTCAAGCTATTTTTGTAATTTGTACTAATCCTGTCGATGCTATTTGTGATCATGCTTATAAAATTCTCAAGCCTTTAGGAATAGACGCTAAACAAATTATTGGTATGGGATCTTCGCTAGATGCAGCGAGGTTTGCTTATTTCATAAGCAAAAAACTTAATTGTAAAATCACTGATATCATTCCAGTGGTTACCGGCCCTCACAATAAATCAATGCAAGCCAATGTTCAAAAGACTTTGGTGAAAGGTATCTCACTTGAAAAAATACTAAACGCAAATGAAATTAATGAATTAATTGAAGCAACGAAAAACTCTGGTGATGAAATAGTCTCTTTACTTGAAACGGGCTCAGCATACTTCTCACCAGCAAGTGCCTTAGTAGAAATTATTGATTCAATAATCAATGATAGAAACAAAGAAATTTGCTGCTCAGTTTATGATGAAGAAGCAAAGGTTTTCACAGGAAAGAAAGTGATTATTGGAGCTAACAGTATCATAAGAGTATGAATATCATTAAGTTTCAGCCTCAATACTCTCAGCAAGTTATTGATTTAATTTTAGATATTCAAAACAACGAATTTAAAGTTGGATTTAGCTTAGAGAATCAACCAGATATAATTGACATCAATAGTTTCTATATTAATTCTGGCGGAGATTTTTTATTAGCAATTCTTGATGATCAAGTTATTGGCACTATAGGTGCACTGAAAATTTCCGAATCTGATTATGCAATTCGTAAAATGTTTGTTGCTAAAGACTATCGCGGAAGTAATTACAAAGTAGCTCAGCAATTACTAGAGAAATTAATCTCCTCACTCCAAGCAAAGAACGCTCACAAAGCCTATTTAGGGACCATCGATAAATATCAAGCTGCAATTCGCTTCTATACTAAAAATCGCTTCACACAACTTAATAAAGAAGAGTTACCTAGCTACTTTCCTTTAGCTCCAGTTGATAATGTGTTCTTCTTTAAAGAACTTACTCAAACTCAAAGCCCTTAGACTTATCAAGCGAAAAGTCTGAAGCTTTTACATTTTTCAAAAACTCTTTAAACTCTTTGCGAGCTTCAGGATCAACTATTGGATTAATTTTGCCTTCGCTCTCTGAGAGAACATGCATTTGTTTGCCAACATCTTCAAGAATTTTCTCTGAGACATAGACAGGTGCTTCTGTTCTTAAAGCAAGTGCAATAGCATCACTTGGTCTTGAATCAATAGCATGTGATATCTCTTCTTTATCAATGATAATTATCGATGCAAAAAATGTTGAATCTTCATAGGAATTGATTTCGATACAATCCACTGAAGCCTCGAGTGAATCGAGCATATCCGTCATAAGATCATGAGTCATAGGTCTTTCAGTTTCAATATCACCTAGACCTCTAGCAATAGCCTGCGCTTCAGCTTGGCCAATCCAAATTGGCAAGGTGTATTTGCGATCAGCATCATTGAGTATGACTAGTGGGATGTTGGTTCTAACATCGAGCGCAACACCAGTCACGAACATTTCGATCATAAGAATATTTATTCCCTTTTAGATTCCAGGATAATTCTAGTCTTTTTGAACTAGGTTACAAACTTTAATTAGAGCAGACGCTTTATTTATGGTCTCTTGCCACTCTTTATGGGGTTCAGAATCAGCCACAATGCCGGCTCCAGCCTGGATTGTAACTTTATTTTTCTCGAGTAAAAGTGTTCTTATCATGATGGCAGTATCTATAGTTCCATCCAAACCAAAGTAACCAATGGTCCCACCATAAATGCCTCTAGGAGCTAGTTCTAGTTTTGAGATAATATCCAAAGCTTCAACTTTAGGCGCACCAACTAAAGTCCCGGCAGGAAAACTTGCTTTCAAAAGCTCTATTCCAGAGCAAACTCCATAAGTCTTTTTGAGTATTCCTTTTACTGAGCTTACAATATGTAACACATGAGAATATTTTTCTACAATCATATTCTGCGGCACAATAACTGAACCTTGCTCGCAAACTCTCCCTAGATCATTTCGCGCAAGATCAATTAACATCACATGTTCAGCTCTTTCTTTAGGGTCATTCAAAAGTTCTTCAGAGAGCTTAAGATCTTGCTCTAGGTTATCGCCTCTTTTATAAGTACCAGCGATAGGTCTAATCTCAGCTTCAATAGAACCAGAATCCTCTATCAATGAACCTTTTACAAGCATCTCTGGAGACGAGCCCACTAATGAAAAATCTTCTGCACCCGACGAAAAATTAAAAGCGAAAAGATATGGTGATGGATTAACAGTTCTAAGCAAGCGATAAACATTTAAAGGATCAAGATTTAAATCAGCATAAAATTTATGCGATATAACTACTTGAAAAACATCGCCTTCATAGATATGTTGTTTTGCTTTGCTAAGAAGATCACCAAATTTAGCTTCGCCAGTGTTAGATTTGAAATCCACATTTGCCACAGGATTCTCTGCTTGAGCTAGTTTAAGCCTGTCTATATCAGTGTTGGTTTCGATTAATTCTTTTAGTTCCAAAATATTCTGGCATGACTTCTCATACAAGGATTTAATGTAGCTCTCTGGATTGCCACGTCGGGCTTCGCCCTCCTCGCAATGACGAAGAGAGTTATCAATCAAATAAATCTTCTGTGTAACATGATCAAAAACCACAAGAGTACCTACAAGCAATAAATACATTTCAGGCAAATCAGCTTTCTTTGGCTTTAAACTAGGTTCAATCCAAGAGATAGATTCAAAAGAGAAGAAGCCCACATAACCTCTATAAAAAAAAGGCAATAAGTTATTTACTTTTAGATCTTTAGATCCGTTGAGTTCTATAAGTTTTTTTTCTAAAAGCTCATAACAATCCACTTCATCACTTGGCTTTGAAATTAGCTTCTCAATTGGCTTATAGCCGATGAGAGAATAACGTCCAATCTTCTCGCCACCAATCACTGACTCAAATATAAACGCATCAGAAGATTTGCTTTTTAGCTTGCTATAGACTGATACTGGAGTATCCAGATCTGCAGAAATCGCTAAGTAATTAGTTAGAACTTGCCCCTGTTTGGCTTGCTTTGAATAGTTTTCTAAATCAAGCCCAAAGTTATACAGAGACTTTTTCCTCACCCTTTTTTACGACTTGTGAATGGAACAAGAGTATGACCGTATCTCTACGAATATCACTAATTAGAACTTCAAACATATCAAAACTTTCTTTCTTATATTCAATCAAAGGATCTTTCTGACCATAGCTATGCAAATGAATTCCTTCTTTTAGATAGTCCATGGCTTGTATATGTTGAATCCATTTAGTATCAATGGTATGAAGCATGATTTGTCTTTCAACTTCACTAAGTACATCTAAACCAAGGGCAGTTTCTTTGCCATTGTAAAGTTCAAATACTCTATTTTTAACTTGCTCAAATAATTTATCAAAACCTAATTCAGCAAAGTTCTCTGGGCTTGGAAGTCCTTCCACGACAGTATCTCCGAAATCAGCTTTAAGATTCTGTACAAGCTTAGTTACTAGACTTACACCAGAACTATCATCAGTCCATAATTCTGCAGGAAGATTTGGATTAAGTTGTTGATAGAAGACTTGCTCTAAATGTTCATTGATCATCTCTAGAATATTTTCATGAATGCTATTGCCTTCAAGTATTTCTCTACGCTCACGATATATAACTTCTCTTTGTGTATTAATTACATCGTCATACTGTAAAACATGTTTACGTAAATCAAAGTTATGAGCCTCAACTTTACGTTGTGAATTATTTATGGCTCCAGTAATCATGCCAGCTTCAATAGGAAGATCTTCATCCGCTTTAAGCATATTCATAATAGAGATGATTTTCTCACCACCAAAAATACGCATCAAACTATCTTCTAATGAAAGATAGAAACGTGATCTACCAGGGTCACCTTGTCTAGCGCATCTTCCACGTAATTGATTATCAATCCTACGACTTTCATGACGCTCACTACCAACTACTAGTAACCCACCCTTCTCTACAACTTGTTTTTGAGCTTCAAGATCAATCACATTGTAATTTGGATTTTCAGGGTCACTAGATAGATGTCCACCAAGAATAATATCGGTACCTCTACCTGCCATATTAGTTGCAATAGTAATTGCACCTGGCTTACCAGCTTCACGAATAATTTGCGCTTCTTTTTCGTGATGCTTTGCATTCAAGACATTGACCTTGATACCAGATCTAATTGCATCAAGAACTGCAACCACACTTTCTAAAGAATCAAGCGCAAAAGTAAATTCTTCACTTGAGCTTTTCGCACGACTACGAACATCATCAAGAATAAGCTTGAGATTTTCAGAATTAATATTGCCAGGTTTATCTAAGACTTTTTTAGCATCTTGGCTCAAATCCTCAATACCAGCCTGCTTTATGTACTTATGAAATCTTTCCAATCTAAATTCAAGAACTTTCAAAGCGTATTGTGGCTTCGAAAGCATCACTGCCAGAAACTCTGACTTCTCAATACTAGTAGTACCAACCAGTACAGGAATGCCTTCTTTATTGGCTTTGACTATATCTTCACTAATGGCAAAGAATTTAGCGGGTTCATTTTTGTAAACAATATCATTGTGATCAATTCTTACATTGTCTCTATTGGTAGGAATCTGTAGAACACCAAGATTATAAATTTTCTCAAACTCTTCTGCCTCTGTTGTAGCAGTACCAGTCATACCTGAAAGCTTTGGATATAACCTAAAGAGATTTTGGAAAGTGATACTTGCCATAGTAAGAGTTTCTTCTTGAATCGGAACTCCTTCCTTAGCTTCAACAGCTTGATGCAAGCCATCACTCCATCTACGTCCTTCCATTAATCTACCGGTAAATTCATCAACAATGACAACTTCTTTCTTGCCAGTTTTTTCACTAGGTTTTACAAGATAGTCAACATCATTAATAAAGAGCTCTTTAGCTCTTAATGCTTGAATTAAATTGTGAGCCAAATTATATTCAGGATCCCATAAGTCACTTACTTTAAGGATAGACTCTGCTTTCTTAATACCTTCATCAGTAAGAATTACATTCTTAGCTTTTTCATCTACATAGTAATGAGCATCTTTAGATTGATCTTTTTCGTTACTAGCTTTCTTTAATTGCTTAGCAACTTTATCCATTGCTACATAGATTTCATTTTTCTTAGCATCTGGTAAACCGCTGATGATAAGCGGCGTGCGCGCTTCATCGATAAGAATACTATCAACCTCATCGACTATCGCCATATAGTAATCTCTTTGAACACAATCACCAAGCTCACTTTCCATATTGTCGCGAAGGTAATCGAAACCTAATTCATTATTAGTGCCGTAAGTTATATCAGCATTGTAAGATTCTTTTCTTTGTTTAGAACTTCTACCAGGAACTATAAGTCCAACACTTAAACCAAGGAATTTATAAAGCTTACCCATCCACTCCGAGTCACGCTTTGCAAGGTAATCATTCACGGTAATTACGTGAACACCTTTACCAGTAAGAGCATTTAAATAAGCGGGTAAGGTACAAACCAAGGTCTTACCTTCACCGGTTTGCATCTCAGCGATACCACCACGGTGCAATTGAATACCACCAATGAGCTGCACATCGAAATGTCTCATGCCTAAGACTCTTTTAGAAGCCTCTCTACATACCGCAAAAGCCTCGGGTAAAATCTCTTCTAAAACTTCAGCAAGCGCCTTGTCATGACTGGTTCTTAATTGCCCAGGCATTTTTGAGACATCATCCTTTATAAGCTTTTCAAAAGGTGTTGCTTTAATTCTTTCTTGGATTTTTTCTTGAAAATATTTTGTTTTAGCTTGGAGTTCAGAATCACTTAATTTAACTAAATCTTCTTCCAAAGAGTTAATTAAAACAACCATAGGTTGAATCTTCTCAAGTACTTTTTTATTGGGATCCCCAGAAAAAATATTACGAAACCAGCTTAACATTCAGGAAAAATTATACCGCGTCATTGCGAGGAACGGAGTGACGTGTCATTGCGAGCGTAGCGAAGCAATCCCCCTGCGCGCACCTTAATATTTTCCTTAGATTATATTTCGAAGCCTTTCATTAATACTCTTAGTTTCTGTAAAACTTTCATATGTAATTGTGAAGCTCTAGATTCAGATACACTCAATACTTCACCAATTTCTCTAAAGGTGAGCTTTTGGTAGTGATACAAAGCAACAATTAATCTTTCTCTTGGGTTCAAAGAATCAATTGCTTTTGCAAGTTTATCTCTAAGTAAGGATTGCTCTGTGAATTCTTCTTGATTAGGGCCGTCTGAAGCCACATTATCGATTAAAGCAATTCTTGCATCTTCAAATGGTCTTGTAGCTTCCGTAGAATCAAGCGAGAAAATCACTGCATTTGCTTCTCTACGAATTTCAGCAAGTTCTTCTGAAGTTAAAGTTAGAGATGATTTTATTTCATCATCATTAGGACTTCTTCCTAATTGAAGTTCTAATTTAGCAACAGCTTCATTAAATCTTTTTACTCTGCTTCTACCAGTACGAGATAGAAAATCTCTTGCTCTTAAGAAGTCAAGAACTTCTCCACGTACTCTATTGATTGCAAAAGTTTCAAAAGAACATTTCTGTTGTGGATTATATCTATCAACTGCTTCAATCAAGCCAATAGTGCCATAGCCAAGTAAATCGCCTCTATCAAAATCAGCTGTCTCAATATTTGGGAATCTGCCAATTACCCAATTGACCAAGTAAGCATATCTCTTTATAAGCTGCTCTCTGATTTGCAAAGGCTTGTTGTTAGAAGTGTACTTATTCCATAACTTCATGGACTCTTCTTTATCACGGCGCTTTGAAAGCTCCTCGCTTGGGGTAATAAAAAGACCTTCACTTCCTGCAAGAGTCTTTCTCGACTTTGCAATGATTTGATCTTGTGCTGTGGCAGTTTCTTTCATAATTTCTCCGTTATAAGCTTTCTATTTTTGCTTTCCTGATAGCAATCTGTTCTTCTAAATGTTGTTTTTTCTTATGTCGTATTTTTGCGACATAATTAATTTGTTCTCTTTGTAAATGATTTCCAAATACTGCACCAATGCAATATCCAATAACAGCAAAGGTGAGTGAGAATAGGGATGATCCATACAAGGTTTCATCGACACGCAATGATAAATGATTTGTCTTTAAAGTTACATATGAAAAATAGATTGCAAAGCTTGCCATGAAAAATAACAAAGCAAACTTAATAGAAAAATTTCTATAGCTTTTTATTTTATTCAGCAATGCTTCTTTTAACAAATTTCTATCCTCATAGAGACTAATCGCACACATCCGTAATACTTACTCCTTAGAACTTATTCCAACAAAAAAGCATTAAAACGTTTCACTCCAAAGTATGAACTTGGTGTATAAGATAGTCCTATTAAGGTATCTAGTCTAGGTAAAAGCTTGAAACTCAGTATTGATCAGTAAAGTAGGGGGGTAACAATTCCATCAATAATTATGATTCCTACCATAACTAATGCAGTTGCTCTAGTGGTAACCTCTCCTACCTCCTTAGCATCACCACTACAGTTTAGTCCCATAGTTAGATTAGTGACTAGAGCAAATAGACTAAATAGCTCAGTTTTGATAAGCGGATAGAAGAAATCCTTTAAACTCATCTGCGTCCAAGCGGAATCCAAGAACTCGGTAAACTCCAAACCAACAGTCATTTTGGCAATTACCATACCCGCAAAAATACTCGTAACAGCGGCCAAAGCTAGTAAAACAGGAGCAAGAATAATTATTGATAAAACTGCTGGAGCAATTAAATAGTAAACAGGATCTATTTTTAAAACTCTTAAAACATCAACTTGCTCACTTACCTTCATAGTGGCAATTTCAGCAGTAAGAGCAGTTCCATTCCTAGAGACAATTGCAAAGGCAATAAAGATCGGCACCAATTCTCTCATATCAGCTATCGCGATAAGAGAACCAATTAATTCTCTGCCGCCACGACCAGCAAGTTCTATAGAAGTATTTAAAGTTAAAATCATCGAAGCCAAGGAAGTTAAAATTAAAATCATTGGTATTGATTCGAAACCAAGAAAAACCATTCTTGAGACGAATTGATCAAAAGGAATTTTCAACCTAATAATATAAGCACAAGACTTAATTAGATTAAGCGTTGAAGAACCTATAATTTCTAAAGCCGAAGCTTTTAAGGATGAGCTGGGTTGATCCACAAATACATTATAATCTTAATTGCAAGCGTAGCGACGCATAAGTTTCAAGGTGTCATTGCGAGCGGAGCGAAGCAATCCCTCCTGGGTAAGCCGCAATGAGATTGCTTCGTCGTTTCACTCCTCGCAATGACGATAAGCATCTGGATGACGATACATGACCAATTATTTCGAACCATCTGATAGTTTCAAACAACAAGCAAATATAAAACTTGATGATTACCAACAATTAGTTAGCAAATTCCAAAATAACGAAAACAAATTTTGGGCAGGGCTAGCAAGAGAGAATTTAAAGTTAAGCAAAGATTTTCAAACAGTTTTTGATTATTCACAAAAGCCTTTTTTTAAATGGTTTCCAGAAGCTGAGTTAAATATCTCTTTTAACTGCATAGACGTTCATCTTGAGAAGCACTCACAAAAAACTGCAATTATTTTTGAAGATGAATTAGGCTTCTCAGAAATAATTAGTTACCAAAAGTTACATCAAGAAGTTTCTAAAGTCTCAAAACTACTCAGAGACCTTGGAGTTAAAAAAGGTGATGGTATTTGCATTTACATGCCTCAATGTCCAGAAGCAATTTACGCCATGCTTGCATGCACACGTGTAGGAGCTGTACACACAGTAGTATTTGCTGGTTTCTCTGCACATGCTTTACGTGACCGTATTATAGATTTAAAAACTAAATTGGTAATAACTGCTGATGGATTTTTTAGAAGAGGGTCTATAGTTCCTTTAATTCAGACTGTGGCGAGTGCCGTAGATGAAACCTCATTAGTTGAAAAAATCATTTGCTTAAATAAAGTAGCAAACTATAATTTAGCTACAATTAACGCCGAATCTCAAAGTGCAATCAAGGACTATCTTTCATTAGTAAAGCCTATTATCGAGAGACTTGGAACTAAAATTATTGACTTCAATAGTATTCATGATTTTAATGCTCTTGATAATCAAGTTGAGAGTTGCAACGCCGAGGATAGTAGCTTTGTCCTTTACACCAGTGGTAGTACTGGCAAACCTAAAGGCATTAAACACAGCACAGCTGGATATTTACTCTGGGCAAAACTTTCTACTAACTGGGTTTTTGATTTAAAAGACCAAGATATCTATTGGTGTACTGCTGATATTGGCTGGATTACAGGGCATACATACGTAGTCTATGGACCACTAGCAAATGGTGCGACAGTTTTTATTTATGAAGGTGCACCTAATTTTCCTGATTACAGTAGATTCTGGTCACTAATCGAAAAATACAAAGTCAATATTTTCTATACTGCACCAACTGCCATCAGAGCCTTTATGCAAGCCGGTGATGGGTTTGTTACTAAGCATGACTTAAGCTCTTTACGCTTACTTGGTTCAGTAGGAGAGCCTATTAATCCAGCAGCTTGGCTTTGGTTCTATGAAATGATCGGAAAGAAAAATTGTCCAATCGTTGATACTTGGTGGCAAACAGAAACTGGTGGCATTATGATCACAACACTACCTGGTATTGAGGTAATGAAGCCAGGTTCAGCAGGCAAAGCTTTACCAGGTATCACTGCAGGAATTACCAAGGAAAAATTACTTTATATCGACAAGCCTGTACCATCGATGGCAAGAAGCATTCATGGTGATGAGGAACGTTATATTCAAACTTACTGGACTATGATCCCAGATAAATATACCGCTGGAGATGCAGCCCATTTAGACAAAGATGGCTATTTTACTTTAGATGGCAGAGTTGATGATGTTTTGAATGTTTCAGGTCATCGCATTGGTACTGCTGAAGTTGAATCTGCCTTAGTTGCTCATCCTGCGGTAAGTGAAGTTGCTGTAATTGGAATTCCTCATGAACTTAAAGGCGAGGCACTTATTGCTTTTGTAGTTATTGCAAATAGTTCTGCCGTCATTGCGAGCGAAGTAACTTATACGCGTCATTGCGAGGAGCGCAGCGACGTGGCAATCCAGACTACTGAAAAGTTAAATCGCAATCTAGAAACCGATCTCAAAGACCAAGTAGTAAAAGAAATCGGCGCCATGGCAAGACCAGAAAGAATTATAATCTGCTCAGCACTTCCTAAAACCCGCTCAGGAAAGATCATGCGTAGATTACTAAAAGACATTGCCCAAGGCAAAGAACCTAGTGGTGATATTAGTACACTGGAAAATAAAAATGTTTTGGATGAATTGATTAGTGTCATTGCGTCATCCTGAGCGAATATAATGAGCGTGAGGATCCAGCTTTAGAATCTACAATGCATTTATATCTATCTTCCAACGATCAGCAATACTTAAAACAATCTCTTTAAGATCAACCAAAGTAGTACTAAAATATTTCAACATACCTTTGACTTCATCTTTTAACTCTTGAATTTTAGTAGCTAATTCAGGATTAGCAAAACTTTTAGCAAGATTAGTAAAACTAAGAAAAATCAAATCTAAAGTATTAAAAATATTTTTTATATAACTTTCTTGCTGATTGAATTTTGCTGTAATCAAATTTCCAGCTTTTATATCTTCACCAAAGGTTTCTATAGTTTTAATTACATTACTTACTTCATGCAAATTGAGATTAGACAAATCTCTACTACCATCTAAGGCTAACTTATTAGCTCCTGTCTCTAAATAAAGACGAATACCTCGTTTTATTTCTTTAAAATACTTTATTTGATCAGGTTCAAGAGTTTGTTCTAGCTCTAAACGACTAGCTAAATCTCGAATTGCATTAATTTTAAGCTCAGAAATTTTAAAAGCTGTTACTGGGGCACTTGACATAATCGAAATAATATCACAAAACCGTTCTTATTTAGAATCAAAAAGTCCTTTCGACCCCTTTCATTTGCCACCTAAAAGATTTATTCTCATAAAGATCATGGGGGAAAGTTTTTCTGATAATCGGGAGAAAATTAGAGCAGAGATCTATAAATATGCTGGTTTTGTTCTTTGTAGTCCAGCCGCAATTATGACTTTTGAGTTTATTGCATACGAGAGCATAGTCGAAGGACAATTTTTAGAATACAGGATTGCTGGAGCTATAGCATTGCTAGTTCTAGGATTAGGTTTCCTTGTAAATTCATTAGATATCATGTATAACATTGACAGGAGGGAATATTTTGCTAGATTTTATAAACAACAATCTTAATGATATCTATCTTTACTCAGGAACTTTTTTATTTTTTGCTTGGTTGTTTCGTAAAGTAGAAAGAGTAAAAACATCAGAACAAATGGATGAGTTCCTCGATAAAAGAGCTCTTGCTAAAAATAAAACTTTATTCACTCTTAAAGATATTTTATTTGGTTAAATACGATTAAACCACTGTCTTCAAGCTACTTTTAACCGCATTAATCGCCTCAGCAATTTTACTTGGATCTTTACCACCTGCTTGCGCAAAGTTAGGTCTGCCACCACCGCCGCCGCCACAGATTTGAGCTGCTTGCTTGACTGCATTAGAAGCATTAAACTCAGACGAGCTAGTTGCCACAAAAACAGCCTTAGAATCAAGTTCACTTGCAAAGAACACAAAAGCTTTAGAACCTTGTGCCTTAAATTTATCTACTATAGTTTCACTAAGTGTTTTGAGAATTTCTGCATCAAGACCTTCACTAAAGTATTCATTGATATTCACAATCAACACTTGCACATCATTAGTTTTTTCAGATTTAGACATTAAATCATCAGCCTTAGCTAAAACTTGCTTGCTAAGTTCAATCTTACGAGCTTTCTCAGCTTCTTTAAGTTTCTGTTGTTCAGCTTCCTGAGCCGCTCTTAGCTTCTCTTGCTTTTCTTTTTCTTTCAGATACTCATCAGCTACTTTAGAAGCTAGAAGTTTAATCCTACGAATACCAGAAGCTACAGAACTTTCAGAAGCGATAATTACCTTCTCAATATCAGCAATATTAGAAACATGAGTACCGCCACAAAGCTCTATTGATGCAATCTCTGTATCATTAGCCACAAAGAGTACTCTAACTTCATCATCATATTTCTCTTCAAAGAAACTCAGTGCTCCAGCCTTAACTGCCTCATCAAAGCCCATTACTTTAGTTGTAGCAGGAAGTTTCATTCCGATCCAAGAGTTCATTAAATCTTCCACTTGCTTAAGTTCATCTTTAGAAACTGCTCTTTCAAAATTAAAATCGAACCTAGTATACTCTGGACCAACTTGTGAACCCATTTGCTGGACCTGGTTTCCAATGACTTTTCTCAGTGCTGCTTGTAGCAGATGACATGCAGTGTGATGCAAACGCGTAAGCTTTCTTAATTCAGGATCTACGCTAGCTTTGATTTGATCGCCAACTCTAAGAGATCCAGTACCAGAAACTTTATGTAAAAATATTCCTTCGATCTTTTTCAAACTCTCTACTTGCAATTTAGCCGCAGAAGAGTTCAAAGTGCCTTTATCAGATACCTGTCCACCAGATTCTGCATAGAATGGCGTCTCGTCCAAAACCAAATTGCAAATTACACCTTCAGCAAATTCTATTGATTCAAGTTTATTACCAGCTAAATCCAAAATAGCAAGCACCTTAGCTGAAGCTTCCAAATCATCATAGCCAACGAATTTAGTTTGACCATAAGTCTTCAGTAGCTCAGAAATACTTGCATTAGAAAACACCGAGGTATCAAAAGCACCAGTACTAGAAACCTCTGAGTGTTTAGCTTTGGCAGCTTCATAGCCATCTTCATCTACCGTAAAACCTTTCTCTTCTGCAATTTCTCGCGTAAGTTCTATTGGCAAACCATAAGTAGAATACAAATCAAAAACAAATTCACCATCTAACTTTTTAGTTTTGGCACCAGCGAAAGCGCCCTCGAGAATAGACAAACCATTAGCAATAGTCTTAGTAAACTGCTCTTCTTCTTTTTTGCAAACATCAGCAATAACTTGAGCATTTTGTTTTAACTCAGGATATGCTCCGCAGTAGCCTTCTACCACTTTATCAACTAGCTTATAAAGGAAAGCATTAGCCTCGCCACTTAGCAGATAAACAAATCTTGCAGCTCTTCTAATAATCATGCGCAAGACATAACCTCTACCAACATTGCTTGGTCTCACACCATCAGCAATCAAGAAACTCAAACAACGTAAATGATCGGTAATAATTTTCAAATATAAGTCGAAATCTTTATTGCCTTTGCCATAAGCAATAGGCTTACCTGTTTCTTTACTAAGCTCCGCAGAAAGATGATTTAAAATCGCAAACAGCTCATTAGTCTCAAAAGAATTATTCACTCCCTGTAATATAGTCGCTATGCGCTCTAGACCCGCACCAGTATCAATATTCTTCAGAGCTAGAGAACTATAGTTACCTTCTTCATCCTTCTCAAACTCCATAAACACTAGATTCCAGATCTCTACGTAACGGTCGTCGTCATTGCGAGGAGTAGGCGAAGTCTGCGATGCGGCAATCCCATCATTATTACCAAGATCATAATAAATCTCAGAACACGGACCACATGGACCGCTCTTACCAGGAGGACCCCAGAAGTTATCCTTACGAGTTAGTTTCCAAAGCCTCGCCTCACGCTCTTTAACATCAGGAAAATCTTTCTCTAGAACCTTCATCCAAATATCAAAAGCTTCTTTATCAAAGGCATTAGTTTCATCACCCGCAAACACAGATATATAAAGCTTTTCAGGCGGCATACCTAGCTCTTGTGTAACGAAGCGCCATGCCCAAGTAATTGCTTCTTGTTTGAAATAATCACCAAAAGAAAAATTACCCAACATCTCAAAAAAACTATGATGTCTTGGAGTTCTGCCAATGTTTTCAAGATCGCTATCTTTACCACCAACACGCGCACATTTTTGGATAGTAATTGCACGTGGCGGATTTGGAGCAGGCTTAGTCCCCATAAAAATTGGTACGAACTGCACCATGCCAGCAGAGTTCAAAAGCAAAGTTGGATTATCAGGTACTAGTGAAGCTGAAGCAATCAAGGTATGCGGTTTTTCACATTTCTTAGTAAAAAACTCAATCCATTTATTTCTGATTTCTTGACAGCTTAACTTATTCACAAAGTATAAGTTTATAACATCTGCTTATAAATTTATTTTTAAAAATCTTCTTTCAATTTTTTATAATCGATTTCTCTGGAGCCATGAAGCTACTCTTCGTCCAAATTTCGTATCCATTAAATATTTAGGAACCTCTAATAAAATAGATGTCATATCAGCCTTACTTAAATCACGGCATACACTTGCTACTTTTGTTAAACCCTGCATTCCCTCTGAATTCGCTAAACTATTGTTTCCTATATTATCTAAGACTCTTCCAGCTGCATCATACAATTTCGAACCAATGGCAGCTTCTGCGTTAGAACCATATGGTTGTCCTTGGTCTTTAGCTGTTTTTTCATGTAGCGCTACATGCTTTAAATACTTAACTCTTTGAGGACTTAAATCACGAACAGGAGTGCTCATTAACTCTTTACCAGCTGTCGCTAATAATTTCTCTACTGAATTTTCAATGATTCCTCTATTAACTTCACCAGGTAGAACAGGTTGTGCAAGCTGCGAAGCATAAGGAGCTACAAAACGAGCAAGATTTCTAGCACGAGAAGAAACAGCCTTTCCAATCCTTGAAGCAGCCTCGTTTGGTAAATCTTCAAGCAATGCTCTAATTTGTGACGGATTTAATTTCATTATGGTTTTATCTTATCATCATGTAAATACGCATGTCAATAGCAAATTATATTTATTTTTCCATACTAGGTGTTTATAACTATAAAAACACAATAATAGCCCGATTTGTATATTTAATGATTAAGCGTATTGGTCATCAACAATACATACCTGGTGGTGAGGTTTTTCGATCAACCCAAAATAAACTACTTGTTTCAGTTGATCAAGCTAATAAAACTCCAGCTATTTTGTTAGAAATTGCAAACACTATATATGCAAGACTACATGACACTCTTGGTCATCTTGATGAATTTTATAGAATACAATTCACACCAAATTTTCCTTTTTTAGAAGAAGTTCCGCATCACATTACAGATGATGTTTACATTAGTTTCGTTACATGCTCTCAATTAGCTGAATTAACTCAAGGAAATGAAATCCTCATACCTACAATAAATTTTAAAGAACCAAAAGCTTTGTTTCAGTTTTTAAAATCTGTTGGCCAAAATTATATGGGTATGGCTGGCGCGGCTGTTGCACTTCAACTCAACCGAGAAAAAATAGCAAGCATTATTTCAAATGAAGATCAATCAACAAGCTCTCAGGGAAATACGTCCCTATCACAATTCCAGCCCAAAGAAAGGAATCCTGAACAAGACCTTTTTATTTATGTACAGTTAGGTGGTTATACACCTCCTAACGATTTTTCATATCAAACAGACTCTCATGAAGCAATTCATTGTTTAGATCCTTATGTATTTAGTAGAATGACTTTGATCTCAGAATTAATTGCATTCGTTGGTGAAACAACAAGAGATTTTGAAAGAAATAGGAAACCAATAAATCTAGAAGAACTTAAAGAATTTGATTTTAGTCTCTATGCACGATTTTCCGGTTGTGATATTAATGATCCAAATATTAAATTGCTTTTAGATCTTGATCCATCAAAAAATATTGATGCAGGAACATTTGATAATGAAATGAAAAAATTTCTTGTCAGACTTACAACAGATACAGGATTGAGAAATGATGAACTTACTAGGTTAATGATAAATTGCACAAGCCTTGACGATTTAATTGCTTTAAAAGAAGCGGTCTTAGATCGAGGTATATTTAAAGACAAAACGCCAGAACAATTATCAATGAGACAGTTATTTTTGATCAAATTACAATCTTTACCAAGAATTATACGTGAAGAGATTTGCAAATCTATACATGAAACAAGGCAGTACCATGAAACACCCGTTAGAAGATGTTTAAATCTATTAAAAATGAGTAGAGGTTATTCGGAAAATGAATTCGATATAGTATTGGATTTACTTGAAAGTATAGAACTAAATTTGGCAAGAAATTTTCCTACTTTTGTGAAAATCCTTGAAGGAGCTAAACAAAAATCTCCAAAAGAAAATAAGCAGAATATAGAAAATTTGAGAGGAACAATAAATTATAATTTAGAAAATACTGGCACAGGTGATATGCAATTTGTAACTCTAATCCAAAAAAGAAGAGATCGATTTATTTTAAAAAAATTTGATTTAAGAGAAATGATGCATAGAACCAGAAGTACTTCTCCAAAAGTAAAAGAATTTAATTCAAAAAGAAATTCAAAGATATTTCAAAAGGCTTTTGAGAAAATAGGAAAAGTCAATTTGAGTTCAATAATTTTTAAAAAATTATCGCTAATAACGCAAAATCATTTAGATAACAATTTAACTATCGCAGATATTGAAAGATTAGAAAAAAATTCTCAATATGAAAAACTTTGGCAAAGAGATAAAGCAAAACTTCTTGATTACATTTACGGCAAGAAAAATTAACAGCCACTAAGCCGCATTAGTATTAGGCGTATTCAATTTCTTCAAAGCCTCAAGCGCACGCAATCTTTCTCTTTCAGTCTTACGCTTCTCAGAATCTTCTTTAATTTGCGCTTTGATTTTCTCAGGAGTTCTTGAAGAAGCAAGTTCCTCAAAAGCCTCAAAAGGCACAGCCTCAAAAGTCTTGTTTCTAATCTCTTCTAAGATCTTGAATACTTCTTCTTTATCAAGAGTTTCTTTCTGTAGAAGAACTTGTGAAACACCAATCAATTCTTCTTTATGGTGACTGATAGTATCCTTGACCTCTTTATAGAGCGACTCGATCAATTCCTTTACTTCTTTGTCTATTTTCGCAGCAAACTCTTCACTATAATTTTTTGAAGAATATTCTTGATCTAGGAATGAACTGCCGTGTCTTTCACCATAAGTAACTATTCCTAAAGAATGATTCATACCAAACTTAGTAATCATCGCTCTTGCAATCGCTGAGCAACGTTCCATATCATTAGACGCGCCGGTAGTTATATTCTCTCTGCCGAAAATTATTTCTTCAGACGCTCTACCTGCAAGCAAAACTTTCATTTCAGTTTTGAGTTGAGCTTCAGATTGTGAAACCTTGTACTCTTCTTCAGTGGACCAAGTAAGACCCAAAGCCATACCACGAGGAATAATAGTTACTTTATGAAACTCATTTGAAGCTTCACTATAGATACTAATTAGTGTGTGACCAGTCTCATGAATCGCAGTGTTTACCTGGTCTTTAGGCTTGATGATTTTACTTTTACGTTCTGGACCAATAGCAACTTTATCAATTGCTTCTTCCAAACAACGCATATTAATTTCTTTTGAATTATCACGCGCCGCAAGAATCGCAGCTTCATTAAGTAAGTTAGAAAGATCAGCACCACTAAATCCTGGTGTGCGTTTAGCTAAAGTTTCTAGATCTACATCTTTAGCAAGAGGCTTACCACGACCATGTACTCTAAGAATTTCATTTCTACCATGCAGATCAGGAGTATCAATCATCACTTTACGATCAAAACGTCCTGGTCTTAGAAGTGCCTTATCAAGCACATCTGGTCTATTAGTTGCTGCAAGCACAATGATCCCGCTATTAGGTTGAAAACCATCCATCTCAACTAAGAGCTGGTTTAAAGTTTGCTCACGCTCATCGTTGCCACCACCAGACATACCACTACGCTGGCGACCAACTGCATCGATCTCATCTATAAAAACAATACAAGGAGCATTTTTCTTTGCTTGCTCAAACAAATCTCTCACTCTGCTAGCACCCACACCAACAAACATCTCTACGAAATCAGAACCTGAAATAGTAAAGAATGGTACGCCAGCTTCACCTGCAACAGCTTTTGCCAAGAGGGTTTTACCACAACCTGGAGGTCCAACTAAAAGAACACCTTTAGGAATTTTTGCACCTAAAGAAGTATACTTCTGACTATTTTTCAAGAAGTCAACTATCTCTTCAAGCTCTTGTTTACTTTCTTCGATACCCGCAACATCATCAAAACCAATATTAGTGTCCTTGGTCATTAGCTTAGCTCTGCTCTTTCCGAAAGACATTGGACCGCCGCCGCCAACATTACGCAGCATGAATATAAACAAACCAAATAGAATCAAAGGCACTAAGAAGTTCGAAATCACTCCTGCCCAGACACCATCACTAGGATGAGACTTAACTTCTACCTTTACACCGCGCTCTACAAGCTTATCTGCCAGGTCTGAATTAGAACCCAGGAGGTTAGAAGGCACTCTTGCATAAAAGACTTTACCTTTCTTGTCTACAACCTTAGCCACATCATCGCCATTCGTAAGTTCTACTTGGCGAGCAGCACTAGAGTCGCTATCTGCAGGCAAAACCTTACGGATAAAGTCGCTATAGCTTAGAATCTTGCGCTGTTTGTCTTGACCCATTAGGCTCACTGCAAACAATGTTAGAAATAGAACTAAAATTATAAAAGGTAGAGTCGCTGGTAATTTTTTCATTACGTTTACTAATTAATTCTATCATTTACAAATGAAGGATAAGGACAAAATACCTAGTGGAATGACTAGTTTAAGATCTTATTGCAGCAAACAAACTAAGGTAGCGAATCTACACTTCTAAATAAAAAACTTTTTTTGATCTAGGGCACAAATAAACATCAGTCCAAAAAAATCTCCGAATATTAATGAAATTTAATCAAAAACCCCTTGATTTTTTCAGAAACATGCCGATTATTAAAGACAATATATCTATTGCGAGGGCTTGCCCTTATCCTTTTTCACGTTTATGGCCTATATCATAAGAGTGAGCGTTCTGCCCCGAATGTTTGCGAGTTAGATAAAACACAATTTTAGCTAACAAATAACCCCGACAAAATTACAATTCAAGGAGACCCCTACTCATGACTACGACAAACCATCAGGCTCGTGAAGCTATTATTGCTTTGAGTCCAGTTCAATCTACCGTTCAAATCACTAAAGAATTGAACATGGCAGGATACACACGCATTGACAGAGTTGATTACCAAGAAGCTCTAGTTCAAGCAATTCAAACAAGAAAGCCTCAAGTGGCGATCATTACTAGTGAACTTCCAGGTCGTAAAACCATGGCAGAGTTATTTGCAGAAATCAAAAACTCTTCTCCAAACACTAAAGTTATTTTCATATCAAAAGTAATTTCTGAAGAGAACTTATTAGATCAGTATCTTGCAGAAAACATCAGCGCTTGGTTACTAAGCGAAAGAGCAGATCGTACTCTTTCATTAGCAATCGAAGCATGTGAAGCTAATCAACTTTTCATTGACTTTGTAATCAACAAATCAATCCAAAGCTTGATCAAAGAAAAACAATCTCTATTAATTAGCACTAGCACTAACTACAGCAACCTTGAGCTTCTAACAGAAAGAGAAGCAGAAGTATTGAAGTACTTATGTGAAGGTCTAAACTACAAAAAAGTTGCACAAAAACTTTTCATCTCTGAGTCAACTGTGAAAACGCACATCAATAACGTGTTCACTAAACTCAAAGTTAACGACAGAACCCAAGCAGTTCTTTACGCGCTAAAGCATGATCTTGAAGGATTAATGAGAGCGACAATGAGCACTGCAAGAATGGCTTAGTCATCAATTCACAAAACCAAACCAACAACCTAGATCGTAGTAAATCGGTCCCCGCTACAATCTTTAGCAAAGCCCTCCGTAAGGAGGGTTTTGTGTGTTTTAGTTTTTAAAAGGACTTTGGTGGTTTTTGTAAAATATTTTTCAAACTTAAGATAGCTTCTGTAGTCAACTCATCAAAAGGAATCTTAAAAATAGAATTTGATGAATTAATACCTTTTCCTTTTACAAATACATCAAACCTTTGATTCTGAAGATCAGTTAATAAAATTAATGCTTCGTTTGCAGATTTTTTAAAAACAAATTTCAAGTTATCATTCTCAACTTCCATTTGTAATGAAGAATTATTCCCTTGATTTATCTCGAAAAGAAGACTTTTTAACTCTTTAATAATTTTGAAATGAGTCCTTTCATTTAATGCAATACCATTGTTCATTAATTCTCTAAAATATTCTTTCTTCTCTAAATCCGGTTTGGACCTTCCTAAGCGAATATAATCCTCAGTTATTGGAATTAAAGTTTGAGTTATCAAGTAGCTTAATTCTGCAACTTGTTCTAAAAAATCTTGCGCTGCTGATAGTGCATTATTAGAGCTGTCTAAATTAATTAAAAAATCAACTAACCTTGCAAAATCAGGTAAAGCAATAATATTATCAATATCTTGAGAGGAGATTTTGTAAGGATCTTTAGCTAGCCTTTGACAAATCTTTCTTGATTCATCAAAATTTCCTCCATAATAATTATTAGGGGTTAATTGATCCTCATCAACTACAACACTAGAAGAAATTCTTCTTGCCTCTCCTTCTAATAAATGAACTCTTGACTCTGCAAGTAGTCGAAGATCATCCTTTAATTTAAACGAATATGCCATTACGCAAAATTTTATCAATTGACAGACTCAAGTTTGTTAAAAATTTCTAACAACATAATAGAATTAATTAATTTCCCAACTATTATGAATATTTTTTCATAAATTCATAGACAAACCCACCCGGCTTAAAGCTATTGGGGACATAAAAGCTATTGAGTTTTTCATCAGACACCACAAAAAAATCTTTTAATTTAAAATCATTGAAATTACTATGAAAACCTGAATCGGCATCAACAGTAATTTTTCGCCCTAAATTAAAGTCTATTTGCTTATCCTCATCGTCATAAAGACAAGGATGTAGTTGCTCATATCCATTCCAGTTGAACCCTTGAAGATTATCATCGTCATCACCTTGTTTTATATGAAGCCATACATCTCCAGCATCAATACTCACAGAAAGTTTAATACTCTGACCATATAATTCAATACCTTGTTTTAAGCTCGTTGCTAAAGCTTTCTTTTCAGTATCAGTTTTAAGACTCATACCTAATCGCACATAATCTTCAATGATTGGTACAAAAGTCTGGATGAGTAATTCAGAGAGATCAAAAATATTTGTAAAAAATTTTCTGTTCTCATCCTTCCATTTCTCATCTTCAATAGAAGGTGAGTTTCCAAGCTCAAATGCTTTATTTGTAAGTTCTTTAAGACATGGTAAAGCAATGATTTGATCAATAACTTTATAAGAAATTTTGTAGGGATCTTTAAATAAATCCTCACAGATCTCCCTAGACCTCTTAAACTGTCTTGAGTAAAACACTTGAGATAATCCCGACTTAACACCTAAGTCATCAATATCCTTACGTAAATTTTCGTCACGATGCTGAGCCAAAGCGCGTAAAGTAAATTCATTTAAAGAGAAATCCACAAAAAAATAATAGCAAGGATTCAAGATATTAACTTTTAATTTCAAAAAAATAAGCGTCAATACGTAAACTATTCGGTGGACATTACTATAACTAATTTAAATATGCGTTATCTCCTGATACACTGGGGCAAAAAGGTGAATAATGTTAGTATATAGTGGCAAAAATACATAAGCCCAAAAGAAAAATCCATGTTTGAAAGATTCACAGAAAAAGCAATTAAAGTAATTATGCTAGCTCAAGAAGAAGCTAGAAGGTTAGGTCACAACTTCGTTGGCACCGAACAAATTTTATTAGGTCTAGTTGGTGAAGGCACGGGCGTTGCTGCTAAAACTTTAAAATCAATGGGAGTCAATCTTAAAGATGCTCGTATTGAAGTAGAAAAAATTATTGGTAGAGGATCTGGTTTCGTTGCTGTAGAAATTCCTTTTACACCAAGAGCGAAAAGAGTCCTAGAACTCAGTTGGGATGAGGCTCGTCAGTTTGGTCACAATTACATTGGTACTGAACATTTATTACTAGGTTTAATTCGTGAAGGTGAAGGCGTCGCGGCAAGAGTGCTTGATAACTTAGGAGTTGATCTTGCAAAAGTTAGACAACACATTATTAGGTTACTTGGGGAATCCTCTACTAGTGCAGGTTCTGGAGCATCTGGTGCTGGAGCCGGTGGATCATTACTTGGAGTGCAAGGTGGCAAATCATCTAGCTCATCACAAGCAGGTAGAACAAGAACTCCAACACTTGATGAGTTTGGAACAGATTTAACCTTAGCTGCTGCTGAAGGACGCTTAGATCCAGTAGTTGGCAGAAACGAAGAGATCGAAAGAGTTATCCAAATCCTAGGTAGAAGAACTAAGAACAATCCAGTTTTAATTGGTGAGCCCGGCGTTGGTAAAACAGCAGTCGCAGAGGGACTTGCAACACGCATAGTTACAGGTGATATTCCTGATATTCTTGAAGGCAAAAAACTTGTAATGCTTGACCTTGGTCTTCTAGTTGCTGGAACCAAGTATAGAGGCGAGTTTGAGGAAAGACTTAAAAAAATCATGGAAGAGATCCGCTCTTCTGGCAACATCATGCTTGTTATCGATGAGTTACATACTTTAATCGGAGCAGGTGCTGCTGAAGGTGCAATCGATGCCGCAAATATTCTTAAACCAGCTTTAGCGCGTGGTGAATTGCAGTGTATTGGTACTACAACTCTTGAAGAGTATCGTAAGCATATTGAAAGAGATGCGGCTTTAGAAAGACGTTTCCAACCTGTTCTTATTAACTCTCCATCTGTAGAAGAGACTATTGAAATTATCAAAGGTCTAAGACAGAAATATGAAGATCACCATAAACTGATTATCACTGATCAAGCGGTAGAAGCTGCGGCGACTTTATCCGATAGATATATATTTGATAGATTCTTACCAGATAAGGCTATCGATCTTATTGACGAAGCTAGTTCTAGAGTGAGATTGCGTGCAAGCTCATTACCACCTGAAGGTAAAGAATTAGAAAATCAATTAGTGAGAATTTCTAGAAATAAAGAAGAAGCTATTCGTAACCAAGAGTTTGAAAGAGCTTCACAGTTGCGTGATGAAGAAACTGAAATTCGCGACAAAATAAGAGAGATCCAAGAAAATTGGAAACGCGAACAAGAAAAAAATAAACCTAAAGTTACTGAAGAAGAAATTGCAGTTATCGTTGCAAGCTGGACAGGAATCCCTGTTGGTGACTTGAAACGCGGTGAGACTGAAAAACTCAAAAACATGGAAGATATTCTTCATGGCAAGATCATCGGTCAAGATGCAGCAGTTACTGCAGTATCCAAAGCTATTCGTAGAGCACGTGCTGGACTTAAGAATCCTGAAAGACCAATCGGTACTTTCATATTCTGTGGACCTACAGGTGTTGGTAAAACAGAACTTGCAAAAGTACTTGCTGACTTTTTCTTTGGTAGTTCAGAAAATCTTATTAGAGTGGACATGTCTGAGTACATGGAAAAACATAACGTAAGTAAATTGATCGGATCACCTCCAGGATATGTTGGCTATGGTGATGGCGGGCAACTTACTGAAGCTGTTAGACGTAAGCCTTATAGCGTGGTGCTTTTCGACGAGATTGAGAAAGCTCACTCGGATGTTTTCAACGTCATGTTACAAATGCTTGACGATGGACATTTGACAGATAGTAGAGGTAGAAAAGTAAGTTTCAAAAACACTATCATCATCATGACTTCTAACGTTGGTGCTCAGAAAATGGCACAAGACGCTGGTATCGGATTCTTCTCTTCAGGTACTGAGAAACAAGCTGAAGAAGATATGTACAAGAAAATGAAAGACGCGGTAATGGACGAAATGAAACGTGCATTCAAGCCTGAGTTCTTAAATAGACTTGATGATATCGTCATCTTCAGACATTTAACTAGAGATGATATGCGTAAGATTGTTGACATACTTGCTAAAGATCTTGAAATGAGACTTAAAGAGCATGGTATGACTGTTCAACTTACAGATGATGTTAAGGACAAAGTATCACTTGAAGGTTACAAGAAAGCTTATGGTGCAAGACCGATGAAACGTAGTATTCAAAAGCTTCTTGAAGATCCTATCTCAGATGAATTAATTCAAGACAAACTCAAACCAGGTAGCAAAATAGAAGCTGTCCTTGAGTATGATGCTGAATTCCCTAAAGAGAAAGCATATGGAGCTGATGAAAAAGTAACTCCTGAAACTAAAGAAGCAGACAAGAAACAAGCTTTGCTTAAAGCTAAAGTTGCTTTCAATGTAATTGGTACTTACAGCGATCAAGAGCAAGAAGAACTCAAGCGTTCAACCATTAAAACCAGAAATAAAGTTCTAAGTATTTCTAGTACTTCGAGCGGCAGTACTGGTGGTGGTGCAAGTGGCGGCGGTGGGTCTTCACCCAAGGAGCCCATAGGCAATAAAACCGCATAGTTAAATCTGTCCGCAATAACAAACAAATGCCGTCATTGCGAGCCATCGAAGATGGCGTGGCAATCCACTTACTAGGGTATTTCTTGCAGACTGGATTGCTTCGCTCCGCTCGCAATGACGCGCACATGCCAGCGAAGCGCAAGCAGTGAAACGCAGGCAGCGAAGCACAAGCCAATTAGTTTACTAATTTACTCAACTTCTCACTAACAGCAATTGCCTTCTTAATTTCCTCATCACTCAATTTATCCTTACAAGCAACAAACTCTTTGCCACAGATCTTCTCAAGTCTCTGAGAGTGTTTGAAAGCGTTATCGAGGTTACCCATGAGGTTTTGTAGAGTGAGCATATAGTAATTAGCTCTTACTGAATAAGGTTTGATTTGCAAAGCATTCTGCACATAGAGAATTGCTAAATCTAAATTCTTGGTTATCACAGGATCTGGATTAGAAGTATTAACCGCAGCCATGAATTTAAGCTGAGTATCAGGCAAAGTTTTCAGGTAAATTTCAGCCAAAAGCAAATTAGCTTCGAAGATATTAGGATTCAGTCTCTGAGCTTGTTTCAAGAGCTTAATTGCGGAAGCCTTCAAGGCTTCTTCATCATAAGGATATAATTTTATTCTCTCTAAATCTAACTTAGCTAGTATCACTAAAGCATGATGATTAAGCTTATTGTATTTAAGTGAACTTGTTAGAGAGCTATCAACTTGTTTGAATCTTTGCAACTCAATCATTAGATCATAGCTATTTCTACTCATGTTTTTTTCCAAAATAGCAAATTCAATCTCGGCTTTTTCTTGATAGAACTGAGACAGCAATTGGGCTTTATAAGCTTCTTCCGAACTCTCTGCTTTAAGAGCATTAAGCGTGGTAGTAGCCTTATCAATAATTTCACTTGCCTTATAGTAGTCTTGATTAAATTTAAAAATCCTTGCTAAGTAAAATAGTTGCTGCGAATCTTTAATTGCACTCTTTGATTTAGAGCTGAAGAATTTAATTTCAGGTTGATTTGTTTGACTATTGAAATTAAAATAGCTAGAAAGTTGAAACAGAGCATCAAAAGCAAGATCATGTGCTTTATATTCATGATTAGAACTGTCATATATTTCTATCAAAGTCATGTAGCTTTGTGGACTAAGAGTAAATTCATGAATATATTCTGCAAGCCCTAAAGCTAGCTTGGCATGCAGGTTAGAGAAAAATTCTGCCGGGTTTTGCAAAGGAGCTTTCTTAGTTTCATAGTTATTTACTTTAAGATGGGCACTTGCAAGCCTGAGAAGAAAATCATTATCACCACTTTCTACCAAGAATTTAATCAGGAATTCAGGACTAGAATATTTAGCAATGAAATCCAAGTTACTTTGGATTGATTCGGCAAAGGCATTGAGTTTGTTATAAGTATGAAATTCTAAAAGCATGTTGTCATCGGTAACTTTAAGTAAGTTAACTTTGCCACTATCTTTAAAATCAGAAAAATTGCTTTCTGCTGTAGTTAAATTAGCTTTAGATAAAGTTGGTTTGATAGTATCAGTTGATTTAGAATCATCTTCATTCTTGATGGGCTCTTCCTTAGGAAAACTAGCCGTAATCAAGGCTCTAACAGAGTTTGGTGCAAGTACCAAGGACGAAAGTAAATCAGCTTCATCTTCAATTCCAATATAAACTAATTTTTTTCTCAGGGCTTCATTCTCACTAATTAAACTTTTAATTTTTGGAATATCTAATTTAATATTTCTATTTGCACCAATTAAAATTAACTCTGCAGAGTTTTGTGGCTTAAATACAGCGACTTCATCAAATACAGACTGGAAAGTTCTTAGGGTAATAGTTAGATATTCTGGATCAATGGAATATAGTTGCAACCATTGTACAAAAATCCCATTATCACTTAAATTATCTGAGGCAAGTGACCAGAACTCTTTGGTAAAGAGGCTTGCAGAGATCCAAGGATCTGAAGGCTGAGAAATAATCACATCATATTTATCATTGGATTTAGATCTAGCTAAAAGGAAATTTCGGGCATCGGAATTTTTTCTGTTAATTTCAATTCCAGCTGGATATTTTTTGACAAAGAATTTATCTGCGGCTTCAAAAATTACTTTTTCAATTTCACAAACATCAATACGTTGCATTTCAGAGTTCTTTGAAGCTATTGCAAGTGATTCTAAACTTACCCCAGAACCCATCCCTATAAGCAAAGCAGATTTAGAGTCGTCTTTAACTGCTAAAGGCAAGACTCCAAGTAAAACTTGAGTACCCAGGTCAGCCTTGGAAGGCTTCGAGTAATCTAAAGGAAGACCTGCTTCTACTTTGCCATTGCTTTTAAGCAGAATCGCGTTGGCAAGCCTATCTTTAACTACAGTTATGACATAGTTGAGTCCCTCTTTATGAAAGACTATTTCTTGACCTAAGGTTTTTTGAAAATCTTTTGCAGAGTTATTTTTAAATTTAAGTCCTGAATAAATTCCTACTCCACTAGAAAATAATTCTGGAATAGGTTGTTTGATTAAGAGCAAGGAAACTATAACAATTGCCGCTAAAGAAGAAATTTGCAATTTTGAAAACTTAAGTGGATTCTCCTCTAAAGCAAAGACTAAGAAAGCTGCAGCAAAAGCAATAAAGGTTAGAAAAAGCATTGAGAAATAAATTCCACTACCGAAGTTTGAGAATAATGGCATTAAAACAAAGGCTATAAGAAAGGCACCAGTAATAGCTCCTAATGTATTAGCAAGGCTCACTCGAGCAACCCTAGTGCCAACAGGTTCCAGAACATTTACATCTACTAAATTAGTGCCTGAAGCTACTAAGAAAAGAATGAATGCATAAATCAAACCTTCAATTAAGGTTACTGGTAAATAAATTAAAGCTACATATATGAACTTGAGTAAGTTAACCGGTAATGGCAAAAGTTTATTAATGGTAATAAACAAGAGTGGTAGATTATTTAAAAAGACAAAAGACAAAGCAATTAATAAAGCAAAGGCAGATAAACTAATTTTTAGAAAATTCAAATAGTCTATCTTCCAATGGTGACTTAATTGCAAAAAGTAATTAAGCAAATAAGCTCCCACAGTGATTCCCAGAAGAACAACTGTTAATACTATAGTTAAAGAATAAGTAGATGAGCCTATTACTAGAGCCAAAACTTTAGTCCAGACTAGCTCTAAACCAAGATTAATAAAGCCAATCAAAGCAGCGATAATAGTCAAAATTAAATTTACAAATTTATATTTTTTATAGCTATCGCTATTTTTAAGTTCTGATATAGAACTAGAAAAAGAAGATTTAAGTTCAGTATGTATTTTCTTAGCTTCATCAAATACCAAACCGATTAATTTACGCCATTGATTATCAGCAAATAAATGCTTATTAATAAAAATGACTACAAACACGAGTAAAAAGGAGATGAGATTTAGAATCACAGCGAGCAAAATAGTTTTCTGCAAACCTATTTTTGGCAGCAATATAAAACCCGTACAAACCGTTCCACATATAGCTCCTAGAGTATTTGTCGCATAGAGATTACTTACAATCAAATTGATTTTTTCAAAATCCTTCGTCTGTGAATTTTGATGCATCACCAAAAGTTCACTTAAAACCGGTAAACCAAAACCAATTAAAGTAGTTGGTAAAAGCAAGAGCAATAAACCTAAAAGCAACTTAACTAAGATTGCCAGCATATTATTGTCTAGTGTAAGATTCGCTAGATTAATCCAAAGATCTTGAAAATTATTTGTATCCAATATAAAAGGAACAAAGCAACAATAAAGAGCTAGTATTAATTCTGTAATTCCATAGAAGACTAAAAGTAAAGTTGCTTGGCCTAGATTTAAATCAGAGAGAGCTTTCTGCTCTTTAGTACTATCAAATCTGAAGAGCCCACTTATAAGCCAAGCTGCTAAATAGCTACCGAAGGCAATACCCCCAATAAAGACTATTAAGATTGCTGCAAAAGCAAAAGAATCTGAACCAAAAATTTGTTTCAAAAGCCTTGTCCAGGTGAGTTCGTATACTAGCGCGCTAAAGCCGCTTAAAAAAAAAGCAAAGAAGCAAAATGGTGATAACAATCTCATAGTTGCTTACATAAGGATCTCATGAGAAAATCAGTATGTGAAGATCTTATTAATAGGATCAGGATCAAAAGAACATGCAATAATTTGGAAACTCCTTGCTTCTGAAAAATACAAAGACTTTGAAATTATTCTTGCACCTGGAAATTCTGTTCTAAATAAACTCGTTGAATGTATAGATGTTGATATAAATGACATTGATCGCTTATTAGAAATTGCCATTGCTAGAAATATCAATCTAACTATAGTGGGCGATTCCCAGCTTTTTACTAAAGGCATAGTAGATAAATTTAAAGCCGCAGGAAGGTTAATTTTTGGACCAACTAGCAAAGCCGCTCAAATAGAAAGTTCTAATCTCTTTGCTAAAGATCTAATGTTGCGTCATCATATTCCTTCAGCTAAATTTGTCGCCTTTGATAATTTGAATCTAGCTTTAGCCTTCTTAAATTCAGCAAGCTTCCCCATCAAAATTAGACCTGATAAGGTTTTTGAACAAGAATTCCATGCATATATTGCAGATGACTTTAAAGAAGGAAGAAGAATTTTAAAAGATCTTTTTAAACAAAAGTTTCTGTCCCATTCAACCTCAACCGTAATCTTTGAAGAGATTATGGAGGGTTATAACTTTACTATTAATACCATTGCTGATGGCAATAGAGCCCTGTCCCTGCCACCAGTCCAGGCTTATAGAGATTTCTCAAGTACATTTTCTGATAGAGGCGCTTATGCACCGACACCAATTCTCAACGACCAAATAATGTTTAAAATTCGTAAGGAAATTATTGACCCGACAATGAAAGCCTTAAAGGAAGAAGGCATAGAATACTGTGGTGCTCTAGCTTTTGATATTGTCTTAGATCAACATGACACTATGAAACCAAAACTCATCCAATATAGATGTAGTTTAACTGATTCAGATGCACAGGTAACCTTGCCTTTACTCGATGAAGATCTTTATGAAGTCCTCACCTCATCAGCAAATGCCAACTTAGGTTATTACAAAGATGGTTTCCATAAATTCTTAGGCTCAGCTTTGGCTATAAATATTTTCACAGAACAAATGAGCACCGATCTGGAGTCAGAGACCGGTTTAAATATCATTGATACTTTCAATCAACAGCTTGAAGATTTTCAAGGCGTGATTAAAGGCATACCATTAATTTTTTATGGCACTAAAGCTATTGAAAAATCCTCAAGAAAAATCGCCGAGACCAAAGTAATTGGAGCTACTGCCATTGCTGAGAATCTGGTCGATGCCCAGTTTCTAGCTTATAAACTTGCAGATTCCATCCAAGTACCAGCAAAAAACTTTGCCAGAGATATCGGCGATCAAGGGATGATTTAAAACTCTAAGAGCTTACTGATTAGCCTTTAGTAAAGTCGCCGAGTTCTTTTCTTCTTTGTTTTTCCTCGTTAACTTCACCGTTCCAATGTTGCTCTTCCACACGTAACTCACCAAGAAGTGCTCTTGCTTGGTATAACATCTGGCGCAGCAAATCTTGTTCAACAGGTGATGCGGTATCGTAGATATTAAAATCTGCAAGACCTTTCGCCATTGCACCAGTAAGTCCAGTGTATGGTTGCGTTGGGTTAGCGATGTTAACAGTATCACCGTAGACACCTGCAACTTCTGCAAGTAAGCCTGGTAAACTCTGATCAAAATTGATATTCTGAACGTCTGTTCCACCTAGTATCGATTCTTGTAATCTATTCTCTAAAAGAGCGATTACTTGTTGTTGCTCGTCGATTAACGATCTAATGATTGATAATCGTATCGTGGGGTTTCTTCCTGATGTTCCGCCTGTTGGCATGATTGACTCCTTTTGTCATACCTTAGAGCTAAGGTTATTAAATTCAGCTCCTTGGTTCTACTACTGCTAGATGCTTAACGCACCTCAGCAAACCTTTGAGTCTATATATACATGCGTAAATTAAGCATTAGTTAAATTTAAGAAACTTGTTGAAGATAATCATTAATGAGCTATTATATTTTTGTGTTTTCTAATGAATTAAAAGAAAAACAAAGATTCATATCTGAGTTTTTTGAAAGAGTACTTGAGAAAAATTTCCTTTCCAGAGCTTACTTATTAGTAGGTTCTGCCTTAGACGATAAGAAATTATTAGTTAAAGAGCTTAACCAGATCTTAAACTGCGATCTCAATAAGGCATTTATTGATTTTAATCGTGAGCAGAATTCAGGTGAATCATTATTTGCGCAGGAAGGATTGAATTTAGGCATAGAAGTTGGACCGCGAGTTTTTCCTTTTCAAGCGGCTTGTGGCGAATGTCAAAATTGCAAATGGATTGCAGAAGATACACATCCACGAACCCCAATTAATATAGTAGGTTCAACTGAAAAGAAAAAGTTAGTCGATGTTAAAGACTTACGTGAAAATATTCTTCCTAAATTAATACAGAACTCAGAGTTCTTTAGAATAGTAATAATAGAAGATGCACATTCTAATGTGCTGACTAAAGATCCAGCAACAACTTTACTAAAAACTATTGAAGAAGCTAAACCCAATACTATGTTTATGCTCTTTGCTGATCAAGAAGACCGGGTGCTTAATACTATTAAAAGTAGATCTCAAGTTCTAAAATTTAATTCAAAGAATGAAGAAGAATTTTCTGAAGAAGCCATTGAGAAATTCAATGAATTAAGGGAATCCCTAATAAACATTGCAGAGCAGGGGAAACTTGCATTAATACAGGGTTCTGAAGCTATGGCAGAAATAAAGTCAGAAATTCTAATTGAAATACTTTATATATTCGAAAGTGAAATTATGGCAATAGGTGGAGACCCGATTCTCACTAGTAAAAAGATTTTTGAAATAGAAAAAACTATTCAAAGTTTGAAGAGCTTTGTTAGACCGAAAAGTGAAATTTATAATTTGAGTAAGGAGTTGCAGAAATTATAAAAATTGGTGACATCGAAGTCAACGGCTATGTCTACATACCGCCAATGGCAGGAGTCACAGACCTGGCTTATAGAATGATCTGCAGAGAGTACGACTCTGATGTCATGCTGGCAACAGAGATGCTAAGTTCTAAATCACTTAGCTATGCCTATCAAAACAAAAAACAATTTGATCATTCACGTAGAATGGAAATCCCAGAAGATGACAACTTAACCGGAGTACAACTTTTTGGTCATGAGCCTGATGTAATGTCTGATGCAGCAAAGATCGCTACTGACTCAGGTGCTAAGTTTATCGATATCAATATGGGCTGCCCAGTAGCCAAAATAGTAAATGGCATGGATGGCGCAGCATTAATGCGCGAGCCTGAGCTGGCTATGGATATAGTGCGCTCAGTAATCAAATCTACACACTTACCAGTAACGGTTAAAACCAGGTTAGGCTGGTGCCAGCAAAGCCTGAATGCACCTGAATTCTGTAAAGGTTTAGCTGATCAAGGCATCAAAGCGCTTACAATTCACGGCAGAACCCGCTCACAGAAATATGCCGGCTCTGCTAATTGGGAGCTAATAGCCAAAGTTGTGGAGGCTGTAGATATTCCAGTCTTTGCTAATGGTGATATTAAAACTGTCCACGATGCACGCAACGCACTTGAAATCAGTGGTGCTGCAGGACTTGCAATAGCAAGAGGAACCATGGGCAAGCCTTGGTTTAGCAAGCAGGTAAATCACTTTATAAGAACTGGGGAAGAAATTCCTGAGCCTGATTTTAATGAGAAACTTGATTTAGCTATAAAGCACTGTAAAACATTGATCGAGATTAAAGGTGAGTACATTGGTATTCAAGAAAGCAGAAGACATATCAACAATTACACCAGTGGTATGTATGGTGCAGCAGAGCTAAGAAAGAAAGTTAACATTGCAGAAAACTTTGAGCAGGCTGTTGAGGCGATTGAAGAGTTGCGGGTGAAACTGTCTGCGCGGGGGGATTGCTTCGCTACGCTCGCAATGACGCACACTACAAGTAACTAGCAATATTAATATCAGCATTAGCCACAATAGTGTCAGTGACTGGATCTACAATCATTAACTGATAGTTTTCTTTTTCGTTATAAGAACCCAAACTAAACGCTATTTTATAAGTACCACTAGACTTAGCTGCAATCGAATCAGAATAATTATTAGTTAAGAGCGGATTGCTATAGACTGGCAGTACATGGAAATTAGAGCGCAGAACGAAATCGCCTAAATAAAGTTTTCTATCACTATAGTTAGTTAAATTCAATTCAACTAAAATAAACTCGCCATAGTTCTTTGAAAAAACTTTTTGCATTGAGTTAACTTTAATATCAATGCCAAGTAAGCTTGCAGAAATTGGATCGAAGTTCTCATAAAGAACGGGCATCTCTTCAAGCAATTTAAATTCAGATTCTAATTTAAAATTCAATGGTTTGAAACCACTACTAGCAATAGCTTTACCATCCTTGCCAATTGAATGAACTAAGCCCATACCAAGACCAATCGCTGCGCCAACCCCAGCAGATATGCCATGTGTGGCGATCGCTGTAGTTAAGCCAGTAAGCTGTACTGAATCAATTGCACCGACAAGTGCACTTGCACTAAGTTCAGCAGATTCCTTGGCAACTTTTTTTGCAATATTTTTGAATTTAGCTTTATCATCAACAATAGTTGCCTCGCTGGCATCCGAACTGATATCAGCACTAACTCTAACCACACTGCCATCAGGAAGCATTATGCGATCTACATGTGCTCGGAGTTTGGCATCTCTATTAAAAGACTTAGAGTCCTTAATATCTGTGATACTACCGATGAGACGCGAGCCGAAAGGAATTTTCAATATCTCCGCACTTGGCTTAGTTAAATAAGCACTAAAAAAATCACCCACTAAAGTTAATTCAGTATCAACAATTGTTTCTGGAATAAGTTTGAGATTCAGACTAGCCTTATCATGAAATTCAATTTGCGCTTTAAGTGGAGTAGGCTTTATTGTCGCTGCATTCACCTCAGAGCAAAAACTCAAAGGCAAACTAGTAATTAATAACGAAATTAAAAATATACTTTGGATAAAAGCGGGAACTTTGCTAGATTTATTTTTGGGCATTCAGTAATTCAATTCTTTTTTAATAACTACCTTATTAAACCATTGAAATAGTTATGCTAGTATTTTAAACCGCAATCCCTTAATCTTCCAATTTTAGGGATTATTTTGCCTGGTGAAGATGGCGGACGCTTAAGTCTTAAAAGACATGGAGGCGTAGCTCAGTTGGTTAGAGCACCTGTCTGTCACGCAGGGGGTCGAGGGTTCAAGTCCCTTCGTCTCCGCCATTTTCACCAAGGCTATTTTTTAAGGACCTAGATCATAGAGATCAACGTCATTTTAGATATGAGCAAATATAAACTATCTAAAAAAGCTCTGGAATATAAACCTCAACCTATTAGTCGTCAATACTGTGACAATATTTTGGTTGAAATGATTTTGAATAATATGAAAATTGAAGGACAGGAAGTGTCCAAAAATGACTATTTAAAATTCAGAGCAGAAATGCAAAAAAAAGAATCTACAAGTTCTTCTTTAAACCCAAATGAATAAAGATGCTACACCTGCATCAACAAGAAAATTTTGACATCCTTTTGGTGAATCAAGCCCATAAATAACGCTTATTTGATGATCTTGAGTATAAAATTCAAAACTTTGATAGAAACAATATTGATCAAGTCATAGATTTAATTGCATGGTTTGAATATAGATTTATTTGGATACATCCTTATGCAAATACTAACGGAAGGATGGGCAGACTTTTAGCAAATTTCATTTTAATAAAACTTAATTTCCCTCCACTTCAATATGCAAATAGATCAGAAGACAGAAAAAAATATATTGAAGCAATGCATAAAGCCGATGATAATGACTTTGAGCAATTGGAGAATTTTATTGCTGATGAATTGGATAAGGCTATTAATTCGATAGATTGATTATTATGCGTAAAGAATATAACTTATGCCTTTACTTCAGCTTCTTTAATTTGAAAATACTTTGCTTTTGAATGGCATAATTTAATTATGAGTACTGCTAAAAAATTAGAACAAAATATTCAATTTATACTCAACAATAAAGGTAAGAAAACTTATGCAGTAGTTCCTATTGAGCTTTTTGAAGAGATGTTTGAAGACTATAAAGATTGGCTTTCAATCGAAAAAAGAAAAAATGAACCAAGAGTATCTCTTGCTGATTTCAAAAAACAACTAAAAAAAGATGGCAAGTTATAAAGTTGAAATTACAAATTCAACTCAGAAAGAAATTAGGAAACTTGATCTTTTAGAAACTACTCCGTTTATTTCTGGTTACAAAAAGCTTACAGCTAGAAGTGGCTACAGAACTAGGGTTGGTGATTATAGAATTATTTATGATGTAATTGAGAAAGAAAAGCTAATCGTAGTTTCTAGTTTCACAGAACTTAATAAACAAGAAGCTTTAGGTTTAAAAAAGACTTTAATCTATTGTTAAATAATTTATGTTATTTGCATTCAATGGAATTAAAAAACTCTACTCCGTTTAACCTTGCTGGATTTGCTCACACAAAAAATCATAATGCCACCAATTCTTATATGCCTGGACCTTACTTCAAGTCTGATTTTGATTTATTTACGGGTCCAACTTTGATTATCAATGATCCTACAAGCAATGATAGATTTACCAGACTAGGAGTTCAAGACTATCAAAACTACCTTAATCTTAAACCAAATACTAGAGTTAAAAATGTAATTCTTAGATTGAATGATCAGGAGGAATTTTTTGTAGATGCAGATAATCCAAAAATTAATTATGGAGCAGTTATAAAAGATGATTCTCACTTAGATCTTAGTTTAAAAAACAATGCCACTGTAGATGTTTATGCAGATGAAAACATTAGTGAACATGCACATTTATGGATGAATGGAAGTGGCACCGTAAGAATATCAGGTCCAAAGGCTACAGACTTAAAAGTTGTTACATGGACTCTTAAAGATAAAGGAAAAAATATTCAAGTAAAAGACTTGCCGAAAGATAAAGATAGTGGTGCTTATATTCTCACTATCGAAGACAAACTACCAGAAAAAAAATAAGTAACACTCACTGCACAATTAGCCCTGTTTTAAGTAATGCTCTAAAGCATCGATTACTACTTTGTTGAGACTAGTTTTATTTTCAGTAGCATATATTGCTATTTGTTTATGTAATTTGGAACCGGTTCGTATATTAAAACTTCCTTTGAAAGGTTCTTCCGGTTTGATTTTTTTGCTCTCGCAATAATTTAAATAGTCATCAACAGCTTCGGTGAAAGCTTTACGTAGAGATTTAACATTAGTTCCTTCATAGTTAATTAGACTTTTGATAAATTCAACTTTGCCATAAAAAATTTCATCGTCATCATTATAATGAACTGAACCATAATATCCTTTGTATTCCATTGTGTCCTTCATATCAATTTCTCCTCTTGTAATAACTCGATAATTTGATTTATCGCATAACTTTTTAATATTTTTTGTGGATGTGGTTGATGCAAGTTAATCATTGCAGCAGTCTTATGAATAAATTTTCTTCTAGATCCCCCTGTTTTACCTTTTTCAGCTTCTTTATAACCTAAATATGTCAGTAAAGTTACTAACTCACTCCAGCTAAAATCCTTAGGACACCTAAGCAGCCTTGCTATTAATTTAAGCTTTTGGCTCATTAGTAATAATTATATTCCCTGCAAAGCCAGTTTTGCAACTATTTTTAGTTGCAGTTTTGCTATTTAAGTTATATCTTGGATAAATACAAAACCTATTGAGGTTTTCCGAAAAATAATATCAATAATTACCCTTAATTATTCTTTATAATTTGTATGGGCTTAGAATTATTGACTATATTCCAAAAACTAAGTAGCAATCCTCTGCAAAAAACTCTGCAAAGACCCACTCGGCCAAATGTGCCTGTAATATTGGCTTCTGATTCTAGTTTGGGTGCTAATTTGTCTAACTTAAAATCAGCCTTTCAAGCCAAATTGATTGCAAGTCTTAGTAAAGGTTTAGATGTCCATAAACAAAGAGCTTTAGAGTCTTATGGCATTAATATTGATATTGAGGTAAATCCAGATTTGCCACTCAATGTCGATTATCAATTTCAATTTAATGAACCTTCTAATAAAGACTATTTGGGTAAATTAGAAATTTCGCCATATTTGGCTGCGCGACTTTCAAATAAGTTGGATCCTCGTCTACATGATGGGTTAATAAATCCTCGCTGGACTACTTTCGGAACCTCGCTTTATACTCAGAAAGGTCAATCTTCTCTTGATGCTCCTTATCTTTTAAATACAATTTTTCAACAGTTGAATCAATTTGCTCAGCCAATTACTTTGGATCGAGCTTATAAAGTTATACATGACAATCCTCGTGATGGTTTGTATCTAGAAGCATTGGATGAATTTAACAATGATATTTCTTTGGATCATCAAACTAGAGAATTGCTTGATCAGTGTGAGGCTTTACCTGCTGTTGCTGTAGGCACTGTACGTTTTGATGATCAAGATTCTAGTTTAAATGCACTTGAAATTTATTACAAAAGAATTGCTCTTTTTCAAGCTGGAGAGTTTGGAGAAGCTGAGAATATATTTGTTCAATTAGATTTAGCTAGAACTCATTGTGCACAAATATATGGTGAAGATACCATTAGTAAGATTGATAATTTTATTGGTTACGATCATGACTACAAGGTAGTAAAGGATATCAATACCGCGAAATTAGCTTCAGTAAGAGATTATGCTAATAGATCTACTATAGGAGCTTATAAGTGTGCTACAGGATTGTTTGATAAGTCTATTGCTCAGAAGGTATATAAAGCATTATTACAAATGCCATTTTATAAAACTATGGACACCATAAATAGAAAAGAGGGTGTTCAATTATCGACTATGATTACATTTGATTCTGACCGTAGATTTGTAGAAGCTGGACAAAACCTAAAAATAGAAGCAGGTAATTTTACTGCATGGGATGAAGGTGAGAGTACAAAAACTATTGTGTTGGTTTTGAGCCCAGAAGCCTGTGAATTAATTAATAAAGTTCACTCCATTAGTCCTGAAGTTTTGAATATTTTTCAGGAGATAAATAATCAAATGGAGACTCTCTTGGCAAAAGCTAAACATGGATAAGTATTTCTTGCAGCTTTAAAAACAACTTTTCAAAGCAAAGAAAAGAAAAGTTTGATAATGCCTTACTAAGAATATATAATACTTTTATTCATGCCGAGTATAAATTCACAATATAATCCATGGGGCTCATCTGATGAAACTCCTATTACTCCCTATATGTGTACAGAAGCTGCACCAAAACAATCTTCTGCAACTCAAGAAATTCAAGAACAACTTATAGACGCTGATTCTTATGCCATTTTAGAAGCAGAAGAAAATGAAAATCATATTAGTTTCTCTTTCCTTATTGATGGAAAATTCACAAAAGCTGTAGCTTTAATTACTAAACCTAAACAACTTCAAACTATCAATATTAATAACTTTGTTTCAGTATATCTTTTCACTAGAAATATTAATGACATTAATACTATTAACCGCTTAGATTTAAAAGCGGATCACATGGATATATTCAAACAAAGAATAATTGATAAACTCTTTGATGGTATAAGCAACAAATCGTTATATATTTCGCCAAACCCAAGTAATGGAGACTACAGATCACGAAGAAATAAATCTCTCCATCAAAAAGTACCATCATCACTTGCTGCTTAATTATTTATTTCTCAATAATTCTATATCTTGCAGCTTACGACCTAATTCATCATCCTTGGCGATAAGTAATAAATCTTTCTCCAGCCCTAAACTAAAAATTACATTGGCATAAGCTCCCAAACTTACCGTAGGCTTACCTCTTTCTATTGCACTTAAAGTTACTCTAGTCATTCCGGCTCTTTGCGCAAGCATTGTTGCTGAAATGCGGCGACGAAGCCTTGCTAAGCGAATATTTTCTCCAAGAGTTTTGAGAATAGAAGCTAATTTAGGCGTTTGAACTGTAGTTTTTTTACCCATGTATAATATAGTATCCAATTTATAGAATTTTGATAACTATATTATGCAAAATTAAAATTATAATCTTAGTCTATCAATTAAGACACAATTAATTCTTATGAATAAATTTCTCGAAAATAATTTTATTCCGCTGCTTTTAGTGATTTTAGTACTTTGCTATTTTTTGCCGGGTCTTAGTAATTTGCTCATGCCCTATATTAATTTCTTACTGGCTTTAACTATATTTTTGATGGGCTTAAATCTTGAAATAGATGAAGTCTACAAAGTAATCACTAAGCCTATGCCAGTGATCGTTGGCATATCTACTCTTTATTTATTTATGCCGTTTTTAGCTTTTGCCTTAGCAAAGATTTTTGCTTTGCCAACAGAATTTGCAATTGGTTTACTCTTAGTCGGCACCGCACCTGGCGGAGTAGCCTCTAATATTTTTGTGTATTTAGCTGGAGCAGACTTGCCACTTTCTATAGGTATGACTTCGCTCTCGACTTTTTTGACACCGATAATGTTGCCATCTCTGATCTTGCTCTATGCCCGCAGCTGGGTTGCAGTGGACTTCTGGTCTTTAATGCTTTCTACGGTTCAAGTTGTTTTATTACCAGTACTGCTGGGAATATTTTTTCACAAATTTTTCCCCAAGCTTTCACGCAGATTAAGCTCTGCAACGCCTTCGCTTGCAATAATTTCAGTGACTTTAATTGTGGCAACAATGTTTGATTTAAATCATCAAAAACTCGAAAGTTTCAACACAGAAACTTTAACTTGGATGAATACCACGAAAATGCTAGCAGCAATAATTTTGCATAATATTTTTGGTTGGCTGGCTGGATATTACTTCCCAAGCTTATGGATAAAAAATCGCCAACAACTTAGAGCTATTACTATTGAAGTTGGTTTACAAAATGCTGGCTTAGCTATGGTACTTGCAACTGCACATTTCATGCCGCTTGCAGCAGTGCCTTGTATGTTTGCAGCAATCTGGCATTTACTCTCAGCATCTTTTATCGCTAAATATTGGAAATTAAATATAAAATAATATCCCAAAATCAACATAAATGATAGTATCTGAGAAATGACTTCTATTCCTAATTTAAAGAATCTTCAGTCTGAAATAGCACAAAGTAGATCTTTAGCAGATGATAATGCCCTCGTAGCTGGAGAAGCTACGTTTAATACTAAATATCCAAATTTTTTAAGAGATATACACCAAATTCCTTTAACCGGAAATTTGTTTAACACTATAGTTAAAACTTTAAGAGAGAGCCCTGATAATGATTTCATCAATAGGTTACTTGAAGAAATTCTTCAGGACAGATTATTAAGACAGGAAATCTATAATGATCCCACTGCAAAATTTGAGATCAATCTACTTCGTAATCAAGGCAGATTAAAAAATAGTTTTATTGAATCTGCTATTAATACTCCTTACGAAGATGATGATGATGCACCAGGCTATGAACCTGATTTACTTTCACTTGGAAGTACTGATGAGATAGTTAGATCTCAAGCGAAAATAGAGTTATTTAAAGCTAATCAAGAATCAAAAGAAGCTGCAGACTCTTTTGCAGAAGCAGTAACAGAAATTTTTGAGCTAGAACTTAATTCTTTCAATGATAGAGATCCAAACTTTAAAGAAAATCGTTCTAAGCTTGAAGCACTTAAAGTAATTTTAGAAGATAAGGAACTTAGAGAACTTTACAAAGCACTGACAATCTCAACTTGGCTAAATGGTGGTTCAATAGATTATTCCGCTATTACGGGTGAGCATGAGGAAGATGACGGTAGCGAGCATTATTCAGAATCGACTAGAATGCCTCTTATAAAAGAAGATTTTCTTAGAAAATTGTATTTGAAATATTTTAACGAAGATTTTGATAAAGTTTTTGCAAATGATCCTCCTGACGCTGATTTTCAAGCGACTGATTTCATTAGAGCTAGTGAACTAATTCCTGCATACTCTAATTTATTTCAGTCTTTTCCTCAATCAAAAATACATTCTGAAAAATTTTTAAAATCAATAGATTCAAAACTTTTACTTGAATGGATGGAGGAGGATTTTGATCATGATGTAATGAAAGAAGTTATAACTACTTGGTTTAAAGACGCTTCAGTAGAGGATAAAAATAAAGTATCTGCAAAACTTATAAGGAAGGGAATATTAAACGAAGAAGAAGAGTATGGTGATGATGATAATGTTGGAGATATAGTCAGTAATTGGTTAAAAGACGCTTCTCAGAATAATAATTTTCTTTTGAAAATAATCAAGAATAAATCCTTTCCTGAATTTATATCCAATCCATTTTTTGTAAATATTCTTTCTAATAATTTAAAGCAAAAAACCAAATCAGGTAAGCATCTTTTTGCACATGCATTAGTGGCTCATCCTGAAGCTTTGAATCAAGCCTTAGAGAAAGAAACTGTTAAAGAGAGTCTTGTTAAATGTTTAGACCTTAAAGCTCAAGACAATGGATTAACAGTTAAAGACTTTTTGCTTCAGAAACCCAAAAGTCGTGACATAGCTAGGACTTATGGAATAGTGCTTTAAGAGCGGATAAATACTGATAGAATTGCTCCTAATGCTTTCAAGAAAAGAAGTACTAAACTATTCTTACCAAACAGCTTTAACTGCTTTATATCTAGCAATTTTTCTCTTTTTACCAAGCTATCTTTTTAAGAACATCATCTGCACCAAGACGACTGTGGTGACCCGAGACAAAGCTTTTTATAAATCAAACTTCAATATCAAAACTCTAGTTACCGGTGATTCACACAATATAAAAATTCTAAAAACCAACCTTGATAAAGGGATTTTTAATTTTGCTACTGGCGGTGAGAATTACATGCAGACTTATTACAAACTCAGAAAAGCTCTCAAACAAAAACAAATCGAAACCATAATTATCCCTCTGAATTTAAATAGCTTTGCCAGAAATAAATTTTCAAGAAAGGCACATCTATATTACTGGAATAACTATATCGACTATATTGAGCTAACTAAGGTAAATGGAAACTACTTAGAAAATTTCAAAGACTATCTCTCTGGAACTTTCTTTCCTTATGTTGGTAAATCAGATTTAATTCTCAATTACATTAGTGGTAAAAAAATTGATGAAGAGAAAATGCTAAAAGCAGCAGAGAAATCAAATAAAAACTTCTCCGAGCTGAGCCAACAAGAGCAAAAGACTAAAGCCGAGAAGCGTGTCAAAGAGCTATTTCCAGAGGGCTACTATAATCAAACATTAGAAATTTATTTGCATAAATTAATTGCTTTATGCAAATCACAAAACATAGAAATTGTAATTGTGACTTTGCCGACGACTAATGCTTTTATAAGTGCATACCAAGCTAAATATGACTTAGGCTGGTTTGAGAATAAAAGAAATGAACTTAAAAATCAATATCCTGAGCTTAAATTCATAGATCTTCGAGCTACTCTCAGTGATCAAAACTTTGATGATTCAGATCATTTAAATTTAAGTGGTACAGTAATTGCTGATTCTTATATACTAGGAGTTAAACAATGAATATTGAAAAAAAATTAGCGCTATGGGTTGAAAACAAGCTTTTAACAAAGGAGCAATCTCAGTCAATTTTTAATTTTGAGAAAGAGAACGCACAAACAAAACCTAATAAATTTTTATTCAGCATTCTTTTACTTGGTGTAATAGTACTGACTATTGGAATCATCTCCCTGATTGCTGTTAACTGGTGGAGTATTTCTGATTTTATTAAACAATTGCTTGCAATTTTGATTCTTATAGCTCTCTCAGTTTCTGCTTATTATGCTCAAGCCAAAAATAAAAATATTCTTTTTGAGATATTAATAACTACAATAAATTTGTTTATTCTCTGCTGCATTGGCTTAATTGGACAAATTTACAATCTTTCAGGCTCATGGTCTCAGACTTTACTTTTATGGACTTTTATTGCAGCAGGTCCTGTTTTTCTTTCACAAAAAACTATCAACTATTTAATCTGGTGTTTAACTATGCTTGCAGGTTTAGTTATTTTCTTGGCTGAGAATGACACTGGAAGTCATTATTTTATTTTCTCAATACCTATAATATTCTCTGCGCTTATAGTATTTTTGAAAAAGCGAAAGATACTAAAGCCCTTTAATCAAGCCCTGTCTATAACTTGTTTTTGGCTTACTCTTGCAAATATTTATTTCAGTTCACTTATAAATATGCTTTCATTTGCAAAAGATGATTTAAAATCATTGAACTTTGGAATTATTTTTGCTCTTTGCGGAGTACTAATGATTTTCTTGAATCGAGACTTAGCAAAGCAGAGAAAAATTTTATATACAATAATTTTGATAATTTACACTTTATTCTCTTTTAAAATTTTCACATTAGGTTTAGCTGCATCAATAATGCAGATTCTCTTTTTAACTGCTCTTGCTATTTTATTTGCAATGAATGATAACAAAAGATATTTCAATATAGTGATTTTTCTTGCCGGACTTAATTTCTTCAGTATTTACTTAAGAGTTTTTGGAACTTTAATGGCTACTGGATTTGGACTAATCATTTCAGGCTTAGTAATTATTGGTATCGCTTACCTACTCTATAAATACAATGACAAACTAAAAACTCTAGCAAGGAGCTTCGATAATGAAAAATAAAACCCTTATTGCCCTTATATTTCCTATAATTTGTTTACTAAGTTTAATTAGCTACGAGCAAATCATTATTAGAACTGGTGAAACTATAATACTGAAAGTCAAAGCCTATGATCCGCGTGACCTACTTAAAGGTCACTATTTAAATTATCAAATCGACTATGAAGTAGAAGATCTTTGCCCAAGCAATTACACAGAGCGCCATAAAAAAGAAGCTTATATATGTTTAGAAACAAAAACTTTTAGCTGGAGTAAAAAAGATCTTCAAGGCTGTGATTTGTTTATCAAAGGTCAATGCCGTTATGGTCGTTTCACGGCAAATATCGAAAAATTCTATGTACCTGAAACACAAGCTGCTAGACTGGATAAACTTCTACAAGACCCTTTCAATGATTCACGAATTAAGCTAAAAGTTAACAGAAATGGCAGTGCTAGAGTCGTTGACTTTATGATCAATGCGGTTTCAGTTAGAATATAGATATCATGAATATTTCAATCAAAAGTTTTTTTAGTACATCTAATCAAGCAACAGCTATTTCAATTGCATTGCTTATATTAAGAGTAGTTGCAGGCTTAGCTTTTATGCACCATGGTTGGGGTAAAATCCAAAACCCAATGGCGTGGATGGGACCAGATGCCCAGGTACCTGCTTTTCTTCAATTACTTGCGGCTGTTTCTGAATTCGGTGGTGGCGCTGCTTGGATACTTGGTTTCCTAACAAGGCTTGCATCATTAGGGATCAGCTTCACAATGATAGTTGCCGTTTTAACGCATGCAGTAGTACTTAAACATCCATTTGTGAATATGACTATGGCTCCAGGACCTTCTTATGAACTGGCAAGCGTGTACTTAGCAATCTCTATAGTACTTATAACTATTGGTGCTGGTAATTTTTCTTTGGATAAGCTTTTGTTTAAAGATACCTTAACCACCTAAATCTTAAAATTACTTTCAACAGAAATGATTTGTGTTAGAATTAACTCTAGGAAGGTAATTATTATGAACAAATTTTATTTACTCAGTTTAACTGAGCTCAATGTTAAATTTTTTAAAGTAGATCATAGAGATATTGAAGAAATTAAAATAGAAAATATGCCACATAATCTAAATGAGGCAATTGGTGCCAAGTCTATAGAGAAACAATTACAAACACATCAGGGTAGAAGTGTACAAGAATCTATTTATCATGGACATAGTGGTGACACTGATTTTCAGCGCAATAATTTAGAAACGCTTTTGCGTAAAGTTGATCATTGTGTTGCCGAATATCTCCAAGGTAGAGATGAACCATTGATGTTAGCTACTGTAGAGAAAACTTTTGGTTTATACAAACTAATGAATACTTATCCAAATCTAATTTCCAACAGATTTTTACATGGTAATTGTGATCGAATCAATAACAAAGAACTTCAACAAAAAGCTTGGGAAGTTTTTAAGTTTTAATATCAAATCCCTTCACCGAAATCAGAGAACTCATTAATCTTGCAATAAGAATTTAAGAGGTTGACCAATTCAGCTAAATTATCTTTGAGGAAATAGCCCGCTACATTACTTTCATAAGCGAGCATGCGATCACCACTGAGTTTTGAGGTAGTTAGCATAAAGACAATACTTTGTTGCAAACAATCATCATTACTTTTACGAAGCTCTTTCAAGAGTTTAATGCCATCCATGCGTGGCATATTTATATCGAGAAGTATCATACAAGGCTGAGGTAGCTTAGCTTTGCCATTTGTACCTGAGAGCATCTCCAAAGCTTCAACACCATCCCAAGCGTTATGTAAAGGATTAGTTATATTAGCTTTTTTGAAAGCACGTTGTACTGCTTCTAAATCTATTTCATTATCCTCAACCACCAAAATATCTATTGGTGATTTATCCAAAGTGCTATTAGACATCCTTTACTCCTCTCTGCTCTAAATATTTAAGCCAAGTGAAAATGAAACATGCACCATGACCTAGTTTTGAGTCTACTTTAATATCGCCACCATTAGCAGTCACAAGTTTTTTCACAAAGGTAAGTCCCATACCTGTTCCCTCTTTATGAAAACGTGGTGCTAGTGTTTGAAACATTTCAAAGATTTTTTGATGATATTCAGAATCAATGCCTTGTCCATCATCACAAACACTAAAAACATACTGGGAATCTTCTTCATCAACATTTACGCTAATTACTCCTATTGTTTTACCGTGATGTTTAATAGCATTCTGAATTAAATTAAAAAATATCTGCTGCAAAGGCATTCTTGGAACCTGAATAGATTTAAAAGCTTCTGAAACCTTTATAGTGAAGCCTTTTGGTGGTGCCAAGAGAGGAATAATACTTTTTATTAGATTATCACCATCAATGACTTTACTTTCATCATGGGTTAATTTTTGCTCTACTCGTGAATATTCAAGTATATCTTCCAATAGTTTTTCCATACGTTTTATTTGCTGGCGCAACTTAGTCATATGTTCTTTACTTTCACCAAGTACATCAGCTAAATCTTCTTCGATCCATTGTGACAAATTATCGATTGAATGTAATGGCGTCTTCAAATCATGGGCTGCGGCATAAGCGAATCTCTCTAACTCTTGGTTTGATTTAGTTAGCTGTTGAATTAACTGTTCACGCTCAGCAATAATTTTTCTGCGCTCAGAGATTAAGCGCTCTACCTTGACGCAAAGCTCCTCTTCTGAAAATGGCTTGCTGATATAGTCTCGTACACCACCCTTGAGTAGAGATATTTTAAATGGGTCATCCATTTTTGCACTTAGGATTAGAATTGGAATATCTTTGGTAAGTGGATTTGCAAGTAATTGCTCTGCCATCTCACTGCCTGTCATTTCTGGCATCATTACATCAGTAACAATCAAATCAGGAATATGCTTCAAAGCCTTTTCCAAACCTTGTTTGCCATTCGCTGCTGTTTCTATACGGTAATGAACCCCAAGCATATTTGCAAGAAAACTGCGCATATCTGGATTATCTTCTACTAAAAGAACTAAAGCACCTTGAGGAAAATTCTGCGATTTAACTTGCACTTCATTAGTAGAAAATTGATTATTTAATTCTGCAAGGAAAACTTCACCTGGTTCAGTAATGCTTGGATTATCAATTTCAATAATTTTAGTATGGGGAGGAGCTTGCAAAGGCAATACTACTGTGAATTTCGAGCCGCTGTTTATACCATCACTTATTTGAATACTAGCTTTATGCAAAGCGACAATCTCTTTTACAATTGCAAGTCCAAGTCCAGTTCCTCCCACTTTACGTCTATTACTACCATCAAGCTGACGGAAACGTTCAAAGACTGCCTCACGCATATCCTCAGGAATACCTTGTCCAGAATCGCTTACAGAGAGAATAGCATTATTATCCACTTGCTCTAATTTCATTAATACTTGCCCACCTTGAGGAGTAAATTTAAAAGCATTAGAAAGTAAATTAAGTAAAACTCTTTGTAACTTCTCTGCATCAGCTTCAACAATTAAAGAGTCTGGGGCATCGACAATAAGAGATATATTACGATCAGATGCAAAAGAGTCAAAGTTAGAAGCCATCAAACGTAGTAAATAAGTGAGATTCAGGCGAGAATATTCAAGACTCAACTTACCTTCTTCAAGCTTAGCAATATCTAGTAAATCATTTACTTGTTTAAGAAGAAGTTGAGCATTACGCTCAATTAATTCTAAATCATGCTTAGAATCAGTATCTAAATTTGCTGATGTAAGTATTTTTTTTATGGGTCCCAAAATCAATGTTAATGGGGTTCTCAGCTCATGACTAACATTAGCAAAAAAATTAGTTTTAAGTTCATCGAGCTCTTTTGTTTTGCCATACAACTGTTCTAGATTTTGATTAGCATCACGTAATTTGTGATTAACATCAGCAACTTCAAGTGAACGTTTAAACACTTCTGATTCCATATTTTTCACATGAATTTTTAATTCTTCAGTTTCTTCTACTTGTTTTTTATTCTGATTAAGATATATAAATTCAGTTATATCCTCTGCACGATGAATAATATAAATCAATTCACCTTGCTCATTTAATAAAGGGGCATTATATGCGCTCCAATAACGTTCTTCAAAGCTACCGTCTTGTAAAGAAATATCATATTTTTGTATCGGCATTGCATCTCCGACATGATTAGCTAAAACTCTTTGCAATGATGCTCTAAGATTATCTACTCCAGTAGCTGCCGGATTATTAGGGTTATCCGGGAATACCTCAAATATTCCGTGTCCTAAAATTTCTTCTCGTTTAGTTAAAGTAACTTTTAAATACGCATTGCTCACAGCAGCTATTGTAAAATCTGGTTTTAAGATCAAATACTGCCCAGGCAAAGACTCAAACAATGCCTGATAATTTAAAATCGGTAGCGTTTTGCTTTGCAATTTCTGAGTAATTCAATTGTACTATCATAAAGAGGATTTGCCTATCCACTAAATGGCTGAAGCCGGAAAAACCTGTCCAACATAAGGGACACTACCTGAAATTTAGTATTGCCATGATCATTTTCTAAATAACTTAAAATAGTATTTAATTGCAAATAAACTTATTAACCGATTGGACTTCTATCGATAGCCATGGTTCAGGCCAAGATCCAATTCAACATGCTGTAAATGAAGTATTAATTCCAGAGAAATATCATGGAATTTTATTGAATCACACTTTATTAGATGCAAGCCAAGAGCGTAAATTAATAGAAAAGCATCATGCTGCACAAGAAAAACTAAATTCAATTTTTGCTAATACTCAAGAAGAAAATGGTGCAATAAATTTAGTACACCGCGATCAAATCGAACAATTGCAAAAACAATTGCGTGAAATAGAAATCACCTTACTGAAACATAATTGGCGCTGGATTTTTCAAGTTGCCCAAAAATATTTCAAGAACATATATCATTTCAAAAATTTATCCGAACGTAAATTATTGTTTGCTGGTGCACAAGGTTTGATTGCAGGTATACGCAAATTTAAATTAGATAAAGGCAATAGATTACTTACTTATGTTACTCACGATATAAAGGATTATATTCGTCGAGCAATTAGGCATGAAAGAGAAATAATATTGAACTTTCATCATGATGAAAATCGAAATCTATTTAGGGAAGTTGAGAAGAAGTTTTTGAGAATTAATAATGTTAGCGAAGTGGACTATAAACTACTTGCTAAGCATGTGGGGATTGAATTTGAAAATCTTCTTCGTTTTGCTAAAGAATTAGGATTAGGGAAATTTAGTTCTTTATCACGCCGTAAAGATTCTGATATAAATCCTATAGAGCTTATTGCTGCACAGACTCAAGATGCCGAATTTGAGATGCCAATATTGCAAGAGCCGCTTGCTAAGCTAAATTCAAGGCAAAGATTAATTCTCGCTTTGAAATATGGAATTAAATATTCTGATAGAGCTAATGATTTACAAACGCTGCAAAAAGATTACCCCAAATTAAATTCAATTGATTTTAATTCCACTTATACTTTGGAGGAAATCGGTGAGAAGCTAAAGCTCTCTAGAGAGCGAATAAGACAAATTGAGAACAAGGCTTTCGATATATTAATGAATAGCTTGCAAAAATATCAAGTTAAATTTCATTGGATACCAGATACTGTAGATATAAAAAGTTTGAAAAATTTATTCTGCTATCTCTTCGAGCATAAACAGAAAATTTTTACTAAATTGGATGAATTTACTATAGGTCTTTTACGCAGATTGACCAATGAAAAAATAAATTATAGAGATCGAGAGCAAGTAGTTCTCAGTGCTAACGAAGAGGAAATTCTTAAACTGAGATTGACTGAATCTGATGATAAAGCTGGTCGCCGCCGCATTGCAGAAACTATTGCCAAGGAAAGAAAGATTACTAATATAGATGCTATTGTTGAGCAAATTAATAAAGTAGCAGCTAGGGCTATTAAGAAAATCTACGCTTTCTTTAATGCAAAACAAAGTCCTAGTCAATTAAGAAATTTCTTTAATACAGAAAAGCAAAAGCCTAAAGCAGAATATTCTAAAGAAGCAGTGGTAGAGGCTTGTAAGAAGTATTTAGGTTGAACTAACTAATTTAAAACTAGATCTACTGGTTGCAATAGATTGAAATTTTGAGGCTTATTAGTCCCATATTTAACAGAAGTCTGATTAAGAACCGCATCATATAAACAACTTAAACTTTCCCAGTTTGTAGATTCAAAATCTGCAATTAGTTTCTTGGCATTAATAGCAAAATTTTCTGCAACTTTTTCGATAAAATTACAACGATCGGTCTCTACCATATCAATTGCAGTATGATTCTCTTGTCCTTTATCAGGATTCAATCTTAATGAAGGCAATACATCTGATTCAGCGATGCCTAGCTCTGTAGTAACCAAGCGATCAATCTCTTGACTTACCAATGCTGACTTTAATATTGGCAATAATTCTTGAAAATTTTTACTACATAGATCTTGCCATAAATTGGTTTCAGATAAATCAAGACCTAATTTCAGATTAATAGAATCGGTAAGCATACTCCCTGGGTTCCAGTACAACTCTTCAGAACTTAAAGTAGTGGTAGGATCATTAACAAACTTATCTAAGCCAGCCCCTAGAAAAGCTGATCTCAATTCAGCTTCGAATTTTTCTAACCTAATAGGAGCTGGTCTATGCCAACCTTGTGTTGGATCAAAGGCAAGTAACCACCCAGTAAAAATCTTCAGTTTTCTTAAATACGATGAGTTTGCCTTAACTGCGGGGTCATATTTTCTTTCAATACTGTAAATCTTAAGTGGTTGTGAATTTGGTCGGCCTAAACTTATTAAATCTGACATTCGATATTTACTCCTTAAATATTATCTGGCTCAAATTTTAGCATTAGATCTAGGGAATAAAGCTTTTATATGGCTGATTCTCGTAATTCTTCTCAAGAAAAGCTTATAGGAAAAGAACTTTTTAAATATATTAAAGCTAAAGATTCAGCTTTCAATATTTTTAATGTCTTTAATTTAAACTTTTTCAAAAACCAAATGCTCAAAATGAGCATCTCAAATCCGACTCTACAAAGAGAGCTTTTTAGGTTTGTAGATGTTTTGCCGGCGCTGAAATCTTCTAAGCAAGTATCGCAATATTTATTTGAATATTTAACTAAAAGCCAGCCTGGTTTTTTGATTAATAATGCTCTGGTAAATAAATCTTTGGATTTAGCTGTGCGTAGCTCGGTGAGCTTACTTGCTAAAAGTTTTATTTGCGGTAGTAACACTCAGGAAGCCTTATCTCAAATTGCCAAGCTCAAAAAGAAAAACCAGGACTATACTTTGGATCTGCTTGGGGAGCTGGTTCTAAGCGAGAAAGAAGCAGAAGCACATTACCAAGAGTATCTCAAACTCTTGCGCGAGATTCCTCAGCTCAATCTTTCAATTAAACTTTCTGGTTTAGTAGCGCAGATTAATACTCTAGATTATCAAGGCAAGAAAGCCATTCTTAGTGAGCGTTTGCGCAATATTTATCGTGAAGCTATAAAGCAGAATTCATTTATTAATGTCGATACTGAGAATTATGCTTGGAAAGATTTTACTTATGAAATTATTCAAGAGATCTTGATGGAACCTGAATTTCGTCGCTGGTCTAATGCTGGGATTGTACTTCAGGCTTACCTTAAAGAAAGTGAGAAAGATTTACGTGCATGGATATCATGGGCAAGGATTCGTGGAGTATCAATAACCGTAAGACTTGTAAAGGGTGCTTATTGGGATTATGAATTTGCCAATGCAAGGCAGCATAGCTGGGAACTGCCGGTTTTTACTGAGAAGCCCCAGTCCGATATTAATTATGAGAAGCTCACTGGTATTTTACTTGGTAATCATAAATACCTGCGACCTGCAATTGCTTCACACAATATCAGATCACTTGCGCATGCAATCAGTTATGCCGAGAATCATCACATAGACAAATCTAAGTTTGAATTTCAAATGCTCTATGGCATGATGGATTCACTCAAGCGATATTTTGCAGATGCTGGTTATAAGATACGAGTCTACATGCCTTATGGTGAACTGATCCCAGGCATGTCATATTTAGTAAGGCGTTTACTTGAAAATACTGCCAATGATTCTTTTTTACGTCAAGGAATGCTTGAAGGTCGTGATATTGATGAGCTTTTGGAGGATCCACGCATGTCTCGTCATTACGAGGAGCGAAGCGACGTGGCAATCCAGTTTACTAACAGTCCAAACCTAGATTTCTCACAAAAAGAAAATCGTCAACAGATGCAAAAAGCCTTAAAATTTATGGAGCGACAATTAAGCTCGATAAAAACTTATCCGCTTTATTATGCTGGTCATGAAGTATCTAGTGAGAATTGTTTTGAATCAATTAATCCGGCTAAGCCGACCCAAGTTCTGGGCAAAGTTTCACAAGCCACAATTGAAGACTGTAATAAAACCTTAGATGCCGCTCAACAAGCCTATCTCAAATGGTCAGAGATTAAGCCAGAGCTCAGAGCCTCCGTATTAAAATCAACCGCAAAAAAACTACGCGAAAAAAGATTTCATTTCAATGCTTTACTGGTACTAGAAGTTGGTAAGCCTTGGCTGGATGCTGATGCTGAAGTTTCAGAAGCAATCGATTTTATGGATTACTACGCAGAGCAAGCTATAGACCTGCAAAGAAATGAATTAAGATCTTTACCTGGTGAAAAAAATACTAATCATTATCAGGCTTATGGAGTTGCAGTGATTATTTCTCCATGGAATTTTCCACTGGCAATAATGGCTGGCATGACCACCGCAGCATTAGTCACTGGCAATGCAGTCATAGTCAAACCTTCACAGCAAAGTTCTATTATTGCTTATGAGTTTCTTCAATTACTAAATCAATCGCTTAAAGAACTTGCACCCCACTATGCCAAAGGTTTAGTCAACTTCCTAGCAGGTGATGGTAAAACTATTGGTTCATATTTAATCTCAGATCCTCGGACCAAATTAATAGCTTTCACGGGATCAAATGCTGTGGGCATGAGTATTCATGACATTGCAAGCAATGCTAGACCTGTTAAACGTGTTGTAGCTGAAATGGGTGGCAAGAATGCCATCATCATCGATGATAGTGCAGATCTTGATGAAGCGATATTAGGAGTAATTAATTCTACTTTTGGTTATGCAGGTCAGAAATGCTCTGCGGCTTCTCGCTTGATAGTTCATGAAGCTATTTATGAGCAATTTGTCGAAAGATTAGTTGCCGCAGCAAAAGCAATCAATATCTGTGATCCAAGGCAAGAAGCTTGCATGTTACCACCAGTGATCGACAAGAATGCTTTTGATAAAATTTCTAAATATATTGCACTTGGTAAACAGCAAGCTACTATACTTTTAGGAGATTTGCCAGTTCCTACAGAAGGTTACTATTTAAGCCCATATATTTTCACAGACTTAGATGCTAAACATCCACTAGTCCAAGAAGAAATTTTTGGACCAGTTTTAGTAGTACTTAAAGCTCATGATTTAAATCATGCCCTAGAACTTGCTAACGATACAGTGTTTGGGCTCACAGGTGCTTTCTATTCTCGTAGTCCAAAGAATATAGAACTAGTAACTAGAAAATTCGCCGTTGGTAATTTATATATTAATCGCGGCTCAACTGGTGCCATAGTTTCACGCCAAGCTTTCGGTGGGCTGAAAGAATCTAGTATTGGTTTTAAAGCCGGCGGACCAAATTATCTCTTGCAATTCTGCCAAGAGAAAACAATTACTGAAAACACCATGAGAAGAGGATTTGTGGCGGATTAAAGTTATAATCTATTTAATCTTGCCAAGTCTCAGCAAAACTTTGCATTACTCTTTTTGAATCTATTCCAGTGAAGGAAGGTAAAAGAGCTAAAGCAATTCCTTTACCACGACTTACGTATAAAGATTCAGCCAATGATATTCTTAGTTGATTTGCTTCCCTTGGTGTTATAAGTTCGTCTCTTACTAATTCACTTAACCTTGTACTAATTTGTTGAACATTCTTATCATCGATTCTAAAGCCTTTGGAGAAAATCTCTAAAATACGTTTTTTAGCAGTAGGAGTGGAGCAAGCTCTCGCTGTAGATAAAACGATTTCCAGAAAAGTACTAAATCGACTTAATGACACTCTTAGTTCATCTACAGGTTTGTCTTTATCCGTAAGCCAAGTTAAAGAATTTAATTTTAATAGGTGCTTCTCATTTTTTAAATCATCAGCAACTCGTTGAGCTAAGGATTTATTTGTTGTCTCAAAAGTTTTATTAGGTTGCCTTAATTTAAGAAGAACAGTTTGTGCCGTTAAATATAAAAGTGCTTTTTCACTTGCATAACCAATGGTTTGATCTTGATTAATTTCTTCAATAAACTTATTTGCTTCTTCAGCAATTCCTTTTCTTTCAGTAATATTCATTGGGCTTATAGATAAATTTCTTATTTGAGCAGCACATTCCAGAGCTTCCTGAGATACGGTTGTTTTAGAAGGTAATCTCCCTAGTGCGTTTTGCATTAATGAGATTTTTGATTTATATTCAGTAAGAACTTGATCAGGTATTGTTGTATAAGTTTGATTTTCTTTACGATTTAATTCTTGATTAACTGTTCTTTGAGGGGGCAATATTAATGGAGTATTTGTTGGAAAGGTATTTACCGACGGTTTGCTTGATTTATCTCTACCTTTTGGTCCTTCATAATGTGAACCAGTAATAAGATCATCATTTTTACCTGTATTAATTCCTCTAGCGTACCTTACCATAGACAAATAATCCTAATAAAAATAATCTCTCTTTGTCAATAGGTATTAAGCCTAAGCTATCAATGAAGTATCTGGACTTGGCACTCTATCTACTGGCTTAGGACTTGGTGATACCCAGTGTGATTGATTATCATTGCCTTCAAAAGTAGTAACTAATAATTTTTTTGCAGGGCATTTTTTGAATTCATCTTCTAATGGTCTGATGATGTGACTACTTTCAATTGATTGAATGAAATTCTGATCATTGAGGTCATTCATGACAATTGTAGGTTTGTTTGAAAAACTTTTATTTCGTAATTTATAAGCGGCTAAGGCAGTAGCTTGACAAAAATCTATTTTTTGAGAACGTCTCAATTTCAAATTATTTTCAGTTGATATATGTTCGTAATTCAAAATCAAATCTTTATCAGTCGCATTTTTAGACCTTGATCCAAAATAAACTGTTTTGTTTGATGGTGAGTATTGAAGATCGGTTTCTGACAAGTCCTTAGTGTCTTTAATTACAATATTTATAAAATCTTTTGCTCCTTTTAATTTACTTGCAAGCATTGATAGATTTTTAAAATATTCATCTCCTGAGATCTCCTTATTGCTAAGACCTAGAAATACTTGCAAGTCATTAGTAGAATTATTCTCCAGAAAATCTTTAATAAGACTGACTGTATTGTCTTGCAGGCTTGCTCCGAAACGCCGTCCATAGCGATTTAGATCCAGAAAAGCAAATAGCAATACTTTTGGCTCGATAATAAGACGTTTGCAATTACTAGATTCCAAAAGTTCCAAAGCAGTTAGCAAAAATTTTGCAGCATTACTACTGTCAGGTAGAAAACTTACACGCTGAGCATTGTTAATTTCTTGAATTAAAGTTTCACGTGAAGTATTTTGCAAATCAGAATTTTTCTGCCATTGCTTATGAACAGCAGCTTTGAGTTTATTAAATTCTCTTTTGGTATATAACATTTGTCTAAAAATATCTTTTGTTGAACTTGTTTTTGATTTAGATTGAGGAATATAAATGCTCTCCCTCAGGTCTTCAAGCTCCATTTCTTGAAATTCTGTAGATCCTAGATCAGCAACTCTTGTTTGGAAATTTTTAAAAGCACTGGAAAGATTTCTAAAATAGAAATCAGTATCAGAAGATTTGCGTAAATCATATATAAGTTTAAAGAGTAGGGTATTACAAATTTTGCCAAGATCAGTTTTGACTTGAGGAGTTAAGTTAGATTCTTCTATATTAAATTTTGTTTGCTCTATAAGAAAGTAAACTAAAGCTGCTCTGTCTAAAATTTCCACCCCTCTCCCTGGAGATATTTCCAAGACAATATTGTTGAGTTTATCCAAGAGCTCTGGATTGTATCCAGGACCCTGATTGACTTTTATATACACTTCAGCCAAATCCTTAAGTAAAGGGATAGCTAAAAATTTAACTTCATCTCCATCAAGAATATCTCTTTGCAGCATAGTAATAATTTCTTGAATAGTATATTTTCTATCGGTAAAATCTTTTGCTAGTTTAGGATCAATAGTGAGTGCCTGTAGTGCTGATTCAGGTAGGGTAATAGTACGTGTCTGAGATTCTAAGTTATCTCGATCAACTTCTTCCATTGCTAATTTCAGTATTGGTATTTGGGATATTTTGGTTCTTAATTTATTCCGCGTGGCATCATCCAAATCATAACGATGAGCATAAGCTAATTCAGTACTAATTAAAGTATCTAGATATTGAGCAAGATTTGGATTTAACGGCTCTACTGCCTTATCAACTGGTATTGCAAAAAGTTTATAAAGGTATGGCGCTAATTGAGTAGCTTTATCCACTGAACCATTCGAGTCTTTAGCTAAAACAAATCCCAAGTTTTTTAATTTAGTTTGATAAGAATCACTCGATAAAACTTTAGTAATTTTATTTATGGTGTCTTTTCGTTTTGAAAAATTTGGAAAATATAGGTCGCGGTCTGAAATTGACCACCTTAGAAATTCAGCACAATGTTTTCTTATTTGAAAATCGTACACAGCGAGATAATAACATGATTATGCGAATATGTTGACATGCACTTAATTTTTTTGTTAGGATCAAGATCTGTGCCAAAATTAAACAATAACAAGGAGGTTATATGGGTATTGATAAAGGTTTGAATTATAGTTTTTTACAACAAATAGTTAATCAACAAGGGAGTGCTGTGGCACCTGGTGTTAAAACTTCACCAGACTCAAATCCCATAGCAACATCTGAACAAAAAACTACTAGTGATCCAATAGAAGCTGCTTCTCATCCACAGCTTATTGTTGCTGATGTTCTACGAAATTTTGCTCAGGAAGTCCCTAATGTATCATCTTTAAGTGATTTATTAGAGAAGAAAAAAGTACCAATGCTTTTAGATTTAATATGCTTCGCGGTAAATAAAAAAAGAGAAGAAGTGACAACAGAGCTAATAAAGACAGTTTTAAGTGCACTTACTCATGATCCTTTAAAAGGTATGACTGACACTGGAATAAAAGAATTAGCTGCTGCGGATTACTTAGGAAATATAACGTTGAAAAGAAATTTACAATCCCAGTCTGTGGCTTTTGTATTGAAAATTTTGGATGAAGCTTTTAAAAAAATAAAAGATTCAAAGGGTAATAAAGGAGTTATTAGCAGTGAATTACTTAATATAGAAAAACTTTATTCTAGGATTAGAGAAATACAAGCACAAAAAAAAACGTAGACTAAGTTTGCTAAGCTAAATTAGTGCAGATATTTCTTGAGCTATTTCTAAAGATACTTCCACTGTATCTCATTATTTATTTTGGTTATATTGCAGGTAAGAAGCTTGGTGTCAAGCGCGAAAGCATTTCACCCTTACTGCTTTATATAATTTTTCCAGTGGTTTGCTTTAAGGGAATCATCACGATGAAGATTTCTCTTACTACCTTGAGTTATCCAATTTATTTTTTCTTGGTTGGGATCTTGATGGCAGGCTTGTTTTACTTCATCGGTAAAGTCTATTATCGAGATCAAGAAACTGCGACCTTGCTTTCTTTAGCTTCAAGTTCAGCAAATGTTGGTTATTATGGCTTGCCAGTGGCTTTAATCATCCTTGGAGACAAAGTGCTTGGCACTGTAGTTCTACTTACTATTGGACTTGCGTTCTATGAAAGTACTGTTGGGTTTTTTATTGCAGCGCGGGGCAAACATACTTGGCAAGAGGCACTGACTAAAACTTTTCAATTACCAACTCTATATGTTGCGCTTGCATCTTTACTTTTAAATTATTTAAATCAAAAATATCATTTCCTCATGCCTAATCCAAACAATCCGATATTTAGTCAATTGATTTTTATTTTGGTTTTGGCTTTCAGTGGCATGATTGATAAATTTCTTGGAGCTTACACCTTCCTTGGCAACCTCATTGTAGGACTGGGTTTTGCTGATGCGCATCGTGACAAAACTGATTATAGTTTTATTGCTTTGACATTCTTGGCACAGTTTGTGGTTTATCCGGCAATTGCACTTTTGTTTATTTACTTAGATATAAATTATTTTCATTTTTATGATGTTATTGCACACAAGGTTATGCTCATTATGTCCTTGGTGCCGACCGGCGCTAACACTATAGTTCTGGCAACACAGATGAAACTGAAAATTCATACTGCTGCAGTAACAGTTCTTAGCAGCACGGTCTTCGCGCTCTTCTATATTCCTTTCTTTATAAATGTCATTTGGGATAAGATTTTGTTTTAGGACTGGATCCCTACGCCCTCTTCGAGGGCTCTGGATGACACATAATGTTCTTAAGTTGACGCTTATGCTCGCAACCATTGACCTTTGAAGATTAAAGATTTATAATCTACACAAGGAATTAGGTAATTCAATGGATAGTATTTCAGGAGCTGGATATGCCCCATCTGGAGCTGCAAGTGCAGGTCAAACTAGTGGGCAGCCTTCTGCGGCCTATTCACTTGCTGCCAAAGTTGCCATTGTTCGAGATGATACCTTTAGCCCAGCACCCGTTAAAATTGCAAATCCTCAAGCTGATCTAGCCGCACTTGCGCGCGCAGCCATTGAAGACGAACTCCGCAAAAAAGGTGGCGGTGGTGGCGGTGGCTCCGTTAAATCCTATAATCCAATGCTTTGGGTTCCATATAGTTTTAAATTAATGACACAGTCTATAGATCAAACTCGCGCACTCTTTGCGCAAGCCTTTCTACAGATAGTAAATTTTATTCCTAATACTTTAGCTAATTTAAATCGCAGCTTTAATAACTTTTTTGCCAACTTAGGAGCAAGGCTTACAAGTCCAATCACAAATTTACTTGGGCAAATGCAAAGACAAACAACTAATCTTTTGGGAGTAATGCTGCGTACTCCTTTAAACCTTGCAATAGGCTTAGGTTCCAATGTGTCGCATTTAGCTAATATGATTGCCAATGCTTTAACTCAAGGCTTGAGGAAATTCATTCTTGGCAAAGATGATAAAGATGAAGATCTCAATGCAAAGAAAAGAAATGAAATTTATGATGATGAAGATGCTTTGAATTTTCTTGATAGATTAGATTCAACGCCAACCCAAGATGCTGATGCCAGCAGTGCAACCCAAAGTATCAAGGGTCACATTGATAACGTTTCAAATCAGCTAACTAAGTGGGCAGCGAGTTTTACTAAATAGACTTCAGGACTGGATCCTCACGCACGCTTCGCGCGCTCAGGATGACAAATTAAACAGTAACTTTAGTTTCAGTACCCATCATGATTTCATGAGTATCGATTCTTTGAATACTTGCACCAAGGCTTGTGAATTTTTCTTCAATAAATTCGTAACCTCTGTCTAAATGTTTAAGACCTCTAACTTCGCTCTTGCCATGAGCAGCAAGTGCAGCAACCACAAGTGCAGCAGCAGCTCTAAGATCTTTACCTTCTACAGATGCAGCGCTGAGTGAATTAACACCTTGGATAACTGCAACCTTACCGTTGATCTCAACATTAGCTCCCATACGCTTAAGTTCATCTAAGTGCTGGAATCTAGAGTCATAAATATTTTCAACGATGATGCTAGTACCTTCTGCAAGCGTAAGCATGCCAGAGAAAATTGGTTGAATATCAGTAGAGAAACCTGGATACCAAACTGTAGTGATATCAGTTGCTTTGATTTTGCCTTTACTAGCTTCCACAGTAATGTTAACTAAATCTCTGCCATCAAGATCGATGCCAGTTTTGTGAATAGTTACTTTTGCTTCTGCATCTTCAAACTTGCTAAGCAAAGATTGCAAATCTTCTTCTATAACAGAATTAGCGGTAACTTTACCACCCGTCATCAAACCTGCAATTAAGAAAGTTGCTGCTTCGATTCTATCTGGAATACTGACGTGCTCTGCACTGTGTAAATCTTCTTGTTTTTTACCCATGATCTGGATAGTGCTTGAACCCGCACCTTTAATGTCGCACCCGATCTTGTTGAGGAAGTTTGCCAGGTCAAGGATCTCTGGATCTTGAGCTGCATTCTCGATGATAGTTTCACCTTCAGCAAGAACTGCTGCAAGCATGATGTTTTCAGTTGCACCATTACTTGGAAGATCTAAATAAATTTTTGTACCGATCAATCTATCAGCAGTAGCCATTACATAACCATGCTCTTCAGAAATTTTTGCACCTAATGCTTTTAAACCTTTGAAGTGAAGATCTAATTTTCTTGCACCAATATTGCAACCACCAGGTAAAGAAATTTTCGCTTCTTTGAATCTGCCAAGTAATGCACCAAGGAAAACAAAACTTGCTCTAAGTTTATTTGCCAAGCTCAATGGAACGTAAGAGCTAGAAAGATCTCTGCAATTTATTTTAATTGTATCTTTATTGATAAAGTCTGCTTCGCCACCAAGAATTCTAATAATTTCCAACATGACATCTATGTCAGAAAGTCTTGGGACATTGGAAATAATAGTAGTTCCATTTGCAAGTAATATAGCGGCAGCAATTTGTTTTAAAGCTGAGTTTTTGGCACCAGATATTTCTATTTCGCCAATTAGTGGTTTTCCACCTTCTATTAATAAGTATTTTGAATCGATTTCTGCCACCTAGTTTATATCTCCAATTATGTTAAAAACGTACTACCGTTCCTATGACGTAACCTAATAATAATTGTTTCATATAATGAACGTTTTTACTAGATTTGCATCAGCTTATCTCTATTAATCCCACAAAAGCTAATGATTTATTAATACCTAAAATAATTATTCCAAATATCTATAAACCGGATGGCATTTGATAAATAGTATAAGGATCATTCTTTCCGCCTTCAGTACTAAATCTCCAAGCATAAGGATTGCCCAAACCCGGAAAGGCATTAGAACTGGCATCTAAGAGAGCACTACCATCCATAAGCACATAAATTGTCCGGCTGCGCGGAAGATTACTCGATGGATTAATAGTAATTGAGCTGGTACCAGAACCAGTAACATTTCCTGAACCTATTGAAATAGTCTCAAGAAGTGAGTTTCCATTGGCACGATAGATATAAATATTGCCAGAATTTACGCTAACAGTCTTATTAAAATTCATCTTGAGATTAGCAGCCAATGGAAAATTAGTGGTTTGATTTGCTGGATAGGTTGATAAAAGTTTTGGATTACTTTCATCACCATTGGTTCCTACGGTACTATCTACTCTATAAAAAGTAGTTGCTGAGTTTTGGTTATTGTATTCGGTTTTGATCCAATTGCCGTCACGAATTTTACTTGAAAGCCTAAACTCATCTACTTTTCCAGTAAATTCATATCCTGCAGAATAGAGTCCAATATTAAAGGTTCCAGCAGGCATAGAGGTAGTATTAGCATTGTTAGTACCTTTAACTCCATTCCTATAGTATTTAACACCGCTGCCGCTACCAAAAAGACCCGTGTGATGATACCAGGTACTAGTGGAAGTAGTAGAACCATTTGCGGTATACCAAGAAGAATTGTACATAGAAAGTCCGGCATAACTAGAAGCTTGATGTCCAAGCATTAGCCCTGTCGAAGGAACTATGCCAAGGTAGCCTTGAGTATTGTCGGTGCCAGTTGCTACTGCGGCATTAGTCCAACAGCTCACAGATCCATTAGCAATTGCCGTTGCCGTAAAAGAAATTTTATCGTTACTACCATCAAAATCTAAACAGTTCCCAAGCTGGCAACTTACCAAATCAGATGTAGTCATTGAACCGGAAGGGGTGCCGTGTTTGGAATTGCTGACACTATTTTTCATTACATTAGTAACATCGCCGTTTGGATCCTGCGCCATATGATAGACAGCTACATAACCATTGGACCATACTGCATAAGAACCTAATTGATGTCCAGCATTGTAAGGGTGGGCATTTGAATTACCATAGTAAAGATAGAAATCAGAATTAGCAGAATTGGACATATGTGGTGCCCTAAAATATAATTCTCCAGCGTTGTTAGTTGAATCAAAACTCACAAGTTCATATGGCAATTCTGTTAAACCATCGCCTTGAGTGATGCGTATGTCGGTACCATCGCTTTTGGCAACATTGAAAAAATTAGAAGATGAAAGATGATTTAAATTAACATAGACCGGGAAATTTAATACAGCTCCATTAACCTTGGTATCATCTACAACAATCTTAAGTCGCTTTGACCATGCAGTATTCAGCCAAGTAGCTGCTGTAGTAAAATTCCAAGTTGTTGAATCAGAGATTCCTGAATAACTGTTACCGACAGTATCATCAAAAGCCGTTGCATCGATTTGCACATAGTAACTAATACCGGGTGCAAGGTCTGTTGGCGGGTTGATGGTAACTTGAATAGTACCGTTACCTGTAACCGCACCAGAAGTTACTGCAATAGTTTGTACTGTAGAACCATCAGTTAATTTCTTAATATAAATATTGCCGGTTTGAATATCTACTACACGGTCAAAAACAATAACTAAACTTGTACTACCTGCAATATTTGCAGAATCATCACTTGGATAAAAACCCAAAACATCAAATGGTGTTATTGAAGTAGCTCTTGAAGCCGCAGAATAAAATGTACTAGGCGAGCTTTGATTATTGTATTCAGTCTTAAGCCATGAATTGTTACGATTGGTACTCGAGATCCTGATCTCATCAAGCTTACCGTTCAAAATCCAATCAAAATCATTACCTGCTACACCACATAGTCCAAACTTAAATGGCGTAGTTGAATAGTCTTTTAGTGTACCTGAATATGAAGCTGAACCTCTTTGAGCACCATCTACAAATAGACTTTCAGTTGTATTAGAAGTACTGACTACATCAGCTGCATAATGCCAAGTATTATCAGCAAAAGTTGTCGGTGTGCTAGTTGCATCATAGCTAGAACCACCACCAGCCCAAACTGAAATTTGATAGAAAGATTGATACTCATACAATATACCTGCATGCTGTCCTTCTCTACAAATTACTCCATCAAAAGCGTTATACCAAGGACTATTGTTAGGAACCTCATCTGGATAGTGCCAAGCTGATAAGGTGAAGTTTGATTCCATAATATCTCGTAGGGAAGCTGTATCTGGAGTATATATAAAATCAGCAGTACCATCTAAATCCTGAGCTTTACCAGAAAGTTTTCCGGTAACTGCTGTAAGTGCCATGCTGATTCCTGTAGCATTATTACTATTGCTGGTCGAATCTGTATAACCACCACCAGTGTTATTAACAGCTTCTTGCATATGCCAGACACCGGCGTAATTATTTACCCAAACATTATTCTTGCCATAGGTTGAACTTGCTGAAGGTTCAGCTGCTGTACCATTGTTATAGTAAAGATAGTAAATCCCATTTGCAGAATTACTCAAAGTACCATTGGCAACGAAATGCAACTCACCAGCGTTAGTTGATTTATCTAAGAACACTACTTCACGTGCAACTTGGGTAATACCATCTGATTTGGTTACTCTTAAATCTGCACCATTTGCAAGTACATCATCAAAGAAAGTACTAGGAAGATGATTGAGATTGACATAGACCGGAAAGTTACTAACGCTACCATTGACCTGGGATGCATTGATAGAAAGTCGAATACGTTTAGGCCAACCCACTGCTAACCAATCTGAAGGTACGACCAGTACACTGGTAAAATTCCAAGTTGTAGTATCAGAAATACCGGCATAACTATTGCCGCCAGTATCATCGAAAGCTGTTGCATCGATTTGGAGGTAATAACCATTGTTGCTGGCAAAATTCAAGCTTGGATTAATTGTTATTTGATTTGTTCCATTACCGGAGACAAGCCCACCAGTAACGTCGATAGTTTCTGCAGTTGAGTTATCAGCAGATTTTTTGATGTAAATGTTTCCTGTTTGAATATCTATCTTACGATCAAAAGTAATAACTAGATTTGAACTTACAGGAACTCCTGTAGCACCATCTGCAGGATAAGTAGTAGTGACTGCCACTGTTGAAATAGTACTAGGACTGGCTATTGAGTAAAAAGTACTTGGTGAACTTTGGTTGTTATATTCTGTTTTAATCCATGAACCATTGCGATTCGTATTAGAGATTCTGATTTCATCTAATTTACCGTTCATGAGCCAATCCCAATCATTGCCTGGTGTACCGCAAACACCAAACTTAAAGGGATTAGTACCAAAATCTCTCAAACCACCAGAATATGAGGCTGAGGCTTTGTTGACTCCATCAACGTACAAAGTCTGAGTTGTACCAGAGGTGGCTAAAGCATAAACAGCATGATGCCAAGTATTAATTGCATATGTGGTTGGACTAGTATTCGAATCATAACTAGTACCAGCCTGTGTAGTAATTTGATAGAAAGCGTTATATTCATACATTAGAACAGAATGAGCACCTTCTTTACAGATCAATGCATCAAAACTGTTATACCAAGGATCATTGAGAGGTACTTCATCGGGATAATGCCAAGCTGATAAAGTAAAGTTTGATTCCATCACATCTTGCAAAGAAGCACTATTAGATGCATATATGTAATCTGCAGTTCCATCTAGGTCCTGAGCTTTTCCAGAAAGTTTTCCAGTAACAGCGGTAAGTGCCATGCTAACTCCCGTTGCATTGTTAGCATAACTAGTTGAATCGGTATAACCACCAGCATTATTATTCACAGCTTCTTGCATATGCCATACGCCAGCATAACCATTTACCCAAACATTATTTTTTCCATAAGTCGCATTGGCTGCAGGTTCAGTCCCCGAACCATTTCCATAATAAATATAGAAAACTCCATTGGAGGCATTACTCAAAGTACCATTTGCTACAAAATGCAATTCACCAGCGTTGCTAGTTCTGTTCAGGAATACTACCTCACGCGCTACTTGAGTAATACCATCTGATTTAGTTACCCTTAAGTCCGCACCATTAGTTAGACTGTTGTCAGTAAAGCTTGCCGGCATACCATTGAGATTTACATAGACCGGGAAATTAGCTACAGTACCGTTTATTTGTGAAGCATTGACAGAAATCTTTATTCTTTTTGTCCAGCCGCCTCCGCCTAACCAATCAGCTGGAGTAGCTCCACCACCATTTTCAGCAGCACTTACTCTATAAAAAGTACTTGGAGCACTTTGGTTATTGTATTCGGTTTTAATCCAATTACCATCTCTGGCTATGCTGGATAATCTGATTTCATCCGAGAATCCATTGGTAAAGGCAGATGCAAATAAACTTTTACCGATTAAAAGACTACTTGTAGTACTGGAAGTAGTAGCAGGTATAGTTAAAGTGAAAGTCAAAGTTTTTGCTGTACCATCTTCGTAATGCACTAAGCGAGTACTATTGCTGCCAAGGTTACCATTAAAAATCATGGCAAAATGATGCCAGTTAGTATCGTTTGAAGTATATGAACCATAAGAAAGTGAAGCACCTGATGACAGTACGACATAGACAGCATTTGAAGAAACCCAAGGCTCAAATTCAGTGACATTATTTCCTGATCCTTTTGATATTAAAACTGCTGCATTACTAGCGCGACGTTTATACCAACCACTTAAAGTTAGTTTACTGACTCCATCCATTTCATTAATATCACCAAGATCAATATAGTCATCGCTACCATCAAAGTCCAAAGCTTTAGCCATCTTTCCGTTGATTGAATCAGTACTAGTCATAGTTCCATAACTTGTACCGTTATAAGATGTACTTTTAGAGTTGGTCATTTGCGGTGCTGAGGCTGCAGGATTCTCTTGTAGATGCCATATACCGATATAGTTATTCACCCAAACATTATTCTTGCCGTAAGTATCACTAGCACTAGGTTCTGAAGCTGAAGGGTTTTTGTAATAAAGATAGAAATCAGCATTACCAGAATTAGTTAATGTACCATTGGCAACAAAATGTAACTCACCAGCATTTAGGGTTTTATTCACCCATACTACTTCACGCGCAACTTCAGTAGTGCCATCAGATTTGGTAACTCTTAAATCAGCACCATTAGCAAGACAATTGTCAAAGAAGCTTGCTGGCATACCATTGAGACTGACATAAACTGGAAAATTAGCTACGGAACCGTTGATCTTTGCATCGTCAATAGTAATTTTGATTCTTTTCGTCCAACTATTGCTATACCAAGCTGCTTTTGCTGAGCTAAAAGTAGAACCAATTATAAGAACTAAAAGAGGCAAAATTAATTGCCAAAAAATTTTTTTTGTTTTCTGTCTTTTATTCAAGGATTGAGATTAGTCCCTTAATATTTAAACTAACCTGATTTAGCAAAAGGTTAAAGCTCAGATAATACTTTCCAGGCGGATTCTAAACCCTTGCACAAGTCGCATAAAGAGGATGGCTATCAGTCAATTTTTGAACTAACTTCTCAATGCCTGCCTTAGTTTCTTCATCTACTTGATTAGAATTTTGTGACATTGACTTAAGTACTCTAGATATTGCAAGTGCAATATCTCTAGATTCAATTTCTTTAAAACCTCTAGTCGTAATTGCTGGAGTCCCGATTCTTATGCCACTTGTAACAAAAGGACTTTGGGGATCATTAGGAATGCTGTTTTTGTTCACGGTAATTTTCAGTTCATCAAGTACATTTGCTGCATCTTTGCCAGTGATTTTTAGACCACTTAAATCCAATAGCATTAAGTGATTATCAGTACCACCAGAAACTAGATTAATTCCTTCATTCATAAAGATCTCCGCCATAGCTTTAGCATTCTTGATTACTTGTTCTTGATAGATTTTGAAATCCAATTCCAATGCTTCTTTGAAGCAAACTGCCTTAGCAGCAATGATGTGCTCTAAAGGTCCACCTTGGCTACCAGGAAATATTGCCGAGTTAACTAATTTCGCGATTTCTTCACTGTTACTAAGAATGATCCCAGAACGTGGTCCTCTTAAAGTCTTATGAGTAGTGCTAGTCACCACATCAGCGTAAGGAATAGGACTTGGATGTAATTCCGCTGCCACCAAACCCGCTATATGAGCCATATCTACCATGAGCTTAGCGCCAACCATATCTGCAATTTCTCTGAATTTTTTGAAGTCAATAGTACGAGCATATGCAGAAGCACCAGCAATAATCAATTTAGGTTTTTCTTTCTTGGCAACTTCTTCCACTTGCTTGTAATCTATAAATCCTTGCGCATCAAGTCCGTAGCTCACTGCCTGAAACCATTTACCGGAAAGGTTTACCGGAGAGCCATGAGTTAAGTGACCACCTTGGCTTAAATTCATACCCAGGAATTTATCACCAGGATTTAGTAAGGCTAAAAACACTGCCGTGTTTGCGCTTGCACCTGAATGCGGCTGCACATTTGCAAAATTACATTTAAAAAGTTTTTTGGCTCTTTCTATTGCCAAAGTTTCAATTTGGTCGATATATTCACAACCATTGTAATAGCGCTTACCAGGGTAACCTTCAGCGTATTTGTTCGTAAGGCAACTGCCAGCAGCTTCTAAGACTGCCTGAGATGTGAAGTTCTCACTGGCGATGAGCTCAATATTGCCCTGTTGTCTTTTGAGTTCAGCATCAATCAATGATTTGATTTCTGGATCAGTTTCACTAAGTTTTCTATTTAAAAGATCGCTCATAATAGGTATTCTAGCTTATTTAGCCTTGGTCTTCTAAGCCATTTGGTTGAGTTTTGATAAAGATTCTAAAACCAATATATTAGCTATGGTTCATCACGCAAATGTATTTGAAAAGCTCTCTAAATCAAGCTCTAATGCGGGCTCTAGCAACAATAAACCGCAAGAAAATACTGTAGATTCTAAAGTAATCGAAACAGTTAAATTGCTTGGCAAACAGATCATTGAAATTAGAGAAATCATTGACAACCAAAATTCATTACTTGAAGCAATGAAAAATGAAATCATCTCTTTAAGAAAGAAACAAAACGACACGAGTGGCGATGTAAAACTAGCCATGATCGACCAAAAGGATCTTGCAAAACAGTTTAGAACCTTGAGAGCAACTGTTAATGGTGAACAGCTTGCAAACAACAGATTTCCTAATAACCCTGATGAGATCGCTAAAAGATTTTATAGAAACTATGACAACAGTCAGGTTTTTGACAATGCAGAACCTAGTAATAATGAAGCACACAGCTGGGGTGCTTTAGATAGAAATTCAAATCAAAATAGATCTAACACTCAAACAGCGACTCTGCCTGATAATGAATTAGGAAGATCTATGCAAACACAAAATGTTGCTAAGGAATTTATTTTTGGTAGATTGCCTAAGTTATTGAATTTAGAGTAAATCTTCCTCTTCTTCACCGTAATATTCATCATCCAGCATTTTTTGCATTTGATTTAATTCATTTGGATCCACTTCACTCTCAGTATCAGCGCTTGGCTCTTCTGAGTAATTCTGTGGATAGACTTGCCTACTAAACTCTTCTAAAGCATTTTGGGCATCATGAAGCTCTTGTGCCGTCTCACTAGTTTCAGGATTTAGATATGGATTCTCCGTGCCTGCAGGGTTCACAGGATTCAATGGACTAACAGTTATAGGTTCTTTACTTGGCGCTGGAGCTCCAGCTTTAGCTGAGCTTGGTAAAAAGGCTTGCTCAGCTGGATGCGCTTTGGCATCTTTATCTTTTTTCTTTTTCGGTTTAGATCTTTTAACTGGAAGCTCAACCACGTTATAAGTCATTTCTTGATAAACATATTTATTTACATCAATTCGTTTTTTGTCCTTATTACTAAAGCTAATCTCCAAGAAGTTTGTACCTATATTTTTGCTATTAATCTTTTTACCAATAATGTCATTTTTATGGAAATAAAATAGTTTGTTGATGATATGTTTTTCCTGGGTTAACCGGTCGTATGCTAGACCAGGATTGTGATCTATAGCAAGCTGCTCATAAACTTTATTTATCTCTTGGCGCATTGAAAACTTTTCAACTTTCCTTTCAACACCTTTCTTAGACACTAGTATCCAAGCGATATCTTCTATAGACCTTTCACTAGCTTCATCATAGAAAGTTGAAACTACAATATCGCCATTTTCAGGATGCGGAATAAAGAGCTCCAGTTTAAGGTTATAGACAGATCCATCTCCAGCTCTGAATTTTTTATCAATATTACTGTGATTTTGGATGTACAGTTCTTTGCGCTCATGTTTTTTTTTAGAGCCACCGAACAAGGCAAAACCTGGTTGAATGGCAATTAGACTGGCTAAAATAACCAGGCCGCTGAGCAAACGAAATTTATTAGGTGTAATCATGGGGTTTATTAACAAAATCTCATTTATGTTTCATATGATCTAGACGAATAATACTAGATATACAGGGTTTGAGGGAGAAATTTGAAGCAATTCAAAATAATATTTAACATTTTGGTTGTTTTTGCGTTTACAGGTATTAATTTATCTGCGGCCGAGGCGGCTGAAGTTATCAAAGCTAATAAAAGATTTGATCTAATTAAAAATTCTACTAATGACACTATTAACTCAAACAATGAAATTAAACAAGTTTACGACAAGAAATTAAAACGTAATCGCTCCTTTAAAAACAAAATTATAGTTAGATTCAAAGACAATACTCCTGATGAATCGATTCAAGCATACTTTCAAAAGAATAATTTAAAAGCAATTAAAAATCTAACAAAGAGAAGCTATTCTTGTAAATTTATTCAAGCAGAAATTACTGAAGAAAATTTAATTGCATTTATTGACTCAGAATCTGATGCAGTGGACTCTGGTACAGGAGATTCTAATTTAACAGATTTAGATATTGATGAAATACGTCACTTGAAAATTGATGCCGCAGGCAGCACTTCAAAGAAATCAACTGCAGGAAGTAGAACTTTAGTTCCAAGTCAATGGTATCTGAAAGGCTCTGTTAATAATAGTTCTAAGATCGAGTTTGATATTAATGTTGATCAAGCTTGGAATTATACTAAGGGTGCTGGAATTAAAGTTGCAGTTATAGATACTGGTTTTGATTTAAAACACAATGATATTAATTACTATAATCAGGGTTATGACGTTGTTACAAATCTTAGCAGTGCACAAGCACCACAAAGCTCTAAAGAGAATCACGGAACAGCAGTCGCGGGAATCATTGCAGCGAAGGATAATGAATTTGGTGTAGTTGGAGTTGCACCCGAAGCGCAAATTATTCCTATTAGATTAATTGCAGAAGATGGTGAAGTCTATGTCTCAGATATCATCGACGCGCACAATAAAGCTATAGAATACGGAGCAACTATCATCAATAATAGTTGGGGTAGTTACGATCCAACAACGCCTGATGGTTATGTAAGCCAGCTTACCGAGCTTGAGAACCAGCTCTACGAGGAGCTTGCAGAAGAAGCAAATAATGGTAAAGGTGTTGTAGTAATTTTTGCGGCAGGAAATTCAGGTGAGGGTAATTTTAATCGTGCACCTGAAGCGCGTGATGAAAATAATTTTGCAGTTGGTGCAATAGATAGCTTAGGTAAAAGGGCGAGTTACAGTGTTTACGGGGGTGAACTTGATGTAGTGGCGCCAGGAGGAGATAGCTCTAAAGCTATCGTTACAACTGATCGAAGAGATGTTAAGGTCAAAAACTTAAAGACTAAGAAAGCCAAGGTTTACATCCTTGGTTATGATCGTGGTGACTATGCTATGAACTTCAAGGGCACTAGCGCTTCTGCGCCAGTAGTAGCAGGGATCGCAGCTCTAGTTTGGGCAGCAAATCCAAATCTCAGTGCTTCTGAAGTTAAGCAGATTATCAAAGACTCTGCTCGTAAAGATTTTAATCCTAGTTATAGTTTCGCTGGTTCAGGTTTCAATTCAGAATTAGGTTACGGTTTAGTAGATGCTGGTGCTGCAGTAGAGCAGGCTTTAGGAAATTAAAGCGTCAACTTAAGGCTCAAATGCCGTCATTGCGAGCCCATGAAATGGGCGTGGCAATCCATTTATAACGTAGTAGAAAATAATTTATGTCCAGTCTCTGCTTTTAAATAAGTATCAAAAGTTGCAGCAATATTTCTTACAAAAAATCTACCAAGTTCAGTTAAATCAATATCTACCTGATCTTGATTTTCATTATTAATTTTTAAATTTAAAACTTCATCTTGTTGGAAAGTCGTTAGCATATTAATTTCTTCTCGATATTTATTAGCGTTAATAGTTACTTGCCCATTACACATGATCTGCTTAATAATTTCTCTGCGCTCAACATCATCTTCACTACAAAGCATAAATTTTTCAGTAGTAAAGAAACTTTCATAGTAATCATTTATTTTTTTGCTGTTCTGTTTGTAAACGCCATGAACATCAGAGATAGATGAAATACCACAACCCAAAAGATCACATCCCCAGTGGGTTGTATAGCCTTGAAAGTTTCTATAAAGAGTTTTATTTTTTTGCGCAAGAGCCAGCGAATCATTAGGTTTAGCGAAATGATCCAGACCAATAAATTCATAACCGGCAGCAGTTAACTTTTCAACAGCAAGGTCAAATATTTTTACTTTCTCTTCTTCACTTGGCAAAAGATCATCAGTAATATATTTTTTCTGATGCGCAAAGATTGCAGGAATATGTGCATAATGGAAAAGAGCAATGCGATCAGGATTCAGTTTTATAATCTTAGCTAAAGTTTCAGTAAAAGTTTCAGTAGTTTGCAAAGGCAAACCATAAATCAAATCAAAATTAATACTAGTAAAGCCTAGTCCTCTTGAAACGTTCACTGCATTCTCTACAAGCTCATAACTCTGCATTCTATTAATAGTTTTTTGAGTCTCTTCGTTGAAATCTTGGATGCCCATGCTTAGACGATTGAAGCCGCATTCCCAGAGAGCTTTGATGTGTTCATCAGAAGTGAAGCGGGGATCAATCTCAATAGCGTATTCGTGCTCACTAGTAGTATGGATTGCTTCGTCACTACCGTTCCTCGCAATGACAGCATTCGTTTTATATAAATTGAACCTCTCTGCAATAAAGGTATACAGATCTTTAATCTGCTCTGGCGTTAAATAAGTCGGAGTTCCACCTCCCCATGCCATTTGCACAACCTTGCGATTTTTATCAATCAACTTAGAGTAATAATCCAATTCTTCTTTAAGACGCGCGATGTATGGATTTTCAATTCCATGCTTCGGACTAATAATCACATTACAACCACAGAAATAGCATTGTGATTCACAGAAAGGCAAATGCAAATAGAGTGAATAATCATTTCCTGTTTTATTTGACTCACGAATTGCTTCTTCAAATTTCTCTTGTGAGAATTCATGCTTCCATTCAGGTGCAGTTGGATAGCTCGTATAACGCGGCACCACAGTGCCGTACTTATGTGCAAGGGCTTGAATTTGATTTTTGTTGTCTTTTAAATTAAACATTTTTAGTAAGAATAGTTTTTAACAGTTTCAATAAAAGCTCTAGCATTCTCTACAGGCACATTTGGTAGAATTCCATGCCCAAGATTAGCTATATAGCCAGGCTCTGAACCTGCTTGCTCAAGCATTTCTAAGGTCTTTTTAACTACAGACTCTTTAGTACCTAATAAATAGCAAGGATCAAAATTTCCTTGTAAAGAAATTTTTCTGCCAGCGACATACTCACGTAAGTCTTTTAAATTTGAGCGCCAATCAACACTAAGACAATTAGCTCCACTCTCGATCATGTAATCAAAGACATTTGCCACGCCATTTACATAGAGAGTAATACTGGCATCAGGATACTTCACGCGAATTGCAGCAATGATTTGTTGTTGATAAGGCAAAGCAAATTCTTGGTAATCACTTTGACTCAGAACCGAAGCCCAGGTATCAAAAAGTTGTACTGCATTAACTCCAGTTTTTAATTTCAAAATCAAATACTCTGAAACCGTTACAGCAAGCTTATTTAAAAGCTCATGCATAGCTTGTGGCTGCTGGTACATAAATTTCTTGATCTCAGAAAAATCTTTAGAGCCGCCGCCTTCGATCATATAGCTAGCAAGAGTCCAAGGCGCGCCAGCAAATCCAAGCACCGGCACTTCATTATTCACACGAGATTTAATCTCTTCAATAGTTTGATAAACGAAACCACATGAAGCGCTCAATTCTGCTTGTGATAAAGCTTTTAGTTTAGTTACTTGCTCAGCACTTCTTAACGGTGCGTTGAATCTTGGCTTACCTGTATCGAAATCCAAATCAGCACCCATAGGTTCTAAGGGAATTAAAATATCCGAGAACATGATAATGGCATCGACACCAAGAATCTCAAAAGGTTGAATAGAAACTTCAGCAGCTTTAGCTGGATTCTTACAAAGCTCTAGAAAGCTCATCTGCGAGCGAATAGCCATATACTCTGGTAAATATCTACCAGCTTGACGCATCATCCATACTGGAGGTCTAGGCGTCGCTTCGCAGCGTAAAGCCTTGATAAGTAGGTCGTTTTTTAATTTCACTTCAGAAGAAAGCATTAGTAAAAGCATAGCAATTTAGGTGTATCAACCATTGCGCATTTATCTTATCGAGTGTTAAGATTTTTTAAATGATTACTTCGTCTAAGAATTATACTGTTCAATATCTGAAAAGTAACACTCCTGGTCAATTAAAGATTGCTTATCAACAACTTGAAAATTATTTTAAAGATGTAAAAAGACTTACTTCAATTGATTTACATGGAGGAGTTGTAGGCGAAGCAACACCAGCAAATCCTCAAAATATTCTTACATTACGTCCTTTAAAACAATTGAGTCAAAGAGTAAATAGAGTTAGCAATGCATTACAAAACATTATTACAACTGAATCTACAAGAATTAATAATCGAGGTACAGTTCGTTGTTTTGGAGGAGCCTACACAATACTTGATTTAATTCATTCAAGAATAAAAGAAGCATTAGAGTCAGGTAGAGATAAATCAGCTTCAGTGAAAAGTTTTACCGAACTTCTTCCTGGAAATTTATTTGGCAAAGTAATCGACTTATTACTTAGAACTTTAACCCATTTAATTAAATTGAAGAATATAAATGGTTTTAAAATAGCTCCACTGTCAAATTCAGTATTTTCAACGTTAATCAATAATCTTGAAAATACTTTAGCTTTATGTTTCGAAACATTATCAGAATCAGAGAAAAAACAATTACAAGATTTTTCAATAGAAGCAGGTACTCCTCTTAATGACAGAATTCTAGGATTTAAAGCAGCAGTTGGAGTCCAGTTAGCTAAAGCCGGTTAGTCAACTGGATTGCCACGCCATCTTCGATGGCTCGCAATGACGACTTTAATGTTAACAGGCTCAAGGATGACGACGTTTGATTATGCCTCAGCAATAATCCCAAAACTTGCAATCAGAAGAATGCACGCAAAAACAATTGCATAAAAAACTATATTATCGAAAAGAATATCTACTTTGCTTTTAACTACTTTATCAGCCATTGATTTTTACAGCTAAACTTTAGCTGCCTCCTTGTTAAGCTCATCTGCAACTACAGTTTTGAAATCTTCAACTCTATCTTTGAAAGTTTGCACTTGTACCTCAGACATCCACAAACCTTTGAGACGGTTTTTTGGAACTGATTTTTTAATCACTGGAGGTCTTATTCCTAGTATTCTTTCACGGCAGAATTTATTACCTTCACGGAAATGACAGTCGCCGATTTGGCAACCCATAGCTATTACACCATCAGCACCAGAATTAAATGCAGACTCAATCATTCTTGGTTGAATCATACCGCTGCATGGAACTCTGACCACATAAGCGTTATTCACACCCTTTAGATCTCTGCCATGAGAACCTTCAAGTTCTTTATCGAGATTCACGCTTCTTTCACAAGCTATGACCATGATTTTGACTTCGTCTTTACTTTTACTCATAGAATCAAATCCTTTTATTATGCAGGTTGTAACGCAATCCTTATATCATCCATTACGGTTGGCGACAGATCAAACGGAAGTTCAATTGCATCAAAATTACAAGCACCAACACAAAGTCCACACTCAGCGCAACGCTCATCTATTACTACTGCAATCTCTTTAAAACGACTGCCATCAGTTCTTGGAGCCATGTAAATTGCTTCGTAAGGACAATCTACAGAACAAAGTTTACAGCCAACACATTTATCAGCTTTAACTTCAGCAGGTTCATGATCTCTAGCTTTCACAAAGTTAGGAAGTAGTGCAACGAAAGTTATAGCCACTACAAAAATTCCTAATGCAGCTAAAGTACCGACTTTATCTATTACCGGGAAAATCCACAAATAGAACCAATCTAAATCAAAGTAAGTTGGATCTACTGTGAAAACCGCTTCGGGACCAGATGTTGCTGGATATAAACCAGAAACAATTAAAACAACACCTGAAAGTAAACAACCAATTGCCCAAGTAACATTCACTACTGGTCTTGAGATTCTCATATAGTGAATCCACAACATTACTAGTAACGAGAATGAAGTACCTGTATGTAAAAAGAGTGCCATGCTCATGGTGTAATTTGAAATTACATTGTCATTAATAAACGCATGCGCTATTGATGGTCCATAAACAGGAATAGCACTTAAAAACTCTGATAGTTTTTGAACTATTAAGAACGAACGCTCATCCCAAACTAGAATAAATCCTGAGATACCAATGACCATCATCATGATAGTTAAAGCGATACCAGTGTACCAAGCAATGATTCTATACTCTCTATATCTATCAGTAAAATAAACTCTAATAGCATGGAGCCACACAGCAAGCATCATGCCGTCTGCAGCATATCTATGCACACCACGTACCATATCTCCAAATGGAACTTTGTGAGTGATGTATTCTACAGATTCATATGCACCTTCTAAAGTTGGCATGTAGTAAACAAATAAAAGTAAACCAGAGAGGAAGAGCACCCACATGAAGAAGTTGGGAATCGCACCGTGGTAGTAAAGAATATTTTGCTCAGAAGACATTACCTTATTAAGGAGATCTTCAATTCTCAGAATTATTTTTTGACCAGTTCTAACTAAAGCTGTAAACATATTGATTAAAATCTCCTAGGTAGTTTCGTAAGCCTCCGAAGGTCTACGATTGGCAACAACTATACAAAAGAAGCTTGAAAGCAAAGCCACACCCAAACATACTGCCCAAGCCAGAGTTGTAATTTTATGAGGTTGCGTTGGATCAATCGTCAAACCAAAAGGTTGAGTTGCCATATTGATATACCTTAAATTATTCAAAGTACCTTCATCAAAGTAAGTAGGATCAGAACCAATTAATTCGAAGTAACCCATACCTATAAACATCAAACCAAACAAAGCAAGGTTAGCAAGCGCTATTAAAAGCTGTAAAACGAAAACTATATCCAATGTTTTTTTATTACTATTATCCATTTTTTTTAGTACCCCATTTTTCGTAGATGAAGTCGAAAGGAAGGAATGAAGCCTTCAAATTATCTCTTTCTTTCTCTTCTGCATAAACTTGATAAGTCAAATAAAAAATGCAGAAAAGAAAAATCATCATAGTAGTAGGAATCATTATCAATGCTTTAAGTGTATCTCCCGAGCTTATGTATTTATGACCACCAAAAGTTTCTGAAAGTGCAATTACTGCAACTAAGAATATTAACCAGTAGAAAGGTTTTTGTTTTTTCTTTGCTCTTGATTTATTAACGTCATTGCGAGCCTTCGTCATTCCGAGCTTCATGCCTGCACCTCTGCTTTAGCTTCAGGAGCAGGAGCGGCTTTCGCAGCTTCAGCTTTCTTCAATTTACATTTAGCTTCACAGTTTTCCCATAAGTAAACGAAAACCATTAACAAGAATGTGCCGCCGTAGAAAATCCATTTTCTACTCCAAGCACTATCAGCCAAGAAAGTATTACCAAGAACTCCATCAAGATCAAACCCAAAATATGGATGAGTATGAACTCTTGCAAGATACAAGAACATAAATACTGTATAGGTAAGCATTAACTTCCAACGATTAATCGCAGCATATTGCAACTGAGAGAAATAGATTCCAATAGCAACAATCATAGTGCTAAGGAAAATCCAATATGGTGGATCATTATTGATGTTCGCGATGTTTAGAATAATCAAAACCGAGAATACAAGGAAATTCAAAAAACCCATTATCGTTAAAGCAAGAACCAAAGGTCTACGTTGAATTTTAGTTTCTTTACTTAAATCAAAGAAAGGAATAAATAAAACTGTCGCTGGAATCAACATAGTAACGAAGGTTGCAAGTACTGGCTCAATATACTTATACATTTGATATAGAGCAAGGAAGTACCAGTCAGAAAGAATTGGTAATGGTGTTACCGCAGGATTAGCTCTCGCTCCCATCTCAGCAGGAAAAACTAAAGAAGCAACTGCAATCATGCCGATCACAAGGAAACCTTGTGTCCAAGGCAAGTTGAAACGTTTCTTTTTATTACTATAGAAATATAATTCAGTAACAATCAAACCAATTGTTGAAAGTGCCATATGCATTGAATAGAAACGAGTGATTGTTGCTTGTCCAATTGCACTACCACCAAGAAGGATTTGTTGTGTAGTCATACCAAGATTTAGGTTGGTATATTTATTGAGAAGCTTCATATCCCAAAGCACTCCACCACCTTGCTCTACGTGAACAGCAGGAAGACTAGTAGGAACTCCAAGATCAATAAGTTTATTCACAACTGTGCTGCCAAGGAAGGCAAGGTTCAAACCAAACTGATCCATATAACCAGGGAAAGTTGCAAATACTTTAGTAGCCCAGAATGCACGTTGGTTCCAGATTAAAAGATATCCAGAAAGACCAGAATAAAAACCTAAAAGCATCAAGAAAAAGCAAACCCAAAGATTCAATTCCCTGTTGCCTTTGTAATCAGCGCAAATGAACATACGATACATTTTCAAAGTACATATAACGATGAAAGCATCTGCACCATATTTATGCATGCCCCTGATTAACCAACCAAAAGGAATATGTTCTTGAATAACAATGATGGTGTCGTAAGCTTGCTCAGCAGTTGGAATGTAGAACATCACCAAAAGCGCTCCAGAAGCGATAGTTACGATCCAAGTAAGCCATTGTAAGGGACCTAGTTTGTACCAAGTATTATCGACTTGTTTATCAACAAAAGTCTCATCAAAGAAATCTATATTCTTCAATTTATCCATGAAGAATTTTTTTACATCATCTACAGAAGGAATAGAAAAAGCTGGCATTTAGGATATACCTCCTGACTCAAGATTTTTGATAACTAAACTGCTATCAGCAACTTCGAAATTAAATTTGAAAGGTGATCTTGGTGCTGGACCAGAAACTACTTTACCTTTGCCTTTAGAATCCTCTTGCATCGGATCATAAACAGAAAGATGGCAAGGGCAGGCAAAAACTTTTTGACCAGGATTTGGCTTGTAATTATAACCAGCAGCTACTTCTGCTTCTTGAGGAACGAAATTAAATACACAACCTAAATGTGGACATACTCTTGAGAAAACCACAAACTGCGCTTTCCCTTCTTTATCATCAAGAGTTCTAACAGCCGCTCCAGGAATGGTTTTGATCTGTTCACCTACAGCTGTATATTCTCTGTTAGCTTCTTGGAACATGAAATATTTGAAAGACCAAGGCTCAGGAAAATCACTTACAGGAAATTGAATTTGCTCTACAGCTACAGGTTTATCAGGTCTCTTGAAAACTTCTGCCGTAGCAAGTGGACCAGAACTAGGTTTGAGATAGCGAACAAAAGGCGAAATAAATAAAGAAGCAATTGCTCCTACTACCGGCACTGCCAGTATCGCTTTTATAACATCTCTTCTATCAAATTTCATAGTCATCTTTAAAGTAAACTCCGTAAATTATTTTTTGCCTTTGCTTGTTGAACTGTTCTTGATCGACTCTTTATATTTTTCGAGTTTTTCTCTACCAATATCCAATCTATCAGTTTCTTGCGTAAAACCAAACTGTCTTACATATCTAACTAATTTCCAAATCATCACATCATCAAAAGCAACTTTCTTGTCGAAATCATAACGATTTTTCCACGCAGGCATTGCTGTCCAAGGAATACCATGGCTGATTTCATTGAAAAGCCTTTCATCAGTTCTAGTGTAAAGTCTTGAAGACATTGTGAAATTAGCTGGAGGTGGAAGCAACATCTTATGCAAGTTACCATCACCCTGACCACGAGTACCATGGCAAACCGCACAGTTACCACCGAATATAGAATCCATTTCCGCAAGTTCTGGAGAACCTTTTACAAAGTAACCACGAACATTTGCCGCGAAATAATTTAAAACATCCCATCTTGCAGCAGTATCAATAGTTTTAGTGAAATTGTGCTCAGGCTTAGGATCTGCACCAGAAAGATATTCGAATTGTTTTTCTGGGCTATTAGTTTTTATAAAATTAGAAATAGCTTCAGTTGCTTTTGGTGTTTCACCGTGGCAGCTAGCGCAATTAGCTTTATAAACTTTTTCACCTTTAGTAAGTGAAGGTGCATAAGAAGGGTATCTGAAATCTTTGTATTTCTTGTGATCAACTTCTGAATGCCACTCTTTAATAAGAGATGATGATAAGCCTGTTTGGCTAGCAGCGTTTACAGAGTTGAATGCAAGCAAGAGAACAGACGCTGTCATTGCGAGCTTGCGAAGCAAGCGTGGCAATCTCATTGCGCAGGGGGATTGCTTCGCTTCGCTCGCAATGACGGACTGGATTGCCACGTCGCTACGCTCCTCGCAATGACGGACATTGTTTTTATAAATCTCTGTATTCATATTAATAACCATAGAAAGGAATCCAACTTATTGCACACCAAAGTATCACTATTACATAAAGAACAATCAAAAACATTGGTGGTTTTTGATGTCCAACTTTATACTCATCTTTATGCGGAACACCTGGTAAATTGCCTTGCGAGAAGTGCAAATAAACCGGTACCATTTCATCAATTTGATCTTTTTCTTCCATGCTTAAATACCTTCCTCTAACATTTCGAATTTAGAACTTTCCATATCTCTAAATTCACCACTTTTAAAAGCCCAATAAGCTGCCATTGCTGCAAGTGCAAACATCATTATGCAGAATATAGAGAATATGAGAATAGCTTCCTTATTGAAGATCGCTATAATCAAATCACTTAATTCGTAAACAAATTGATTAATGTCCACCAGCAACTCCTTCTACAACTCCGCCAGGGTTTGGCTTGTAAGTACCATTAGTTTTAGCTTCACCAATTCCTTGATAAGACTTACTAAGCTCTTCTGGCAATGCCGATTGTGTTTCCCAATCCATATCATTGATAGTTTGATAAGGTTGAATAATTTCTGAATCCTGTGGAAGCGTTTTCAAGAATGCAACTAAGTACCACATTTGTTCAGGCTTCAAGCTTAGCTTCCAGCGCGGCATACGCGTACCAGGTACACCTTCAGCAACTCTCCAATACCAAGTCTTGTCTGAATAAGATTTGTAATAAGCTCTAGTGAAATTAGCTGGCTTTTTAGACATTGCAAGTGCATTAGGACCATTACCCAAACCATTAGTACCATGGCACACAGCGCAGTTCTGTCTGAAAATTCCAGCACCAGCATTAGCTGCTGTAGCACTGTCTACATTCGGTTTGTGATGTTCTGAATCTTTCCAGAATTTAGTATCTGCTTCAGGGAAGAAAGCTTCATATATATGGCGATTAGCTGGATCATCAAATCTCTTACGACCTAATGTCTGTAAATAAGCCACTAAATGATGCATATCTTTTTCACTTAAATAACTAAATGAAGGCATTACTGAACCAGGAGTATAAGCTCTAGGATTTGTGAGGTGACCAATATGCCAAGCATCCGGCATCTTTCCACCTTCGTTACTTAAATCAGGACCAGTTCTTGAAGTACCAAGAACGTTAGGAGTTTCATTTGCATAATCTCCAGCATGAACTTTAGATCCAAAATCTCTATCTTGAGGTCTGACGAATTGTGAATGGCAATAGAAACAACCTTCACGCACATAGATCTTACGACCTTTGCCAGCTTCGTTTGGAACCGGGATGCCCATTTTGTTACGGACAATATTTCCGTTAGCATCTTTCTTCACGTACTCTGTTGCATATTGTGATGGCAGAGTTTTAACCATAGTCATATCAGGGATGATAACTACAGTTGTATAAATTAATAGAAAAGAAAATACAACTACTAAAGCAGGTAGTACATATCCTTTCACACCAATGCGCGCATTAACATCTGGATGATTTAATACATCAGGATTATTGTTATTGCTTTTTGGATCGAATTCAGGTGGCTTATCCATTGTTAACTCCTCCAGCAGCTATTGCAGCTTCAGCATCTGTGGAAACTGGTTTACTTTTTAGTGTCATAAACATGTTGTAACCAAACAAACAGCTACTTGCAAACATCATAGTTCCACCAATAGATCTTACAAGCCACATAGGCATTAGCATTACAGACCATTGATTAACAGGATAGCCAAGTGCCCAGCCTACTGACTGTTGCAAACCAGCAATAGTCAAGCTTAAGAAGAATACGGTAAAACCAATTAGCAATAACCAATAATGCCATTTAACTAGACGTAAGCTGTAAACTTTTTTGCCTGTAAGTTTTGGCAATATATAATAGATCGCACTAATTACAAAGAATGTAAAAGTACCAAGAAGTGCTACGTGCGCGTGAGCTACAACCCACTGAGTAAAATGGATGTACCAGTTTACACCACGAGTAGCTTGGAAAGGACCTTGAATACAAGTAATAAAGTACCAGAAAGTACCAGTAAGAACAAATCTCAAAGGCATATTCGTAGTCATCATCCACCAAGAACCTTTCATCGTCATATAAAAATTAGTTAGAGCCGTGATTACCGGAATCAAAAGTGCTGCAGAGAAAATTACTGCAAGTGCTTTAAGCCACTCAGGAACCGGTGATTGAAGTAAGTGATGAGTACCAGTCGGTGCATAGAAAAATGCAATTGTCCAGAAACCTAACATCGAAAGGCTGTGACTCCAAATTGCTTTACCACTCATTTTTGGAATCATATAGTATGCAATTCCAACACCAAGAACAGTAAACCACATACCTAAAATATTGTGTCCATAGAACCAGTTGAGGATACCGTCATTAAGACCAGTCATCGCCACGAAAGTTCTATTACCTACTAAGTAAACAAGAGGCATCCAGAAGAAAGCTCCCATTATGTACCAAACAGATACATAAAGTTTCTTTACTTTACGATCCATTACAGTACGGAAGAGATTATAAGAAAGTAGTGCTAAGCCTACTAAAACTAAAATATCAAAAGGCTCTCTGTACTCAGCATACTCACGGCCTTCTGTATAACCATTGATTAGGGAAATGAAACCAGCACCAATAACAAAGTTCCAAACGTAGCAAACAAAATTAGCTAATTTTTCAGAATGTAATTTCGTTTTGCAAAGTGCAGGGATGATGTATAAAGCTGCGCCAATGTTTGCCATTGATAACCAACCGAAAGCTACGGTATTCACGTGGGCAGGGCGTAGACGCGTAAACGATAATTGCGCAATTCCCTTAGTTAAATCTGGGAAAGAGAACTCTAAAGCCCCTGCCAAACCTGCGCCCATACCTATAATCAACCAGACTATAGCAGAGCACATAAAAAACTTTGTCGCGCTTCCTTCTTCGTTACTCAAAAATTTCTGAACCATTAATTTTAAAACCTAATTTTTTATCTAGCTTTACAGCCTTAATAATAAAGTCAATTCTAATAGCTGTCTATTGGGGGATGACTGGAAAAAATAATTAAGAGATGTACTACCCGTCATTGCGAGCCGCGAAGCGGCGTATGTCATTGCGAGGAGGGCAAAGCCTGACGAAGCAATCCCATTGCGCAAACTGGATTGCCACGCCACTTCGTGGCTCGCAATGACAGACTTTGTCCTTACTGAGAATAGTTTGCAATAACCTCTGTGGGCTTCCCAGAATTAATAATACGCCCATGCTCAAGATGAAATACTAAATCGCAGTGTTTGAGAGTTTCTAATCTATGAGCAATGATTATTGCACTACGAGTTTCCAAATAATGATCGAGAATACTATAAATTCTTTTTTCGGTATGAATATCAATTTTCGCAGTGGCTTCATCGAGTACAACAATTTCAGGCTTACTCACAAGTGCCCGAGCAAAATTAATTACTTGTTGTTCACCCGAAGAAATATTACTAGCCCTCTCGCTTAGAAGAATATCTCGCGGCAAAGTAGTGGTATCCAAAATTGGACCGACTAGATTGAGGTCAAGATCTTTTTCTGGACGGTTGAGCTTTATATTCTCAATTAAATTTCCAGCAAATATATAAGAGTCCTGATGAATTACAGAAATTTGATCATGGATATCATCTTGCCTAAAGTTTTTTAGATTAATACCATTGATAAGAATTTCACCTTGCTGCGGATCATAGAGCCTAGTGAGTAATTTAATAATAGTACTTTTACCCGAACCAGTTCTCCCGATAAAAGCCACTTTCTGACCAGGTTTCATCGAGAAATTAATTCCCTGTAGCACCCACTCATTTTCTGGCGCTACTTCCTCTGTGTCCTCTTCAGATTTAATACCTTCGTATTTAAACCAGACGTTTTTGAATTCGATTAGCGGCTTGTCCTCCGGCTTGTCATCTGAAGCTCGAAGAGCGAAAGATGAAGCGCCAGCGACGAAGCAATCCCCCTGATTTAGAACTAGTGGCACTGGACTTGCAGGATCCTTCACCTCAACTTCCTCAGCCTTCAATTCATTAATTCTCTCCAGCGAAGTAAAGGCAGATTGCACAATAGTAAAGCGATCACTTAAATTACGAATTGGTTCAAATAGTGACTGTGTATATTGAACGAAAGCTACTAAAACACCAATACTCAAAAGCTCAGTCTTAGATTGGATTATAAGCATGCCAATCAAAATCAAAGCTGCAACTGCAAGCAAAGAGACCAGTTCAGTAAAAGCAGAAAGCTGTGCGTCTGCTTTGAGATTTTTATCATTAGCTTTAAAGTAAGCTTTATTGAACTCAGCAAACTTTCTCATACTTTTATCAAGACTGTTCAGAGCATGCACGACAAAAATACCAACTATATTTTGTTGCAGAAAAGAATTTAATTTAGAAAGTTCTTGCCTAGATTTAAAGTTAGATTCACGAAAAACTTTTTGATAATGATTATTGAGTAAATAAATTGGGATCAGGAAGAATCCTACAGCTAAAGAAAGTTGCCAATTCAAATAGGTCATAAAAATCAAAATGCCAATGATATTAAAAAAATCAAGAATGATGAGAATCACACCACCAGAAAAACTTTCAGCTAATTGCTCCATATCACTAGTAATGCGCGATACTGACCTGCCAACTGGTGTGCGATCAAAGAAGCTCAGAGACAAGTTTTCAAGATGACGAAATAAATCAAAGCGTGCATTAGCTACAATATTCTGCCCAACCTCACTCATAATCCAAAATTGAATAATCTGAGTAATAAAATTTACAAAGACCATAACCGCAAGCCATGAAGAATAAATCCATAGCCCCGAATAATTTGCGCTACGCAAAGGACCATCAATGGCTTTTTGGATAATGATGGGTTGCACTGAAAAAGTAAATGAACCAATCGGCACTATTAGTAAAACAAAAATCATTTTCCAAAGATAAGGTTTCATATATGGATAGAGAATTTTTATATTTTGCAAATTGTTTTGTACAAGTTTTTGCATTATCTTTCTCCTCCTTGCTCTACGATATAACCCTTATCCATAACCCAGATTCGCTCAAAAGAGCTGGTGATCGAGATCTTGTGAGTTATAAAAATAGTTGTTTTATTTTTTCTCAGCTTAAGAATTTTGCCAAGAATCTCTCTGGCATTCCTATCATCTAAGCTACTAAGCGCATCATCTAAAATTAAAATCTCTGGATCTAAAGCCAGTGCACGCGCTATAGAGAGTCTCTGTCTCTGACCACCAGAGAGAGTGATACCTCTTTCACCCACCACGCTATCAAAGCCAGCAGGAAATTTCATTACTTCATCATAAATATTAACGAGCTTTGCAAGCTCAATAACCTCAGCTTCTGAAAGATCTTTAGCATAGGCAATATTCTCACGAATCGAGGTTGCAAAAAGAAAATTTTCCTGGGGGACCATATTGATCAAAGTCCGCAGTGAATTGAGTTTGATTTGTTTAATATCAATGCCATCTATAGAGATCTCACCATCGTGAAGTTCTTTCAGGTGCATTAGTTTTTGAGCCAGTATAGTTTTACCAGAACCAATAGTGCCAACTATTGCAAGGTTGATACCTTTAGGAATTTCAGCATTTAATAAATTGAGTTTAATTTCTGAGTCGAAGCTTTTCTTATCAATCGCATCAGCATGATCAAAAATACTGGGTTTCTCATGAAGAATTAAATTGATTCTTTCCTCACTGACTTGCGCGCGATAAACCAAAGTAATCAGCCAACCCAAAGTCGCTATAGGCCAGATCAGGCGCTGGATATAGAGCCCATACGCCGTAAAATCTCCAGGACTAAAACTACCTGCAATTACAGACTTACCACCTATATAAAGAAGCAGAATAAAACCAATCGAAGCTACTACACGCATCACAGGACCAATCAAACTGCGATAAGCAACTAACTTTATGTTTACATTTTTAAGCTTGTCATTGTACTCTTCAAAGCGCTTGATCTCAGAATCCTCTTGAGCAAAGGCTTTGATGATATGAATGCCACTGAGATTCTGTTCAATGAAATTACTAATTTCACCAAGTTGGATTTGCACAGCCTCTTGAAATTTTTTGATGCGATAACTCAGGAGAATAATAAAAATGATTACCAAAGGTATAGAGATCAAAAAGAAAATCGTCAATTGAAAATGCAAATGAAACATCATCGGCAGAATAATTGCAAAAGCAATCACCGTGTTAACTATATTAAGCATGGCAAAACCAGCCAGTGAACGAATTGATTGCACATCGTTCGAGATGATGGAAATTAAATCTCCAGTTCTACGCTTGCCAAAAAAACTTGGTGGCATTGCTACTAAGTGATTAAAAATATTTTTCTTGAGATCAAACTCTACACTTCTACCAATTCCAAAAAGAACTTGCCTCGAAGCAATTCTTATAAGCGCCATGGTTATGGACATTACAACGATAATTCCAAGCGAAATTAAAATTTCATGCCTTAACTCAGCTGCAATATTTACGATATTTAGTTTTTGCGCAAAGAGTTGTAATTTATCAACTGATTGTTTAATCAACTGCGGAATATAAGCAGCAAGCAAATTTACTAGAACCAAAAGGCAAGTGCCGAAGAAATATTGCAGAGAGTATTTTTTGAGGTAAGGGAGCATTCTCTATATTTATTGTTGCATTGATTTAATATTAAGGGTTAACCCGGGCAACCATTCAAAATTGCACAATATTACACATATATTTTAGTATTTCATATGTGCAATATTGTATAATTTTGTGCATAAGATTATTAGTCAAAGGACACCATGCTTACTTTAAAACCAGATAAATGGACTATTGAATTACTGAAAAAAATCCAATTTAAAATTGGAGAAATTTACAACGAAATTGAAAATCTTAGTGCAGAAGAAAAACAGTTTATTCAAAAACAAGCTCTTATTAGTAATATTGGCTCATCAACCAGGATAGAAAATGCTTTACTTACAGATATAGAAATAGAGTGGATAGATACTAAGCTTGCTGAAGATGCAAGACCCAGTGCCTTCGACCAATACAAAACTGTTATTCTGGATAAATTTTCTAAGGATAAAGAACGAAGTATAGAAGAAGTTGTTGGTTGTCGTGAAGTTCTACAAATTGTTTATGAAGGTGCAAGCTATATGCTGCCACTGAAAGAATCGGATATTTGTGGTTTACATAAATTGCTTCTTAAGCACTATCCTAAAGCCTCGCACTATGCTGGTAGATATAAACAACATACAAACAGAGTAGTAATGGTTAATCATGAAACCAAAGAATCACAAGTTGTTTTGGAACCTGCCGCACCTGGACCTATTACAGAAACAGCAATGAATGATTTAGTTTCTTGGTATAAGGAAACAAGCAAGGAAGAACCTTGGACGCTTTTAACTGCAGTTGAATTTACTTTTAGATTTCTAGCTATTCATCCTTTTCAAGATGGTAATGGAAGATTGAGTCGTGCATTGTTTTTACTAATACTATTGCAAGCAGAAGATCGCCATATCGCCAATATTACTCAGTATCTAGCTTTGGACAGGCATATAGAAAAACATCGTTCTAGTTACTATCTTGCTTTAAGACAAGGTTCTGACGGAAAATTTTACCAAAATTCAAAAAAATATAATTTAGAACCAATCACTTTATTTTTTTTGCAACGTTACTATGAAGCCTTAAGTGATATTCAAATTTATCGTGATAAATTCGCCAAATTTAATTCATTGGCAGAGAATCATCGTTTAGTCTTGGAATGTTTCAAAGCTAATCCAGAAAAGAAATTGCAAATTAATGAAATTGAGACACAGACCGGTATTAATCGTAGAACTATTCAAACTGCATTAAGTAAATTAATTGATTTAAATTTAATTTATAAACGTGGTGCTGGTGCTGGTGTGCATTATGGTTTGAGTTTTTAACTTTTTAACTTTGTATCTTTGCTTGAAAAGTTAGCATTATAATAAATAGAGAAATGATGGTGCGAAATCAGCTCCGTTACTCCACTCTATAGTCTCAGTATCTTTATTAACTTTAAAGCTTTTAAAATAAGTAAGATCTTTCAAAGGTTCAAAAACTTCACCTTCTAAATGATCTTTCAGATCTACTGTTTTTTTAACACCATCCGTAAATTCTATTTGGATTTGATAATCCTTTAAGTGTTTAGCATCTTGAACATAAATAAGCATTTTAAATTTTCCATAAAATAGTGAATAATAATTCTAAAATATCTACGGTATTTAAGTGATAAAATCAAACTACTTGGAAAAATCAGTTGAAAATTGGCTTAAAATAGCAAAATATGATTTAGATACAGCTAAAGTTTGTTTAGACTCAGAAAGATTTATTAGCTGTGTTGAAAAATGTCACAACTGTTTAGAAAAAATTCTCAAAGCCTTATTACAAGCACAAAAAAAAACTCCTGCTAAAGTACATGATTTATTGATTCTCTGCACCAATGCTGTTATTGAGAATCTACAAGAAGAGACAAAAGAATTTCTCACAGACTTAGATGATCTATATATAGGAACCAGATATCCAGAAGATTTTGAATTAATGGAATCTAAGGTTTCCAAAGAAGAGGCGAATAAAATTTTCAAAGAATCAAAAAGGATTTTCAAATGGTTGAAAGAAAAAATAAAATAGAATTAGAAAATTTTATCGAAAATATTGTCACCAAAATTACTAATGATTTTGAAGTTGATGAAATAGTCTTGTTTGGATCTTATGCAAAAGATACTGCTCATGCATGGAGTGATGTCGATTTAGCAGTTATTTCACCAGACCTAGACAGTCAGAAACTAATCTATGAGAATGTTCGTACTATAAGAAAAAAGACAAAATTATATGAGCCTTACTTACAACTTTTTGCATTTCAATCTAAAGTTTTTTACGAAGAGACATTTATAGATCCAAGTTTTATCAAAGAAATCAAAACTACTGGTAGAAAAGTCTATACCAAAGCAGAAGGCTTAATTCATAAAATAGCTTGATTTAGAATTTTAAATCCAAAATTACCGAAACCATCACCCACACAGAAACCCAGCTATTAACCTTAAAAAAAGCAGCTTCTATCTTACCTTGCTTCACAAGTTTCTGTTCATAAATACTTGCGGCAATTACTCCTAAGATTCCAAGCTTGTAATAAATACCTAAACCTAAAACTTCTCCACAGAGATAGAGAAATAGTGGCGTTAGTAAATGACAGAAACGAGAAACTTTAATCGCCTTATCTACACCGAATTTAGCAGGGATGGAATGCAGCTTTTGTGCACGATCAAATTCATAATCTTGAGTTGCGTAGATGATATCAAAACCACAAACCCAGAACACTACAGCAAGCGATAAATAAACTGGTGCAAGATTATCAACGGCATTAGTTACCGCAATCCAAGCCCCGAGAGTCGCACCACCAAGTGTGGTACCAAGAAAAAGATGTGAAAGAAAACTAATTCGCTTCATATATGAATAAGCAAAAAGCCAGAGTAATGCAATTGGCAACAGGATTTGGCAAAGCCTTGGTAATTGAAAAGCAGAATAAACTAAAACTGCCAAAGAAATAATTGTAAAAATCCAAGCTTGAGTTTTACTGAGCTTACCACTAGGAAGCTCACGGGAAGCGGTTCTTGGATTAGCTGCATCAATCTTAGTATCAATGATGCGATTTAAACTCATACCCGCTGAGCGTGCACCCAACATACACAAAACTATCCAAAGAAAATTTATATATGGTACATTCTCAAAACCAACATAGTTAGCCGCAAGCAAAGCAGAACTAATAGTAAAAGGCAGAGCAAAGAGCGTGTGCTCGATTTTGATCATTTGGCTCCAGTGTTTTAGTGAGTTAAGCATTGATGACGTCATCCTGAGCCCACAAAGTGGGCGTAAGGATCCAGTTTACTATAGGAGTGCCGTCATTGCGAGCCCACACAGTGGGCGTGGCAATCCAGTCTGCGCAGAGGGATTGCTTCGCTCCGCTCGCAATGACGCCCTCAAACATTCAAAAAAACTAAAGCCCCAGCCAAACAAGCTAAAATAACAATAGATGGAAGGTCATTTAGAAAAACTCCAATCCCAAGAATATAAATATGGCTTCAAGACTGAAATTGAGGCTGATAGCTTTTCGAAAGGATTGAGTGAAGAAACAGTCCGTAAAATTTCTGCAATCAAAAGTGAGCCTCAATTCATGCTTGATTTTAGATTGAATGCTCTGAAGCAATTCAATAAAATGACTGAGCCAGAATGGGCACGCGTAAATTATCCAAAGATAGACCTTCAAGACATCATTTACTATTCAGCACCAAAAAAGAAAAAATCTAAAGACTCACTTGATGAAGTAGACCCTGAAATTCTTGCAACTTATAAAAAGCTTGGTATTCCAATAGAAGAGCAAAAACTTTTAGAAGGTATTGCCGTAGATGCAATTTTCGATAGTGTTTCAGTTGCTAACACTCACAAGAAAGCTCTTGCAGAGATCGGCATAATTTTCTGCTCTATATCCGAAGCTATTCAAGAGCATCCAGAATTAATCAAAAAATATGTTGGTTCTATAGTTCCAACTTCTGATAACTACTATGCTGCTTTAAATAGTGCAGTATTTAGTGATGGAACTTTCATTTACATTCCACCAAATACTAAATGTCCATTAGAGCTTTCTACGAACTTTAGAATCAATACGGCAGGCTCAGGACAGTTCGAGCGCACACTTATAATCTGTGATGAGAATAGTTATGTCTCATACCTTGAAGGTTGCACAGCGCCTGCCTTTGATGAGAATCAATTACATGCAGCGGTAGTTGAGCTTATCACCATGAAGAATGCAGAAATAAAATATTCTACAGTTCAGAACTGGTATGCGGGTGACGAAAATGGTAAAGGTGGAATTTATAACTTTGTTACTAAGCGTGGTAAATGTCAAGGTGATAATTCTAAAATCTCTTGGACTCAAGTAGAAACAGGTTCTTCAATCACTTGGAAATATCCAAGTTGTATTTTACAAGGTGATAATTCTGTTGGTGAATTTTATTCAGTAGCTCTAACTAATAATGCGCAACAAGCTGATACCGGGACTAAGATGATTCACATCGGCAAGAATACTCGCTCAACCATTGTCAGCAAAGGCATTTCAGCCGGCAAGTCTACTAACACTTATCGTGGACTAGTAAAGATCGCTCCAGGAGCAGAGAACGCGCGCAATTATACTCAATGTGATTCGATGTTAATTGGTTCTAAGTGCGCGGCTAACACTACTCCATATATAGAAGTCGGTAACAACACTGCAAACATCGAGCATGAAGCTTCTACTTCTAAAATCTCTGAAGATCAATTATTCTTTTTAAACCAACGTGGCATTTCAGTTGAAGATGCTATCTCCACTATCATTAGTGGTTTTTGCAAAGATGTATTCAAAGAGTTACCAGGTGAGTTTGCCGCAGAAGCTAATCAGTTAATGGCATTAAAGCTAGAAAACAGTGTGGGCTAATTCCCGGGGTCGCACCCCCGCCCATTAGCCCACAGTCTAAATAAGTTCACTGACAATTTTCTGTAGATTTTCAGATCTTTCCAATTCCACTAAGAATTTTTTATTGATTTTACTAACAGCATTAACTGTTTTATTTGTTAGAGTTGCAATCTCTTTAAGCGATTTTTTTGAAACTTCTCTTAAAAGATATACTTTCAGTTTATTTTTAAGTCGTTCATCATGAACATTTTTATCAAGTCTAACTAATGATGATTCAAATTCTTGATGAGATGAATGTCTAATTACACTGGTTATAGTTTCAGTTAAATCTAAGACTCCCAGATTCTGACAAATTTCTGCAACAAAATTTTCATCACCAAGGTAGGAATGATTACGCTTCTCAAATTCAATTTCATCATCTTGAGCAGGTAAATTTTCATGAAATATTCTAAATGTTTCTATTTGAGATTCCTTATTACCAAATTGATCAAGAGTCCAATCATATTCCACAAGATCATCTTTTAATCTAGGTTCCAAGAAAGACAAATAACTTGACCACTTCCATTCCCACGCACTGTTCACTAAATTTGCAGCTACTGGATTCAAATGAATATATCTAATTAGTTGCATAGAGTATCTATCATTTTGAACTAATTTTCGTCCATATCTACCCCTAAAAACATGACCATCTTTTTCTTGATACTTTTTTAAAAAATACATCGCATAAACTTCATTTATATATTTCATACTTTCTGCAATATTTGCATTAGGCGTCGACAGATAAAGATGATAATGATTATTCATCAGACAGTAAGCATAAATTCGAAGATTGAATTTATACTTTGCAATTAAACAAATCTGTTTGAACTTTCGAAAATCATTTTCATCCAAAAAAATTACTTGTTTATTTGAACCTCTAGAAAATATATGGTAAAAAGCATTTGGAAACTGAATACAAAGTAATCGTGACATTTAATCCCCCTATTAAATGAATAAGTTTAATTATAGAAAGAACTAATCGAGAATAAGCGGATAGCTAATTATTTAGATTTAAGGCGAATCGGCGGGGGTGCGACCCCAGAAAGTAGCCTTATCTTTATAAATATCTAAAGATTCCAGCAAAAGATAGCTTTAACAGCCTAAAATTGGCTTAGGGCATAGTTTTTGCCAATTTTATAATGACCAAATTAATCGAAATCCGTAATCTAAAAGCCAATATAGTTCGTGATGGACTTTCACAAGAAATCCTTAAAGGACTTAACCTAACTATTAACGTTGGTGAAGTGCACGCAATTATGGGACCTAATGGTTCTGGCAAAAGCACACTTTCTAAAGTACTTGCAGGTCATCCTAATTATGAGATCACTTCAGGTGAGGTAATTTTCAAAGGCAAAAATATTCTTGAGCTTGAACCAGATGAAAGAGCTAATGAAGGAATTTTTCTAGCATTCCAATATCCAGTTGAAATCCCTGGTGTGAATAATTTAAATTTCTTGCGCATGGCTTATAACTCTAAACAAAAATATCTAGCGAAGCCCGAGATGGACCCACTAGATTTCGATGATTTTATTGAAGAGAAAATCAATATCCTAAAAATGGATTCTTCTTTCTTAGATAGAAACCTCAACGAAGGCTTTTCTGGCGGCGAAAAAAAGAAAAACGAAATTCTACAAATGCTTGCATTAAGTCCAAGCTTCGCAATCCTTGACGAAACCGACTCAGGGCTTGATATTGACGCACTTAGAATTGTTGCTCATGGAATTAATACTTACCGCAGCCCAGAAAATGCCGTGCTCTTAATTACTCATTACCAACGTTTACTTGAATACGTAGAGCCTGACTTTGTACATGTATTAAGTGATGGCAAGATCATCAAAACCGGCGACAAAACTCTTGCCTTGGAGCTTGAGAAAGAAGGCTATGCAATTGTCTAAAAAAGAACTTGAATTTCAAGAGACAGTTGTTAGGTCAGCTTCTAACACGGTCTCTAATATTGAATTCATCAGAACCAAACAGCAAGAAGCATTAAAGCGCCTTGAGCAAGTTCAATTTCCTTCTAACCGTGATGAAGATTGGCATTACTATGACTTCAAAGATATTCTTGATGTCGAATACAATATCGAGAAATCAAGCCAAAAAGAAAATCAAATCTCTTTAAGCAAACAAGAGTTAAACCAAATCATAGAGAAATATGTTTTCAAAGAAACCGTAAATAATTTCTTAGTTACCTTTAATGGTGCCTATTCTGAAGAATATTCCAATTTCGATTTTAGTAATGAAGAAATCAAAATCATTAACTTCAATGACACTGAAGATCTTAGTCATGATAGAGAAGCAAAAACTCTTATAGAAAAATATTTCGCATCAGGCATTAAATCCGAAGATAAATACTTCAAACTAGTGAACACTTTATTACTTAGAAATGGTTTCTTCTTGAATATCAAAGAAAATTATCATAGCGATAAGCCTTTGCAAATTTTGCATATCTCTAACCAGAACAGCTCTAATCAAATCCGCTCATTGATTTATAGTGGCAAAAATTCACAGTTAAATTTGTTAGTTACTTATGTAGGACTGGAAGACAGCAAATACTTCACAAACGCTGTTATAGAATGCTTCCTAGACCAAGGCTCTAAACTTAAACTCGACAAGATTCAAAACGAATCACAAGAAGCCACCAGATTATATTCATACTCAGCGAAACTCGAAAGAGATAGTGAATTTGAATTTAACTCTTTTAGCTTCGGTGCTAAATCATCTCGTGATGATATCGAGATAGACATTCTTGGCACGAATGCTAAAGCTAAAGCTAATGGACTTTATGTACTCAATAAAGATCGTAAATCACATCATCGCGTGGTTATTAATCATAAAGTTCCACATACTACTAGTGAGCAGCTTTTCAAAGGCTTACTACAAGGCAAGTCTAAAGCTGAATTCAATGGCTTGATTGATGTTAGTAAAGGCGCCGAGAAAACAGATGCTAGCCAACTAAACAAAAATCTTTTACTCTCTAAAGATGCTCATATAGATTCACGTCCACAATTAAACATTCTTACTGATGATGTGAAATGTTCACATGGATCTACTGTTGGTAGATTAAACCAAGAGGAGCTTTTCTATTTAGAAAGCCGCGGACTCAACGAAGTCGATGCTAAGACAGTTCTGACTTATAGCTTCTGCAAAGAACTAATCGACAAGATAGATATGGCTTCAGCAAGAAACTATGTCTCTAATTTAGCTTTCGCTAATTTAAGAGACGGCACTAAGGAAGACGGTTTAGACACACTTGCCTTACTTGCAGAAAATTCAAAATTTAAAAAATCACGCTTAGATACAAATGCCTAAAACTCAAATCGATATCAGAAAAGATTTTCCAATTCTTGATTCCCAAATCAATGGCAAGAAGCTGGTTTACTTAGATACTGCAGCTACAGCTCAAAAACCACTTTCAGTAATTAATAAGATTAAAGATTTCATGCTCGAATCTAATGGCACAGTGCGCAGAGGTGTCTATGATCTCAGCGTAAAATCCACCCAAGAGTTTGATAGAACTAGAACTCTAGTACACGAACTTCTCAACAGCAAATTTACTGAAGAGATAATTTTCACTCGTGGCACTACTGAAGCTATCAACCTAGTAGCCTTCTCTCTCTGTGAAGCTTTGAGAGGCACTCTATCTCCTTACGGAACTCATGACACTCGTAAAAGTAAATTACGTACAAGCGATAAAGATTTTAAAATTTTAATTTCAGGACTTGAACATCACGCCAACATAGTCCCTTGGCAAATTCAAGCAGCAAGAATTGGAGCAGAGATTGAAGTTATACCAGTACTTGATAATGGTGAACTGGACCAAGATGCTTATTTCAAATTAATTTCATCAGGCAAAGTTAAAATTTTAGCTTTGACTCATATCAGTAATTCACTTGGTACCATTAATCCTATTAAAGAGATGATTAGGTTCGCACACACCTACAACGCAATCACAGTGATCGATGGCGCGCAGGGAATAAATCACTCACAAGTAGATGTGCAAGATTTAGATTGTGATTTTTATGTTTTCTCAGGACATAAACTCTACGGACCAACTGGTGTAGGGGTGCTCTATGGCAAAAGAGAAATCTTAGAAGAATTACCTCCTTATCATGGTGGCGGCGAGATGATAGATAAAGTAAGTTTTGAGAAAACCAGTTATGGAGCTCTGCCTTTTAAATTTGAAGCGGGCACACCACCTATTGTTGAGGTAATCGGACTTGGTAGCGCTATTGATTACATTAATGTAATTGGCATAAACCATATTACTGAAATAGAAGATGAATTACACAAGTCCCTTGAGGAAAAGCTTTTAGAAATTCCTGGGCTTAAAATCATAGGACAAGCTAAGGATAAAGCTGCAATTAGTTCTTTTGTTTTCGATGATATCGAAGCTTTTGATATCGGTACTATGCTCAATGAACATGGCATAGCCATTAGGACTGGACACCATTGTGCGCAACCAGTAATGAGAAGATTTGGTATAAGCGCCACTTCCAGAGCATCACTTGCTTTCTATAACAATAATGATGATATTGAAAGATTCATAGAAGCCTTAAAGCAAGTTGTGAAGCTGTTTAGAGCCTGAATTTAGTTTGTGTAAATGAGGTATAATATAGATATGAGCCAGATTCCAGACTATGTTAAAGCTGCTCTTTGGTCATATGACATAGATAAGTTAGAATTGGAAGAAGATAAAAAATCCATAGTATTTTCCATCCTAAATTACGGATCAGAAAAAGCTTGTAAATGGCTATTCTCTCAATATGATCATCAAATTCTAAAAAACATTTTTGAAAATTCTTTACTCAGCTCTTGGAATAAAAAATCCTTAAAATTATGGTCAGCGGTATTTGAAACTTCTCCTAAAATAGAGAGAAGACCTTTCTTATGATTCATTTGGATATACTCGATGAAGAAAGAAAAAAAATACTTCCTTTACTTTCTGAAATCAAACAATTAAATTTCTATTTGGCAGGCGGTACTGCGCTGGCTTTACAACTTGGTCACAGAGATAGTATTGATTTTGATTTTTTCAGAGAAGGTTCTTTTGATACCAAAGAATTTTTTAAGTCTCTAAGTAAAATTTTCTCAGGTTATAAAATAAATTTGACTCAAGACGAAGAAGATACTTTAAGTCTAGAATTAAACGAGTCAATAAAATTTAGTTTTTTTAGATATAACTATCCTCTTGTTCATGAATTAAATAAAGAATTAGATTTTTTCCCTTTAGCTTCTATTACAGACATTGGCTGCATGAAATTAGCTGCTATTAGAGACAGAGCTGTATTAAAAGATTACGTAGATCTTTATTACATTTTAAAGAATATTGATCTTATAACTTTAATTGAAGCCGTAAAAAATAAATATCCAAATATTGATCCAAATATTTTTTTAAAAGGAATGACTTACACTGACGATGTTCTACTTGAAAAAGTAGATTTCAAAAGGGGCTATGAGATTGATTTAAAAACAATAAACAATTTTTTAAACCAAAAGGTGAAACAATATTACTTGAATTAAGGAAATACAATGTTACTAAAAGCAAACGACGTAGAACAAATTTTAAAAGACAATATCGCTGGCGTTAAAGAAGTAGAAGCTGTCGACTATAAAGGTGGCAATCACTGGCAACTAAGAATCGTCGCTGATGCTTTTAATGGATTAAGCAGAGTCAAAAGAGAACAGATGATCCAAAGAGCTCTTGCAGACTTACTTCAAAGCGAAGTTATTCATGCACTGACTATTCAAGCGAAAGGTACGGACGAATAGGATCAAGGCACATACTGTCATTGCGAGCGCAGCGAAGCAATCCATTTACTATAAATTATCAACAAGGAGAAAATAAAATTATGCAATTCGGAAACAACACAAACCTCGGTGAACTAAGCCCAGAGCTAAGAACAAAAATCGATAACATTGTCGCGCAGGACAAAATAGTACTTTTCATGAAGGGTAACAAAAATTTTCCTCAATGTGGATTCTCTGATGCTGTAGTTAAAGTTCTAAAATTTTATGACGTTGACTTTGAGACTTATGATATTCTCAGCAACCCAGATTTAAGATCAGGCATGAAGGTATATTCTGAATGGGCAACTTTTCCTCAGCTCTATGTAAATAAAGAGTTCATCGGTGGCTGTGACATAGTCATGGAAATGCACGAGAAAGGTGAACTTAAAGCAATACTTTAACCACTAATTAACCCTCAATTTGTAATTTATCTATGTGGGTTTAATATCCTCTATTCAAGGTGCAAACAATGCAGCTTCAGCAATCGCTAAGGCCGTAACTGCTACTGGTGTTGGCGCCAACAAAAATACAAGCGGTCTGGATGCCGCATCCGTAAATGAAGTTTTAAAAGGCGAAAAGGAAGATGCTGAAAAAGAAGTTTCTTCAGGTCCAAGCAGCTCAAAAGTAGCTTCAAAGACTTCAGGAATTTTCAATAGCAATAGACCAGCTACACAAAGTCCTTTTCCTGTTACCCCAGTGGCAACAAATCCTAATTCTTCACAACAGCAAGCACCAACGATGCCACCAGGTATGGGAGGTATGGGCAGTCTTCCAAAGATGCCTGGTTTACCAGAATCAAAACCTAATCCAAACAATAAACCATGGAAAGGTAAGGGGGCAAAAGAGGAAGAAAATAAAACTCCAAATCCTACAACTCCAGAGCCTACACCTCCAGGAACTGCAAATAAAGCTACTGAAGTAAAGGATGAAAAAAAAATTGAGGCAATCAAAACAGTTTTTGATGAAAAAACTCCAGGAGCTGCAGATCAAAGAAAAGCATTACTCTTCATTTATACAAAGGATGGAGATAAAGGTTCAAGTAGTTTAAGGGAATCATTGAAAGACCCTGCTAATCGAGAGTTGCTGACCAAACATTACAATCCTGTTCATATTCAAAAAGATGCTAATGGAAAAATAACCATAGGTGGTAAAGCTCCTGATCCTAAAATTGCTCTACTCATAAATACTAAGTTTGAGAAAGCAGGGGCGGTGATTGTAGCGCATGCTGGTGATGGCAAATTTAAAGAAACTGAAATCAAAGGTGATAGTTTAGATACTAAACAACTAATTGCAGCTAAAGATTCTAACCTACAGTTTTATAATCCTCACACTCAAGAAGCCATTCAAGCTCATTTACAGGATGATGGTTTTCGAAAATATTTGGAGAGTAATCCATCACCGCAGAATAAAGATCTACTTGCTTCAATTGACAGTTATAATACACCTGAACCAGGAACAAAAATGGATCTAAAAAGTCTTGGAGAGGACCTACATGCTGCTTGGGAAAAGTATTTATCAATAAATAGAGACAAACCCCTTCCCCTTAACTAGAACTTAATTTCTATCTTTTACTCTAGAGCTACAACTCATGGGTGTTATCGCATCATCTATTGCAACAGTTCAAGCCGCAAGCGTTTTAGGTTCGGCTGGAGTTGCACAGAATCAAAAAAATAAAAATGCTGATGGAACTGGCAAGGCTGTTGATCAAGCAGAAAATAAAGACGCAAAAGCAGAGACAAAGGGTACAACTAATTCGTCTACAGCTGCAAGAATGGCAACTGCAACTGCTAATACAAAGTTTCCTACAAGTCCTTATCCTCCAGCTTCAAACTCTAATAATCAACCGATGCCACCTATGGGTGGAGCTGCTGCTGGTATGGGCGGAATGGGAGCTCTCGGTCAAGGTGCTGCAGCTTTAGCTGGAATGAAACGCAATAAAGGTGGAGGCGGTGGTTCTGGCGGAGGTGGTGGAGGCGGCTGTAACGGTGGTGGTTGTAATGGCGGTGGTGGTGGAAGCCCAGGAATGGGTGGTGGACCAAATTTTGGCAGAGGCAATGGCGGCGGCAATCCAGGAGTTGGTGGTGGACAAGGTTTTGGCGCTAATGGTAATCCTGCTACAGGTGGAGCAAATCCTAATAATGGATGGGGTGATGCAATTGATTTTGTTGGACAAAAAACTGGAGTCTATATTAATGCTAATGCTAATGCTAATACCAATGCTATTGGCTTGAATACAATACAAGGTGGAGATTCTGGAGCTTTAACAAAAGCAAAAGAACAAGGTGTAATTTTATTGGATTTTTCAGCTAAATGGTGTGGACCTTGTCAACAAACGAAACCTATTATTGATGATTTAAAAAGAAAAGGTCAACCAATTCAGGAAATTGATATAGATGCAAATCCACAACTTGCAAAGAAATTTAATATACAAAGTATTCCTGCATTTGTTGCTGCCCGTATTGATCCAAAAACGGGTGAACTAGTAGCGATTGAACAAGCTGCTGGCCTTACATCAGGAGAGAAGCTACTTGCAATGCTTGATCATGCTAGAAATGCAAAAAAAGAAGCTGATAGTAAAAGTGCAGAAAAGCCAGAAGCGAAAGACGAAGCTGGAAAGAAAGCTAGTGTTGATAATGCTCCTAAAGAGAAGTCTCAGTCTCAGAGAACTTATGAGTTCTTAGAAGGAATCATGGACGATGACAAGAAATTTAACCAGCTATCTCCAAAGCAGCAACGCAATATTAAAGATTTAACTGGCGGAAATTGTAATGGAGGAAGCTGCACAACAAATGCCAAGTACTTAAATGATGGAAATTTCACTGATGGTAAATATAAAATTATAACTTCAGGTGCAAGTGCAGGAAAAATTTATTCAGGCACAAAGGATTCAAAAGAACCAACTGAGGAGCGACACTTAGTTAATGGCAATGGAAAACCTGCTGAAAGCTTACAAGAATTTATCACCGGTATCGGTCAAAAGATAGGAGCTATTACTCCAGCACCAGAACCAAAAGCTGCAGAAGCAACTAATAAGCCAGTAGAATCTAAACAACCAGCAGCAGAAGAAAAAATTCCTGAAAAGAAACCACAAGATCCTCCACCTGAGCCGAGAAAAAGAGAAGATGATTTTGCATAATTTGGCACAGCAAATGCCTAAGCAGCTACTGCTCTCAAAGTATGTGAGTAACTGGATTTAAGCACTAAGTGAACTTGATTTATATGCTTGAGCTTGTGGTGGTAGATTAAAATCCAAATCTGGAGTGGTGTCCAAATTATCTAAAGCTGATTTGGTAATTCTATTTTGGGCAAGGAGAATTTCTGCATCAAAAGAAGAATCCCCTTTAATAAAATTATGGCGAGATTGTAATTGAGTTTTTATTGCAGTACCTAAACGTTCCAAATTATTTTGTAAGCAACTATCTATTCTTTGGAAATCAATATTTTCGGTTTCCCTAAGGTTCTTAGCGGTTTCATAGGCTTTTTTGTGCAGATCAAATAAAATTTGAATAGAACTATTTCTTTCTCCAACTTCTAATTTTTTCAAGACAATTAAACTTGAGTTCTGATTAACTTTCTTGTAAATCTTTTGTTTTGAAGCAGGTTCTTCCTTTAATTTGTTTTCAACATCATGGATAATTTTCTCAATAGAAGTATCCAGGTCTTCAATTTTTTTTGTTGTCAAATCTAATAACATTAACCAGTTTTCAACGGTATCATGTTTATAACTAAGATTTGGGATTAAAGGTTTTTTTGATTTGAAAAAATATTCAAGTAAAATATCGTCAGAATCTTGAGTAAATAAATAAGTATTTAGGTCAAGTTGCTTAGCTAATGATCTACATTGCAATGTAATACCGTAACGTTCATAATCAGTTTTAGCTGAAATTGGAATTCTGCCTAGACCAGAAAAGTAATTTTTAAAAAATGAAATCGAATTTTGATTTTTAAGCTTATTTATCTCTTTTTCATGATCATTAAAACCTAATATAGTAAAGAGAAACAAAGCAGCTTCATTATTTTCACAAGCACGATTAAAGTGAATAAATTTCTCAATTAATTTTTTTGAACTATCTAAAGTTAGGCTTAGAACTGAGAGCAGTTCATACAAATGTTTAGATTTTCTGGTTTCAGGTGCTTGCTTAAAATATAAGGTTATTCGGTGAAATAAACTGCTTGTGATATCAGCTTTAAGTTTAGAATTTTGTGACCAAGTATTCAAAACAGTTTTTACATAAGCAGAATTTTGAGGCTCAGTTAAAGCGCCAACTAGTTTTGTAATTAATTTAGGTTGAGCTAAGATCGGATTGTTAACTAGTAATCTACTTACAAATAATTTAAGAGCTGGGTGAGAATCAATTTGAAAAATTGATTTAATAAAAGGTTCAATTAATTCTGGTTGTGGCTTATTATTCTTATCAATTTTTAATTTACTTAAAATCTTTGCTAAGTCTAATTCCAAAGATTTATTTGTAGTAAATAATTGAAATATCTGTTCTTGAGTTTCCTGGTCTAATTTTAAGAATTTTGCTTGACTCAGTAGTTTAATAAGCTCTAACGAAAACGACAATAGCGGATCATCATTACTATTGTCAATGTTATTATTTCTTTCTAAACAAGTAGAATTTTGCTTAAGAATTTTTGCTAATAATTGATTAGTATAATTAGGTAGTGGCCTATCTTTAGCAAGGTAATAAAGTAAAAATACAAGCCTGTCTAAGTATTGAATTGATTCTATTTCTTTTTCAGTTGGTTCAGTAAATAAAGTTTGGGATTTAGTTAATCGAGACCAAGTTGTTTCTAATTGATTTTCTATATTTAGAGAAGCTATGCTGCCCAGCTCCAGTAAAAAACCTTCATTAATACATGAAGGTTTTGCAACAGAAAAATTTTCTCTGTATAATTCTAAAATAGGTTCAGAGACTATCGTTCTGACTATTTGTACCAATTCAGAATTTAATGGCTTATCATCTTCTATTGTTAGATCTAATCCACAATCTTCTTTGAGACTAAAAATTTTATCTAAAGTCTTTAAAATCTGTTCTAATCTCTGTTCCTTAGTAAGTTTATAAAGTTCCAGCTTGTTGTGCGTAATTGTTCTACCAAGAATTTCTTGTAAAGATTGGCTTTGTGTATATTTTTCTAATTGTGTTTTAGTTTCTTTAGCTTGTAAAATTGTACTTAGTTCAGTATTGAGTTTTTCTGCAAAATCTTGAACAGTTTCAGAAAATTTATTTTGACGAATCTCAAATTCAGTTAAAGTTGGGCTATAGAAGTCACAAGCTTCGTCTGTATTGGAGTCCTCACTAACTTCTTCTGCACTGGAGTCCTCAAAATCATCCTCAACTTCAGGATAAAAACTCTCATAAACATAATCCCGAATTTCTCGGATTGTATTTGTATAGGGATTTATAGACATCAACAGTCAAATAATATAATATTCCACAGGAAATAAGCAATTCGTAGTGATGCTATTTTATATTTTCAGACTTTCGTAACAGGTTTTTGAGAGATTAACCTTCAGCAGTACTGCTTGGTGCTACCGGTGGCTCACCCAGGGCCGATTGCCCACGCTCTTTCATCATCCGTTCATTTACAGCTTTCTCTATACGTTTTAAATCAAGGCTTCCGCCAACATTGCCATTTTTGTTTATATCAAGACTTTGGTTATCAAAGAGAGCTTTGAGCCTTCCTTGAATTTGTTCTCCTGTTAATGGAGAGTTGGCTCCAGCTTTTGCTTTTAATCCTTTGAGAGTACTACCTTTCTTGATAGTTTTAATTAGATTCACATCCAGGTTATCCATTTTGCCATCACCATTGACATCTAGAGCTCCTGTATCCAAGAGAGTTTCAATACTATCTTTTCTGGCTTGAACTGCAACTCCATGATTCACTCCACTTAGAGTTGTATGCAAACGATTGGCATCTGATAAATTTATTTTCCCATCTGTATTAGAATCAAAATCTTCATTGCCACCTAAAGCTCGAAGTTTTTCTTCAAGTTGTTGTGCTGTAGTATTTGAATTATTGCCAAGTACTGCTTTCAGCTCATCACCTCTTTTGTTGTCGATGAAGTAAGCTTTAATCAATGCAATATCTACATTGTCTGTAACAGCGTTACCATCTATATTTGCAGCACCACCATTAATTAGACCTTGCAATCTATTAGTACTATCTTCTTGCTCAAAACGCGCAAAATTTTCGTCAACTAATAATGAGTCAGTATTGTTTACTTTCCCATCAGCATTTAAATCTAAAGTCTTGTTATCAATTAAAGCTTGTACTTTGCCTTCCATGGTTTTGATTGAATCTAAATTAGAGTTTGCATATGGACTACTAATAGAATCTCTCAAATCAGCTCCGCGTTTACCTCCCATATAAGCTTTGATAAATTTTCCATCGCCTTCAGTGACTTTTCCATCATCGTCGATATCAAGTAATGAATCTTGATTGTTGTCTTTAGTATTGGCTATATTTTTTGTATAAGCATAAATTCCATCTCTGGTTTTTCGAGCTGCATCCTTGACTTTATTAATCTCTTCTTGGCTGGCATTTGTTGAACCAGTTGGCGGTGGAGAAGATTTCTTTTTATCAATTGGCTCGCTTGTTTTATGCTTATGAATTTTACTCATTGCTTTGTCCTTGTTTGTTTTAATCTTTAAATGGCAAAAAGCCTTATATTTGCTCAAAGCAGGTATATATTATTTAGGTTATAGATTGGTTAAAGCCACAGCTTAAATGCTAGTCTTAAAGGTAGCCGCAAGGTTATCTTTTAAAGTGATTAGTAGTAAAACAGCTTCTATCTGGCACCCATTTACCCAAGCAAAACTTGCAGATAATCCATTAATGGTTAAATCTGCTGAAAAAGAATTTATACGTATCATTGATGATCAGGGTCAAGAAAGAGATATTATTGATGGCATTTCATCTTGGTGGGTAAACATTCATGGTCATTCAAATAAATTTATAACGGATAGAATCAAGCAACAACTTGATAAACATCAGCAAGTAATTTTTGCAAATTTTACACATGAACCCGCAGAAGAATTTATCAGTAAACTTATTCCTCATTTGCCGCGAGCTGATATCAGTTCAAACCTTCATGAAAACCGGATCTTAACTAAAGCCTTCTTCTCTGATAACGGCTCTACAGCCGTCGAAATTGCAATTAAGATGGCTGTGCAGTTTTTCTATAATCAAGGCTATACTCAGAAAAATCAAATTATTGCGTTTAAAGATTCATATCATGGGGATACTGTTGGTGCGATGTCTTCCAGTTATGGTGAGCTTTTCAAGCAACCTTTTAAGTCAATGCTTTTTCCTGTACATTTTATTGATAGCCCATCAGCTAATCTAAATCGCGCTCACAACAAGCTCAATCCTTCTGCCAAAGCAATGTTTCAAGAAGAACAAAAAGCATTAGCTGAAGAGAATTCATTAAATCATCTTATTGAAACTTTATCTCGCACTCATAACGAAACAGCTGCAGTAATAATTGAACCTCTAGTACAAGGAGCTGCTGGTATGAAATTCCATCGTATTCAGTTTTTACAAAAGCTCAGAAAAATTTGTAATGATTTCGGTACACTTCTCATTGCAGATGAAGTCTTCACAGGCTTTGGTAGAACTGGTTCAATGTTTGCTTGCCGCGGAGCTTCTATAGTTCCAGACATTATTTGCCTCTCAAAAGCAATTACGGGCGGAGTTCTACCGATGGGACTTACAGTAACCACAGAAAATATTTACTCTGCTTTCCATTCAGATTCTAAGCTCAAAACTTTCTTTCATGGGCATTCATATACCGGGAACTCTCTTAGCTGCGCTGCGGCACTTGCCAGCTTAGAGCTATTTGAGAAAGAAGATAGGCTCGGCGATGTTAAATATATCAACATGATAATGAACAAAGAACTGAAACAAGACGAGACACTTGCAGGATTAAGCTTTATAAAAGATATACGTATACTTGGTGGTATAGCCGTTATAGAGTTTGAAGACCTTGAAAATAAAGGTTATCTATCTGATTTATCACAATGGTTACAAAGGAAATTTTTGGAAAAAAATATACTAATTAGACCCATTGGCAATGTTTTATATTTCATGCCGCCATATATAATTAGTGTTGAATCTCTGAATTATGCTTTAAATACAATTAAAGAAATAATTCAAGAACTTAGTGTCAAAGGTATTTAATGAATCTCTTTTTCGAACATTTTAAAAATATTTTTCTAACTCATTCGAATTCACAACCCTTAGCATTTTTAATTGCATTCTTGGTTTGCTATTCGATAACACCTTTAATTAGAGAAAGAGCTATTAAATTAAAACTTCGCAGCCGCAGAGAAGAGAAAGGTCGCTCTCCTAAATTATCCAAAGAAGGTTTACCAATACCTAGGCTTGGTGGCATTGCGATTTTAATTTCAATTATTATTACTGTGATTTTTTATTTAGCAGTTTTTGGTACTTATACTCCGCATGGTGTTGAGCATCTCCAATTGGAAGCAATTGCAGTTGGCGGTCTAATGATTTTCTTTGTCGGTTTACTTGATGATCTAGAACCACTTTCTCCACAAACGAAATTAATTGCCCAAGTCCTTGCAGCATTCACTGTTTGGGTTATGGGGCTAAGAATTGAATTCTTGGCAAACCCTCTTCATTACTTCAATGGCGATCTAAAATCCGCATTCTCGCTTGGAGATGTTCCCAGCATAATCCTTACTGTAGTTTTTATTGTTGGTGTTACCAATGCCATTAATCTTATAGACGGTATCGACGGTCTTGCTGTAGGTGTATGTTTAATTGCTTCAGTTGCTAGCTGGGCAATTAATTTAAGTCCACTTCTCAATCAGCCTGCTGGTGCACTTTTTGCAGCTACTACCGCAGGTGCTTGCTTTGCCTTTCTCCGTTACAACTTCAATCCCGCCAGAATTTTTTTGGGTGACAATGGCTCCTATCTCTTAGGTTTTGCGCTTGCTTGTATTTCTTGCATTGGTCTAACCAAAAAAGTGACAGTGACAATTTTATCGCCGATTTTACTTTTGATTTTCTTAGTTCCATTCGTAGATATCGTCTATGCTATTTGCCGTCGTGCTGCAAACAAACAGCCAATCATGAAACCTGACTTTGAGCATTTACATCACAAATTGCTCGCCAAAGGTTTCTCCGAAAAACAAATCAACTACTTACTTTATACAGTGACTTTTGTGGGTGGTTTAATTGGCACTTTTATTCTTGGCTATGACATTGGCATTGAGTATCTTATAATTAGCTTCTCGATTCTCTTTGCTTGGATATTTTTCAGCCTAGTAATAAACCACAAAAACCAAAAAAATCGTTAGATTCTGTTCGAAAAATCCCATCTGCGTTGTTACGCTCGTCCTCGAAATGCTCATTTACGTATAAGTAAACTCCGCTTCCTCGGAACTCACAAGCCTAGCATCTGGGAGCTTTTCGAAGAGAATCTAATTAAATCTGTTAACATCTAAACGTGCTTATCAATTTCAACAAAGAACTAGAGATTCGCTTGAAGGATCCCAGAATTTTTTTAAATGAATTCTTTGGTTATTTATCTTTTACTACTGGTTTAATCACAGCTTTTTTTGTAATCACGGGCAATGAAGCTCTTTATCAAATCTTCAATCAAATGATGCTACTTTCTTGTGCTTTGCAAAACGTACCTTTATTAATGGTCTATATCCCACAATGGCGCGTACTTATAAGTACCGGTATCTTGGGTATCGTAGTCACCAATTACTTTGCGACTCTACCTATAGGCAATGCTTTTCGTGAAGGCCTATTTGTCGGCATGATCAAAGTAGACTACAGTTACGAAGCTCTTGCTAAATATCATCCAGAGAAATATCCTCATGAAGCAGAATTACTCGGGAAAGACCATGCTCATTTCTGGAAAAATTTATCCAAATACCTTTCTACTGTATGGCAAGAAATGCTAATTCGCTCTCGTGAAATGCTGACAGAGATTAAGAATGGCAATTTCAAAGTATTTGTGAAAGATGCAATTCGTTCACAGTTTTTTTCTAGCTTGATGAGAATAATTTCTGCATCACCACTATTTGTAATTGCAGTTTTTGAATTGTTTTATCACTTCGAACTTTATTCAAAAACTCCTGAGTATATTTTTTGGGCAGCTATCATCACGACGATCTCAATCAGAGCTTTGGCATTTTCTAGTTTCATCGATGGTCTATCTAAAATTGCTTTTGGTTTTATGCGTGAAAGTGTGATGATGCGTATTGGTGGAGTGATTTTCGCTTCGGCACAATTCTACCTGATGATTATGGGCGAACATTCGCTTAAACTAGTAATTCCTTTATCGCTTGCAGGCTTGGCAGCCTATCCGATAGTGGAAGGTGAAAGATTACGAAAATTGGCTTTGGCTAAAGAATAGACCTAGTCAATATTTACCAAAATATAAGCAAAATATTGATTTTCTTTAGGCCCTTTCTATTCAACAAACACTTGGTATATAATTTGATTCGTTCCAGCCCCCATCGTCTAGAGGCCTAGGACATTCGGTTTTCATCCGAACAACAGGGATTCGAATTCCCTTGGGGGTACCATTAAAATAAAAGACCCCTCTAACAGAGGGGTCTTTTATTTTATATAGATATTCCAGGAATTCAAAGCAGTCCGAAACATGCAAAGCATGTTTCGGCAGGGATTCAGTTCTTTTTTCTGACATGACTTCGTCATGTCCAGCCTTGGGGTACTTTATTCAAGCAATTCAAACCAGAGGACTTAACTCAAACTCTCTTGCATATACTCTACAACCATAGCAATAATCTTTTGAACTGTTTCACTACAAGATTTAAAACTAATCCTATCTAAAACTTCAACACCATAGTTACGAATCAAATCACTAATCAATGCATGAATAAAAGATTGAGTAGTTGAATCAACTCCACTAAAATCTAAGATGACTTCTTGATTTTTTTCCAAAGCTGGAATAATTTTGGTGAGACGAATTTCTCTTGCAACATCTTTGTTCTCCGCAAATGAACTTACATAATCAAGTAATTTAATTTTCATCATATAAATCTAGCCTTGTATTTGTTTTTCTTTCTTTCTCTGATTGCCTTTGTGTAAGTATCTCTGATTAAGTCAAGCAACAAAGAAAACTCTTTATTTCTATCTAAAGAAATATCAACTCCAACTAGAGTGCCCTGCCAATATGGCAAATCATTTCTCTTAGAATGTCTATCTTGAAATGGATCGGAATGTAGTTTTACTTTCTCACCCTTTCTTCTTAAAAGTTTATACATTGAGTTGCCAGTATAGATCATAAAAAAATCTCTATTCACATTAGCAATGGATTTAATAAAGAACAAACCTGCACCAGCATTAAATTCCGTACCACCTTCCTTAAAAGTAGTACCAGTGATCCCTGGAGTCAATGCAAGTTGAACTGCCTCTAATTCACTCTTTGGATGATGCGAGAAACTAATTGTTTTTTTGATACCAATTCCAGTATCAGCAATGCCAATGCGTATAATATTGCCCTTAGGGTAATACTGAGCACAAACAATTGCACCATGTTCAGATTTCGAATGTTCCAAAACATTTCTAACTAATTCACTTGCAACATACCTAAGAGCTTCTGCATCTTCCGAATCAAGATGTAACAAAGGAGTCATCTCCTGAATAAAATCTGATAGTGCCTTCGAATCTTTGATTTGAGTCAAAGGAATAAAACGCCCTGCGGCTTCATGCTCCTTAATAGTGATATCAGATTGAATACCAATAAATTTGAAAAGACCCATTCTCTCTAAGTAGTGTTTTGATTTGGCTTCTAATTTTTCGCATCTGATATCAGAAGCCTTTACGGTTTTGCCTAAAGCTGCGATCATCGCAAGGACTATAGGATGAATTGATATCCATCTTTTATTAGCCGTGATTTCTAACTCATGAGGAGATTTTGGATCGAATCCTAATAAAAAAGAATCAATATTTCCTAAAAAAGCGCTATTTGGTAAGTGAATTTTCATATTTTCCCGGGAATTGAAGGTTTTTAATATTATACCAGGATTCCCGGGAAATCTTACATATACCGGGAATCCCGGGAAAAACAAAAATATCCTAATTCCCGGGAGAAATAAGGCTTTTATCTGCAAGACATAAGCATAGATCTAACATAAAATGAACTAAGGCTTGAGAAATAGCAAGAAAAATTACAAAAGATCTGAACGGGGATTTACTTTAGTGTTCGCGGTAGTACTGTGCATGATTTTTGCAGGTTTACTTGCAGCTGTTTTTTATTTTCTACGCCTTAACGTTAGTGAATCACAAAAAGCTATATACGAATCACAATCAATATATCTAGCGGAATCAGGAAATGCTAGAGCCATGGCAAGGTTAAATGTCAAAACCTTACCTGATGATGAAGGTCTTTATGATGATGACGAAGAAGAATCTCAGGATACAGACTCTGAAGAAGAAATAACCGATGAAGAAATGGACGAACTTGACCTCGATGAAGATGAAGGCGAGGATGATATATCAGATGATTCTGAAGAAAGGAAATTCTTACTAGGAATTCCGCGTTATATAAATTTCTATCTAAAAAATCCTTTCTTTGTAAACATTGATACTGGTGCAATTATCACTGAAGCTCAATACTATGCAATGGTTGCACAGCAGCAGCAAAGAATTCAACTGAATAAATCTCAAAGCCAAGAACGAGGTGAAAACTATGATCAACAGGAATTATTAATCGAAGAACTTTATTTCCCATTACCAGAGGTCAATGTCAGACAAATCGGTACCATAAAATTTGAGAAAGGTACTCACCTCAAACCCGGTTTCAGAATAGTTTTGGCACAGAAGGTACCGGTCAAATTAAAACAACCAAGTATTGTCGAAGAGTATCTCAATCAATCACCAAGTGTACTTGAATCTTTACCAAGACCAATTCTCAAAGCTTTAAGTCCTAACTTTGCTAGTCCTGGTGACTATTTAGATGTTTACTGTGAAGGTGAGAACTTAGATGATTATCCCGCAGAGTTTTCAAGCGCAGGGATTACAGTCTATGAAGGTAAGTGTCCAAGAGTATCTATCGCAATTAAAGAAGACGCTAAACCAGGTAAGTACAAAGTAAAAGTCGGCCCTAATCGAGCAGAATTTTTTATAGTCCCAAGTAGAACTGATGCTCCTGTGCCAATCATCAACGACATCATCGATCCTAAAGGAATAATAGGAGTTAATCAATTTACCAAAATGTTAGACAAACAAAAGATCGATATTAAAATTACTGGTCTTGGTTTTGGTACAAAGAATCCTCCATTAATAGTTCCAGATGCATCTGGAATAACTGTTGAGATCGTTTCGTTCAAAGACACTGAAATTGTTTGCAGTATAGCAACCAATAGAGCTGATTCTGGTGCTCATTACTTGAGTATCTTTACTGAAGGTGGTCAGAGTAATAGCTGGGTGTTCAATGTAGAAAAAGATATTTCAGCAGTAGCCAATGATCCAAACACTGGTACCTACAGCACTGTACTCACTTTACTTGAAGTAAATTCACTTGCAAATTTACCAATCAAATCAATTCTTGAAATAGACTTTGCGGGCAGACCTCAAGGCGATGCCAGCATCGGTACCGATAAAGGCGACAAGAGACCAGAAAGTTCTGACAAACCAACTAATAAGAAAAAAAGCTTTGATCTTCTTAGATCAGATTTAGAAACCGTCTGGAAGCTAGAAACCATTGCTACAGTAAATGGCATCAACTACAAAGAAACTAAAATCATTCGCAGAAACGTACCAAGACTCTCAGCTGCAATAACAACCAATACAGGATTAAGTTTTGGGCAAAGCAGTGTAGTTATTGCTGGAGTCAACTTAGCTCAAACCAGATTAGAAGAATCATCTTCAGGTGGAGATACAACTATCTTTGTTGAAGGAGACGGACCAGATAAAGATCTTTTCAAAAGCAGAGATGAGGAAACAAAATTAACACCAACTGGTGAAGCGGTAGTAGAAGACTTTGGCTTTAATCGTACAGGCAACTCTCCAGCATCAAAAGGCTTTACTCCTGGAAGCATAGTTACCATAGTGGGTTTAAGCAGAAGAAACACATATAGTGATTTCTCATTTGTTGAGTCAACAGGACCTAATACAATTACCGTTAGAGATCCTGGATTTAGTGATAGTCATTTTATTGGCGATGATGTTTTCCAAATCATTCCATCAGTTATTACTCCAATGGAAATGAGTGATAGAGATTCACAAAGAAACTTAAACCCACCCGGCTCCTTTGTTAATATCCCAGATCTTTATTTCTTCGAGTATGTATTTAGAACTCGTTTAGATAAAATTGCTGAATGGACTGGTGGTGTAAACACTGATTTAAGCGTACCAAGTGATATTGAAAATGATTATGATGGTTACTTCGGACTAAACATTATTTCAGGAGAGCCAAGTTATAGCGGAGCAAATACTCTGTATGGTCAAGGTGCTCTCATTGTCGATACCACCCAAGGCGGCTTAAACCCTGCTGGTGGCACTGTTACATTGGGTGGCAGCTCGAAGCTTCCAAGTATTTTTGATGGTGTAATTTATATCATTGGTAAATTACAAGTCTCTGGTCCAGTAGCAATTACTGGCGGCATAGTGGTTTACTCACCAGAAGATAGAGGCACAGTTAAGATCAGTGGTTCAGGCGATATTAAATACGAGGCTAATTCAATCAAGAAAGCAATTTTACATTTACCATTTGCTGAAGAATTAAGAACTAGAGTATTGGAGAAATCCAAAGGTCAAGAGGAGATTTTGAAGAAATGAGACACAAGCTAAGAAACAATCTAGGAGTATCTTTGCTTGAGCTATTGATTGCAGCAGCAATCATCTCTACTTTGCTTGTCCCAATACTTGGTTTTTATAATTACTCAATTAGGCAAAACAATCGTACTAAAGAAGAAACCAGAGTTAAATTTTTAGCAGAAGAAGAACTAGAAAAATATGTCGCACTCAGATATCACGACCCGATGTTGGATGTTTACGGTTCAACTGCTGGTAGAACTAATTTCTATGAAATTGATGCTTTCATTGTCAAAAGCAATGTAGTTTTTATTGATCCCGAGACTGGTGAGATTCCCGAACTTTACCCAGTAAATAAATTACAAGATACCTTCTTAAAACGAATCATAGTCAGTGCTTCACGCAAGGACAAAAATGGCGGGCAGGTAGACTTAGTCTATTACAAGAGCCCTTAATCCCAATTAATAGTATTAACCGACTGCGCATCTAAAGTACTCGGCACTTCACTATAAGAAATGATCGCCAGGGTCGGCAAAGTTCTTTCAATAATTTTTCTAAGTGGTAATCTAATCTTGCCACTGCAAAGCAGTAATGGCGGGAAGCCTTCATTACTCATAAGCTCATAGGCTTCTTCAAGCTTTGCAAGAATAGCTTTAGTTTTAATAGGATCTAATGCAATTCTGCCTAAATGAATTGAATTGATAATTTCTTCTTCTACAGTTGGATGAAAAGTCGAAGCATTAAGCTTGCCATCAGTTAAATATTCAGAACAGATTTGCCTGCCAATACCTTCTCTAATGCGCTCAGAGAGGAACTCTGGATCTTTATTAATTTTGGCATAACTAGTACAGTATTCCAAAATAGTTGAAAGATCTCTGATAGAAATTTGCTCTCGAAGTAAACACTGCAATACCGAAAGCGTTTCACCAGTGCCCAAGCTCTGATTAATTTCATCAACAATACTTTGATTGACTTCTTTAACTTGCTCTAACATTCTTACTAAGTCTTGTCTTGAAAGCACTTCACCTGCATGTCTTCTAATCACTTCAGTAAGATGTGTGGCAAGAACTGAACTTGGAGTTGCAATAGTATAGCCGTTAGTTTCAGCACGATCTTTTTCATCATCATCAACCCAAACTGCAGGCAAACCATAACTTGGCTCTGTTGTCTCTTTACCTTTAAGTGGCTGACTGTCTGGATCAACCAAACCCGTGTTAACAGCCAAATATGAGTTAGCTTCGATAGTTCCTTTTGCAATTACAGCACCACGCAATTTAACTTGATATTCATTAGAAGCAATTTGCAAATTATCATGTACTCTAATTGCAGGAACAGGTAAACCTAAATCAATCATGATTTGTCTTCTGATCTGACCTATTCTATCCATCAGATCTCCACCTTTAGCTTTATCAATCAGACCTACAAGCTTGTAACCAAGCTCTACTTCAATCTGATCAACCTTCATTAATTTAATAACTGCTTCTGGAGAATTATCATTTTCTTTGGATTTTAATTTCTCCTCACTTTCAATTCCTGCAAGTTCTTCCTTAGTATGCATCTTGCCATCAGGACCAACTACCTGTGCATTAAGAACTTTTTGTTCATTAGTATAAGTTGTGTAAACCCAGTAACCAAGCCCTAAGCCCACTATAGTAAAAGGTATAAAGGCTCCTTGAATACCGATACCAAGTATTAGCATCGCTACTGCAGAAACTGCAATAACTTCTTTACGCGCAAATAATTGCATACCAATATCTTCAGCTAAATTCAAATCAGGTGTAGCTCTAGTAACGATGATACCTGTTGCTACAGAAATCATAAGAGCTGGGATTTGTGAAGCCAGACCTTCACCAATTGTAAGTAATGTATAAGTAGAAGCAGCTTCAAGTGGACTGATTTTTAATTGCAAGACACCGATGATAAAACCAGCCACAATATTTATTACAGCAATGATGATCGAAGCAGTTGCATCACCTTTAACAAACTTGCTACCCCCATCCATAGTTGCATAGAAATCTGCTTCTCTTGCAATATCTTTACGCCTTGTTCTTGCTTGCTCCTCATTAATGATTCCAGCATTCAAGTCAGCATCTACGGCAAGCTGTTTACCAGGCATAGAGTCCAAAGCGAATCTAGCAGCGACTTCTGAAACCCTGCCAGCACCTTGAGTAACGACGATAAAGTTGACAATAAATAAAATTATGAAAATTATAATACCGACTACAAAATTTCCACCGACAACGAACTCACCAACTGCACCAATGACATTACCAGCATGTGCATGCAGTAAAATGGATCGAGTTGCACTTATCTCCAAAGCAAGGCGGAGTAAAGTAATGAAAAGTAAAATTGTTGGGAAGGTACTGAACTCTAAAGGATCTTTTACATAGAGTGTTACTAAAATAATTGCCAAAGCAAAGGCAAAGTTAATTACAAACATCAAATCCAAGACGAATGTAGGCAAAGGAACCAAGAGCATCCCGATGATAACTATAATGAAGACCGCTAAAATATTAGACTGGTTAGCTAATAATTTAGCGAACATCTGTAATACTTCAGGAAGTTTTTTAGCCTCTGCCACTAGATTCTTAGAAGTCGTCGTCGAAAATTATGTCTTCTTCTTCATAAAGACCTTCGATATTAGCTCTATTCTCAATCGATTCACTCATGAGAATATCTTTATTCAAGAAAGGATCAGTAGCACACTCAAGTCTTAAAGTTCTATGTCCCTCAATAAGCTCAACAACACCAGGTTGATTCTGAATTATTCTTAGATATTCAAAATTCTGCACATTGATATGCATTCTTCTATTAAAAACTACCGTGCTCTCAAAGTCATTACAGAAGACCTCTACAACGAAAGCCTCATCTTGAATCTGCACTTTATCATCAATAATATCTGTAAACTTAACATGATCAAAACCTCTAAGTAAGCGCATCATGTCTTTCTTAGAAGTTAATACACCGCTTCCTACTATACAGGGGATTTGTTTTTCTCTTTCTTCGTTCATATATTACTTAATAGTACCTTTAAACGGACGTTAATACTTTTTGCCCTCAATACGCTTGAATTTAAACCTAATCAAAAGTACTCCGTGGAATTATCTACATCGGATTGCTCGTCATTGCGAGACCTCACTTGCCCTACGAAGCTTTAGCGAAGTAGGGAAGAGGTCGTGGCAATCTATTACTATAATCCCCTAGTCCAATTAGATGATCATAAAAAAGGATAAGCAACTCTTAACTAGGATTTTATTTACTCAAGATCATGGGCAACGATATTAAACCAATAGCAATAAGTGGGTCTGCAACAAAGCCTGCTATTGCAAGAATTACAACTGAACCTGGCCAAAATTCGGCAAGCCAAGAGAGCACAGGAACACAAAAACTTCTCAACAATAGTAGGGGATTATTTGAGTTTGTAACACAACATAATGATGCAAGCAATGCCGTCAAATATGTAAATGATAATTCGCCTTGGAATCTCACTAAAGCTATTAGCGCTAAAAGTGATACGAACAATAGATCACAAGCAATTACTAACAATAACTCTTTAAATCCAACAACCAATCCTAATTTTGATGACTTCAAAAATTATGGAAGAAAAGAATTAGAAAACTACTATGGTGATTTAGATGCTATCAAGGACCGAATCAGTGGCGGTGGTGGTGATGGCGTGCCCGAGGCTGTTCATCATGCTTTCAAAGAAAATTCAGAATTCGCTAAAACCCTTCAAAAGAATGGCGTTTCACAAACTGATACTAAAAATATTTGGGATAGGACCAGCGAAATTAATGGATATCTTTTCCAAGAAGGGACTGATAAATTTGCAAAAGCAATGGATTCCACTTCAGAAAAATTTTTCCAGGCTGGTCACGGTAATTTATTAACCGATGTGAAAAATACAGTTCATGATAATGCTGAAGTTTTGTCGCATGCCATGAAAAACAATATGAGCGTAGATGGTATCAAACAATTTAGTGGAATCTATAAAGCTTATTTGGAAGGCAGAGATAATGTTGCCAATGCTGGAGTCGTAGATAGAGCTGGTTATGAGCATTTCATGCGAACAGGAGAATTAACAACGTCAAGAAATTATGGCGATTTACAGCTTAGTGAAGCTGAAATGAAAGGTTTAGGAAACGCGATCAATCAAAATACTTTCAATAAAGTTTTAACAGCTGCAGGTTTTGATGCAAATCAAATCTCTGATCATTTAAAACAAAATAATGGAGTTCAAGCCAAAAATAATTTTGATGGAACTTACTTTGCGGCAATGGGCTTAACAAGTATGGCTGCCGAAAAAAATGCAGAAGGTAAAACTGGTTTCAATCAATTGGTAGCCGATGCAAGAATTAGAGATGGTAATCCACAAGCTGATTACAATGCAGTAGGTCACATTAGCTTTATGAATAATTCTGTAGATATGAATACAGATGGAACAGCTTTCACTCGTGGAGAGAAAGGATTAATTGGTCTAGATGGAGTTACTACTTTTGGTGGTGGCGGTTTAAGAAATAATCCTCTTAACCCAAATGTTTTAGTACATGGTATTCAAGGATCAGCTGGAAAAGATGATTTCGCTAGAATTGATTCCGAAATGCAAGCAGCAAAAGAAGCTGGTATTAAATATCGCGCTTTAAATTTTGATGTTAGTGGTCATGGCAGTAGAGAAAGCGATGGTAGTGCTGGAGTTATGATGAAATCAGGGATTGTAAGTGATAAGAATCAGTTTGATTTTCAGGATGCTGAGAGAGCTGCAAACCTTCTCGTTAAAAATATAGAGAATGGCGGTACTGTTAATATTACGGCAGATGCTTGTGAAGCTGCTCCTCTAGCTAAGCGTATAGGAGAACTAACTCAGCAACAAGCTAAGGCTGCTGGTCTAGATATAAAAATTAATTTTCAAGGATCTAAAGAATTTGGTTTGGCATCATCACATCAAATGGGTGAGAAAGCTAATGGTGATACCAGAGCTGTAATGAATGAGGATGGAATGGTGAACTTCTTTAGATTTAGAGGAGATCATAACGATGGTGATACAAATATTTTAAAAGGAACTCTTTACTCTAGAGGAGAAGGGTCTTTTAAAGAAACTGCTGCTAAATATAGAGAAGAGAATTGGAATCAATCAACTTCGTCACCTGCAGAACAAGCTAAACCTACAGAGCAACCTAAGGCGGCAGAACAACCTAAAGAGGATTTAGTTGTTCAAGAAGACCAAAAACGAAAAGAACAAGAATCTCTTCTGAACATAGCTTAAAATAGTTTCTATGCCCTTCTCTTATAAACTTTTAAAAACACACAACAAAGCGCGCGCAGGCGTGATTGAAACTGATCATGGCATTATTGAAACTCCTGTCTTCATGCCAGTTGCAACTCAATCAACCATCAAAGCTCTAACTTTTGATCAACTTGATGCTTGTGGTACACAGATTGTACTTTCTAATACTTATCATTTACATCTTAGACCTGGTGGAGATTTAATCCAAAAAGCTGGTGGTCTGCATAAATGGACTTCTTACCAAAAACCTTTTCTTACAGATTCAGGTGGCTTCCAAATCTTCTCACAGAGCCGAATTGATAAATGCAAAATCACAGATAGTGGTGCAGAGTTTATTGATCATGTCACTGGTGCAAAACATTTTATTGATCCAGAAAAATCTATTCATGTACAGAATCAACTTGGAGCCGATATCATCATGGCTTTTGATCATTGTCCTGATGGTGGTGCAAGTTACGAGGATACTAAGATTGCAATGGACCGGACACATTTATGGGCAGAGAGATGTGTTAAAGCACATCAACAAGCATTAGAGAATGGTTCAAGACCAGAGAATCAAGCACTATTTCTCATCGTACAAGGCGGTATACATAAGGATCTCAGAGAGCAAAGCGCGAAAGCCATAACTGCACTTGATAGTCCAGGTTATGCAATTGGCGGAGTCTCGGTTGGTGAGTCAAGAGAGGATATAGATTCGATTGTAGAATTCACTACACCTCTATTACCAGAAAATAAGCCTAGATACCTTATGGGCATTGGTACCAAAGAAGATATAGTAAAAGCTATTGCTGCTGGCATAGATATGTTTGACTGTGTAATGCCCACTCGTATTGCCAGACATGGAGCTTTCTTTGACAGTAATGGCACCAGGCAATTAATCAAGCATTCACAATACACTGAAGATTTTTCTCCTCTCATAGAAGGTTGCACTTGTTACACTTGTAAAAATCACAGCAAAGCTTATCTCAGACACTTATTTAGAGTTCATGAAATAAGTGCAGGTACACTATTAAGTATTCACAACTTACATTATTTAATTCATCTGACTAAGCAAATTCGAGAAGAGATAATTGCAGGGACTTTCGATCCAGCCAAATATCTCTAGATGTCATTGCGACTATCATTGCAAGGAGCGGCTTGTCCTGCGAAGCTTTAGCGTAGCAGGAAGCGACGTAATGATCTAGGCATAATTTAAAGATTATTAAGTAGGACTGGATCCTCACGCCCTCTTCTAGGGCTCAGGATGACAATATAAAAAGGTTTAACCATTAGCTATTTAGTGGATAAACTTTAAGTATGGGCGAAGACCAATCTCTCACCGAGAATACAAATCCTACAAACGACGAAACTTTTGAAGAGATTGGCAATAAAGCAGGTCTCGAAGAAAATCATTCAGAGAATCAAGAAGAAGATTTTGAAAAAAACCAAAGCGAAGAAAATGGAATCGATAATTCAGAAGAGTTTGAATTTTCTGAAGACGAAGGAGAAGAAGAAACTCCTAAAGTAGTAGAGGCACCGATAGACTACAGCTTAGAAGCTGAATTACAAAGATTATTCTCACGTCCTCTTTATATAGTTGCCCTTGCATTAGGAATACTTTTAATAGTCTTATTTATTTTAATTGCTTTTGATTTAAAGGCTAAGCAAAAAGTTTTGGCTCTTGAAGGCTATGTCAAAGTTCATCACCATTTACCTAGAGATTACAAAGGCAAGGTTAGCCCAGAAATAGAAGAATTACTAAAAATCTACAAACAAGAAGAAGATAAAATTCGAGAACAATTTCTTTTGATCAAAGAAGATCCTCGTGAAAACAAACCATTGATTGGAGATAAATATCCAGACCCGGTTGATAACAAAAAACTAATGGAAATTCTCCAAAAACAAAAAGATCTCGGCAAAGTAGATCTCGGTGGTGCCGAGAAGACTGAATCCATGAACCTTTCAGGGCTTAATTTAACTAAACTAAATTATGTCTTTTTCTATAGATTCGTTGGTAGTGACGTAAGATTTTGTGATTTCACTGGAGTTAAAGCTGAAGGACTTGAATTTAGAGGAGCTTCCTTACAATACTCACAATTTGTTGATGCCTCAATTACCAAATCAAATTTTGTCAGAGCAAGATTGTCTTTTACTAATTTCTATAATACTACTCTTGATAATTCAATTTTCATTGGAGCAAGCGCTCAGCAAGCACACTTCAGTAACGCCAGTCTAATTAATACAGACTTCACAAACAGCATAATTTTAGATTCTGATTTTGAAGAAACTACAGCTGATGGAATGATTGCTAAAGGAGCACATTTCGAAGGAGTAAGTTTCAGAGGTTCTTCTTTAATCGGCGCAAATTTCCGCAAAGCAATATTAAGAGAAGTAAGTTTTGTTAATTGCAATTTAACAAATGCAAATTTTGAAGGTGCAGACCTCTCTGGCAGTAACTTTGAAGGTGCTAATTTAGAGGGCACTAATTTCAAAGGCGCTAATTTTGATGAAGTTAATTTTGCCAAAGTTCAAAATGCCAGTTACGAACAATTAAATCAAAGTCTATTCTTACCAAGTGCTCGTAATATTCCTGATGAGTTAATGCCTAAGAAATATAATTGGGAAGACAGGATTACTCCGCCGCGCAGGACATAGTTTAAATGCCGTCATTGCGAGCCACGAAGTGGCGTGGCAATCCATTTACTAGAATCCATTTTTAGAAATGTAATCAATAGCCTGATTCTTACAAGCAATAAACTGAGTAACACTCAAATTCTCAGCACAATTAAGAACTAACTTAAAAGCATTTGGTAATATCTCCAATCGGAAATCTATATACAAACTATGTACACTAGAATCCGGTGTCAAAACAATTAATAAATTTCTTCTTTCACTTAAAGAAAGTAAAGGCAAATTCTTAACTAATTCTTTCAGTATATTAATATCAAAACCTTTTATCGAATTAAGAATAACTGCACTAGTACCAATTAGCACCAAAGGCAGTCCCGATGAGTATCCCAAGCCCTTAAAATCAGGTAATTGTATTTGATCTAAATTACTATGAGAACCAATGGGGAAAGATTCTTTCTTGAAAATTTCACCATTAGCAATTTCTATTAATTGATGACTAGCTCCTCCGGTATCTAAGAGTAAAAATTTATCAAGCCCTGCAAGTTCTTCGCAGACAGCCCAAGCAGCATAATGACATTCATCATCTTCACTAAAGACTCGCAGATCAACGAAGCCGCGCCTTCCAAGTTCATCCAGAAATGCCTGCCCACTACCCTTAGTATCTTTCATTGCTTCTCTTACTGCAGCAGTTGCAAAGACTAAAACATCTTTAGTTTCTATATTTTCTTTAACGAGTAGAGGAATTATTTCTTTATCCAAGCTATTTAAAGCCACTCTAACTGAGTCAGGATGAAGCTTAGAGTCCACAAGATTCTTTCCTAACCCACTTTGGAAACGTAAATTAAAGCTATTTTGTTTTTGCAGTTTAAAACTTCCACTGCCAATTTCTAAAACTGTATAGGTCATAGTTTTAAATATTGTCCCGTATATGATTTTTTATTCTTAGCCACTTCTTCTGGTGTACCTTGAGCAACTATTTCACCACCTTGGTCGCCACCTTCTGGACCTAGATCTATTACATAATCAGCATGCTTAATCACATCAAGATTATGCTCTATAAGAATCACAGTATTACCACTATCAGCAAGTCTATCAAGCACATCCAATAAATGCTGCACATCATACCAATGCAAACCAGTAGTAGGCTCATCAAGAAGATAAATAGTTTTACCGGTAGATCTGCGCGCAAGCTCACTTGCAAGCTTCACTCTCTGGGCTTCGCCACCAGAGAGGGTTGTAGCAGGTTGACCTAGTTTAATGTAATTCAAACCAACATCATTTAAAGCTTGGAGTTTTCTTTCAATTTGTGCAAAAGATTCAAAGAATTTCAAACCATCTTCAACTGTCATTTCGAGAATATCAAAAATAGATTTACCTTTAAATTTCACTTCTAAAGTTTCACGATTATAACGCTTACCTTTACAGACATCACATTTAACATAGACAGATGGCAGAAAATTCATCTCGATCTCTACAACCCCTGCGCCACCACAAGATTCACAGCGACCACCTTTTACATTAAAACTAAATCTACCTGGAGTATAACCTCTGATCTTTGCTTCAACAGTCTGCGAAAAAACTTCTCTAATTGGATCAAAAACACCTACATAAGTAGCAGGGTTAGATCTTGGAGTTCTACCTATAGGGCTTTGATCAATAACAATAACCTTATCTAATTCTTCATAGCCTTCAATACTCTCAACCTCTCTTGGTAAAGGGCATTTATAGCCCAGATGGTGCATTAGTGCCGGTCTTACAATCTCATTGATTAATGAGCTTTTACCGGAACCACTGACACCTGAGACCACAACAAATTTACCCAAAGGTAAATCAATATCAATATTTTTCAGATTATTTTTTGTTGCACCTCTAATCGTTAAAAACTTTCCTTTACCTTCGCGACGTTTTGTTGGAGTAGAGATTTTTACCCGCCCCGATAAATAATCACCAGTGATTGATCCTTGAGCATTTTTAATATCATCAATATTACCTTCAGCAACTACATAACCACCATGAACACCAGCCTTTGGACCAATATCAATAATATGATCAGCCTTACTCATAGTGTCTTCATCGTGCTCAACAACTAGAACAGTGTTACCGATATCACGCAAATGAGTTAAAGTTGCCAGTAATTTATCATTGTCTTTTTGGTGCAGACCAATTGAAGGTTCATCTAATACATACAGTACACCTGTTAAAGATGAGCCAATTTGTGAAGCCAATCTAATCCTCTGGAACTCCCCACCTGAAAGAGTTTTAGCGCTACGAGAGAGAGTTAAATAACCTAAACCCACATCACATAAAAATTTCAAACGTGATCTAATTTCAATTAAAACTTGATGAGCTATTTGACTTTGGAATGCATTCAAGAATCTTTCTAAGGTTTCAAAAAATTTATCAGCCGCAGCAATTGATAGCTGAGTTATTTCATTAATATTTCTATCAGCAACTGTTACGGCAAGTGAGCTTGGTTTTAATCTGGCACCATTACAATCTGGACAATTAGTCTCGATCATATACTGCTCCATTTCCGTCTTCCAGCTATCGGAGCCTGAATCTTCAAACCTTCTTTGCAATTGACCTACAACACCCTCATAGTAAATTTTGTAATCACCATAACCAAGTGAAGGATATTTTTTAGTATCTATTGCAACACGCTTAACATCATAGCCATTTAAAATTATTTCACGAATTTTTTCTGGCAATTCTTGATACTCAGTATCAACTGAAAAGTTGAGCAAATCAGCCAAGCCTTCTAGAAGTCCTTTGTAGAAAGGATTGTTGGTTTTTGCCCAAGGAGCAATAGCACCTTCAGCAAGCGACAATGACTTCACAGGCACTATTAGATCTTCTGAGAACTCTTGCTGAAAACCAATTCCTGAGCAAGTATCACAGGCACCATGAGGACTATTAAAACTAAAATGCTTAGGATCTAATTCCGGTAAACTACCATGTCCGTTTGGACAAGCCATTAATTCTGAGAAGAGATGATCTTTATTAGTATCAATTTCATTTACAACTACCAAACCTTCGCTGCGTTTGAGAGCCAAGGCAACGCTGTCAGCAAGCCTGCTCCGAGCCGTATCTTTAATAATTATCCTATCGACAACTAAATCAATATTATGTTTTTTAGTTTTTGCAAGTTTGATCTCTTCATCTAAAGTTAAAACCGTACCATTCACTCTTACTCTAATAAAGCCTTCTGATTTTAAAGCTGAGAAAAGATTCTGATGTTCACCTTTTTTACCTTGGACCAATGGTGCCAAAACCATTACCTTAGTGTTCTCTGGCAGTTCTAAAATTTGATCTAAGATTTGATCTATGCTTTGAGATTGAACTTTAGCTCCACACTCTGGGCAATGAGGTATACCAATACGCGCAAAGAGCAAACGCAAGTGATCATAGATCTCAGTCACAGTGCCCACTGTAGAGCGTGGATTATGCGAAGCGGATTTCTGATCAATTGAAATAGCAGGGCTCAATCCTTTAATTTCATCAACATCAGGTTTATCTAATTGCCCAAGAAATTGTCTGGCATAGGCTGAAAGGCTCTCTACATAACGTCTTTGACCTTCCGCAAAAATAGTGTCAAAAGCCAGCGAACTTTTACCAGACCCACTAACACCAGTTATTACGACAAATTGATTCTTAGGAATCGTTATATTAATATTTTTGAGATTGTGTTGTCTTGCACCGCGTATATCTATGTAGTCTTGATGATTAGTTATAGCTCTGTTTTCAGCTTTGTTTTTAAAGGTATGGGAAGGCATTTATCATTCATTATATATTGTAAATACAAGGGATTTCCCCATTAAGGCTCAAAAAATGAACAATAATGCTTGATTATCTATTTTTAACCTTAGTTGTATTGCGTTTATTACAGTGAATGTATTACCCTTTTAATAGTATTTATAATTACGTAATAATTCTAAAATCAGGAAATACCTTTTGGAAAGCACGGCACGGCCAGTTAATTTAAGTAATACAAATAGTCCTTCAGTCAAATTAGCTGCAGAGAAAGACGCTTTTCAAAAAAATACTGATAATAAATCTCCACTGGATGCAAAAACACCGGAACTAAATAAAACAAAACCGGAAGATCTCAGTAAATTAAACGCAGAATTTCCTGGAGAGAAAACCTCGCCTCCTACTGCAAAAGAAAATCCAAATCAACCCGAAGCTGATCTCTATAAAGTTTTAAATGGAACTGAAGCAACAGAAACAAACGTAGAACAAATTTCAGAGCGAATGAAAAACTTAGATAAGTTTTTCAAAAAGGCTGTGTTTGCGGCAAGCTCTGTTGGAGTAGTTGGTAGTACTGCTTCTGCACTTGCAAATGCAGTACTTGGAGAAAAATCGGTACTACTTAAAAAAATTAACTCAGCACAAGATCTTATTGCCAGGCTCGCAATTGGTCTCAGCTCCAGCATTTCAACTTATAATAATTTTCGCAAACATAGTCTATTCAAGACACTTGGTTATGGTTATGAAACCTTACTTTCAATTTTCTCTAAGTTCGATGTACTTGGCTTGCAGAGAGGGATTTGCTTTGTACTCTATCAAATCCCAGAAATCGCTTCTTCAGTTAAACCATTAGTTAAATCGGAAAACTTCTTGCATGATTATTCACAGATTGCTGCCAGAGGAAAAGACATTCTTAATTTCCTTCTCAATCCAGATAGTTACGGCAATGCTCTTAAAGCACTTGGTGGTAACAAAGACCACGACAAGCTACTTGAAATTATTTTAGGAGCTTGGGGTGGTTTACTCTCCTTTGCTGGTGTTGGTTGGTGGATGCTTACAGGAGATAAGGCTAAAGCTGGCTTAGTAAAAGGAGTTGGAGAGATGCTTGTTGACTTCTATCATGTCACTCCAAATCAAGTAAATCGTAAGAGACATTTCTTTATTGGTTCTGGTATTACCTTCTTAGTTGGTAGTTTCTGTGAAATAATTTCCAAACAGTTTAAAGACAACAAGGTATTGGCTAACTTATACTTTGCCGGTACCACTCTTGGTAGATTGCAATTCTCTCTTAGTGAATTAAATGATGAGACTAGTTACCAAGCAGCTAATAATGATCCAGCGAAGGGACCTATTACAAAAGGCGGACCGGTGAAAGGTTGGGAATCTAGAGAGTATAGTTATCTCGGACTTTTAGAAACAGCTAAAGGCTTTTTATCAGGGAAAACCAAAATGAACTTGGATAAAATGCCAGCCACTAAGAAATTAATAGAGAAAGCATCAGATTATGCTTCACAACAGCTTGCAATGCATGCAGCAGAACCTGCAAACAAACAAGTCGCAGCTTAACTCCAAAGATTAAACTTCTCTAATAAACCCCTTAAAACCCTCTTGAAGACTAGATTTTTTGCCGATATAGTAAGAACCCCAGGACTCTTCTTATGCAAAAAATCACTTTATTATTGGTACTTTTAGCTTTAGCTTTACTTCATCCAGTTTCAGCAAAGGATATAAAGACCAAGTTCATGAAAGAAACTCAAAGCAATTTGGATTCTGAATTGATTGGATTCATGGATTCACTTTTGAGTGAGAGTTCATTGTTTACTTTAGTAAATGATAGATCAAACTCTGAACGCGATATAGCAGCAAATAAATTTGCAAACTCTGAAAGGCACTCAGAGAGTAATTTTGGTGCTTCGGCACAGTAAAAGACACAAATGCGTCATTGCGACTGCCACGCTACGCTCGCAGTGACGGACGGCGAAGCAATCCCGCTGCGCAAACCGGAACTGGATCCTTACGCCTCTTCGAGGCTCAGGATGACACATATTACGAAAATAAACTGACACCGAAACTGTTGTCGTCATCATACCCATCAAGAGGATTTGACTTAGTATCAGCTTCTGGAAGTTGGTGTGAATTTTTAAAATTTATTTGAGCAATTTGATTATAAATGCCAGGCATTTCTGCGCGAGCATCAGCAGTTTGACCCTGTGAAATAGGGATCTGGACACGATTGTAATAGTTAGAATCAATTGTTTCTTTCTGCGCGTTTGGTTGAAAACCATATCTACCGCTTAAAGCTAGTTCTTCTTCTTGAGCAGGAGTTTGTGCAATATCTGGTTTATTAGAACTTGTTGAGCTAGGAGTCTTTCTAGTCGAAGAAGATTTACCTGGGCCGCCAATTCCACCTGAACCTGGCGCTCCACCTCTTGATATTCCTCCGTTATTTTGCCCTAGAGACATATGCTTTTCCTTGCTGCTATTCAAACAATTAATGGTTAAGAGGCGATTATTGCCTCGTCAAACACTCAATATGTAATAATTAATTACGTAATTATGGCAAATTAATGACCACTCTTGCCTTAAATCCGAAAACTTTAGATAGAAATAGATTTCTGTCAGAGGGGATGGCGACCAATGAAAGGTTTAGCAACTTAAGAGAACCAGTAAAAGAAGAAATAGTTGAACAAGAGCCAGAACCTTCGGTTATTGAAAATCTCCTAAATCAAATTCACAAAAGTCCAAGCTTTAATAAAATAGTCGACGGTGTTAGTCTCTCCTCAATTTCGGCTTTAACTCTTTCTGCTTTTGTCAACAAACATTTCTTTAAAGTACCAGAAAATTTATCAAAGTTTCTTTATAACTTTGGAGATATCTCCAATAAAGTTTTCCAGGCATTAAACTCAGTAAAAAATATTGCCAAGCTCTATCCAAACAAAGACTATGTCAACTCTCTAGGACATCTTGCCGATTTTTTCCTACCTTTTATTTACAAAATGAAAGATTTTTATTTAAGTCGTGGTTTGTCCTTAGGATTATATGGTGGTGCAAATGCACTCAACATCATTGGTAAAAAAGCAAATTTTAAATCAGAAAAAGAATACTTTGATCATGTGAAAAATGGCTTGAGTAAATCTTTTGAAAATTTCTTTAGTAATCCAAAAGAATTTTTCAAAAACTTCTTTCGCCATGATAAAGCTATGACCGGTATATTTGCTTCAAGCTTATGCCTTAGTGGTTTTGTACTCTGGAAACCACTGGAATTAATGTTTGGCAAAGTTGGTCGTGTTATCACTGCCCTCTTAAGAGATTCAGGTGGCTTCTTAACAGCACTTGAATTGATGAAACCTGGTCATCTTCGTAGTGGCAAAATTTTCTTAGGACTTTCAGGTTATTCACAATTCCTAGGAGCTGCATTCAATTTACTTGCGGAATCAGCTTTCAATAAATACAAAGAAATTCTTGATCCATTGAGCTTTGCTTTTAGTAATCTCGGTAGATGGTTGTTAAGTATTTCGTATGCACGCGAGGAAACTGGAATCAAGAACTAGACCTCACCGGAAACAAGCTTTATGATTAAGTTGTGAGTGATTTAAAAGAACTATTCTCTCAGATTGACTTAGATACAAAAAATATTACCAGCAAACTCATAGAGCTTGCTAACGTCAATTCACATAGTTATAACCAGATTGGTTTAAATTTTGCCCATGATTTTATTTCACAAGAACTCAAAAAACTTGAAGTGAAATCTCCGAACTTAGAATTAAAAATCGAAAAAATAGATTTCGGTGAAACTGAAATTATAAACGAACAGGGCGAAATTCAAAAGATCAAACTCGCACCAGGACTTAAAGTCAGCAAGATCAATGCTAATACTGACGCCAAAAAAGTTTTATTAATGGGTCATTTAGATACTGTTTATTCAGAGACATCAAGCTTTCAAAATTGCGATTTTATAGATGCTTCCACACTCAGAGGACCAGGTGTTGCCGACCTTAAAGGTGGTCTCTTAGTGATTTGTAAAGCTTTAGAATATTTCGAGAAACTTCCTGAAGCAGCTCAAATATCTTGGCAGGTTTTTCTCAATACAGATGAGGAAATTGGTTCACCAGGTTCCAGTAAATATTTTGCGGAGCTTGCACAAACTAATGACTTAGCTTTGATATTCGAACCAAGTCTTAGTGATGGTTCTATTGCTTACCGTAGAAAAGGTACAGGAAATTTTCAATTCATAATCAAAGGCAAACCAGCACACGTAGGCAGAAATTTCACAGAAGGAGTTAATGCCATTATCATTGCTGCAGAATTATCACAAAAACTTCATGACTTAAATCACAAGAATTCTAATCTCATAGTTAACGTCGGCAAGATCAGTGGTGGTGGGGCTTTAAATGCAGTTCCAGATTTATGCATTCTTGGCGTGAATATTAGAATTACCGAGACCGAGGATACTAAATTTGCCGAAAATGAATTGAAAAACTTCGCTCAAGAGTTAGAGAAAAAATATCCTGGTTCTGAAATAAAGCTACATGGTAGCTTCAATCGCAAGCCAAAAATTCCTGATCAAAAGACTGATGAGCTAATTGCTTTAATTAAAGACTGTGCTGCACAGTTAAATATAGAACTTCCTTTACGAGATACTGGGGGCTGCTGTGATGGCAATAACCTCCATGAACATGGACTAACTAATATTGATACCCTCGGCGTGCGCGGCGGTAAGATCCATTCACCAGAAGAGTTTGTGCTTATTGACTCGATTCCAGAAAGAATCAAGCTTGCGGTTTTGATTTTACGGAAATTATCCAATCCAGCATCTATATTTAAATAAACCTTATCGCGTAAGTGATATTTCATATGGATTCGGCTACATTCGCTTAGAGCAAATCAAACTCGCCTTATATAACGCTTCGCGACCGAATGATTTACTTAAAATATATAGATTCGCGAACTACGCGGCTCGTTGATTTGCTTCCCAAGCTCATTTGCCTCATCTCATATTCATATCAAATTTACGCTTCTAAGGCTCATTTAAATATAGGCTTAGTAACATGAAGTAATTTTTGAGCCTTGCGTGATGAAAACAAGTAAGTGAGGAACTGAGTCCTTTGAGCGTGTCCACTTCTTGGACCGAAAAGAGACGAAGACCGAACGAACGCAGTTTGAATCCGCAGAAGCGAAACATGGATGAATGTTGCTAAGCCTGTATTTAAATGAGCCTTGCGTTTATTCCAGTAACAACATCAATCTACGAATCTCAGCCACAGACCAAGCCTGAGCAATACAACCTCTAGCTAAGTATGGCTCTGTAGCATCAAAGATTTCTGAAATAGAACCAATACCAGTTTCTTTAAAATGTAACTCGAAGTTTTCAATTAGAATCTTGATCTTCTCTCTAGCAACAGTTGCTTGACTAGCATTTTTCAATACAGCTTCACCATAAGCTCCTAATAGCCATGGCCAAACGGTTCCATTGTGATAAGCCTTGTCTCTTTGTTTTTGGTCACCTTGATATTTTGGACAAAAATCAGGATCATTCGGAGACAGAGTTCTTAAACCAAAAGGTGTTAGTAATTCATTGTCGATAGCATTAAGCACTTGATCTGCAATAGCCTCAGGCACTACAGAGTAAGGCATTGATAATGCAAAAATTTGATTTGGTCGCAATTGACTGCAAACTTCATTATTTCTCACATAGTCAGCAAAGTAACCATATTCAGGTAAATAAAAAGTTGGGACAAAAGAATCTTGAATAGCTTGCTTAATTTGCTCAGCTCTTTCTTGAATTGGATCTTTAAATCTGGTAGCAAGCTCAGCAACAAAAGACACAGCGTTATACCAAAGAGCATTTATTTCAATCAAGAAACCATATCTTGGGATAACAGACTTACCATCCACACAAGCATCCATCCATGACATAGAGTCAGTTTCAGAACCTGATTCAACCAAACCATTAGGATGGTATTTAACATGAGGAGGAATACTTGCAACATAGCAAGTAAAAATATCTTTGAGATCGTCCCAAAAATGATCACGTATTAAAGCATAATCTTTATCCACATAAAGGAACTGTTGTATTGTCCAGAAGAGCCACAATGAAGCATCCACTGAATTATAAGCAGAATCTTCTTTACTCTTGCCAATTATATTTGGAATTAAACCATCTTTTTTGTAATCCAAAAATCTTCTTAGTGTATGCAAATAGATTTTTTCATAACCAGTCTCTAAAAGCAGTCCCGGTAAGGAAATCATGGTATCTCTACCCCACTCACCAAACCATGGATAGCCAGCTATAACCGAAAAGCTATTTATATCCGGCTTAACAATAAATTTCAGAGCAGCGCTTTTAATTTTCACCGCAAAGTCATCTTTATTCAAACCAAAAAGCGTTAGAGTAAAATCTCTGAGCGCTGAACGAAAAGTATGTTTCTCAAAATTGCTACGGCGTTTTATTTCAAAATTCCAAAGAGTATTTAGAGTTGAAATATTTTGCTCCATTGTTGACACGGAGACAATAGTATTTTTCTGCAAGCTCAGTTCTATTTCAAAAGAACCAGGAGAAGCTAAATCCTCTACAAAGTCGTAACCACGGTCTTTCTCAAGCTTCAGATGAAAGTTTTTGTACCAAGCAATGTCATCAATATATAAAGCTGGAGTGCTAGATTGAATAAAAAGTTCTGGACTCTCTTGATAGAGTTTAAATTTTATATAGTCATCATGATGTTCGGTTTTTAAATTAGCTGAATTATTTTCTTTAGATATGGCATGAAAATTTCTGAAAGCCAATAATGGTCTAAGGAAAAGTTTGACATTGCCTCTTGGTGCACCACTAATACTATATTTAATCAAAGTAGTATGCTCACCCCAAGGCATAATGATCTCTTTGGTCAATTTAAAATCTTGGAAATCATAAACCCATTTAGGATTCAAGTCCTGACTAAAATAAAAACTAACTTTTTCACTTTCTTGTAAAGGAATTTTTACACCAGGCTCGTAATAATGATGAGCAAGAAAATATTTATGATCATTCACTAAAATATATTCATCAAATTTAGAAATTAAAACTTGCCTTTCAGCAATAGTCGCTGCTGGGACTACCAGCAAACCATGATATTTACGAGTATTACAGTTGAGTAAATTATTGGATGAGTAAGCGCCTAAGCCATTTACTTCTATCCATTCTCTTTCTAATAATTTAGTTTCATCAACTTTAATAGGATCGTCCTGCGTTCTTTGTTCCAAAGTTGCTTCCATAAATCAAATATAACTCTTAACTAGTAATTTTTCTATTGCCGAAAAAACTCTTCTATGAGACCTTATCCACATCAAGATCTTATCCGTATCAAGAAAAGATACGAATAGTTAAAACACGAATTATTAGGAATGGAATCATTAAAGAAAATATAATATGTATAAATAAGCCGGAAGATATAGAAAAAATTTATTATGATTTCTATTATGAGCGAGACTTAGAATGTGCTTGCCCTTTCCCTAACGTTACTCTAACAAAAATTAAAAGAGAAATTTGAATCAAGAAATTTTAATGTTCGGCTGGGAGTTTCCTCCTTTCATAAGTGGAGGGCTAGGAGTTGCATGTTATGACCTTACAAAAGCATTAGTAGAACTTGGAGTAAAGGTTAATTTCGTTCTACCAACAATTCCAAAAAATCTTAGCAGTCACGTAAGCCTTATTAATAGTGCAGAAGTAGAACTTAAATCAGTTCATCAACATTACAGTTATGAAAAATTTTTAAAAGAAATAAATTTCATCAAAGTAGATGCCTTAGTACATCCTTATATTAACGAAACCCTTTATCAACAGTACTTACACAAACTTGAAGATCATAAAATTCATGCAGAAGAGAATGAACATTTTTATAAATTCAAACTTAGTGGTCAGTATGGTCCAAACTTAATGAGCGAAGTAATTCGCTACTCTTTCATCGCTGGAATTATTGGCGCTGAGACTCCTCATGACATTATTCATTGCCATGATTGGCTAACAATACTTGCAGGGATTGAAGCAAGAAAAGCTAGTAAGAAACCACTGATCTATCACGTACACGCTCTTGAAACAGATAGAAGCGGGGTCTTTGTAAACAAAGAAATTTATGATATCGAAAAGCATGGTCTTCAAGAAGCTGATCAAATCATTGCTGTAAGCAATTACACAAAGAATTGCATTGTAAATTTCTATGGTATTAATCCTCACAAAATTAAAGTCGTTCACAATGCAGTCTCCAAAGAAAAATTTAATCACCAAGTAAACCAATTCAAAAAAACCGAGGATGAAAAAATTGTCCTTTTCCTTGGCAGAGTAACTTATCAAAAAGGTCCAGATTATTTCTTAGAAGCTGCTGCCAAGATTCTGCAAAAAGATAAAGATATCCGCTTTGTCATTGCCGGTGTTGGCGATATGATCAATAGATTAATTGAAAGAGCTGCTGAATTAAAGATAGGCAGGAATGTACATTTCACCGGGTTCTTAAATAGATTAGAAGTCGAAGAACTTTTTCATATTTCCGACGTCTATGTTATGTCCAGTGTCTCTGAGCCTTTTGGAATCTCTTCACTTGAAGCGATTCTTTTCGATGTACCTGTAATTATTTCCAAACAGTCAGGGGTTGCAGAAGTCCTAAACAGTGCATTAAAAGTAGATTTCTGGGATATTGAAGAATTAGCTAATCAAATATACAGCGTAGTAAAGTATCCCGCTTTACAGAAAGAATTAAATACTAGAGCTGCCGAAGAATTAAAACATATACAGTGGGAAAAGTCCGCTCAAAAAACTATTCATCTTTATGATGAATTAGTGAAACTATAATAGGGGTATCGCTGTCTATATATTAGTTACTTGTCATTGCGAGGAGGACGAAGTCCGACGTCGCAATCCATTCCGTGCAGGGAGATTGCTTCGCTATGCTCGCAATGACAATAAGCTAAAATTAGTCCATGCCAAGCGTTTGCTTTTATTTCCAAGTTCATCAACCTAAAAGGTTGCGCAAATACACGATATTTGACATTAATCGCTCACATTTTTATGAAGATGATGAGGCTAATGCTGCAATCATGAGAAAGGTTGCACACAAGTGTTATCTACCAACCAATAAACTAATGCTCGACCTAATCAAGAAACACGAAGGTCGTTTCAGAATTTCTTATGCGATAACCGGTGTTGCAATTGAGCAAATGAAAAGATTTTGCCCAGAAGTATTAGATTCATTCAAAGAACTAGTAGCAACTGGTTGTGTTGAAATACTCTGTGAAACTTATTATCACAGTCTCTCATTTCTTTTTTCAAAGAAAGAATTTATCAAGCAAGTAGAAAAACAAAGACACTTGATTGAAACAGAATTTAATTACTCACCAAAGTCATATAGAAATACTGAGCTTATTTACAACAATGAAATAGCTTACATTGCTGAGTCTTTAGGCTTTAATACAATTCTTGCTGAAGGCATAGAAAAAATCCTGGGCTGGAAAAGCCCTAACTTCGTCTACAAACCAGTCAATTGCAATAACATAAAGCTTTTACTTAAGAACTATAAACTCTCTGATGATATAGCTTTCAGATTCTCAAATCATCAATGGAATGATTTTCCATTAACTGCAGAAAAATTCTCTGGATGGGTTCATGGTTTAGATGGCAATGCAAACACTATAAATTTATTCATGGACTATGAAACCTTTGGTGAACATCAATGGGCAGAGACTGGAATATTTGAATTCCTCAAAGTACTTCCAGAACATATAATGAGACATCCAAGTTTCGAATTTAATACTCCTGCTGAAGTTAGTGCGAAGTATCCCGTAATGGACAGTATTGATGCTCCTTATTATATTTCTTGGGCAGATACTGAAAGAGATTTAACTGCCTGGAAAGGAAACTATTTACAAGATGATTCTCTAGATGCAATTTTTGCATTAGAGGATAGGGTTTATCGCACTGGAGATCAAGGAATAATTGATACTTGGCAGTCATTACAAACCTCCGACCATTTCTACTACATGTGTACCAAATGGTTCTCAGATGGTGATGTACATAAATACTTCAATCCCTATGGCAGTCCCTATGAGGCTTACATAAATTACCAAAATGTTTTGAAGGATTTCGAGAAAAGTATAGAGGCAAGAGTTTTAGTATGAAGTATTTATTTGAAGTGAGTTGGGAGGTCTGTAATAAAGTAGGCGGAATCCATACAGTTATATCGACCAAGGCTGAACAAGCAGTAAAAATATTTGGCGATGGCTATATCACCATGGGTCCAGATCTTGGACAAGATGCAGAGTTTGAAGAATGCGAGAATGAATTTTTCAGCAAGCTTCAACCATACCTTGAGCAAATCAACTTACCATGCAGATTTGGGCGCTGGAATGTTCCAGGTAAACCTCTCACTATTTTGGTTGGTGGCTTCAAAGAAAAATTCAATGTGGAAAGATTACTTTATGCCTTCTGGGAAGAGTATGGTGTAGATTCGCATGAAGGAAGCTGGGACTATGTAGAACCAATTTTATTCTCTACTAGTTGCGCTGAAGTTATAGAAGTCATTGTTGAATCAATGCTGGAAAGCAGCGACAATGCAGTGGCTCAATTCCATGAATGGATGTCAGGAGCCGGTGTTCTTTACCTAAAACGTAATCTACCAAGTGTTGGTACAGTAATGTCTACCCATGCAACAGTCTTGGGAAGATCGCTTGCGCAGAACAATCCTCTTTATTATACAGAAGTAGAACTTGGTCACAATGTAACTGAGAAAGCTTATAGATATGGTGTTAGAAGTAAGCACTCTATTGAAAGCATCTCTGCAAGACAAGCTGACTGTTTCACTACAGTTAGTGACTTCACTGCAAGAGAAGCTGCCTTAGTTCTCTCAAGAAGACCTGATGTAGTTGTTTACAATGGTCTTAACACAGGAGATGTACCTGATATTAAAAAATCAGAAGTTAGTAAACTACGCAAAAAACTTCTGGGCATTTGTGGTGATTTCCTCCAAGAAAAACTCTCGGACAAAACCAAAGTCTTAGTAAGTTCCGGCAGATATGAATTTAAGAACAAAGGCTACGACCTAGTTATAGAGAGCGTTGCAAAATTAAAAAACATGCTCCGCGAATCTAACTGTAGTACACCAATCGTAGTTTTAATTTTAGTTGCGGCAGATCAACGCAAAGTCCAAAATTACGAGTGGTCAAGACCAGAGGGTTCAAACAAAAAACCAATTGCTATTACTCCAGTTCATGATCCAGATCATGATGCAATTTTAAATTCATGCAAACATTTCGGTCTTGATAATAATGACTCAAATGTGAGAGTAATTTATTCAACTCTTTATCTAGATGGCTCTGATGGTATTTTCAATATGAGTTATAGCGAGATACTTAGATGCGCAGACTTAACTCTATTCCCTTCATTCTATGAGCCTTGGGGCTATACACCACTTGAAAGCGCAGTTAATGGTATACCTACAATAACTTCTGACTTATCAGGCTTCGGTCAATGGATACACACACTAGAAGGAGATTGGAGATCACTAGTTAGAGTACTTCCAAGAAGAAATAAAACTCACGAACAAGATGTGCAAACTTTCGCAAGCTTACTTAATGAGCTAGTAACTCAAAAAACTAAAGATCTTAAATCTACAGTTAAAGAATTACGCAGTAAGATCGACTGGAAAACAATTTATGAATCTTATATAGCTGCTTATGACATTGCACTTGCAAAAGCTTATGACAGAGCTATTTCATCTAAAGAACATTTTGATAGAAATCCTTTCAAACAAGCTGAATGCCAGGTAGCATCCTCCAATGCTTTGATGCGCTGCTTAGAACTTGATGTTCCTCTACCACAGGGACTTGAGAACTTAAACAAAATCGCTCATAACCTCTGGTGGTCTTGGGATAATGATGCTAAGAGATTATTCAGAGAAATCAATCCTAAGCTCTGGCATTACTTAGATCACAATCCAGTAAGATTGCTAAAAAGCATTCCTTATACTGAGTTTGAGAAACTCAAACAAAATCGTGACTTCATGGCTAACTACAACAAAGCTTCTGAAAAATATGAGAAGTACATGAAAGGTCATACTGAATTAGTAGACTCATCAAAACCAGTCATAGCTTACTTTTCAATGGAGTATGGTATTCATGAATCCTTACCAATATACTCTGGTGGCTTAGGTATACTTTCTGGAGATCACTTAAAAACTTCTTCTGACTTAGATGTAAATCTAATTGGCATAGGACTTTTCTACCACAATGGTTATTTTATTCAAGAAATTAATCCAGATGGTTATCAAATGGAACACTATCCTAATTATGATTGGAGTAATCTACCATTAAAGGTTCTACTGAATCAATTTGGTGAACCGGTAAAAATTCCTGTGGAATTCCCTGATAGAACTGTCTGGACAAAAGTATTCTGGGTTCAAGTTGGTAGAGTACCACTATTTTTGTTCGATACAAATATCGACGAGAACAAAGAACAAGACCGTTCTATTACTGCAAGACTTTATGTAGCAGATAGAAGAGCAAGAATAGAACAAGAAATAGTAATCGGCATCGCTGGAATTAGATTACTAAAAGATGTTCTAAATCTTGAACCATCTGTTTACCACTTAAATGAAGGTCATTGTGCCTTTATTACCGTTGAGCAAATCAGACGTTTAATGCAACAAGGCTTCTCATTTGAAGCAGCTTGTAAAGCAATCAAGCCTGCAATAGTCTTCACGACTCATACTCCAGTACCAGCAGGTAATGAAGTATTCTCGAACGACTTAATCAAAGAAATGTTTGCACACACATTCTCAATGCTTAATGTTCCTATTGAGAAATTCTTAGAATTAGGTGCCCAAGATTCAGATCCGTATAACTTCTGTATGACGGTACTTGCACTCAAGCTTTGTAGCAAAGCAAATGCAGTATCAGTACTACATGAACATGTTAGTTATGATATGTGGAAACCTCTAATAGCCGATAGAAGAGATGACTTCATGGCTGTTACTAATGGAGTGCATATAGAGAGTTGGATGAGCGAAGGTATTTATAATCTTTGCGTTGATAATGGTCTCTATAGCAAGTCTAGAAAGATTCAAAATATCCCAAGTAATAAAATTTGGGAGAAACATCAAGAGTCTAAACAAGCACTCATCGACTACTCGAAACAAAAAATCATTGTTGACTATACGCGCAATGGTATTGATATAGATGTGATCAAGAGTATTCTTGATGGCTTCAATAAAGATACCTTGCTGATTGGTTTTGCCAGAAGATTTGCAGAGTACAAGAGAGCAAATTTACTATTCAGTGATATTGAGAGGCTCAAAGCTATTCTCAGAAGCACTGACAAACCAGTAACTTTTGTCTTTGCAGGTAAAGCACACCCAGCAGGTACTCACGCTAAGGAAATTATTCAATCGATTTATCATCAAGTTTTTGATAAAGAATTTGTTGGTCGCTTGATTATATTAGAGAACTACAACATGAGTCTGGCGCGTATGTTAGTGCGTGGCGTCGATGTTTGGTTAAATACACCAATCATTAATATGGAAGCTTGCGGTACCAGTGGTATGAAAGCTGGTATCAATGGCGCTCTCAACCTATCGATTCCAGATGGTTGGTGGGCTGAAGGTTACAATCCAGAAGTTGGTTGGAGCATAACACCTTCTCATAACCCAGATCAAAACCAAGCTATGTTAGAAGAGAGTAGAATTCTCTACAACTTACTAGAGAAAGAAGTTATACCTCTTTATTACAATCGTGACGGAGCAGGTATTCCACAGCAGTGGGTCGAAATGATGAAAGCTTCAATCGACCAAGTTAGTAGAGATTTCGGTGCTGACCGTATGATTAGAGATTACATCACTAAGCTTTATAAGCCTGTTAGTGAGAGATCTTTGCTTGCCACTAGTTAAAAGCATCTGTGTCAAGAATAATGCTTGAGTGATCTGTAAGATGTGGTTGCATGTTAAGTTGTTTTTGTAATAATGCTGCTATTTTTTCTTGTTTATGTACTTTTGCTAAATCTAAAACATTACCGATAATTACTTTCTTTTTACCTTTAACTAAATTTTGCTCACCTATTGTGCAAACATACTTTGCCGGCTCAGTGGCTAGATTATTGTCAATTAAAGCTTCAACAAGATTTAGGTAACCCTTTTTAATGGCAGCTTCTAAAACATTGTCCATATTTGGAATTGCTCCACAGTTCAAAAGCCTAACTGCAGCGGCTTCTAACTCTTCTTTACTTTTTTCATTAAGAACTTTGATACTTTTTATAGAATACTCAGGAGGTTTGAACAGTACTTCTAAAACTATGGTTAGAGCATTTTCATGCCTATAACGATTTCTTTCTTTAGGAGTTAATGTATAACTATATGCACCACGAGTGTTTATATATTGACCCTGTGATAAATCCTTTAATTGATCATCGTCTTTATCGAAAGCAGCCTTTATAAATCCTTGAACAAGTTCTGCTCTTTTCTGACCATTAAGGCCTACGTTAATCACCATATCTATATGATCGAGTATAGGAGCTGCAATATCCCCCATTCTAAAGTATGGTTCTTGAGAATTTCCATTTCTTATTACAACCTTGCCGTCTATCAGAAGTTGAAATTCTCTTCCTGCCTCTTCTTTATACGGGAGTCTGTAACAGTGAATAATCTCTGTCATATTCTTCTTACCTACACGTTGCAATTTCACGACCACATTACCTTCATTTGGAATCTTTAAAATTGATTGTCTCGCTACTTCAGTATCAAGTAATACATTACGGCAAGATTCGGCCGAAAAGTCGTTTGCGACTTTCACAATCTGTTTTCTAACTTGAGAGTAAATTCTTAAAGTAGAAAAGTTTTTTTGTATTT